>NZ_JAOVZW010000013.1 GCF_026460885.1 Chryseobacterium formosum
CGGTATCGGGTAAGAATAGTATTCCGGTGTACAGGATGTTCTTTGCGAAAGAGACGACAAATCCATATTGGCAAGCTCTGTCACCTGCTCTTTGTTTTTAAAATCTACAAATTCTCTGTTGCCAATTTTGGCTTTGTCTGCTTCCGTAAGATTGAGAACGATATGAAAAACCCTGTAGCTTCCGTCTGTATTGGGAGTCATCAGAACATTTTCTACCGGTGCATTGGCAGATGCATTATCTCTGATTACGCTGAAGGTGTAGGTGTGAAAATCGGGTCCGTTTTCTATGTAGATTACATCATCGGTATCTATGGTAATTCCGTTTCCGATGTTTACCAATTTACCTTGCACATTGAGCTGTTTCTTCTCTATCGCTGTTTCTGCCTTTTCAAGATTGGGCAAAAGCTGGCTTCTGTGCTTGGCTTCACTTAGTGAAATTCTTTGGGAAGTAAGCCGCAGTTGGGTTTGTTGTTGCGCTTCTTCGTTGTGTAAGTCTTCGGTTCTGCAGGAGTAAGCAGTAACGGCGACCAAAAGGATCAGGCAGAGCCTGAGAAATAGATTTTTCTTCATACTATTGTGTTAGTTTTAGGGATTAAATATATAAATTATTTTTCAATCACTACTATGTGATTGTTTTTAGCAAAACTAAAAGATTTTTCTTGCCGGTATCATTAATATTTTAATATTTTTGATTAAAATTTTAATGAAATGAAAATAGGAGGTAAAGTACGTAAGTACAGGGAAGTAAAAGGGTGGTCTCAGGATGATCTGGCTCTGCGTTTGGATGTTACTCAGGGAACAATTTCCAACATCGAATCGGACAAAACCATTCCCAATTCTCTTTTATTAAATAAAATGGCTAAAGAACTGGAAGTTGATATTAATGAATTGTTGAATGATTCAACGAGCAATATTATGTCAAATAACGAATTTAGTGACCATGCTGTAGCTGCTGTTAATCAGTATAATCCAGTTTTTAATATTCAGTCTCCTGAGCTTACGGAAAGCATTCTCAAAAATCAGGAGCAGATTACAAAACTTATAGAAGCTCAAAGCAAGCTTATAGAAAGTCTGCTTAAAAACAAATAATGAAATAAGTGAAGAATGTCTTGAAGTGGTCAGGCTTTAGTCGATGTGGTTGTAGCCTTGCTTAGAGTATCTTTATACCATATATAAAGGGTTTTCACCTACTACGATAAATACCAATACCCCCTTCATGAAGGGGGTATTGGTATTTTATGTAACCCTATTTGGGTATTTATAAAATGCCTGCAGCCGCTTATGATGCCGGTTGATTACCGTTTGCAGGCGGTGTTGTGGTGCTTGAAGAAGAGGATGATATAGATGAACTGAAAAACTGTTTCATGTCATCATAGATCACATTGGTTCCCGGTACGTTTTCACCCGAAAGAAACTTCACGTTTCTGTAGAATGTAATAGCATTGTGGTAATTGTCGTGATCCAGCAACACCTTAGTATCAGAAAGCTGCTCGGTAAGAGAGCTTAGCCTTTGAAGTCTGTTTTCTATCTGCTGTCTTGCAGAAAAATCATTGTCAAATTCTGTTTTATCTAAAAACCCAGGTACATGCTGCGGGTATTGCTCCATATAACCCTTTGCTTTGTTTACAAAAAGCTTATTTTGCTCGGCTATTCTGCCATACTGCTGTCTTTGGTCGGGAGTAAGATTGATTGTCTTGCCCTGAAGTACTGCTTCGATGGCTTGAATTGCCTGATCGATGTTAGTAAGTTCGTTTTCAGAAAAAGTAAGACTGATTAAATTGTCAAATGCCATAATAATTTTTTTAAATAATTTGCAAGAACTAAATTAATATATTTTTGGATATGTATAATTATTTGTTTAAAATTTATATAATTGTTTGCTTTTTTGCGTTTTAGTATTGTTTTCATTTAATTTATTATGTTAAATAGTGGTAATGTGATATTATTGTTATATAGATTTTTAATATTAATTTTGTTAATTACGATAGTTAATATAAATTAATTTAAATAAGAATGAAATTTTTTAAAAAGCTAACTGTTTCTGTTTTATGTCTTGGAAGTTTCCTTTCATTTGCTCAGGAAAATGATCTTGGAGCTTGGTATATGTATTTTGGAAATAATAAAATCAGCAAAAAATTAAATTTCCATAATGAAATCCAATATCGTAATTTTGATGGAATCGGAGATTTAGAGCAATTATTAATCCGCACCGGAATAGGATATGATTTGACTGAAAATAACAATAATGTTTTGTTGGGGTATGGTTTTATTCTAAGCCAACCTTATATAAAAGGTGAAAAAACTGAGAATATTGAACATCGTATTTTCCAGCAATTTATTACAAAACAGAAGTTTGGAAGATTCAATTTACAGCATCGTTATCGTTTGGAAGAGCGTTTTTTACAGGATGATTTCAGGATGAGGTTTCGTTATTTATTAGGGTTGAATATTCCGATTAATAATAAGGAAATGTTGCCAAAAACCTTATATGTTTCGGCTTATAATGAGATTTTTTTGAATCTTGATAGTCCGGTTTTCGACAGAAACCGGGTTTACGGAGCTTTAGGATTTGTGATCAATAAAAATATGAGAATTGAAGCAGGTTATATGAATCAGCTTCAGGAAAATAAAAACCGCGGACAAATACAAATTGGTTTTTACAACAATATTCCTACGAGAAATTAAAGTAAAAAAGACTTTGATTCGGTCTTTAAAAACAGAATTTATAGAGTTTTCAAAACTCAAAAAAACAATACTTTTTTTTAACAACTAAATAATCACAACCATGATTCACGATTACGTAATTATTTCCATCGCTGTACTTTTATCGGTGATGATTTTGGTGATGGTAGGGCAGAAGCTCAAAGTAGCTTACCCGATTTTTCTTGTGATTGCAGGCTTGCTCGTAAGCTTCATTCCGGGAATGCCGCAAATAGAAATTGAGCCAGATTTGGTATTTCTTATATTTCTTCCGCCTATTTTATTTGAAGCAGCGTGGTTTACTTCTTGGCAGGATTTTCATAAATGGAGAAAACAGATTTTCTCGATGGCATTCGGATTGGTTTTCTTAACGTCAATTGTTGTAGCTTATCTTTCTTCATCCATTATTCCGGGATTAACGGTTGCAATGGGATTTCTTTTGGGTGGTGTAAATTCTCCTCCGGATGCAGTTGCAGCGACTTCTGTTTTAAAAAACATGAAAATTCCTAAAAAGATTACAACCATCTTAGAAGGTGAAAGTTTAATTAATGATGCTTCAAGTTTAATTGTATTTAAATTTGCTTTGGCAGCTGTAATTTCAGGACAGTTTATCTTCCGTGAAGCGGTGACAGATTTCTTTACAATGGCGATTGGTGGTGTTGCAGTGGGAATTGGGGCTGGCTTGGTTTTCGGGAAATTTTTAAGATTAATTCCTTCCAATTCTAATATTGATACCGTTATTACTTTAATTGTTCCTTATGTAATGTATGTTGCAGCAGAACATTTTCATTTTTCCGGAGTTTTGGCAGTCGTTGCAGGAGGTTTATTAATGTCTTATAATTCGCATTGTTATCTAAGTCATACTTCAAGAATTCAGTCTGGTAATGTTTGGAGCGTTCTTATTTTCCTTATGAATACTATTATTTTCATTTTAATAGGTCTTGAATTACCAATTGTGGTTGCTGCAATGAAAGATTATACGATTTCAGAAGGTATTTTATACAGTATTGTCATTGGAGGAGCTATTATTTTTACACGATTAGCATATAGTTACGCGATTGTGTATGTTCCAAGGCTTTTATCCAAAAAAGTTCGGGAAGAAAACCCAAAACCCGATTGGAAAGAACCATTTATTATAAGTTTTGCGGCAATGAGAGGAGTGGTTTCTTTAGCGGCTGCACTTTCAATTCCTGTTTACATAAGTCCGGGAGAAGCGTTTCCGCACAGAAATATTATTTTATTTGTGACTTTTGTGATTATTCTGATTACGTTAGTCGGACAAGGATTATTGCTGTCTCCGATCCTAAAATTCCTTAAAATTGATGATGCAGGAAGCGATCTTCCGGAAGAAAAACAGGAGGCAATTTTAATGAAAAAATTAAAAGAAACTGCACTTCAAAAGCTAACTTCAGATTTTTCAGAATTGTCTGAAAACAACAGTCTCGTAAGACATCAAATTTATAAGCTGGAAAATGAAATGAAACTGATTGCGGATAAAGCACAATGTATGGGCTCAACCGTAGATTATGCTGCAGCAATGAACGAAAATAAAGATGTTTTAAGACAGGTTATTCAGGCTCAGAGAAATGAACTTCACAAAATGAAACGTGAGAAAATATTCGATGATCATGTGATGAGAACCATTGAAATGCAGCTGGATTTTGATGAAGCTAAAATTACAGGTTTTGCTCATTAAAATACTCAAAAATGTCAATTTTAGTTAAATCAGTGTAATAGACCTGCGACAGATTAGCAGAGAGGAATAAAATTTGCTATTTTTGGGGAAATTTTAGAAATAAAAAATGAAAAATAAAATAATTGTAGGTTTTGCAGCTTTACTTTTGGTAATGTCTTGTAAAAATGACGATAAAATATTGACTTCTTTAGCTGATTATAATTCATCAATGGAAACTGCAGGTTATCATTTTGGTGACAAACTAGATCTTCCGAAAGAGGTTTTAGATAATGCAGAAAGTATTACAATAAGTTTTGGTGAAAAAGAATCTAAAAGTCTTATAGTTGATCCTAAATATTTTATGTTGGGAGATAATGCAATTACTTTTAATATTAAAACTAAAAGTGGCGAAAATCTGTATCAGGACGCAACAATTAATGTGTACAGCAAAGCTCCGGAGCAAAATTTAAATTACGAAATTGTTGCAGAATATCCACATGATCCGAAAAATTTCGTACAGGGTTTTCAAATTGAGGGAAATACAATCTATGAAAGTGAAGGCCAATACGGTTCATCAAGGTTAATTACCTACAAACTTGGAGAAACTACTCCTATTAAAGAAACAAAACAGTCAGATGATGTTTTTTCTGAGGGAAGTACAATTGCTGGAGATAAAGTGTATCAGTTGACTTGGGAAAACAAAAAAGGATTTGTTTACGATAAAAATACGTTAAGCTTAGTTTCAGAATTTGCTTATCCGGATATGATGGTAAAAGGTTGGGGTTTAACGTATGATGGTAAAAATCTTATCGCTTCAGACGGTACAAAAAATCTTTACTTTTTAGATGTAAAAGATCCTTCAAAAATGGTAAAATATATTTCTGTTGCTGGAAATACTTCAGTATATGACCAATTAAACGAATTGGAATATTATAAAGGTTTTATCTATGCAAATGTTTGGCAGAAACCAATTATTCTAAAAATAAATCCTGCTAACGGAGAGGTTGTAGGGAAATTTGATTTTACAGATCTTACCAAACAAAATACAAAAGGAAGTGATGATGTATTAAACGGAATCGCTTTCAAAGGAGATAATATGTTGGTAACCGGAAAAAACTGGTCAAAAATTTACGAAGTTGCTATTAAATAGTTAAAAACTGAAAGCAATTTCTTACTTAATAAAATAAAGATGTAAATTGGTGGCGTTCCTTCGGGAGCGCTATGTTGTTAAAATAGATTTTTTGAAAATATTCTCATTTTTTTTCTTTCTTTTTTTCTGTACTGTTTCGGCGCAGAAAGCTCTTCCTTTTGATTCTTTAAAACTAAAGGAAACGAAAGATATGTTTGCAGATGATTATGGAAATCTCTATTTATATCGGAACAAAGATTTCAGTTTTACGAAATACGATTCTTTAGGAAAACAGTTGGGGAAAATGATGTTTACCGTTCCTTTTCGGGTTCAGGGAGTTCAAAATCCTTTAAGTGTTGCGCTTTTTTCGGAAAATGCTCAGGAAATGAAATTTGTAGATCAGAATCTTAATGAAATTCAGAAACTTGATTTCAGACAGAAATTCACCTTTATAAGACATGCTTATGCGGAAGATCTGCAGCAGATTTGGTTATTAGATGAAAGTACAAAACGTCTTCTTCAGTATAATTTCAGAAACGACACAACAATAAATTCGTTTCCATTTGATGCCAACTTTGATGATTTAATTGATCTTTTGGTTTTCGAAAATAAAGTATATATTTTAACTAAAACGCAATTCAGAGTTTACAATTTAAAGTTTGAAAAACTCTTTGAGGCTCCTGTAGAAAACGGAAAACGTTTCAGAAGAGAGAATGAAGTTATTTTAATTATCGCAAAAAATACTATTTTTAAATACATTCCGGAGAAAGAATTAGCCAAAATTTTTGAAGATCCCGATGCTCAGATTGTGGATAAAAATTCGCTCGCATATTTTGAAGTGAAAGGCAACAAACTCTATCTTTACAGCCTTGAAAATATCGCTGATATTAAAAAAAATAAAGAAGCTGAAAAGCAGAAAAAAGAACTCGAAGAATCCATCGAAAAACTGGAAGTTGAAAAGTCTGAGAAATCAGATATTATCAAATTGATGGATGAAATTGAAGACTTGGGTTTTTAGATTTAAATCATTTCAAAAATAAAGAGACAGAATATGCACATTGCAGTTACAGGAAATATTGGAGCAGGAAAAACGACGTTAACCAGAATGCTTGCAAAACATTACAATTGGGATGCACAGTTTGAAGATGTAGATCACAACCCGTATCTGGAAGACTTTTATGCAGATATGAGCAAATGGAGTTTTGCTTTGCAGATTTATTTCTTGGGAAGCAGATTTCGTCAGGTAAAAGAGATCAGAGAGAGTGGGAAAAATATTATTCAGGATCGTACAATCTATGAAGATGCTCATATTTTTGCTGAAAACCTGAATGATATGAAACTCCTTTCAGACAGAGATTTCAAAAACTACGCTTCACTTTTTGATTTGATGAAAACCTTTGTTTCTGCGCCCGATTTATTAATTTATCTTAAATCTGATGTTCCTAATTTAGTAAAGAAAATCTACAAAAGAGGTCGTGAATATGAAGCGACAATCAGTATAGAATATCTTTCTAAATTGAATAAAAAATACGAAAAGTGGATTACCAATTACACTGAAGGGAAATTACTGATTATTGAAGTTGACGACCTTGATTTTGTTGAAAAACCTGAAGATTTCGGTTTAATTTTAGAGAAGATTGAAACAGAATTAAACGGATTATTTTAATTTTTAGATTAACATAATATTTGGTTCTAAATTTGTTTACCAAATAATACATTCAATCTTTAAAAATCAAATCAAAATGCTGGTAAAAGTTCTTCATAACGGAAATTGTTCAAAATCTAATGCTGTTTTGGAATATTTGGACGAAAATGGTGTTCCGTTCGAAATTATCAATATTGTTGAAGAACCTTTAAGTGTTTTAGAATTGAAAACTTTACTGAAAAAGCTTAATCAAAGCGTATTTCATATCATCAGAAAAGAAGAGAAATTATATCTTGAAAATTATGCAGGAAAAGATCATTCTGAAGAAGAGTGGTTGCAGATTTTATCAGAAAATCCTTCATTAATTCAAAGACCGATTTTAATTAAAGGCTCTGTTGCAATGTTGGGAAGGCCAATTGAAAATGTGAAATTTTTTATCGAAAAATAGTTCTGAAAAAGTCAGATTTATATAAAAATAGAAAAGGTTAGTTTTAAAACTAACCTTTTTTTATTTGCAATTTATTTTTGCTTAAAGCAAAATAACGTTTTCTATTCTTGCGACTTCCTGATAAATACGAACCACCTGATCCGCATCTAAAACAAAAGCGTTTATATTGCAGGCTGTGTATTTTCCGTTTTTACTTTCGCGGTTTCCCATTGTAAATTTTATACCGTCGAATACTTTATAAATTTCCGTCAGTTTTGCCTCATCAGTAGGAA
Source organism: Chryseobacterium formosum (assembly GCF_026460885.1). Lineage (GTDB taxonomy): Bacteria > Bacteroidota > Bacteroidia > Flavobacteriales > Weeksellaceae > Chryseobacterium > Chryseobacterium formosus. The sequence goes on from NZ_JAOVZW010000013.1 coordinate 7,870, forward strand.
TGATAAATTTGAATAAATAATCTTCCGGAAAATCGTGATGACCTTCCAGTTTTTCCTTTAATGATTTGTAAAATTCTTCAGGATTTGCATTTTCATTTCCTTGTAATATTTCCATTTTCTTCCTTAATAATATATAAATATAATGAAATTCGTCTTATTTTCCAAACGGAGCGAGCAAAGACGCAGAGTTTTGCTTTTCGTGATCTTCAATAATATTGAACATCCCGTTAACAAGTTGTTCTGAAGCTAAAGTACTCAATCCACCTGCATTTACACTTGTTTTGTTACCTCCTAATAAGCTTCCCAAAAGATTAGTTCCCGATAATGCTGTATTAATTGTTTTTACAATTCCGTATTTATTAAGTTCCTGCTCAACTCTTGGCGCAATCGCTGCGACAAGCTGTGTCTGAGTTTTTTCTCTTAAAATCAAAGTAGCCGTTCCTTTTTCCCCTTGAATAATTCTCGTAACGTCTTGAGCATTCAAACTGTTAACCGCAGTTTCTAAAATAGGTTTCGAAATGTTTACCGTATAAACAGCTGCTTCAGCAATATATTCTCTCTCTTTTGTAACAATTGAGGGGGCAATTTTCTCCAAAGTGGTATTGATATCACGAAGTTCTTTAGGTAAAGCTTTATCTACCAAATTATTTTGAAGGAAAGCTTCTTTGTTTCCATAAATATTTGCTCCTTTGTTAATTCCGCCAAGCAATACTCTCTTTATAACTGCTAAACCTAAATCTGATGTAGCTAAAGAAGTGCAAGATTGCATCGTCGTATTGATAATTGCACCAGTTCCTAAAATGATAGCTGCTGCGATAATATATTTTTTCATTATAATTTTTTATTCTTTCTAAACTTTGTCAAAGGTAATTACTTCTGTGGTTTGCAACAACACTTTTCGAATGACAAAGAATAAATTGAGTAATTCACTAATTCTATACCAAATTGAAACATTTTTTTCTCTAAACCTTCAAAACTAGCAGTTGACTGCAATTTTTGGAGAAATTTATTGCTTCAAAATGAGAAAATGGTATTTTTAAACGTATGGAATTATCAAAAATTAAGGTTAATTTTAATGATAAGTTAACTGAATATGTGTGTTTCTTAACAAATAATTAAAATTAAACCATTTATAGAAATTTTTTTAACTAATTTTAACAAGATTCAATATTTTTTCTATTTTTGATTAATGTCTTCTTTTGAGAAAAAGAGATTTTAAGATTTGATTATAAAAATCTTACCGACTTTGATTGTACAAGATAAAATTAAACTATATGAAACAAACTAATTTAAAGTATTCTTGTCTTATTGCTGTTTTATACTTCGGTATGAATGTCAATGGACAAGTTACTCCTCAAGACACTTTGCCAAAAGAGCAAAAGATTGAGGAGGTTGTGATGATTGGGTATGGAGCACAGAAAAAAGAAAACGTTACAGGAAGTATTGGTTTGGTTACGGCTAAAGATTTAGCAGATAAACCAAATGCAAACCCACTAAACTCAGTGCAAGGAAAATTGGCTGGGGTAAATATTGTGACATCTGGTACACCAGGTGGATCTCCTCGGGTAGATATTAGAGGGGTTGGATCTTTGTCTGGTAACACTGTTTTCATTGTTGATGGAATGTTAACGGAAGATATTTCTTTCCTTAATCCTCAGGATATCGAATCGATGAGTGTTTTGAAAGATCCTTCAAGTTTGGCAATTTTTGGAGCTAAAGCTGCAAATGGAGCTGTAATCATCAAAACTAAGAGTGGAAAAGGAAAACCTGTTTTTAATGTTAATTCTTATTTAGGTATTAAGAAGGTAACCAATATTCCTAAAATGGTAAATGCAGATCAATACGTTGAATTGTACAATGAAAAATTAATGAATGACAATGGTTCTTCTGCAGGATCTATCAGTAGAGCAAATTTCCCAGCTGATACCAACTGGTTCGAGGAAATTTTCCGCACCAGCATTATAAATTCAAATGATTTCTCTGCTTCAGGAAGTCTTGGTAAATTGAATTATTATGGTAGTGTTGGGTATCTGCAGGATGATGGTAATTTGGCTGCGGGGCAAGGAGTTAATTCAGGAAGTGGTTTTAATAGATTCAATACAAAATTGAATTTAAGTTATAAAATTACAGATAACATTACAATTGGAAATAATTTCTCTTACTCAAAAACAAGAACTGACGTTGCAAATAATCCTTTGTTAAATGCACGTAATTCTCCACCATTATTTGGACCTATGAATCCTGCAACAGGAAGTTATCAGTTTTTCAACGGCTATTCTATTGCAAATCCAAGAGCACAATTAGATCTTTACAGATCACAGATAAGACAGGACAGAATGCTTAATAACGTTTTTATTGATATTAAGTTTTTAAAAGATTTTACTTTTAGAAGTAGTTACACAACTGATAACTATAGTCCAAGCCAATACGAATATACGCCTGCAATTACATATACTCCAAATGCAACTCTTTCGAACCTTATTACAAGGAATGTTCGTAATAGAAACTATGTTTGGGACAACACTATTAATTGGAAAAAAGATTTCGGAAATCATAATTTAGAATTGTTAGCTGGTTTTTCCAGAATTAGAGATTCCAGATCAGAAGATGTATGGATTGCTAAAAATGTAAACTATGACGGGACCAATGGTTCTTTAAATATTTTCAATGGTACTGATATATTTAATTATCACGATACTGCAGCAGCGGTTCAAGATGGTAGACCTGCAGCTACACAAGATCAACAAAGAATTGAATCTTTCTTTGGAAGAATCAATTATGATTATGAAGGTAAATATCTTTTAAATGCTTCTGTACGTAGAGATGCAAGTTCGCAAATATCAACAGACAGATATAAAACTTTTCCAGCCGTAAGTATTGGTTGGGTAGTTTCTAAAGAAGGTTTTATGAGTGAGCAGAATGTTTTTGATTTGTTGAAATTGAGAGCAAGTTGGGGTAAATTAGGTAACCCGAGAGTTAAAAGAGACTTTTCTCAGATTGTAACTAATATTGGTGGAGGTGCATACTATGGTAATACTGGATATCCGGCAGGAACGGTTGACAGAGTGATTGATTCGTCAATTGGTTGGGAAACAACAACAGGTTCAGATTTTGGTGTTGAGATGGCATTTTTAAATAATAAATTAAAAGTTGAGGGAACTTATTATAACAAAGAATCAAAAGATATAGTTTACGGAGTTAATCAAGCCACGATTTCCGGAGCTAGTAATCCATATGATTTTATCACTAATGCTTACTCTTTTAAAAATAAAGGTTTTGAAGTATCTGTAAATTATAATGCAAATCTTAGTGAAAATGTTAAACTTGGAGTTTATGGTAACTTCACAACTCTTAAAAATGAGATCACAAACGTTTATCAAGATTCATTCTTAGAAACAGGAGCTAGTTTATTCGGTAATTCAATTGTAAGATTGCAAGCTGGGCAAGCTGTTGGTTCTTACTATGGATACGAAGTTGCAGGCGTGTTCCAAACTGATGCTGAAGCGGCTGCATCTGGGCAGAACGGAGCAAAGGCAGGATGGTTTAAGTTTGCAGATCTTGATGGAAATGGAGTAATTGATACAAGAGATAAAACTTTCCTAGGTAGCCCCATCCCCAAAGGAACTTATGGATTTGGAATAAACTTGGCGGTTCATTCAATTGATTTTGGAATAGATTTCCAAGGTGTATTTGGTAATAAAATTTATAATTATAACCGTGAGCAACGTTATGGTAATGAAAGTTGGGATCTTGATATGTATAATAACAGATGGACGGGTGCAGGTACTTCCAACACCAATTCTATGATTACTTCAAACCAATCTATTATTTTACCTAGTAGCTTTTATGTAGAAGATGGTAGCTATTTTAGAATCAGAAATATTCAGATAGGATATAATTTACCTTCGTCAATTGCTCAATCTTTATCAGTTAAAAAACTGAGAATATATCTAAGTGCACAAAACCCATTAACAATTTTCAAATATAACGGATTCTCTCCTGAAATTATGAATTCTGATAGAGTACAAATGGGTATTGATAATAATATTTATCCAATTTCTGCTATTTATACAATGGGTATGAACTTAACATTTTAATTAAAAAGTCATGAAAAAAATATTTTTAACAATCTCAATACTTTCATTATTTGTTAGCTGTAATGATGATTTTGTTGATATCAAGCCGGAAGGAGTAGTAGTAGCAGAGGACTTCTTTAAAACAGAAGCTGATGCTATGAAAGCGACGAATGCTATATACAGCTTCCTAAGAAGTTGGGAAAATTCTGGTTTTCCTGCACAATATGTGTTTGGAGTAACTGGAGATGACGTTGAAAAAGGATCAAATCCTGGTGATGCATCTTTTATCAATGCGTATAATAATTTTTCTTTTACAACAAGTGATGACGGAGTTAATGGATACTGGACTGGTCAATGGCAAGCTGTTCAAAGAACAAACCAGGTTATTACCAATGTTCCGAACATTCCTATGGATACAGCTCTTAAAACCAGATTGGTTGCTGAAGCTAAAATGTTGAGAGCTTATTTCTATTTTAATTTGGTAAGAATATATGGTGGCGTTCCTATTTTTGATGGGATACAAACTGATTATATTAATAAACCAAGAAATACTGCTGCAGAGGTATATGCATTTATTGTAAAGGATTTAACTGAAGCATCTGCAATTTTACCGCAAACATATCCTGCAGGTCAGGAAGGAAGAGTCACAAAGGGTGGTGCTCTGGGATTACTTTCAAAAGTTTATCTTTATATGAAAGACTACCAAAAAGCTTATGACGTTTCAAATCAAGTAAAAGGAATGGGATATTCTTTAGATCCTAGTTTTAATCACTTATTTAGACCAGCAGGTGAATTTGGAACTGAGTCAGTTTTCGAAGTTAATTGTGGTTGTTCTCCAGAATTTGGTGGGAGTCAGTATGCAGAAGTTCAAGGGGTAAGAAATCAGTACGGATGGGGTTTCTTTACACCAACTCAAGCATTAGAGAATGCATTTGAACCTGGTGATATCAGAAAACAATTTACCATTCTTAGAGAAGGTCAAACTACACCGGAAGGTGATCTTATCAAAAAAGGAGATCCACAAGCAGGTAACACTTGGAATTATAAAACTTACGTCCCTTCATCACTTAACAATAATGCGTGCGGATATGGATCTATTCAAAACATAAGAATCTTGAGATTTGCAGACATTCTTTTAATCAATGCCGAGGCGGCAAATGAGTTAGGAAATACTGCGGTTGCGATTACAAATATCAACTTAGTAAGAAATAGAGCTCAGCTTGCGAATACAACTGCAACTAATCAGTCTACTCTTAGAACTGCAATTTGGCAAGAGAGAAGGGTTGAATTGGCAATGGAAAATGATAGATTTCCAGATTTAGTAAGAACAGGTCAAGCTGGTACTTTCCTTGGTCCATTAGGATTTCAGACCGGTAAAAATGAATTGTTTCCAATACCTTTAAGAGCAATTACAGATAGTAAAGGTATTTTAACGCAGAACCCTGGTTATTAATAATCAAATATATTTAGAGGAGAATGAAAGTTCTCCTCTTCTTTTAGTATTTAAGTTTAAAAAATGATATAATGAAAAGGATAATACTTTCAATCGCAGCGATATCATTACTTATTGTCTCGTGCAAAAATTCTCAAGTTTCAAAACAAGAATCTTCTCAAAAGTCAGTTGTAAAATCTAATATTGCAAATGAACAGCTGATGAACAAAGTTCAGAAAGATGCTCTAAAGTACTTTTGGGATTATGCAGAGCCAAACTCAATGTTGGGAAGAGAACGCTATCACGAAGACAATATCTATCCGGATAATGATAAACATGTAGTCACTACAGGTGGATCAGGATTTGGTTTAGCAACAATTTTAGTCGGAGTTGAAAGAGGTTTTATTCCACGAAAAGATGCGGTAAAAAGATTGACTACAATGATGGATTTCCTTGCAAAGGCTGATCGACACAAAGGTGCCTGGTCACATTGGATTAATGGAGAAACCGGAAAAACGGTTCCTTTTGGAAAGAAAGATAATGGTGGAGATTTAGTAGAAACCGCTTTTCTAACAACAGGAATAATTCAGGTTCGCGAATATTTCAAAAATGGAAATGCCGAAGAAAAAGCTCTAGCAAAAAAATGTGACGAACTTTGGAAAGGTATTCAGTGGAATTGGTACACAAAAGGAGGTGAAAAAGTTCTGTATTGGCATTGGTCACCGGAATATCAGTGGGAAATGAATTTTCCTCTGCAGGGCTATAACGAATGTTTAATTACTTATATTTTAGCAGCTTCTTCACCCACATATTCAATCGATGCTGAAACCTATTACAAAGGCTGGACAAGAAACGGAACCTACATTTCAGACAAAGAAAAATACGGACTTCCAATGTATGTAAAACACAATGGAGCAGAAGAATATGGTGGTCCTTTATTTTGGACTCAATATTCATACATTGGTTTAGACCCGACAAATTTATCAGATAAATTAATCAATAACTACTTTGATTTAAATAAAAATCAAGTCTTAATTGACTATAAATATTGCGTCGAAAATCCAAAAGGTTGGAAAGGTTACGGACCAAATTATTGGGGATTAACCGCAGGTTATTCCAGAAATAAAGATGGAAGCGTTGGTTACGATGCCCATTTTCCACAAAACGATCATGGAGTGATCACTCCAACGGCGGCTTTGAGCAGTTTCCCGTATACACCGAAAGAATCTATGGATTTCCTGAGATTTATTTATACTCAAAAACCAGAATTCATCGGTTCTGCAGGACCTTACGATGCAACTTCAATCAATTATAACAATTGGACTACGCCAAGATATTTAGCAATAGATCAGGGAACAATTGCTCCAATGATTGAAAATTACCGCACTGGATTTTTATGGAAATTATTCATGAATGCCCCGGAAATCCAACAGGGATTAAAGAAATTGAGCTTCAAATCAGAAAAATATAACATTAAATAGTTTTTAGGAGCTTAATCCCGCTATCCGCTGTATCTTTTTTGTCACAGACGCATCCCGAAGTTTCGGGATGCGTCTGCAACAAAAAAGGATGCCGCTTCTATCGGGGCTAATTAAAATTCTTCAAAATAGAATTGTTATCAATAGGAACGGACTTTAGTCCGTTTATAAAAAAATAAAATCAAACGGCTTTAGCCAAAACCTAAAGAAATATGAGTTTAAAACTAAAATACCTTCCACTTTTACTTCTTCCATTATCATTGAGTATGAATGCTCAGGAAGTCAAAGCAGAATTAAACAAAGAAGTAAAAAGACAGGAAAAAATTTCCTACATTTTGGATTATCCTCAAAATGCAAAGGGAAATGTCCCTCTCATCGTTTTTTTACACGGTTCAGGAGAAAGAGGAACTAATTTAGAGATTGTAAAAGCGCATAGTCCGTTTACTTACAAAAATTTAATAAAAGAACCTGTTGCGATTTTAGCTCCACAATGTCCTGAAAATATGTGGTGGGATACAGAAACAGTTTATAATTTAATTAAAGAAATTCAGTCAAAATATAAAATTGATGCCTCCAGAATTTATCTTACCGGACTTTCTATGGGAGGTTGGGGAACATTAAAACTGGCTATGGAACATCCTGAAATGTTTGCAGCTGTAGTCTCAGTTTGTGCTCCTACAGATCGTGTAATGTATGCGAATATACATCAATACAAGAATTTGAACATGAAAATTTTCCACGGTGGAATGGACGATGTTGTTTTACCTGAAAATGCACTTAATTTTTATCAGGCTCTACATCCGGTAAATACAAAAGCTGAATTAACAATTTTTCCTAATGATAATCACAATTCATGGGATTCCACTTATTCAAATCCTAAGTTGTATGAATGGATATTGTCTAAAAGAAAATAAATAATTAAAAAAACAAAAAAGAAAATATAATTAAAAGAAGATAGATTTATGAAAAAGTTAATTGTAATTGCCACATTAGCCCTTGCTCCAATGTTTTCGGCGCAGGAAATGGTAACAAAGCCGGTTCAGTCTTACCAGACCGCTCAATACCAATCAAAGAAGAAAGCTTTTGTTGATGCTCTTTTGGCTAAAATGACCCTAGACGAGAAAATCGGACAATTGAATTTACCTAGTTCAGGAGATTTTACCACAGGTCTTGCGAAAAGTTCAGACATCGGAAAAAAAGTTGAACAAGGTTTAGTTGGCGGACTTTTCAATATAAAAGGAGCTGATAAAATCAAAGCAGTACAAAAAGTTGCGGTAGAAAATAGCCGTCTGAAAATTCCAATGATTTTCGGAATGGATGTGATTCACGGTTACGAAACAACTTTCCCGATTCCATTAGGTTTAGCAGCTTCTTGGGATATGAATTTGGTTCAGCAGTCAGCAAGAGTTGCAGCAAAAGAAGCAGCAGCAGATGGAATCAACTGGACGTTCTCGCCAATGGTAGATATTTCCCGCGAACCAAGATGGGGACGAGTTTCTGAAGGATCTGGTGAAGATCCGTATTTAGGAAGTGAAATTTCTAAAAATATGGTGTACGGTTATCAGGGAAAAGACTTGGCGAACGGAACGAATATTTTAGCTTGTGTTAAGCATTTCGCATTATACGGAGCCGGCGAAGCGGGTAGAGATTACAATACTGTTGACATGAGCCACGTAAGAATGTTCAACGAATATTTCCCACCTTACAAAGCAGCGGTTGATGCAGGTGTAGCTTCAGTGATGGCGTCTTTTAACGAGGTTGACGGTGTTCCGGCGACAGGAAACAGATGGTTACAAACTGAAGTGTTGAGAAATCAATGGAAATTCAAAGGTTTTGTAGTTACAGATTATACAGGGATCAACGAAATGGTTGATCACGGAATGGGAGATCTTCAACAAGTTTCTGCTTTAGCATTAAAAGCGGGTGTTGATATGGATATGGTAGGTGAAGGTTTTTTAACAACATTAAAAAAATCTTTATCTGAAGGAAAAGTGACGCAGGCTGAAATTGATATGGCAGCGAGAAGAATTCTTGAAGCAAAATATGATTTAGGTTTGTTTGACAATCCTTACAAACATGGAGATGCAAAACTTGCTGCAAAAGAAGTTTATAGCATGGAAAACCGTAATATTGCGAGAACGGCTGCTGCTCAATCAATGGTTTTGATGAAAAATGAAAATCAGATTTTACCATTGAAAAAATCAGGAACTGTTGCGGTGATTGGTCCATTGGTTAACAACTCAATGAATATGGCAGGAACATGGAGCGTAGCTACAAAACACGCAGTTTCTGTTAACTTGATGCAAGGTCTTCAGGCTAATTATGGGAAAGAGGTAAAATTCCTTTCTGCAAAAGGAGCAAACATTGATTACGATGCAAAATTAGAAGATATTTACGCAGCTCACGGTAAAAAAACCGACAGAGATAACCGTTCAAAAGAAGCTTTATTAAAAGAGGCTGTGGATGTTGCGAACAAAGCAGACGTTATTGTTTTAGCTATCGGAGAATCTGCCGAAATGAGTGGGGAATCTTCTTCAAGAACTGAAATTACAATTCCTCAATCTCAGGTTGATTTATTAAATGAATTAAAAAAGACAGGAAAGCCTATCGCATTGGTACTGTTTACAGGTCGTCCATTAGCTTTAACGAATGTGAAAGATACACCGGATGCTATTTTAAATGCATGGTTCCCAGGTTCAGAAGCCGGAAATGCAATTGCTGATGTTCTTTTCGGAAAAGTAAATCCTTCAGGAAAACTTCCGATGACTTTTCCAAGAAGTTTAGGGCAGATTCCGATTTATTACAATGCTAAAAATACAGGTCGACCATTAAGTCAGGAACTGACGGATAAATGTGAATACCAAAGATTCCGTTCAAACTATATGGATGAGTGTAATACACCGTTGTATCCATTTGGTTACGGTTTGAGTTATTCTAAATTCAATTATTCTGATGTGACGGTTTCTAACGCAAACCCGAAAGGAAATCAGACGGTTCAGGCTTCGGTTACCGTAACGAATTCAGGAAATTATGATGGGGCAGAAGTAGTTCAGCTTTACATCAGAGATTTAGTTGGAACGATTACAAGACCGGTAAAAGAATTAAAAGGTTTCCAAAAAGTAATGCTTAAAAAAGGTGAATCTAAAAAGGTTACTTTTGACATCACTCCTGAGCAATTGAAATTCTACAACGGAGATTTGAAATACGATTGGGAAGCGGGAGATTTTGATATCATGATCGGTACCAATTCTGAAGAAGTGAAACATTCAAAAATCAACTGGACGAAATAAGATGTTCAAATAAATGATTATATAAGCCATTCGAAAGAGTGGCTTTTTTATGGGTGATAAATGATGAATAATAACTTGCGTCTGATTTTACAATTGATGAAAGGTCTGTAAGTTGTTGGAAAATAACAAATTGTACTTGATTGCCTCTTCGAACTGGTTGATTGCCTCTTCGAAGTAGTTGATTGCTTCTTCGAACTCCTTGATTGGCTGTTCGAACTCCTTGATCAGCATTTCGAAATGGTTGACTGTTTGTTCGAAGTACTTGATTACTCTTTCGAAGTGGTTGATTGAGTCAAATAACAATTTGATTGTCGTAACGAAATGCTTCATTGAGACAACTAAGTGGTTGAGGTTTGTTTTGTACTGATTTTTTCTGTCTTCGAATCAATTGTCTGATATTTCGAAACAATGTTTAAATTAAATATCTAATTGTATTTTTTTGAATACTTTTTACGAAATTTACTCTAATCAAAAATTAAATATGAAAAAAATATTTTTATTATCAGTAATGTTCCTTTCTACTTTTACGATTGCTCAAAAAGTGGGTGGAGATAAAGATGCTCACGGCTGTATCGGCTCTGCAGGTTACACCTATTCACAAATCAAAAATGATTGTGTAAGAGTTTTCGAACAGAAAATTAAGCTCAATGAAGTGAAACCGAAAGGAAGCTCAACCTCGATGACTGCTGTTATTTTTAGCAAAGACATGAAGAAAGCAGAGATTTTCCTTCCGGAACAAAATAAAGGAAGTTTAATTTTAACAAGACTTGGAAAAGGCAAAGCCTGGAAAAACGGAAACTATATTTTAGTTCCTTACAAAAAGACAGGTTATCAATTAAAGAAAGATAATATCGTCATTTATCAATAAAACAAAAACAGGAAGCCAGCATTGACTTCCTGTTTTTATCTAAAATAATCCAAATTTATCCAAGAACAACTTCTTCAGCATAAATTAAACCTTCATAACAAGCATTGTAAATCGCTTTCAATTCATCTAAAGTAGGAACTCTCGGATTGAAACCTGTACAAGGATCTATTAAAGCGTTGTTTGCAATATAATCGAGGTTTTTATCCCAATCTTCTCTCGAAATTCCAAATTCTTTGATAGAAGACTGATTGTTGATTTCCAAACGAAGATTTTCGATAGCCTGGGCCAATTCTTCAGTTGTTTCTTTACCGATAACTTTTGCCAATTCTGTATAACGTTCAGTTGCCTGAGCATTAAAACGGATTACATTCGGTAAGAAAATCGCATTAGAAGCACCATGAGGAATTCCGTACAAAGCACCAACTTGGTGAGATAAAGAGTGTACAATTCCTAACCAAGCATTATTAAATGCCAAACCTCCCATAAAAGAAGCATCATGCATATTCTGACGTGCCGCAATGTTATTTGGATTTTCTACCACTTCTTTCAAGTTATCAAAAACCAGTTCCAATCCTCCTTTAGAAAGTGCATCTGCGATATTGTTGTCGATATTAGAAACGTAAGCTTCAACACAGTGAGTCAACACATCAAGGCCTGTGTTTGCAGTAACGTGAGCCGGCATTGATGCACAGATTTCACCATCAATGATTGCAACATCAGGAGTTAATTCGTAAGAAACTATAGGATACTTTACTCCTTTTTCTCTGTCTGTAATTACCGCAAGACCAGTTGTTTCAGTTCCTGTTCCGCTTGTAGAAGGAATTGCGATAAATTTCGCTTTGTTTCTTAAAACTGGCACTGTGAAAGGTTTAATCATTGCATCAAAATCAGCATCTGGATATTCATAAAAAACCCACATAATTTTTGCTGCATCAATCGCTGAACAACCACCTAAGCCGATAATCCAATCTGGCTGAAAATTCTGAATCACTTCAGCACCTTTCATACAAGTTGCAGATGACGGGTCTTCTTCCACACCTTCGAAAATCTGAGTTTCGATTCCAGCTTCTGTAAGGTAAGCAACCGCTTTATCCAGCGTTCCGCTTTTTCTCATCGAACTTCCGCCTGTTACGATTACCGCTTTTGTCCCTTTGATATTTGCCAATTCAGAAAGAGTTCCTGCTCCATGGAAAACTTCTCCTGCAATAAATAATTTGCTCATTTTAATCTAATTTTTTGATGAAGCAAAATTAAATAAGCAAAATCCGACGATGTTATACAAACGAGATTATCCGATATACATTTGCGCCAATTCCTGTTGAAGTTCGGTCGGTGTTTCCTTGAGTTTTGATTTTACGAATTTGTTGAGAGCTGAAGGAGAATTAAAACCTAAATCGAAAGCAATTTCTTTGTGAGAAAGATCAGAAAACATTAACTGACGTTTTATTTCGATTAAGATTCTATTGTGAATCGCTTGAATTGCCGTTTCTCCACAATGTTTTTTGGTGATTGAATTTAATTTTTTTGGAGTGATTGACAATTCTTCAGCATAATATTGAACAGTTCTGTACTGCTTATAATGTTCGTTCAATAATTTTTTAAATCGAACATAAATATGTTTGTCGGCTGAATCATTATTTAAAATGGGATGCAAACCGTGAACAGATTCTATCAAACTTAAAAGAAAAATTTTAATCTGAAATCTCGCCTGTTCTTTTTTTATCAAACTTGGATTTTCATAAATTCCTTTGATAATTTTTATAGCGTTTAAGCTTTGGTCAAAATCTTCTTGAGATAAAATCGTACAATTAAGTTGTGTGGAAAGATTGACATTATAAGTACTCAATTCATTTTTCAGAATATCCGAACAGAATAATATTTCTTCAAACAGAATAATTTTTCCTTTTAAATCTGGACTTAAATCTGATATAAAATGGACTTGTTCAGGAAACACAACTGAAATTTTTCCTGCTTTTAAATAATGAATTTTGTCTTCGATATGAGGCTGTAGAGTTCCTTTTTCGATGACAATGATAAAGAAATGGTCTTTTTTGTGAGGTTTAAAATACTCTTTCAAATTTTCCTCATTTAAGTCAAAAACACGGAACGATAAATTTTTGTCTTCTAGTTTTTGAATATTCTTCTTTATTTCCAGTTTCTTCATTGTCGCCATTTCCTTCTATGTTTTAAAACGAAGCAACAAATTTAAACTAAAACATCACCATTTTCCAAAACCGATTTATTCAAGAAATTTGATATTTAAATTATTTCATCTGAAATTTTAAACAAAAGAGAGCGACGAAAACCTCATGAATAAAAGAAAATTTTAAAATTCAAAAAAATATTCTACATTTATTAAAGTAAAACAATCAGTACAGTCGTCCTAACAATATGGAGATTGTCGAAAAACTACCAATGCCAGAGAAGGAAAAGGAAAACATTATTTCTCAAACCGTAACGAGTTACGGCGGAAAACTGATGTCTTTTATTCGTCCTAAAGTAAAAAATACCGAAGATGCTGAAGATATTCTGCAGGAAGTATGGTATCAGTTTAGCAGTTTGACCAATCTTTCGGAAATTGTAAACGTTGGAGGATGGTTGTACCGAGTGACTTCAAACAAAATCATCGACAAATACCGTAAAAAGAAAACCGAAAATCTTGAGGATTTTGTGTACGAAGACGAAGATGGCGAATTTTCGATTAAAGATATTCTTTTGATGGACGACAGCGCTGGTCCGGAAGTTAAAATGTTTCAGGATGAAATTTGGAAAAAACTTTTTGAAGCTTTAGACGAACTTCCCGAAAAACAAAGATTGGTTTACACAGAAAACGAACTTAACGATAAAACTTTACAGCAAATCGCAGATGAACAGGGTGAAAATATCAAAACCATTATCAGTAGAAAAAATTATGCAGTAAAGCATTTGAGAAGCAGATTGAGACAATTGTACGAAGATTTAAATAATTAGAAATAAATAAGATGAATAATAAATATAAAAAAAGTTGGGCTCTTTTAATTTTATGTCCGCCCTTGATTTTCCTTACCGTTGCATTGATTGTAATGTGGCTTTGGAACTGTATTCTTCCCGAAATTATTGGTGTAAAAACAATTAATTATTGGCAGGCAATGGGGATTTTAGTGCTAAGTAAAATTCTTTTTGGAGGTTTTCACGGAAAATTCGGACAGGGAATGCGTGATATGAAAGAAAAACACATGAAACACAGAATGGAAGGAATGTCTGATGATGAAAAGGAAAAATTCAAAGAAGTTTGGAGACAGAAATGCGAAAGCGGATTCTTCAACCGAAACAAATGAACAAACGGGTAGTTTAAAATTTTTAGAAGTAGTAAAGTAAAAATTGAAACGAATTCGTCTCTATAAAAAACAAGAAGTAGTAAAATTTAAAATTTAAGAAAATGAAAAATTCAGTATTAAAAGGTATTTTAGGAGCTGTTGCTGTTGCAGGAGTTGCCATAATTGCTAAAAAAGTAATCGAAAGAAAAAGATTTGTAAAAGGTATTTTTAATGAATACGGAATCAAAGAAAAATCTCCATTTGCATTAGCTGATAAAATCAGAGAAATGGATGAAGAGCAATATCAGGAATTGAAAGGAAAGTTCAAAAAAGAATTTGCTTCGAGATGTTGTCATAAAAATTTCGACAAAAAAGAAAAATTTGCAGAAGCATAAAATAGAAAGTAACTAAATTGAAATTGTTTAATTCCGGCGCAAAAATGTGTCGGAATTTTTTTGCCACGAATACACGAATTTCTTTAAATTTAAATCAACACAACGTTTGTCATTCTGGAGGAAACTAAGCTATAAATTGTATTCGATACCGAGATTCCTGCGGAATGACAAATATGGTAATTATTATTAAAAGATAAGTCTTTCTTTGCTGAGTGAAACGCCTTTGCGAACGAAAAATATTTTCAATCATTAAAAAAATCTTAGCGAACTTTGCGTTAAAAAATTACGCTCATAATCACAAAATTCTGCCATTCGTGGCTATAAATTTTTTGCCAACAATCGCAAATTCCTTATTTTTGTTAGCCTAAATGAAAGACTACTACTATTTTCTCGGGATTTCTCACGATGCTTCAGATGAAGACATCAAAAAATCTTACCGAAAGCTTTCATTAAAATACCATCCGGATAAAAATCAGAACGACGATTTTTTTGCAGACCGTTTCAAAGAAATTCAGGAAGCGTACGAAACCTTAAGTGATAAAGGACGAAGAATTACGTATGATCAGAATTTAGAAAGTCAGCAGAAAACTTTCAGATATACAGTTCCGCCTTCGATAAAAACTTTTTCGGCCAATAAAATTCATGCAAAAAAAGGAGAAGAAATTATTATTACGTGGCAAACTCAAAACGCCGATGTAGTGAAAGTTTTACCTTTTGGACTGGAAAAAGTGTATGGAGAAAGGATTTTTAAGATAACAGAATTTAAAAACGGAAAATTCCAGTTATTGCTTCATGCAACGAATTCGCTTTTGCATAAAACCGTCGTTCAGGGAATTACAATAACAGAAGTTTTTGAATCTGATGGAGAAAAATTCAGAGACAAAGCAGAAGAATTGTTTAGACCACAACCTCGAACAGTCATTAACAGAAGAGGTTATCCCAAAATTATGCTGCTGATTTGGGGAATCATTATCTTGGCAATTCTAATTTATTTTTGGATTAGTGATTTTATTTAAGATTTAACTAAACTCAAAAATTTATTAATTTTCAAACTTCACTAAGCCAGCTTTTTATTTCCCGGGCATTTTTTGCAACGTTTTCCTTTTTTAAACTTTTTGCAGCAAGACTTTTTGTCGCCACAAAACATTTCTTCAGTATTGAAGTTAAACGCAGGAGCCAATGGAGCGATTTTGAAAGGAACAATAATATTCATGTTGCAAATATATTAATTTAGAATAAATATAATTAATAAAATTGTAATTTTCTTTTAATATTGATTACTAGAGGTTTTGCAATCAATTTCGAAATGATTTCTCGTAATTTTAACTAAAAATATTTAACCAAATCTTCCTTTCAAAAGATTTAACATCCAATTAATATAGGTTGTGAATTTGCTCAAAAAAACGTAATTTTACGAATCTTTTTTTACATACAAAATCTAATATAAAAAATGAATACAGAACAGTTTGTGAACCGTCACATTTCCTTAAATGAAGCCGATAAACAGGCGATGTTGGAAAGAGTTGGCGTTTCAAGTATTGAGGAGTTGATTTCTCAAACCATTCCTGATTCCATCCGTTTAGCGAAAGATTTAGACATTTCAGAACCACTTTCAGAATACGAAATGATTCGTCATTCAAAGGAATTGGCTTCCAAAAATGCTGATTTTACCAATTATATCGGTTTCGGATATCACAACACGCTTTTACCTGCGGCAATCAAAAGAAATATTTTTGAAAACCCAAGCTGGTACACTGCTTACACGCCTTACCAAGCTGAAATTGCACAAGGAAGATTAGAGGCTTTGTTGAATTATCAGACCGTAATTTGCGATTTGACAGGTTTTGCTTTGGCAAATGCCTCTTTGTTGGATGAATCTACAGCGGCAGCAGAAGCAATGCACATGTTCTTCAACAACAGAACGAAAGATCAGAAGAAAGCAGGAGCCAATAAATTCTTTATTTCAGATCTTGTTTTACCTCAAACTGTTTCGGTTTTAAAAACTAAAGCAGAAGGTTTAGAAATCGAAATCGTACAGGGAGATCACAAAACTCATCAGTTTGATGCTTCTTACTATGGTGTTTTATTGCAGTATCCAGGTAAAAACGGAATCGTTTTAGACTATACAGAAGATATCGTAGAATATAAAAAATTAGATCTACAGGTTGTTTTAGCTTGTGATCCGATGGCTTTGGTTAAATTGAAATCTCCTGCTTCTATGGGCGCTGATTGTGCAGTAGGAACTTCACAGAGATTTGGTGTACCAATGGGTTACGGTGGTCCTCACGCAGCATTTTTCTCTTGTAGAGAAGAGTACAAAAGAGATATTCCGGGAAGAATTATCGGGGTCTCTCAGGATGCTTACGGAAAACGTGCCTTGAGAATGGCTTTGCAAACTAGAGAGCAGCATATTAAGAGAGAAAGAGCGACGTCAAATATTTGTACAGCTCAGGTTCTTTTGGCAGTAATGGCAGGAATGTATGCTGTTTACCACGGTCCGAAAGGTTTAAATTTCATTGCTGATCAGATTCACTTTAAGGCTAATGCTCTTAAAAACGGATTGATTACTTTAGGTTATGATGTAGCTCAGGAGCCAATCTTCGATACCGTAAAAGTTTTCATGAGCGAGGAAGATAAGACAAGACTTCAGAGAATGATGAAAGATCACAAGATCAATCTGAATTATTTCACAGAAGGTGTTGTAAGTATCGCCATTAACGAAAGTTCGACCATTGAGAAGCTTGACGTTTTGATGACTTCATTTGGATATTTCAAAGACAAGCAGGTTTCAAAATTAGAATTAAAAGAAGGATACAGTATTCCGGATGATTTATTGAGAAAAGACGAAATCTTGACGGAAGAAGTATTCAATAAATATCATACTGAAACAGAATTGATGCGTTACATCAAGCGTTTGGAGAGAAAAGATCTTTCTTTAACACACTCAATGATTTCTTTGGGATCTTGTACGATGAAACTGAACGCAGCGACTCAAATGTTACCTCTTTCTTGGGGTGAGTGGGGAAGTGTGCATCCATTTGTACCGGTAGAGCAGGCAAAAGGGTATCAGGAAATGATTCGTGAGCTTGAAAAAGATTTATCTGAAATCACTGGTTTTGCAGGAACTTCTCTTCAACCAAACTCAGGAGCTCAGGGAGAATATGCAGGTTTGATGGTGATTAGAGAATATCACAAATCAAGAGGTGAAGATCATAGAAATGTGGTGTTGATTCCTCAGTCTGCACACGGAACAAACCCGGCTTCTGCAGCAATGGCAGGAATGAAAATCGTTGTTGTTAAAAACTTAGAGAGTGGAGAAATTGACTTCGAAGATTTGAAAGCTAAAACAGAGCAACATTCTTCAAACCTTTCTTGTGTGATGATCACATATCCGTCAACTTACGGATTCTTCGACGCAAACATTATCGAAATCACCAACTTGATTCACGAACATGGCGGACAAGTTTATATGGACGGTGCTAACATGAACGCTCAGGTAGGATTTACAAGTCCGGGAAATATTGGTGCAGACGTTTGTCACTTAAATCTTCACAAAACTTTCGCAATTCCTCACGGAGGCGGAGGTCCTGGAGTTGGCCCAATCTGCGTGGCTAAACATTTGGTTCCTTTCTTACCATCAAATGCCAATATCAAAGTCGGAACTAAAGATTCTATTGAAGGTATTTCTGCTGCGCCTTACGGTTCAGGTTTGATTCTGAATATTTCTTATTCTTACATTAAAATGTTAGGAACTTATGGATTGAAGAAAGCAACTGAGCATGCAATTTTAAATGCTAACTATTTAAAAGAAATTTTAGCTGAACATTTCCCGATTTTATATTCAAACGAAAACGGAAAAGTAGCTCACGAGTGTATCGTAGATTTCAGACAGTTTAAAAGTTTAGGAATTGAGGTAGCTGATGTTGCAAAAAGATTGATGGATTATGGTTTCCATGCTCCAACAGTATCTTTCCCGGTTGCAGGAACATTGATGATCGAGCCTACAGAATCTGAAAGCAAATCTGAAATCGACCGTTTTGCAGAAGCTTTAATTGCCATCAAGCAAGAGATTGACGAGATTGCAAATGGAGAAGCTGACCAAGCAAACAACGTGTTGAAAAACGCTCCTCACACTGAGCAAATCGTTATTTCTGATTCTTGGGATAAACCTTACAGCAGAGAAAAAGCAGCATATCCATTAGATTGGGTAAGAGAGCACAAATTCTTCGCTTCTGTATCAAGAGTTGATGAAGCTTATGGAGACAGAAACTTAGTTTGTACTTGTGAGCCGATTGAAGCTTATATGTAATTGAGTTTTTTAGATATAGAAAATCCCTTTCAGTGATGAGAGGGATTTTTTTGTTTTGATTGAAAGCTGGAAGATTTTGCCGATTGTTTTTTTTCAATATTAACTTTCAATCGAAGAATTAAAGTTGAATCTTATAATCGTCTAATCGAAGCCGTTTATTGCAACTTTTTAACGATTACATGGTTGTAAACTGTTTTAGTTTATCACGGAATTTATTGGACTATCTTTTTTTATCACTGACTTTATTTCTTGCCAACTAAAAAAATATAATTCATTTGGTCGGCAGTCCATATCCCCATGTGAAAACAATTGGTTGTCATAAATGAAATTAACTCCATTTTCTGTTATTCTAAAATCAAGAAGCATTGTTTCAATTTTATAATTTTGTAAATCTTCTTTATACATTTCATTCCAATTTCCTTTATTTTTTAATTTTGTAATAGACTGTGTTATTCTTTTTTGAAATTCAATTTTCACTTTTTTATCGATCAAATTGTGCAGATTTTCTGTAAATGCTTGTTGCATTAATATTAATTCTCCTGTGGAAACATTAATATTATATTGCTTTGTTTCATTTTCTGTACCTTTTACATACCAAAAGCTATTTATATCAAAAGTGAATAACTCATTATTATTAAAAATAACATTATAGCTTAAAAATTCTAAATAGCTATAAGGTTCTGTTTTAGCATCAGATTGTTCCTTTAGTAATGCATCTTTAATAGAATTTAGTGTAACATTTATTCCTAAATACGTTTTAAGTATTAGGTTATTTAGTTTATTCGCTTTTTCTTTTAGTTTTGCATCATCCATAATTACTAATGGATAAATCAAATCTTGACTTACTTTAACTTCCTTGATATACATTTTTTGGCTAAAGCAATTAGTTGAAATTAGTATAAAGATTAGAATCACATATTTTTTCATATTTTAGTTTTTTAACAAGCACCCCAGTCACCTGTTGTGTCTCTTACAGTTAAATGTATTCCAATTTCATTGATCCTGTCACCAACTTTTGCTGTTAAACATCCTTTAAAAGTTGCTTCAAATGCAGGTGTCGCAGCTACTGGACTTGCGAAAATTGAAGTTAGAGCAGAAGCCCCTAAAGCTGCAACTATGCAAGTTTGAACATCACTCCAAAGTGTATCTAAAATATCATCAGGTCCACATAGCTCAGCATAAGCTGTATAAATTGTATCTCGACAATATAATGTAAAACTTGGTGTGCCAAGCTAACCATCATTAGTCCATACTCCTTTTGTTTGACGAATTCCTTTTGTCCAGCCTAAACTGTGTTCTTTACAAATTTGTGCCATTGTTATATAAATTTAATTGTACCTACTTTGTAATACGGTGTTCGGCTTTTCCGTTAAATTATCTACCCAAAGTTGTGGAATTATTAGAGTATAAATCAATTACCCTTTTGTGTAATATTTAAAAGTTCAGTATCGAAAAAAATGCAGAAAACATTAAAATGTTTGAGATAGATTTTTTTGTTATTTTTTGGAATGAGAAAACCTCGCTGTAAGGCGAGGTTTAGATCTTATATTTAAATCGGGTATAAGTTAAAATTGTTACTGCAATAATTTAATAATTTCAGTATGGTTTTTCTCTTTTGCAATATCCAAAGCTGTTTTGCCACTGTTATTTTTTATTGTTAAATCTGGTTTGTACTGAAGAAGAAATTTAACCGTTGCTAAATCGCCATTTTGAACACAATACATTAAAGGCGTGTCATTGTCTTTATCAACATTGTTGATGTTTGCTCCTCTGCTAATGAGATATTCTGAGATGTTGATATAGCCTTTCCCAATTGAAGAAGCGAAAGGAGTTGCTTTGTCATTAGCTTTTACATCGACTTCAGCTTTATGCTCAACTAAGAGTTTTACAATATCTATTTTATTAT
The DNA here is from genome assembly GCF_026460885.1 of Chryseobacterium formosum. Classification (GTDB taxonomy): domain Bacteria; phylum Bacteroidota; class Bacteroidia; order Flavobacteriales; family Weeksellaceae; genus Chryseobacterium; species Chryseobacterium formosus. Next base: position 28,920 of record NZ_JAOVZW010000013.1, read on the forward strand.
TTCTTACGGCAAATCGTAGAGCTGTCCAACCATTTACATCTTTGTAATTAGGATTTGCATTATTCTTCAAAAGTATTTCAACGACTTTTGTAAACCCTTCTTGAGAGGCTTTATTTAGAGGGCTTGCTGTTGTTTTCAGAGGTTTATTGATATCTGCTCCTTTTGAAATTAATAGTTCAACAAGTTTTACATTTCCCGTTCCTGCTGCAGCATAGAGTGGTGTGATTTGATATTCTTTTGATAATTGATTCACATCTTCTTTTTCCAATAGTTTGCCCACTTTTTCAATATCTTCATCGGAAATTGCTTTAAATATTTTTTGTGAATAAGCAGAACTAAATGTAAATAGGGCGAAAGCTATAAGAAGACTTTTTGTTTTCATAGGGTTAGTTTTTTGTACTTTAATTATTACATGTATTTTTTATAACTAATTTGCGAAATTATTATTTATTTAATGTTTTAAGCATTTCTTCTTCACTATATAATCCTGTTAAGCTTGACAATGTTTTCATATCATTATCAACCAAAACCGAATAAGGAATTGCTCCACTATATTTTAAAACTATTTTAAAATTTTCGCTCTCTTCCTTAGACATGATGAATTGCTTCCAGCTCATTTGCTCTTCATTTAGTGCTTTTCTCCAATCCGATTCTTTTTCGTCAATCGATATTGAGATTAATTCAATATCGTCAATTTTATGTTCAGAAATAATTTTTTTTAAAATTGGAATCTCTTTCCTACATGATCCACACCAACTTGCCCAAAGAACAATGAGATGCTTTTTATATTTTTTATCGATGACTTCGGTTAATTCATTTTTTGAATTTTTTAATTTCAGCACTTTTCTATTATCAACTTTTTTTGAATCTCTGATGTAATTTTGAAGTCCAGCGAAATGAATTAGGGTATTTTTTTATTAAATTTTGAATTTCATCATACTGTGTATTACTTTTTCGGCTAAATAAATCATAGTTTGTGCTCTGTAGTGCTTTAGTCTGTTCTCCACCTTCAAACTTTATAATATCTGCACTTTTAATATTTTTAAGAACGTTTCGAGGCTTTACGATGGTCGGACAATACAAGCATAAATTTTCAATTTTGCACAAAAATTCAATCGAAGAAATACCGTTGAACTTTGCGGTTTCGCCCCACTATTGAAAAGCCCTTGTTAGCGATAGTTTTTTAATCAATTTTGATTTTATGTTCTTGCTCAAAATAACTCACCTTGTCCATAATATTTTTTGCTGTTTCGTCTTTAGAAAATTTTGTAATATTTACTATTTCTTTAAGCAAGTTATAATAATTACCACCCATTGCCATTTGGTCATAGGCAAACTTTGTTGCAAATAAATATCTGTCAATCCAATCTTCTGTAAATTGGTCTATGATATCCTCATCATATTTTTTCACTTTAATTCGATAATCATAGCCTCCAATAAATTCAATTTCTGTCTCATTTATTGTGTCTATTGAAATTGTTTCGTCCAAAAAATATTCTTTAATCTTTAAGCATTCATTGTTCGCACTCTTAGAGTTTTCCATCCACAAAATCAATGATACATTGATGTAGTCATATTGATTTTCTATAGTATTTCGTAAATTATATTTATCTGCTTGTCTAAAAAAGAGAAAAATGTTTTGTCCACCAATTACATTAACTGATTTTAAGTAGAATAATTTGTTGGAGTTATTTAAAATTTTCATTTAGTTTAAGTTCAATAAATGATTTGTCTTCTTTTAGCAGTTGGTTATTTGTAAATTACCGCTAACATTTGGCTTTACGCATTGCTTCAATCCAAATTATAATTTTCTTAAAAGTAAATAAATATAGAATCAAATCCAATTTTATTTCCAATCACAATGATAAAAAAAATCTGCTTCCAAAAGAAACAGATTTCATATCATTAAAAAATATTTTTATTAAGCTTTAACCACCAATTCTGCATCAAAAATATCCACAAAATGCTTTCTGATTTTAGCTTTGATGTCCTCCATTTCTTCGGGAGTCAAATCTCTTTCAAGTTCTCTTTTTAAAGAAGTCACCTGTTTATCTTTAATACCACAAGGAATGATGTATTCAAAATAACGCATATCGGTATTGATGTTTAAGGCAAAACCGTGAAGAGTTACCCAACGTGAAGCTTTTACACCCATTGCGCAGATTTTCCTGGCATAAGGTTTTCCTACATCTAGCCAAACTCCAGTTTCTCCAGGAGAACGTTCTCCTTTTAAGCCGTAATCTGCAATCGTTCTGATGATAACTTCTTCCAGATTTCTCATGTATTTGTGAATGTCTGTGAAGAAATTTTCAAGGTCTAAAACAGGATAACCCACAATTTGTCCATAACCGTGATAGGTAATGTCACCACCACGATTCACTTTTACAAAAGTAGCGTCGATTTCTTTTAATTTATCAATTCCAGCCAACATATTTTCTTCATGTCCGCTTTTTCCCAATGTGTAAACATGAGGATGCTCTACTAAAAGAAAATGATTGGATGTTGTAATATGCTGTTCGGCAGGTAAATCTCTGTTTTTAATTTTGGTATCGATGATATCTTTCATCAGTTTTTCCTGATAATCCCAAGCGGGTTGATATTCTTTAATACCTAAATCTTCAAACTCTACGACTTTATTCTGATGTGTATTCATTCTTTACTTTGATGATACAAATTTACTAAATTTTACCCTTTTATGGAATGGATGAAATCTATAGGTGGATTCTGATTTTCCAATGAAATTATTTCATTCTAAATGATTCTAAAACCTGTTGGATTTTTGGAAGATGCTTTTCATAGCTTTTTTCAGAGGAACCAAAAAATATTTTATAGATTTTGGACTTATGAAAATAAAGTCTTTCAAGATTTTTAAATTCAGATTTATTATTTTCGATTAGAGTTGTTTTACCAAAACTAAAATCGATATACTTATTTCCGTTGAGCTCACCTTTTGTTTTGCTCAGAATTTTATACTCATCTTTTAATAAATTTTCTTTTATTTCAGAAAAATATTCAAGATCCATTTTTTTGTATTTGCTGACATCTTCAACAGATATTCTCAAGGATTCCACATAACCATTTTGTGGATTTTTTATAAAAAGCATAACCAATTTATCATAAGCATCTATTCTTGAAAAATAGTTACTGTCAAATTCCAAAGTAAAATCTTTGGTGATTACTTTTTCAAGGTCAGCTTGTTTCTTCTGAGAGAAGCAGACCGAGCAAAGTAAAAAACTAACAAGAAATAAGAGCTTCATAAATAATAATCTAAGTCTAATTTATTACTATTTTAAATTTTGAATGAAGTTTTTCGCATTTTCTTTCCAATTTTTCCTTTCCAAAAGAATTTTCACAAATGCCGTTCCGATGATTCCACCGTCTGCTTTTTCGGTAACGTTTTCAAAATCTTCTTTAGATTTAATTCCAAAACCTATCATTACCGGATTTTTTAATGGGAGAGAAGCTAATCTTGAAAGATATTCCTCGTTTTTTAATACAGAATTGTCATTTCCTGTTGTGGAAGATGAACTTACCGCATACAAAAATCCTGAACTTAAAGAATCGAGATATAAAATTCTTTCATTTGAAGTTTCTGGAGTGACAAGAAATGTAAAGTTAAGGTTGTGTTGTTTTAAAATTTTCTGATAGTTTTTTTCAAATTCTATCGCAGGTAAATCCGGAATTATTAATCCTGAAACTCCGCTTTCTGAACATTCTTTACAGAAATTTTCAAATCCGAAGCTTAAAACCGGATTAAAATAGCCCATCAAAATAATAGGAATTCTGATTTCATCTTTTATTGATTTTAACTGAGAGAAAAGTTTTTCGATGGTCATTCCGTTACTCAAAGCCAGTTCGTGAGCTTGAGAAATAACCGGTCCGTCAGCAACTGGATCGGAATAAGGCATCCCGATTTCCATCATATCTGCTCCTGAATCCTGAATGAGTTTGATTATTTCTGTAGTGTCTTCTAGTTGAGGAATTCCGGCTGTAAAGTATATATTAAGTTTTTTCATTTTATTAGAAGTTAGAGATTAGATGTTAAAAGCTAGATTTTTATTGCGTTGAAATACAAATTTCTAACTACTAACTTCTAGTTTCTTTAAGTAGGTTTCCATATCCTTGTCACCACGACCGCTCAAACAGATAACAACAATATCATCCTGATTAAATTCTTTTTTGTCTAAAACGGCCAAAGCATGAGCACTTTCCAGAGCTGGAATAATTCCTTCGAGTTTAGTTAAATCAAAAGCAGATTGTAAAGCTTCATCATCGTTAATACTGAAAAACTCTGCTCGTTTTTCCCTGAATAAATTCGCATGAAATGGTCCGATTCCTGGATAATCCAAACCTGCGGAAATAGAGTGTGGCTCAATAACTTGTCCGTCCTTTGTCTGCATTACCAAACTTTTGCTTCCATGCAAAACACCCAAAGTTCCAAGAAAAGTGGTTGCCGCAGATTTCCCTGAATCAACTCCAAAACCTCCTGCTTCAGCAGCAATAATTTTTACATTTTCTTCATCCACAAAATGATAGAAAGTTCCTGCAGCATTGCTTCCACCACCAACACAGGCAATTACATAATCTGGATTTTCTCTTCCGATTTGTTCGTGAAGTTGCACTTTAATTTCTTTAGAAATCACCGACTGAAATCTCGCCACCAAATCAGGAAAAGGATGAGGTCCAACAACACTTCCAATCACGTAATGAGTAGTTACAGGATTATTGATCCAATCTTTTAATGCTTCATTTACAGCATCTTTTAAAGTTTTCGAGCCTGAAGTTGCAGGAACAACTTTCGCTCCCAACATTTTCATTCTCGCCACATTTGGAGCCTGTCTTTGGATGTCGATTTCACCCATATAAACAATGCATTCTAAACTTAAAAGTGCACAAGCTGTCGCTGTTGCAACGCCATGTTGTCCGGCTCCGGTTTCAGCGATGATTCTGGTTTTTCCTAGTCGTTTTGCCAATAAAACCTGTCCCAAAGCATTATTGATTTTGTGTGCTCCAGTGTGATTGAGATCTTCTCTTTTCAGATAAATATTGGTTTTGTATTTCTGACTTAAATTTTTCGAAAAATACAAAGGTGTTGCTCGACCAACATAGTTTTTCAGCAAATCCTGATATTCATTTTGAAAATCTTCAGATTCAATGATTTGTATATAGTTTTTCTGTAATTCTTCAACATTTGGATAGAGCATTTCTGGGATAAAAGCTCCACCAAATTCTCCATAATATCCGTTTTCGTCGGGGTTTTTATAATTCATGATTTTGTATTTATAATTAAGAAAGAGTCCTGAAAGGACGATTTGTTAAAGGATAGGACGTGAGTCCTATTCATTTTACACGTTGTATTGCATTATATTATTTAATGTTTTGATAGGATTATCATCCTATCCTTTAGAAGGGCGTCACTTCGTGACTGATATTGGATTATTATTAATCCCAAAGATATTTTTCATCGTAGTTTGTTTCGTATTTATTTAAAATCATTAGAAATTCGGTCTTAAAATCTTCATTTTTATGATGTTCTCTTTGGTTTATGATATAATTAATCGTTGCAAAAATATGTTTTTGGCTTACCGAAAAGGCGCCGTAGCCATCTTGCCAAAAGAAGTCTTCATATTTTCTTCCTTTTGTTTTAATCCATCTTGAAGAATGAGCTTTTATTTCCTGAATGACTTTCATCAAGGCATATTTTGGTGACAAAGTCAAAAGGATATGAATGTGGTTATCAGTTCCGCCAATCCTGATGGAAGGACTATTGAGATTTTTGCATATTGTAGATATATAGGCAAAAAGTTCTTCTTCAATGCTTTCATCTATAAAATCATTTCGGTGTTTTGTACTGAAGATGATATGGACATAATTTTTAACTAATGATTGTGACATTTTCTTTGTGTTTTTATAATCTGTGTTGATAGGATTTGCAGCCTATTCCTTTAGAAAGTTGTTCCGTTGGGACTTTTAAATTTACTTATTAATGCTTTTATTTTTTCTAAATCCTTAATTCCCGGTTCTATTTCAAATTTTGAGTTGACATCCAGTGAAAAAGGTTGTTGTTTAATGATTGATATTTGATGGAAGTTTTCTAAAGAAATTCCACCACTGAGGAAATAGGGAATTGGGATTTCCATTTCATTTAAAATATTCCAGTCGAAGGTTTTTCCGGCTCCGCCGAATGCTTTGCTGTCGGTATCAAATAATAGGTAGTTGATTGGTTTTGGTTGTTGGTTGATGGTTTTTTGTAATTCATTTGATGATTGGTTTCCTATTCTAATTACTTTTATTATTTCAATTTTTGGATTGAGTTTTTGTTTTAATTCTGAAATGAAATGCTCAGTTTCGTCACCATGAAGCTGAATGAAATTTAAATCTGCTTTTTTGGATACTTCAATAATTTTTTCTAAACTTTCATTGACAAAAATTCCAATTTTTCCCTGATGATTAATTTCTGAAATTTGTTCTAAATTCAAATGATTCAAAACATATCTCGGAGATTTTTCATAAAAAATAAACCCTAAAAAATCAATTTTTAATGCCACTAATTCACGAATTTGATGCAGTTGGGTGAGTCCGCAAACTTTGAGTCTTGGTTGGTGAATTTCCGTTGAAGGTAGTTGGTTTTCAGACATTGTTAAATTGATAAACTGTTACATTGTTATATTGAAAGTGAATTCTTTAAATTTATTTCCGGGGTTCTCGTGTTTCATAAAATATTCACCCATTAAAAAACCATCAAAACCTTTTTCTTTTAAATAATTGAAGTCTTCAATATTATAAATTCCACTTTCAGCAACTGATAAAACATCATTTGGAAGTTGATTATTAAGATTTACAGAGTGTTGTAAGTCAACCTTAAAATCTTTTAAGTTTCTATTATTAATTCCAACCAAATCTACTTCTGAATTTAAATGTTTCAATTCTTCTTCTGTATGAATTTCGAGCAAGACTTCTAATCCTAATTTATGGGAAAGTTGAGTGAATTCCTGAACTTGCTGAGGTGAAAGACAGGCTGCAATCAACAAAATAACATCTGCTCCGATACTTTTTGCTTCGTAAAACTGATATTCATCAATCATAAAATCTTTTCTCAAAATCGGAATGTTGATGTGTTTTCTTACGCTTAAAATATCCTCAAAACTCCCTCCAAAAAAATCTTTATCCGTTAAAATAGAAACTGCGCTTGCTCCGAAGTTTTCGTATGCGGAAGCAACATCCAAAGGAGAAACTTTATCATTGATAATTCCTTTTGACGGAGATTTCCTTTTAAATTCTGCAATTATTCCAGATTTTGATTTTACAGTTTCCTTTAGTGAAATGGTTTTTCTTTCAAAAAATTCAGAATCTTTTAATTGTTGTAGAGAAATTTTTGATTTTGAATCTGAGATTTCTCGTTTTTTTGTTTGTATGATTTTGTCAAGAATTGTCATTACATTTAATTTTTACTTCTCAATCTGTCATTTCGAACGCAATGAAATGAAGTGAGAAATCTATTTTTTATTATTTTACTCTTTTTGTTGGAACGGTAGAAATTATAATTTTTAACTTGTATTAGTCAATCAAATCATTTAAAAAGTCCCAATTCTGATTAAAAGCAATAATTAATTTTTCTTTTTTCATTCTTGAATATCCTTTAATTTGTTTTTCTCTTGCAATTGCCAATTCTACATCTTGAAAATGCTCATAATAAACTAAATAAAAGCATTTGTATTTTGTTGTAAAATGTAATTTATCTCCTTGTGTAGGATTTTTGTGTTGATGTAGTCTAATTTTTAAATCGTTAGTAACTCCGGCATAGAGAACGTTTTTATTATAATTTGTTAAGATGTAAACGTAATAATTATGTGTTCCTAAAGTTTTCATTTGTGTATGTTTTTAGATTCTTCACTTCACTGCGTTTCGTTCTGAATGACAATAGGGAAGATAGTTTATTATCTAACTTAATAATAACTTCAAACTATTCAATGCTTTTCCACCAAACAAACTTTCTTTCGCTGAACTTAAGCAATCCGCGTAATTACCAAATTTATTTGTATGATGTAAAGCAACAGCAGCATTTGCCAAAACCACTGAATTTTGTGATTCTGTGCCTATTCCTTCCAAAATGTTTCTGAAAATTTGTGCGGTTTCTTCAGGCGTTTTTCCAGCTTTTATATTTTCTGCATCAATTGATTTAAAACCTAAATCTTGCGCCGAATAAATATTTTCTCCGCTCTTGGTAATGATTTTACTGTCACTCGTAAGACTTATTTCGTCGTGACCATCCATTCCGTGGACTAAAACGAAATCTCTGTTTTCTTTTTGTAGTAGATATTGATAAATTCTGGCAATCTCAAGATTGTAAACACCAATCACAGAAAATTGAGGTTTTGCAGGATTCACCAACGGACCGAGAAGATTGAAAAAAGTTCGTAAACCTAAAGATTTTCTCAATGCCACAACAGATTGCAACGCTGGATGAAAATAAGGAGCGTGCAGAAAACATATGTTTGCCTTTTCTAAATCTTCGTTAAGCTCTTCCGAAGTTTTTTTGAATTGATAGCCTAAAGCTTCCATCACGTTAGATGAACCTGTGATTGTTGAAGCTCCGTAATTTCCGTGTTTCGCTACTTTTTGTCCGGTTCCTGCAACGACGAAACTTGCTAAAGTGGAAATGTTAATGGTGTTTTTGCCGTCGCCTCCTGTTCCAACAATATCAATTGTGTCATTGGTATTTAAAAATACAGGAACAGCCATTTGCAGCAAAGCTTCTTTGAAACCTTTGAGCTCATCTAACGTGATATTTCGCATCAGAAAAATGCTGATAAATGCAGTGACTTCCGTGTCATTAAATTTACTTTGAGCAATCTCAATCATAATCGCTTTCGCTTCCGATTTTGATAAGGTATGATGATTGAAGAGGTATTGTAGGATTTCTTTCATGTTGGTAATTGTTGTTGGTTGTTAGTATTTGGTTGTTGGTTTTATAGCAGTTTAAATTATTCTATTAACTTTCAATCAAAACCTATCAACCAAGTAAAAAATTCTTAATAATCGTTTCGCCATCGGGTGTTAAAATACTTTCCGGATGATATTGTACGCCGTGAACATCATAAGTTTTATGTTTCAAACTCATAATCATTCCTTTGCTATCGGTACTCGTAATTTCCAATTCTTTAGGGAAATTTTCAGGATTAACTGCCCAACTGTGATATCTTCCGACCTCCAAAGTCTGTGGTAAATCTTTGAAAATTTTATGTTCACTGGTTTGGATAGCTTCCGTTGCAACACCATGATAAATTTCGCTAAGGTTGATTAAATTTCCTCCAAAAGCTTCGGCAATCGCCTGTTGACCAAGGCAAACTCCTAAAATACTTTTTGTTGGAGCATACTTTTTAATTAAATCCAATAAAATTCCGGCTTCTTCTGGAATTCCAGGTCCAGGAGAGAGGATGATTTTATCGTATTTCTCGATTTCTTCAAGCGAAATTTGGTCGTTTCTGATAACATCTACTTTTTGATTCAGAATTCTTTCGATGATTTGAACCAAATTATAAGTGAAGCTATCGTAGTTATCGAAGACTAATATTTTGGTTGTTGGTTGTTGGTTGATGGTTGATGGTATATTTGTCATTTTATTTTTTTTCTGTAATAATTAATAAATCCGTTCAATAACTTTTTGCAAAGTATTATATGGTTCAAAATAGTAGCAAGTTTCTCATCATTTATAAACTCTAAATCGGATGATAGATAAATCTGTGATTCCAATTCATAAAGAGAACCTCTTGCAATAAAAAGAAAATGAATTGTATCTTTTGATGTGTTTCTACCACAACCTTCCGCAATATTTGAAGGAACTGAAACAGCACATCTTCTAATTTGATTTGTCAATCCAAAAATCTCTTCTTTTGGATAATTTTTTGTCGTATCGTAAACAAGTTTTGTAAGTTTTCTTGCTTCCATCCATACTTCTAAATCTTTATATTCCATGTTTATGTTTTTAAAAAATCTATCAACTAAAAACGATCAACCAACAATAATCTTCTCTGCTTTTTCCACTGCTTTTTTCAAGGCATTGAGTTTATTATTCACTTCTTGTAGCTCACTTTCAGGATTCGATTTTGCAACCAATCCAGCTCCGGCTTGATAAAATAAAGTATTGTTTTTGCTTAAAAAAGTACGAATCATAATTGCTTGGTTGCATTCGCCATTCAGACCGACCATTCCGATACAACCACCGTAATAACCTCGGGAATCTTTTTCGTATTCATTGATTAATTGTAAAGCTCTATGTTTTGGCGCTCCGCTTAAAGTTCCTTGAGGAAATGTTGTAGCAACCATTTCAAATGGATTGGTATTTTCTTCCAATTCTGCCGTCACCTCACTGACCATGTGAATAACGTGAGAAAAAAGTTGAATTTCTTTTAGTTTAGTGACCGTTACATTTTTGCCTAATTTTCCTAAATCATTTCTTGCCAAATCGACCAACATGGTATGTTCGGCGTTTTCTTTCGGATCATTTTTTAAGGATTTGATAGACTGTAAATCGGTTTCAAAATCACCGGTTCTTTTGAAAGTTCCTGCAATTGGATGAATTATAGCTTTGTTGTCTTTAATAATAAGCTGACTTTCAGGACTTGAACCGAATAATTTGTAATTTCCATAATCAAAGTAGAAAAGATAAGGTGATGGGTTGATATTTCGCAAAGCTCGATACACATTAAATTCATCTCCCTGAAATTTTTGCTCGAACCTTCTGCTTAAAACTAGCTGAAAAACATCGCCTCTCATACAGTGTTTTTGCGCAATTTCAACCAATTTTAAATATTCTTCATCGGTAATGTTGGAAGTTTCTTCAGCCGTTTTTTCAAATGGATAAACAACCGCATTTTTATTTTTAATTAAATCTTCCAAAGTTCTGAATTCTGATTTTACGCCTTCAATTTGATTTTCAATGAAGTGCATCTCATCATTAAAATGATTAATGGCAATCACATATTGATAGAGTCTGTAACGCAAAATTGGGATTTCAACTTCTTTGCTTTGAGGTTTAAATTTAACATCTTCAAAAAACTGAACTGCTTCAAAACTTGTATATCCAAAAAGAGATTGCGCTGTTTCTTCGATTTTGTCATGAGTTTTCTCGCATTCGAAAGTTTTAGAAAAATTATTCAATAATTCTGGAATATTTTCATTTTCCAAAGACTTTTTTTCTGGGTTTTGGTTCGGAAGTTTAACTTCAAATTCATGTAAATTTTTAATTTCAATTCCTGCAATTGCATTAATCGCAATGAATGAAAAATTGTTGTCAATATTCTTAGAATCGGAACTTTCCAAAAGAATTGTATCTCGGAATTTGTCTCTAATTTGTAAATAAATATTCATTGGGGTTTGTAAATCGCCCAATGTTTTTTTAGATTTTGTTTTAATTTTTATAATGGAATTTGACATTTTTTTAATTTTTTTGAGATTTAGACATAAAAAAAGACTTCAACGCAATCGTCAAAGTCTCTGTATATTTTTCTATAAATTCCGGCTGTAAATTAACAACAAGACAATAGCTTCAGACCCGACGAAGAGTTTGAATGCCACCACCAATTTTTGTTGTTTGAAATAATCATGGGACAAATGTAGAAATTTTTTTAATACCGAAAACAAAAAATTTAAAAAAGCTGAAAATTTGTTTTTATTTCTCTGGAATCAATTTAAATATGATTTATAATAGCCTTAAGTCTCCTCATTAGAACTTTATTTTTTATATTTTTGTGACCAAATTAGAAAAAAATGAAAAAAGTATTAGTAATCGTATTCTTGGGAAGTTTAGTAGCAGTTGGCTGTTCAAAAAAGGCTGACAAATCATTACAAGACAGCAATATTATGTTGGAAGAACCAGCGGCTACAGTTGTACCAGCAGATTCAACTAAAAAAGACTCTACACCAGCTCCGGCTGCAACTCCTGCACCTGCAACAACAGATTCTACGGCAACAAAATAATGAAAAAACTGTTTTTGACAGGAGTTTTAGGCTTGCTTATTATTTCCTGTTCCAAAAAAGAAAACTCAGAAGCTACATCAACAGATTCTACCGATATTTCGACTCCTGTTAATACCAATATTTCAGGAAAAGATTTAATAGAAGCATCTGACTGTATGGCTTGTCATAATATTGATGAAAGATTGATAGGGCCTTCTTATAAAGAAATTGCTGCTAAATATTCTGAAAAAGATCTTGAAATTTTGGCTTCAAAAATCATTGAAGGCGGAAGTGGCAATTGGGGAAGTGTTCCGATGCAGCCCCATCCACAAATTTCAAAAGAAGACACCAAAAAAATGGTGGAATATATCCTTAAACAGAAGGAATAAATGTCTTCACAAAAATCAACTCTGCACCCAAGAAATTTACATCGGAATTCTTACGATTTTGACTCGTTAATTTCTTGTGTGCCGGAATTGAAACATTACGTTTTCAAAAACGATTACGATACGTTAACAATCAATTTCAGTCTTCCGCAAGCTGTAAAATTACTCAACAAAGCATTGCTTCTGAAATATTACGAGGTCAAAAACTGGGATATTCCCGAAGGTAATCTTTGTCCGCCAATTCCCGGTCGTGCAGATTATGTTCATTATTTGGCAGACTTATTAGCGGAAGAAAATGGTCAAATTCCAAAAGAAAATTCAGTAAAAGGTTTAGATATCGGAACCGGGGCTAATTTGGTTTATCCACTGATTGCTCATCAATCTTACGGCTGGAAATTTGTCGGAACAGACATTAATCCCAATTCTTTAGATAATGCGCAAAAAATTTTAGAACAAAATCCAAACTTATCAGAAAGCATTCAATTAAAACTTCAGCCTGATTCGGATTTTATTTTTAAAAATATAATTTCTCCTGAAGATAAATTCAGCTTCTCAATGTGCAATCCGCCTTTCCACGAATCTGAGGCAGATGCAATGCTCGGAAATCGCAGGAAAAACAACAATCTTCGGAAAAAAAAAGTTCAAAATCCAAAACTTAATTTCGGAGGTCAACATTCCGAATTGTGGTGCGAAGGTGGTGAATTGGAGTTCATCCGAAAGATGATTGATGAAAGTGTTTTGTTTTCTTCACAGGTTCTGTGGTTTACAAGTTTGGTTTCCAAAAAAGACAATCTGCATCAGTTGATTACCCGTTTGAAAAACAACAATGCTATCGATATCAAAACAATTGAAATGGCTCAAGGTCAGAAAATTAGTAGAATTTTAGCTTGGACATTTATTCCAATAGAAAACCGGAAATATTGGTTTTAATTGTTGAATAATTTTTATTAGGGCAGCTTTATCCGCCTTCCACTCCCAATCTTTTGTTCGTCGTACCTCCTCACAAAAGGATTTCCGTTCAAGTCGGGCTGCGGTTTTGTAGCAATTTACACGATTTTTACCCAAAACTGTACGATTCAATTCTGTGAAATTGAATATCAAAATCATCAATCTTCAATCCAATATAAAACTTTTGTGACTTTTTTGGTTAAAACAAAATTCAAGTTTCATAAACGTTTAAAATTCACTATTTTTGCATTTCGAAAAAATTGAATTATAATGCAATTATCAGAACAGGAAATTATTAGAAGAGAAAAGCTGACTAAGCTTGTTGAAATGGGAATCAACGCATTCCCTGCAGAAGAATACACGGTTACAGATACTACAGAATCTATAAAACAGAATTTTTCTGAAAGTAAACAGGTGAAGATTGCGGGCAGATTGATGTCCCGCCGTATTCAGGGGAAGGCTTCTTTTGCTGAATTGCAGGATTCTACAGGAAGAATTCAGGTTTATTTCAATCGTGACGAAATCTGTACCGGAGAAGATAAAACTTTATACAACGACGTTTACAAACACCTTTTAGACATCGGTGATATCATCGGTATTGAAGGAGATTTATTCACGACTCAGGTTGGTGAAAAAACGGTTTTGGTGAAAAACTTTACCCTTTTAACTAAAGCTTTAAGACCGCTTCCTCAAGCAAAAACCGACGAAAATGGAGTGGTGCACGATGCATTCAACGATGCAGAATTAAGATACAGACAGCGTTATGTAGATTTAACAGTAAATCCTCATGTGAAAGAAATTTTTGTGAAAAGAACGAAATTGTTCAATGCCATGAGAACTTTCTTCAATGATGCAGGATATTTTGAAGTGGAAACTCCGATTTTGCAGTCGATTCCTGGTGGAGCTGCGGCAAGACCTTTTATGACGCATCATAACGCTTTAGATATTCCTTTATATTTAAGAATTGCCAACGAATTGTACTTGAAAAGATTGATTGTTGGTGGTTTTGACGGTGTTTACGAATTTTCAAAAAACTTCAGAAATGAAGGGATGGACAGAACTCATAATCCGGAATTTACCGCAATGGAAATCTATGTTGCTTACAAAGATTACAATTGGATGATGGATTTCACTGAGAAATTATTGGAATTCTGTGCAACTTCTGTAAACGGAGCTTCAGAATCTACTTTTGGGGAGCACACCATTAGCTGGAAAGCGCCTTATCCAAGAGTTTCTATGACCGAAGCTATCATAAAATATACAGGTTTTGATATTACAGGAAAATCAGAACAAGAATTGTTTGATTTTGCAAAATCTATCGGAATCGAAGTGAACGAAACGATGGGTAAAGGGAAGTTAATCGACGAAATTTTTGGTGAAAAATGTGAAGGAAACTTCATTCAGCCGACTTTCATTACCGATTATCCTATTGAAATGTCGCCTTTGACTAAAAAACACAGAAGTCAGGAAGGTTTGACGGAGCGTTTTGAATTAATGGTTTGCGGAAAAGAAATCGCAAATGCTTATTCAGAATTAAATGACCCGATTGACCAGAGAGAACGTTTTGAAGAGCAGTTGAAATTATCTGAAAAAGGTGATGATGAAGCAACCGGATTTATCGATGAAGATTTCTTAAGAGCCTTAGAATATGGAATGCCGCCAACTTCTGGCTTAGGAATCGGAATGGATAGATTAATTATGTTTTTAACAAATAATCCGTCAATTCAGGAAGTATTATTCTTCCCTCAGATGAAGCCGGAAAAAACAACTCCACAAATAGAGCTGGGAGAAGACGAGCATTTGATTCTTGATATTTTGAAATCTGGTGAGCAAATTGCTTTAGCTGAAGTGAAAACTTTAAGCAAATTATCCGGAAAAAAATGGGATAAAGCTTCTAAAACTTTAACCAAAGGAAACTTGGTGAAAGTTGAGAAAATTGATGACAATGTTTTGATGAAATTGGTTTAACTAATTCTCTCAAAAATAATTTATAGAAGAAATCCTGAAATTTTTCAGGATTTTCTTATTTAAATAGCAATAAATTTGCATTTTTCCGTTGTAAATAAAACTCAAATTCTCATGAAATATTTTCTTTTATTCTTGTTGATTTCAGGAGGATTAAACGCGCAGACATTAACTTCAATTTATTTTACAAACAACAGTTCCGAATTAAGGAAAGAATCCAAAATAAAACTCGACAGTTTAGCTCAATTAAAATCAAAATTGACTTTCAGAATTTTCGGTAATGCAAATCCTTTAGGAAATGAAACTTTAAATAAAAGTTTATCTGAAAACCGAGCAAAAAATGTCACGAATTATTTGAAAAACAAAATAAGTGAAAATATTAATTTGGCGAGTTCTGTAGGATTAGGAATTACAAAACAGATTAATGATAATAGTTCTGAAAGTTTATTAGCTAAAAACAGGAGAGTTGATATTTTTATTGAAAGATTCTTTGATAAAGGTGAAAAGATTTCCAGAAGCGAATATCCTAGTTTTTTTGATGTAAAAATTGCTCAGATGAAAGTGAAAGATACTTTTTCTTTACCCAACGTAAACTTTATCGGTGGTCGTCATGCTTGGCTCTCAAAAGGTACTCCCAAACTGTTTATGCTTTTTGAAATTTTAAAGAAAAATCCGACACTTGAAGTTGAACTTCAGGGACACATTTGCTGCGATTATGAAAATTTTGATGGGGAAGATTTAGATTTAAAAACATTTAATCTATCTTTTACCAGAGCCAATGCGATCCGAAATTTTTTAATTACAATGGGAATAGAACCGAATCGCATCAAGGCGGAAGGTTTAGGGCATCTCAATCCTGTTGTTTACCCTGAAGTTACAGAGGGAGATATGAGTAAAAATCGACGTGTAGAAATTGTTTTAACTAAAAAATAAATTCTTCATGCCTTGTTTTTAGCTTTTGTAAATGAAAACATCAGATAAAATAAAAACGGTAAAATAAACAGAGAACCAAGAATTAAAGCCCATCCCAAAGCCGAAATTGTTTTCGGAGCAGCGATATGTTTTAATAAAGAAAGATGTTGCCCGTTTCCTAACAGAATAATGTCTGGATTGTGTTGGTAAGTTGCTGCCACTAAAATCATAATGATTTGAAATCCTGCTAAAGCTCGAACTGGCAATAATTTTTTGTTGTGCATGGCTCTTAAAATTAAACCTAAAGCAACTGTTGCAAATGCAATTGACATTACGCCTAAAGGTTTTGAAAATATCCATTTTGTTAAAGGAATATCTGAAAAATGAGCTGCTAAAAACACCAATAATCCCGTAATCACTACAAAAATCATTGTTTGATGTGACTTTTTGATCATTAAATTTAATTCCAATCGGTCGTTTGTTTCTTTCAAAGAAAAAATGGAAGCCAGATAAGCGCAAAGTGAGACTACAAAAAGTCCAACTGCCACTCCGAACCAATTGAGCCAACTGAAAATATATAAATCTAAAAAGGTTTTTGCATCCGGATTGATCGATTGTGAAATTGTTGCAGCTGCAATTAAACCTAAGAAAAATGGAGTCAATAAGCTTGCGTAATAGAATATTTGAGTATATAAAACCTGCCAATTGTCTTTTACTGCATCATAATGTCTGAAAGTAAAGGCGGTTCCTCTTGCAATAATTCCTAAAAGCATTAAAACCAAAGGAATATGAAGATATGTTGAAAGGGTAGTGTAAATTTCAGGGAAACCTACGAAAAGAATTACTATCGCAATAATCAGCCACATATGATTTGCTTCCCAAACCGGTGCGATTGATTCGTACATTATTTTTTCGGTGTGTTTTCTTGCCTTCTTTTTAGACATCAATTCTACAATTCCGGCTCCAAAATCTGCTCCGCCCAAAATCACATAAAGACAAACGGAAAGCCATAGAAAACCAATTACAACGTAAATCATGATTTTTTGTTTTTAGTGTTAAACTGCGCATCGGTCGGGTCATACAATCTCGGAACCATCTGAATCTGTCTTCTTAAAAGGAAAATGATAATTAATGATAAAGAAACAAAAATCGCCGTAAAAAAGTAAAACGAATACTGAATTCCTGGCATTGGCGTTACAGCATCGGCGGTTCGCATTATTCCGTAAATAATCCATGGTTGTCTTCCGACTTCAGTGACCGTCCAGCCTGCTTCCAAGGCAATATATCCGAAAGGTGTAGCAAATAAAAATGTTTTTAAAAGCCAGTTTTTGTTCAGCCATTCTTTTTTGAAAAAAGTTGCATATAAATAAACGATACCGATTGTAATCATGACAACACCAAAGAAAATCATAATCTGAAAAGCATAATGCACAACGGCAACCGGTGGCCATTCGTCTTTTGGAAAATCATTTAAACCTTTAATCTCTGCGTTAAAATCGTTCGTTGCTAAAAAACTTAAAACTTTTGGGATTTTTAAAGCGTAATTGATTTCTCCTTTTTCTTCATTAGGAACTCCACCAATCACAAAAGCAGCACCTTTTTCTGTTTCAAAATGAGCTTCCATTGCTGCTAATTTGATGGGCTGTCTTTCAGCAACAGATTTTGCAGCAACATCTCCGCTTAAAGGTGCTCCGAAAGCTCCAATCATTGCAAAACCTGCCGCAATTCTAAACGCTTTGGTGTGAAATTCAACATTCTTTTTTCTCATTATTAAAAAAGCATGAACTCCCGCAACTGCAAATCCTGTCGCACAAAAAGCAGCAACTGTCATGTGTAAAGCCTGTGGAAACCAAGCATCATTGAACATTGCTTTTATAGGATCGATATTTACGTATTGTCCGTTAATGTAATCAAATCCGGTAGGAGAATTCATCCATGCATTGGCTGCGACAACTAAAATCCCTGATGCCAAACCGCTTAAACCAACTAAAAATCCGCAAAACCAATGGAACCATTTATTAAATTTATCCCAACCATAAAGGAAAAATCCAATAGCAATAGCTTCAATAAAAAAAGCGGTTCCTTCAAGAGAAAACGGCATTCCGAAAATGGGTCCTGCATGTTTCATAAATCCAGGCCAAAGCAATCCCAATTCAAATGAAAGCATCGTCCCTGAAACTGCTCCGGTTGCAAAAAGAATCGCAACTCCTTTGCTCCAGGCTTTTGTGAGACCTTTATAAATTTCGTTTCTGGTTTTGAGGTATTTCCAGTGTGCGAATGCCATGAGAAAAGGCATTACCATTCCGACGCACGCAAAGATGATGTGAAAACCCAAAGAGAGCGCCATCTGTGCACGAGCTGCCATGAAATCGTCCATAATATCAATTTTTCAGTTTAAAGTTACGGATAAATTAAAGGCGAAGAATATGATTTAAAACATTAGAAATAATTCAAAAATCTGCTTTAACTTTATTCTTTTTATGTTCTAAATATTGACTCTGTTTTAAGTATAAATTCAGAGATTTTTAGAGGTTTTTAACTTTCATAATTCGAAAAAAATCACGATATTTGTAAGTCTTTGCAATTAGCAAGATTTTAATATTTTATATGAGTCAAAAACAATATACAGCTAGTAGTATCCAGGCATTAGAAGGCATGGAGCACGTTCGATTAAGACCATCTATGTACATTGGTGATGTAGGAGTGAGAGGTCTTCATCATTTGGTTTATGAAGTAGTCGATAACTCTATTGATGAGGCATTGGCGGGACATTGTGATACTATTTTAGTTACGATACATAAAGGAGAGAGTATCTCTGTAAAAGATAATGGTAGAGGAATTCCTGTAGATTTTCACGAAAAGGAACAAAAATCTGCTCTTGAGGTTGTGATGACCAAAATCGGTGCGGGAGGTAAGTTTGATAAGGATTCTTACAAAGTTTCAGGAGGTCTTCACGGTGTTGGGGTTTCTTGCGTGAATGCACTTTCTACATTATTGGTTGCGACAGTAAGCCGTGACGGTAAATTATACCAGCAAAAATATTCTGAAGGTAAAGCTTTGGCAGATGTTGCTGAAATAGGTACTACAGACGAAAGAGGAACTGAAGTTTTCTTCCAACCGGATGGAACTATTTTTCAGGAATTAGTTTATAATTACGATACTCTTGCAGCGAGAATGCGTGAATTGTCTTTCTTAAATAAAGGAATTACAATTACTCTTGTTGATGAAAGAGAAGAAAATGAAGACGGATCTTTCGCTTTTGAAGTATTTCATTCTGAAGGTGGGCTGAAAGAATTTGTAGAATTCATCGACGGTAACCGTGAAGCAATCATGGAAAACGTAATTTTCATGGAAGGAGAGAGAGAAAATATTCCTATTGAAGTTGCAATGCGTTACAATACTTCATTCAGTGAAAATCTTCATTCTTACGTTAATAATATAAACACTCACGAAGGTGGAACTCACTTGGCTGGTTTCAGACGTGCTTTAACAAGAACGTTGAAAAAATATGCTGATGATTTAGGAATTCCTGCTAAAGAAAAAGTAGAAATTACTGGAGATGACTTCCGTGAAGGTTTAACGGCTGTAATTTCGGTAAAAGTAATGGAGCCTCAATTTGAAGGACAGACTAAAACGAAATTAGGTAACTCTGAAGTTTCCGGAGCTGTAGATAAGATTGTAGGTGAAATGCTTACAAACTTTTTAGAAGAAAATCCAAACGAAGCTAAAATTATCGTTCAGAAAGTTGTTTTAGCTGCAAAAGCAAGACAGGCTGCGAAGAAAGCTCGTGAAATGGTTCAGAGAAAATCTCCAATGGGAGGTTCTGGTTTACCTGGGAAATTATCTGACTGTTCATCAAAAGATCCTGCAGAATCTGAATTGTTCTTAGTCGAGGGAGATTCGGCAGGGGGAACTGCAAAGCAGGGGAGAGACAGACATTTCCAGGCGATTCTTCCGTTGAGAGGTAAGATTTTGAATGTTGAGAAATCTATGCTTCATAAAGTTTACGATAACGAAGAGATTAAAAATATTTACACGGCACTTGGAGTTTCTGTAGGAACTGAAGAAGACAGTAAAGCTTTGAACTTAACTAAATTAAGATATCATAAAGTAGTAATCATGACCGATGCCGATATTGACGGTTCTCACATTTCTACTTTGATTCTTACTTTCTTCTTTAGATTCATGAAAGAAATGATTGAAAACGGATATATTTATATTGCACAACCTCCTCTATATTTATTAAAGAAAGGAAACAAGAAAATATATGCTTATAACGAAAAAGAGCGTGAAGAAATTACTTTAGAAATGTCTCCGGACGGAAAAGGTGTTGAGGTTCAGCGTTATAAAGGTCTTGGGGAAATGAATCCTGAACAGCTTTGGGAAACAACTTTAAATCCTGAGCACAGAATTTTGAAGCAGGTAACTATCGACAATGCAGTAGAAGCAGATTCTGTTTTTTCAATGTTGATGGGAGATGAGGTTCCACCAAGAAGAGAATTTATCGAGAAAAATGCAAAATATGCGAAGATTGATGTATAATTAATCTCTCTAAATATATTTAAAAGACTCCATTATTCTATGGAGTCTTTTTTTTACCTAATAAATCTCAGGATAATGAAAATTAATTAACATTTTATTAAGATTTTTTTTATTTTTGAGGAAAATTAATAACGATGATGAAATTATGGTGCGTTGGAGCTGTTTCTTTAGCTTCATTTTACTATGCACAAAGTTATCCGGTATCAGAAATCAGTGATGTTTTAAAGAAAAATGCAAGTGCAGTAATAAGAAATGAAAGTACAGTTTTAGAAATCAATAAAATTGACGAAATTGTTTATCATAATTCTTCTGCAATCACTGTAATTAATAAAGATGCAGTAGGTTTTGCGATTCCGAGAATTTATTATGAAAAAAGAAATACGGCTTCTGATATTAAAGTAACCGTTTATGATGAAAAAGGTGCAAAAATAAAAAGCTATTCTAAAAGTGATTTTACAGATATTGCAGCCAATTCTCAAGGTTCTTTTTATTCTGATAACAGGATGATGTATCTGTCTTATACACCAACATCTTATCCTTACACCATTGAGTTTAGTTACGATCAGAAAGATCAGAATACAGTTTTTATCTCTGATTTTACACCGTATAATGATTTTAATATTTCTTTGCAGAAAAGTAGTTTTAAAATTTTAAATAAATCAGGAATTAACTTACGCTCTAAAATATACGATTCCCAATTTGGTTTTGCTTCAGTGAAAGTTGCGGATGAAGACGGGGGAAAATTGTATTCTTATGAAAATGTTCCGGCAATTGATAATGAAGGCATGGTTCCTAATCCCCAAAAAATATTGCCGAAAGTAAGTTTTTCTTTGGATCAGTTTAGCTTGGTGGGGAAAAAAGGAAGTATAACGACGTGGAAAGATTTTGGTTTGTGGTATTATAATAACCTTTTGACTCCGGTTTCTACATCAACGCCTCAAATCAAATCTGAAATTGCAGCACTTAATCTTTCGGGTTCTACTGAAGAAAAAGTGAAGAAAATTTATCAGTATATGCAAAGCAAAACGAGATATGTTTTTGTGGCTTTGGGAATTGGAGGATGGCAACCCATGATGCCCGATGAAGTACAAAAGAAAGGGTATGGTGATTGTAAAGGTCTTACCAATTATATGAAAACGCTTTTGGATGACGCTGGAATAAAATCTTATTATGCGATTATTAATTCGAATTCCTCACCGATAAGTTTTGATACAGATTTTCCAAAAATGGCTGGAAATCACGTAATTTTGGTAGTTCCAACTGAAAAAGGAAATATTTGGCTTGAAAATACTTCTCAGGAAATTGCTTATAATCATCTAAGTTACAGCACAACAGACCGAAATGTTTTAGCAGTAAAACCTACCGGAATTGAGATTATGGAGACTCCAAGCTATTCTTCAGGTCAAAATAAAGAAAAGCAGATTTTAAATATTCAGTTAAACCCTGATAAAACCATTAGTGGTAATGGGAAATTTTCTTACACTGGAAATCAGTATGATTTTAATTTATCTTATTCGGGATTAAGCCAAACCGATAGAAATAGCTCGATTAAAAACTCACTTTCAACGTTGGATTTTGAAAAAGTTGAAATGTCTGATTTTAAAAATAACCGAGATTTAGCAACAATTGATTTTGACTTGAATTTTAAAGCAGTCAATTATTCAAAGATGGTAGGTTCAAGCTATATTTTCAGAGCAATTCCTATTTACTCGAATGCGACTTATCATCAGGATGAAAATCGAAAACTTCCCTTTGAAAACCGTTTTTCTTTTGAAGACGAGTATGAAATTATTTATAAACTTCCTGCAGGATACTTTATCGAAGAAATTCCTGAAAACGGAAATGTAGTTTCAGATTTTGGAACATATAAAATTTCGTTTGAGAAAAAAGATGACCAACTCATCGTGAAAAGATTTTTTCAAATGAAAAAAGGACTTCATTCTAAAGATAAATACAATGATTACATCAGTTTCAGAAAAAAAATTATGAATGCTGATAATTCTAAAATTCTAATTTCTAAAAAATCATAAATGAGAAAAATATTTTTTGCATTGTATTTCACAGTATCTACTGTTGCCATCTATGCACAAAAACATGAGTTTCTGAAATTGCCGAAATTCGATATTGAAGATTTGAAAAAAGCAAAATCCGAGATTGATGAAAAAGCTCCGGCAGAAACTTTATATCGTTCAATACATTATCATATTGATAATTCTACAGGTAATTACGTTAAAAAAGTAAAATATAGAATTAAAATTTATGATAAAGATAAAGCAGAAGATTGGATGAATCTGGAAATCTCACTTTATGACAATAACCAAGGGAGCAGAGAAACTCTTAATTCAATAAAAGCTTATGTTTATAATCTTGAAGATGGTAAAATAGCTGAAACAAAAGTAGATAAAAGTTCTAAATTCAGATCTAAAGAAAACAAATATTATACTACCAATAAGTTTGCCTTTCCTAATATTAAAAATGGCTCTGTTATTGAATTTCAATACGAAATCACTTCACCTTTCTCGTATGAAATTCCTTTAACTTATATTGAAACGGATACCCCTTCGGAATATACCGAATATGTTTTTGAATCACCCATAAATATGTCATATAATATTGATTTTAGAGGTTCTCTGACTCCGAAATACAAAAAGGTAGCAGAGGAAAACATTTATGGAGCTCAATACAAAACGTATAGATTTGCTTATGAGAATGTAAAGGGTTTTAAAAAAGAAAAATTTGTGAAAAACAACGATAATTACAGAACTCAGATCAGGGCAGAATTGCATTCTACTTTTTTCAATAATGGTTTGAAAAATTATACATCAACCTGGGAAGATATCAGGAAAAAACTCTGGGAAGATGATGAGTTCGGAAATCAGTATAAAAAAGATAGATTAGTAAAAGAAATTATACAGAAGAATATTTCCGAGGAAAAAGATCAACATAAGAAATCGAATCTTTTATTTGATTTCGTTAAAAATAGTTACACATGGAATGAGCGTTATGGTTTTAGAACAGATAATGGAATAAAAGATTTAATTAAAAATAAAACGGGTAATGCTGCAGACATAAACTTACTTTTGTTAAATATTTTGAGAAGTGAAGGAATTAAAGCATATCCTATTTTGATTTCTACTATCGGACATGGTTATGTAAATCTTACTTTCCCAAATTTGGGTAATTTCAATTATGTCATTGTATGTGCAGAAATTGATAAGAAAATATACCTTTATGATGCAACATCTAAACAGGCAAAAGAAGATCTTCTTCCTGCAAGAGTTTGGAACAGTAATGGGCTACTTTTGAGAGATGATAAAGCAGAACTTATTTCTCTTACCAATATTAAAGAAAGTTATAATAGTCATACAGTAAAAGCAAAAATAAATCCTGATGGTACAGTTTCTGGTGT
The DNA here is from genome assembly GCF_026460885.1 of Chryseobacterium formosum. GTDB lineage: Bacteria > Bacteroidota > Bacteroidia > Flavobacteriales > Weeksellaceae > Chryseobacterium > Chryseobacterium formosus. The sequence continues at coordinate 53,040 of NZ_JAOVZW010000013.1, forward strand.
TTACCAGGATCAGGATGAAGGGATGGGAGCTCTTAATGCAAAAGAGCGTTTTGATGAAAATCAAGATAAATATAAAAAAGAATATAAAGAAGTTTTTTCTGTTGATTTTGATAATATCAATTCAAGAACTTTAGATGGGGGGGAGTTTCGTTCTACGATGAGCTTTAGTTCAAGCAATATGATTGATAATTTAGGAAAAAGAAAAATCATCAATCCACTTTTATTTTTGCATCAGACAAAGAATGATTTTGATCAGGAAGAAGCAAGAAAATATATGATTGATTTTATTTCGCCAATGAGCAAAGCTAAAGTTGTAGAAATAGAAATTCCTGAAGGATATGATATTGCTGAGTTACCAAAAAGTAAAAAAATCGTTACTGATGATAAAGAGATCAGTTATTCTTACACTGTAGAGAAAAAAGATAACAAGATAATAACGGTTTCAGAATATAAAATCGCAAGCGCCGATTATCCTAAAGAATATTATCCTGCTTTTAAACAAATCTGGAAAGTAATCTCAGATTCTGAAAGTCAGGTAATGAGTTTGATTAAAAAATAATCAGTTATTCTTTAAAAATATATAAAACCATTCATTTTGTGAATGGTTTTTGCATTTCAATCCAAAAATAAACAATTATGAAAAATGCATTTGTGTTAATTCTGTTTTCTGCCGCTTTTCTTTTATCAGCTTGTAAAAAGACAGAAACAAAAACTATTGAAACGAAAATAAATGTCAAAAATCCTGAAAAATTTGTAGTAGATTCTATTAAAGTAAATGATTCCATTAAGTTTAACGAAATGCTTTCCGTAAATTATTCCGCAAAAATGCTGGTATTTCCAACTTTAAAAGATAAAGCATTGTTAGACAGTATTTATGATAAAAAAGGAATTACAGATTATTCAAAACAAGGATTAGAGAACTTTTTAAATAAAGATAAAACAGATTTCTTTGCTTCTGTGAAAGAAGACAGTAAAGAATGGATTTCTGATATTGACCGCTCTCAAACTTGGGAATCGGGCTCATTTATGAAATTGATTTCGCAGACTGACGATTTTCTTCAGATAGAATATTTATACACTTCTTATGAAGGTGGAGCGCATGGAAATTATTCTTTTAATACAAGAGTTTTCGATTTGAAAAATAATAGAAAATTAGATTTAAAAGATATTACAACTATTCCAAAAGAAAAATTAGAAGCACTTTTAATGAAAAATCTCAATAAAATTCCAAGTGGAACAACAGATTCTGAGGGTGCAGTCAATAATTCTGAAATGCTTTTGGTTGATGTTATTCCAGCAAACAAAGATTTTTATTTTGATGAAAAAAATCTCTATTTTCATTACAGTCCGTATGAAATTGCGGCTTTTGCAGCGGGAGATATAGTAATTCCTGTTTCTTGGGAAGAATTAAAAGGAACAATTAATCCCGAATTTAAAAAGAGAATGAAAATTAACTAATATTAATGCTTCCAAATCAGGAAGCATTTTTTAATTTTGTGGCAATGGAAAAAGTAGCTTTTATCATCAATCCTTTTTCGGCAAAAAAAAATTATCTGCCTTTTCTGAACGAACTTAAAAATAAAGTACAAAATCCCTTGTATTATATTTCTGAATCAATTTTAGGAACTGAAGAATTTATCCAAACTCATTTTTGTGATGTTGATTTTTTTGTAGCAATTGGCGGTGACGGTACAATTTCAACTGTTGCCAAAAGCTTAATTAATACTGATAAAATTTTAGCTATTTTTCCGGCGGGTTCTGGAAATGGCTTTTCTAATGAAACGCAGTTTAGTAAAAATTTAGATGAATTATTAGATAAATTAAAAGCTAAAAAATCCCGTAAAATCGATACGTTTACGGTTAATGACAAGCTTTCCATCAATGTTTCCGGAACTGGTTTTGATGGAAAAGTTGTGAAGGAATTTGAGAAAACCAATCGTGGATTTAAAAATTACATCAAAGTTTCACTAAAGACTTTTTTTAATTATAAACCGATTAAATTGAAATTTTTTGATGAAAATTATAAGCAGTACAACGGAAAATATTTAATGGTTAATATTGCTAACACCCGTCAATTTGGAAATAATGCTTATATCGCTCCAATGGCAAGTAAAAGTGATGGTTTGGTTGACATGGTTTTGGTTAAAAAGTTTCCACTGACCTATTCGCCGCTGTTTGCGTTCAGAATGTTTACAAAAAAACTGAAAGAAGATGATTACATCACTTATCTTCCGGTTTCTGAAATTGAATTTAAAGTAAATACCAAAAACTGGCATCTCGATGGAGAATTCAATAAAATAAAATCTCCAATTCATATAAAAGTTCAGCCTTCAAGTCTGAATATTCTTATTTAAACTAATCAGAGTGAAATAAAAAAGCCTTCCGTGAAGAAGGCTTAAAAACACAAATGATGAAAAAATTATTATTACGATAATAATCTCTTACAAAGTAAACGATTACAATTCTGAAATTTTATGGTCCTAATCATAGAATTTAGTTTTCTAAACTTCAAGTTTTTCCTCAATCTTATTCGGATTTGCCAAACAATATTGAAGCTGCCCTTTATCCAGCTGTTTTTCCCAATTTGCCACAACGACTGTTGCAACAGAGTTTCCAATAACATTCGTTAAAGCACGGCATTCACTCATAAATTTATCGATTCCTAAAATTAAAGTCATTCCCGCAATCGGAATTTCAGGAACTACAGCCAAAGTTGCTGCTAAAGTCACAAAACCAGCTCCGGTAACTCCGGCTGCACCCTTTGAACTCAACATGGCAACTAAAAGTAACATCAATTGCTTTTCGATAGAAAGATCAATATTCAAAGCCTGCGCAATAAATAGTGAGGCTAAAGTCATATAAATATTGGTTCCGTCAAGATTGAAAGAATAACCGGTCGGAACAACCAAACCTACAATTGCTTTTGAACAGCCTGCTTTTTCCATCTTTTCCATAATTCCTGGAAGCGCAGATTCGGATGAACTTGTTCCTAAAACCAGCAAAAGTTCTTCTTTAAGATAATACATCAGTTTAAAAATGTTAAAACCATTGTACCAAGCAACAGATCCTAAAATCAAAACAACAAATAGGATAGAAGTAATATAAAATGTTCCTACCAAAAATATAAGATTGATTACTGATGCCAAACCATATTTTCCAATCGTAAATGCCATTGCTCCGAAAGCTCCGACTGGTGCCAATTTCATCAGAATATGAACAATTTTAAAAATTGGAGCAGCCAAAACCTGTAAAAATTCTGTTACTTTTCCACTTTTTTCTTTTGTTAAAACCAAAGCGACTCCCATTAAAATTGCAACCAAAAGTACCTGAAGAATATTCTCACCAATTAACGGGCTGAAAAGAGTTTCAGGAATGATATTCATAATGAAGCCTGTTAAAGTCGTGTCATGAGCTTTTTGCTGATACTGTGAAACGTCTCCCGATAAACTTGTGGGATCAATGTTTAACCCCGATCCAGGTTGTAATAAATTTCCTACAATTAAGCCAATTATTAAAGCTAAAGTTGAGAATGTGAAGAAATAGATCATTGCTTTTACGGCAATTCGTCCTACTTTTTTTAGATCTGTCATATGAGCAATCCCTAAAGTAAGGGTGATGAAAATGACAGGAGCAATAATCATTTTGACCAATTTGATGAATCCGTCTCCTAAAGGTTTCATTTTTTCGCCTAATTCAGGGGAAAACTTTCCTAAAAGAATTCCTAATGTGATGGCGATGATTACCTGAAAGTATAATTGTTGGTAGATTTTTTTCTTTTTCAAAGCTGGAGTTTCTAAAATATTTCTGAAAAATACAGAAATTAAATAGAATTTTTCATGCTAATTTTATCTTGCCAAAGCTATTCCTCACGCAGATTAAAAAGATAAAGCAGATTTTGTTGAATTAATCTGCATAATCTACTCAGTCTGCGAGATATAAATTAAAAATTATTTCAGGTATTAATTTGAACTTTAGCAATTGAAAATGAGTAAGTTTTAAACTTGAAATCAAAAGATGATAAAAATTATATCCTAAATCACAATTTTGTTTTCTCATCGTAATCAAAATATTTACTTTTGCTTTCAATCAACTAATAATAAATAAAAATGGAGTCCTATACGGAAAAAATATTGATTACAGGTGCTTTAGGGCAGATTGGAACTGAACTTACAAACCGACTTGTTGAGATTCATGGAGCTGAAAATGTAGTTGCTTCAGGTCTTGACAGATACCAAAAAGGTCTTACTTCTGCAGGTTACTACGAAAGAATGGATGTTACCAATACACAGTTGGTAAGACAGGTTATTAAAGATTACGAAATTACGACTGTGTATCACTTGGCTTCACTTTTGTCTGGGACATCAGAAAAGCAGCCTATTTTCGCTTGGAAATTAAATCTTGAACCACTTCTTCATTTTTGTGAATTGGCGAAAGAAGGTTTGCTTAAAAAGATTTTCTGGCCTAGTTCTATTGCTGTTTTTGGGAAAGGAATTCCAAAAGAAAATGTTGGTCAGGATGTTGTTTTAAATCCTACAACAGTTTACGGAATTTCAAAAATGGCAGGTGAAAAATGGTGTGAATATTATTTTGACAAGTATGGAGTAGATGTAAGAAGTATTCGTTATCCTGGTTTGATTTCCTGGAAAACTCCTGCAGGTGGAGGAACAACAGATTATGCAGTTGAGATTTTTTACGAAGCAATTGAAGAAGGAAAATATACAAGTTTTATTTCTGAAAATACAGGAATGCCGATGTTGTATATGGATGATGCAATCAATGCAACTTTGAAATTAATGGATGCTCCAAAAGAGAATTTAACGGTTCGTTCTTCTTACAATTTGGGTGGAATGTCTTTTACTCCAAAAGAATTAGCGCAGGAAATTAAGAACGAAATTCCTGAATTTGAAATTGATTATAAACCGGATTTCAGACAGGCAATTGCAGATTCTTGGCCAGCTTCGATTGATGATTCTGTTGCGAAAAAAGATTGGGGATTATCTTATGATTTCGGAATTACTGAAATGTCAAAAGAAATGATTAAGAATCTTAAAGTAAAATTAAATAAGAATTAACTTACTTCAAGTACTAGTTTAATTAAAAATTGTATTAACATTTGATTTTTAATTAATTATAAATTTTATCTAAATTTAAATTGAATGATATTACTTACTTTTAACATCATAAATATTCAAGCTGAAACTAAAAAAAGTACAGATGTTTCTGATGAAGAAAGATTAAAAATTACCGAGAGTAATACAAAAGCAATTCTAAGAATTTTAGATATTCACGAAATAAAAGCAAGTTTTTTTATCGAGATTTCTATCGCAGAAAAACTTCAAAATCTATTAAAAGCAATTTCTGCTCAAGGGCATGAAATTGCTTTTTTCAATAAAGACTCCAGTCTGGAAAAAATTGATGAAGTGAAAAAATCTGTTCAGGATTTTCTAGAAAAACAGATTAAAGGAATTCGACAAAAAAATCATCAATTTTCACTAGAAGAATTAAAATCTATCGGTTTCAATTACATTTCAAATATTGACAACGCAGATATTCTATTTCCTTTTAAACGCTTAAAAAGAAGTTCAGAAATTATTGAAGAGAACGGATTGAGCATTGTTCCGGAAAGTATTTCTCCATACAGTCAGTTGCCTTATAATGATTTTGTTTTTCAGGTTTTGCCAATGCAGTATTACCAAAATATGGTTTTTGAGACTTTGAAGAAGGATGATTTTGTTTTGGTTTATCTTGATTCGTGGCAATTTACTGATATGAATAGATATCAGTTTAAAATTCCGTTTTACAGAAGCTATAATTTAGGCAAAAAAATGGAAGATAAGCTTGAAGCTTTTCTTTCGTGGATTAATGAAAAAGAATTGGCAACTTCTAGAATGAAGGATTATATATTTTAATATTGGAAGATTAAATATTAATTTCTAAAAACTTTACGATTGTTTCGTTAACGATTCTTTGAGCTTCTCCTTTGATATTTCTGTCTTTATATTTTGATAGTGCATAATGCTGAATATCATTTGATAAAGAGTCTAAATAGTTTTTACCATTAATTTGATACTCATTAAATTCAGCAGTATCTAATTGGATCAGCATATTAAATCCAATAAATGAATGTTTGCAATTTACATCAATGTAATAGCTGTTTCCGTCACTTAAGAAAAACCAAATTTTATCTTCAAAATCAATTATTTTCATATTGTAAATAAAATTTTTCTTTAAGAAAGTTCCAAAAGTGTAATTTCAGGTAAAACACCAACTCTTCCAGGGTAACCTAAAACTCCGAAACCACGATTAACGTACAATAGTTTTCCTTCGCTTTCATACAAATCTGCCCATTTTGGATATTTGTATTGAACCGGAGACCATTTTATATTTTTTAAATCTAAACCAAACTGCATTCCGTGCGTATGACCGGAAAGTGTTAAAGAGATATTTGCAGGGTGCTTTTTAACAACGTAATCAAAATGAGTAGGGTCGTGGCTCATTAGAATTTTTGCGGCATTTTGTGGCACGTTTTCTAAGGCTTTATCGATTTGTCCGAACTGTGGAAAAGGTTTTAAGCCCCAGTTTTCTACTCCTAAAATGTATAATTTTTCGCCGTCTTTTTCAATAACTCTGTTTTCGTTTCTCAACATATCAAAACCGGCCTGTTTTTGATAACCAATTAAAGTATCAAGATTTTGTTTCTTTTCGTCAAGAGATTTCCAAGTCACATAATCACCATAATCATGGTTTCCTAAAACAGAAAGTTTTCCATCTTTGGCAGTTATTTTAGAAAATAAAGGAATGAAAGGTTTAAATTCATCCGAAACATTATTTACCATATCTCCTGTAAATAACACTAGATCAGGTTTTTGTTCGTTAATTAAGTCAATTGCATGAGCTAACTTATTTGGATCATCGAAACTTCCACTGTGGACGTCTGAAATCTGAATGATTTTATAACCTTTGAAGCTTTTCGGAAGATTTGCAATTTTCACTTTTACCTTTCTTACCTTGTGTCTGTATTTCCCGAAAGTAATTCCGTCAATAAATAGAGCTGAAAGAACTCCGCCTAACCCTAATCCAACTAAACTTAGAAACTTACGTCTTTCTGGAAAGAAATTTTCGGTAGAACGTGTAAATCCTACCAAATAATTTCCAGTACGGAAAATATCATCGATTAAAAGAAATAAAACAACAAATATTTTTGGAAGAATAAAAACTAAAAATAAAATACTGATTAAGTGTGGTCGATGTGAATCTCTGTCACTTCTTTGGAAATTCAGGACTTCGTAAGCGAACAAACCGTAAACTCCCAAATACACGATAACATAGCCTAATCTTATCCAAAAATTATCGGTCAACGTTCTTATTGCCTGATAAATATAGATTTCCATTAAAAGGAAAATTCCGGCAATAATTAAAAAATTTCTTTGCATAACTGAATTTTATAAAAAAGCACAAAAGAAAATTTCCTTTTGTGCTTCTATATTTTTATTTAAATTATTTAAGTCTTAAGGAAATCTGTAAACAATAGCATTGATGTTCATTCCTGCTCCTACAGAAGTCATCACAATGTTACCATTATCTTTAAACGAATGACCCTGCATTTTTCCTTTAATTATTAAATCAAACATTGTTGGAATCGTCGCAACAGAGGTATTTCCCAAATCCTGAACAGTCATTGGAGATACTGCATGGTCATAATTTTTCACATCATATAGCTTGTGAAGTCTGTCTATCATTGCATAATCCATCTTTGCATTTGCTTGGTGAATTAAAATTTTATCAATGTCTTCAATAGATAATCCTGCGTCATCAATTGTATCTTTAATCGCTGTAGGAACGTTTTTAAGAGCGTACTCATAGATTTTTCTTCCCAACATTCTTACATATAAACGTGTTTGATCTGCTTCTTTGTTGATAGATGGCCCGTTTGCAAGATAATTGAGTTCGATACCGTTGTCACAGATAGTGTTGTGAGCGATGATTCCTACATTTTCCTGTTCAGTCGCTTTTACTACAACTGCTCCGGCTCCGTCTGCGAAAATCATTTTATTTCTATCGTAAGGATCGGTAACTCTGCTTAGAGTTTCACCACCGACTACAAGAATCGTTTTAGCTACTTTAGCTTTAATTAAATTATCTGCCAAAATCATTGCTTCCACCCATCCCGGACATCCGAAAACCATATCATAAGTGATACATTTTCTATTTTTAATGCCTAATTTATTCTTAACTCTTGCTGCCATTGTTGGCATAAAATCTACATATCCATTTACGGTAACTTCACCAAAATTACTTGCGTAAATAATATAATCAAGTTCCTCCTGATCTATATTTGCGTCTGAAATAGCGATTTTTGCCGCTTCAAAACCTATTTGTGAGTTTGAAAGGTCTTCATCTATAAATCGCCTGTTTTCAATTTCAGTAATTTCTACAAATTTTGAAATAGTTTCTTCAGTAGGTTTGTCGATTTTAGCACCATCTTCTGAATAAAACTCTGAATCCATGAAAAAGTCTCTTCCAATTACTCTATTCGGTAGGTAAGATCCGGAACCAATAATGATCGTATTCGGCATTCGTTTATGTAATTTTTTAAAGATGCAAAGTTAATAATTAATATTAATAAGAAAGAATTAAAAATATTATTAAATTTGCAAAAATTGTTTCCGACAATCTATGAAAAACAACCCGTCTTTAAAAGGTTTACTTATTGCTCTTGCGGTATTTATCGGTGCTTTTGCTATTTATAATTTCTTTTTGGCTAAAAAAAATTATTATTTGGTAGATAATCCTACTCCAAATACTTATTATTTTAAAATAAATAATGGTTCTGAAGGAATTATCTCGGCAGGGCAATTTGTGCAAGTAGACTTAAATAAAGGAAAAAACTCGATTAAAGTATTTGATCAAAACAAGAAAATGCTTTACGATTCTGCCTTTGAAGTAAAGAAAGTTCGTGGTCTTTTAAATATTGCTCACAAAGATTATTACATTAATGATCAATATTATGGGTACAATCTTAAAAAAGATTCATTACTTTTGGCGTTGGATAAGACTGAGATTGACGGAAAAGAGTATTATGGCGGTGCGAAACATTTTAATAAACTCTATACCGACGACTTTTATTTTAATGTAGATGAAGATTATGATCAACTGATTAAAAATATTCAGAAAGTAGAATCCCGCTCAAAGATTTTCCGCAAAGAGGATTATCTTAATTATTATAAAGAATATTACAAGTTTTAAGTTTTGACAAAAGATATCAACCAAGTAACGCCCTACAATTCTGAATCTAGCAAAAAGAGTCAGGTAGAGGATATGTTCGACAATATTGCGCCTAAATACGATTTACTAAACCATGTATTATCTATGAAGATAGATGTACTTTGGAGAAATAAGTTGGTGAAATGGATGAATTACGATAATCCTAAAGAAACACTGGATGTTGCTACAGGAACCGGAGATTTAGCCATTGCCGTTGAAAAAGGAACAGGTGCAAAGGTAGTTGGATTAGATTTATCGCAACAAATGTTAAATGTTGGCGTTATTAAAATAAAAAAACTTAATTTAGACGGCAAAATTTCCATGCAAAAGGGCGATGCAGAAAATTTACCTTTCGAGGACAATAGATTTGATGCTGTTTCCGTTGCTTTTGGAGTGAGAAATTTTGAAAATCTAAATAAAGGTTTGTCAGAACTAAGAAGAGTAGTGAAAGAAAACAAAAGCGTTTATATTCTTGAGTTTTCGAAAGTAGAAGGTTTTTTAGGGCCGTTTTATATGTTTTATTTCAAAAATATATTACCGGCAATCGGAAGATTGATTTCTAAAGACAATAGAGCATATACTTATCTTCCCGATTCTGTAAATGCATTCCCTTTTGGAGAAAAAATGAGACAAATTCTTTTAGATACAGGATTTAAAAAAGTAGAATACAAAAAACTAAGTTTAGGTATAGCCACAATTTATAAAGCAACAAAATAACCTATGAATAAATTTCTATTAAAAGCTCTGGTTTTAGCCTCAGTTAATATTGCATTCCTTGGAAATGCTCAATTTAGAACTCAAGACAGGATGGACAGGTTGGAAGACTTTGACCAGAAAAAAGTCAGTTGGGGTTTTTATTTGAATGCAAATATGATAGACTATAAAATTGTGCTTGATCCAAGATACGGAATGTTTGAAAACCATAATTTAGTATCTTCAAAACAAAGTACAAGCTTCGGAGCAGGTCTTATTGCAAAATTCAGAATGAACGATTACTTAGATGTAAGATTAGAACCAGGTTTGCAGTTTGCTCAAAGACAATTGACTTTCAATACTCAATCAAACGATATATATAGAGATGGAAGCTTAACAAATGCACCGTTTATTCCAATTGCTTTGACTGATAAAGATAGAATTAGAGATATTAAATCTACTTTAGTTGATATTCCTGTGCTTTTAGAGTTTCACGGAGAAAGATGGTACAACTCTAGACCATATGTTGCAGCTGGTGTGAATTATATTGTTAATTTACAGTCAAATTCAGGTTCTGTAGAGGATAATCAACAACAGACATTCAGATCTACAACGCATAACTTTGCTTGGTCTGCAGAGATGGGTATTCAGTTTTACTTTAATAAATTTAAATTGACTCCGGCTGTAAGAGGAACGTTCTTTATGAATAACGAAATGGTCTCAGATAACGCTACAACACCTCCTTATTGGTCTGCAGCAGTATCTACACTACAGACAAGAGCTGTCATGTTTGTATTGAAATTTGAATAATATAATACAAAATTAATATTAAAAGGAGTTGCTTGGCATCTCCTTTTTTGTTTTAATCAAAATATAGAGATAATAATTTTCATTAGTACCAATATTTTCCTATTTTTGCTAATAGTTAGAATATTTATAAACCTGAAATGCTTCAAGAATTAGAAAATAATTTTTCAGAATTAGAAAAAAAGATTTTGAATCTTCAAAAAAGTCATCAAAATTTATCTGAAATGTTTTCGGAATTAAATAAAGAGCATAACGAACTGAAGGTGAAATATGATGCGGAAAGAAAGAAAAATCAGGTATTAGCAGAAGAACAGAAAAATATAAAGCTTTATTCAGCAATATCAGGAAATCCTGAACACAACAGACTCATGAAAAACCATATCAATAGATTGGCAAAAGAAGTAGACTTTTGTATTGCACAGCTTCAAAACAGTGGATTATAATGGAGGTAAGGAGAATAACCATCAATATTGCAGGAAGAGTATATCCGCTGAATGTACCCGCAGCAGAAGAAGAAACTTTGCGTAAAGTGGGAAAGCAAATTGAAAATATGATTAAAGATTTTGAACAGAATTTTGATGTAAGAGATAAACAGGATGCTTTGGCAATGTGTGCCCTGAAATTAGGAACCAATGCAGAAGTTGTTGCTCTGAATCATGATAAAAATATAAAATCAACCAACGAAAGATTAGTAAAAATTAATCAGTCGTTGAACGATATAGGAAAATAGATTTTTTTTCCAAAAACCTGCCTACAGTAATTCTAACACATTAAAGGTAAACTCAACGCTAAACAATTAACGGACAAATGTCTATCGAATGGCGCGCCTGCTTGCAGGATTACAGACGATAGAAATCAGTTCAAATCGTGGAGATTAGGAGTTTACTCTATATCACTGGATTATTGTAGGCTTTTTTATTTTATTTAAACAAGACAATTAAAACTAAATATATATATGACAACAGCCATAATAGTAGGCGTGATTTGTTTGGTTATAGGAGCTGTAATAGGGATAGTTTTCTCTAAAAGCTCACTAAATACAAAAGCTAAATTTATTATCGACGATGCTAAAAAAAATGCAGATAATTTATTAGAGAAAGCTAATTTACAGGCAGAATCTATAAAAAAAGAAAAAAATCTTCAGGCTAAAGAAAAATTCTTAGAACTAAAATCTCAGCACGATGCAGACATTCAGGGACGTGAAAAGAAAATGCAGGAAGCTGAGAAGAGAACTAAAGATAAAGAAAACAAGCTAAATGATGAACTTAGCAAAGCAGGAAAATTAGAGAAAGATCTTGACAGACAAATCGCTGATTACGCTAAGAAGAATGAAATTTTAGAGAAAAAGCAAAGTGATCTTGACTCAGCAACAGCTAGAAAAGTGGAAATGCTTGAAAAAATTTCAAACTATACAGCGGAGGAAGCTAAGGCAGAATTGGTAGAAACCATGAGAGCTGAAGCAAAAACCAGAGCTCAGGCGCACGTTCAGAGTATCATGGAAGAAGCTCAGTTAAACGCTAAAAGTGAAGCAAGAAAGATCGTTATTCAGACTATTCAAAGAATTGGTACAGAACAGGCAATAGAAAATTCTGTTTCTGTTTTCAATATCGAATCTGATGAAGTAAAAGGTAGAATTATCGGTAGAGAAGGTAGAAATATCCGTGCTTTAGAAGCGGTTACTGGTGTAGAAATTATCGTTGATGATACTCCGGAAGCAATTCTTCTTTCATGTTTTGATCCTGTAAGAAGAGAGATTGCAAGATTATCACTTCACAGATTGGTAACAGACGGTAGAATTCACCCTGCAAGAATTGAAGAAGTTGTTGAAAAAACAAGAAAACAAATCGAAGAAGAAATCATCGAAGTTGGTAAAAGAACGATCATCGATCTTGGCATTCACGGATTGCATCCAGAATTAGTTAAAATCGTTGGTAGAATGAAATATCGTTCTTCTTATGGACAAAACCTTTTACAGCACTCAAGAGAAGTTGCCAATATTGCTGCAACAATGGCCGCTGAATTAGGACTAAACGTAAAATTAGCAAAAAGAGCAGGTCTTTTACACGATATCGGAAAAGTACCAGAACAAGAATCTGAACTTCCACACGCACTTTTAGGAATGCAATGGGCAGAGAAGTACGGTGAAAACCCTGAAGTTATTAATGCGATTGGAGCTCACCATGACGAAGTAGAAATGACATCATTATTGTCACCGATCATTCAGGTTGCCGATGCAATTTCAGGAGCAAGACCGGGAGCAAGAAGACAGGTTTTAGAATCTTACATTCAAAGACTAAAAGATCTTGAAGCTGCAGCGTTAAGTTTTGAAGGGGTTTCTTCAGCATATGCAATTCAGGCAGGTAGAGAATTGAGAGTAATGGTAGAAAGCGGAAGAGTAAACGACGAAATGTCTTCTCAGCTTTCATACGATATTTCAGAGAAAATTCAGAACGAACTGACATATCCTGGACAAGTAAAAGTTACAGTAATTAGAGAAACAAGAACTGTAAACATCGCAAGATAATTTTAAGCTTATCAATAAATATTAAATCCTTTCAAAGAAATTTGGAAGGATTTTTTTATTGAAATAAAGTTTAAACTATTAAATGATATTATTTATTAAAAGTGAATTAAATATTGGTTTTTTTAGAATTAAATAATAAGAATTGATGTTCAACGTTATAAATAATATAAAATAATTTACGAAGTAGTTGTTTTAATTATTAAATTTGAACTTCAACTTAAAACCAAATTATTATGTTAAATGAAATTCTAAAAAACGCTAAGAAATTAAAAAGTGCTGATCTTAAAGCTATTGTCGGAGGTGTAAGTGTAGATAATGCGACTCCAGATTTATCACTTTGCGGATGCAGCTGTTCAGGTGCTGTCACAGGACCTAAGTACTGCCCAACTTATATTGGCTGTCTACAAGTGTATACTTGTGATGATTCTGCTGTATAAATTAAAGATCTTTATATTTTTTAATTTAAAATCCAAATCATTATGTTAAACGAAATTTTAAAAAACGCTAAGAAATTAAAAAGTGCTGATCTGAAAGAGATCGTAGGAGGTATCGGTAAAATTGGAACTCCGGATTTATCACTTTGCGGTTGTAGCTGCACTGGAGCTGTGACCGGTCCTAAATATTGCAATCAATATATGGGATGCCCGCAAGTAATTACTTGTTAATAAAAAACATTTAAAAATAGAAAGTCTTCCATTATTTGGAAGACTTTTGCATTTATTTCTTATTTCTTATTTCTTATTGAAGAAATAAGAATTGCTTTCAATATATTTTGTACTCATCGGAATACTCTCAAAGATATCTTTATCACTAGAATCCTGCTCCACGAACCAATGTTTTAAGCCTGCTTTTTCTTTCGCTTCAAAAATTCTTTTAAAATCAATAATTCCATAACCAATCTCTGTAAATTCTTTCGTGTCAGATTTCATATCTTTCACGTGCCACAAAGGAAATCTTCCGGGATGTTTTTCAAAGTAAATTAATGGGTCTAAGCCGGCTTTTGAAATCCAATATAGATCGAGTTCCATTTTTACTAAATCGGCTGATGTGTTTTTTAGAATAAAATCATAATAATTATATTCCTCATCCATTTTCAGAAATTCAAAATCATGGTTGTGGTAGGCTAATTGAATTCCGTTTTGTTTTGAAACTCTTCCTGCACTATCTAAAATTCCAGGAAGTTTTAAGTAGTTTTCAATGGTTCTTTCAGCTTCAGGAAGATAGGAACAGACTGCATATTTTGACCCGATGAAATTAAGATCTTCTAATGTTTTCTCCCAGTTTTGTAACAAAGTTCCGTTTTCTTTGTCTGTCACTCCAGTTCTGTGATGTGAGCTGATTACTTGTAAACCGGTATTTTTAAGAATATTTTGAAACTCAGATTTAGTTTTTCCGAAGAAAGTTCCATTATAACCATAAATTTCAAGATTTTTAAATCCTAAAACAGCAAGTTTTTCTAAAGTCTGTTCTAAATTTTTAGAAATTGCATTTCGAACAGTATATAATTGTATTCCCAAATTTTTTGTTGAAAGGTTTGTTATTGACATTCCACATGAAACTCCGAGAAATCCCAATGAAGAAAGGGCTAAAAAGTCTTTACGGTTCATAAATTTAAAGAAAAGGTTTCATTTCATCTTCAATCTGCGTTCTCAGTTCCATCAGACGTTTGGCGTATTTTTCCTGTTGTTTTTCTTCATCTGTTTCGGGAATCCATTTAGGAACGAGAAGTTTTTTTCCGTTTTCGTCAACAGCAACAAATACAATGATGCAGTGCGTTTTTTTATCAAAATTCGGTTGTTTCAGACTTCTTGAGAACACATTAATCGAAATATGCATACTTGACGAACCTGTGTAAATCACATGTGCTTCCACTTTTACCAGTTCACCGATCTTTATAGGTTCATAAAAACGGATTCCACCCACATAAACTGTTACAGAATAATTTCCACTCCATGTTGTTGCACACGCATATCCTGCTTGATCAATCCATTTCATTACACTTCCTCCATGTACATTTCCACCATAATTGACATCAGAAGGCTCGGAAATAAACTGAAATGTAACAGGTTTGTTATCCATTATTTTAAATTTTAATAAAGGTATTTAATAATTTTTAAAACAGTATATTAAATAGTATTTTTGTGGATTGAAAACATCAGAGTTTTCATTTAACCATTAGAAATGTAAAACTTTAATGAAAAAAGTATTTTATCTTAATACGTGTGACACTTGCAGAAAAATAATAGGACAATTTAATCTTAAAGATTGGGAACTTAGAGAAATCAAAAAAGAACCTATAACGAAAGAGGAAATAGAAGCAATGTACGAGCATACAAAGTCTTATGAAGCTTTGTTCAGCAAAAAATCAACTCAAATCAAATTGAGAGAATTAGATTTAAAAACATTGACGGAAGATGATTTTAAAGAATTGATTTTAGATCACTATACGTTCTTAAAACGTCCCGTTTTCCTTACAGATAAAGAGATTTTTGTAGGAAGTGAAAAAACCACTGTTACAAGCCTTAAAGATTATTTCAGAGGAGAATAATAACTTTATCTCATGTAATTAATAAAAAACCTCACAGATTTTTTGAATCTTGTGAGGCTTTTTTATGGCTCAAGAATTCTGCTGGAAACAAAACGCAGTTGACGAAAGTTCCAAACAGGTCGCGGGAGACAAAACACAATTGACGGAAGTTTCAAACAAACTGCGTGAAACAAAACACAGTTGACAGAAGTTCCAAACAGGTTGCGGGAGACAAAATGCAGTTGACGGAAGTTTCAAACAGATTGTGGGAAACAAAACGCTATGGATATAAGTTATAAAACATGACCAAAGAACTTTTCAGAAAGCGTGAATTAATTGAATAAATATCAATTGGATGACCAGATTTTAGCCCGGATAGAAGCGACATCCTTTTGTGTGGCAGCTAAATGCCGAAACTTCGACAAGAAGTAGTGACACAAAAGATACAGCGGATAGCCGGAAATAGCTTCTAAAAAACAACCGCTTCATCAAAATGATAAAGCGGTTTTTTTATAATTAAACTTTTTCTGCTTACACGAATGGCATTTTTACCACTTTTGCAGGAATATTTTTGTTCCTTACCTGAATGAAAATTTCAGTTCCCAGTTTGAAATGTGGTTTGTCTACATAAGCGATCCCCAAACCGATTTTTTTCATCGGAGACTGAGTTCCTGAAGTTACTTTCCCAATTACGTTTCCTTCTGCGTCTACAACAGGATAGTCGTGTCTTGGAACTCCTTTATCTGTCAATTCAAAACCAACTAATTTTCTGCTAACACCTACTTCTTTTTGTTTTGCGAAAATATCTTTAGACACAAAATCTTTGTCAAATTTTGTAATCCAGCCTAATCCAGCTTCAATTGGAGAAGTAGTATCGTCGATATCCATTCCGTAAAGACAGAAGCCTTTTTCAAGTCTCAAAGTGTCTCTTGCAGCCAATCCACAAGGAATAATTCCTTCTTCGGCACCCGCTTCGATGATGGCATCCCAAAGTTTTTCAGCAGATTCGTTTTTGAAATAAATTTCAAAACCACCGCTTCCTGTATATCCTGTATTTGAAATAATCACATCGCTTACTCCTGCAACAGAACCTACAGTGAAGTTATAATAAGGAATTTCAGAAAGATTAGTTTCCGTTAATTTTTGAAGAATCTCAGTAGCTTTCGGCCCTTGAACTGCCAACAAAGACATTTCATCTGACGCATTCGTCATTTTTGCACCGAAAGTATTGTATTTTGAAATGTGATTCCAGTCTTTATCAATGTTTGAAGCATTTACTACAACGAAATATTTTTCATCATCCATTTTGTAAACGATAAGATCATCTACAATTCCGCCATCTTCATTCGGAAGGCAAGAATACTGTGCTTTTCCGTTTTCTAAAACATCTACATTGTTTGTCGTTACAAACTGCAAAAGGTCTTTTGCACCCGCTCCTTCGATGAAAAACTGTCCCATGTGAGAAACGTCAAATAATCCCGCTTTTTCTCTTACGGCAAAGTGTTCTTCCGTTACTCCGGAATATTGTACAGGCATTTCAAATCCTGCAAAAGGTACTATTTTCGCTCCCAAAGAAACGTGTTTGTCGTACAATGCTGTTTTGTTCATATTTAAATTTTAGTTTTAATATCAATATATTTTAACGCAAAGAGCGCAAAGATTTTTTTAACTACTAAATGTTTTTAAGTTCGCAAAACGCAGATTCGCCGATTCAAATAATAATTTATAATTGAGGCAAAGGCGTTTCACTTAAATAAGATCACAAAGTATTTTAAAAAATTATTTTTTTATTTTAAAACTTTCAAAAGCTTCGTTGAAAACTTTCATATAATTTCCGTTCCAGTGTTTTTCCTGGCAATTAATGCTAATCAAGAACATATCTGTGTTTTTCTGATACAATTTTGTAATCCAGAAAAGCTTTTCTTTTTCATCAAAATATTCATACTGATACTCTGAATATCCTTTTTTGCTTCCTGTATTTTTTACTTTTTTCTCGTCATCAGAAGAATTATACAGCGCCAAAATAAATTTCTTCACTTCAGTTTTTGGTAATTCCAAATCATGATACTCTGAAATGGTAATCGCTCCAATCTGATTGGTCGGGAAAATGTTTACTATTCCGTCATCATTGGTTGATTTCCAGGTATCGGGAACGGTGATTGAGTAATTTTCACTTTCATAAAGTTCACTTCCTAATTTCTGTGAAAACGAATAAATGCTCAGTAAAAATGTTACAATTAATAAAGTTTTTTTCATCGGTGTGTTTAAAAATGATGTTTATATTCTTCCAAAATGATTTTGAACCATTCTGTAAATTGTTCTGGATGTTCTGAAATTTCTTTATCTAAATTTTCCAGCGAAATGTAGCGAATTTCGTCCACTTCATTTTTATTTAAATTAAACTCAGAATTGTAGGTTCCTGTGAAAACATGGTCGAGTTCGTGCTCCCAAAGTCCGCCTCCAACATCTGCTTTATAGATAAAATGAAATTTTTCTGTAAGTTCTGTATCAACTCCCAGTTCCTCATTCAGCCTTCTTTTTGCGCCTTCAAGATAAGTTTCTTCAATTCTGGGATGCGAACAAACTGCATTCGTCCATTGATTTGGAGAATGATATTTCTCTGAAGCACGTTTCTGCAAAAGCATTTCTCCGTTTTCATTAAATAAAAAAACCGAAAAAGCACGATGAAGCAAACCATTGATATGAGCCTGCTGTTTTTCCATTAAACCAAGAACTTCATTTTCGGGATTTACTAAAACTACCAATTCTTCCATTCCTACAAATTTAAGTTTTAAACGTGATTTTGTAAAATAAATGTTTAGTTTTTTTAATATTTATGAAATATTGGCTTTTCATTAAGTGAAAAATATTCGCCATAATTATGAAAAATGCAACAGAATCTTATAATTTATTAAGTTTAAAATTGATTTTGTGTTAAATTTTTAACATAAACTAAGATTAATACTTCTCTTTGAATCATAAAGTGTAACTTTGCACTTTAAAATTTTGAACGATGGAACTAGATTATATTGAGCATATCAGTCCGATTTTAAAGGATGGAGTAAAGAATTATCTGATCGATATTGACGGGACAATTACAGACGATGTTCCAAATGAAGAGCCGGAAAGAATGGTTACTTGCGAACCTTATCCCGATGCATTGGAAACCGTAAATAAATGGTACGATGAAGGTCATCAAATTTGTTTTTTCACTTCAAGAACAGAAAATCTGAAACAAATTACAATCGATTGGTTAGACAAGCACGGTTTTAAATATCATAGTGTATTGTGTGGAAAACCAAGAGGTGGAAATTATCACTGGATCGACAATCATTTGGTAAGAGCAACACGCTACAAAGGAAAATTTACGGATTTGGTTGAGAAACAAGTAACCATTGAAGTTTTTAAAGATTAAAATCTAATATAAAAAGATTTAAAAATTAAACAACTAAAGTATAACACTTGAAATTCTTTAATTTTTAAATCTTTCAATTTTTAAATAGTAAAACATTTTATGAAAGTTTTAGCAAACGACGGTTTAGACCAGTCAGGAATTGATGCATTAACAGAAAAAGGATTTGAAGTAATCACAACAAAAGTTCCTCAGGAATTTCTTTTAGATTATATCAACGAGCACAAAATTCGTACAGTTTTGGTAAGAAGTGCCACTCAGGTAAGAAAAGATATTATTGATAACTGTCCGTCACTGGAAATCATCGGAAGAGGTGGGGTAGGAATGGATAATATTGATGTAGACTATGCGAGAGAAAAAGGAATTCATGTAATCAATACGCCTTCTGCTTCTTCAGAATCTGTTGCTGAATTGGTTTTTGCACATTTATTTTCTGGAGCAAGATTTTTGCAGGATTCTAACAGAAGAATGCCTTTAGTTGGAGATACCGAGTTTGCTTCACTTAAAAAAGCTTATGCTGCAGGAATTGAATTGAAAGGAAAAACCATCGGAATTATTGGGATGGGTAGAATCGGTCAGGAAGTTGCTAAAATTGCTTTAGGTCTTGGTATGAGAGTAATCGCTGCAGATAATATGATTGGAAAAGCGAGTATAAAAGTAACTTTTTATAACAATCAGTTCATCAATGTTGATATTGAAACTGAACCTTTGGATGCTGTTTTGAAGCATTCTGACTTTATCACACTTCACGTTCCTGCTCAGAAAGAAGGCTATATGATTGGGAAATCTCAGTTTGAAATGATGAAAGATGGGGTTGCGATTGTAAACTGTTCAAGAGGTGGAGTAATTGATGAAGCAGCTTTAATTGAAGCTTTGGATTCAGGAAAAGTACGTTTTGCGGGTCTTGATGTTTTCATCAACGAACCTACTCCGGCAAAAGAAATTATCACGCATTCTAAAATTTCTGTAACTCCGCATACAGGTGCTTCAACCTTGGAAGCTCAGGATAGAATAGGGCTTTCTTTGGCTGAACAAATTTCAAGCATTTTTCAGATTCATTAATTTTGAATCTTTGGGAATAAAAAAACGCCGCAAATTTTGCGGCGTTTTTTATATATTGTTTTTTGTTTTCAACAAATCTCTGATTTCCATTAATAATTTTTGGTCTTCAGTTGGTCCTGCAGGAGCTTCAATAGGTGCTTCTTCTTTTTTACTCAAACTTGCAATTCCTTTAATTAGCATAAATAAAACAAATGCCACAATTAAGAAACTGATAACGGACGACAAGAAATTTCCATATTTTACACCGTTCCATGACAGTTCGGCAATGTTTTTTACATTTGCTTTTTCCAAGGCCGGATTCAACAATAGAGGAGTGATAATATCATCCACAAATGATTTTACAATCGCACTGAAAGCTGCACCGATAATTACACCGACTGCCAAGTCAACGACATTGCCTTTAAAAGCAAAATCTTTAAAATCTTTAATAAATCCCATAATTTATATTTTTAATTGTTTTACACAAAAGTATTATTTTAAAATAGTAATCTTAAAAGTTTTGGGCACTTTTTTGGTTTAAATTATTAATATTTTTAAATAATTATGATTAAATTTAATTAAAATCGGAGTTAATGAAAATTTTTACAACAGAAAATATCAGAGAAGCAGATAAATATACGATTGAGAATGAGCCGATTTCATCCGTGAATTTAATGGAAAGAGCAGCTTCAAGTTGTGTAGATTGGATTTCTACAAACTGTAAACATCATACAAGATTTGCTATTTTTTGTGGAAACGGAAATAATGGCGGTGATGGATTTGCAATTGCAAGAATGTTTTATTTAAAAGGTTTTGATGTCGATGTTTTTATTAATAAAGAAAATCCGAAATTTTCGGATGACGCTTTAATTAATTTTAAAAGATTAAAAGATATTTCCGGAATTTCTGTGAAAGATTTTAGTGAAATTGAAAAATATAATTTTGATAAAACGATTATTATTGATGCGCTTTTCGGAACAGGTTTATCGAGAAATTTAGAAGGGATTTATAAAGATTTAATCGAAAATTTAAACATTAAAACCAATCCTAAAATCTCAATAGATATTCCCTCAGGAATGTTTGCAGATCAATTGAATGATGGAAATTCTGTTATTTTTAAAGCAAATTATACGCTGACTTTTCAGTTTTGGAAAAAGACATTTCTTCATCCTGAAACGGGTAAGTTTGCAGGAAAAGTTGTTGTTTTAAATATTGATTTGTCAAATGAATTTATTGAAAAAACTCAAACTGATGATTTTGTGATTGATGATGATTTGATTTTAAAAATTTTTAAGCCTCGTGAAGATTTTTCTCACAAAGGAACTTATGGAAAATCAATTATTATTGGTGGTAGTTATGGGAAAATTGGAGCGGCTGTTTTAGCTACGAAGTCGGCTTTGAAAAGTGGTTCAGGTTTGACATTTGTTTTAGCTTCAAATTGCGGTTATGAAATTCTTAAAACTACCTGTCCTGAAGCCATGTTTATAAAAGGTGGTGAAAAATTTATCACTCAAATTGATGAAATGGAAAATGCAGTTTACGGAATTGGTCCCGGTTTAGGAACTGATGAAGAAACAGAAAAAACTTTGTTAAAATTTCTTGAAAATCATAGTTCTCCGTTAATTCTGGATGCAGATGCTTTGAATATTATTTCTGAAAACGAAAACGGTTTAAAATTAATTCCGAAAAAATCGATTATTACTCCACATCCGAAAGAATTTGAAAGACTTTTTGGTAAAACTGAAAATTCGATTGAAAGATTAAATCTAGCCAAAACAAAGGCAAAAGATTTGGGGATTTATATTGTTTTAAAAGACCATCATACACAAATTATCAATCCTGAAGGAACAATTTTTTATAATATCACAGGAAATTCCGGTTTGGCAAAAGGTGGAAGTGGTGATGTTTTGACAGGAATTATTACCTCACTTTTAGCTCAAAAATATTCTTCCGAGGAAGCTGCAATTTTAGGAGTCTGGATTCATGGACAAGCTGCTGATTTTGCAGCCGAAAAGTATTCAAAAGAATCGATGCAGCCAACAGATCTTATTGATGAAATCGGAAATGTATTTCTTGATTTAAACAAAAAAGCCACAACATTGTTGTGACTTTCTGATATTTATTTGAATTGAAAATTATTCTGGCTTTCCGTTTTCAGCTTCAGTAATTTTAAACTTTTTAGAATAAAGCATAATTACAATTCCCGCAATCATAAATGGAATTGAAAGAATTTGACCAGTATTTAAACCTGCAAAAGAAATAAACTCGTCACCTTGAGGTTCTTTCAGGAATTCTACAAAGAATCTAATTGCCCAAAGTATGATGAAAAACAATCCGAATAACCAACCTTGCTGATATTTTTTATCAGTTTTTCTGTATAAAACCCAAAGTAAAACAAATAATAAAACGTATCCAATTGCTTCAAATAACTGAGCTGGATAACGTGGAACTGTTACTCCGTATTCGCTGCTTTGTTGTGGAAAAAGTAATGCAAATGGTGAGTTAGGGTCAACTGGTTTACCGATAATTTCAGAATTGAAAAAGTTACCCATTCTTACAAATGCGCCACCGATTGCTACCACAATTCCTAATCTGTCATATACCCAAAACGGATTTTTCTTGATGATTTTAAATGAATAATAAAGCGTTGTGAAAATCAATGCAATGGTTGCTCCATGACTTGCCAATCCTGAAAATCCTGTGAATTTCAAACCATTTTTTGTACTTATTGGTAAGAAAACACTCCAAAAATCTTCTTTGAATAATTCAGGCTGATAAAAAATAACGTGTCCCATTCTTGCACCTAAAATCGTTCCGATCAATGTCCAAGTGAAAAGCGGCTCAAGATATTTTTGATTTACATGATCGATGGTAAACATTTTTGTCATTAAAACATACCCTAAACCAAATGCACAAATAAACATTAAGCTATAAAAATGCAATGTTATAGGTCCTAAATTAATTCCTGAAACCGGATCCCAAATTTTATAAGGAGTTTCTAAAGAAACAGTTTCTGCAGAAGTGATCGGTGTTTGCGTTTTGACCACATATTTCAGAGTTTCAATATTGTCTTCGGTAACCGTTATGTTTTCAACTAATTTAAAATCTTTATCAAAAAACTGATATTTTGCATTTTTATAATTTGCTAAAATCATTGAACTGCTGATGAAATGTGATTTTTCAACATTAGATTTATTCAGAATGACCAAAGTGTTTGGGTTTTTATTAACCTGAGCAAAAGATTCAAGCTCTGAAAGTTCTGAAGTTGCAAAAACCTTTACAGGAATATCTTTAGCATTAACTTTTAAAGTTCCGTCTGACAAACCATCTTTGTAATTCTGAGCAAAAATACATTGGGTAACCAGTGCAAATACCACGAGATAAATTCGGAAGAAAATAGTATTCATTTTTATATTTTTAATTGAATATTTTTTATTTTTTCGGAGGAACGGGATCATAACCGCTTCCACCCCAAGGATGACATTTTGAAATTCTTTTTACACCCAGCCAAAATCCTTTAAAAATACCGTGAACCTGCAGAGATTCTACCATGTAATGCGAACAAGTCGGCTCATAACGGCAGTTTTTGGGAAGTAAAGGCGAGATAAACCATTGGTAAATTTTGATGAGAATTACCAAAGGTGATGTAATGATTTTATTAAATGAAAGTTTCAAAACATTGCAAAAGTAGGCTAAAAAATTGAAATTTAGTTTAAATTTGTTTCAAGTTTCGGGCAGTGAAGACGTGAGTCGTAGGATCAATTAATTATTTTGACGATTCTGTTTTATTCAGATTATCTCAATTCCTTTTAATAGGTTTGAAACTATATTTTAACTTCAAATAAAAAAATATTGAATCATAATACTCCTTTAGCAGAAAGATTAAGACCGAAAACTTTAGATGAAGTTTTGGGACAGGAGCATCTTACAGGAGAAAAAGGGACGATAAGAAAAATGCTGGAAAACGACAGCTTAAATTCTCTCATTCTTTGGGGACCTCCGGGAACAGGCAAAACTACTTTGGCGGAAATCATTTCTGAAAAATCAGGAAGAAAATTTTTTAAACTTTCTGCAGTTTCTTCAGGGGTAAAAGATGTGCGTGATGTAATTGAAGATGCAAAAAAACAAAATCTTTTTTCCGGAAAATCACCGATCCTTTTCATTGATGAAATTCACCGTTTTAATAAATCTCAACAAGATTCTTTACTTCATGCTGTAGAAAAAGGTTGGGTAGTTTTGATTGGTGCGACAACTGAAAATCCGAGTTTTGAGGTGGTTTCGGCATTGCTTTCACGAAGCCAGGTTTATATTTTGAAAGCTTTGAGCTATGATAAATTGGAAGAACTGATTGATATTGCTTCAGAAAGATTTAATAAAGACGAAAATTCTCAATTTGTCATTAAAGAAAAAGAGGCTTTGATTCAATATTCTGGGGGAGATGGAAGGAAATTAATTAATTCTGTGGAATTGGTTTTGAATCAGTTTAAAAATTCTTCAACTAAAGAAATTACCAATGATGATGTAATGTCTGTTCTTCAGGAAACAATGGCGCTTTACGATAAAAATGGTGAACAACATTATGATATTATTTCGGCTTTCATTAAATCGATGCGTGGAAGTGATCCGAATGGAGCTGTGTATTGGTTGGCAAGAATGATTGCGGGTGGAGAAGATATTAAATTTATCGCTCGAAGAATGTTGATTTTGGCTTCTGAAGACATTGGTTTGGCAAATCCGAATGCTTTGGTGATTGCAAATAATTGTTTTCAGGCGATTAACGTGATTGGAAATCCTGAAGCGAGAATTTTGTTGAGTGAAACTGCAATTTATCTTGCGGTTTCTCCGAAAAGTAATTCTGCTTATATGGCGATTAATGAGGCACTGGCTTTTGTGAAGAAAACGGGAAATCTTCCTGTTCCACTACATTTGAGAAATGCTCCGACAAAACTGATGAAAGATTTAGATTATGGAAAGGAATATAAATATGCACATTCTTACGATGGAAATTTTGTAGATCAGGATTTTTTACCTGAAGAAATAAAAGATGTGAAATTTTATGAACCTGGAAATAATGTAACTGAAAAGAAAATCTACGATGAGCTCAAGAAAAAGTGGTCTCATAAGTACTAAAAAAAACGGCTATTCAAATTTGAATAGCCGTTTTTCAATATAATTTATAAATTATTTCTTGTTTGTAGTAATCACTAAAGATTTTCTGCCATCTACAGTTTCTACTTTCATGTCTGCAATAATGTCTGCAAAAATATTGATATCTGTATTCTTGAATTCATATCCTTCGATGAAAACAGGGGTATCTTGTGGAAGACCGTTTTGAGCATTAAATTTAGCTAAAGACATAAAGTCTAAGGTTCCGAAACTACTTTTAAAAGTAACTTCTGATAATCCGTTATCTGCTAAAAACTCATATTTTTTAAGATTTTGAGGCAGGTTTGCTTTCGTTTTATAAACATTTACCTTTTGTAAATGTTCCTTGTTTGAGTCAAATAAAGCTACAGTTCCAACATTACCATTTGAAACAGCAAATTTTACGTCAGGATTTTTTTGAGCAAATAAAGTTGCGGAAGCGAAGATTAGTAAAGAATATAGAATTTTTTTCATAGTTAATAATATAAGTGTTAAAAACTTGATAAATATACTTACTTTTCACAAAATATCAATGAAAATTTAAAATTATTTATAAAATATTGATAGATAATGGTTTTTTACGCTGTTTTAAATATTCTTATCATCAAAATCATCATTCTTTTCAACCAAATTTTTAAGCATATTTTTAAATTTTTGAAACATAAATGAGCTGAGCAATAAAATTATTCCTAAAATAATAAATGCGATGATTCTTGAGACATTATCCATTTGCCAAACATCGTAGAGATACAATTTGAGAATGGTAATTCCGAGTAAACTAAAACCAATTTTGTTGAGTTCAGAAATATCTTTTTTAAGTCCGGAAAAAATAAATCCACAAGCTAAAACCGCCCAAATAATCGGTAAATATAAAATACTGAAATGTTCTTCAAGCTGAATAAGATTTTCGATAGTTATAGTATTCAAGAAAATATAAATTCGGTAAAATTCAAAACTTATGGCAAGAATGCCAACAAAAGAAACAAGCCAGTAACCGATTTTTTCTTTCAAAAATTCTGTTTGATGAATTATTTTTAAAACTAAATATAAAAATGGCAAAAGGTAAATCAAATGGATGAAGTAAAAATTGAAACCAATTTCATTTTTAATGATAGCATCAACAATTTGAGATGAAGAAATATGTGCAATAAATAGAAACAGCAAGCCATAAATTAAAGTATTGACTAATTTTTCGGATAAGCTTAATTTGTTTTTTGCGATTAATAATAAAGTCACAAACGAAATGCTGTAGAGAAAACAGTAGGTAAGGATAAGTACAAAATTTTCAGGAGAAAGCTGATAAATTAATTCAAATAAACCTGAAAAATAGATAATTCCAAAACATACGATTTTAAAAATATTTTCAAAAAATTCGGTATCACTTTTTTCTTTGGCTTCTTTTTTAAGTAAAATTAAATTGAAAATAACCGTCGCAATCACCACTAAACTTGTCAGAAATACAGGATTAAAAATGATGGTTAAATTTTTATTTCCATTAATATACTCCGTCCAAGTCATCATTTGAGATAATATCACCAACGGAAAAAGGAAATAGAAAAATATTTTGAAAATATTGTGATTGGTTTTTTTCCATATATATAATAGGAGAGAAGCTTCGATTGCCCAAACACTCGTTATTAAATGAGTTTTAAACTGTAAAGCAATCGCTAAAGTCAAGAGACTGATGCTGATTCCGGCAAAAGCAGAATAATTTCTTTCGAATTTCTTATTTTGATATTCTCTGAACATAAAAAATGTATTCGCCATAGCAAAAGTCAGCGGAAAAATACTTAAAGGCTCATATTTCAAAACGTTAAAGATGTAAACCAATCCGATGATGCTGGAGAAATTAATCAGAACCAACATCAAAATATCGAGTTTTGAAAGCTGATTTGATTTAAAGTAATTCTGAAGTGCAAAAGCATAAAATATAATGTAAGTAACAATATAAAAGATAATGCTCGTAAGATCAGTTTTCTCAACCGTCCAAAAATAAAGATAGGTTGCCGTGAAAATAAAAGCAATCCAGCCCACACTTTTCCAGCTTTTCAAATAAACAGTAATTAGCATTCCTATATTTAAAAGTGACAAATAAGTGAAAAGGAAAACGTAATTGCTTTGTCCTGTACTAATCATCAAAGGAGCCAAAAAGCCTCCAAACAAAGAAAAAATGATGAGTGTTTCACTATTATATCGGTAAGAAAGGAAGATTGAAAGCAGTGTGATTGCACAAGTAATTAAAAATGCAATGTTTTGCGTGAATAAATTGTACTCTCGAAATGCAATCGTTGTCGTAAAATAAAGCACAGCAATTCCTCCGCCTGTAATGATTGACGAAAATATGCTGTAATTTTTCCTAATAAAATGTGCTGTAATAATCAGAATGAATCCTGAAAGAAAACCAATTCCTGTTCTTGCGTTTTCGCCAATCCAGTTTTTATCGATCGCATATTTTACAAAATAACCGATTCCTAAAACCAAAGTGAAAATCCCGATGATGGTTAAAATATTCTGTTTTACAAAATCAAATAGCGGAGTCAGCCAGTCTTTTTCAGGTTCAGAATTGTTTTGAATGGTTTCTGAAAATAAATTTTCCTGAATTTCAACTTTCTCGTTTTTTAGGTTTTCAGGTTTAATAGTTTCCGTGAAAGTATGATGAGATTGCTCAGTATTTATTTTGTCTTTTGATAAATCGGAAATTCTCTGTTCCAGAATTTGAATTTTTCTGTTCAGATTTTGATAAATTAAAATTATCAATACGATTAATATGACAATCAAAGCATAAACCATTCATTTCATTTGTACCAAATATAGTGATTTGAAAGTTTAAGCCTTGAAGGTTTTCGAGTAGATTTAATTATTTTCTTCCTTCCAGTTTTCTTCTATTAATTTCATTAAAAAATCAGGACATTTTATTACTTTATTTGTTTCGGCATTTAAGAAGAAAAGGGTAGTGGAAGCTTCTGTGATTTTTACTTGATCTTCGTTGAAAATTTCATATTCAAATTCTATTCTCACTCCAGGAATTTTTCTCATAAAAGTGTGAATTTCTAATTTTTGATCGTATAGTGCTGGTTTTAAATACTTAATTTTATAATCAGAAACCGGAAGCCAAATCCCCTGCTTTTCAATCTCGTCATAAGAGATTCCGATGCTGCGAAAAAGTTCCACGCGGCCCAATTCAAAATATGTTGCATAATTTCCGTAATAAACGTATTTCATGGGATCTGTTTCTGCGTAACGTACTCGTAATGAGTGTTTTGAGTGTATCATTTTAAGCTTTGAATTATACATACAAATATATTTTTAAATAATCAATAAGCGAAATATTTTTTTTTAAAGATAAAAAACATGACCTTTGTCTTCCTCCTAAAAACGACTAACCAAAGAATAATCAGGGCATAAAAAATGGATGAAAATTTAATGATGATATGGCAGAAATGCCTTCAGTTTATGCGAGACAATCTCAATGCAGCTGAAGATAATTCTGATCTTAAAAAGCTTGAAAAATCTTTCGATTTACTATTTGACAAAGTACAGCCAATTTCGTTGGTTGACAATAATCTTACGTTGATGGTTCCGAGTGATTTTTACAAAGAATATATTGAAGATAACTATCTGTCATTGCTTTCTGCTGCCCTAAAGAAAAACATTGGTAAAGGCGTTAAACTTTGGTATTCGGTAATGGAAAATAAGCCAAGTGGTTTAGAAAAACCTGTTACCATGAACATGAAAGGGAAAACTGTTCCTACTCCAAAAGTTCAGGAGACAATGCCACAAGGCTTTTCCGGTAATATTGTAAATCCTTTTGTCGTTCCGGGAATCAAAAAAGTAAATATTGATTCTAATCTTAAAGCTGATTTTTCTTTTGATAATTATGTGGAAGGAGAAAGCAATAAATTTGCTTCGACTGTTGCAAGATCAATTGCAAAAAGACCTGGAGCAACGGCTTTCAACCCATTATTTTTATACGGAGGTTATGGTGTTGGTAAAACGCACTTAGGTCAGGCTGTAGGTTTGGAAGTAAAAAGTCAGTTTCCTGATAAAGTGGTGCTTTATTTATCTTCAGAGAAGTTTATTCAACAATTTATTTCATCAGCAAAAGCTCATAAACAGACAGAATTTGCCAATTTTTATCAAATGGTAGATGTTCTGATTATTGATGATATTCAGTTTTTGTCTGGAAAATCTGCAACACAAGACAGTTTCTTCCATATTTTCGACTATTTACATCAAAACGGAAAGCAGATTATCCTTACTTCAGATAAAGCTCCGGTTGATATTATGGATATTCAAGACAGAATTGTTTCTCGTTTCAAATGGGGACTTTCTGCGGAAATCAAATCTCCGGATTTGAGTACACGTAAGCAAATTATCGTGGATAAATTAAGCAGAGACGGTATTGTTCTTACCGAAGATATGCTAGATTTCCTTGCAGCAGAAGTGAAAACAAACGTTAGAGAACTAATTGGCGTTATTAATTCTGTAATTGCTTATTCTACAATTTATAAATCAGATTTAAGTCTTGAATTATTAAAGGAAACAATTAGTAAAATTGCGGCTAATCAGAAAAAAGTCATCAATATTCCTTATATTCAGGATGTTGTTTGTGATTATTTCGGAATTAAAAGAGAGCAACTTTTATCTAAAACCAGAAAAAGAGAAATCGCTCTTCCTAGACAATTGGCAATGTATTTTGCAAAAGAATTTACCAATGCTACTTTTACCAAAATTGGAGAAGAAATGGGAGGTAAAGATCATTCAACTGTAATGTACGCTTGTGAAACAATTAAAGATGTTTCTAGAATTGATAAGGAAATAAAAAAATACGTAAAAGAATTGACAGAAAAAATCAAACATTAATTCTGTACAAAATATTTATAGAAAGGAGAATAGAATTATTCTCCTTTTTTTATTTAGCTTTGTTTTTGAAAGGAATTTTTATTAATTAAATTTTAAATAGTATTGAAATGAAAATCTTAATGGTTTGTCTCGGAAATATTTGTAGAAGCCCTTTAGCAGAAGGAATTATGAGGTCGAAACTTCCTGAGCATTTCTTCGTAGATTCTGCCGGAACAATTGATATGCACAAAGGAAATCAACCCGATAAAAGATCAGTAAAAACGGCTTTAAAATACGGAATAGATATTTCAAAACAGACTTCAAGACCTATTACTACAGAAGACTTGAATCATTTCGATAAAATTTATTGTATGGATTTGAGTAATTTGGAAAATGTAATTTCTTTAGCTCAAAACGAGGAACAAAGAAGTAAAGTTTCATTATTAATGGAAGCCGCAGATTTAAATCATGCTTCAGGAGAAGTTCCCGATCCTTATTGGGACGGAATTGATGGTTTCGAAAAAGTATATCATCAATTGGATGAAGCCTGCGAAAAAATTGCTGAAAAACTTCTCATTTCAAAAACTCAAAATTCATAATTCATAACTCTTCAAATATGCTTTTTCTACTTCCCGCTTATCTTTCAGAAAATACTTCTATCAATCATTTTTCGCCTGTAATAAAAGATTATATCATGCAGACCGATTATTTTTTTGTTGAAAATGAAAAAACAGCCAGAAAAGTAATCAAATTTTTTGCTCCAGAGAAAAAACAGTCGGATTTAAAACTTTTTCTTTTAGATAAATACACAGAAAATGCAGATATCAAAGAAGCTCAGGACAGAATGCTGAACGGTCAGGATTTTGGTTTGCTTTCAGAAGCGGGACTTCCGTGCATTGCTGATCCCGGAAATTTAATTGTAAAATGGTGTCACGAAAAAAATATCAGAGTTATTCCGATTTCAGGGCCATCATCTATTATTTTAGCTTTAATTTCAAGTGGTTTTAATGGTCAGGAATTCACTTTCAACGGTTACCTTCCGATTGAAAAAGGTGAGAAGAAAAAGAGAATCCAACATTTAGAAAGCGAACTTCAGAAAACTGGTTACTCGCAGATTTTCATGGAAACACCTTACAGAAATAATGCGCTATTTGAAGATTTAACTAAATTTCTATCACCCAATACAAAGCTTTGTATTGCTGCAAATATTAATGATCCTGAGCATGAATTTATCAAAACAAAAACGATAAAAGACTGGCAAAAACAGAAGCCTGAATTACATAAAATTCCCGCAGTTTTTGTTTTAGGGAAATAATTTTAACGTCGGACAGATTAAACAAATTGAGCGGATTATTAGTGATATTTGTGTTTCAAAAAATCCTTAATTTATTATTTAACAGCCATTAACAACTCTTTAGCATCATTCTTGTCATTACATACTTATAACATTAAAAATTATTAAATATGTCTGACAAAAAATTAGCTGGTCTTTGGATCGATACTCAGAAAGCGGTAGTTGTAAAAAATCATGATGCACAAAATGCATTCAAGTTTTTCTTATGCAGTCCGGTAAAAGCAATTATTCAGCACGGGAATTCAAGTGAAAATGCGGGAAACAATGCTGAACAAACCAATAAAGTAAAATTCTTCAAAGAGGTGGAGCATCTTCTTACAAATTCTGAAGAGGTATTGATTACCGGTCCGGGAACGATTCAGGAGGAACTAAAAAAACATTTGCATGACACTGCACAGTTTAAGGATTTAAAAATAACTTTAGAAACTTCACAGCAAATGTCTGATGAGCAGGTTTTAGAAACTGTTAAAACACATTTTAATGCTTAAATAAATTGTTTATTGCAAAGAAACATCCGAATACTTTTGATATTCGGATGTTTTTGTTTTAGGATATTATTTTTTCAGTCTGCTTTTTTGCCATTTCCTCCAAATTAAAATAATAATCGGAATTAATAAAAGGAAAGGCCAAAAAGAGATAATTCCAAGGAAAAAAGTGACAAAACTATTCCAACCTTCTGTAAAAGAATCTCCGAAACGGCTTCTAAAACCAATGTTTGAAGTTGTAGAACTTCTTACTTTTTCTTTATATAAAACTAAATTCAATGTGCTGTAATTTACACGGTCATCAATGAAGCGAAGTCTGCCTTCTGAAACGTCAATTTCATCTTCAAGCTCACGAATATTCTCCTGAATTTCCAACATATCTTTCGTTGTTTTTGCACTTCGAAGCATATCTCTGTATTTTTCAAGATAAATTTTCTTGTTGCCTAATTTTATCGAAACATCGGTATACTCCTCTGTCACATCATCTGAAGAAATGCTTTTAGATAAAACGGAACCTATTCCATTAGAAAAAGAATTAACCAAACCATCAAAATTTTTATGCGGAACCCGTATCGTTAAAAACAATCTTTCATCAATATCTGTGTTAACAAAACGTTCTGTCTGGATATAAGCATTATTCTTTTTTACAATTGCAGTGGTTTGATTTTGAGCTTCTCTAATTTCTGCAATCTGAATTTCTATTTCACCATTTTTAATGATTTTCTTTGCAATGACATTATTTTCCGGTGCTGAAACTTTGAGCTCGATATTTTCTTCTTTAGCAGAAACCATTGCACTTATTGGAACTTCCTGTTTGGGTGGAGGTGGAGGAGGAACTTTATCCTCAGAAATAACTTCCATTAGTTGAGTTTTTACTTCCTCCTGATTTTCAGATTTATTGCAACTAAAAAGGAGAAGGAGGGATAATGGAATAAATATTTTTTTCATAGATCAATTTTTGTGAGTTTGAGCAAAAACTATGCTTAAAAATCAGAATTACTTTTATATTTTTATCAAATGAAAAAGAGTCTTTTAGTATTTTCGCTTTTACCTTATTTATTTTTCGCTCAGGAAACTCCGAAATTAACGGATGAAATGGCCATAAAACTCTCAGAAAAACCACTTCACTGCATCAATCAGGAATATCCAAATAAAACGGCACATATTATTAATAATGAAAATGAAGTAACTCTTAGTCCGAAAGATTTGCACCCAAGTTTTTATGGTTGTTTTGATTGGCACAGCTCTGTTCATGGACATTGGATGTTGGTTCGTTTGTTAAAAACAAAGCCTAATTTATCGGTTGCAAAAGACATTGAAAATATTTTAGACAATTCATTTAAAAAAGAAAATTTACAGATTGAAGCAGATTATTTTACAAAATATCAGCTAACGACGACTTTCGAAAGAACTTACGGTTGGGCCTGGTTGTTAAAACTTGACGAAGAATTAACAACCTGGAATCATCCAAAAGCAAAAATATGGCATCAGAATTTAAAACCTTTAACGGATAAAATTCTTGCTTCATGGAAAACCTTTTTGCCAAAACAAACCTATCCAAACAGAACTGGAGTTCATCCAAATACTGCTTTTGCAATGGTTTTTGCACTCGATTGGGCGAGAGCAACTGGTGATAAAGCTTTTGAGAACGAACTGATTGAGAAAGCAAAATATTTTTATTTAAACAATATAAAAACTCCCGCATATCTTGAACCGGATGGTTCAGATTTCTTTTCTCCAAGTCTTGAAATTGCAGATTTAATGCGAAGAATTCTTCCTCAAAAAGAATTTGTAAATTGGCTTGACAATTTCTACGAAAAAAGAAGTCTTGAAAATATTTCTAAAATCCCAGTAGTAAGTGATTTGAGCGATTATCAAACCGTTCATTTGGTTGGTTTGTCGTTCACAAAAGCTTGGTGTATGAAAGGAATTGCAAAATCTCTTCCTGAAAATCATCCTTTGAAAAAAGAATTTCAAAAAATAGCAACTATATTTTTAAATAATGGACTTCCATTACTATTTCAAGGGAATTATGGCGGAGATCATTGGCTCGCAAGTTTTGCAGTATATGCTTTGGAAGAGTAAAGCAAAAAAATCTGCCAAATTTTGACAGATTTTGTGAATAATTTTTTGTAAATTTTTTATGGATTAGCTCCTGTAGCTTCCTGCGCTAAAGGAACATCATTTGGTGCTGAAGCCATTGCATTATCTAAAGTAAATAGCGATTCATCTGTAGCACGGTCACCACCCGCAATTTTCAATTTATCAATTAAATTTGAAGCCAAAGTTTCTTCTTCGATTTGTTCTTGAACAAACCATTGCATAAAATTCCAAGTTGCCCAATCTTTTTCTTGCAAAGCCAGATCAACCAATGCGTAAATAGATGTCGTATTATCAACTTCATGTTGGAATACTCCATCAAAACAAGCCGTTAAATTTTCAGGATCTGCAGGTGGAGCAGGAATGGCATCAACTTTTGGTTTTCCACCTCTGTTTAAAACATATTCCATAAATTTTATCGAATGATTTCTTTCTTCCTGCGAATGGCGGTACAAGAAATTAGCAATCCCACTGTAACCTTTGTCATCGGCCCAAATTCCATACGATAAAAATGTATGTGAAGCGTGAATTTCTTTATTCATTTGATCGCTCAATGCTTTTTCCAGCGTAGGTGAAAGTCTGTTGGTATTCATAATTGTATATTTTAGTGTAATTATGATTATTGATACAAAAATGATTCCGTGAAAAGTTTTGTTTATGAAATATTAAAACCTATGATATGTAAAAATTTGTAAATCAATTGTTTGCGAGTATAATTTATAGTTAGTCTAAAATAAAAAAAGCCAAAACTTCTTCGGAATTGACTTTTAATAGATTGTAATAATAAAGAATTTAAAATTTGAAAATCAAACTTATTTCTTCGTCAGTTTAGCCAAGTAAGAATCTTCATCTTGCAAGACTTTTTCTATTTGGAAACCGTTATGTTCTGCAGCATTCTTCAGTGTGTTAAAATCAAGATACAGCCATTTTATTGGATCTTCAGATTCGCCTTTGTAATGAACCGTATAATCCAATTCACCGTAATATCCTTCTGCTGGAATATAAACTCCGCCATCTTCATCTTTATCGAACATATATAAAATATCGGTGCTGTCAATCAAGACTTGTCCGTTTGTATTTAATAATGAATATAATTTTTCAAGATAAATATCAATCACATTTAAGCTTTGGAAAATTCCTGTTCCGTTCATTAATAACAGAATAGTATCGAAAGTTTCTTCTGAAAAATGAAGCATATTTTCGGAAACAGCTTTTTTGATACCTCTTGATTTACAAACTTCAATCGATTTTGGAGAAATATCCAATGCTATAACATCAAGGTTTCTTTCATTTTGAAGATACAATGAATGAGAACCAGCTCCAGCTCCGATATCCAAAGTTTTTCCTTGAGATAATTTCAATGCTTTTTGTTCAATATCATTCATCTCTTCAAAATCTCTGAAAAGATATTCTACCGGAAGCTCATCGAGTTCGGAAATTGAAGTTTCAGTCTGCAGATCTTCAGGATTTTCGTTGTGAAAATAATCCCAGATTGCACTTCCCATTAAGTCTTTCATGCTGAATTTTATTGAGGGCAAAGATAATGGTTTGAAAGTATAATTAATTATTTAAGATGTCTAATTATCAATATTAAAAAAGGAGATTATGAAAAATAATCACTATATAATTGTATTTGCAAATATTAAAAAGTTATTTAGCTTTGAACATGAAATTATAAGATATGAAAGTGTATTTAGACAATAACGTAATAATTGATATTGAACAAGAAAAAATTGATATTAATGGATTAAGTCAAAATTTAGGAGAAGAAATTACTGATATTTATTATTCTGCTGCTCATATCCATGAACTTAATGAAATTACTGCCGATAATAAAGAAGAGCTAACGAATCGTCTAACAAAAAGATTTCAAACAATTGAGGAAATAACGAAAAATAAATATTTATTTCATGAACTTCCAAGCAACATAGTTTATGAACAGTTAGAATCTCCTAAAGTTGTATATGAAACAATTAATCAAATTCCTTTTGCGAGAGACTCAATGAAATCAATGATAAATATCGTAAGTGAAAAACAAAAAGAAACCTTTAGAGAGTACATTGGAATTAATTTAATGGAAATTAACAATTATGAACCAAGTGATGTCATACAACATATAAACAAAAAATTAGACGTATTACAAGGTTTTTCATTTTTAGAAATTATTGAAAAAAGTGTAGAATTTCATCATGATGGAAAATCATTTGGAATACATAATAGATTCGGTGGTATTTTTGAATTATTAGATATGATTGGTTATTGGAAAGACAAATTCAATGAGAAATCTAATTACGCTCGTTTATGGGATTCAAATCACGCATATTTCGCAAGTTTTTGTGAAGCATTTATATCAAATGATAAAAGAACAAGAAACAAAGCTTTAGTTGCTTATAATATCTACAATATTAAAACAAAAGTATTTTCTCCTTTTAAAAAATCATAAAACCAATAATTATAAATCACCATCATCCACATTTTCTATTTTTAAAATCACTCCACTCCTGCAAAATTTCCCTAACTTGTCTTTTCTAAAAACGAGATTAATCTCATGACAGATAAACAATTTAATTTTCAACAAGGATTTACATTTAGCAAACATATTCCGGAGGAAATTTCCCATTTTGACAGAGTTTTTGATGTTTTCAAAGATCTTTTAACGCATACTTCTGGTGATATTGAAGAAGCTTTTGAGTGGCTTGATATGCTCGATAAAGAATACGATATTTTTACCGACGAATATACGCTTGAAGATTTTGAAGAAGACCTTAAAAAACGAGGATATATTAAAGAAGAAGATCCTGAAGATGGCAATTCAGGAACTGGAAAAGGCAAAAATATATTGACTGCAAAATTGGAGGCAGCTTTACGAGAATTTGCGTTAGATCAGATTTTTGGAAAGCTTAAAAAAAGTGGAATCGGAAATCATAGAACTACGAAAACGGGAGTTGGTGACGAGCGCGATGGCGAAAACCGAAACTTTCAATATGGTGATGATTTATCAACCGTCAACATGACCGAAAGTCTGAAAAATGCGCAAATCAATAACGGAATTTCAGATCTTCGGATGACGGAAGACGATCTCATTGTAGAAGAAACCAAACATAAAGCTCAAATGAGTACAGTTTTGATGATTGATATCAGTCACTCTATGATTCTGTATGGTGAAGACCGAATTACTCCTGCCAAAAAAGTGGCGATGGCATTGGTGGAATTAATCAAACGAAAATATCCGAAAGATTCTATCGACATTATCGTTTTCGGAAACGAAGCGTGGCCGATTAAAATTAAGGATTTGCCTTATCTACAAGTCGGACCTTATCACACAAATACCGTTGCCGGATTAGAATTGGCAATGGATATTCTCCGCAGAAAAAGAAATACCAACAAACAGATTTTCATGATTACCGACGGAAAACCCAGTTGCCTGAAATTGCCTACTGGAGAATATTATATGAACAGTGTAGGTTTGGACGAAAAAATTGTTTCCGAATGTCTGAATAAAGCAGCACAAGCCAGAAAACTAAAAATCCCAATCACGACTTTTATGATTGCACAAGATCCTTACCTGCGCCAATTTGTGAATGCTTTCACCGCTCAAAATAAAGGGAAAGCTTTCTTAACCGGACTTTCAGGTTTGGGACAAATGATTTTTGAGGATTACGAAAAAAACAGAATTAAAAGGATTTAAAACAAGAGCAAAGTAAAAAGTAAATGGAGATATTTAATATAAGAATATTTGTAGTCTTTGCTAAGTGAAATCGAAGATTCGACGAAGTCAAACGCCTTTGCGAACTTAAAAATATAGCGGTTAGTATTAAAAAAACTTTGCGGACTTTGCGTTAAAAATTTGCACTCATTCAATAAAACAACATCATTATAAAAAATGAAAAACGATATTACATTCAAGGAATTAAAAAATTCCGGTTATACAGATAAAACAATCAATCAGGAAATTCAGGCTAATTTAATTTCGAAAATTAAATCTAAAGAACCCGTATTTGAAGGACTTTGGGGATATGAAGATTCTGTGGTGCCTCAATTGAAAAAAGCAATTTTGGCTGGTCATCATATTAATCTTTTGGGTTTGCGCGGACAGGCAAAAACCCGAATTGCAAGAAGCATGATTAATCTTTTGGATGAATACATGCCGATTGTAAAAGGTTCTGAAATTAATGACAGTCCGTTTCAGCCGATTTCAAAATATGCAAGAGATTTAATTGCTGATTTAGGTGATGAAACTCCGATTTTTTGGGTTCATCGTTCTGAAAGATTCTTTGAAAAATTAGCAACTCCAGATGTGAATGTTGCGGATTTGATTGGAGACATCGACCCAATTAAAGCAGCTACTTTAAAATTGCCTTATTCCGACGAAAGAGTTTTACATTACGGAATGATTCCAAGAGCGAACCGTTCAATTTTTGTTTTAAATGAACTTCCTGATTTACAGGCTAGAATTCAGGTTTCTTTGTTTAATATTTTGCAGGAAGGTGATATTCAAATTCGTGGTTTTCAGTTGAGAATGCCTTTGGATATTCAGTTTGTGTTTACGGCAAATCCTGAAGATTATACCAACAGAGGAAGTATTGTTACGCCATTGAAAGACAGAATCGGATCACAAATTTTCACCCATTATCCGAAAACGATTACTTTGGCAAGGCAAATTACAGAACAGGAAGCTTTGATTTCTGAAGAAGATAAATCTGCAATTCAAATTTCAGGTTTGGCAAAAGATTTATTGGAAGAAGTTGCGTTTGCAGCTCGTGACAGCGAATATGTAGATGCGAAAA
Source organism: Chryseobacterium formosum (assembly GCF_026460885.1). Classification (GTDB taxonomy): domain Bacteria; phylum Bacteroidota; class Bacteroidia; order Flavobacteriales; family Weeksellaceae; genus Chryseobacterium; species Chryseobacterium formosus. Next base: position 92,021 of record NZ_JAOVZW010000013.1, read on the forward strand.
GTGGGGTAAGTGCAAGATTGACAATCAGTGCAATGGAAAATCTGGTTGCTGCCGCAAAATTACGCCTCATAGAAACTGATGCCGTAAAAACGACAGTTCGTTTGCTTGATTTTATGTCGATTATTCCTTCAATCACAGGGAAAATTGAATTGGTATATGAAGGAGAACAGGAAGGCGCAGATTATGTAGCTAAAATTCTGATTGACAAAGCTGTAATGACGCAATTTGAAAGTGTTTTCCCACGCATTTCTAAGCTGGAAAAAGAAAGCATTAAAACACCTTATACAGATCTAATAAAATGGTTTAATAAAAATCAGCTTGAACTGAATTATACAGATACTGACGAAGAATTCTTCACTAAATTAGAAAATGTAACGCCTCTGACAACTTTAATTGAAGAAAATGCCTCAGAACTAAGCAAAGAAGACAAAAACTTCTGCAAAGAATTGGTTTTATGGGCGCTGACAATCAGTAAAAAGCTAGATAAGTCTGAAAATCAAGCAACTTATACTTTTGATTCGGCAGATGTAAGACAATTGTTCAGAAACTAATTTTTTTTAATAATAATATTAAAGGAAACATGACAGAGATTATGTTTCCTTTTTTATTTTAGAATATTTTTTCTCTTCAATTCGATTAGTGAAGCGTATCGACAACTCTTACTAAAAAATTTCTCGATACGGTTTTCTTCAAAAACCTACTCGAAATGACGGATTACATTTTTTATGAAAATCATTAGTTCTAAATTGTATATTTGTCAAAAATTAAAGCACAATTTTGGAACTACAGGAACTTTTTGAACGTTTAGCGATACTTTGTCTATCGATTTTTACCCTTTATTATTTTTCAAACAGAAACCGTAATATCAGATTACATCCGCTTTTGGGATTAATCAGTATCTGTACATTTTTTATGTGTATGGTTTTTACAAAAGCTGAATACAGTCTTGGCGTTGGTTTCGGACTTTTTGCAGTCTTTTCGATTCTACGTTTCAGAACGGAAACTTTTACGATTCAGACGATTGTTTTTCTATTTGTTTCAATTACACTTTCTCTTTTAGATGGACTTTTACCTATTAAGAATCTTGAAATTCTTTTAGGAATCAATATTACGATTGTTGCAATTTATTTAGCTTTAAATTATTTCGAGAAAAAATCTCCAATTGTTTCTGAGAAAAGTTCAATTGAGGTTATTTCTTCTTTAGATTTTCTACAATTGGAAGAATCGGAGCGAAAGAGAGTACTTACCGAAAAAACTAAGTTAAAAAACTTCAGCTATAATATTAAAAGTATTAATCTGAATGATAATATTGTTATTTTGAAGCTTTCGCATTAGAATTTTGTGATTAAGGATTTAAAGTAACAATCATAAAGTTTGTCATTCCGTAGGAATCTCAAGATTTAGATTCCTACGGAATGATAAACACACTTTAATAAAAATCTCTATTTAAGAGCTTGTTTAAATTTTACAGAGTGTCATTTTGAGTATTGACTGAAGGTCAACGAACGAAGTTCTGAAGTGGAGTCGAAAAATCTTGCATATTTCAATTTTAAAAGATTCTTCATTTCATAATGCTGCGCAAAATTCCATTCAGAATGACAAAAACCCCTTTTGATAAAACTTAAATACGCAGATTTTTATACGAAATCAGCTTAATCTGAGAGAGATACCTAAACAAAAAATCAATCCATATAAGCTCTTGCCTGCTTAATATACAACTGCTTTTGATCTCCTAAATATTTAAATTCAATATCTAAAGGATAACTTTTCTTTGCCATTTTTCTTTTCTGCCAAAGCAAATACATTTTACGCTCCAAAACTGGAGAAATATCAAATAGCTTTTTAATTTCAGTTTCAGTAAGAATTGGCTTTCCTTTATTTAAGCTTGATGTAGAGCGGTAATCAACAACAAACGAACCCAAGAAATTGAAATTGTGACAGTAAAATTCATCGCAAGTTACGCTTGGTTCAGGTTTAACCACAGACTCTTCGCCTAACTGTACATTCACGGTAATTCCTGCATATTTATCACGGTATAAATTCCTTGTAACCAAAACTCCGTTTGCTTTTTCATCAGGGAAAGAACGATGCACCAAAACTCCCATTGCACAGCTTTCGTGATTGATTCCAAATAAATCTCTTTCCTGAAATGCACGGAAATTCCAAAAGCTTGACCACACATCCAATATTGCTTTTTCTACAGTTTTATCGGTATCTCCGATGATGGCACTTTTAGAATCATACAATCCCGCTCCGTTGAAACCTTCCATATCTTCCGCATTCGTTGATGAACGGAATCTGAAATTCTTAAAATCACTTTGAGCATTCAGTTTTTCTTCGATCATTTTCAGAAGTTCGGGATTAACTTTTGAATTTTTGACTGTTTTTCTGAAAGCTTTTAGCTCTCTGTCAAGAAGTTTTACAGAATCTTTGGGAATCGCATACAAAGCATTGATCTTATCTTGAAATTGATTATCCTTAATATGCTGGTCAAAATAATAAAATGGAATTGCAAAAGCATATTCAGGAGTTTTGTAGGATTTCATTTCCTTCTGAATTTGTTTTAAAAGTCCAAGATTTGTAGCTTTTGAACCAATTGCATCGACAATATTTAATGGAGTAGTTGCTTCTAAATCGACCAAGTTTGTAACCGATAAATCTCTTTTTAAAACGATCTCTTTTACCGCTTTTTTAGCTGGAATTACTTTCTGTGAAGCTTTTAATGAATATGAATTTTCTTTGGTAATCAGTTCTACTTTTTTGCCTAAAAGAGTATTGACAGACTCTTTATCCCAAACTTTCGTATCCACATATACAGGAATATTTCTGTTTTTTGCGAGTAAAACCAAATGGCTTAATGGGGTTTGAAGCTCAGTAATAATAATTCCTTTTACAGTCGGAATAAATTCAGGAGTAGTATTGATAATGATGATTTCATCTGATTTCGGATTAAATTCTTCCTTCTTCTGCAAATCATATTTTCTCAGAATACCCACATTAGAAGCTTTCTCAATCGACTGTTCAGTAATTCTTTTAAAAATAAAATCAGAAAATACGGTTGGAATTTTCAGTTGAGTTTTTGAGTTTAAATTAATGACATGAGGTGAATTTAGATAAAATTTCAACTTATCCTTAAAAAACACATTCTTATTGACTTCCTTGTAAAAGAAATTAATCAGTCCGGCATTCATTTCATCTGATGCAGCGAGTTCCATCACCCAATCGTCAGAATCTGCCAAATAATTGATATTGGCAAGAAGATAGATTCTGTCATTCGTCGGGTTGTAAGATCGTTTGTTGAATTCGCCATTATCTTGATTATATCCTAAAACTTCAACACAAAATTCGTAGTGATAGGTATATTTTGTACTGTTGAAGAAGTACATTTTTTTACTACTGTAATCATACACCACTTTTACAGATTTCATGTTGGTAAACTTATCAGTCAATGGTTTTCCAGCAAGATTCAGGAACTGTTGTTTTTTTGTGATAGAATGAACATAATTGTCCTGTGAATAGGCTAAAAGCGAATAGGTAAGAAATAAGAATAATAAAATGTTTTTCATGTCTTTGTGAAGATTACTTCGCAAATGTAGAGAATATCCTGAATTTGGCAAATAGTAAAGAAATTTGATGATTTTTATTTTTCTTTTTTTCTGATTTGTAATAATTCTAGCCCGGATAGAAACGGCATCCTTTTGTGGAGCAAAGCGTAGCAAAAGATATAGTGGATAGCCGGAAAAAGCTTCAAATAAAAGTTAAATATTAGCTTTTCGATGGAGTCAGTAAGCTCCTAAAGATATAGATAATTATTATAAAAGCAAAACCCAATCTCAAACAAGAAAGGGTTTTGCAGGTAAAAACAAGGTATTTTTTTTACAACGCCGAACCGGAAGCGTCTTTCAGTTCCTGCGCCAATTTATTTCTTTCTCGTAATCTTCTTCTGGCGATGACTGATTTTCCGCTTACAAGTCTTATCAATCTTGGATATTTGAATTTCTCTTCTCCGAAATGATGCGTCAAAACAAACAACAACACTCCGAAACCAGCCACAATGATATATCCGAAAATCTTCTTATTGGCTGAAAGAATCGCATTGAGCTGAATACTTTTTAGGTTAGTGGAAAGATTTTGTGAAGTCAGTGTCATTCCGTCTAAATAGACTGCCAAATCACCAAGACTTTCAACCTGAAACTGATATTGAAACCATGAAAATAAGGCGGAGAAAAATCCTACTGCAAGGAACGTTCGCCATACCAAAACCAATCCGATGGCCGCCAACATATCATCCAATTCCAATTTATCTAATGTATAATACCAAACGGAAATAAAAAGTGAACCCATCCCAAAACCTTTCAAAAACATGGGCAAATACCAGTTTTCATAATTGAATTCCAACACCATCGAAAAATACATAATGATGGAATATCCCAACATCGCTGAAAATCCTGAGAAGATGAACATTTTGAGCGGTTTTTCTTTTTTGAACCAAAAAACTGCGACAATTCCGGCTAAAATCAAGCCCGGAATCATCATCAGATTAAGTTTCGCATTGGTCAATTGGTCATAACCCAAAATACCGACTGAAAAGATATTCTGAATGGAAGTTGTTCCTAAAAACATTCCCAAACAAAACAATAAAAACAATCCGTTCTGAACATTGCTTCTCGCAAATATTTTAAATGAAAGATAAGGTCTTTTCAAAGTCAATTGTCGAATTGCCAATAGTGCAAAACTGACGAATGCCGCGATACTTGCGTTGATGATTTTGGTTGAATTCAGCCAATCCTGTTGCTTTCCAAATGAAAAAACATAAGCCGAAAACATAAACGTGGACACGAAAAGCAAAATACTTAACCAATCGATGTAATGCAACGGAACTTTTAAAGCAAAATATTTATCGTGCATAAAAATCCAGCAAATCAAAGCCATCACAAAACACTGAATCGCTGCGATGATGAAAAACTGTTGCCAATTATATAATATGGAAATCTCCACCGCATAATAACTTGAAATCTGATTTAACGTCAAAACAAAAGTGTAAAATACACCGTAGAAAATTCCTCTTCCGCCCATCATCGCCATCAAAGGCAGAAACAGTTCGATGGTAATCATCATTTTTAAAAATCCGATAATCAAAGCACTGACGATGATAATTGCAGGTTCCATTGTAGAACCGTTGATGTAACTCAGCAAGCCCAAAAGCACGAGTAAAAGCACGACTTTATCACGGACTTTATATCTCATTTTGAATCTGAGAACAACCGGCATACAAGCGCCCATTCCGATGGTTGTGGCATAATTTGCCCACATAAAATATTCGGTAAGTTGTCCTGTTCCGCTCACCACAAAGCTGATGTTCCCTGTGTAAACGCCACCTAATGGCATTACAACTGTGAGAAGCAAAACTATGATTAACAGCTGAACAGGCTTGGAAACCCAATCGCTGAAAAGACCTTTGTTGTACATTTTTGTAGAAGTTAGAGTTTAGAAATTAGATTTTAGAAATTTCTGAATCCCATAATTTTTTAATCTTTTAATTTATAGACACATTCATATTCATTCCCGCGCTCAATTTCGCAACATCTTCTTTTTTGTTGGAAGAAGTAAACTCGATTCTTACCGGAATTCTCTGTTGAACTTTGATGAAATTACCTGTTGAATTGTCCGTTGGAACGCTGGAATATCTTGAACCTGTTGCCGCAGAAACTGCAGTTACTGTTCCTTCAAACTGTTTTCCGCCTAAAGCATCGGCTGTCATCCTAATCTTTTGTCCGATTTTGATATTGGGCATTTGGCTTTCCAAAAAGTTGGCAGTTACCCATTTTTGATTATTCAAAACAATGGTTCCAACCTGTTGTCCCGGCTGAATCAGCTGCCCCTCAGAAATCATTCTTCTTCCCATCACACCGTCATAAGGCGCTGTAATTACCGTGTAAGAAAGATTGATTTTCGCCATATCTAATGCAGATTTTGTTCTTTTGATTTCCGCATCGTTGATTCCTAATTTAGATTTCACTTCGGTCGTTGAAAGATTTGCCGATTGCTTTTGGTTGACCAATGTTTCATACGCTGCTTTTTGGGCGTCATATTCGGTTTTCATCTGGTCATATTGCTGTCTTGTCACGGCTTCCGAAGCCAATAAGTTTTTATATCGGTTTAAATTCTGTTCGGCATTCCAAAGTCTTGCTTCTGCTCCGGCGATATTAGATTCCATCACGCTTACATTATTGGAAACTGTATTCACAGACGAACTTGTTGCTGACCTCTGAGCCATAGCATTTTGATAAGCCGCTTCCGCCTGACCAAGCTGTGTTAGAATTTCTCTGTCATCCAGAATCACCAAAGTATCGCCTTTTTTTACCTGTTGATGTTCAATAAATTTAATTTCCTTGATGTAAGCTGAAACTCTCGTGTTGATTGGATTAATAAATTCCTCCACCTGAGCGGCTTCCGTATAAGTTTTGTCGCCGATGTGAAAGTACTGACGAACCAGCCAATACAATCCGAAACCAATCACCACAAAAACGATAACGTTCGAAATGATGGCTCTGATTTTATTCTTTTTATTTTGTCTTTTCTTAGCTTCTGCGCTTGAAACCGCAGGTTTTGTATCTTGAGTATTTTGTTCCTTGTTTTCCATTATCTTGATTTTCAGTTTTAATAAATTGAATGTTTTTTTTAACGCAAAGTGCGCGAAGTTTTTTTGACTACTAACTGTTTTTAAGTTCGCAAAGCCGTAAACTCAGCTAAGACCGCAGAACATTTATTATAATGTTCCTGTTGATTTCAAAAGATTGTAATATTGATACAGCACATTGATTTCTGCGTTGGCAAAGTCTAATTCCGACTGCAGTTTTTGGTTTTGTGCGTCAATCATTTCGGCCTGAACAGCTAATTGATTCAGATATTTGGCTTCTGTGATTTTGTAGTTTTCATCGGCCAGATTTTTAGCATCATTCAGAATTTCTGCCTGCTGAATCGCTTCCTGATATTTTGTGTAGGCTGCATTCACAGCCATATCGAGATTCTGCTGTACTAAAGTCATCGCATCATTCGCCTGATTTTTCTGTATTTCGCCAAGCTTTACCCTTTCTTTGGTTTTATACAAATTATCAATATTATAACTCAAAGAAACGCCACCTTGCCAACCGCTGGCATACATATCTAGAACAGGATTTCTCGTCGTAATCGGTTTTTGCAGAGTGTAACCTCCAAAACCTGCGAGCGTAGGCATTTTATCGGTTTTAATGATTTCGATGTTTTTATCGGCAACTTCGATGTTGGTTTTTGCTGATTTCATCTGTGGATTGTTGTCGTGAGCAAGATTCAGATAATAATCCATTCCGATTCCGGTTTCTTTGTTTCCTAAATCTTCTACAGGGACAATCTGTGTTTCAGGATTTAAACCTAAAACAATGTTGAGATTATAATTAAGGATTTTCTTGTTGTTGACTAAGGTTAAAATTCCCTGGTCGAGATTTTTAATATTTAATTCTCCACGGATGATTTCGTTTCTGGTAATCATTCCTTGTTTGTAAAAATCATTGATATTTTTTAATCTTTCCTGAGCCAGTTTTTTGTTGTTCTGAAAAACTTTTTCCTGATTGATGATTTTATAAATATCCAAATAATTTGAAATCACGAGGAACTTCACATCCTGTTTGTTTTTCTCTAAATCCAATTCTGAAAGTTGCTCACGAAGTCCAGCCAATTCAATAGATTTATTCACCAATCCCCCTTTGAAGATGAGTTGAGTCGCCTGAACCGCATACGAACTCCCGTAATGCGGCATCGGAATCGTTGTTGAATTGGAAAAATCTTTGTCGATAGCTATCACATTTCCCAAGTAAAACTGACTTGTAGAAGCTGTGATAGTTGGAAGTTTCTGAAGCTTTGTAATATCAGTCTGCTGTTTTGCAATATCGATATTCTGAGCAGAAACTTTTATTTGCTGATGATTCTGAATTGCCAAATCGGCAACTTCATCTGCTGTCATCTGTTTTATTTCTTGTGAAAAAAACAGCGCAGGAAAAAGACCTATCAAAACTGATAGTGCTGTTTTTATGTTCTTAACCATTTTACCTTGTTTTACAGATGCAAAGTTATGGTGCAAACAGATTCAAATAAATGTTTGAATTTTGGAAAAAGATGTTCAAATGTAGGATTAGATTACTGGTATTGTTGTCTGTATTGACTCGGACTTATCTCCAAATGCTTCTTAAAAAAGTGCGAAAACGAATATTGGTCGCTGAAACCAAGAACTGTGGAAATCTCTGAAATAGGCATTTTAGATGAATTCAAATAGACTTTAGCTTCATTGATTACGATAGAAGCAATAATCTGACTTGCAGACTTTCCGGTAACCGACTTGATAACCGATGAAAGATGTCTGGTTGTAATCGACTGCCGTTCTGCGTAAAACTCAACATTCCTATTATTAAGATGATGATTCGCAAGGTCATTAAGAAAGACAAAAACAATTTCTTCTTGTCTTGACATTTGGCTCATCGCACTGTTATCTTCATTGGAAATAATTCCTGCCATCTGATAACAGAAAACCGAGAAAAGATGTTCCACAATCTCCTTTTTATAGGTCATTTCGGTTTCAGAATCGAGAATATATTTGAGGAAATTGACGCTTTTCCAGACGACATCTAAATCATTTTGAGAAAATGGAACTGCAACATTCATCTGCTGACGAAAATACCGATACGTAATTAATCTATTGAATTTCAGAGATAACGCAGAAATAAAATCCCGTTTATAAGAAACCATCCTGGACTGGAAATCGTCGCTGATAGAAATTAGCTCATATACGGTTTGTGGGTCAGTTACGATGAAAGTATTGGCAGAAAGTTCAATATCGTTAAGATGTTGTCTTAATTTTATAGTTCCACTTTTTATGAATAAGAATGCAGGATTATCCGGACGAAATGGTTTGTCTGTAGCAATTCTCTGGTGAATAGTTTCCTGAGTAAAAATCTCAACTCCGAATTTTTCTAAAGCAGTCATTATTGAGTGGAATTTAAATGAAAAAGGCGAGTTGCCCCGCCTTGAATGTTTTCACAACGGAATAATCCTTATTGTGAATTGCTTTCGGATACAAATGTAAATATTAATTATTTAATCACTTTACGGTTTTCCGTATTTATATGAATTAATTTCTATTTAATTTTAGAAAATATAAAAATGGCTACTCAAATTTGAGTAGCCAGAAAGCAATTCACAACAGTCATTAATTAAAAAATAATTAAAGACTAAGTGATATTAAAAAAGTAATTAATCTTGGAAATTAACTAAATTAAGTTTGGACCTTAATAAATATTTATCGTCATAAATAACCTCTTTCAACTTTACAAATGTATGTATAAATATTTTATTAATGACTAGTTCCGAAAATTTTAATTAAATTTGTTTGATTATTTTATTGTAACTTTTTAAAATAGAACTAAATAACAATGAAAAATATACTTGGATTGGACTTGGGAACGAACTCGATTGGTTGGGCATTGATAGAGATAGATGATAATGGAACTCCTATAAGAATCATAGCAATGGGTTCGAGAATTATACCAATGTCATCAAACGATAGAGATGAATTTGAAAGAGGTTTGTCTATTACTAAGAATCAAAATAGAACAGTCAGCCGAACTCAAAGAAAAGGCTATGACCGAAAGCAACTGAAAAAAAGCTATCTGAAAGAAATTTTGAATAAGTATAATATTTTTCCATCAGAAGAATTATTAACTCTTCCTACGCTTGATTTGTGGAAACTTAGAAGTGACTCTGCTAATCCAAACGAAAATATTTCAGCGGAGCAATTGGGACGTATTTTATATATGCTCAATCAAAAACGTGGTTACAAATCAGCAAGAAGTGAAGCTAATGCAGACAAAAAAGATACAGATTATGTACAGGCAGTAAAAGGAAGATATGCTCAATTAAAAGATAAAAATCAGACCATTGGACAGTTTTTTTATGATGGACTCTATAATGCAAATGTAAATGATTCTTATTTCAGAATTAAGGAAGAGGTTTATCCACGAGAAGCATATATTGAAGAGTTTGACACAATTATCAATGTGCAAAAAGACAAACACGATTTTCTTACAGAAGAGGTTATCAATCAACTAAGAAATGAGATTATCTATTATCAGAGAAAGCTCAAGTCACAGAAAGGATTAGTCAGTATTTGTGAGTTTGAAGGATTTGAAAAAACTATTTTTGATAAGGAAAAAAATAAAAATAAAGATGTTTTCGTAGGTCCTAAAGTTGCTCCCAAAACCTCTCCATTATTTCAGTTATGTCGTATTTGGGAAGTTGTCAATAATATTTCTTTTAAAATTAAAAATCCTGAGGGAAGCAAATATAAATGGGGTGATAAAATTCCAAATTTGGAAGAGAAAGAAGCTTTGGCAGATTATCTTTTCAAAAATGAAAGCCTAAGCTTTACAAAATTGCTTGAAATTTTATCATTAAATAAAAGTGATGTGTATGTCAATAAGCAGATTCTTAAAGGAATAAAAGGCAATGAAACATATTCGGTTCTTCAAAGTATTTTAGGCGATGATGAACTTTTGAATTTTAATGTTTCAATTATTCCATCGAATCATACTTCAATGTTGGTAGATAAAAAGACCGGAGAAATATTGGAAGAAAGGGCAGGTCTTGAGCTGGATGCTTCTGTGGAACAAGAACCTCTGTATCAGTTGTGGCATACAATATATTCTTTGAAAGATTTGGATGAATGCAAAAATGCTCTCATAAAAAGATTTGGTTTTGATGATGGAATTGCGGAACAATTGTCCAGAATCGATTTCAATAAACAAGCATTCGGAAATAAATCAAATAAATCGATGCGGAAAATCCTACCTTTTTTAATGGAAGGTTATGATTATTCTCAAGCCTGCAGTTTGGCAGGATACAATCACTCTGATTCTTTAACAAAAACAGAAAGAGAAGAGCAACAGACTTTGGAAAAACTAGAACTTCTTCCAAAGAATAGTTTAAGACAACCTATTGTCGAGAAAATATTGAATCAGATGATTAATGTGGTCAATGCAATTATTGAACAATACGGAAAACCTTCTGAAATAAGAATTGAGCTTGCCCGTGAACTTAAACAAAGTAAAGATGAGCGAAACAATGCTGATTTGCAAAACTCCAAAAATAAAAAGCTTAATGACGAAATTGGTAAACGTTTGGCTGAATTGGGATTGCCCGTAACGAAGCGATACATTCAAAAATATAAATTCATTTTTCCGTCACTCAGTAAAAATCTGAAAGATGCTCAGGTTAATAATCAATGTATCTATTGTGGAGACACATTTAATCTGAGTGAGGCTTTAAGTGGTGATGCTTACGATGTTGACCATATTGTTCCAAAGGCATTGTTATTTGATGATTCTCAGACTAATAAAGTTTTGGTTCACAGGAAATGTAATTCCACAAAAACCAATCAAACAGCTTATGATTATATCGCTACAAAAGGAGAAGAACGGGTTCGTGTTTATTCTGAACGTGTAGATGATTGGTTCAAGAGAGGAATTATCTCTTACAGTAAAATGCAAAGGCTTAAAGTTTCACATAAAGAATATATTGAACGGAAGAGCTTACAAAAAGAGACGGAGACAGATAAAAAACTTTGGGAAAACTTCATTGACAGACAATTAAGAGATACTCAATATATTGCTAGGAAATCGAAAGAAATCTTGCAGAAAGTTTGTAATAATGTGACTACAACGGAAGGTGGAGTTACAGCTAAACTTCGCAATGTCTGGGGATGGAATGATGTTTTAATGAATCTGCAAATGCCTAAATATAAAGACTTGGGGCAAACCGTTGTGAAAGAATGGACAAGTGACCACGGCAAAAGGAAACATCAAAAAGAAGAAATAGAAAACTGGACCAAGAGAGATGACCATCGTCACCACGCCATTGATGCTCTGGTAATTGCCTGTACAAAACAAGGGTTTATTCAGCGTATCAATACTTTGAACTCTAGTGAGACTAGAGATGAATTTAAAAAAGAAATTGAGGAGCATAAAAAACGATTAGGCAAATCTTTTAATGAAGATAATTATGAGCATTTGCACAAAGAAAAAGCTACTCTATTAGACGATTATCTATGCTCACAAAAACCATCAATATTCACTACGAAGTATGTGGAACAGGAAGCCGATAAAATTCTTATTTCTTTCAAGGCAGGTAAAAAAGTTGCTACGATAACAAAGTTTAAAGCAACCGGAAAAAATAAAGAACAAGGCGTGATTGTTCCAAGAGGAGCTTTACACGAGCAATCTATTTACGGTAAGATAAAAATCATTGAAAAAGATAAGCCTTTAAAATATTTATTTGAAAATTCAGATAAAATTGTCAATCCAAAAATTAAAAGTTTAGTTGAGGAAAGGCTTAATAAGAATAAAAATGATGCAAAAATAGCTTTGTCGTCTTTAAAGAAAAATCCAATTTTTCTGAATGATGAAAAAACAGAAATCCTAGAGAAATCATCTTGTTATAATGATGCAACTGTCTTGAAATATAAATTACAGAGTTTAAAAGCAAATCAAGCAAATGATATTGTTGATGAAAGAGTTAAATTTTTAGTAAAAGAGAGACTAGCTCAGTTCGGAAATAAGGAAAAAGAAGCCTTCAAGGATACGCTTTGGTTCAATGAGGAAAAACAAATTCCAATAATAACTGTTCGTCTGTTTGCTCGTCCGGATGCTAATAATTTACAGGCAATTAAAACCGATGAAAACGGAAAAGAAATTGGGTTTGTTGTGATGGGCAACAATCATCATATCGCTATTTATGAAGATAAAGACGGTAAGCTTATTCAGCATAGTTGTACATTTTGGCACGCAGTAGAAAGAAAAAAATATAATATTCCTACTGTCATCAATAACTCTTCAGAAGTTTGGAATCAATTATTAGACAGACAACTTCCAGAATCATTTTTAAATAAATTACCTGCTGATAATCTCAATTTAAAATTCAGTATGCAGCAAAATGAAATGTTTATTCTGGGTTTATCACAAGAAGAATTTGACGGAGCTCTGAAAAATAATGACAAATCGTTATTGAGTAAACACTTGTATTTGGTTTGGAGTATTTCAAGCAATGATTACTATTTTAGACATCATTTAGAAACAAAAAATACTGAGCTGAAGAATATTTCAACAGCAAAAGATTCCAAACGATATTTTAGATTTAAAAGTGTCGGTGCATTAGTAGGAATGAATCCAGTGAAAATTAGGCTGAATCATTTAGGAGAGATAACTAAAGTAGGAGAGTTGTAACTATGATCACCCGCTCCATCTACATCGGTAATCCTGCTTACCTCAAACTCAAAGATGAGCAAATGTACATTATGGAACCTTCTTCCAACGAGATGAAAGGGAAGGTTCCTGTAGAAGATTTAGGCTTGCTGATGTTGGACCATTTTCAAATTACAATTTCCCATCAATTGATTCAAAAAATGATGGGAAAGAATGTGGTTGTAGTTAGTTGTGACAGTCATCATTTGCCACACGGAATAATGTTGCCACTTTACGGTCATTCAGAACATTCCGACCGAATAAAAGACCAATTAGAGGCCAGCGAACCTCTCAAAAAGCAACTCTGGAAACAGACCATTGAGTGTAAAATTGAAAACCAGAAAGAAGTTTTAAGAAGATTAGGGAATTATTTTGAACCAATGCTGGATTACCAAAATAACGTTAAAAGTGGCGACATTACCAATATGGAAGGTATTGCAGCACAACATTATTGGAAATATCTCATCAGTTTGGATTTCCTTAGACAGCGCTTTGGAGATTCGCCCAATCAATTCTTCAACTTCGGTTACGCCGTTCTCAGGAGTATTGTGGCGAGGGCGATTGTAGAAACAGGCTTACTTCCGGTGTTGGGAATTTTTCATAAGAATAAATACAATCCTTATTGCCTCGCTGATGATTTGATGGAACCTTACCGACCATTTATAGATTTGTTGGTAATGGATTGGCTAACAAAAAATCCGAATATTGAGGAACTGACAAAAGAATTCAAATCACATATTTTGCAGATTGCAACCAAAGATGTAGTGATAGATAGTAAAACAAGACCATTGTTGGTGGCAGTAAAAATAACTGCTACTTCGCTTTATAAATGCTACAAAGGAGAAAAACGATTGATTTCTTATCCTGAGTTCAAATAAATGAACAGTTTAGACAGTGTACTTTTACATCGTACATAATACAATAGAAAATGAATGCCGAAAGGTTTAACGCTTATCGAATTATGTGGGTCTTAGTATTATACGACTTGCCGACAGAGACCAAAGCCAATATGAAAGATGCCAACCGCTTTCGTAAAGCTTTGATGGATGATGGTTTTGCGCTATTTCAGTTTTCGATGTATATGCGACATTGTCCTAGTCGAGAAAATGCTGAGGTTCATATCAAAAGAGTGAAGTTTATGCTACCAAAATCAGGCAAAGTAGCTATTATGTGCATCACGGATAAGCAATTTGGTGATATAGAAATTTTCTTTGCCAGAAATAAAGAAGAACCACCACCAACTTTCCAACAGCTTGAATTGTTCTAATTTTTGAATCCTAAATGAATAAAAAATCCACTGAAATTCAGTGGATTAACTTTTGAGGTTGTGTTATATCTCAAAGATACTCAAAAATGAAAGCAATTCACAACTGTCAACACAGCAGATGATGCGATTAGCCCGTTGTGTTATATCTCAAAGATACTCAAAAATGAAAGCAATTCACAACGGAATCGCAAGGGTTGAATCAACAACCGCTGTTGTGTTATATCTCAAAGATACTCAAAAATGAAAGCAATTCACAACTATAAACGATAAATCTACCGAAAAACCTATGTTGTGTTATATCTCAAAGATACTCAAAAATGAAAGCAATTCACAACGGATACTGATGAGAGAATGCTTCGTGAAGTGTTGTGTTATATCTCAAAGATACTCAAAAATGAAAGCAATTCACAACATGATAAAGATGTTAGTGAAAAAAATAGATGTTGTGTTATATCTCAAAGATACTCAAAAATGAAAGCAATTCACAACATGAAAAAAAAGAATTCATTCATAAAATTAGTTGTGTTATATCTCAAAGATACTCAAAAATGAAAGCAATTCACAACGGAGTTTTTGGCTTTGTACCTAGATATTCTGTTGTGTTATATCTCAAAGATACTCAAAAATGAAAGCAATTCACAACGTTCATGTGGGTGATAACATAACCCATCATGTTGTGTTATATCTCAAAGATACTCAAAAATGAAAGCAATTCACAACGCCAAAACGCCTACAATGAAAGGGTAACAGGTTGTGTTATATCTCAAAGATACTCAAAAATGAAAGCAATTCACAACACACAACAAAAAACCCACAAATTATATTCAGTTGTGTTATATCTCAAAGATACTCAAAAATGAAAGCAATTCACAACCCTGTACCTGATGAATACATTGCTAATGTAGTTGTGTTATATCTCAAAGATACTCAAAAATGAAAGCAATTCACAACTCCAAAACGCCTACAATGAAAGGGTAACAGGTTGTGTTATATCTCAAAGATACTCAAAAATGAAAGCAATTCACAACACACAACAAAAAACCCACAAATTATATTCAGTTGTGTTATATCTCAAAGATACTCAAAAATGAAAGCAATTCACAACCCTGTACCTGATGAATACATTGCTAATGTAGTTGTGTTATATCTCAAAGATACTCAAAAATGAAAGCAATTCACAACTATTCGGACGATTGGCAAGTTGTGGTCTATGTTGTGTTATATCTCAAAGATACTCAAAAATGAAAGCAATTCACAACAAAGCCGATTATGAAGAATTAAAAAGCAAAGTTGTGTTATATCTCAAAGATACTCAAAAATGAAAGCAATTCACAACAACAAAAATGAATGGGATTCTGCAGATAATGTTGTGTTATATCTCAAAGATACTCAAAAATGAAAGCAATTCACAACGGTACTGAGAATATTTCAATTTGAAATTGTGTTGTGTTATATCTCAAAGATACTCAAAAATGAAAGCAATTCACAACTCGACATATCAGACAAAACATTACAAAGATGTTGTGTTATATCTCAAAGATACTCAAAAATGAAAGCAATTCACAACCTTGTTTTTGCCTTTATTTTCGATGCTATTGTTGTGTTATATCTCAAAGATACTCAAAAATGAAAGCAATTCACAACAGAGAAGAATACAGCACAAGGAAAGTTCCAGTTGTGTTATATCTCAAAGATACTCAAAAATGAAAGCAATTCACTACATAGAAGAATACAGCACAAGGAAAGTTCCAGTTGTGTTATATCTCAAGGATACTCAAAAATGAAAGCAATTCACTACATAGAAGAATACAGCACAAGGAAAGTTCCAGTTGTGTTATATCTCAAGGATACTCAAAAATGAAAGCAATTCACTACATAGAAGAATACAGCACAAGGAAAGTTCCAGTTGTGTTATATCTCAAAGATACTCAAAAATGAAAGCAATTCACAACAATTCTATATTCTTCTGTTTTTTCACCAGAGTTGTGTTATATCTCAAAGATACTCAAAAATGAAAGCAATTCACAACAGTGAAGATCAACATTTAGGTGAAGGTTGGGTTGTGTTATATCTCAAAGATACTCAAAAATGAAAGCAATTCACAACTCACCTAAAATGCAGTAGTCAGAGAATGCAGTTGTGTTATATCTCAAAGATACTCAAAAATGAAAGCAATTCACAACAGAATAAGCACCGGATCATGACTGATCTTTGTTGTGTTATATCTCAAAGATACTCAAAAATGAAAGCAATTCACAACAGTGATAAATGGTTGTCAATTGGAGGAACCGTTGTGTTATATCTCAAAGATACTCAAAAATGAAAGCAATTCACAACGATACAACATATTCATTCGCAATTGTTCTAGTTGTGTTATATCTCAATGATACTCGAAATTGAAAGCAATTCACAACAACACCCATCACTTCATAAGCATGAGTTTTGTTGTGTTATATCTCAAAGATACTCAAAAATGAAAGCAATTCACAACACAAACTCTCTAATGGCTCAAGCACAGCTAGTTGTGTTATATCTCAAAGATACTCGAAAATGAAAGCAATTCACAACAACACCCATCACTTCATAAGCATGAGTTTTGTTGTGTTATATCTCAAAGATACTCAAAAATGAAAGCAATTCACAAGGAAGAATCTATCTTATAGAAAGCAGGTTTGGTTGTGTTATATCTCAAAGATACTCTAAAATGAAAGCAATTCACAACAACACCCATCACTTCATAAGCATGAGTTTTGTTGTGTTATATCTCAAAGATACTCAAAAATGAAAGCAATTCACAACGATGCAACAGATTCATTCGCAATTGTTCTAGTTGTGTTATATCTCAAAGATACTCAAAAATGAAAGCAATTCACAACGAAGAATCTATCTTAAAGAAAGCAGGTTTGGTTGTGTTATATCTCAAAGATACTCAAAAATGAAAGCAATTCACAACACGTTTGTAACCACGTCTATCCCAAAGTCCGTTGTGTTATATCTCAAAGATACTCAAAAATGAAAGCAATTCACAACGCAAAATCATATCAATTATGGTGACATTCTGTTGTGTTATATCTCAAAGATACTCAAAAATGAAAGCAATTCACAACCTAATTTCAAATGATACCGCAGTACTTCAAGTTGTGTTATATCTCAAAGATACTCAAAAATGAAAGCAATTCACAACATTACATCGAAATATGTTGCAGGAAGTATTGTTGTGTTATATCTCAAAGATACTCAAAAATGAAAGCAATTCACAACCTAATTAACAAGATTACTAATCTCGCAAAAGTTGTGTTATATCTCAAAGATACTCAAAAATGAAAGCAATTCACAACGCGTGAAATTTAACTGTGAAAGATCTGTTGGTTGTGTTATATCTCAAAGATACTCAAAAATGAAAGCAATTCAGAACATTAAATCGAAATATGTTGCAGGAAGTTTTGTTGTGTTATATCTAAAAGATACTCAAAAATGAAAGCAATTCAGAACATTAAATCGAAATATGTTGCAGGAAGTTTTGTTGTGTTATATCTAAAAGATACTCAAAAATGAAAGCAATTCACAACGGCTAAATCATCTTGCACTAGAGGACGACAGTTGTGTTATATCTCAAAGATACTCAAAAATGAAAGCAATTCACAACAAAACCGTCAACAATAAGTTTAAGAGATTTGTTGTGTTATATCTCAAAGATACTCAAAAATGAAAGCAATTCACAACTGCTTTTTTAAGTTCCACAAAACCTCTGAAGTTGTGTTATATCTCAAAGATACTCAAAAATGAAAGCAATTCACAACAAGTCTACAGAAGCTCCATATTGAGCACCGGTTGTGTTATATCTCAAAGATACTCAAAAATGAAAGCAATTCACAACCACCATTGGATGACACTCAGAACCCATAACGTTGTGTTATATCTCAAAGATACTCAAAAATGAAAGCAATTCACAACGATATCCGGTTCGAGTCCGGGCTTCTCCACGTTGTGTTATATCTCAAAGATACTCAAAAATGAAAGCAATTCACAACTTATTTGATTCCATATTAATGTTTTATGTAGTTGTGTTATATCTCAAAGATACTCAAAAATGAAAGCAATTCACAACTTGGATATTGAACATTAAAATGGAAAGCGAGTTGTGTTATATCTCAAAGATACTCAAAAATGAAAGCAATTCACATCGCAGCCATCATCTGGAAATAGATTAGGAAAGTTGTGTTATATCTCAAAGATACTCAGAAATGAAAGCAATTCACAACGCAGCCATCTTCTGTAAATATATGAGTAAAGTTGTGTTATATCTCAAAGATACTCAGAAATGAAAGCAATTCACAACGCAGCCATCTTCTGTAAATATATGAGTAAAGTTGTGTTATATCTCAAAGATACTCAAAAATGAAAGCAATTCACAACGCAGCCATCATCTGGAAATAGATGAGGAAAGTTGTGTTATATCTCAAAGATACTCAAAAATGAAAGCAATTCACACCGTCAACAAAAACGGTAATTTGACAATGTATGTTGTGTTATATCTCAAAGATACTCTAAAATGAAAGCAATTCACAACGGAAATGGCGGATTTGCTTATTTATCAGCAGTTGTGTTATATCTCAAAGATACTCTAAAATGAAAGCAATTCACAACGGAAATGGCGGATTTGCTTATTTATCAGCAGTTGTGTTATATCTCAAAGATACTCAAAAATGAAAGCAATTCACAACGTCAACAAAAACGGTAATTTGAAAATGTATGTTGTGTTATATCTCAAAGATACTCAAAAATGAAAGCAATTCACAACGGAAATGGCGGATTTGCTTATTTATCAGCAGTTGTGTTATATCTCAAAGATACTCAAAAATGAAAGCAATTCACAACGCCCTTTTGCTATTGAAAAATCCTTTTTGAGTTGTGTTATATCTCAAAGATACTCAAAAATGAAAGCAATTCACAACTCTGGTGTGCAGTATTACTTGCAATGATTAGTTGTGTTATATCTCAAAGATACTCAAAAGTGAAAATAATTTGTAAGAATAGTAATGGAAAAAAATAAGCGGAAAATATTCTAAAATATTTTCCGCTTATAAGTATCATTCTTAAATCATATTTAAGGAACAATCTTATCATAATAAACAGGCATGTACTTCTCATTATCAGATCCGATAATAATAAATCTGAACTTCTTTGCCGTGTCATTGTTGTAAAAATCGATTTTGGTAGGACTAGCTTCATTT
Source organism: Chryseobacterium formosum (assembly GCF_026460885.1). Classification (GTDB taxonomy): domain Bacteria; phylum Bacteroidota; class Bacteroidia; order Flavobacteriales; family Weeksellaceae; genus Chryseobacterium; species Chryseobacterium formosus. The sequence goes on from NZ_JAOVZW010000013.1 coordinate 111,844, forward strand.
TCTTCAACAAGAGGATTCCAATATAAAACTGAGCGATAGTCATAGCCGATTTTAGATAAATCAGAATTTCCGTAATCAGAATCGGGAAATTTTTCAGACTCATTATAGCCTTCCATTACAAAAAAGTTAATATCAGTCATATTTGATAGGGAATTTCCTTTAGAGACAGGTTGGGTATCACCTCTTTTTGTGTAAATAAGGACACCGCCACTACCACCGCCACTCATACCGATGGCGCCATCTTTGATAATTTTTACCATAGCAATATTATCAGTTGATAAGCCACTAAGCGCACTTGCATCAGTTAGCATTTCATCCAAATAAACATTCGCTTTTGTCTGACGGATATAAGGAGTTGGAACTCCGTTTTCATAATTAATGGTTAATCCGGCTGCACGACCTTGAAGCCATTGAAGTATATTTTGAGAACTTGCGGCTGACTGATTGTCATTCACCAAATCAAAAACAATTTCATTCATACTTCTATAAAGAGAACTACTTAGTTTATTATTAAGATCTTCAGTAAGATTTTTCTTTTTTGCTTTAATCTTAACTTCTTCAATCAAAGTAACTTTTTCGTTGTATTCCTTTTTATATTTTCTTGCTTCAATCGTTCGTGTAATTTCAGGTGATTGTGGAGTTTCAGGAGAAGATTTTTTATCAATAAGGCTAAAATTTTCAATAGAAGGCAATTCTTTTTTTAATGGAATGAAAGTATTTGTAGGACTTACATAAACATTGGTTCTGCTTTTAAGAGAGGCATTGGCTCCATTTACCTGATAAGTAATTTTAATTGGTTTCTCAAAAATCATATTATCAAAAAAGAATTCTCCGTTACTGTCAGTTTCCACCTGAAAAACTTGATTTCCAGATTTATCACCTTCCACAAACATGATGAGATCTTGCTGAGGTGCTGGTTTTGCGTTAACTGTAAGTTTTCCTTTGTAAGAAATATATTTTGAAGGATTATTAATAATTGTTGGATATTTTCCTGAAATAATTTCTTTCCAGTCGAACATTTTCCACTGTTCAGAAATCAATAAAGCATCAAGAGCTTCTGTATTTCTTTTATCGCTAAAATATTGTGCAGGACGGTCAATTTTAGATTTAATAACACTTGTAAGCCATAGAGAACTTAAAAAATTTTCATCTTGCAGTGATTTTTTATCTTCAGGATCGAATACTGCGACAGAAATATTTGAAACACCCTTAGATTTTACATCAAATGAATTGAAACCTCTTTTTTCAGTGCTTAAAGTTTCAGATTTCACTTCAGGAACAGAAATGTTCAGATTTTGAGGCATCACAAAACACATTCTGCTTGTCAAAACATTTTCCTTATCATCAAAAACCGTAATCTGCAAAACACTATTAATTAGCTGATTGGTTGGGATTGACTGAAATGCATCTTTAAGCTGATTAATTTTAGCTTTATAAACTACCTGTTCTCCAATATTGGCAACGACATTATAATAAGGAAGATTTCCACCAGTATTTTGAATTTTATATTTAATATTATCTTTTTCACTAATTACTTGCAGACTGATTCCTGTTTCAGAAACTTTTGGAAGTGCTACAGTATTTTTAACACCGTTATTGTCTGTAATGACAGCTTCGTAAACTTTATCTTTTTGCGGAGTCAGTGTAAAAACGCCAACATTTCCGTCTAATCCTTTGAAGGTAGAAATTTTCTTTTCAGGATCACTTTTTTCAACAACATAGCCTTCCCATTGTGATGGCGGAGTTCCTTTAGAATGAAGTCGTACTGCAATTTTACTTGGAATATTTTGGATGAAAGAATTTCCTTCAGGATGCAAGGTTGCGGACCATGAAGATGTTTTGTCTGCCACCAATTTTTTTGCTGACGAAGGATTGTAAACCGGAATTTGTTTTAAATACTGAAAATCCTCACTCAGATTACTCATCATCGGGGTATAAGCACGGAAAAAATAAACATCTTCATTCAAATCTTCAGGAAGCTGAATACTTCCTTGTGCAAGACCATTAAAAACAGGAAACCTTCTTCTTAAAATCTGTTTTTTATTTCTGTCATATATTTCGATGAAGAAATTTGTTGATAAATCAGAAGTCGAAAAATTTCTGAAAATCATCGCATTAAACCAAACTGTTTCACCAGAAAGATACAGATCTTTATCGGTTAAGATATAAATATGTTCCTGTGAATAATTTTCGTTTAAAGTTTGGAGCGCTTTGTAAGCTGATTGTTGTGAAGAAAATTGGCTATTAAGAGCCAACAAAAAACAGAAAGTAATGATTCTTTTCATTGCCGTACTACATTTAGTATAATGCAAATTAATAAAAAACTGATTACCTGATAAAATAATTGTGAGTTTTTGTGATTTAACAATGACGTTAATTTAAAAAAAATTATAAACAAATATTCATTTTCATAAAATTTCCTTTTAATTATTTAAATTTTAATAATGATAAAATTCTATTTAGTCCTAAAAATACGATGATAAGATGATTTAAATTAATGGTTTATATCTAAATATTAAAGACTTTAAAGTAAACTTCTCATTATGAATTTGTTAATTAATAAATATTGATGATGATTAATTGATTAAAAATCACTAATTTCGCACCCGTAAAAATCATTCATGCAAAACATTAGAAATATTGCGATTATCGCACACGTTGACCACGGTAAAACTACCTTGGTTGATAAGATTATTCATGCTACAAACATTTTCAGAGAAAATCAGGAAAGTGGAGAATTAATAATGGATAATAACGATCTTGAAAGAGAAAGAGGTATTACCATTTTATCTAAGAATATTTCTGTTAACTATAAAGACGTTAAAATTAACGTAATCGACACTCCTGGTCACGCCGATTTCGGTGGTGAAGTAGAGCGTGTTTTGAAAATGGCAGACGGTGTTATCTTGTTGGTAGATGCATTTGAAGGACCAATGCCTCAGACAAGATTCGTATTGCAGAAAGCTTTAGAATTAGGTCTTAGACCTTTGGTTGTTATTAACAAAGTAGACAAACCAAACTGTCGTCCTGAAGAAGTTCATGACAAAGTATTTGATTTGTTCTTTGCACTTGATGCTACAGAAGAGCAATTGGATTTCCCAACATTCTACGGTTCTTCTAAGCAAGGTTGGTTCAACACTTCATTAGAGCAAACAGAAGATATCTTCCCGTTATTGGATGGTATTTTACAATATGTTCCGGAGCCGAAAGTAGAGGAGGGTAACTTACAGATGCAGATTGTTTCTCTAGATTTCTCTTCATTCTTAGGAAGAATTGCGATTGGTAAAGTAATCCGTGGAAGTCTTAAAGAAAGCCAGTGGATTGGTTTAGCACAAGCAGACGGAAAAATAGTAAAAGGAAAAATCAAAGAATTATATGTTTTTGAAGGTCTTGGAAAGAAAAAAGTAACCGAAGTTTTAGCAGGAGATATCTGTGCTGTTGTAGGTTTTGATGCTTTCCAAATTGGAGATTCTTTCGTAGATATCGAAAATCCGGAGCCATTGCCAAGAACTTCAATTGATGAGCCAACGTTAAATATGACGTTCTCAATCAACAATTCACCTTTCTTCGGTAAAGATGGTAAATATGTTACTTCAAACCACCTGAAAGAAAGATTAACAAAAGAATTAGAGAAAAACTTAGCATTAAGAGTTCAACAGACTGATGATGCAAACACGTTCCTGGTTTTCGGTAGAGGTATTCTTCACTTGTCAGTTTTAATTGAAACAATGAGAAGAGAAGGTTACGAAATGACTATCGGACAGCCTCAGGTTATCTTGAGAGAAGATGAAAATGGTCAAAAATTGGAGCCTTACGAATCTTTGGTTGTTGATGTACCAGACGAATTTGCTTCTAGAGTAATCGATTTGGCAACTCAGAGAAAAGGTGATCTTCACATTATGGAAACTAAAGGTGAAATGCAGCACATGGAATTCGAAATTCCTTCAAGAGGTTTGATCGGATTGCGTTCTCAGATGTTAACTGCTACTGCTGGTGAAGCTATTATGGCACACCGTTTCACAGAATACAAGCCTTTCAAAGGTGCTATTCCTGGAAGAAGTAATGGGGTGTTAATCTCCAAAACTCAAGGTCCGGCTACAGAATATTCTATTGCTAAACTTCAGGATAGAGGTAAGTTCTATGTTGATCCGGGCGAGGAAATCTATGCAGGTATGGTTATCGGTGAGCAAAACAAGCCTGGAGATTTAGTTGTAAACATCGTTGAAGCAAAACAGTTGAATAACATGAGAGCTTCAGGTAAAGATAAAGATACTGGTGTTGCACCAAAAATCTTATTCTCTCTTGAAGAATGTATGGAATATATCCAAGCTGATGAAGCAATCGAGGTAACTCCTAACTTCATCCGTATGAGAAAGAAAGTACTTTCTGAAGAAGAAAGAAAAAGAATCGAAAGAGGAGCAAAAGCTTAATCTAAAATTCTTAAAGATAATTAAAGCCTCGATTTTCGGGGCTTTTTTTATGAAAATAAAACATCACTTCTTTATCTTTTTTGTTTTAACTAAATTTTACAGTATAAGACTTTTAATATTATCTTTATATTATTAGTTTTGTCTTTTAACAATTCAGAAATCATTTTCCTTGAATTAAATATGAAAATCACTAAAATAAAATTAGTCTGTATATTAGGTTTGTTCGCTTCATTCACTACTTCGTGTGCGGTAAGAGAAAACACGTCGAAAACTAAACCTGTACAAACAGCGAAAACTTCAAAGAATAGTCTCAAATCTCCAGATTCTAAAAATGTTCCGCCAATTTCAGCAATTCCTGTTGGCGAAGATTTTAAAGTAAATCTTCCTGCAATCAACCGTGAATTCCGTGGAGTTTGGATTGCGAGTGTTGCCAATATCAACTGGCCTTCAAGAAATAATCTTTCTGTAGAGCAGCAAAAAGCAGAAGCAATTAATATGTTGAATATGCTTCAGGAAAATAATTTTAATGCCGTTATTTTTCAGGTACGTCCTTCTGCAGATGCTTTGTACACGAGTGAGTTGGAACCTTGGTCGTATTTTTTAACCGGAAAAACAGGTGAACCACCTTATCCGAATTATGATCCTTTGCAATTTTGGATTGAAGAATCTCACAAGAGAGGTTTGGAGCTTCATGTCTGGTTAAATCCTTACAGAGCGCATCATTCCAACGGTGGAGCGGTTACAAATCAGTCTATGGCGAGTAAACTTTCGGATATTACGATTAAACTAAAAAACGGAATGTATTGGTTTGATCCTGCAGATCCTCGAACTCAAGGACATGTTTCGAATGTTGTGAAAGATATTGTAAAAAGATATGATATTGATGCCGTTCATTTTGACGATTATTTTTATCCTTATGCAACATACAATCGGGGTGCAGATTTTCCAGACCATAAAAGTTGGGCGGTTTATCAAAGTTCGGGCGGAACATTATCAAGGGCTGATTGGAGAAGAGATAATGTAAATAAATTTGTTGAAAGAATTTATAAAGAAATTCACGCAGAAAAAAGTCATGTGAAATTCGGAATTAGTCCTTTTGGAATCTGGAAACCGGGTTATCCTGAAGGAATTGTTGGTTCTTCGCAATATGACGAATTGTTTGCTGATGCTAAATTATGGTTAAATAATGGTTGGGTAGATTATTTTTCACCTCAATTATATTGGCCTATTGAATCTAAAGGGCAACCTTTTGCTTCATTATTAAACTGGTGGAAATCTGAAAATACCATGAATCGCCATCTTTGGCCAGGTTTAAACACAGTTGAAATAAAAACCTCTGACCGACCTACTGAAATTAAAAATCAGGTTGAATTATCAAGACAGATTTTAACGAATGATGCAGGAGAAGTTCATTGGAGTATTGCAGGTTTAACCAAAAACGCAAACATGCTTCCGACTTTGAAAAACGGACCTTATAAAGAAAAGGCTTTAACACCGAAAAGTCCGTGGATAAAAGCAATTCCATTACAAAAGCCTGATCTGTTTGTAAAAGACAACGGATTTTTTGTGCAGGCAAGTTGGAGTGCTAAAAATATTGGAAATGTTTTTCAATGGGTGCTTTTCACTCAGTATAATGGAGTTTGGGAAACCGAGATTTTGACTTTAGATCAATTATCAAAAGAAATTCCTAAACTAAAATCTGAGAAAACTCTTGAAGCAATTGCCATAAAAGCTATTGACCGTTTAGGAAATGAAAGTGATTATATGGCGAAGAAAATTAAATAAAAAGATATTTAAGAATAAAAAAAGACGCAAATTTTGCGTCTTTTTTGTTTATGTAAAATTAAAGATTATCCAATCTCAATACCGTTCTCAACATTGCTATCATCCGGCGTTACAAAAGATAATTTTCCGTCTGGTTTAGTTGTCAACAACAACATTCCCTGAGATTCAATTCCTCTGATTTTCCTTGGAGCAAGATTTAATAAAATCATCACCTGCTTTCCGATTACTTCTTCTGCAGTAAAACTTTCTGCAATCCCTGAAACAACCGTTCTTACGTCAACTCCAGTATCAACAGTTAGTTTTAATAATTTATCAGCTTTTTCTACTTTTTCAGCTTCAATAATCGTTGCTGTTCTCAAGTCGATTTTTGTAAAATCATCAAACTGTATTTCCTCTTTCATTGGGTTAGCGTTAGAATTTGTTTTTTTATTACTTTGTTTTGTATTTTCTAATTTCTGAATCTGAGCTTCAATAACATTGTCTTCAATTTTGGTAAATAATAAAGGAGCTTCTTCAATTTTATGTCCAGTTTCAATCTGAATTTCAGAATTTTGTAATTCTTCCCAATTCTTTTTCTCGATATTAAAATACCCAAATAACTTCTCTGCAGTGAATGGCATAAACGGTTCACATAATTGTGCTACAACAGCTGCAATTTGTGCTCCAACAAACATTGACTGCCCGGCTTCGTTTGGATCATTTTTTATTGTTTTCCAAGGTTCAGCATTTTGAAGATATAAGTTACCATAATCAACAAGTTCCATAAATGAATTCAAAGCGTTTCTGAATTCATATTTCTCTAAATGATAGCTAACTTTCTCTATTCCAGTTTTTATAGCTGTTTTGCTTTCTTCATCTAAAGTACCATTTGGAACTTTTCCTTCAAAATTTTTATTAGTGAAAGAAATTACTCTATTAATAAAGTTTCCAAACTTGTTTACCAATTCAGAATTGTTTTTCGTCTGGAAATCTTTCCACGTAAAGTTATTATCTTTCGTTTCCGGAGCTGAAGAAAGCAATGCATAACGCAGGACATCCTGTTGTCCAGGAAATTCTTCTACATATTCGTGTGCCCAAACTGCCCAGTTTCTTGAAGTTGAAATTTTATCATTTTCAAGATTCAAAAATTCAAAAGCAGGAACGTTTTTCGGCATTTTGTAATCTCCGTGAGCTTTCATCATTGCAGGGAAAATAATACAGTGGAATACAATATTATCCTTTCCGATAAAATGAACCAAATCTGAGTTTTCACTTTGCCAATAATCTTTCCAGTCTTTTCCGTTTTTCTCTGCCCATTCTTTTGTGAAAGAAATGTAACCAATAGGTGCGTCAAACCAAACATACAAAACTTTTCCTTCTGCATTTGGAAGAGGAACAGGAACGCCCCAATTTAAATCTCTGGTCATCGCACGAGGCTTTAAACCATCGGTTAACCACGATTTCACCTGTCCGTAAACGTTCGGTTTCCAGTCGTCTTTATGACCTTCAATAATCCATTTGTTTAGGAAATCTTCATATTCATTTAATGGTAAATACCAGTTTTTTGTTTCTTTTAAGATAGGAACGTTTCCGCTCAACATCGATTTTGGATTGATCAATTCTGATGGAGAAAGGGTAGAACCACATTTCTCACACTGATCTCCGTAAGCGTTTTCATTTCCGCAGTTCGGGCAAGTTCCAACGATATATCGGTCAGCCAAAAATTCATTAGCCTGTTCGTCAAAATATTGCTCAGACATTTCTTCGGTGAACTTTCCTTTTTCATAAAGCACTTTAAAGAAATCCTGACTTGTTTTGCGGTGATTAACCGATGTTGTTCTCGAATATTCATCAAAAGAAATTCCTAAATCCGAAAAAGATTTTTTGATAACTTCGTGATATTTATCAACGATATCTTGTGGTGTAACTCCTTCTTTTTTAGCTCTTATGGTGATAGGAATTCCGTGCTCATCTGATCCACAGATAAAAGCAACATCTTTTCCCGATCTTCTCTGAAATCTAGCGTAAACATCTGCAGGAATGTAAACTCCCGCCAAATGCCCAATATGAACCGGTCCGTTTGCATATGGCAAAGCCGCCGTAATCATCTTTCTGTTTGACATTTATAGTATAGTTTTAAGTCTGCAAAGATAAAGATAATCTGCCAAAATTTCCGAATAAGCTTAGTATAATGTATGTAATATATTTTTGATAAGCTTTATTGGTAACTAGACTTTTTGTATTTCTTTATTAAACAAAGTGGCTTTGTTTAGCAAAAAAAATAATCATTTTTAGAAAAAGACTTTGTCTAACCTTGCGATAATTTTAAACGCAAAGCAAAACGAAGAGAAATAAACGCAGTGAAAAATTTAGGATAAACAATGCCGTTTCACTTATTTTAGAGATACAAAGATTTATATAAAAGATAAAAAGAATCTTTAATTTGATTTATTACCAATTGTTGATGCTAATTTTTTATTTTTAAACTTTATAAAATTCAATAAGATGAAAATTACAATTGGCGCAGTTTTACTTACCATGATGTTTACGGGTGCAAATTCGCAATCGTTGAAATCTCCCGATGGGAAATTTGAAATGAATTTCCAGCTGAAAAACGGAGTTCCTTTTTACAATTTAAAATATAACGGAGCTGCAGTTGTTGAAGATTCCAAGTTAGGTTTGAGACTTTTTAAAGATACATCGGTGCAGTTTTCTTCAGAAATTACTAAAACTGAAGATGCAAAATTTGATTTAAATAATGATTTTGTTAAAACTTCCGAAAAAAGAGATTCAAAAAACGAAACGTGGCAACCTGTTTTAGGCGAAAAGAAAAATTATATCAATCATTATAATGAATTGGCAGTTACGTTAAATCAAAAATCTACGGACAGAAGTATTGTTGTAAAGTTTAGACTGTTTAATGATGGTTTAGGTTTTAGATATGAGTTTCCACAGCAGAAAAACCTGAATTATTTTGTTATCAAAGAAGAAGATACCGAATTCGATTTTCCAACTGACATGAAAGCTTGGTGGATGGTTGCCGATTACGATTCTCAGGAATATAAATATCAGGAAACCAATATTTCAGAAATTCCTGCGAAATGGGATAAAGCTTTTGATTCTAATGCTTCTCAGAAATTAATTAAAAATGCAGTTCAGTCGCCGTTGATGTTAAAAAAGGACGGAAAAGAACCTTTGTATATCAATATTGCAGAAGCGGCAGTTCTCAATTATGCAGCTTCACATCTTGAAGTTGATGCTCAGAATTTTAAATTTAAAACGCATCTTACAGCAGATCGACAAGGTGCAAAAGGATATATTCAGACGCCTTCTGTAACACCTTGGAGAACAATTATCGTTTCGCCAAAAGCAGAAGAGTTAATGGATTCTAAAATGTTGTTTAATCTGAATGAACCGACAAAATATACCGACACTTCTTACATTAAACCTACAAAATACATGGGAGTTTGGTGGGAAATGATTATCGGAAAAGCACAGTGGGCGTATTCTACAGCAGATAATGTTCATTTAGGAGTAACCGATTTTTCTAAATTAACACCTAACGGAAAACACGCAGCAAATACTACAAGGGTTAAAGAATATATTGATTTTGCCTCTGCAAATGGTTTCGACGGATTGTTAATCGAAGGTTGGAATATCGGTTGGGAAGACTGGTTCGGTCATTCCAAAGAATCTGTTTTTGATTTTCTGACGCCTTATCCAGATTTTGATATTAAAATACTGAATGAATACGCACATTCAAAAGGTATTAAACTGATTATGCATCATGAAACTTCCGGTTCAGCAACCAATTACGAAAGATGGGCAGATCAGGCTTTTCAATTGATGAATAAATACGGTTACACTTCTGTGAAAACGGGTTATGTAGGAGATATTATTCCGAGAGGAGAACATCATTATTCGCAATGGACAATTAATCATTATTATAGGATTGTAGAAAAAGCCAATGAGTATAAAATTATGGTGAATTCTCATGAATCGGTTCGTCCTGGAGGAGAAAGTCGTACTTATCCTAATTATATTTCAGCAGAAGCAGCTCGTGGAACAGAATACGAAGCTTTTGCAGGGAATAATCCAGACCACCAAACGATTCTTCCGTTCACACGATGGATGGGTGGCTCGATGGATTACACGCCGGGGATTTTTCAGACCAAATTAGATTATTACTTCCCAGGAGATAAGCGTTTTGTGAAAACTACTTTAGCAAAGCAATTGGCGCTCTATGTAACGATGTATATGCCGCTTCAAATGGCTGCAGATTTGCCGGAAAACTATGCAAAACACATGGATGCTTTTCAGTTTATTAAAGATGTTGCGGCAGATTGGGATGATACGAAAATTCTTTCAGCGGAACCTGGAGATTATGTCATTACCGCAAGAAAAGCGAAAGGAACCGAAAATTGGTTTGTTGGTGGAATTACCGATGAAAATAAGCGAGAATACACCGTAGATTTTTCATTTTTAGATAAAGGAAAAAAATATGAAGCGACAATCTACGAAGATGGAAAAGATGCAGATTACATCGAAAATCCTCAGAGTTATAACATTTATAAAAAACAGATTAATAGCAAATCCAAAATCAATTTTAAGATGGCTCGAAGTGGAGGTTTTGCTGTTTCCATAAAGCCTATAAAATAAATTATTCGTAATTTTACTATCCTTAAAGCCGAAAACTTTAAGGATTTTTTATTTTTTAAATGAATATATAATGAAGTTGATATCTAAAGTATTTACCAAACAAAACACTTTTCTCTTTTTGCTTATCGGAATGGTTTTCATGGCAAAGCTGATTCCCTTCCACGAATCTTATAACCAATATTTCAATCTTTCAGACTTTATCGATTGGGGAATTGCCGGAATTTTTCTTTTATATGGTTTAAAACTAAATCTTAAAGAAGTAGTAAAAGACGTATCCAACTGGAAATTACATTTGCTGATTCAGTCTGGAACGTTTATCATTTTTCCTTTATTGGCATTGGCTTTTTATCCCTTGATTAAAGATTCTGAGTATTATAATATCTGGCTTTCGGTATTTTTTCTCGCAAGTTTGCCTTCAACAGTTTCTTCATCGGTTGTTATGGTTTCGATTGCGAAAGGAAATGTAACTTCAGCCATTTTTAATGCGTCTATTTCTGGGTTAATCGGAATAATCATGACACCACTTTTGATGAGTTTTTTCTTAGTTTCAAATTCATCTTCTGGAGATCAGACGGAAATTATTGAACAGCTTTTAATTAAAGTTTTATTGCCGATTATTTTAGGTGTTTTATTAAATCCATTACTGAAAAAATGGGTAACAAAATATTCAAATATTATCGCAGAATTTGATCGCCTAATTATTTTATTGATTGTTTACGAAAGTTTCTCAACGGCATTTATTGAAAATATCTTCGCTGCGGTTCCGTCATTTGTATTTATTGTATTAGCATTCAGTGTTATATTTCTGTTTTTCGCGACGTATTACATTTTAAAATTGATTGCAGAAAAAATGAATTTCAAACCGAAAGATGTCATTACAACAACATTCTGTGGTTCAAAAAAATCGTTGGTTCATGGAAGTTTATTTCTTTTGGTTTTAGGAATTCCCGACGAAAAAAAAGTTTTATTTTTGCTTCCAGTAATGGTTTACCACAGTTTCCAGTTGTTTTATGTAAGTTGGTTGGCAAACAGAATTGCAAAACGTATGGAATTGGTTGAAGCATAATTTAATGATATTTAAAAATGATAAAATTAATCTCCAAAACCGCTCTATTATCAGTTTTTGTTGCTTTTTCAATGATGAAATCTCAATCAGTAAAGGAAATTTTAAATCAAGAAGGTTCATTCAGGAAAGACACGATATTTTCTATTAAAAGCGATTCAAAAGAAACGTATTTACCGGTTACGATTATTAAAGGAAAAGAAAAAGGATCTGTGTTTACGATTGTAGCAGGAATTCATGGTTACGAATATCCGCCGATTGTTGCGGTTCAGGAATTATTAAATGAAATTAGACCCGAAAATATCAAAGGAAGTTTAATTATTATTCCGATTGCTAATGTGGAATCTTTTCAAAAAAGAACGCCTTTCATCAATCCATTGGATGGCAAAAATTTAAACACCGCTTTTCCGGGTTCGTCAAACGGAACTCCAACTGACCAGATTGCCCATTTAATCACAAAAGAAATTATTCCTAATTCAACCATATTTTTAGATATTCATGGCGGTGATGCTAGTGAAGATTTGCTGCCATTTGTCTGTTATTACAACAGAAAAGATATCCCTGAAAATACTAAAAAAGCTCACGATTTATCTTTGAAATCAGGAATTCAATATGTTGTTTCTTATTCTTACACTTTAACTCCAACTGAACCCGCAAAATATGCTTTCAAAGAAGCTACCCAGCAGGGAATTACGGCTTTGAGTATTGAAGCCGGAAAGCTGGGAACTGTACAGAAAGATAATGTTGATTTGATTAAAACTGCAGTTTACAACATGCTTGAAAATTCTGGAAATTCTGTGAAGAGAAAATCAAAAATGGTCAATCAAAAATCAATCGTTCTTTTAAACCAGCAAGATTATATAAGAGTTCCGGAAGATGGAATTTTTTATAGTGAACTGAAAAGCGGAGATAAAGTTAAAAAGAATCAGATTTTAGGCTATATTACAGACAAATTTGGAAACAAAAAACACGATATTGTTTCGCAAACCAACGGAATTATTTTGTACAAAGTAGGAACTCCGCCGGTAAATAAAGGCGAAACTCTTTTTTGTATCGGATATAATGAATAAAATATAAATCTATTATAATGAAAAAAACAAAACTATTCTTTGTATTAGCAACCTTTTTATTTGCTTTTTCAAATTTTTCAGCGCAATCTAAAAATGCTAAATTTGAAAAAGAGAAAACTGAAGTCTCAACAATGCTTGATGATTTCAATGTTGCTGCAGCCAACGCAGAATTTGAAAAATACTTCAGTTTTTTTGCTGATGAATCTACTTTTATTGGAACAGACGCAACCGAAATCTGGAACAAACAGGAATTTAAAGTTTGGGCAAAACCTCATTTCGACAAAAAAAAGACATGGAATTTCACATCTGTCAGAAGAAATATCTACTTCAGTAAAGATGGAAAATTGGCTTGGTTTGACGAATTGTTAGATACGCAAATGAAAATCTGTCGTGGTTCAGGAGTTTTAGAAAAAATAAACGGACAATGGAAAGTAAAGCAATATGTTTTATCAATGACAATTCCCAATGATGTTGTTGATAAAGTAGTTTTAGAAAAATCTGTTTTAGAAGATGTTTTGTTGCAGGAATTAAAGTCTTCTAAAAAATAAAATGGCATAAAAAAATAGTAAAACCATCAATAGGAGCGGACTTTAGTCCGCTTTCTTTATATTGGTAGAAAATTGGCTTTAGCCAAAATTTAATTTTAAAAATTCACCAATAAAATTCACTTCGAAGAAAATTGACGATTCACAATTTGTCATTCACAACAAAAAACTTTCTTATCCTACGTCAACATTTCCGGAATTTGCAAGCTGTACATTTGTATCATAATTAATAGCAACAATAATTAAGTAACAAAAATAATCACAATATGAAAACAGTATATCACAAGGCAGATTCAAGAGGTCACGCCGATCATGGTTGGTTAAATTCTTACCATACCTTCAGTTTTGCCAATTATCAAAACAGAGAAAGATCCAACTTCGGAGTTTTAAGAGTTTTAAATGACGACACCGTTTCTCAGGGAATGGGTTTCGGAACACATCCACACAAGAACATGGAAATCATTTCAATTCCTTTAGAGGGAAACTTAGAGCACAAAGATTCTATGGGAACTACTGCGGTAATCAAAAAAGGAGAAATTCAGGTGATGAGCGCCGGAACCGGAGTAATGCACAGCGAATACAATCAGAATAAAGATGAAGCTGTAAAATTCTTACAGATCTGGGTTTTCCCGAGAGAAGAAAATGTAGAGCCGAGATACGACCAAAAAAGCATCAAAGACGGAGAAAAAATTAACGGTTTTCAACAGATTTTATCTCCAAATAAAAATGACGACGGCGTTTGGATTCACCAGGACGCGTGGTTTAATTTAGCTAATTTCAAACAAGGAAACGGTAAAAACTATACCATTAACAAAAAAGGAAATGGCGTTTACGCATTTGTTTTAAAAGGAAGTGCAAAAGTGGGCGACAGAATCTTAAATGAAAGAGACGGATTAGGAATTTGGGATACCCAAAGCTTTAATATTGAAGCAACAGAAGACACCGAAATTCTTTTAATGGAAGTTCCAATGGAATTACCTTCTTATTTAAAATAATTAGAATATTTTTGCCGGATAAAAATTCTCCTCCAGTGGAGGGGTGGCGAAAATTTCAAAGAAATTTTTGACGGGGTGGTTTAAATGCCACTTAAACAATCATAATAATACATTAAAATCAGACAAATTTAAATTATACAATGAAAATTTTAGCTATAGCCGGAAGCAATTCCGATGTATCAATCAACAAACAATTAGTTTCTTACGCAGCTTCACTTTTTGAAAATGCAGAAATAGAAATCGTAGATATGAACGACTTCGAAATGCCCATCTACAAACATCAACTCGAAACAGAAAGCGGAGTTCCGCAACAAGCTGTAGATTTTGCTTCAAAAATAGATGCATCAGATTTGCTTTTAGTTTCTTTATCAGAGCACAACGGAACGTACTCAACAGCATTCAAAAACGTATTCGACTGGACGTCAAGAATCAAAGGCAGAAAAGTATGGAACGATATTCCCATGTTTTTAATGGCAACAGCAACAGGACCAAGAGGTGGTTTAGGAGTTTTAGAAGCGGCATCTAAAAGGTTTCCTTTACACGCAGGAAATGTGGTTGATACATTTACATTGCCACATTTTAACGATAACTTTGATAAAGAAAATCAAAATATTTCTAATACGGAGAAAGACAGTGAGTTAAAAGAAAAAATAGCAAAGATTTCTGCTGTTGAAATAATCTTAGAAAAATAGCATTTGAATATTAACATAAAATTAATATCTTTGCAAAAAGAAAAAGTAATGAAAATTCAGACCACTTTTAAAGAATGTTTTTCCAAAAAAGGGAATGTTGTGGACTCTGAAATTCTGAGATAAAATAACGGCCGATAATCTACCAAGATTGTCGGCTTTTTTGTTTTCAAAATTTGTACTTAATAAAATAGAAATAATATGTCCCATTTTAGCACAAAACGATTCATTTGTTAGATTGTTAAACTGATACACTGTTACATTAAAAATATGAGCAACACATACAAATCTGCAGGAGTAGACAAAGAAGAAGGTTACAAAACCGTTGATAAAATCAAAAAAGCGGTGGGCGAAACGCACAATTCCAATGTATTGAATCATTTGGGAAGCTTCGGTGCTTTTTACGAAATCGGAGGGTACAAAAATCCGGTTTTGGTTTCAGGAACTGATGGTGTTGGAACGAAGCTAAAGGTTGCTTTAGATTCAAAAAGATACGATTCTATAGGTGTAGACTGTTTCGCAATGTGTGCAAACGACATACTTTGTCACGGTGCAAAACCATTGTTTTTCCTTGATTATTTGGCATGTGGAAAATTAGATTCTGAAATCGCTGCAGAAATCGTTTTAGGAATGGTTAAAGCTTGTAAAGATAATAACTGTGCATTGATTGGTGGTGAAACTGCCGAAATGCCGGGAATGTATCAACCTGGAGATTACGATGTTGCAGGATTCTGTGTAGGAATTGTTGAAAAAGATCAGATTATTGACGGTTCAAAAATCAAAACCGGAGATAAAATCATCGCTTTACCAAGTTCAGGTTTCCACTCAAATGGATTCTCTTTGGTAAGAAAAATATTCCCGAATTTCGAAGAAGAATTTGAAGGAAAACCTTTGTACGAAACACTTTTGGTTCCTACAAGATTATATTTCAAAGATATTCACAGTGTAATCGAAGAAGTTGAAGTTTCAGGAATTGCTCACATTACAGGTGGCGGTTTGTACGAAAATATCCCAAGAATTATTGGTGACGGATTGTGTGCTTCAATCGATGCCTCAAAAATTCAGATTCCTAGCGTAATGTTGGAGTTGGAAAAAAGAGGAAACATTGCTCGTGAAGAAATGTTCGGAACCTTCAATATGGGTGTTGGAATGATCGTAGTTGTTGATCCTGAACACGCTGAAAAAGTGCTTCACCTTTTAGATGATGCTTACGAAATCGGAGAAATCACAGAAGGAGCTGAAAAGATTGATTTGAAATTTTAGGAGCTTAATCCCGCTTTCCGCTGTATCTTTTTTGTCATTGCGAACAAGCTGAAGCAATCCGTTGAATTTTTCCGCAATCGCAATAACAAAAAAGGATGCCGCTTCAATCAGGGCTAGTTAATAACAGTCAAAGCCTTGTCAAGGTTTTAAACCTTGTAGGCTCACAAAATAAAAATGAAAAACTTAGTTATACTCGTTTCAGGTTCAGGAACCAATCTTCAGAGAATTATTGATACTATTGATAATGGAGAAATCCAAAATGCAAAAGTATCTTTAGTAGTTGCCGACAGAGAATGTTACGGACTCGAAAGAGCAAAAAACCACAACATAGAAACTGCATTAGTTCCGAGAGGAAAAAGCTTCAGCAGCGAATTAGGTAAAATCATTCCGGAAAATACAGACTTAATTGTATTGGCAGGATTTTTATCCATTCTCAAACCTGAGTTTGTCGAAAGTTGGGCAGGAAACATTATCAATATTCATCCGGCCTTACTTCCAAAATACGGCGGAAAAGGAATGTGGGGACATCACGTTCACAACGCAGTCATTGAAGCCAATGAAAAAGAAAGTGGAGCAACCGTTCATTTCGTAACCGTGGGAATCGACGAAGGAGAAGCAATCCTCCAAAAATCATTCGAAGTCACAGAAAACGACACTCCAGAAACGTTAGCAGAAAAAGTTCATAAAATTGAATATGAAATTTTCCCTATAGCAATTAATAAGGTTTTAGGTAACTAATATCCATCCAGTTTGTCATTCCGTAGGAACCTAAGCACAGTTGAGATGCTTTCAGCATGACAAACATAACGGAAAAATAAAACAGTTATTACTAGAGATGTCATGCTGAGCTTGTCGAAGCATCTCTTAATAAAATATAAAGACACACTTAGATTGATTAAAAAATATTTCGAAAAGTAAAAAATCTAAG
This sequence comes from Chryseobacterium formosum, assembly GCF_026460885.1. Lineage (GTDB taxonomy): Bacteria > Bacteroidota > Bacteroidia > Flavobacteriales > Weeksellaceae > Chryseobacterium > Chryseobacterium formosus. The sequence continues at coordinate 129,250 of NZ_JAOVZW010000013.1, forward strand.
TAAAAGTAAGATCGGAGGTGAAAGAACCGGTCTACAGTTTGAAATAACTGTAAAAAGTAAAAGTTGAAAAGTCCCGCAAGGGACAAAAGTAAAAATGAGTGAAAATCGCAATTTATTGCGGTTTTTGCTTCAAAAAATGAAAAATTTATGAGCAAGAGAGTTTTGATCAGTGTTTCTGACAAAAGCGGATTAACAGAGTTCGCACAGTTTTTAGAATCCCAAAATTATGAATTGATTTCTACGGGAGGGACATTCAAACATTTGAAAGACGCTGGTTTAAATCCAATCCAAATCGATGAAGTAACCGATTTCCCTGAAATGTTAGACGGTAGAGTAAAAACTCTTCACCCGAAAGTTCACGGTGGTTTATTGGCAGTTCGTTCAAACGAAGAGCACATGAAAACCGTTCAGGAGCACAATATTGGTTTGATCGATATGGTTATCGTAAATCTTTACCCATTTTTTGAAAATGTAAATAAAGATATTCCTCTTCACGAAAAGGTAGAGTTTATTGATATTGGTGGACCTTCAATGCTTCGTTCAGCTGCTAAAAACTTCGATTCTGTAACAGTAATTACTGACGTAGAAGATTACGAAAAAGTAAAAATTGAAATGGAAGAAAATGGTGACACTATTATTGAAACTCGTAAAAGATTAGCCGGAAAAGTATTTAATCTAACTTCAGCTTACGATGCGGCAATCTCAAGAATGCTTTTAGATGAAGAATATCCAACGTATTTAAGTGCTTCTTACAAAAAAGTTGCTGACTTAAGATATGGTGAAAACCCACATCAAACTGCAGCGTACTACGCTTCAACTTTCGAAAATGGAGCAATGAAAGATTTCGAACAATTGGGAGGTAAAGAATTGTCGTTCAATAACCTTCGTGATATGGATCTTTGTTGGAAAGTGGTTACTGAATTCAAAGACGAAATGGCTTGTTGTGCTGTAAAGCATTCTACACCTTGCGGAGTAGCGATCGGAACATCAGCTTTAGAAACATATACAAAAACTTTTGAGTGTGATCCTGTTTCAATTTTTGGCGGAATTGTTGCAATGAACTACAAAATCGATGCAGCAACAGCGGAAGAATTAAACAAAACATTCCTTGAAATCGTAATGGCTTCTGATTTTGATGAAGAAGCTTTAGAAGTTTTAAGAAAAAAGAAAAATTTAAGAATTATAAAAATCGTTAATCCTGTTTCAGACAAGCAAACTTGGGTAAAAGTTGATGGTGGAATCTTGGTTCAGGATAACGACAGTATTTTCTCAGACGATATTAAAGTGGTTACTGAAACTCAACCGACCGAAGAGCAGAAAAAAGCTTTATTATTCTCTCAGAGAGTGGTAAAATACGTAAAATCAAACGCAATCGTTGTTTCAAATGGAATTCAGGCTTTCGGAATCGGAGGCGGACAAGTGAACAGAATCTGGGCAACTCAACAGGCAATTGAAAGAGCAAAAGAGAAATTCACAGGAGAATTAGTTTTAGCTTCTGATGCATTTTTTCCTTTCCGTGATGTGGTAGATTTCTGCGCTCAAGAGGGTATTACGGCAATTATTCAGCCGGGCGGAAGTGTAAAAGACCAAGACAGCATCGAAGCAGCAAATGAGCACAAAATTCCGATGATGTTTACAGGTATTAGACATTTTTTCCATTAGAATAAAATTAAATAATTAAGAAATTAAGAGATTTGGAAATTAGTAATCTCATAATTCCTAAATCTCTTAATTTCTTAATCTGAAAATTATATATTTGTAAAATAGACTAGATAATAAAAAAAGCATGAGAATATTAATCATAGGTGAAGGTGGAAGAGAATCTGCATTAGCAGCAAAACTTCAGAAAGACTCTAGAGTGAGTCATATGTTTTTCGCTAACGGAAACGCAACTACCGATGCAATAGGAAAAAATGTTCATTTATCAGAAATTAAAGAACTTAGAGATTTTGCAATTAAAGAAAAGGTAGATTTAACGATTGTAGGTCCTGAAGCTCCATTGGTTGCAGGTTTAAAAGATGAATTTAAGAAACACGATCTTAAAGTTTTTGGCCCGAATCAAAAAGTGGCAAGTCTTGAAGGAAGTAAAGCTTTCTCTAAGAAATTTATGCAGACTTATGATATCAAAACTGCAAAAGCTGTGGTATTTGATTCTTATCCTGAAGCAAAAGAATACGTTCAAAATCAACAATATCCTTTAGTTGTAAAAGCAAGTGGACTTGCTGGTGGAAAAGGAGTTGTAATCTGCGAAACTTTAGAGGAAGCAGAAGCTACGATTCACGATTTCATGATCAGAAGAATCTATGGTGATGCAGGAATCCGTTTGGTTATTGAAGAATATTTAGAAGGTTTTGAAGCATCGATTATTGCATTCTCAAATGGTGAAAAAATATTCCCATGTATTGCAGCTAAAGATTACAAAAAAGTAGGAAACGGTGATACAGGTCCAAATACAGGAGGAATGGGTTCTGTTGCTCCAAGTCCGGAATTTGCTGAAGAACATTATGTTGATTTCGAAAATAATATTTTGAATCCAACTGTAAAAGGTCTTAAAGCTGAAGGTTTCACTTTCAAAGGAATGATTTTCTTCGGATTGATGATTACTAAAAACGGAACTTACTTATTAGAATATAACATGAGATTCGGAGATCCGGAAACTCAGGTTTTGATGGCATTAATGGAAAATAATCTGTTAGATGTTATTAATGACTGTATGGAAGGAAAAGAAATCAAACTTAAATTTAAAGACGAAAAAGCAGTTTGTCTTGTAATGTGTTCTGGTGGTTATCCTAGAAATATCGAAACCGGTTTTGAAATCACTGGTGAAGAAAAAGTAAGACACAGTCAGCTTTTATACGCTGGAGCAGTTAGAAAAGCAGATAAAGTGGTTTCCAATGGCGGTAGAGTTTTAAATATCGTGGCAACAGGAGCTACTTACGATGATGCTCGTAAGAAAGTTTACGAAGACGCAAGTCACGTACATTTCGATTACGGCTTCTACAGAGAAGACATCGGAAAGTTTTAATATAATGCCCTGATTTTTCGGGGCTTTTTTTGTTAGAAGCTATTTCCCGCTTTCCGCTGTATCTTTTTTGTCATTGCGAACAAAGTGAAGCAATCTGTTGAAATTCTCAGCAATCGCAATAACAAAAAAGGATGTCGCTGCAATCGGGGCTATGGTTTCGGACATTTTTACAAAATCATTTATCAATCATCATTTATCAATTATAAAATGAACAACGGTATTATCATATTAGATTTCGGATCTCAATACAATCAGCTTATCGGAAGAAGAATCCGTGAGATGGGTGTGTACTCTGAAATTTTACCTTTCAATACACCATTAGAAACAATTTTAGAAAAACAGCCAAAAGGAATCATCCTTTCTGGAGGACCAAGCTCTGTGAATGCAGAAAATGCACATTTGGTTGAGAAAGAATTGTACGAGCAAGGAATTCCGGTTTTAGGAATTTGCTATGGAATGCAGCTAACTGCACATCTTTTAGGCGGAAAAGTACACAAAGGCGTAAAAGGAGAATATGGAAAAGCGCACTTGGAAATTGTAAAAGAATCTTCGTTATTAAAAGGAGTTACCGACAATTCTATTGTTTGGATGAGCCACTTTGACGAAGTAGGACAATTACCTGCAGGTTTTGAGTTGAATGCAAAATCTGGTGTAATTGCTTCAATTTCAAATGAAGATAAAAAAATCTATTGCGTACAGTTCCATCCTGAAGTTTCTCACACAGAAGAAGGTGGAAAAATGTTGGAAAACTTTGTTTTCGCAATCTGTGATTCAGAGAAAAACTGGAAACTGACCAATTATATCGACAAAACAGTTGAAGAAATAAAAGAAAGAGTAGGAGATAACAAGGTAATTCTTGGTCTTTCCGGAGGTGTAGATTCTTCTGTTGCTGCGGTTTTAATTCACAAGGCGATTGGTGATCAGCTTCACTGTATCTTCGTAGACACCGGACTTCTAAGAAAAGATGAAGACGTAAAAGTGATGAAAAATTACGGTGAAAGTTTTAATATGAACATCAAATTAGTGTATGCGAAAGAAAGATTCCTTTCAAAATTAGCCGGAGTTGATGATCCTGAAACCAAAAGAAAAATCATCGGAAACGAATTTATTCATGTTTTCGACGAAGAATCTCATAAAATTGAAGGAGCAAAATTTTTAGCGCAGGGAACCATTTATCCTGATGTAATTGAAAGTCAGTCTGTAAACGGTCCTTCAGCGGTAATCAAATCTCACCACAACGTTGGTGGACTTCCCGAAGAAATGGAATTTGAATTACTTGAACCTTTAAGAGAATTGTTCAAAGACGAAGTAAGAAAAGTTGGTGAAGAATTAGGAATTCCTCATAACTTGGTACACAGACATCCTTTCCCTGGTCCTGGATTGGGAATCAGAATTTTAGGTGCTGTAGATGCTGAAAAAGTGAAAATTCTTCAGGAAGCTGATGATATTTTCATCGAAGAATTATACAAAAACGATTTGTATGACAAAGTTTCTCAGGCTTTTGTAGTTCTTCTTCCGGTAAAATCTGTTGGAGTAATGGGTGACGAAAGAACGTATGAATATACTGCCGTAGTTCGTTCTGCAAATACGATTGATTTTATGACTGCAACGTGGAGTAGACTTCCTTACGAGTTTTTAGATACTGTTTCGAGCAGAATCATCAATGAAGTAAGAGGAATCAATAGAGTAGCTTACGATATTTCAAGCAAGCCACCTGCAACCATTGAGTGGGAATAATTTTGACTTGAATTTTAAATATAAATCCTGCCTTTTACAGGCAGGATTTTTTTGTTTTAGTATTTTTGTCATTTAAATCTTTAAACTATCATCATGAAAAATATTTTAATTGTAGCCATTTTATTGATATTATCTGCTTGTAATAAGAATCCCGAAATCAATGAAGTTATTAGTCAAAAGAAAATAATTACTGAGATTGATAAATTTATTGAAGATTCTAATGCCAAGAAAAAAGTGAAATTTATAATTGTGTCAGGATTTGAAAATCCCGAAAAGAAGCAATTAGATTTATTGTTCACAAATCAAAAACCTACCATCATTAATGATAATTCACCCAGAGTAAATGATGAAATTAAAAGCCAGAAATATGGATATTTTAAATATAAAGATTACGAATTTCTTGTGACTCAGAAGCTTGAAAATATTTTTAAACTGAAATATGAAGATTTTGAAGACATGAAAGAACATTTTACAATAAAAGAACATTCTCTTTCTAAAGAAGAAGCAATGAAGGAAAAATGGCGAACCATGTATGTAAAGTATGATGAAGCAAAAGACTCTATTGAATTGAGTAATATCTCTGAACTATCTTTATCTGATTACTCTAAATAAAAGTATAAATCCTGCCTTTTGGTAGGATTTTTTTGTATATTTCAAAGATATATTTTATCACGATTCTATGAAAAATAAAATTATTGTTCTATTAGTTTTTCTTGTTTTTATTAAAAATTATTCTCAAAAAAGATTTGTATACGAATATAAATTTGTTCCGGATGTTTCAAAAAAAGATTCTGTGCTTACAGATTATATGAATTTGGATTCCGATATGAAAAATTCGGTTTTTTACAGTTCATTTAAAAGTGTTTCTGATTCTTTAAGACAGGAAATGGCAAGTAATAAATCTATAAAGGCAAATTTACCCTACTACAATCCTAATTTGATTTATACCATTACAAAAAACTATTCTAAAAATTCTGTTGCCTATCACATCAAAGATAATGGAGTTAAATTTAAATTAACTGAAACAAAACCAATTAATTGGAAGATTTCAAAAGAAACGAAAACCATCAATAATTTAAAGTGTCAGAAAGCAACAACAGATTTGTACGGTAGAAAATGGGTTGCATGGTTTAGTCCTGAAATCGCCATTCAAGATGGTCCGTATAAATTTAATAATCTTCCCGGTTTGATTGTGAAAATTGAAGACACAGAAAAAAATCATTCATTTGAACTTACTGAAATTAAAAATATCAAAAGTTTAAAATTAAGTAACGACTATAAAAATGAGAAAGAAATCACTCAAAAACAGCTCAATCAATTATTTGATGATCGAGCTAAAAATATAAATTCAAATATTGGCGAAATGTTTGTTCAGCAAAATTCAGTTGGAATTGTAATGAAAGACGGAAATGTAATTCAACTTGATAGAAGTACAAAAAATGTAGAAAAAGAACTTGAAAATGCCGTGAAGAGAACAAATAACCCGATAGAATTGGAAGTAAAATAAAAATTTCACATAGTATTGATCATTTTAAATCCTGCCATTTGGTGGGATTTATTGTTTTCATTTAAAATTGATACAGATACATTATAATTATTACAAAATTCAGTGCAATTTAAATACAATATAAAAATTTAAATATTTTATTATTACCATTCAAAAGATAAGAAAGGAATATTGAACCAAACATCAAAAAGTTAACTGCTTGTTTTGTGTAGTTTTCATCAAAAACGGAATAAGAAAAAATGTTGATATTGTGAACAAGATTTTTCCTTAAATCAGAGAAAAATAAATTTAACAAAATGACGAAAATAATAGTGAAAATATAAACTAACCTAAGATATTTCATTTGTTTACGGGAATGTTTTTTATTTACAAAAATAGAAATAATTTAGCCTATGTTTTAGCTAAACACTGTTTTGACACGCATTTTATATTTTGATAGTTTTTAATTTTACTGACTTGCTCAATATTTTCTAAATTTGCTCTATGAAAATAGCCTACCTCGGTCCACAAGCAAGTTTCACGCAATTGGCGGCATCTCAGATTTTCCCGAATGAAGAATTGGTTCCTCAATCGAGTATTTTAGATTGTTTCAATGCGGTGAAAAATAATGAAGTTGATAAAGCAGTCGTTCCTTTGGAAAATTCTATTGAAGGAACTGTTTCGATGACTCTCGATTATCTCTATGATTTTGAGGTTTTTATTGAAACTGAATTAATTATGCCAATTGCGCATCATTTAATGATTCATCCGAATAACGAGATTTTCGAAAAAATAATTTCTCATCCCCAAGCTTTGGCGCAGACTTTTCATTTCAGGTATGACAATTTTAAAGATATTCCGTCGCAGGATTTTAGTTCTACGGCAGCTTCAGCAAAATTGGTTTCTGAAAATCCACAAGAAAAATGGGCAGCAATTGCGAATCGATATTCAGCAAAATTGTATGGATTGAAGATCATTCAAGAAAATATTCAGGATTTTGAGCAGAATCACACCAAATTTATTGTGATTTCAAAAAATAAGGAAAATTTACAGCTCGATTTACCAAAAACTTCAGAGAAAACGTCTCTGATTATTACGCTTCCCGAAGATCAAGCAGGAAGTCTTCATCAGGTGCTTTCCGTTTTTGCATGGCGAAAAATGAATCTCTCAAAAATTGAAAGCCGCACTTTAAAAACCGGTTTGGGAAACTATTTTTTCTTCATCAATGTTGCCAGTGAATGGCATAACGTTTTGTCACAAAATGCCATCGATGAGATTATTTCATTAGGTTCTAATGTGAAATTTTTAGGACATTATAACGAATATGCTTTCTCTGAGTAATAAAATTTGGTTTGTTCACAATAATTGCTAAAAATTTTTTAATTTACATCATTAAAATTTTCACAGATGATAGATAAATTAAAATCAAAAAGCACAGTTACTGATGAATTGAAATATGTTGCCAAACTTCTAAGCCGGGCAACATTAAGTTTCTTGAAAATCAATCTTATTGGACAAATTTCAATTGTTGTTTTGTGCATCATTACAATCGTTTTAATTATTGCCCAGACTTTTAATAATGGAGGTGGCCCCGTTCATACAAGCGGACAAGCTGCCGTTTTGGTTCTGTTTTTAGCAAGACCTATCTCTTTCGGTTTGACTATTTTGACTGTTTTCGGAGCTCCTTTTTTGCTTTTTACATTAGGGAATAAATATGTGATGACTCGTACCATCAACAGATTGATTGCTGATAAAGGTGAGCAAATACTTTTCCCGATTATTGACAGAATTTTAAATAAAGTAAAAGCCAATCAGCCTCAACTAATGCAAAGTGGAGTTGATAAAACCAAATTTCAGCTTAAGGTTTTGCAGGAAATCAGAGATTCCAAAGAAAATAAATGGTTCAAAAAAATTATTGCTTTTGGTTTTAAGAAGGTCGAACTCAATGAAATTGATTTCAGAGACGAGAATGTAAGCTTTACTGAGATTGTAAAGAATAAAATTATTGATAAATTAAAAGATATTTCCGAACCAAGCCGACTGTTTTTCTATCTTATTTTGGGATGGCAAACTTTGATTTTATTGTTGACGGTTTTTAAGGTTATTTAAAATTAACTATCCCTTATATAGGTTAATTATTCTAATAGGAATAATTTTTGAACGTACTTTGCAATTCAATTCATCCTCAATTATGTTCGACAAGCAACAGCGAAAGCTCAAAAGATCTGCAAAACTGATTTCCGTTTTAAGTAGATACGGATTTAAAGATATGATTGCCAGAATGGGCAAAAAGCATGAAGAAAGTTTTGTGCAGTCTGACGAAATTATTTCAAAAGGAACCGTTTATGAACGAATTCGTCTCGTTTTGGAAGAATTGGGTCCTACTTTTGTGAAGCTCGGACAAACATTCAGCAATCGTGAAGATTTGCTTCCGCCGGAACTCATTCAAGAGCTTCAAAAGCTTCAGGATAGAGTAGAAGTGGTGGAAATGAACGTGGAAGAAATTCTTGAGAATGAATTTAATATTATTCCGACTGAACATTTCTTAGAAATTAATACTAAACCTTTGGCAACAGCTTCAATTGCACAAGTTTACAAAGCGATTTTACTAAATGACGAAGAAGTTATTTTAAAAATTAAAAAACCTGATGTTTTATCAGTTATTGAAGACGATTTATTGCTGATAAAAGATTTGGTTAAATTAATTTCCACTTATTCTGAAATCGGTTCTAAATTAAATCTGAAACAGGCAATTTCAACTTTTGAAAAATCTTTGCTGGAAGAAGTTTCTCTGGTGAATGAAAGAAATAATATCAACCAATTTGCTTTAAATTTTAAAAATAATAAAGAAACATACGTTCCGAAAGTCTATGATGAATTTTCCAACAATAATGTTTTATGCATGGAATTTATCGACGGAATAAAAGTGACCGATAAAGAAGAACTTCTGAAACACGGTATTGATCCTGTTGTTATTTCTGAAAGAGGTTTGCAGTTGTTTGTTTCGCAGATTTTAGATTATGGTTTTTTTCATGCTGATCCACATGCCGGAAATATTTTAGTGAAAAAAGACGGTAAAGTAGTTTTCATCGACTTCGGTGCAGTCGGAAAAATTCAGCCGAATGATAAAGAAATTCTCGAAAGCTTAATCGTGGCTTTTGTTGCTAAAAATTCAAATAAAATCGTTCGTTATCTAAAGAAAATGGCGGTAAGCTATGAAATTCCGGATGAAAGAAGATTTGAAAATGATGTGGAAGAAGTCCTTAATTTTGTTCACAGCACTTCTTTGAAAGATATTGATCCCAACGTAATTATCAATAAAATGAAAGACGTTCTGAAAGATAACAGACTGTATATGCCCGATTATTTTTATCTTTTGTTTAAAGGAATTGGATTAATAGAAGGTGTTGGAAGAACAATTAATCCGGATTTAGATATTGTAAAAAGTCTTCATCCCTACACTAAAAAAATATTTACAAACAAAATAAGTCCTAAGAAACTCCTGAAAAAAGGAATGGAAAAGGCAATGACTTTTACTGATAATATTGATGAAATTCCTAAAGAATTGCGTTCTGTACTTCAGAAATTAGATGATAACAGTTTTACGATTTCAAGTGAAATTAAAAATATTGAAAAGACCAATCAGTTAATTAAATCTAGTATTGTTAATTTGATTTTAGCCATGATTTTGGGAGCAAATATTATTGCAACAGCAATCGTTTTTGTTTCAGAATCTGGACCGCAAATTGGAGAAATGTCTTTGGTTGCGATTTTAGGATTTTGCTTTTCGATTTTATTCGTGATTATTCTTATGCTGAGAATTACCAGAAAATAATATATTTGATGATGATTAAATTATTCTTTACTGCTGTTTTAATGTTTTTTTGTTCACTTCTCAATGCTCAAAAAGAATCTGACGAAGGTCTTTTAGGAGATTTTGACGGTAACGGGACTAAAGAGTATGCGCATATCAAGCTTAATGATTGCGACGATGAATGTGATGGGAAATGTGAATCAATAATTTATTTCAGTGATAAGAAATTAAAGTCATTTACTATTTCTCCCGCAAAAAGTGGTACACTCTATAATCTTAAAGATTTAAATAACGATGGAAAAGACGATATCGGTTTCTATCCCAATTGGTGTACGAGCTGTTGGCATCCTTTCTACGTTTATACTTTTCGAAAAACAGGTTGGGAACCATTAGTTCAACCTATTTCAACTCATTGTTCGCAATGGGAGAGTGATGAGTTTCCAATTAAAAAAGATCCAAAGAAGAAAGGATATGTCATTGTTTCATCTAGTCAGTTTGTTGATGATGATATTAAATTTGTAACTAAGAGTTTAAAGGTCAAATAATTTCATTCAAAGTAAAACTCTGATTATAAGTAAATTTTTATGCTTTACTTTAGAAAAAAAAAAAAATTAAATTTTTGATAAAAATATTGTTGTTTTTAAACCAAATTAACAATCGAATTAATTACCTATCTTTGCAAAATGGAAAAACTCACTTTTGCAGATTTTGACCTTCCGGTTAAAGTTCTTGATGTTTTAGCAGATTTAAATTTATTTGAGCCCACTCCAATTCAGGAAAAAAGTATCGGTCCTATCCTTTCGGGTCGTGATGTAATGGGAATTGCACAAACAGGTACGGGAAAAACATTGGCATATTTATTACCGGTTTTAAAGACTTGGAAATATAACAAAAATGGAAATCCTACGGTTGTTGTTTTGGTTCCTACAAGAGAATTGGTCGTTCAGGTAACAGAAATCGTAGAAAAACTGACAGAAAATCTTACTGCAAGAGTAATAGGAATCTATGGTGGAAAAAATATTAATACACAAAAATTATTGTTTAATAATGGTTGTGATATTTTGGTAGGAACTCCGGGTAGAATCATGGATTTAGCGATTGATAATGCAATTTCTTTAAAAGAAGTTCAAAAATTAATCATTGATGAATTCGACGAAATGCTGAATCTTGGTTTCAGACCACAATTGACGCATATTTTCGAAATGATGCGTGAAAAGAGACAAAATATTCTTTTCTCGGCTACGATGACTGAAGCGGTTGATGATATGTTGGATGAGTATTTTGCAGGTCCGATTGAAATTTCATTGGCTAAATCTGGAACTCCGCTTGAAAAAATTGAGCAGACTGCTTACAAAGTTGAAAATTTTAATACAAAAATTAACTTGCTAGAGTATTTATTGAAGACGGATGAAGAGATGTCTAAAGTCTTGATATTTACAAATAATAAAAAACACGCAGATTTACTTCTTACACAAATAAACGAGCTTTTTCCTGAAGATTTTGATGTAATTCACTCTAATAAATCTCAAAACTACAGACTGAAAGCAATGAAACGCTTTGAGAATGAAGAAATAAGAGGGTTGATTACGACAGATATTATGGCGAGAGGTCTTGATATTTCAGATATTACCCATGTTGTAAATTTTGAAACTCCTGAAGTTCCGGAGCAGTATATTCACAGAATCGGTAGAACGGGTAGAGCAGATAAAGATGGTAAAGCGGTTACTTTTGTTACGAAAAAAGAAGAAGAGTGGGCTTTAGAAATTGAAATGTTGATGGATAAAGAATTAGCTTACATCGATTTCCCTGAGACTGTAAAAATCAATCCTAAGAAAATTGCGTCTGAAGAAGATGTAATTTTGATGAAAAATCCGGCTCACGCGAAATTATTTGACGGTGGCGGTGCTTTCCACGAAAAGAAAGACAAAAATAAAAAAGAAAACTGGGGTGGTCCTTCAAAAAGAAAAACTCCAAAGAAATTTGGAGCCAACAGAGCGCAACAGAAGGCAATTTCGAAATCTAAGAGAAAGAAATAGCTTCCTATTTAAAGAATAATAAAAAACCAATTCCATCAGGAATTGGTTTTTATGTTTTCGCCAATACAAAAATGATTTTATCATCAATGTTATCATTATTTACATCTTCATAATGACTGATAAATTGGTTTGATTACTTAAAATTAATATCGTTCTTTTTTAATATCTCTTTAAATTTATCAAGCTTGTTTTGTTCTTTCATTTTATTATAAATTATTCCTATAATCTTTTCTGCATCGGTTCTATATGGAGACTTTTGTTGAGTATAAATTTTATAGGCTTTTGATATATAATCTAATCCTTTTTCGTTATTTTCCAAATGAAGAGCATAAATCTGACCGACTCCATAGTAAACTTCAGCATCATTTGGGTGAACTTTGTCGAGATCTAAATAGGCATCAATCGCTTTTTGATATTCTTTCTTGTAAATATATGCTATTGCTATATTTTGTAAAGGCATCTTACCAGTAGGATCTATCGCCACAGATTTTTTATAAGCATCAATAGCTTTGTCATAATCGCCTATTCTACGGTAACAGATTCCCAAATTATCCCATGCATAAACAAATTTTGGATCTTTTTCTAAAGCCAGTTTATAGTTTTTAATAGCACCATTCCAATCCTCTTGTTTAGAAAAATTAACTGCTTTGGTGTAATATTCAATTGCATCTTCATTATCTGAAAATTTATTGTCTTTGGTTTCAGCGGTGTTAATGATTTTTTTCAAATGTTCACAATCATTCATCAAGGTTCTCTCAATTTTATTGTAACTTTCTCTGTACTGTTCTGAATTTTTATTGGTATTAAATTCAATATTAATTTGCTTCTTACCATTGACTTCCGGAGCATTTTCTTTCATTTTTTCGGCGGATGAAAGCAAAGAACTTAGTTGAAGTACTCCTGCTTGCTTATCAATACAGTCATGAATTTCATTAACGACTGCTGATTTCTCCTTATTTGATGCAGAAATAGAATCGATACATTTACAAGCGTTATCAGATAATTCTTTAATTAATTTTTTCTCATCAGATTTTTGTGAAAAAATCATCGAAGAAAATAAAATAGCTGAAAGAATGGTTATAGTTTTTATCATAAATTGGGTTATTTCATATAAGGATTCATCACAGAAGTCCAAAGTCGATAACCTTCCGGAGTCATGTGAAGCATATCTTCTACAAACAGATCTTTTCGGATATTTCCGTTTGAATCATTCATAACTTTGGTAATGTCTATGAAATCAGCATTTTTTTCTTTTTTCATAAACTTAGCAATCTTTTTATTAGCTTCTTTCATTTGTGGCCAAAGGTTTTCTCTACTTGGAGAATATTTTATTGAAATATAATCAACCTGAATATTCGGAAACTTTGCACGAATTTTTTTATAAAAAGTTTTGTATCGATCAACAACTACATCCGCTTTTAGTTTTGCATTGTCTGCAAAATCATTTTCTCCACAATAAATGATGATTTGTTTAGGTTGATAAGGGCTTAATAAATCTTCCGAAAAATAATTTAAATCTGTTAATCTCGAACCACCAAAACCTCTGTTAATAATAACTTTTCCTGGAAAGTAATCTGAAACATCTTGCCATTTTGTAAAAGATGAACTACCTACTAATAAAATAGAATTTTTAGGTGGAGCTGTTTCCTGATCAAGTTTTTTGAAATTTTGAATGTCTTGCCAAAACATTGGCTGTTTTTCCTGAGAAAAAATCAGGGCGAAAGTCAGCAATAGGAATGCTGAGAAAATCTTCTTCATTGTTTCTAAATTTTATGGAAATAAATATAATAAAAAACTCCCGTATATCGGGAGTTTCGTTTTATCTTTTGTAAGTAATGTAGGTTATATCAATTTTGCCATCACCATTTATATCGATATTGTCAAACATCTGCATTAGTCGAAGTTCTGTATTACTTAAAATGACAACTTTATATTTTCTATCCATATCATTGTCATATTTAATAACTAATTCTTTAGACTCATTTGCGTAAGAGTATGTACCTTCAGTTTTTTGACTTGTACATGTTGCGCCAACTCCTGAAAATTTAGTGTATGCAGTATAATAATCAGTTTTAAATTCTGTAACGCTTTGGGTACTGCAACCTATAGGTGTATCAGTAGAAAGTACTGTGGTATTATCAGCTCCAGAGATTCTTTCTTCCTTTACTGTTTTCCATTCACCTTTTAGCATATCTAGTTCGTAACCCTGAACATCATCATCTTCACAAGATGTAAGAGCTAATGCAGAAAAGGCAAATAAGAGTAAGTGTTTTTTCATTTTCACAAATTTAAGAATATGCTAAAATATAAATAAATTTGTAATATCTATAATGAAATTAAGCTTTTTTAAACAAATGTTTGTAGAAAAGATAATTTAAGGTTCCAAGAGGGAAGCGAGAACCAAAAATGTCATAAAAAAACAAATTTACTCCAATATCCATCGTTCATTATCACTTTTTTAATAGCTCATTTCTACAATTTTGAAAGCGTCTTTTGGTGTCAGATTTTTGTTTTCGCCTAAACCTAACCAATTTCTTTCAGTAAAAGCTTTTTCAATTCTTTCTGCAGTTCCGTTAAAATCTTGAGTATAATCTGAAAGTTTAGTTTGAATATTTAAGCTGTGGAAAAACTCTTCCATTTTTACAATTGCCTGTTCAGCTTTTTCTTCAACATTTCCTTCTGTAATTCCCCAAACTCTTTCAGCATATTGAGCTAATTTTCCTTTTTTGGTTTCGAAATTATAACGGTAATGAGATGGAGCAATCACAGCTAAAGTTCTTGCATGATCAATTCCGTAATAAGCGGTTAATTCGTGTCCCATTGCATGAACAGCCCAATCGGTAATGACTCCTTTTTGAATTAAGCCATTTAAAGCCATTGTACAACACCACATAAAATTTCCGGCAGCATCGTAATCAAAATCATCAGACATTACTTTTGGAGAGGCATTTTGAAGACTGATTAAAATACTTTCAGCAATTCTTTCCTGAAGATCTGCAGAAGATGGCGCCGTCGTGTATTGTTCTAAAACGTGTGTATAAGCATCGGCAATTCCGTTTGCAATTTGATTTTTTGGAATTGATTTGATAACTTCCGGATCTAAAACCGAAAACTGTGGAAATAATCCCGGTCCACCTGAAGATAGTTTTTCATTCGTTTCTCTTCTTGAGATCACATATCCTGAATTCATTTCAGAACCTGTCGCTGGTAAAGTTAAGATGGTTCCGAAAGGCATTCCTTCACCTTCAAAAGTACGAACTGGTTTTTTCAGAATTTCCCAAGGTTCGCCATCGTAATTTGCAGCTGCAGAAAGAAATTTAACACCATCAATCACAGAACCGCCACCAACTGCAAGAAGATAAGTGATATTGTTTTCTTTAATAAAATTTAATGCATCAACTAAAACCTCATATTCCGGATTGGCAGGAACTCCACCAAATTCTTGTAAATTATGATCTTTTAAAGCTTCTTTTACTTGGTCGTAAACACCGTTGTTTTTGATGCTTCCGCCTCCGTAAATCATTAAAACTTTAGCGTCTTTGGGAACTTCAGTTGAAATTTTTGCAATTTCACCTTTTCCGAAAAGTATTTTTGTAGGATTTTTAAACTCGAAATTAAGCATTGTTCTAAATTATTTACATCAAATGTAAGAATAGAAACACGAAAACTGAGTTAAGGAAATTTTAAAATTTGTATGATTTAATTTTATTTAAACTATTGAAATTTTGCTTTAATTTAAATTATTAAAACTGAACAGTAATTCAATTACAAATATTGAGATTTTCTGGATTTTATTTCAGCATTAATTTGACTAATACTAATAAAAATAGGCATCAAAGACATTAAACTTCCTATCGCAACAGCAATTAAAGCAAAATTTTTAGAAGTAATCGCAAAATAGAAGAGTATGGAACACGCAATTAAGATTACAATTCCTAATCCTATCGCCAAACTTTGTACTTTTTTTTTCTTTGATTCGAGTTTTTCTAAACTGAGGTCAGATAATTTATTTGGTTTCATCATTTTTAGTTTTTTAATCTAATACAATTCTGTAATATCCCGCTTCTTTTGTTGCATCAGTATTTTGAAAATTAATTTCATCAATCTGATATCCGTCACAATCAGTTGTCACATTAGATGAGCGAATGGAAAAGTCAACAAACTGCACAACGGAAGCGATTCTATAATTCTTAGTTCCATTGAATGAGCCTACACGCTGTAAAATAACTTTGTAATCATCAGTTTTTGTTACTTCTACACCGACTCCGGTATCTTCTGTAATTCCAACGGATGTAATTATTCCGTTTTCCATTAAATTTTCTCCCGATGCGTTTACAAATTCAAAAACCACTTTTTCGGGAGCAGTGTAACAGTCTTTTTTACAGGAAATTACGAGGATTGAAAAACACAACAACAGCAAGATTTTCTTTATCATCAACATATTTTAGATTTGGTCATCACGAAACTACAAAAAAATAGGGAATTTCTTAATTAAAATTCCCTTAAAGTTGAAAAAGTTGTAGCTGTAAATTGTTCATTTACTAATGTTTCAGTTATTTGTAACTGTATTTTATAATTTATTGGAAAATTATTTTATAACGACCATTTTCGTCTTTTACATCAATTGCAATTCCTGTAAACGTTAATTTATTAATTTGATAACCATCACAACCCGAATTAAACTCTGAAGATTCAATTGAAAATTCAAATTCTTTAAGATTTGAACTGAAAGTATAATTTTTTGTACCGTTATAAGCGCCAACGTTTTCTAAAAGAATTTTATCATCTGATGTTTTCGTAACTTGAACTCCTGTTTGATTTTCTTCTTTGATTGAATATTGAGTCAGCGTTCCATTTGTAATAAGATTTTCATTATTAGAATTTACAAATTCAAAAACAATCGGTTGCGGCGGATTGTAACAGGTTTCTGCGCAAGCTGTGAAAAGAAACGAGATTAAAAGAAATATGAATATTTTTTTCATAGAATTAATTTTGTGATTAGTAAAATTAATCAATATTGTCTTTGATTCAAAATTATTATAAACCAGAGTTGTAACGAGATCTGAAAATTTTTAGAACTTGAGCAAGTTGGTAATCTGTAATATCAAAATCATCAATCTTAACTTCCTTTTTCTCATTATTATGAATAAAATATAGATAGTTTACTTCAGGTTTATAATCATGCTTAGATTCACGACTTACCAACTGTTTTGTAATAATTTTTTCAAGCTGAATTTCATTCCATAAATATCTTTGATTATCAATAAGCTGAATTCCTTTTTCATTAATTGAAATCATGTTTTTAGATATTTTTTTGATTTCTAAAAATATTTTTACGATAAAATAAATTGTAAATACGGTTAAAAATGCGAGTACAAATAGGGTTATAAAATTAGACTTAAAAACGATTGATGAAATAAAAAGAATCCCAATCATCATAAAAATACTGTATATAGAAATCGCAATAATTCTGCCCGAACGAGAATATTTTACAATAATTTCATCGGATAACAAATTTTCATCATATTCAGTTTTGTTATTTTTATGAATGTAATATTCTTTATAAATAAAAACTCCATTGATAAACGCACCAATAAAAAAAATAATGGAAAGGATAAATATATATTGAATTAAATAAACACCTATTATCAAGGCTAAAAATCCTAAAATAGCGTAAAAAATGATTCCAAACTTCATTTGTTTTTGTAAATTTTCTCTAATATACATTTAAAACACTATTTGGAGAGATTCTCTTTAGAAATATTTAAAAATTTCACACTTTTTTAAAACGAATTACTCGCAATTAAATTTAAAATCCTTTACATTTGTTATATGATACACGACCAGCGCGCAGAAAAATTCAGGCAGATTGTGGAAAATAAGTTCCAAATCTACAATTCATTGTTTATGAGCCTGCCTTATGATAAAATGACTAATATTGGAATGTTGCTTCCATTTCTTTGTGAAGAAAGTAAAATAGGGTATGATGAAGGAAAAACTCCGGAAGTAATTGTTGAGGAATTTTTTAAAAACCACACCGATTTAGAAACCGAAGAACAGAAATTAGAATTGCTTTTTAAAATCATTCAGTACATTGAAAGACAGGTAGTTTTGTTTGATAGTATTGAAGATGCAGCTTTTCCCGGATTACATTCTGAAAGTGACAGCGGAACCGTTACCAATCTTTATGAAAGATCTTTTCACGATCATAAACTGGAAAAAGTACGTGAAAAACTAAAAGATTTCACGGTGAAAGTTGTATTTACGGCGCACCCGACGCAATTTTACCCAAGTTCAGTTCAAAGGATTATTCATGATTTGCGAAAAGCGATTACTGATGATTCAATCACGAATATTGATACACTTTTGCAACAATTAGGAAAAACTCCTTTTGTAAATAAAGAAAAACCAACTCCGGTTGATGAAGCATTGAGTATCATTCATTACTTGCGTTATGTTTATTATGATACGATCGGAGAATTGTTTACGAAAATCAGAAAAACTTTTGATAACGGACATTTTAATCTTCATGAAGATATTATTCAGCTTGGTTTTTGGCCTGGAGGAGATCGCGATGGAAATCCATTTGTTACAGCTCCGGTTACGAAAAGAGTTTCAGAAGAACTTCGTACCGCGATTTTAAAATCTTATTACGGAAATTTAAAAGATGTAAGAAGAAGATTGAGTTTCAGAGGCGTTTCTGAAATTTTAACTCAATTAAGCAATGAATTGTACAGCGCTATTTTTAGAAATGAAAAAATTACGACTGAAGATATTTTAACGAGATTAAATGATGTTGAAAAAATATTGGTGAGTCAACACAATTCTTTGTTTTTAGATTTGCTTCAGAATTTCAGAGATCGTGTGAAAATCTTCGGAACTCACTTTGCGACTCTAGATATTAGACAAGACAGCAGAATTCATCAGAAAGTGATTGATGATGTTTTTTCAAAGCTTTTTGGAGATATTGATGCCAATTACACTGAAAAATTCAATAAACTGATTGAAATTTCAGAGAAAATAGATACTGAATCTTATGATGAAATTGTTGCCGATACTTTAATAAACGTTGCACAAATCAAAGAAATTCAGCAGGCAAATGGACTTCGTGGAATGAATCGCTACATTATTTCAAATTCTGATGCGGTGAAAGATGTGATGAATGTGTATGCATTTTTCAAAATTTCAGGTTATCAGGATGAAGAAATAAATATGGATATTGTTCCGCTTTTTGAAACGATGGAAGGTCTTGCCAACGCTGAAAATGTGATGAATGAATTGTACAAAAATCCTGTTTATCAGAAACATTTGGAAAGACGAGGAAATCAACAGACGATTATGCTTGGTTTCTCAGACGGAACAAAAGATGGCGGTTATCTTAAAGCAAACTGGGAAATATATAAAGCAAAAGAAGTTTTGACCAAACTTTCTGAAGAAAACGGAATTAAAGTAATTTTCTTTGACGGAAGAGGAGGGCCACCAGCAAGAGGTGGTGGAAAAACTCACGATTTCTACGCTTCTCAAGGAAAAACTATTGCGAATAACAAGATTGAATTAACAATTCAAGGACAAACGATTACAAGTATTTTTGGGAATAAAGAACAGGCAAAATATAATTTTGAGCAGCTTTTGACAGCTGGAGTTGAAAATGACGTTTTCAAAAATTCTAAAAAAGATTTAACGGAAAAAGAAAGAGCTTTAATTATCGAATTGGCGGATATTAGTTATAAAAAATATTCAGATTTAAAAGCACATCCGATGTTCGTTCCGTACTTGCAAGAAATGAGTACGTTGGAATATTACGGTAAAACCAATATTGGAAGTCGCCCTTCAAAACGTGGAGGAGACAGTGAGCTGAAATTTGAAGACTTAAGAGCAATTCCTTTTGTAGGTTCTTGGTCACAACTGAAACAAAATGTTCCAGGATTTTTCGGATTTGGTTTTGCGATGCAACAGATGAAAGAGCAGGGTAGATTTGATGAAGTTATCGATTTGTATAAAGGTTCAGATTTCTTTAAAACTTTAGTTTTAAACTCAATGATGAGTATGAACAAGTCTTATTTTCCATTAACGTACTATATTAAAAACAATTCGAAATTTGGAGAGTTTTGGAATGTATTATTCTCAGAGTACAATCTTTCAAAAGATATTATGTTGGAATTGACCGGATTTAAATTACTTCAACAGGAAGATCCGCTTTCAAGAAAATCGGTGAAAATTCGTGAGAAGATTGTACTTCCGTTATTGAGCATTCAGCAATATGCTTTAATGAAAATTCAGAAAGGAGAAGGGAATAAAGAAGCTTATGAAAAGCTTGTTACACGTTCTTTATTTGGAAATATTAATGCAAGTAGAAATTCAGCATAAAGAAGTTTTAAGTTAAAATAGAATTAAACGTATCAGATTTTCTGGTACGTTTATTTTTTAGGTATAAGAAATTAATTATTATTGTATTATAAATCAAATTACAATGAAAAAAGTAACTTTTTTAGTCATTATTGTATTTTTACTTAGCTTTCAGCAAAGCTGTAAAAAATCAGAAGAGATAAATATAACTCAGCAACAAGATAAAGTACAAACGAATGATACAATTAAAAATGTTTCAGTTGTTGATAATGAAATAGCCAATAAACCCCAAGATTTTGTGCCAAAAGGCTTTAAACTTTTTGAAAAAACAGAGGGCGATCTGAATAATGATGGAATTACTGACTGTGTTTTAATGATCAAAGGAACGGATAAAAGCAAGTTTGTAAATGATGAATATCGTGGAGAATTAGACCGTAACCGAAGAGGATTGATTATTCTTTTCAAAAAAGGAAATCAATATTATCTGGCTTTGAAAAACGACACCTGTTTCTCATCTGAAAATGAAGAAGGTGGAGTTTATTATGCCCCGGAATTGGATGTGTCTGTTGAGAAAGGAAAATTATTTGTGCATTACGCCCATGGAAGATATGGATATTGGACATATACTTTTCAATACAGGAATTCAGATTTTTATTTGATCGGATACGATTCTAGCGATAATCATGGTCCAATTGTAAATAGTATGACGAGTATTAATTATCTTACAGGTAAAAAACAAATCAAAGATAATATTAATAAAAGCGATCCCGATGCGGATGAAGTTTTTGAAGAAACTTGGACAAAAATTGAATCAAAGAAACTTACAAAATTATCAGAGATTAAAGATTTTGATGACTTATTATAAATAGAAAACCTTCCAAATCTGGAAGGTTTTCTATTTTATAATTGAGTGTTATTATTTAAATTTTCCTCATGAGTAGATTGATTTACTAAAGTTATACTTGTCGGAGTTACCAAAGGAATCCCATCTGCATCAAGTCGTTTTTTTATTTTTTCTAAAGCTTCACTTTTAATGTGAAGCATATTTGAACCAACTGCAATCCAAAATTTTGCCTGAAGATTGAAAATCCCCTGTTTTAAACTGGTGAAATTAACTTCAGCGGTTTCAAGTTTATCTATATTTTCTAAATTTTTAATAACATCTAAAATTCCCTGTTGTGCTTTGCTTATATCTTCATCGGCAGGAATTTCAAAATCTAAAATAATTCTTCTCTGTGGTGATGCTGTAATATTGTAGAACGGAGCGTTAAAAATTACCTGATTCGGAATGTAGGCTTTCTTTCCGTCATCCGTAATCAGTTTTGTCGTTAAAAAACCAATATCCTGAACGGTTCCTGAGTGGTTTCCAATCGTAATATAATCTCCAACTTTAAAAGCTTTGTCAATACCAATCAGCATTCCTGAGAAAATACTCGAAACTAAATCTTTCAGTGCAACCCCTGCAATCACACCGGCAACTCCTAAACTACCAATGAATTTCCACAGAAAACCACTGAATCCCATGATTTCAAGGGCAATAAAACTTCCCATCATCATGATAAGGAATCTGAAAATACCGATAATGGTTATTACTGAGCCTTCTTTTTTTGTATTAGGAAAGACTTTATGCATGATTTTTACGGCAAGTTTACTCAGATATTTACTGGTAAATAAAAAAAACATAAAAACAAGAACTCCCACAACGAGTTTGGGAGTGAGTTTTGCAAATGTAATATACCAGTTTTGCAGTACTTTGTAAACGGTATCGATGTAACCTAAGCCATAATCCATAATAATCTTTAAAATTTAAAAATATTTTTTAGCAAAAATTTTGCCAGTTACAAAAAGTCTATTAAATTTGTAGACTAATAAAACAAAATATTATGTCAATCAAACTAGGAGATACCGCACCGAATTTTCAGTCAGATTCATCAGTAGGAAATATTGATTTTTATGAATATTTAGGAAATTCATGGGGAATTTTGTTTTCACATCCTGCAGATTTCACTCCGGTTTGTACGACAGAATTGGGATTTACTTCAAAATTGCAATCAGATTTTGAGAAAAAGAATACCAAAGTAATCGCATTAAGTGTAGATGGAGTAGAAGATCACAAAAAATGGATTGAAGATATTAATGAAACTCAAAACACAGAAGTAAAGTTTCCAATTATTGCAGATAAAGACAGAAAAGTTTCTGAGTTGTATGATTTTATTCATCCAAATGCTTCCGTAACTGCGACAGTTCGTTCATTGTTAATTATTGATCCTGAGAAAAAAGTAAGATTGATTATTACATATCCTGCTTCTACAGGAAGAAATTTTAATGAGATTAATAGAGTTTTAGATTCACTACAATTGGTAGATTCTCACAAAATTGCAACTCCTGTAAATTGGAATGATGGTGATGATGTGATTATTCCACCTGCAATTTCTACGGAAGATGCCAAAAATATTTTCCCGAAAGGTGTTACCGAAGTAAAACCGTACTTAAGATATACACCACAACCCAATAAATAGGCTTAGATTTTTTTATTTATTATATATAGTTTAGTTTTAATTGAAAAAGCGGCTCAGAAAATTTTCTGAGCCGCTTTTGTATGTTGTTTGAAATTTTTAATTATTTCATATCGTTAGCAATTGATTTTGCTTTAGAAGTTGGTAAATAAATACTGAAACCAACATTAAATGTAATGTTTGAGTTCAATCCTTCGTTACCAAATCCTGATTGACCTTGATATTTTACTAAACCTTCAACACCAATGTTTGGAGTAATGAAGTAAGAATAACCAGGACCAACTCCGAAGTCTAAACCTGTTGTAGAATTACCATTTTCAACATTAGAACCTCCTACTCCTAAGTTACCTTCGAAGAACCATCTACCGTGATTTAATAAATTGTCAACCCCTTTTTCTCCCGGTGATAAGAAATAACGTCCTAAAGCACCTACACCATAGTCAAATCTTGTAGGGCTACCGTTAGTTACTTTGCTGATTCCCAAGTTTACATATCCACCTACTGCAACATTATCTGCTACAAAGTAAGCAGCTTTTGGCTGTAGTCCGATGCTGTAACCTCCACCTGTATTTAAACCAAAATTACTGGACAAAATACTACTACCAACCATCCAGTTTCCTTCTTGAATTTGTGCATTTGCAGATGTACTCAAACCAGCGATTGCTAATATACCTGTAAAAATTAACTTTTTCATAATTTATAATTTTAATAATTAATGTTTGTTATTTTGATAAAACGATAAAATCAATAAATGTGCCACATCATTTTATTAAAACCATTTTTTTTCTGTTAAAATAAACATAAAAAGAAACTATAAACCTTTAATTAAGCTGATTTTTGTCAAGTTTTAGAATTATATAAAAATTAGAATTATTGCCAAAACTAGTCCTGCAACAGTAAATTTAATACCTCTTTTGAAAGGTTTACTTTTAGGATTAAACATCCAAAAACTTGATATTACAAAAAAGAAAAGGCATACTCCAAAAAATGCATTTAAAGGTGATAAAGTATCCGCTGATTTTGCTTTGTGAAGTTTTGCCATTTTATCTAAAACCAACGGAAGTTCCATTTTTGAATATTTTGCTTCTCCTGTCGCAGAATTGTATGTTCCTTCTTTGAAATAACTTACTGTTCCTTCTTTTTTGGTAATCTCAAAGTTTTTTAGTTTTAGTTCTTTTTCAATTGCTTTGTCATCAAGTTCTTTGGCAATTGTTTTTTCATATTTTTTTTCCTGCTTTAGAAAATCTGTATCTCTGTAGATAAGAAGTATTCCGCTGAGTGCATAGATGACCATAATTCCCGCCATGAAATATCCCAGATAACGGTGGGTAATTCTCATAAAACTTCTTGTATCTTTAATCTTATCCATATGTATTGGTTGTTTTTTTTATTTCAAAAGTGGAAGCTGCAAAAATGCAACTTCCACTTTGATTATAGAAATTTTTATTATTATAAAATTTTGAATTTTACAGTCTGTACGTTAATGTGAAATAATAATTTCTTGGGGTAATAGGATTTACAGAGTAATTCTCGTGAACATTGTAATTCTCTACATCAAATAAATTACCCACTTTTGCCTGAATCATGAATTTTTTCCATTCATAACCTGCAGATAAAGAAACTGTTGTATAATCTTTAAGTTCGAAAGCTCTGCTTACTCCATTTCTGGCTGCTAAACTGTTTGCTCCAATCTTTGTATCATTCCAACCTGCCAATCTGTCACCGATGTAATATGCGGATGCTCCAATTTTTAAGCCTTTAAATCCTTGAGTAAAAGTGTAAAATAAAGATAAGTTAGCTGTTGTAGCAGGTGTTCTTACCAATCTCTGATTTTCTACGTAACCTACTTTTTCAGGCGTGTCCAAATACACTGAATTGTTGTAAGAAATACCTCCTATGATTGATAAATTGGTTGTAGGGTTTCCTGTAATGTCTAATTCTACACCTCGGCTTCTCATCTTTCCAACAAATTCTTTTAGATTTCTCGGATCTGTAGTTGCTATCCCTGTTGCAGGATCAATAAATGCCTGATAAAAATCTCTATAAGAAATCTGATAAAGAGAAAGATTTACAGCAACAGCATTATTCCATAAGTTTTTCTTTGCACCTACTTCATATTGATCTACCATTGAAGGTTTCAGAGAATTTAAGGTAGATACATCTAATCCTGTATTTGCTACAAAAGAATTGGTATATGTTGCAAATATAGAAAGGTTATCGTTCGGATTATATACTAAACCAACTTTTGGAGATATTGCCTGATCTGAAGTGGCAGAATTGTTAATCTCACTTTTTAAATTGGTTTTAAATTTAGTGTTCAAAGTCGGCATATTTTCGATGTATGACCAACGCAGACCTGCAATAACTTTAAATTCTTTGGTAAGACTTACGAAATCCTGAGCGTAAACTCCGATTCTTCTTGTATTGACACGGGTTTTTTCCAATCTCTGAGATTCAGGCATGCTTCCACCTATCCAAGTTGATGGATTATCTAAATACAAAAGATCTGAACCGCCGTTTGTTCCGTAAATATAACTCGTGCCGTAGTTTTTATTATTTGTTGGGTTATAATAAGTGTAAGAGTCACTTACCCCATAATCTGCATCAGTACCGATTAAAACTTTGTGATTTATACTTCCTGTATTGAATTCTCCGTTTAGATTTACCTGTGCAGAAGTATAGTTTTGCTCGTTATACGTTCTGTTTAAAGGTCTGTTCCATGAAAGTTTATTAGGACTTGCTGTTGCATAACCCCATTGAACTCTTTCTGTAGAAAAATAATCTTTAGTATAATTCTGATAAGAAACTGTAGAATTTAAAGACCAATTATTATTAAACTGATGATTGAACGTTGCATTTGTAGAAACTTGCTCAACGTCTTGATACTGCCAATCTGTTCCTAAAAATACATTTCTTCCCAATCCTGTATTCAAAGAATAGCTTTTGTCTTTATTTTCAATGGCGCCAATCCCAAAATCTGGAGTAAAATTGTTTTTAAGATAATCAGCTTCAACAATTAACTGTGATTTTGGGCTTAAATTAAAAACAAAAGAAGGATTGAAATAGTATTTTTCAGACTGTACAACATCTCTGAAACTTTCAGCGTACTCGTATGCACCATTTACTCTGAATGCTATATTTTTACTTAAAGGTCCGTAAATATCAACCGTAGGTTTGTAAGAATTCCAGCTTCCTGCATTCAAACCGATACTTCCACCAAAATTAAATTTAGGTTTTTTAGTAATCATATTAATAACACCACCTGCAGCAGTATTTCCATAAAGCATTGCATTTGCTCCTTTTAATACTTCAACTCTTTCCAAACCGCTCACTTCAGGGAAAATACCGCTGTTGATTCTTGATCCGTTTTTAAACATATTATCGTTACCAAGAATAAAACCACGGCCTCCAAAACTATCCTGAGAATTTCCTCTTGATGATGTTACATACATTCCGTTTACGTTTTGTAAAACATCACTAAGCTGTCTGGATTGTTGCTGTTCGATAATTTCGTGAGTAACGATTGCAACAGGTTGCGGAGTTTCCATGATCGTCAAATTCGACTTTGTAGTCATGGAAGTTGCTTTATTTGGATTTCCAGATTTATGTAGATTTACATCTTCTATAGTTGTAATTCTCAGTGTATCACTTTCTGTATTCTTAAGCTGAGCGCTAATTGTTGCGGATATTACTAAAAATCCTAAAGTCGTAATTTGTCTTTTCATTGGTTATTTAGAGCTATTTTAAATAATGGCAAATGTATGATTCTTGTTTAGAATAATTAAAAATAAATTTCTGATCTTTATCATATCATATACTGTTTCTTAGTCTAAAATAATCTTATGCTAAAATTTAAATATCTTTGTCTAAAATAAATCTTTATGCAATTGGTAAAAGTAGGTCTGTGTGCGTTTGGAATGAGCGGAAAAGTTTTTCATGCTCCATTTTTAAAAGAACATCCCGGTTTTTTTATGTCGGCGATTGTTGAACGTTCAAAAGAGGAATCGAAAGACAAATATCCTGACGCAACTATTTATCGTTCTGTAGATGAAATGCTTCAAAATGCAGATATTGATGTTGTTGTGGTAAATACTCCTGTTCAGACTCATTTTGAATACGTAAAAATGGCTTTGGAGGCAGGCAAAAATGTAATTGTTGAAAAACCTTTTACTGTAAGTGTTTCTGAAGCTGAAGAGTTGGTGAATTTAGCTGAAAGTAAAAATCTTTTTTTAAGTGTTTATCAAAACAGAAGATTTGATCGTGATTATTTACAGGTTCAAAAAGTTTTGGCCGAAGGAAAACTGGGAAATGTAAGAGAAGTGGAAATCCGTTTTGACAGATTCAGAACTGAGCCGAGTTCAAAAGAGCATAAAGAAAATCATGAATTAAATGGTTCAGGAGCAATTCA
Organism: Chryseobacterium formosum; assembly: GCF_026460885.1. Lineage (GTDB taxonomy): Bacteria > Bacteroidota > Bacteroidia > Flavobacteriales > Weeksellaceae > Chryseobacterium > Chryseobacterium formosus. Next base: position 156,618 of record NZ_JAOVZW010000013.1, read on the forward strand.
TGATTTAGGTTCGCATTTAGTAGATCAGGCAACACAGTTTTTTGGTTTTCCGGAAAAACTTTTTGCTGATGTTTTTTCGATGAAAGGAGCAGATTATGCTAATGATTATTTTGAAATTCTTTTATATTATAAAAATGATTTGCGAGTAAGACTAAAATCTTCGGTTTTTACGAAAGAAGATCATTTTGCATATAAAATTCATGGTAATAAAGGAAGTTTTTTACAAGAAAGAACAGATAATCAAGAGAATGAATTAACAGCAGGAGCAATTCCTACTTATGGAAAAGACTGGACTGAACCCTTAAAAGATACTGATGGAATTTTAAATTATTTTAATGAAAATTTAGAAACAGAAAGAGTTTTAACTTCAACTGAGCCTGGGAATTATATGAATTATTACCAGCAAATCTACGAACATATTGTCTTCGGATATGCTTTGCCTTCACTTGGAAATGAGGTAATTCAAAACATGAAAATTATAGAAGCCGCTTTGGAAAGTTCAAAAAAAGGAAAGGTTTTAGATTTAAATTAGAATATTTGTAACAAATATTGATTAGCAGACTACCTATTATAAAATTAACTTATGAAAAAAAGAAGTTCAAGTTTTACGGTAATTGGTCTTTTGTTTGTCGTTATCGGAATTAGTTTAGTAGATGACAACAAATTTTTAAGATATGGCTTCCTTTTATTAGGAATGGCATTTCTTTTTTACAGTATTTTTACAATGTTTAAGAAAAGATAATCTTCAATATAAAAAAGAGCTGCTCAATTTCTGAACAGCTCTTCATCTTTAATTTATCTTAATCCTGAAGCTCAAGCCACCTCATTTCATGGTTTTCAAGCTTTTCAGAAAGATTTTCCAGTTCTGCAGAAAGTTTTGATATTTTCTCGTAATCAGCTTCATTATTCAGCTGTTCCAAAATTGCTGCTCTTTTTGCTTCAAATTCAGGAATTTCTTTTTCAATCGTTTCCAGTTCGCGTTGTTCTTTAAAAGAAAGTTTCTTTTTCGGAGCCTGAGATTTTGCAACAGGTGCTTCAACTTTTGCTTCAACTTTTTGCTCAACAACAGGCTTAGGTTTTTTATCTTCCTGCTTCTGATTGTCAGTTTCCAACTTTAAATTTTCTCTGTACTCTGAGAAGTTTCCGATAAAATCTTTTATTTTTCCTTCACCTTCAAACGCTAAAATATGGTCAACAATTCTGTCCATAAAATATCTGTCGTGGGAAACGATAATTAAACTTCCCTGGAAATTCAAAAGGAAATTTTCCAAAACCGTCAAAGTAGGAAGGTCAAGGTCATTCGTAGGCTCATCAAAAATCAAAAAGTTTGGATTTTGATATAAGATGTACATTAGATGCAATCTTCTTTTTTCACCACCCGAAAGTTTAGAAATTGGTGAATACTGTGTTTGGTCATCAAATAAGAATAATCTCAAAAACTGCGATGCTGTAATCGTTCTTCCGTTTGCCAAAGGGAAGTTTTCTGAAATATCTTTAATAAAATCAATGACACGTTCTTCTTCTTTATATTTAAGACCTTTCTGAGAAAAATAACCGAATTTGATGGTTTCTCCAGTTTCAATTTCTCCTGAATCTTTCGGTTCAAATCCCTGAATGATATTTAATAAAGTAGATTTTCCAGCACCATTTTTGCCTACAATTCCTACTTTCTCACCTCTTTGAAAAGAATAACTGAAATCTTTTAGTAATAATTTATCCCCGTAACTTTTAGAAATGTCTTTAAGCTCAAGAATTTTATTTCCTAATCTTTTCATCTCAAAATCAAGTTCTAATTTTTCTTTACGGGTATCGGTTTTGGCAACTTTTTCTGTTTCATAGAAGTCGTCCTGTCTGGATTTTGACTTTGTAGTTCTTGCTTTCGGCTGTCTTCGCATCCACTCCAATTCCTTTCTGTAAAGATTTTGCGCTTTATCAATCGTAGAATTCATGTTATCCTCACGAATCATCTTATTTTCAAGATAAGTTGCATAAGCTCCGTTGTGGAAATATAAATTCTGATCTTCCATTTCCCAGATAATTCCACAAACTGCATCAAGAAAATAACGGTCGTGAGTTACTAAAAGAAGAGTGATTTTTGCTTTATTTAAATAATTTTCAAGCCATTCTACCATTTCCACATCAAGGTGGTTGGTTGGCTCATCCATAATTAATAAAGTATGACGATGTTCAGCTCTGGTTTCCGTTAAAAGTTTTGCCAAAGCAACACGTTTAATTTGTCCACCGGAAAGCATTCCCATTTTGGCAGTCAAATCTGTAATTTTCAGCTGAGAAAGAATCTGAGTCATCTCGTTTTCAAGATCCCAAGCTTTGTGAATTTCCATTTCAGCTAATGCCGTTTCCATTTCATCAGGATTTCCTGATAGCAAAGCGTGATGATATTTTTTTAAAGCCAAAATCGGTGCAGAATCTAAAGTCATCATAAATTCGTCAATCGTGAGATCAGACTCAAAATCAATCTCCTGATCAAACAAAACTACCTGAATGTCTTTATTAATAACTACAGTTCCGCTGTCTGCAATTTCTTTTCCCATCAAAATTTTAAGAAGAGTAGACTTTCCGCTTCCATTTTTGGCAACGATGGCAATTTTGTCGCCCTCATTAATATTGAAATTGATGTTTTTGAAAAGAGTTTTTATTCCGTAAGACTTTGTAAGATTCTCAGCAGCAACGTAATTCATGAATATCTAAATTTTGTGGTGCAAAAGTACGAAATATTAAAGCTTTAACTGCTTAAATATATGGTGATATGATTTTTTAATGTAGATTTGAAACACTAAACTAATTATAAAAACTATGGTGCAAATTAATTTTCTGGCAATACTTTTTGCCGCTTTAGTTCCTTTGGTTATGGGGTTTGTCTGGTATAATCCTAAGCTTTTCGGGAATGTCTGGATGAGAGAATCAGGATTGACACAGGAGAAAATGAAAAGCGCAAATATGGGCGTGGTCTTTATTTTGTCAATTATTTTATCAATTTTGATCGGGATGTTTCTTCAGTTTGTGACGATTCATCAGTTTGGCGCAGTGGGAATGATTGGAGGTGACGAAAAATTAGCAAAACCCTCATACACAGCTTTCATGCGTGATTACGGAATGGCGTATCGTTCGTTTGGTCACGGTGCATTACATTCTTTTATGACAGGAATTTTATTTGTTTTTCCTTTAATTGCTATCAACGCAATGTTCGAAAGAAAATCTTGGAAATACGTTTTCATAAACACCGGATTTTGGACGATTACCATAACAATAATGGGCGGAATTATTTGCGGTTGGTATGCAATGGACGGTTTCAATTGGGTGACTCAAAAATAATTTCAAAATATAAATTTTAAGGCTACATTTGTGGCCTTTTTTATGTCTTATACTTTTCAAATTTTCAGTTCCGTAAAAGAGCTTCCAACTCATTGGAATCTCATAATCGGGCAACAGAATATTATGTTGTCTGAAGAATATTTTCGTGTTCTGGAAGATTCAAAACCGACTAATATGAAATGTTTCTTTATTGGATTTTTTTCAGATGGAAATCTAATTGGCGGAGCTTTGTTTCAATATCTGAGCTTCATCGAGCATAAGACTTTTCAGAAAGATGAAGTTTTGTGTAGTGTAAGAAATTTTTTAGCCAAAAAATTCACCAAAGATGTAATGATTTTGGGAAATAATATGTTGACCGGACAAAACGGTTTTTACTTTGATATTTCAAAAGTTTCCGCAGAAAAATCAATTTCTTTATTAAATGAAGCTTCAAAAACATTACAGAATAAATTCGGGAAATCTTCTTTGATCATTTTTAAAGATTATCAGAGATCATTTTTAAAGAATTTTGAAGAAGAAAAATTTAAATCATTTTTTAGATTTTCAGTTCAGCCGAATATGATTTTAAATATAAAACCGGAATGGAAGACTTTTGAAAATTATGCTGATGATTTTTCTAAAAAGTACAGAGCTAGACTAAAATCTGCAAAGAAAAAACTGGAAGGAATTCAGAAAACTGAGTTTGATTTAGCTACTCTAAGAAAGTATCAGAAAGAAATGAATATTTTATATCAAAATGTTGCTGAAAACGCTCCTTTCAATACTTTTTTTCTTACAGACCATCATTTTGAAAGTATGAAAGAAAATCTTCATGAAAATTTTAAAGTTTTCGGATATTTTTTAGACGAAAAAGTGATTGGTTTTTATACTTTAATTATTAATAATCAGGATATTGATACTTACTTTTTAGGTTATGACAAAGATATTCAGAAAGAAAAACAAATTTATCTGAATATGCTTTTTGATATGACTGAATTTGGAATTTCCAATCAATTTAAGCGAATTATTTTTGGAAGAACAGCTTTAGAAATAAAGTCGACAATTGGTGCGGAACCTGTTGAGATTTTTGGTTTAATCAAACATAACAATAAAGCAATCAATCCTTTTATAGAGAAGATTTTTACATCCTTAAATCCAAAAGTGGAGTGGATTCAAAGAAAACCTTTTAAATAAATTAAGAATTCGGTTCACTTTAATGTGATTTTTTAAATAATATTTAACGAAATCAAACTCAAATTTAATAGGATTTTAAGAGTGAATTGTATTGAGATTTGAGATTTTTGCTTCAAATTATAATCATGAAAAAACTCAATTTTCTAATTCCACTTTTTATAGCTGGACTTTATCAATCTCAAACTATTTCCGGAACGGTTATTTCCAAAGATGAAAATCATCCTATTTCTTATGTGAAAATCGGTGTAGAAAAAGAGAATATTGGAGTAGTTACCGACGAAAACGGAAATTTCACCATTGACCTTTCCAAAGCAAATACTGCAAATAAAATTAAAATTGAAGTTGCGGGTTATGAAACCTACACTGAGAATGTTTCAGATTTCATCAAGCAAAATTCTCAAAAAATTTATCTGAAAGAAAAAATTAAAAATATTCAGGAAGTTAAATTAAAACCTAAAAAATTAGTTGATAAAAACTGGGGTGTGAATACAAAAACAAAATCTGTGATGTACTCAGTCAATCCAGCTTTTAAAAAAGAAGATTTTTTAGGTGAAACTGCTTTGGAATTTAAGGCAAGTAAGAGATCAAAAATCAAAAATATCAATCTGAATATTGCAAGTATTACTGCAGATCGACCTGTGATTATGCGATATACGATTTACAATGAAAAAAATGGCTTCCCAAATGAAAGTATTCTTGATGAGGAAATTACAGTCGAACTGACAAAAGATAAAATTGTTGACCAAACTTTTACTTTGGATGTCAATGATAAGAATATTTGGGTTCAAGGCAAATTTTTTGTTGGAATTCAGTTCTTAAAAGAATTTGAAGGCAGATTAAATATCAGTGCAGCCCTTTTCAGAACAGGTTACTTAAGAAAGTTTTATGGTGACTGGCAAAAAATGAGTATCGCCGCTCCTGCGATTAATATTGATGTGAAAGTTGATAAAAACGCTAAAGATGAAAATAAGCAGGAAGAATTTGATGACAAAGCTCTTGCTTATGATTTTGGAGATGTAAGTAGATATGTTGAAGAAGCAAATAAAGGGGTTTATGGAAAAAACAATGAAGCCGGAAAATTTTTAAATCTAAAAGATGCAAACCTTTATTATGAAGTGTATGGCGAAGGCGAACCAATTTTTCTGTTACATGGAAATTCGGGAAGTATAAAAGATTTTTATCAGCAGATTCCGGTGCTTTCAAAACAATATAAAGTAATTGTGATGGATACAAGAGCGCAGGGAAAAAGTATAGATAAGACTAAAAAAGATTTTAATTATAAGATTTTTGCAGATGATGTAAAAACTTTGGCAAATCATTTAGGTTTACAAAAGATAAATATTGCAGGTTGGAGTGACGGCGGAAATACAGGATTGGAGTTTGCCTTAAAATATCCTGAAAGTCTGAATAAATTGATTACAATCGGTGCAAACGCTTTTCCTGAGGGTATTGATAAGGATTTGATTGATAATTTCAGTATTAAATATAAAGTTTCACAGCTTGAAAACAAGCCGGAGAATTTTAACGAAGGCAGATTATTAAAATTAATGTTGAAAGAACCGAAAATCACTGAGAAACAGTTAAATAAAATTCAGAATAAAGTTTTGGTAATTGCCGGAGAAAAAGATGTTATCACAAAAGAGCACACCAAATTTATGGCTAAACAAATGCCTAATTCCGAATTGAAAATCTACAAAGATGCTACTCATATGATTCCTTTTGAAAATGCAGAGCAGCTCAATCAGGATATTTTGGAGTTTATGAAGAAATAATCGATTATTCTTTCAAAAACTTTTCATAGTAAACTTTATCTTTTGTCTGGATTTTTAAATAGTAGGTTCCTTTAGCAAAATCTTCTACTTTGATTGATTTTTGTGAAGATTTTAAAATCAGTCTTCCTAAATTGTCGTAAACTTCAACTGAATTAACTTGTGCTTCACTAGCAATATTAAGGATATTTTTTACGGGATTTGGGAAGATTGCCAAATTTTTCTTTTTAACGAGTTCTGAAGTGTTTAATGTTGAATTATAGAAATTCCCGAAATTCAAAATTCCATAACCCATTTGATTCGTGTGGGAAGGAAACAATGAGGCAGTCTGTCTCAGATTTGTTCTCATAACATCTCTGTTCATTGCCGGAAAAGCCTGAATTAAACAGGCAACTCCACCTGCAGCAATCGGTGTTGCAATCGACGTTCCCGAAACCGAAATTGTAGTATTGTCACTTACAGTCGTTGAAAAACTTCCTCTTGTACTTGCGTCTGGTTTTATCATTCCTAAAGAATTTGGTCCGTACGAAGAAAATCCGGATGAATTTCCTGCAGAATCAACCGAACCAATAGTGAAAACTTTCACATTATCACCCGGAGTTGTAATGTAATGCCAAGGAACTTCTCCAGAATTTCCGGCTGCAATTAAAACAAAAATTCCTTTGTTTACAGCGATTTCACTTGCTCTTGCAATAAAAGATTTTGAGCCGTTCATATCGGCGTAAGTGTAACTGTATCTTGGGTCGTCAAAATTATTGTAACCTAAAGAAGTAGTAATAATATCGACACCTTTTCTGTCTGCTTCTTCGGCCGCTTCAATCCAATATAATTCTTCTTCAGGAATTTCTGCAGTTGTGGTTTCACTTCTGTAAAGATAAAAATCTGCATCTGGTGCGGAACCTACAAAAGTATTCGCAATGTAACCGCCAATTGCACCTAAAACTACCGTTCCGTGATTGTTCAATGAAGTATTATAAATATCTGTTCCTTTTGAAACAAAATCGTAACCGCCTTTAATTTTACTATTCGTCCATAATCTTGAAAATGCCGAACCAGTATTTACAGTAGGAAATCCAGTGTCTATAACAGCAATTGTTACGCCTGTTCCGGTAAATCCGGCAAGATGGAGTGGTCTTAAATTTATCTGGTCAATTTGCTCTGAACCTGTTCCATAATCAAAAACAGTCATGTTTTTTTGAGCCAATTCAAAATCTGACCATTTATTGGTTTGGCTGGTTTTTAAAACCAACGAAGAATTTTTAGCAAAACTTTCCACAGATTGTACAAAAGGTTGTGCTTTGATGATATTTACCTGAGCCTGATTCACATTTACGGCAACACCATTCAGCCATTTTGAATAATCGGTAATTGTAAATCCTAAATTTTGTAAGTTTTGAATATAGGTTTGCTCAATGGGAGCATCTTGGTCATTTAATGCAATTCCTAATGCAGTACGTCTGTTCAACGACTTTTGGGTAAGCTCAGAAAGTGGATTTGCATAAAAGGCAGCTTTGTTTGGTTTTCCTGTAAAATAAACAAATACAAGCTCAGTCTGCGCAAAAGTTGTAGAGTAACCGGCTAAAAAACAAAAGAGTAAAAGTTTTTTCATCTCATAATTTTGCATAAAGATAAAACAAAATCAATAAAATTTTTGATAGCACTTTAAATTCCTTATTTTTACGAAAATATTCGTTTAAGAAATCGCTCAGTTTGAAAAAATAAAACTCAATAAATAAAAGCGATAGAAAAACTTAAAAAAATAAAATTTATATGAAAAAGATACAGATGGTTGACTTGCAAAGTCAGTATTACAAAATTAAAAATGATGTAGACAATGCAGTTTTAAATGTAATGGATTCTGCTGCTTTTATCAACGGACCTGAAGTAAAATCTTTCCAGAACGAAATGGAAACCTATCTTGATGTAAAACACGTTATTCCTTGTGCAAATGGAACAGACGCTTTACAAATCGCTTTAATGGCTTTGGATTTACAGGAAGGTGATGAAATTATTACGGCTGACTTCACTTTTGCAGCAACTGTGGAAGTTATTCATTTATTAAAATTAAAATCTGTATTGGTAGATGTTGATTACGATACATTTACGATTTCAACAGAGGCCATCAAAAAAGCAATTACTCCAAAAACAAAAGCGATTATTCCGGTACATATTTTCGGGCAGTGTGCGAATATGGAGGAGATTTTAAAAATTGCTGAAGATCATAATTTATTTGTTGTTGAAGACAATGCACAGGCAATCGGTTCTCAATATACTTTTTCGAGTGGTGAAGTAAGACATGCAGGAACAATGTCAACAGTTGGAACAACTTCTTTCTTTCCATCTAAAAACCTAGGTTGCTATGGTGATGGAGGAGCAATTTTTACTAATAATGATGATTTAGCTCATCGTTTAAGAGGAATTGTAAATCATGGTATGTATGAAAGATATTATCACGATGAAGTAGGGGTAAACTCAAGATTAGACAGTATTCAGGCTGCTATTTTAAGAAAAAAACTTCCAAATCTTGATTCTTACAATGATGCTAGAAGAAAAGCTGCAGATTATTATGATGAAGCTTTTGCCGGAAATGCAAATATTTTAACGCCAAAAAGAGCAGAATATTCAACGCACGTATTTCATCAATATACATTAAGAATTTTAAACGGAAAACGTAATGATTTACAAAAATTCCTTACTGAAAAGGAAATTCCTGCGATGATTTATTATCCTGTTGCTTTAAGAAAACAAAAAGCGTATTACCAAGAAAGTAATGATGCTCATTTTGTGAATACAGACAAGCTTTTGGATCAGGTAATTTCTCTTCCAATGCACACCGAATTGGATGAAGAACAGTTGAAGTATATTACGGATGCTGTGTTGGAATTTATGGGTTAGTAATTAATGAAAAGGAAAGTTTTTAAATATAAATTTGTTTATTGGATAGTTTTCCTGGTAAATATTTTTTTCTGTATTGCATTTGGGTTTGGGCTTTACAATAGAATAATAATTAATTCACTTTTTGATATATACACCGTTTTAATATTTATAATTGAGGCGCTTTCTTTTTCATCAGTGTTATTACTAATTAGCAAAAATAAATTGTCAATTTTAACCTATTCAATATCATTAATTTTAATTTTTTTAATTATCACTTTTGGTATTTTTAAAAAACTTTTTTTTAGGAATTTTGGAAATGACTCTATGGATTATATTATGACTCCTATTGTTTATAGTATATTATTCGGATTATTTTTCTTGATTATAAAATATAGAGTTAAAACTGACTTTATTCAATTGGAGATTGATGAAATTGGACAAAACCAAAATTTAAAAACATAAGTAAAAAATGGCAATATTAGTCACAGGCGGACTTGGATACATCGGTTCTCACACAGTTGTAGAACTTATTAATAGTGGATTTGAAGTTGTAATCGTAGATGATTTATCAAATTCAGAAAAGTTCATTTTACATAATATTGAGGAAATTACGGGTAAAAGACCTATTTTTTATCCTTTTGATCTAAAAAGAAAAGAACTTCTTAATCAGGTTTTTGATGCACATCAAATTGATGGATGTATTAATTTTGCAGCATTTAAAGCAGTGGGTGAAAGTCAGGAAAAACCGGTTGATTATTATGAAAATAATTTATTTTCTTTAATAAATATTCTTCAGGAATTTAAATCAAGAAATATATCTAACTTTATATTTAGTTCGTCTTGCACTGTTTATGGACAAGCAGATGAAATGCCGATTGACGAAAACACTCCCTTGAAAATGCCGGAAAGTGTTTACGGAAAGACAAAACAAATGGGAGAGGAGATTTTGAAAGATTTTGCTCAGGCATATAAAAGAAAGGTAAGTCTTTTGAGATATTTTAATCCTATTGGAGCACATCCTTCCTCTTTGTTGGGAGAATTGCCAATTGGCGTACCTAATAATTTAGTTCCTTATGTAATGCAGACTGCTGCAGGAATCCGTGAGAAATTAAATGTTTGGGGAAATGATTATGAAACAGAAGACGGAACGCCAATTCGGGATTATATTTATGTAGTAGATGTTGCAAAAGCGCATGTTGCTGCTCTTAAGAAATTAATGGATAATCATTCGGAAGAGGTAGTTGTAGACATTTTTAACTTAGGAACGGGAAAAGGTTCATCAGTTTTGGAGGTAATAAAAGCTTTTGAAATTGCAAACGAAGTTTCCGTACCTTACCAAATTTGTGATAGAAGAGAAGGTGATATTACGATTGCTTATGCAAATGCCGATAAAGCGGAACAGAATTTGAATTGGAAATCTGAAACTTCTCTAGAAGAATCATTGAGAACTGTCTGGGAATGGCAGAAATATTTAGATTCAAGAAAGAATTAAACTTTATAAATAAAACACATGAAAAACGAGAGAATAGGAATCACATTTTCTTCATTTGATCTTCTGCATGCAGGACACATCAAAATGTTGGAAGAGGCAAAAACTGTTTGTGATTACCTGATTGTTGGCTTGCAGATTGATCCTTCACATGACCGTCCGACTAAAAATAAACCAACACAAACCATTGTAGAAAGATACATTCAGTTGAAAGCTGTAAATGCTGTAGACGAGATTATTCCTTATTATACTGAGCAGGATTTGGAGGATATTTTAAAGTCTTTTGTAATTGATGTTAGGATTATCGGTGATGATTATCTTGACAAAGATTTTACAGGTAAAAAATATTGCGAAGAAAAAGGAATTGAGATTTTTTATAATAAAAGAGATCACAGATTTTCTTCAAGTGATTTAAGGAAAAGAATCTACGAAGCCGAAGCTGCTAAAAATTTAGTAAAATAAAAAAATCCCGAAAATTAAATTTTCGGGATTTTTTTGAATAATATTTTGATGTTACATCGGTCCGCCTTGATCGTCTCCTGTAGCATTAGAATTTACATCTTTCTTTCTCTTAGGTTGTTCAATCTTTTCACCTTGTTTAAATCTGTAAGTTAATGATACCGCAAACTGTCTTGGTTGCCATTGCATATAAGATTCTCTGGTAAATTCAGCATTGTTGGTAGTACTTCTCATTGCTCGGGTATTGAAAATATCCTGAATATTGAATGATAAAGTTCCGTCTCCTTTCCAAATTGTTTTTGATGCACCAAAGTTTAAAGCATACATATCGTTTCTGTCTTGATTAGCTGTTTTTTGAGCTCCTCTGTAGAAACCTTGTAGCTGAAAACTGAATGTTTTATCAACTTTAAAGGTTGAAGTCAATCTTGCCCTTGTAGAAAAACCTTTTCCTTCGAAAGACATTGGATCTTTTCCTTTAAGTTCAGGTCCACTGTAAATTCCTGTTGAATTGTAACCGAATAAATCTACATTTCCTAAGAATTTTAACCATTTTGTAGCATCCCAGTTAAAGTTTAAATCTAAACCATAGCTGTCATTGTTTCCTAAGTTTATTGGTTTAGTTTTAAAAATTCCTTCATCAGAATATACCAACATTTTTACGTCATCTGTAGAATGTTTGTAATAAAGAGTAGGGTTAATCGTAAACTTTCCTTTAGAAATGCTGTAACCTAGTTCGTAAGAATCAACATAAGAAGGATTTAAATCAATATTCCCTTCAAAGATATTCTGGTTATCAGTATAACTCGGATTAGGAATCAAAAACCATGATCTCGGTCTGTCAATTCTTCTTGAGTAATTAAGTAAAAACTGATTGTCTTTCGCAATTTCGTAGCTTAAGAATACAGTTGGGAAAATATTGTTGTAGCTTTTTTTGTTGTCAATATTATCTGTATCTGCATTTAGATTAGAATATTTAATATTAACATTAGAATATTCATTTCTTACTCCAACTTGATATCCTAATTTTCCAATTTTACTTTTAAACTGAACATATCCTGCGTTAAACATTTCCTCATAATTTGCATTATATGTAAAATTATTTAGATAATGAAAGTCTTCATTGGAAGCATAACGCTCCAAAACATCATTATCATAATTGTTATTATTGATGTCTAATCTGTAACCTGCTTCAATTCTAGAATTTTCACCAATTGGAAGTTCATAATCAGCCTTTCCAACCAAAGTTTTATTTCTTGTGTTTTGGCTGATTGAATTTTGAAGTTCAAAAATATTATTGGTAACCTGATTTACATCTGTATTGTTGTACGATCTGTTGCTTTGTAAACTTAAAGATAATGCAAGGTTTTGACCTTTATCGTCAAATTTATGATCTAAACCAAAGTCTCCCTGAAAAGCTAAATTGTTATTAGAACCTGTATTTATCCTTTCTGTAAACAGCCCAGGAGTATTTAAAAAACGATAATCGTAAGTAATATTTCCGATGTTGTCACTTTCAAAAGTTCTTACAGTTCCTGAAGCGTTTACAGATGTTTTGTCAGAAATATCATAAACGATACCTGAAGAAACGTTATAATTACTGTTTTTATTTTTAGTAATCGATTCCTGATCGGTTTGAGTTCTTCCACCATTTACAGCATTGAAGAATGTTGCATTGTTTCTATTCGTATTTTTAGATTCACGATAACCACCGCCACCATTTAAGAACCACGTAAGATTTCCTTTTCTCCAGCTTAAATTAGTATTTAAATTGGTTTGAGGTAAATATCCCAAAGTTCCGATAACACTACCGTTAAAACCTGTTTTCTTGGTTTTCTTTAAAATGATATTTAAAATACCCGCTGTTCCGCTCGCTTCAAATTTAGAGGAAGGATTGGTAATCACCTCAATTCTTTCAATCTGATCAGCTGGAATACTTTGTAAAGCATTTGCTCCGTCGTCAATTCCAAGAAGAGCAGAAGGTTTACCGTTAATTAAAAAACGAACGTTTGAGCTACCTCTCATAGAAACAGTTCCATCTGTATCAACAGAAACTGAAGGTACATTCGACAAAACATCCTGAAGACTTCCTCCTTTACTTACAATATCCTGAGAAGGGTCATAAGTTCTCTTATCCAACTCAACTTTGTAAGGTTTTTGAGCTACTGTAATGGTAACACCTTGAATATCCTGAGTTTTTAGATTGGTACTTGCTGCTTCAGCTTCAATAGAAAGTGCACCAATGCTTCCAGGTTTTGTAATTTGTTTATTTAGAACACTTTTTTTATAGTCGATAGCTTCTATTGTAATGTCGTAATTTCCGGGAGTAAGGTCTAATTTATAGTTTCCTTTTTCGTCAGTAAGTGTCGCATCACTGAAAAGTTTATTTGCTTTATTACTGAATGTTACAGATGCATAAGCTACCGGTTGATTGCTTTTATCTACCACTGTTCCCGAAATTCCTACTTTGTCCTGAGCAAAAGCAAAAGCCGCTACCGAAAGTACAAAAGTAAGTCCTAGGGTTTTCTTTGTGAAAATACTGATTATTTCCGTCTGATTCATAAGGTATTCTTTAGATAAAATTGTAATAAAAAGGTTTTAATTTTATGAAATTATTAAAAGCGCTAATACCACAATTTTACGATTCGTTTATTATTTTTAATAGATAGGTCGCCTTTGAGAGCGATTTGTTAATTATTAATTTGTTAAATTAAAGTTAAATTTATTTATTATTTGATATTTTTTGAATTTAGCCAATCCTGATAAGCTTTTGCATTGATTACATGTTGTTCTGCACTGTCTGTAAACTTGTGATAACCAAATTTCGCAGGATCTGCACACATAAAGATATAGTTGTTTTGATCTGGACTTAAAACTGCATCCACCGAATTTTTATCAACCACACAAATCGGTCCCGGAGGAATTCCTGCATTGGCATAAGTATTATAAGGCGATGGAGTTTTAAGATGTTTATACAAAACTCTTTTGATTGATTCTTTGAAATTTGTCTGTTTGTTTATTGCGTAAATTACCGTTGGATCCGACTGTAATTTCATTCCTTTTTTGAAACGGTTTAAATACAATCCTGCAATCGTCTTCATTTCATCTGGTTTTCCTCCTGATTCTTTGTAGACAATAGATGCCAAAGCGTAGATTTGCTCTCTTGTTAAACCAGATTGTTGTTCTTTAGCTTTTCTTTCAGAAGTCCAGAATTCATTGTATTGGTCTTCAAATTTTTTGAAAAATTCTTGCGGAGTAACCGTCCAGAAAAAGTTATACGTATCAATGAAGAAAAATTTTTTTAAATCTTCAGCGTTTTTATATCCCTTTTCAGCAGCTATTTTATCTAAATCATTAACGAATTTTAGAGAATCTAATTCCGTTTTTTTACTCACTTTTCCTACCATCTGATAAATATCTCCAAAATCACCAATTCTGAATGAATTTTCACTTTGATTTCCGGCTTTAATCATGTTCACCAAACTCGTGTTGTTTGCACCTTTTGTGAAATGATAACGACCCGGTTTGAAAAACTCATCCATGTTTTTATCTTTTGCTACTTCAAGAAAAGATTCTTTATTGTCGATATAAGGAGCGATAGAATCTAAAATCTGATTAAATTTTGCACCATGCGGAATTAAAACATATCCGTCTTTTGATACGTTATTTCCATAATATTTATTGTAGAATTTTAAACCAAAAAATCCTGCCACAGCAAGAATAATAAGTACGATAATGAGAATAGCTTTTTTCATTATTACAATAGATTAAAAGTTTTTGTTTTTTTTAAATAAGATCAACCTTACCACTGAAAACTTGTTTAGCAGGACCTTCAAGCCAGATTTCATGGAAAGATTCTCCATTTTTTTCTGCATACACTTTAAGGTTTCCGCCCAACGTTTTAACTTTTACAGAAGTTAGATTGGTTTTTCGCAGAAAAGTTAAAGCAGAAGCGGTAACTCCTGTTCCACAACTAAAAGTTTCGTCTTCAACGCCTCGTTCATAGGTTCTTACGAAAATTTCATCATCAGAAATATTTTCAACAAAGTTTACATTGATCCCTTTTTCCTTGTAATTTTCAGAATTTCTGATGCTGTTTCCTTCTGCGAAAACTTTGTAATCAGCAATATCTTCAACATACTTTACGTAATGTGGTGAACCGGTATCAAGAACTAAATCGTTTCCATCATTTAAAATCGTTTCAACATCTCCCATTTTTAACTTTACAATACCATCTTTGATTTCAGCTTCATGAAGTCCGTCAATGGCTGTAAATACTGTTTTATTATCTTTAAAAATCGAGAGAAAATGAGCAAAAGCAACAGAACACCGTGCTCCATTTCCACAAAAGCTTTTAGAACCATCAGAATTGTAATAATCAACTTCAAAATCTACATTTTCTGCTGCATTGATTTTAATTAAACCATCTGCTCCGATTCCGAAACGGCGATCGCACAGTTTTTGAATATTTTGAATTGATAAATTATCCCATTCTCCGGAACGGTTGTCTATCATGACAAAATCGTTTCCTGTACCTTGATATTTATAAAATTCCATACTTTCTATCTCTCTTAAATTAACCTGCAAAATTACTTTATTTTACACGAAAAACGAACAGATTTTACTGCTCGTTTTACTATTTAGAATACTTATTTATTATCTGAAACCACCGGAACGATTTTCATTATTTTGACGTGGCTGACTGTTGTTTTGTGGTGCTTGCTGCGTTGTATTTCCGCTTGAATTATTTCTAAAGCCACTGCTGTTATTTCTTGGCGCCTGTTGCGTGTTGTTTTGTGGAGTACTATTTCTGAAACCTCCATTGTTGTTTCTTGGAGTTGTCCTTCTAGGAACTGTGGATTGAGTATTGTTTCTAAAACCTCCGCTGTTATTATTGTTTCTCGGAGTAACGGTATTGTTATTTCCGAAACCACTAGTTTGTCCCGAAGAACCGCTTCTTTTTTCTACATAAACTTTCGTTCTGTTATTTCCGTAATAATAAGGTGCACCATTATCATAATAGTATCTCATATCATCTCTGTAATAATATCCGTCGTTTCCATAATATCCACCAGTGCCATAATATGCTTGAGGTGCATAATAATATCCGTTATCATAATAAGGATCTCCGTAAGCTGAATAATTGTCGCTATAGACTGCGCATGATGTTAAGCTTAAACCAATGAAGATTCCTAACGTTATTTTTATTAAATTTCTCATGACTTTACTGTATTTTTTTCTTTAAAACTTTTTGTCCAACTGACATATCCCATGATAGCCATACCTGTAAATACCAAATATTGAACCGAAGTGATTCCAAGACCTTTATAAATAAACATCGGCATACAAATTAAATCTCCGAGTATCCAGAAAATCCAGTTTTCAACGCGTCTTTTCGCCATAAGCCACATTCCGACCAAAAATGTAGAGGTCGTTGCAACATCCAGCCAATTTGCCCAATCTAAATGATCTAAGCCTAGATTTGCACCTTCCATTGAAAATTGATTGTCAATATAAGGTTTGTAATAATAAATGACAGTAACAAGAATGATACTTAAAATGAATAGTAAAACTGAATAAATCCATTCTTTATTTGTCGCATAAGTTACATCCACATGAATATGATCTTCAGAATTTTTATGCCATAAAATCCAGCCATAAATACTCATAATCGTGTAATAAATGTTAATCATACAATCTCCCAACAACCCGAAGTTAAAAAGAATGTACACATAAATTAGTGTAGAAATAATTCCCGTAGGATAGAGCCAAATATTTTTTAAAATTGATAAATATACGCTCACAATTCCAAAAACTGCAGCGGTAGCTTCTAAAAGAATTTGCAAATTTGTATAGGTTTCATACGGTTTTATGAAAAGATCATATAAATTCATGGTTTCAAAAATAACTAAAAAATGTAGCACTGTAAAATGCATTAAACAAAGTGTAAATCAGTTTTTTATAATTTAAAATTAAAATAAATTGACGAAAACCTATTAATAAATGTTAAGGTCTCTAAAATTTTTATATTTTCGTAAATCTTTAATAAATAAAAAAAATATGTCAAAAATTTGGGCGAAAAAGCCAATGAGTGCTTATGAAGCCGACATACAGAAAAGCGAACTAAAACGTGTTTTAGGAAAATGGAGCCTTACTGCTATCGGAATTGGAGCTATTATCGGAGGAGGAATTTTTGTACTTACAGGTACCGGTGCTTATTATAATGCGGGTCCTGCATTGGCATTGTCTTTTGTAATTGCAGGTATTGCCTGCGTTTTTGCAGCTTTGTGTTACGCTGAGTTTGCATCTATACTTCCTGTAGAAGGTTCTGCTTATGCGTATGCATACGGAACTGTAGGTGAAATTTTTGCATGGATCATCGGTTGGGGTTTAATATTAGAATATGCGATGGGCTCGATGACGGTTGCCGTTTCCTGGTCGGGCTACTTTGGTAAACTTCTCAAAATGTTTGGTCTTCATTTACCTTATTGGATGACTACAGATCCCGGAACTGCCAATAAAGCTTTCGGTGAAGCTACAAAGCAGATTGCAGAGGGAAAACTTCCCGCAGACAAATTATTGGGTTTTCACGAAACTATTAATAATTTTAATGCTGCACCTGAAATTTTAGATTTTAAACTTTTCTTAAATCTTCCTGCTTTACTTATCGTTTTATTTGTAATCTGGATTTTATTAAGAGGTACAAAAGGTGCTGCTAAAGCAAATAACTTCATTGTAATATTAAAAGTTTCTGCGATTATATTTGTAATTATAGCCGGTTTATTTTTCATCGATACTGCGAACTGGTCACCGTTTATCCCTGAAGCAACAACTATTACAGAAAACGGAGTCACTCACAATGCATATGGTGTTGCCGGAATTGTAGCCGGAGCTTCTGCTATTTTCTTTGCTTATGTAGGCTTTGATGCAGTTTCAACACAAGCTGGTGAAGCGATTAATCCTAAAAAAGATGTGCCTTTTGCGATCATTACTTCGTTAGTGATTTGTACAATTTTATATATTTTGGTTTCACTGGTTCTTACGGGAATGATGCATTATACAGATTTTAATCCTCTAGGTAAATATCCTGATGCGATTAAAGCTCCTGTTGCGTATGCATTTGATATTGCTGGTCAGGCTTGGGCAGGTTATATTATTACAGTTGCAGCTACAGTAGGTTTAATTTCTGTATTGATGGTAATGATTATGGGACAGTCTAGAATTTTCTTAGGAATGTCTAAAGACGGTCTTATTCCTGCTACATTTTCAAAAGTAAATCCTACATCAGGAGTTCCTAGAAAAAACCTAATGATTTTAGGGGCAGTTATTGCAATTGTAGCATCATTAACACCAATTAATGAATTGGCACACATGACAAGTTTTGGGACGTTATTTGCCTTTACAATGGTTTGTGTTGCAGTTTGGGTTTTAAGAGTAAAAGAACCAAATTTAGTTAGAAGTTTCAGAGTTCCTGCATTGCCTGTAATTGCTTGTTTAGGAATTGCAATCAACGTATATTTAATTTTCAATTTAAGTATTGAGGCTCAGAAATATTCTTTTGGTTGGTTGATTATTGGATTTATTATTTACTTCCTTTACAGTAAAAGAAATTCAAAATTACAAAATGGTGCCTATGGCGAAACATTTAAGGCTGAACAAAAACCTTTAGAAGACATCGATATCAATATCGATAATAAAGAATAAATTTAAATTCCGCTTTATGCGGAATTTTTTTTGATTAAATTTGACTGATATGAAAAAAATCCTTCCTACACTATATCTGTTTTTCGGAACATTTTTCTTTTCCCAGAATGTAAGTTTTGAAACTATTTTAAATGATAAAATAAGTATCAGAGCAATCGAATTACATGATAACAAAGTCTGGTACAGCGGAACGGATTCTAAATTTGGTTTTGTAGACTTAAAAAATCCTGAAAATAAGAAGCAAATTAGATTATCTGAAAAGAAATTGCAGTTCAGAACTTTGGCTCAGGATAAAAACTCTTTTTATGCAATCAATATCGAAAGCCCGGCTCAGTTTTTTAGAATTGACAAAAAAACTTTGACACATCAAATTATTTTTAAAGATACTCTGAAAACAGCTTTTTATGATGCATTACATTTTGTTAATGCTGATTTAGCATATGCTTTTAGCGATTCTGATGAGCGAAATAATCTAAGATTAGCTGTTTTTAATTCTAAAGGTCGTAACAGTTGGTTTGTTATCGAAAATGGAATTAAATTAAATAAAGGAGAAGCTGCTTTTGCTGCAAGTAACTCAAATATAGTTTCAAATTCAAATTATTTATGGATTGCAACGGGTGGTAAATCTTCAAGAATTTTAAGACTATCATTTAAAAATGAAAAATTTGAGATTTTCAATACGCCATTTACTCAAGGAGAATCTTCACAGGGAATTTATTCAATTGATTTTGCAAATGAAAAATTCGGCATTGCAGTTGGTGGAGATTATACAAAACAGGAAGCCAATCTAAACAATATTGCAACGACGAATGATGGCGGTGAAACTTGGCAGATTCAGGCCTCGGGAAAAAATGCGGGTTATACAACTTGTGTAAAAATAAAACCAAATTCAAATGGAAAAGAAATTATTTCCGTTGGAGATCAACACATCAGTTATTCTTCAGATTTTGGAAAAACATGGAAAAAAATTTCAGATGAAAAAGGTTTTTATGTTTGTAAATGGATTGATAAAAATACTGTCGTTCTTGCAGGAAAAGATAAAATTTCTTTAATGAAATTAAAATTTTAAATTCTTGAGATAGACTTTATCTTTTTAAATTAAACTCAATTAAACATTCTTCAAATTACCTTTGATTAAATTATTTTCATGAAAAATTTAAAAATATTTTTCCTTTTATTGATTCCTACATTATTTTATACTCAAAAAATAAGAGTTTTTATTTTGGCTGGACAGTCGAATATGAATGGTTTCGGGTATAATAAAGACCTTCCCAATGATTCAAAAACATTTAAAGATGTTTATATTTTTCAGGGAAATTCGGTTAAGGATGGAGATAAAAATGGAGGAGTAGGAAAGTGGGATGTTCTGAAACCGGGAAACGGAACAGGTTTTAAAACAGATGGAAAAACAAATACACTTTCAGACCGTTTTGGATTGGAAATGACTTTTGCTAAAAGAATGAAAGAACTTTTCCCAAATGATAAAATTGCTCTGATAAAATATGCAAGAGAAGGAACATCGATCGATAGTTTAGCTGCAGCGAATTTTGGTTGTTGGGATACGGATTTTAATGGAAAAAACGGTTTAAATCAATACGATAATTTTCTTAAAACTGTTAAAAATGCTTTAAATGAAAAAGACATTGATGGAAACGGAAAATCCGATGAATTGGTAATGTCGGGAATTCTTTGGATGCAGGGAGAAGGTGACGCAAGTTACAATGAGGAAATTGCAAATAGTTATTATGGTCATTTAAAAACTTTAATGAATCAGATGCGTGCTTCAATTTTAACCGATAATTTACCTGTTGTCATCGGGAAAATTTCAGATTCTGGGAAGAATGAAAAAGGAAAAGTCTGGCCGATGGGAGAGTTGGTGCAATATGCTCAGGAAAAATTTGTGAGAAATGATAGGAATGCAGCAATCGTTCGTTCCACCATAAAATATAACTACGGAAATGATCCATGGCATTATGACAGTGCAGGTTATATCGATTTGGGGAAACAGTTTGCGGATGAGGTATTTAGACTCATTATAAATTTTGAAAAGAAAGACTAATATATTTCATAATCTCTAATTCAGAAGTTATGGTTAATTTTGCATTGTGAAATTCTTTTAGAATTTCATTTGAATTAGAAAAAATTTAAAACTCCAAATGAACTCGTTAATCGATAAATATAATATTCCCGGTCCGCGTTACACTTCGTATCCTACTGTTCCTTATTGGGACGAGTCTACTTTTTCTCCGGAAAAATGGAAATCAAGTGTCATTAAATCTTTTAATGAAAGCAATTCGGCAGAAGGAATTTCAATATACATTCACCTTCCTTTTTGTGAAGCTTTGTGTACATTTTGTGCATGTCATAAACGTATTACTAAACAACATAGTGTAGAAATTCCTTATTTGGAAAGTGTTCTGAAAGAATGGATGCTTTACCTTAAGTTATTTAGCGAAAAGCCGAAATTAAAGGAATTACACTTAGGAGGTGGAACTCCTACATTTTTTTCTCCGCAAAATTTAAAAACTTTACTTCAGGGAATTTTTGATACGGTTGAAATTGCCGATCATCCCGAATTTTCTTTTGAAGGACATCCGAATAATACAACAAGAGAACATCTTCAGACTTTGTTTGATCTTGGTTTCAGAAGAGCAAGTTTTGGGGTTCAGGATTACGATCCAAAAGTTCAGAAAGCAATTAACAGAATTCAGCCTTTTGAAAAAGTAAAAGAGGTGACTGAGCTTGCAAGAGAAATTGGTTATACAGGAATCAGTCATGATTTGGTTTTCGGACTTCCGCACCAACATTGGGATGCAATGGAATATACCATCAGAAAAACTTTGGAATTAAAACCCGATCGATTGGCTTTTTATTCTTACGCTCACGTTCCGTGGGTAAAAGGAGTGGGGCAGCGCGGTTTTGATGAAAATGATTTGCCAAGTGGAGAAGAAAAACGCCGTTTGTATGAAGACGGAAAAAAATTATTGCAGGATTTAGGCTACATCGAAGTTGGAATGGATCATTTTTCACTGGAACACGATGATTTATACCAATCTTTAATTCATAAAAAGCTTCATAGAAATTTTATGGGTTATACTTCGAGCAATACGCAGTTAATGGTCGGTTTGGGAATGTCTTCGATTTCAGATTCTTGGTATGCATTTGCACAGAATGTGAAAACAGTTGAAGAATATCAGAAAATTGTTGAAACAAACGAAATTCCAGTGGTGAAAGGTCATATTCTAAATGAAGAAGATTTATCAATCAGAAGACATATTTTAAATCTAATGTGTCAGTTGGAAACAACTTTTGAAAATAAATTTGCAATTCCTGAAATTGAAAACGCTTTCGAAATGCTGAAAGAAATGGAGCGTGATGAATTGGTTGAAATTAATCATAATCAAATCAAAATTACCGAAAAAGGCAGAGCTTTCACAAGAAACGTTGCGATGGTTTTTGATCTTAGAATGTTGAGAAACAAACCAGAAACAAGAATTTTCTCAATGACAATATAAAAGAAAAGCGATTCAAGTTGAATCGCTTTTCTTTGCCTAAAGCCTAAAGCCTAAAGCCTAAAGCCTAAAGCCTAAAGCTATTTAATAATAATTTTCTGGCTGTAAGATTTTAAATCTCCCGATTTGATATTAATATAATAAACTCCCGGAGTAATTCCTGTAATATTGATGCTGTTTTCGCTGTCAAATTTAGTTTCATCTAAAACTTTTCTTCCTTCTGTACTGATGATTTCAGCCGTACTTTGACTATCTCTTAAACCTTCTACGAAAATTCTTTCATGAGCAGGATTTGGATAGATTCTGATTTCGTTAAACAAATTATTATCCTGAACTCCCAAACTGGTTGTCGTAATTTTAAATATTTTACCATTGCTAACTGATGCGACGTAAAGATTTTTTAAATTATCTTCTCCAAAACTTGAAAAGTTGTTCCCGGCAAATGCTGTACTCCATGTAATTGCATTATTAGATTCCATTACTCCGATTTGTCTTGAGCAATAATCCGCAAAAAAATATTTTCCCTGTAAACTCGGATATTGCGTTCCTCTGTAAACATAACCTCCCGTAATGGAACATTTTCCACCAGAATGATCGTAAACTGCTATAGGAAAAGTCATCGTCGTCGAAGCTGCGCAACCTACGGTATTGTAAGTATTGTTTCCCTCATAACATCTCCAACCGTAATTGATTCCAGCTTGAGTAATCGGCATTCTGTTGATTTCTTCAATAGCACCTTGTCCTACATCGGCAATCATTGCATTTCCTGTAGTAAGGTCAAAAGAAAATTTCCAGGCATTTCTTAATCCGTAAGACCAAACTTCATCGGCTCCGTCAATACCAATAAATGGGTTTCCAGCCGGAATATTGTAAAGACCTGTTGAATTAATATCAATTCTTAACATTTTTCCAAGAAGAGAATTTTTATTCTGAGAATTATTGTTCGGATCTCCGCCACTTCCGCCATCACCGGTAACAATCCATAAATTTCCGTCTGGTGCAAAATGAATGCTTCCACCATTGTGATTGTCAAATGGTTTCGGAATATTTAAAATAATTTTCTCTGAATTGGGATCAGCAACATTTGTGTTAGTTGTACTTACGCTATATCTAGCTACGACAATATTTCCTGCCGTATTGTTATAATAAACAAAAAAATACCCATTCGTTGAGTATTGAGGATGAAAAGCAAGACCTAAAAGACCTCTTTCACCACCGAACGAAACTTTAGTGCTTATATTTAAAAAATCGGCAGCATTTACGGTACCATTTGATTGAATAATTTTGATGATTCCATTCTGTTGTACAATGAAAAGACGATTGTCATTGGCGTTGGTTATTTCTACAGGACTTGTAAATCCCGTTGCAAATTCTTCAAGATTAAAACTTTGCGAATAAAAAATCAAAGAAGAAAAGATACTTAGAGAAAATAGTAGTTTTTTCATAATATTTTGAAATTAAAGGTGTTGTAAAGCTTAAATGAAAATTTCGTACCAATAGATTTTATATAAATCTAAGAAATTTGAAATAAATGATTAAAGAAAAATTTAATCCTAAAAAATAAGCGTCAATATATCTGAAAATAAACCATTTCTGTTCTTAAAAATTCATAAAATATCAATAAAATCATTATATTTGCCCACTTAATTTAACGTAGTTATAATAAAATGCAAGGAAAAGGACTTATTACAATTGTTGCTATTGTACTAGGGTTAATTTGCTTAAACGAGCTATTACCAACCTGGTACGCAAGCAGAATTGAATCGCAAATCGAAGCTGCGAACGGAAACGAGAAAGAGATCCAAAGATTAAAAGAAGAAACTTTAAATCTTGGTTTCACAGAGCTTTCTTATGCTAAATCGAAAGATAAAGAAATGAAATTGGGTCTTGACCTTAAAGGGGGGATCAATGTTCTTTTGGAAATCAATCAGAGAGATTTGGTGAATGATTTAACCAATTATTCTACCAATCCTATTCTTATCGAGGCTTTAAACAAAACTGACGAGGTTCAGAAAAACTCTACAAAATCTTACATCGACAATTTCTTTGTTGAGTTTGATGCCGTAAACAAAGCAAAAGGTGCAAATCTTAAACTTGCAGATCCTGAAATTTTCGGAAACACAAATCTTTCTGAAATTAAATTCAATACCACTGATGAGCAGGTAAAAAGCATCGTTAAGAAAAGAATTGATCTTTCTGTAGGTACTGCTTTCGAAGTTATAAGAACGAGAATTGACAAAATGGGTGCAGTGCAGCCAAACGTTCAAAGAGTTCCTGGTACCGCTAGAATTTCTGTGGAAATGCCGGGAATGAAAGATATCGATAAGGTTAAGAAAATGCTTCAGACTTCTGCGAAACTTCAGTTTTGGGAAGTGCAGCAAGTTCCGGAAGTAATTCCTTATTTTCAGACTTTAACAGCTACAGTTACAGCTAAAGGTGATTCTATGGGCGTGAAGAAAAATGTAAACTTCATGAACCTGATTCAACTTGATAAATTGAAAACGAATGGTGTTGCAAGTGTAAAATTGACAGATACTGCTACAGTAAATAAAATTCTTAACAGTAAAATCGCTCAGTCTTTACGTCCTGCAAACATTAAATATACCCAGTTTATGTGGGGTTATAAGCCGGAATCTACAGATGAAAAGAGTTTGGTTTTATATGCTGTAAGAGGTAATATCAACCAAAAAGCTCCGGTAGATGGTGCTGTTGAAACTGCAAGTATTGGTTATGACGAACTAAGCAGAGTAGTAGTAGACATGCAAATGGATTCTAAAGGTGCTAAAGACTGGAAAACGCTTACAGAGAAAAACGTAAACAAACCGGTTGCAGTAACTTTGGATAACAGAGTGTATACAGCGCCAAATGTAATGGGTGCAATTCCTAACGGTAGAACTCAAATCTCTGGTAACTTCTCTCAGGAAGAAGCTAAAGAATTGGTAGACGTTTTAGGTGCAGGTAAATTACCTGCAGGTGCAAAAGTTGTTCAGGCTACACAAGTAGGTCCGTCTTTAGGACAGGAATCTATTGATGCTGGAGTAATTTCATTTGCTATTGCATTCTTAATTATTATTGCATATATCATTTTCTATTACGGTGGAGCGGGAGTTTACGCTGTAATTGCAATGATCATCAACTTATTCTATATTTTCGGAATTATGGATTCCGGAGACTTTACATTGACTCTTCCTGGTATCGCAGGTATCGTACTTTCGATGGCGATGGCGGTAGATACCAACGTAATTATTTACGAAAGAACAAAAGAAGAATTATTTGCAGGTAAAGGTATTCTTGAAGCTTACAAAGATGGTTTCAAACATGCATTAAATGCAATTATTGATGGTCACTTAACGATGATTCTTACGGCAATCGTATTATATTTCTTCGGAACAGGACCTATTAAAGGATTTGCATTAACTTTATTGATTGGTGCTGTAATGACATTATTTACTTCGATTCTACTTTCGAGAGTAATGATTTTCCACAGATTAAATAAAGGTAAAGGACTTTCTGTTTGGACTTCTCCAACAAAAAATCTTTTCAGAAATACTTGGATCGATTTTATCGGAAAAAGAAAATATTCTTACATCATTTCTGCTATTTTAACAGTAATCTCTATCGGATCTATTTTCGTTAACGGATTTAAATATGGTATCGACTTTACAGGAGGTAGAAATTACGTAGTAAGATTTAATAAAGCTGTAAATGCTGATGATGTAGAACACAAGCTTGTAAAAATGTTTACTACTGAAGACGGTAAAAACTCTTCTGTAGAAGCTAAAACTTTTGGAAATGATAAGCAATTAAAAATCTCTACAGATTATCTTATCGATGACGAATCTTTAAAAGCTGACCAGACTATTGAGCAGAAATTATTTGAAGGTTTAAAATCAGACTTACCATCAAATATTACTTTGGAAGAATTTAAATCTGCAGATACATCACATGCAGGAATTATCTCTTCTGAAAAAGTAGGACCTACAGTTGCAGATGATATTCAGACTCACGGTATTTTTGCAGTGGTTGCGGCTTTAGCAGGAATCTTTATCTATATTTTGGTAAGATTTAGAAAATGGCAGTTCTCTTTAGGAGCAGTTGCAGCATTATTCCACGATGCGATAATTATTTTAGGAGCATACTCATTGCTTCACAAAATAATGCCTTTCAATATGGAAATCAATCAGGATTTCATCGCAGCAATTCTTACAGTATTGGGTTACTCAATCAATGATACCGTAATTATCTTCGATAGAATTAGAGAATATTTGAGAGAGAAAAAAGCGTTCACATTATCTGGATTATTTGATGATGCTATTTCAAGTACTTTAGGTAGAACGTTTAACACGACTTTCACTACTTTGCTTGTAATTCTTGCGATCTTCATCTTTGGTGGAGACAACCTGAGAGGATTTATGTTTGCATTGTTAATCGGTATCGGTTTCGGTGCTTATTCATCAATCTTTATTGCATCGGCAATTGCATACGACTTCCTTAAAACAGGAAAAGAAGAAGGAGTACATGGTAAATCTTCTGAAAATAAAGAAGTTCTTGCTTCAAAATAATTTAAACTACATTAAATAAGAAAAGAGTCTTTCGTTTGAAAGGCTCTTTTTTTATGTTTAAAATTAAATTTGAATATATAAAATTCAGAGAAAAATAATAACAAGAATTTCAGACATCCATCACCCATCATCTAGCAACCAACAACTATCAACAATTCACAATTTAGAACGATTATCCTTTCCTATTTTCTTAATTTTGCAGCATATGGAAAAATCGAAAAAGAAAGCCGCAATGAGTTTTATATTTATCACGTTATTGATAGATATTACAGGTTGGGGAATTATTATTCCTGTGGTTCCTGCATTGATTAAGGAACTTATTCATGCAGATATCAGTGAAGCGGCAAAGTATGGAGGCTGGCTTGGTTTTGCGTATGCCTTTACACAGTTTTTATTTTCGCCGATCGTTGGAAATCTAAGTGATAGATTTGGAAGAAGACCGATTATTTTGATTTCACTTTTTGGTTTTGCAGTTGATTATATTTTATTGGCACTATCACCCACGATTATATGGCTTTTTATAGGGCGTGTCATTGCGGGAATTACTGGAGCCAGCGTTACCACAGCAAGTGCATATATTGCAGATATTTCAAATGACGAAGATCGTGCAAAAAACTTTGGATTAATTGGAGCCGCTTTTGGATTAGGCTTTATCATTGGTCCTGTAATCGGAGGTTTACTTGGGCATTACGGAGCAAGAGTTCCTTTTTATGCAGCAGCAGTTTTATGCTTATTAAATTTCCTTTATGGATATTTTATTCTTCCCGAAAGTTTAGATAAAGATAAAAGAAGAGAATTTAGTTGGAAACGTGCAAATCCCGTTGGTTCATTTAAGTTTTTAGGTAAACATCCTGAAATTTCTGCTTTAATTATTGCTTTGATTTTAATCTATATTGCAGGTCATGCTGTGCAAAGTAACTGGAGCTTTTTCACAATGTATGAATTCGACTGGACTGAAAGAATGGTGGGAATTTCTCTTGGAGTAGTAGGACTTTTGGTAGGGTTGGTTCAAGGAGGCTTAATTCGGTGGACAACGCCGAAATTTGGTGAGCAAAAGAGTATTTATTATGGTTTAATCTTATATGCAATTGGTTTGTTGTTATTTTCTTTTGCAACAGAAGGGTGGATGATGTTTGTATTTTTAATTCCTTACTGTTTAGGGGGAATTTGTGGTCCGGCTTTGCAGTCAGTGATTACGAAATCTGTTCCAGCAAACGAACAGGGAGAACTGCAGGGAGCATTAACAAGTTTGATGAGCGCTACATCAATTATTGGTCCGCCAATGATGACCAATCTTTTCTACTATTTTACACACGATCAAGCTCCGTTCAAATTTTCCGGTGCACCTTTCTTTCTCGCATTTATTTTAATGACAATCAGTGTTTTCGTTACGTACTATGCATTCCAGAAAAAGAAATCTTAAAATTTATTTAAAATTAAATATATCCTGTTTTATATATACAATCTTTTGTAATTTAGCATCATGGAATTAAGCATTGGAGAAATGGCACTCATTGCCATTGCAATTGTAGTTTTATTTGGTCCGGATAAACTACCACAAATTGCTCGTGATCTTGGAGCAGGAGTGAGAAAAATGCGTGGAGCAGTAGACGATATCAAATCGGAAATTATGAAAGAAACAGATAATCCCGTTTCTGAAATAAAACGTGAGATTGAAAAAGTAAAAGATGCTGCCAAAGATTTCAATCCGATGAAAAATATAGAAGAGAATATTCTTAAAGAACAATCATCAACTACTCCGGAAGCACCAAAAGTAAAACCTGCAGATGATGAAACTTACGAAGGACCGGTAAGCCGATAATCATGGAGGAAATTATTCAGGAAGATAAAAATCTATTTCTTTATCTCAACAATTTAGGCGATGCTGCTTTCGATCCTTTTTGGACGATGATCTCAGAAAAATGGATTTGGATTCCGCTTTACGTTATTTTTCTATATTTTCTTTATAAAAATTTCAAATTAAAATCTCTGCTTTATGTTCTGTTGTTTGTTGCAATAGGAATTACAGTTTCAGACCAGATTTCAGGGATTTTCAAATATGGCGTTGCAAGACTAAGACCATGTCATGATCCTACAGTTAACAGTGCAATGCGTATTGTAGATTGTGGAGGATCGTTTGGTTTTTATTCTGCTCATGCTTCAAACGTATTTTTTTTAGCAAGTTACCTAACTTTTTTATTGAAAGATAAGCTTAAATGGTTTCCTTATGCTATATTTGTTTGGGCTGCAGTTGTATCTTACAGCCGTATATATTTAGGAGTACATTTCCCGATAGATATTTTGGTAGGGGCGTTTGTTGGAACTTTATTGGGAGGGCTTTTTGCTATGCTCGCAAAAAAAGTAATTAACAAACAAACTATAAATTTATGAGAAAACATCTACTCATTCTTAGCTTAGCTTTTACATCATTCGCTTTTTTGTCTGCTCAAGATAAAAAAACTGCAGAAGAATGTTTCAAAAAAGCTGATTACAAATGCGCTGAAGAGCAATATTCAAAATTGGTATTGACAGAACATAATCAGAAATATCAGTCGGAATATTATATCAGTTTAGGAACTGCACAGAAAAGATTAGGTAAAACGACTGCGGCTTTTAAATCTTACGAATCTGCTTTAAAATCAAACCCAAAATCTATTGCAGTTTACGAAAATCTTGCAACTTTACACAACCAAAAAGGAAATCGCACTAAAGCTTTAGAATACGCAAATACTGGTGTAAAACTCGAGCCTGAAAATGCTGAAATTTATCTTATTCGTTCTAAAATTTATAATAATTTAGGCAAAAAAGATTTGGCGATGGCAGATTTAAAGCAAATCTTAACTTTTGCACCAGATAATATTTTTGCAAGAACAGGTTTAGCTACTTTAAAAAAGAATAGCGGAGATTTGGAAGGTGCATTAAAAGATTACAATCAAATGCTTTCCGAAAAACCTGAATCTTTATTATACAATGGAAGAGCCGATATTTATCTGAAAATGAAAAAATCAAAAGAAGCTTTAGCAGACATTAATAAAGCGATTTCCATTGATCCTAAATTTTCTCAGTCTTACGTTACAAAAGCAACAGTTTTATTTGAATCTGCAAAAGATAAAGAAGCTTGTGCGAATTTAGATAAAGCAATTGCATTAGGTCACGAAAAAGCTTTGTTGACTGAATTTGATGAAAAATGCGCAAAAAAGTAAAAATAAGTTTTATAAAAAAAGAATCTTTAGATTCACCAATGTCATTATAATAGATGGCATTTTTATTTAAATATTCAGAAACAAATTAAATTCATGTTAAATATCGTTCTTGTAGAACCAGAAATCCCTAATAATACAGGTAATATCGGAAGACTTTGTGTAGGAACTGAAAGCAGATTACACCTTATTCATCCTTTCGGATTTGTAATTGATGATAAGAATTTGAAACGTTCAGGTTTAGATTATTGGGTCCATCTTGATGTTACAGAATATGAAAATGTAGATGAATGGATGAAAGTAATTCCAGATTTATCAAGAGTTTTTTTAATGAGTTCACATGCCGAAAAATCTTATCTGGAAACCGATTTTCAAGATGGAGATTGGTTGGTTTTTGGGAAAGAAAGTAAAGGTTTAAGTAAAGACGTTCTAGACCGTTTTGAAAATCATTTAACGATTCCGATGTCAAAATTGATCAGGAGTTTTAATATTGCCAATTCTGTGGCTTTTGTTGTGGGTGAAGCTAAAAGACAGATTGGTCTGAAAGGTTAAGACAGATAAAGATTTTTTAATTATTAAAATCTGTTAAATAAAACTTATCTCTGATGATTATGGAATGGCTTTCGTATATTTGAAAAAAATCACTAATTAAAGATTTATTTAAATTATGAAAACACTTTCCAGGCTTGTTTTATCAGTAACTTTTGTAATGACTTTAGCAATTTCTAATACTACTTTTGCTCAGGAAACTAAAAATGATCTTGCAATACACACCAATTCATTATTAGGAAATACAGTCAAAAGACATGAAGCATCTCCTGAATTAAAAGCTTCAACTTTGATTTTAATTGATAATGTTGAAAGCTCATTAAGCGACCTTAAAGAATTAAAAGGAGATCATGTGAAAAACGTAAAAATTCTTTTAGATGACTCAATAAAAAAGAAGTACAAAGAAAAAGGAATTAAAGAACTTATTTCAGTTACTACAAAATAATTAATCGTTGTGATACGGTTTTCCCTGTAAAATTTGATCAGCTCTGTAAAGCTGTTCTACGATAAAAAGCCGGATCATCTGGTGCGTAAATGTCATTTTAGATAATGACATTTTTTCGTTGGCTCTGGTGTAAATTTCATCTGAAAAACCATATGCTCCACCAATCAGGATATGAACTTTTTTCACAGAAGAATTCATCCAAAAATCTATTTTTGTTGAAAATTCTCGGCTTGTAAACTGTTTTCCTTTTTCATCAAGAAGAATCACCAGATCATTTTTATCAATTTGATTTAAAAACAATTTTGCCTCTTCTTTTTTTAGAAGATCAGGAGAAAGGTTTTTGGCATTTTTTACATCCGGAATTTCTGTAATTTCAAAATTCCAGTGTTTTGGAAGTCGGGTAAGATAATAACTGATCAAAGACGTAATTTCTTTGTCATCTGTCTTCCCAATACAAACTAAACTGATTCGCATTTCTTATATTTGCTGAGCACAAATATACTTTATGGCTATAAAAATTCCTAAGTTTATATTAAAAATTCAAGATTTTCTGGATGGTATTCATCTCCCGGTACTCGGAATATCGCTTTTGCAGATGTTTCAGATCTACTTTGCAGGTATTTTTAAAGATAAAATAGGCAGAAAAGCAGCGGCCATTTCGTGGAGTTTTACCTTGAGTCTGTTTCCGTTTTTACTGTTTTTACTTTCGGTAATTCCTTATATGCCACATTATGATAAGCTTCAGTTCTATATTTTTGAAGTTTTAATGCATAATATTTTCCCTTCCAATATTGAAGGTGATGTACGAGGTTATATTCAGGATAACATTATTCCTAATATGAAAGGTATAAGCAATCTCACGATACTTATAGCGCTGGTTTTCGCAACGAATGGTACCTTTTCTCTCATTAACGGTTTTAATGAAAATTCAAAAGAAAAACTGACGGATGTAAAAGAGTTTATTCTTTCATTTTTTATCACAATTGGTTTCGTAAGTATTATATTTTTAGCACTTTTTGGGGTGTATTATACTGAAGTTGTTTTAAAGGATTTCTCACCGGGATATAACCTTTCTTGGATTGTAAGAAATTTATCTAAAATTATCGGTTTTTTTTCCTTTCCGTTTTTCTATTTTATTTTGTTAGCATTGTTTTATTGGTTGGGAACCGTGAAAATCATCAGGTTCAGACAGGCAATTCCAGGTGCTATTTTAACGACAGTTTTGTTTGTGGTGACGACTTATTTCTTTGCTTTATATGTGAAAAATATTGCCCGTTACAACGTACTTTACGGCTCAATCGGAAGTATGATTTTATTAATGGTTTGGGTAAATGTGAATGTGTACCTTCTTCTTTTTGGAAACGAATTGAATATGGCGTTACGTAAATTAAGAATAGAAAAATTGCTTTCAGATGAAATAAAAAGAGACGCAAAAAATTATAAAGCTGAAATTTCAGAACCCAATCTTGATAGTGATGAGGAGCATATCAGAGAAAAGTAATTTTATGCACCATAAAAACATTATTATTGAGTATTTTTTTTAAATAATAAATATTCTGCAATGAATTTAAAATCCTTTTTAGAGTTTAAAGGTTACACTTTTTATGACGAAATCATTGAATTAGATATTAAAGCATCAAATACATATTTCTCAGGATTTACAAATTTATATGTTACAGATTCAATGTTGGTAGAACTTGCAAATAGTCTTATTGATTTTCCTAAAAATGAAAAAGAAGTATTCTTTGAATTTGGAGAACAGCCAACCAAAAGCTCTTATTTCTGTGTTAAATTTTATCCATATAGTTCTTTATCTCATATTGGTGTTCAGATAATTATTGAAACATCGGTACTATCTAATGATATAGATAAAAACAGAGCTCAATTTGAAATTATAGTTGAGCCAAGCGCAATCGATAATTTTAGAAGGGCTATTATGACTTTATCAAATAAAAAATACGGTGAAGCAATTTTATATGGAAGAGACAATCGAATTTAATTGTTAGACTCTGTATTTTAAATTACTTTATTTTGGACTTCGCACTTAAATTCAAAACCAAATATCCCGAAATTGCCGCAATCACGGAAGCAATCAAGATTGCAAACTTCGCTTCATCCTGAAAATTGATTTCATTTTTAAATGATAGTAAAGCGATAAAAATTGACATCGTAAACCCGATTCCTGCTAAAAGTCCGACCCCGATCATTTGATTCCATGAGGAATTTTGAGGAAGCGAACTGATTTTTAGTTTAATGGCAATTAAAGAGAATAAATTTATTCCAATTAATTTTCCTAAAACAAGTCCGCCAATAATTCCTAAACCTAAACTACTGAACAATCCATCAATCATAGTATTGTTGAACGCAATATTGGTATTCGTTAAAGCAAAAATTGGCATAATTAGAAAACTTACCGGAAAATGAAGCGAATGTTCTAATTTTTCTAAAGGAGAAATTTTTGTCTCAGATTTATTGGTTGGAACAGTAAAAGCCAATAAAACTCCAGCGATTGTCGCATGAATTCCTGAATGATGCAGAAAATACCATAAAAATAATCCAGGAATAAGATAAAAAACGAGTTTTTTTACTTTCAAAAAGTTTAGAAGAAATAAAATCGTAACAATTCCAAAAGACAGTAAAAGATACATCCAATGAATTTGTTCAGTGTAAAAAATAGCAATCACCAAAATTGCTCCCAAATCATCTACAATTGCCAAAGCTGCCAAGAAAATTTTGAGTGAAGCAGGAACTTTTTTCCCCAACATTGAAATAATTGCCAAAGAAAAAGCAATATCTGTCGCCATCGGAATTCCCCAACCATTGCTGTAATCCGTTCCGGAATTGAATGCGCTGTAGATTAATGCAGGAACCAACATTCCACCAATTGCCGCAAAGATTGGAAGTGAAGCATTTTTAAATGATGAAAGCTCACCTTCTACAAGTTCTCTTTTAATTTCCAATCCTACCAAAAGAAAGAAAATTGCCATTAAACCATCATTAATCCAAATACTGACAGGATATTTTAAATGTAAATCTTCAAAACCAATATGAAAATTTAAAAATTGCTGAAAGCTATTTCCTAACGATGAATTTGCAATTATTAAAGCAAAAGCAACACAGAAAATCAATAAAATTCCTGATGACTGACTGCTCTGAAAAAACTTTTTAAAATACTGCGACAGCTTCATTTCTCACTTTTAAATACGTCTGATTCTCGAAACTCCGTCGATGGCTTTTAATTTTTTAAATGTTTCTTCAAGCTGACCTTTATGTTTTACTTCCAAATTGATATTTCCTGTAAAAATACCGTCGTTAGATTCTATCGACATACTTTTCATATCCATTCCCATTGCGCCACTGATAACGGTTGTAATATCGTTAATCATTCCCATTCTGTCAAGCCCTTCAATTTCAATTTTAATACGGTTTTTGAAGCTTTCTTCATTCACCCATTTTGCAGGAATTACACGATAATCATATTGCGCACGAAGGTTAATCGCATTCGGACAATTGTCACTGTGAACTTTTATTCCTTCTGAAATTGTGATGAAACCAAAAATTTTATCTCCAGGAATTACCGTACAACATTTCGCATAACTGTAATTTAGTTTTTCTTCATCTTTCCCGAAAACGATCATGTCGAGATTGATTTCTTTCGGCTCTTCGTAATGCTGGTTTTTACTTGGACTTCTTTTAAACCTTGAAAGTAGATTGTTAAATACGTTTTTACTTTCAATATACTTTCTTAAACTGCTTGCATCCAGTTCATTAGTTTGGAATTTTAAAAATAATTCCTGTGAAGTTTTAAGATTAAAAAATTTCTGAAGTTTATTGATTTCTTCATCATTAAAATTTATTTTCGCATGACGAAGTTTTCTTTGTAAAATCTCTTTTCCTTCTTCTACAAAAGAATTTTTTTCTGAATTTAAATAACTCTTAATTTTTGATTTTGCCTTTGAAGTCGCTACAAAATCAAGCCAGTCAAATTTAGGTTTTTGGTTTTGAGAAGAAAGAATATCTACTTGATCTCCGTTTTGAAGAACATAGGAAATTGGAACTAATTTTCCGTTAATTTTTGCACCTAAACATTTCATTCCCAAATCTGTATGAACAGAAAATGCGAAATCTAAAGCTGTAGAATTCGTCGGAAGAATTTTAATTTCCCCTTTCGGAGTAAATACAAAAACTTCTTTTGAGTAAAGGTTTAATTTAATATTATCTAAAAGCTCAGAAGTCGAAAGATTCTGTTGTTGTTCAAGAACATCACGGATTTCTGTCACCCATTTTTCGAAATTTCTGTCGTCGTTACTCTGTTTGTAACCTTCTTTATATTTGTAATGTGCGGCAACACCTTTTTCAGCAATGTCATCCATTCTTTCGGAACGAATTTGCACTTCAATCCACTTTCTATCGGGTCCAAGAACTGTTAAATGTAAACTTTCATAGCCTGTAGAACGCGGTTGTGTAATCCAGTCACGCATTCTCGACGGGTTACTGTGATAAACATCTGTTACGATTGAATATATTTTCCAGGCAAGAAATTTTTCGTTCTTAGCATCTGATTTATAGATGATTCTGATGGCGTAATTATCAAAAACTTCCTCAAAAGAAACGCCTTGTTTCAGCATTTTTCTGTAAATCGAGGAAATTGCTTTTGCACGCCCTTTTATACTTGTATTTAAACCTTCATCCTTTAATCTTTCAGAGACCTCTTTAGTAAACTCATCAATGTAGCGGATTCTGTTGTCTTTCGCTAATTCAAGTTTTTCTGTTATTTCATTATAAACATCTGGATTGTTATACTTTAAAGATAAATCTTCAAGTTCAGATTTAATGTTGTATAATCCTAGTCGATGCGCCATTGGAGCATAAATATAGACCGTTTCAGAAGCGATTTTCTTCTGTTTATCTGGTGCCATACTGTCCAAAGTACGCATGTTGTGAAGTCGATCGGCAATTTTAATCAGAATTACCCGGAAATCCTCAGAAAGCGTCAGTAAAAGTTTTCTGTAATTCTCAGATTGTACAGAGATATTTTGGTGATTCATAATGGAAATCTTCGTCAAACTGTTGACAATTCCGGCAATTCTTTCTCCAAAAATTTTCTTTAGATCTTCATAAGTGTAATCTGAATCTTCAATTACATCATGCAAAAGCGCACAAGCGATGGAAGTTGCACCCAAACCAATTTCTTTTGCAATAATTTTTGCAACCGCAATAGGATGATAAATATAAGGTTCACCCGATTTTCTTCTCTGATCTTTGTGAGCATCAAGAGCAATATCAAAAGCCTTTCGGATGAGTTTATTATTTTCTTCATCCAAAGTTCTGTATGTATTAGAAATCAGGTCTTTATACCTTGCTAGGATTTCTTTATTTTCTTGTTCTAAGTCGTAACTCATCTGTGTAAAAGGCTTTATTTAAACGAAAATACGAAAAATATAATGATTTGTCGATTCTAAAAACTAAAAATCCGCAGAAAGAAAATCTGCGGATTCGGTTAAAAGTTTTTATTTTGTCTTAAGCTTTCACTTCAGAGTTCATTCCGTCGTGCTGAACTTTTATCCTCACATCGGGACTACTGTGAATTTCTGCTTTGCTTCTTGCATCAATCAATCTTTTTAGGTTGCTGTAGGAAGCCTGATCGATGCTCATGTTTTCGAATAGGTAAGTTTTATGTACATGGTTTTCAGAAAATATGTGCCTTAGTTTATCGGTCATATCTCTGTTTTTTATTTCTACACTCGCCAAGTATTGGGAGTTATGATGATCGTCACTAAGATATACAATGTACTCAGAATCTAAGAATCCTAAATCCTCAATTTCTTTCTCGAGTTTTTTGTAATCACTGTTTGGTCCAAATAATCCTGCTAAAATGCTTGACATAGTAATTTTGTTTTATATTGGTTATCTAAAGATAGAAATATTTTTGAAATAATTAATAAAAATTCAATAAAATTTACAATATTTTATTTTATCTATAAAAATTTATTATTATTTAAGATAATATCTATTATTTTATTTCTTCCAATTTTCATTTTCAGCTATTTTATTAACCATCTCGTAAAAATTCATTAAGCTCAAATTTCCCTTTGCGTTGTAGTCATGAATTTTTTTTGATTTTCCATTGTCGAAAAAGATTTCGGTTTCAACTGAAGATTCATTACAGCATGGAAATAAAGATTTTTCTCTTAGTTTTAAAAAATTAATTTCATTTAAATGGTTTGCTAACTTTTGAAAACCAGAATTGTTGTCTCCTGAATAATTTCCCTTCAAATTTTTATAGTTATCAGAATGGAGAATTACTAAATCTTTCGTTAATATTAATTGGTAAATTCTTACAGGAGAATAACCTTCATTTTGTGTGAAAATTATTTTGTCAACTTTGTGTTTTTTATTGTTAGCATAGTATTCAGTCAATATATTATTTTTAATCATCAAAGTATCGATATCAAATATATGATAAGAATCATCGAAGGCTTGATTATAGGAGATCAGTTTAATTAAGGGTTGGTTTTTTAATTTGATTGTTTTTGATGCAACAATTTCATAAACTTTACCTTTTCCCGGATTTAAAACTTTGTAACCATCATTATCACTTATTAGTAATGCAGAATTATAATTATGTTCGCTTATACGAGGTTTAACAATATTATTAATATCTGAAACTATTGGATAAGCAAGATTTACCAAATAGTCTTTCTTACCGTCGTTGTTAAAATCAGCTTTATAGATTGGTTTAAAATTTTCTTCATTAAGAATTTTTCTAAAAGTTTTTAGTGAATCTACAAATTCGTTACCTGTTAAAAAATCCCTCTTGAGATTCATATTTTCATAACCTTCATTTGAATGTATAATTTCTAAAATTTCATCTTCATTAAGTTCTTTTTTCTCACATGATTGCAGGAATAGTAGTACAATTAAAATGTGTATCAGTTTCATCATTAAAGTTTTAAAATAAAAAAGCCTGTCTAAAATTAAACAGGCACTAAATTATTTGAATAAAATTAAATTCTCTCATTTTTAATTTCCTCCACAATTTCAGGATTCAATAGAGTAGAAGTGTCGCCGAAATTACTAAAATCTCCTTCGGCAATTTTTCTTAAAATTCTACGCATAATCTTTCCTGAACGGGTTTTCGGAAGTCCTGAGACAAACTGAATTTTATCCAGTTTTGCGATCGGGCCAATCTGATCTGAGATCAACTGATTAATTTCCTTTACTAAATTTTCCTGCTTTCTGTCTGATCCAGAATCTTTTAAAATCACAAAACCGTACAAAGCACTTCCTTTGATGTCGTGCGGGAAACCAACAATTGCAGATTCTGCAACCGCCGGATGTTCGTTGATGCTGTCTTCAATCGGTGCAGTTCCCAAATTATGTCCGGAAACAATCACCACATCATCCACACGACCGGTAATTCTGTAATAACCGACTTCGTCTCTCAAAGCACCGTCACCAGTAAAATATTTCCCCGGAAATGCGGAAAAGTAAGTCTCCTTATATCTTTGATGGTCGCCCCAAATTGTTCTTGCAATTCCCGGCCACGGAAAACGGATGCACAAGTTTCCTGTTACCTGATTTCCTGTAATTTCGTTGCGTTTATCGTCCATTAAGACAGGTTGAATTCCAGGTAACGGAAGTGTTGCGTAAGTTGGTTTTGTCGGTGTTACGAATGGAATTGGAGAAATCATAATTCCCCCGGTTTCTGTCTGCCACCATGTGTCGACAATCGGGCATTTTTTTCTCCCCACATGATCGTTAAACCAGTGCCATGCCTCATCGTTAATAGGTTCACCAACAGATCCGATCACTCTCAATGAACTTAAATCGTGTTTGTCAACCCATTCAGCGCTCTCTTTTGCTAAAGACCGAATGGCGGTTGGTGCAGTGTAGAATTGGGTAACTTTATGCTTTTCAATTACTTCCCAGAATCTATCAGGCTCAGGATAAGTCGGAACTCCTTCGAAAATCACGGTGGTTGCACCATTCAATAAAGGCCCGTAAAGAATGTATGAATGCCCTGTAATCCAGCCAATATCTGCGGTACACCAATAGATGTCATTTTCCTGATAATTGAAAACATTTTTGAAAGTGTAAGCGGAATACACCATGTAGCCAGCGGAAGTGTGAAGCATTCCCTTTGGTTTTCCCGTAGAACCTGAAGTGTACAAAATGAACAAAGGATCTTCTGCATCCATGATGATCGTCACGAAATCTGCGGAAGCTTTTTCATACAGATCAGCCATCCAGAAATCTCTGCCTTCCTTCATGTTTACCTCGTTGTTGGTTCTTTTGACCACCAAAGTTTTTTCGATAGTCGGACATTTTTCCAACGCTTCATCGATAATTGATTTTAAATCTAAAACTTTGTTGCCTCTGTAACTTCCGTCTGAAGTAATCAGCATTTTTGCGCCGCAGTCATTTACTCTAGAAACTACCGCTGAAGCTGAAAATCCGGCGAAAATAACTGAATGTACAGCTCCGAGTTTTGCGCAGGCCAACATTGTAACTGCCAGCTCAGGAATCATCGGAAGATAGATGCAGACTCTGTCGCCCTTTTCAATACCCATGTCTTTTAGAACATTGGCTGTTTTGTTAACCCTTTCATACAGTTCGTTATAGGAAATATGCTGCGCTTCTTCTTTTGGGTCGTTGGGTTCCCAGATGATTGCTGTTTTTTCGCCACGTACGGAAAGATGTCTGTCGAGGCAGTTTTTAGTGATATTTAATTTAGCATCTTTAAACCATGTGATTTTTGCTTCATTCATATCATATTTTACCACTTTGCTCCATCTTTGGTACCAAACAAAATTTTGGTCAGCCACTTTATCCCAGAATTTTTTCGGGTTTTTGATTGATTTTTTGTACTCTTCAAAGTAGTGCGGTAAATCTTCTATCACGTAATTTCTCATACTTTTTCTTTTTAGAATTATTTATTTTTTAATGTTTAAATTATTTTCTCATGCTTTACATTTGAACACAGAGTTCACAAAGCATTTTTTACGTACACTACTATAAGTTTCACAAAGCCGTTTCACTTACATAATTATAGTGGTGTCCATTCAAATGAATTTTCAAAAATTTAATCCAATTTGAGTTCCATAATTGGTAAAAATCTGTCTATTATGGATGTTTCAATTTGTCCAAATTTTGTAAACCCGAAGCTTTCATAAAATTTCTGTGCGTTTGGGTCGGCGTCAAGAATTATTCTTGATCTTTCGCTCTGTTTTATTTTTAAAATGAAATCATTCATTAATAATTTACCATATCCTATACCGATATTTTTAGGTGAAACAAACAGATTATCTAGTCTCACACTATTATTTTCAGTTTCAAAATAAGAATAATAAGCGATGCTTGATTGATTAACAATTAATTTATACACTTGATTCTTTTGGATGTATTCTGAAGTAATGGTTAGCAAATCTGACCACTCATCCATTTGTTTATCGGAATATCCCCAGTAAGCCTTTGATGTTTTTGTAATCTCGGTTAAAATCCTGTCGTCATTGACATTTGCTTTGATAATTTCCGTCATCACACTTAAGTTTGTGAATTTCTGTATTGCAGAATCTTCTCCTTTAATTCCTCAATAATCATCTCATCATCAATCGTCGATGGAATCTGAAATTCTTTACCATCAATAATCGCTCTGATTAGTTTTCTTAAAATTTTCCCTGAACGGGTTTTTGGAAGTCTTTTTACGATCATTACAGACTTTAGAAATGCTACTGCACCTATTTTTTCTCTGACTTTCAGAATGATTTCTTTTTCAATATTTTCATCAGAAATTTCTGAGCCATTTTTTAAAACAACCGTTGCAAAAGGAACCTGTCCGCGTAATTCATCATCAATTCCGACTACTGCACATTCAGCGACATCGGGATGCGAGGAAACAATTTCTTCCATTTCCGAAGTTGAAAGTCGGTGACCGGCAACGTTGATGACATCATCCACTCTTCCTGTGATAAAAATATAGCCGTCTTCATCTTTAATAGCACCGTCTCCGGAAAAATAATAACCTTTGTACTGAGATAAATAACTTTTCTCAAAACGCTCGTAATCATTCCAGATTCCCAGCATTGCACCGGGCGGAAGCGGAAGTTTGATAACTAAATATCCTTCTTTATGCTCATCCACTTGATATCCATTTTCATCAAAAATTTTAATATCATATCCTGGAATCGGTTTTCCTGCGGAAGCTCTTTTAATTTTATAATTATCAGCAAGAGTGAGTAAGCCTAGCATCGGCGAGCCTGATTCTGTCTGCCACCAATGATCGATGGCGGGTACACGGATATACTTTTCAAACCAATCCAAAGTTGCAACATCGCATCTTTCGCCTGCCAAAAACTGTTTTTTGAAATGGCTTAAATCATATTTCTTTACTAATTCGCCATTCGGATCTTCTTTTTTAATCGCTCTGATGGCTGTAGGAGCCGTAAACATTGCGGAAACTTTGTACTCAGAAATAATTCTCCAAAAAGTTCCTGCATCGGGAGTCATAATTGGTTTTCCTTCGAAAATAATAGTGGTGTTTCTGTTGATCAAAGGTCCATAAACGCTGTAACTGTGTCCAACTGCCCAGCCAAAATCGGAAGCCGCCCAAAACGTTTCGCCTTGTTCAATTCCATAGATGTATTTCATGGAAAATTTCAAAGCAGTTGCATAGCCGCCTGTATCTCTCGTTATGCCTTTTGGTTTTCCGGTAGTTCCTGAAGTATATAAAAGATAAAGCGGATGATTCGATTCCACAGAAACACAATCTGCAGGCTCAGACTTTTCAACCAATTCTTCGTAATCGATTATGCCTTCAAACATTTCATCCTGATTGTCGATTAATCTTCTGTTAAAAACAATGATATTTTCGACTTTATCCTGTGCCAGTTCGATTGCTTTTTCAACTAAAGGTAAATAAGGAATTCTTTTGGCAATTTCTATTCCTGCTGTGGCTGTAATCAAAGCTTTCGGTTTGCAGTCATCAATTCTCACAACCAGTTCATGAGGTGCAAAACCTCCGAAAACCACATTGTGAATTACGCCGATTCTCGCACAGGCCAACATCGCAAAAAGCGTCTGAGGAATCATCGGCATATAAATGACTGCGGTATCGCCTTTTTTTAAGCCTAAAGAAACCAATCCGCCAGCTAATTTTGAAATTTCTTTTTTAGCCTGATTAAAGGTGTATTTTATTTTATGGTTGGTAACGGGAGAATCGTAGATAATCGCTGTTTCTTCTCCAAAACCATCTTCAATATGTTTGTCAATGCAGAGATAAGACATGTTGAGTTTTCCGTCTGCAAACCATTGGGTGTAATCATTTCCGTCCTTTGAAATAATTGTTTCTGGAAATTCAAACCACGAAATTTCCTGAGCCTGTTCTTTCCAGAACTGCTCTTTGTTTTCTATGCTTTGTTTAAATAGATTATCTGTGTTCATAATTTGTTGTTTTTAAAACACGAATTGCACGAATTTTTTCACGAATTGCACTAAATCATTTGCGCAATTTTATTTATGATATTCGTGTTTAATTAATCAACAGTTCCTCAATCTGAGAAATCAGTTTTTTAATAGAATATGGCTTCGTTACATACGCGTCAGCTCCCATTTCCAGACCTTTCTCAATATCTTTTGGATTGTTTTTGGCGCTGAGGAACAGAACTTTTGTACTGTTTAAATTTTCATTCTTTTTAATTTCTTCCAAAGTGCTGTAGCCGTCAAGATTCGGCATCATAATGTCGAGTAAAATCACATCTGGAACAATGGTTTTTAAAAATTCCAAAACTTCAGTTCCATCTCTGGCGATAAAAACTTCGTAACCGATTTTCCGAAAACTGTATTCCAGAGACATTAATATCTTGTGCTCGTCGTCGGCGATTAAGATCTTTTTCATTTTTGTACTTCGTTAGGGTTCAACTTCATGGTCTTTTATATTGTTTTTCGGCAGGATGATGGTAAACGTCACACCCAATCCGCTGTTTTCTGCTTTTATGGTTCCGTTGTGAGCTTCAATGATTCGTTTGGAAATCGCTAATCCAAGGCCGCTTCCGGTAGGTTTGATAATGTTTTGATTTTTAGACTGATAAAATTTATCGAAAATCATTTCCAGATCTTCTTCGGGAATATTTTTCCCCGTATTGAAAATTTTAATGATCAAATTATCATCTTTTTCTGAAAGTTTCGTCTGTATAATTCCCTGTTCATCGGTGAATTTCAAAGCGTTTCCTAAAATATTCTGAAACAACTGGATAAATCTCGCTTCATCATATTCAAATTGATAACGCTTTAATAAATCAAGTTCGCTGACATGAATAAATTTCTGCTGAATCAAATGCAGGATAGGATTTAAGGCTTTTTTATAGGTTTCGATAATATTATTTTCCTGAATATTTAAGGCAATTTCTCCGTGTTGTAGTTTATCTAAGTAGAGAATATCATTAATGATTTCGCTCAAACGGTCAGACTCTGTGATGATATTGTTTAAAAATTCTTTTTTAATATCTAAAGGAATATCGTCGTCATCGGCTAAAATTTCTCCTGCTGAACGTATTGCTGTAATTGGAGTTCTCAGTTCATGCGCTACAGAATCCAGAAAATCATCCTTCTGACGGTCTTTCACGATGAGATTTTCATTGGCTGCACTGAGGTCGTTGGAAAGCTGTTTCAGCTCTTCAGATTTCTCGGTCAGTTTTTTATTTAGCGTGATATTTTCTTTTGATTCCTCCAAAATATTTAAAACTTCTTTCAATGAAATTTTATCTTCCTTAGTCACGCCTTCAATCAGGATTTTTGCGGAAGCCGTCCCGATTCTTCCCGCCAAAAGGTTTTCAGAAAATTTAATAAATCTTGAATCGGCTGTTTCGGTTTGTGAATCGATATTGTATTTAATATTGAAAATCCGCATTGCCT
Source organism: Chryseobacterium formosum (assembly GCF_026460885.1). GTDB lineage: Bacteria > Bacteroidota > Bacteroidia > Flavobacteriales > Weeksellaceae > Chryseobacterium > Chryseobacterium formosus. The sequence goes on from NZ_JAOVZW010000013.1 coordinate 200,599, forward strand.
GTTCTGTTTTCTTTTTGCCTAAAAAACGCTCGAGAATATTTTGAATATCAGAAACATAGGCTGTTCCACGCCAAATAAATGCGTTTTCATGATTTTGAATGTATTTATCAATGTCAACATATAGTTCCGCAAAATTTCTCTCACGGTAATTTCCTTTCATGCTTACGGAAAGTATCGTAAATAGGGCAGTGTTAACCAAAATCGACCAAAAGAAAATTTCAGGAATTCGGGTTAAAAACGAAATGTCAAAAAACTGAAAAGCATTATACAAATCTCTTAAAACTCCTTTCAATTCAGAATTGTAAGAAAAATAATACTGTGGAATAATCAATCCGAAGTAACAGATAATTAATCCAGCTAAAAGTCCGGCCACTGCGCCCTGATAACTGCCTCTTCGCCAGAATATTGCTCCAAAAAATGCAGGTGCCAACTGAGCAATAATGACAAATGAAATCAGTCCGACAGAATCTAAAGAAGTTTTTAAAATGAAATATTTATAAAAGGCAAAAGCAACTATAATCAACCCGAAAATCGAGAATTTACGGATATTGGTAATGTTCCGCGTGTTTTGAACTTCATTTTCAGCTTTAAATTTTCCAAGTAAACCATAAGGAATAATCAGATTGTTTGAAAGCATAATAGACAGAGTAATCGCCGAAATAATAATCATTGAAATACATGAGCTCAAGCCTCCCAAAAACACCAGAACAGTAATCAAAGTATTGTCAAAATGTTGCGGAATCAAAATAGAATAGAACTCTGGATTCACGTTTTGTCCGTTAAAAATCAATCGTCCGCCCCAGGCAATCGGGAAAATGAAAATCGTAAATATCAAAAGATATAAAGGGAAAAACCAGATTGCTGTTTTGATGTGCTTTTCCTGTCTGTTTTCAACGATTGCAGTGTGAAACTGTCTCGGTAAAATACAGATGGCTGTTCCGGAAATCATGCAGAGAACCATCCAGTTCATCGCGCCTTCAATCCCGTTAAATGTATTTTTTGCTTTAAAATCAGGGAATTTACTCGCCTTTTGATAGAGGTCTGAAAATCCGTCAAACGCATAATAGATAACGAATAATCCTAAAATGATTATAAAGAATAGTTTCAGGAAACTTTCCAAGGCGATAGCAGAAATAATTCCTAAACGCTTTTCGGAGGCATCAACATATTTTGTTCCGTAATAGGATGAAAAGACAGCAATTAGAATGACTACAAAAGTTCCGCTGTCAGTTAAAATATTTTGAGAAAATTTAGTTTCTGTAACCAAATGAAAAGTCTCGGAAATTGCTTTGATTTGTAATCCGATGTATGGAATAATAGCAAACAGACAAACCAGAGTGATGATTGCACTGAAACTCCGGCTGTTACCATATCTTAATGAAATGAAATCTGCCAAACTGCTGATTTTATTGACTCTCGAAATGCGGACAATCCGGGTATTAATGTAAATCCAGGCCGGAATCACCATGATCGGGCCAATGTAAATCGGTAAATAATTGAGTCCGCTTGTCGCTGCTACACCGATACTTCCATAATACGTCCATGCGGTGCAGTACACAGCAAGAGACAATGCATAGATGTAAGGATTATTGATCCACATCTTACTCTTTTTCTTCTCTGCCAAATGGGCAACCAAGAACAAAAGTGCGAGGTAAATAAGGACAACGATAAATAATGCGAAACTACTCATCATATTTTTTTACGATTACAAAAGAAATAATGATGGAAATCATCCAGACTGCAAAGAAATAAACAAGAATCATCGGGTACCCAAAAACCTCCCTTTCACTGTTAAACAACAATGAAATAGGAATGCTGAACGCAATCAAAAGACCTACGCTCAGAATAATCAGTTTTTGCTCGTGACGCTTTTTCATAAGTGATTATTGATGAATGGTAGTTGATTGATTCGAATGTTTAAAGTTTTTTTATATTCAATTTTAATGAAAATTTAAAATAATTCCGCTTTTCTCCAGCCCTAAAATAGAGGAAAACTTCTATTTAGAATTGACTAAAATAACTACCATGTCATCCTGAGCTTGTCGAAGGATGGGTCGGGGGGATATAATTTCCGGTCAACTTTTTTTATTAAAAACGATAATTGATGAACAGACCGAAATCATTCATCAATTATCATCTATCATTTATAAATTATTTCTCGTCAGAATATTCTCCAGTCAAAGAATAATATCCAAAGATGGCCAATCCGCCTGTGACAATCGGAACCAATACAAAAAGTATAATGATGCCGAACACAAGGTCTTCCTGTTTTCCTGATGTGATTTTAGGGATGCCCATCACCGTTATTCCAAAATAGGCAACGATCAGGGCGGCTAAAATCCATACAATGCCTAATATTTTTTTTAATCCGTTCATTTTAGTAGATTTAAAATTAATAAATTTTTGAGTGATTATCCCTATTAATCGTGGATATTGTTGTTCTTATTTTTTAGATAAATCAATCCGATGACTAAACAGACTGCGGCAACTCCGATCGGATACCAAAGTCCCTCAAGATACCACGTCGCATGTCCTGCATCTTTTCCTGAAGTTACGAGATAAGTGGCTACTGCGGGAAGCAATCCTCCAAAAACCCCATTACCAATATGATACGGCAACGACATCGATGTATAACGGATTCTCACCGGGAACATTTCAACTAAAAATGCTGCAATCGGACCGTAAACCATCGTCACAAAAATCACCTGAATAAATACGAGGAAGACCAAATACCATCTCGTGTTGTCATTCAATGTAATCGATGTTGAAACTTTTGGCTCTTCCGCTTTTCCGTCTTTCATTACAGGACCGGCGGCTGACCAGTGAACGATACTGTCTTTTTTAATTAAAGTTCCATCTGTGTAAGTTGTTTCTTTATGGAATGTAACTAAACTGTCTGTTGCAATCGTTTTGTGAATGGCTGCAACTCTCGTTTCTTTAATACCTTCACTTGCTACAGTTTTCGCTTCTATATTCACGCTTTTGTACATCGCGTCGTAAATGGGTCTGTAAGCTAAGATTGCGACTAGCATTCCGGTCATCATAATTGCTTTTCGGCCAATTTTGTCTGAAAGCCAACCGAAAAATACGAAGAACGGTGTTCCCATCAATAAAGCTGTTGCCATCAGATAATCAACCTGCATCGAATTAATGTTCATTACTTTTTGAAGGAAGCTCATCGCATAAAACTGTCCGGTGTACCAGATTACTCCTTGTCCCATCGCAGCTCCGAATAAAGCCAACAAGACAAATTTGAAATTGAATTTATTTCCAAAGCTTTCTTTTAAAGGATTTTTTGAAGTTTTCCCTTCACTTTTAGCCTTTGCAAAAAGCGGTGATTCCTTCATGTTTTTTCTGATGAAATACGAAACTCCAACCATCAAAATTGAAATCCAGAATGGAACTCTCCATCCCCATGAGTCAAAGTCTTCTGCTGAAAGTGTATTTTTAGTAATTAAAATAACGATCAGTGAAATGAAAAGTCCTGCTGTAGCGGTAGTCTGAATCCATGAAGTCCAGTAACCTCTTCTGTGTGGCTGTGAATATTCTGCAACATAAGTTGCTGCGCCACCGTATTCCCCACCTAAAGCCAGTCCCTGTAAAAGTCTTAAGATTAAAACTAAAACCGGCGCCATAAATCCGATCGTTTCATATCCCGGAATACATCCGATCAGGAAGGTCGAAAATCCCATGATCAATAAAGTAACCAGGAAAGTATATTTTCTTCCGATAATGTCTCCCAGTCTTCCGAAAAACAGGGCTCCGAAAGGTCTCACTACAAATCCGGCCGCAAAAGTGGCCAGCGTAGATAAAAATGCTGCAGTAGGATTGTCTGCCGGGAAGAATTTGGTCGCCAAAACGACTGCCAGACTTCCGAAAATATAGAAATCATACCATTCTATCAAGGTTCCGAGGGACGATGCGGTGATCACGCTCCAAATGGTGCGGTTCTTCTGCTTATCTGTCATATTCTCGTAAACATCGTGGTGTTGTTCGCTCATATCAATAGATTTTTTTTGTTAATAATTAAATTAAATGGAATTGGTTTTTATAAATAAATCTGAAGCTGTACAATAAATTCTCCTTTAGATTTAGGGTTTTCTGTCGGACTTGTGTAAACGGGTCTTGTAGAATATTGTGTCGTGATTTTTGCGTGATGACCGTCGAGAAACCAGTTGGCTCCCACATCAAACTGCGATGATGGCTTGTCAAAAGCTTCAAAATCTTTATATGTATAAGCAGCAAATGGCTGAATTCTGATTTTTGGTTTTTCTGCCTGACTCGGCAATAACAAACCTGCCTGAGCATAGACCACATTTCCGGTTCCGATCATTGGTTGTAGATTTCCTGGACCAGCTAAAGCTCTTTGTCCGACAAAATTCGGGTCGTTGGCTGCGATGTTCATTGTACCTAAATTTCTTACGTAATTCGGTCCGAAATTATAATTGAAATATCCTGCATAAGCCGAAACTGCCATTTTATTTTTAGCTTCCCCCAATGGAATATCGGCAAAGGCATCTACAGAGAGTAGAGTAATGTCATGTTTTTCGATATTTGAGTTAACCGAAGTTCTTGTTCCTTCTGCCTGATGATAAAAACCTGCACCGACGTTGAAAACTTTTTTGGTTCCCAGGTAAGAACCGACTTTAAAAGGAAGAAGATTGGATTCTGTATCTAAAAATTGATATTCAAAATATCCAGCTTTAGACCAGTTTGGGTTTCCGTTGTTATCAACCGCGATTTCATTTCCGGGAATTAAAGTGTTTGCAGGAGCAAGATCTGTTGCAAATGGTTTGTTTAAACTCATTCTGTACTCAAATTGTCCGTATTTACCTTTGGCAAAAACGCCCATTTGTCTTGCAAACTGATCAGAATTATCAATCAAAGGCCAACTGAAAATTGGAGAATCTAATGTTAGAAAATTTAAGGTCGAAGCCATCGTCATACGGGAAAGTCCCATATAATAATGAAGTCCGCCTCCCAATGTTAAACTGAATTTTCCTGCTTCACCCGGCATAATGACAGCATATTCATTCCAAGCGTCGTGAAAGAAAAGTTGAGGTTTTTTACCATTTCCGTAGCCACCAGTTCCTGTAGTTCCGGTTGCGCCTCCGTTAATGAAAGTCTGATTATTGATTCCAAAGTGTGTAAGAATCATGTAACGCTTAGTAATTTGAGCATAGGCTAGAATACGCGCTCGTCGGTTTCCTAAGTTCCAGGTATTGTCAGTCGGTTCGTCTCCAACCATACTCCCGGGGTTCATTTCGGTGTTCCTGATCCAGAACTGATCCCAGAGAATAAATCTGACATATTTATCTCCTTCAGTATTGATGTTGATTTTTAAACCATTTCCATAATCAGGGGAACCTTGACCGTATACAGAACTGCTCATTAAAGCTAATCCAATAAAACTTAATATTTTCTTCATAAATTATTAATTTTTTGGCTGTTATTTTGTGAAAGCCAAATTGGAATTAATAATTTAGTTGTGAAAATTTAATATATATTTATGCTTTGTGTATAGTTATGAATTATAAATGATGGATTATGAGTTCGAAAGTTCTTTTTTTTATTTTAAATTAAACTATTGATAATAATTGAGTTAAATTTTATAAAAAACTCATAACTTATAATTTATAACTCGTCATTCAGAAAATTATTTCTTAAAACGTTCCCATTTGATTAACATATATTTATCTGCAAATTGGGTAATAATTAAACCGGAATCTTTAATGTTTTCTTCTTTGGCAATATATTCAATCAGCTCATTTTGTTTTAAAATTTTATAAACCGGATGAAAGCCAGAATGAGGGGGTCTTGTGATATTATATTTCTTGATCCATGAACTGATTGTTACATGAGAAACACCTATAATTCGCTCTATTTCACGGAAGCTCAATCCTTCAAGATATAGTTGCAAAGCTTTTGTTACGTAATAATCATCAATCTGTTTTCCGAGTTTTTTTACGGTGAAATAATAGTTGCAGTCTTTGCAAAGGAAACGTTGCTTTTCGTTTACAATTCCGCTTTTTACCACCTTAGAACCGTTGCATTTAGGGCATTGATTTTCCATAACTATATCTTTTTAGCAAATATATAATAATTTAGCAAAATGTTAATTTAGTATAAAGATAAAATTACCTGTATATTAAATTAATTCAATAAAATTATCTTTTTAATTTGGTTTTTAAAGTTATTATACTTTAAATTTGCCAAAAAATTTAGATAAATAAATGGAAATAGAAATTTCCTCATCCATACATCTGATGTATGTGAGTGAAATACAGCAGGAAATGTACGATTCTGCACAGCGAAGAGGGACGGGTATTGCGAAACGTTCCATAGAATACTTAAGTAAAAAGATTTCAGAAGGGAATGCTGTGGTAGCTACTGAAAATGGAGAGTGGGTAGGTTTCTGCTATATAGAGACTTGGTCACATGGTCAATTTGTGGCTAACTCCGGATTAATCGTTTCGCCAAAATTCAGGGAAAGAGGAGCTGCTACTTTAATCAAAAATAGAGTTTTCCAATTATCCAGAGATAAATATCCGACTGCAAAAGTTTTTGGATTGACAACAGGTCTCGCCGTAATGAAAATCAACAGTGATTTAGGTTACAAACCTGTAATTTATTCTGAATTAACACAAGATGAAGAATTCTGGAACGGTTGTAAAAACTGTGTGAATTATGAAATTTTAATGAAAAAAGAACGTAAAAACTGCCTTTGTACAGCAATGCTTTTCGTTCCCGATAATAATAAAGTAAATGGTGTTGTAAGTGATCAACCCGAAAATCAATATAGAAATGAGCAAGAAAGTAATCTTAGCGTTTAGCGGAGGTCTCGATACCTCTTACTGTGCTAAATATTTGAGTGAAACACTTGGATATGAGGTGTATGCAGTCACTGTAAATACCGGAGGTTTTTCTAAAGAAGAGGAAAAAGAACTGGAGAAAAATGCCTTTAATCTTGGGGTAAAAGAATACAGGTGTGTTGATGCTCAGGAAGATTATTATGATTCTTGTGTAAAGTATTTGATCTTTGGTAATGTGTTGAAAAACAATACGTATCCATTGTCTGTAAGTGCTGAACGTACGATTCAGGCACAGGAAATTGCAAAATTTGCGATTGAAATCGGGGCTGATGCTATTGCTCACGGAAGTACAGGTGCTGGAAATGACCAAGTTCGTTTTGACTTGATTTTTCAGGTAATGTGTCCGAATGTAGAAATTATTACGCCAATTCGTGATATGTCTTTATCTCGTGAAGAAGAAATTGAATTTTTGAAAAGTCACGGCTACGAAAAAGAGTTCCAAAAAGCACAATATTCTGTAAATAAAGGACTTTGGGGAACTTCAGTTGGTGGAAAAGAAACTTTGACATCAAGAAATTACCTTCCCGAAGAAGCTTTTCCTTCTCAAATTAAAGAAACTCAGCCTGCAGAATTGGAAATTGAGTTTAAAAATGGTGAAGTTGTAGCGGTAAACGGTGAAAATTTTGAACACTCGGTTTACGCCATTCAAAAAATTGAAGAGTTGGCTTCGGCTTACGGAATTGGTCGTGATATTCACGTTGGAGATACAATTGTTGGAATCAAAGGAAGAGTGGGTTTCGAGGCGGCAGCGGCTTCAGTAATTATCAAAGCGCATCATTTGTTGGAAAAACATACACTTTCCAAATATCAGCAGATGATGAAGTCTCAATTGTCCGACTGGTACGGAAACTGGCTTCACGAAGCACTTTTCTTGGATCCTGTAATGAGAAATATCGAGTCTTTCTTGGTTGATTCTCAAAAAACAGTCAGTGGAAAAGTTTTTGTAACCCTTCATCCTTATCGATTTATTTTGAATGGAATTGAGTCTCAACATGATTTAATGTCTGATAAATTCGGAAGCTATGGCGAAGCAAACAGAGCATGGACGGGCGAAGATGTGAAAGGTTACACGAAAATTGTAAGCAATTCTTTAAATATATATCATCAGATTAATTCTGGATTTTAACCCAGAACCCGAAGGGTTCAACAATAATAGCCGTAGGTGAAACCTATGGTAAAAATAAAAATGATTGAAATTAATAAAACAGTAGGAATCATCGGAGCCAACGGTTACACGGGAAGCGAACTGGTTCGTCTGCTGGCTTATCATCCTCATGTGTCTTTGAGTTTTTTATATAGTCGTTCGAATTCGGGCACAAAAATTTCAGATTTGTACCCGGATTTAGCGACAGTTTGTGAGATGGTTTTAACGGATAAACCTGAAGAAGTTGATATTTTATTTTTATGTCTTCCTCACAAAGAAAGTCAGAATTGGCTGACTCAAAATCCTGTAAAAGATTCAACGTTGGTGATCGATTTAGGAAATGATTTTCGTTTAGATGGAAATTTAGGAAACAGAAATTTTATCTACGGACTACCTGAAATCAACAAGAAACAACTTTCAGGAGCGAAAAGTATTGCCAATCCGGGATGTTTTGCAACGGCAATTCAACTGGCTTTGCTTCCATTAGCTCAAAAAGGTTTGCTGTATGAAGTGTACACAACGGGAATTACAGGTTCTACAGGAGCGGGTCAGTCTTTGCAGGCAACGACTCATTTCACTTGGAGAAATGATAATATTTCAGCCTATAAAACTTTGACCCATCAGCATGTAGATGAGATTTTACAGCAGTTAGTTTCTTTTAATACGAATGAAATCAGTATGAATTTTGTTCCATGGAGAGGAGATTTTGCGAGAGGGATTTTTACGAGTTCCACGGTGAAAACAGATTTAGAACTTTCAGATATCAATCAATTGTATCAGGATTTTTATGCAGATGCACCTTTTGTAAAGGTAAGTGAGAAAGCAATTGATTTAAAACAGGTTGTCAACACGAATCGCTGTGTGATTCATATAGAAAAGAGTGGAAATGTTGCGGTTATTCATTCAGCGATTGACAATTTGTTGAAAGGAGCTTCCGGACAGGCAGTTCAAAATATGAATATTGCGATGGGCTGGGAAGAGAATTCAGGATTAAACTTAAAACCGATTGCGTTTTAAATGTCAATTGTCAATAAGTCAATAGTGAATTTTTAAACTCAAAGTAAAAACGACATAGGAAAATGGAGCGTTAAGAAAATTGAAATTTAATCCGTTAAGAAATTCCCACTGTTTGAGTGGCGGCAAAAATGTTATTTCTAAAATGTAATAGTAGTTTCCGCCCGAGTTTTGGGAATTTTAGGATTCAATTTAAATTTTTAGCGGAAGTTTCCAAGTCTTGAATTTTTGTTTCTTTTGCTTCAAGGCAAAAGAAAATAATCAGATGAATCATTCATCAAACATCAATTATCATTTATAAAAAGACATGAATTTATTCAAAGTATATCCATTATTTAATATAAATCCAATAAAAGCTCAGGGATCATTTCTTTGGGACGATAAAGGAGAAAAATATCTTGATTTTTACGGAGGTCACGCTGTGATTTCTATCGGGCACAACCATCCGCATTATCAAGCACAATTAAAAAACCAGTTAGATAAAATATCTTTCTATTCAAACTCAGTTCAGAACGAATTACAGACTGAATTGGCTGAAAAATTAGGAAAACTTTCAGGTTTGGAAGATTATAATTTATTTCTGTGTAATTCAGGAGCTGAAGCGAATGAAAATGCTTTAAAACTGGCATCTTTTCATAACGGAAAAAACAAGGTTCTTTATTTCTCAGGCTCGTTCCATGGAAGAACTTCGGCGGCAGTTTCTGTGACAGATAATCCAAAAATCGTAGCTCCGGTAAATTACGATGAAAGATTTATTAAATCTGAATGGAACAATATAGAACAACTTGAAGAGGTTTTCGAAAAACTAGGAAGCGAAATTTCATCCGTTATTATTGAAGGGATTCAGGGAGTTGGAGGAATTATGATTCCAACGGTTGAATTTTTAACTAAAATCAAAGAATTGTGCGAAAAACATGATGCTGTTTTGATTTTGGATGAAGTTCAGTCAGGATACGGAAGAAGCGGCTATTTCTTTGCACATCAGGAATTCGGAATTGAAGCTGATATTATCACAACCGCAAAAGGAATGGGAAATGGTTTCCCGATCGGTGGCGTTTTGATTCATCCGAAATTTCAGGCAAGCAATGGTTTGTTGGGAACAACTTTCGGAGGAAATCACTTGGCTTGTGTTGCGGCGATTGCCGTTCTGGACGTAATGAAAGATGAAAATCTCATCGAAAATGCTCAGGAAATGGGCGCTTATATTGGAAACGAAATTAAAGATTTTCCACATATTAAAACGATCCGAAGGAAAGGGTTGATGATTGGGATTGAACTCGACAGGGATTGCTCGGAAGTGAGGAACAGCCTGTTGCACAATCATCATATTTTCACTGGAAATTCTAATGATAAGGCTGTGTTGAGGATCCTTCCGGCGCTTAACATTAAAAAAGAAGAAACTGATTTGTTCATCAGTGCTTTAAAAACTGTTTTAGAAAATCTTTAAATTTTAATTAACCACAAAAGTCACAAAAGTTTTTAATATTATAATTAAAGAAAATGTAAATCTGTGATAAGAGCAAAAAGAACCGCTGGTAATCAGATATTTTAGCTTATGTGAACTTATATTTTCAAAGTATTAAACTTTAAAATAGGTAATAATCTTTTGTGACTTTTGTGGTAAAAAATCAATTTAAAATGAAAAAATTCACCTCTGTAAGTGATGTTGAAAACTTACAGGATATTATAAAAAAAGCTTTACAAATTAAAGAAAATCCTCTTTCGGAAACCGAGAAAGGAAAAGGAAAAACCATCGGACTTGTATTTTTAAATTCAAGCTTGAGAACTCGTTTAAGCAGTCAAATTGCGGCGCAAAATTTAGGCTTAAATGTTTTAACATTAAATGCCGCTCAGGAAGCATGGAACTTAGAATTTGCGGACGGGGCGGTGATGAACGGCGACACCGTTGAGCATATCAAAGATGCGATTGAAGTCTTAAATCAATATTGTGACATCATTGCAGTTCGTTGTTTTGCAGGAATGAAAAGCAAGGAAGATGATGTAAACGAAAGCATTTTAAGCCAGTTCGAGCAACATGCAAAAGTTCCGGTTATTTCATTGGAATCCGCTACTCGTCACCCTTTACAAAGTTTGGCAGATTGCATTACTATCACTGAAAACTGGAAAGAAGAGTGTAAACCGAAAGTCGTTTTAACTTGGGCGCCTCACATTAAACCAATCGCTCATGCCGTAGGAAATTCTTTCGCAGAATGGATGCAGGAAATGGATGTTGAGTTGGTAATCGCCAATCCTGAAGGTTATGATTTGGATAAAAACTTCACCAAAGATGTTAAAGTGATTCACAACCAGGACGAAGCATTAAAAGATGCCGATTTTATCTATGTTAAAAACTGGTCTTCTTTTGATGATTATGCCGCAATGCCAGAAGTAAAAGAAAGTTGGATGTTGACGAACGAAAAACTGGAAAATACCAACCAGGCAAAAGTAATGCACTGTCTTCCGGTTCGTCGAAATGTAGAGTTGAGTGATGAGGTGATGGATGGTGAAAATTCTATCATCTACCAACAGGCAAAAAACCGAATTTTCTCGGCTCAGGCAGTTTTCTCTGAAATCTTGGACGAATTGAATTCATAACAAATTATTGGAGTCCTGAAAGGACGACTTAAATCAGGATAGGATGTAATCCTATCTAAAAATGTATAAAAATGAAAGAAAAATTATACATCATAAAAATTGGCGGAGCATTAATTGATGATGAGGAATTATTAGAACAATTTTTGGAGCAGTTTGCCGAAATTCAGGAAAAGAAAATCCTTGTTCATGGCGGCGGAAAACTGGCAACGACTTTAGCTGATAAATTAGGAATTGAGCAGAAGCTGGTGAATGGACGAAGAATCACCGATAAAGATACTTTGGATATTGTGGCGATGGTGTATGCGGGAGGCATCAACAAAAATATTGTCGCAAAACTTCAGCATAAAAAATGCAAAGCAATGGGGTTTTCGGGTGCGGACGCGAATTTAATTAAAGCCAAAAAAAGAGAACACGCTGAAATAGATTTCGGATTTGTAGGCGATATTACCGAAAAAAGTATCAATAAAAAATTAATTTCAAAATTGCTTAAACTGGAATTGGTTCCTGTGTTTTCAGCAATTACTCACGATAAAAAAGGACATCTTTTCAACACCAATGCAGATACGATTGCTTCGGTTATTGCTCAATCTTTATCAGTAAAATATGATGTTGAATTGTTATATTGTTTCGATAAAGAAGGCGTTTTGGAAGATGTAAACAATCCGGAATCTGTTATAAAAAATATTTCTGAAGAAGAATTTTCAACTTTAAAAGAAGAAGGGAAATTGCATAAAGGAATTTTACCCAAGTTGGAAAACGCTTTGGGAGCTGTAAAAAATAATGTAAATAAGGTATTCTTAATTAAAGAAACCGAACTGAAAAACCATATAGAAAATCATCATGCAGGAACTGAAATCTGTTTATAGTAAAGAAGAATTACTGAATAATGCAGTAGAATTGTTGAAAAAACTGATTGAAATTCCGTCATTCAGCAAAGATGAATTTAATACGTCTGTGGAAATTGAAAATTTTTTCAAAAAACATCAGATTCCGACAAAACGTTTTAAAAATAACATCTGGGCAGTGAATAAAAATTTTGATGTTTTCAAGCCGTCAATTTTGCTGAATACGCATCACGATACCGTAAAACCGAATAAGGCTTACACGTTGGATCCGTTTTTACCAATCGAAAAAGACGGAAAATTATTCGGATTGGGAAGTAATGATGCAGGTGCTTCTTTGGTTTCAATGGCGCAGGTTTTTTTGCATTTTTTTGATAAAGAAGATTTAAAATATAATTTAGTTATTGCTTTGACGGCCGAGGAGGAGATTTCAGGGTTTGATGGGATCGAAGCTTTATTTCCGCAGCTTCCGAATGTGGAGCTCGCCATTGTAGGAGAGCCAACGCAGATGAATCTGGCGATCGCGGAAAAAGGACTTTTGGTTATTGATGGGGAAATGAAAGGTACTCCTTCTCACGCCGCTCATCCGAATAACGATAACTCGATTGTGAAATGTATGGAAGATCTTCAGAATATTCTGAGCTTCAAATTTCCAAAAGTTTCGGATTATTTGGGTGAGGTAAAGGTAACATTGTCAGGGATTCACGCTGGAGTTCAGCATAACGTCGTTCCGGAATCTTGTGCTTTTACTTTAGATGTGAGGGTTACGGATGAATATTCTAATAAAGAAGCATTTGAAATCATCCAATCACAGATGAAATCAACTTTAACAGCAAGATCCTTCAGATTAAATTCTTCAAAAATTGAAATGGATCACCCGTTTGTTCAAGCCGGTTTAGAAATCGGAAGGACAACTTACGGTTCGCCCACTTCATCTGATCAGGCGATTATTCCTTGTACTTCTGTAAAGCTCGGACCAGGCGACAGTAGGCGTTCTCACACAGCGGATGAGTTTATTTATATAGATGAAATAAAAGAAGGAATTGAAATTTATAGTCAAATCCTTGAAAAAGTTTTATAAAAATGATTTAGGAAAATGTAGCGTTAAGAAAAATAATTTTATGAACGTTAAGAAAATCCCATTGTTTGAGTGCGACACAAATAGTGGATCAAAGAACCAATCTTCAATTCGCACGAGTTTTGGGATTTTTAGAGAATAAAAATGTTTTTTAGCGAAAGTTTCCAAATCTTGAAATAACATTCGCCGACTTTACGGAGGCAATTTTTGTTTCTTTTGTTTGACTACGTCGAATCTTCGATTTCAAGACAAAAGAAAAATATAATAAAAAAAAGTTTTTTATTCAAGTGGATTGAAGAATCTTTTTTGATAATATTAAATGGATTTCTCGTTCGTCGGAATGAGAAGATGAATAAAATAAAGAATGAAGATAAAGCGGTTGGTAGTCAACTTCCAGCATCAGGCTCCCATCTTCTAACTCAAATATGTTTTGACCTTACTCAGCAGGCGATGAAGTTTGAATATTTTTAATAAAGATGTATGCAAAAATTAAAATTAAAAATGAAAGGCTTTACCATGTGGAAATGTTTATTGCTTGTACAAAATAATAAGGGCGTCCTGCTGAGTTTTCAAAACAGACTAAATTTTTAAAGAAAAAAATATGAAAAAGATATGGCAGAAGGATGACCTTGCCGCCAATATATTAGTGAATACATTTACAGTCGGGAAGGATCTTGACTTTGATGAGCGTTTGGCAAAATATGATGTTAAAGGCTCAATGGCTCACTGTAAAATGTTAGCAGAAGTTGGAATTATTTCCAACGAAGAATCAAAGGAGATGTTATCTGTTTTAGCGGAAATTTTAGAAGATATCGAAAACGGAACTTTTGAAATTGATAAAAGTGCGGAAGATATTCACTCTCAGGTCGAATCTATTTTAATTGAAAAACTAGGTGATACCGGAAAGAAAATTCACACGGCGCGTTCAAGAAACGACCAGGTTTTATTAGATATTAAACTGTATTTGGTTGATGAAATTCGTGAAATCACCGCTTTAACGGACGAATTTTTTCAAATATTAATCAAATTGGCAGACCAGCATAAAAACGTTTTGCTTCCTGGATATACACATTTACAGATTGCGATGCCTTCTTCATTTGGATTGTGGTTTGGAGCATATGCAGAAGCTTTGTTGGATGATGTTGAAATGCTTTTTTCGGTAAAAAATATCATCAATAAAAATCCATTGGGCTCGGCGGCGGGTTATGGCTCGTCTTTCTCGATTGATCGTGAGAGTACGACGTATAATTTAGGCTTTCAGTCGATGAATTATAATTCCGTTTATGCTCAAATGACTCGTGGAAAATCGGAGAAAATGTTGTCGATGGCCATGGCAACTTTGGCGGGAACGTTGGGCAAGTTTTCTTATGATGTTTGCCTGTATTTAAGTCAGAATTTTGATTTTATAAGCTTTCCTAAAGAGTTTACAACGGGAAGCAGCATTATGCCTCACAAGAAAAATCCAGATATTTTCGAGTTGGTTCGTGCACGTTGCAACAGAATTCAGTCGTTGCCGAATGAGTTTATTTTGTTGACAAATAATCTTCCTTCAGGTTATCATAGAGATATGCAGTTGACGAAGGAAATTCTTTTCCCGGCAATCGATTCATTAAAGGAATGTCTGGAAATTTTAAACTATACCTTACCAAACATTGAGGTAAAAGACGGGATTCTCGAAGACGAAAAGTATAAATATCTTTTCAGCGTTGAGAAAATAAATGAAGAAGTAAAAAACGGGAGTTCATTCCGTGATGCCTATGTAAAAGTAGGGCAGGAGATTGAAAATAATGAGTTTGATTTTGAAATCGGAAATCTTAATCACACCCATCAGGGAAGTATAGGAAATCTTTGTCTGGATAAAATAGAATATCAGTTTAATAAACTGAAAAATAAATTATTGGGTTGATAGTTTGAGTTAAGCCATTAAGGTAATTTAAGGGATTAAGAATAGTTAAGATTCGCAAGCGAATAATGAAGCAATGCTTAAAAAATTGTTAGATTTTCTTAATTAAACTTAACTCCTTAAATAAAATCTTAATGGTTCAATTTTAAATATTTAGCCTAAATCAATCTTAAACTTAGTAGACTTTTTCACCTCATGAAGCACAATAGAACTGTGATACTGCCCAATACTCGGAATATTTGAAATGACATTTACAGTAAAGTCATTATAAGAATTAATGTCTTTGGCGATAATTTTCAGCATATAATCATATTCTCCGGATAGACTGATGATTTCCTGAACTTCATCGTGTTGCATGATGTTTTTCTCGAAAGTTTCCAGAACTTTTTTAGACTGTTCTTTCAGGCGGACGTTACAGTAAACGACAATATTTAAACCCAGCTTCTCACGGTTGAGAAGTCCAACATATTTCTCTATAATTCCCTGTTTTTCCAACTGTTTGATGCGTTCATACGTTGGGGTAAAGGTCAAGCCAATTTTCTCTGAAATTTCTTTCACCGAGAAAGTAGAATCTTCCTGAATTATGCTGAGAATCATCCTGTCTTTTGCGTCCATAAACTGTATTTGAATTCTAACAAAAATATTAAGAATAAATGAGAATAACCAGCGATTGAAGTTTTTTAATTTTTTTAAATTTTCGCTTTGTCATGTTACCCAAATGTTATATCTTTGCACCTAATGAATAACACAGTATTTATATCATTAGAATTACCGGGCGTAGACGCCCTTTACGATATTTATTTATTTTAAGCGAAGATATTTTCTTCGCTTTTTTTATGTTCAAAAATTAAGATATTATGTTTACGATTACCGAACTAAGTACAGAGAAAATCAACAAGATACTGACGGAAGCTTTGGCTTTTGCCAACGGAAAAACTGCCAAAATTGAAGGCGAAGTTTTCTGTTCAAATCTGTTTTTTGAAGACAGCACAAGAACCAAAACAAGCTTCGATGTTGCCGAAAGAAAACTGGGTTTGCAGGTCGTTCCGTTTGATGCATCCAACAGTTCTGTCAATAAAGGTGAAAGTTTATATGATACCGTAAAAACGATTGAAAGCATAGGTGTAAATCTTGTCGTAATCAGAGATAAGAAAGACCGGTATTTTGATGATTTAAAAAATATTACCATTCCGGTGATCAACGGTGGCGACGGAACAGGAAATCATCCTTCACAATGTATGCTCGATTTGCTTACGATCTATCAGGAATTCGGAACATTTGAAGGTTTAAAAATCGGAATCGTAGGAGATGTAAAACACAGCCGTGTCGCCAACTCAAACGCTGAAGCATTAAGAAGATTGGGCGCAAAAGTATACTTTTCAGGACCTGAACAGTGGTTTGATGAAGGAGCTTTGATTAACGGTACATATCTTTCTGTAGATGAGATGATTCACGATGTGGATGTTTTAATGTTATTGAGAATCCAGCACGAAAGACACAATTCAAAAATGAGTTTCTCAGCTTCAGAATATCACAGAAAATATGGTTTGACGAAAGCAAGAGAAAAAACCATGAAAAAAGAAGCAATCATCATGCATCCTGCACCCATCAACAGAGGAGTAGAAATTGACACCGATTTGGTAGAATGTGAACGCTCAAGAATCTTTAAGCAAATGCAGAACGGTGTTTTCGCTAGAATGGCGATTCTGAAAAATGCTTTGGATGAGAAAGGGTTTTCATTTAAGTAAAAAGGTAAAAGTAAAAAGAGCCATGTTAAGAGTTATTCATATTTCAATTAACAAGGCTTAAGTTATATAAAGCACTCACAAAATTCCCCTCCTTTGGAGGGGTGGCAAAAATTCAAAGAATTTTTGACGGGGTGGTTAAAAAAAGGTCATCAAAAGAAGATGATTTAAAAAAAGTAAAAATAGAAATAAAGATAAAAGTTAAAATGAAGAAAAAATTAATACTGGAGTCCGGTGAAGTATTTCATGGAGAAGGTTTCGGAGCAGATTTGGAAACAGCAGGAGAGGTGGTTTTCAATACCGGAATGACGGGATATCAGGAATTGATTTCTGACCCATCGTACTGCGGTCAGATTGTTTGCATGACGTATCCGCTGATCGGAAATTACGGGATCAACCGTGATGACTACGAAAGCATCGAGCCTGCAATCAAAGGTCTTATTGTAAAGGAAATTTGCGATTTACCTTCCAATTTCAGAACACAGATTACATTACAGGAACTGTTTAAAAAGAAAAATATTTCGGGAATTTCAGGAATTGACACCAGAAGACTGACAAGAATTCTTCGTAATTCAGGAGTGGTAAAAGGAAAAATCGTGAATGCAGATGCAGACGAAAATACAACAGTTGAAGAATTAAAATCTACAACTTTCCCAACCAATCAGGTAGAGCAGGTTTCAACAAAAACTTCTTACGCCAATCCGGGAAGAGGACTTAAAGTAGTACTTGTTGATTTTGGGTCTAAATTAGGAATAATCAGAGAATTATCTCAAAGAAATTGCGATATTATTGTAGTTTCGCAAGATACAACAGCGGAAGAAATTCTGTTAATGGATCCGGATGGAATCATGTTATCCAACGGTCCCGGAGATCCTGAAGACAACCAACACGCTTTAGACATGATCCGCGGATTATTAGGAAAAGTTCCAATTTTCGGGATTTGCCTTGGACATCAGTTGATTGGCTTGGCTTGCGGAGCAAAAACCTTTAAATTAAAGTTCGGTCACAGAGGCGGAAACCACCCTGTTTTGGATTTGGAAAAAAATAAAGTAGCGATCACTTCTCAAAATCACGGTTACGCAGTTGATCAGGAGAGTCTTAAAGGAACAGATTTAATAGAAACCCATATCGCATTGAATGACAGGACAAATGAAGGTTTGAAACATAAAATTCATCCTTGCTTCTCAGTTCAGTATCACCCTGAAGCGAGCCCGGGTCCAGAGGATGCGAATTATTTGTTTGATGATTTCATCACGTTGATGGAGGATTTTAAAAATAAATAATTGTTAGGTAAAAATTACATTAATAAAAATATGGAAAGACCTTTCATTTGGCAAATGGTTAAAGAAGCTGTAGAAAATCTCGGTGGAAAAGCTACATATCCCGAAATTAAAAATTACATTCATAGTAAATGGGAAAATGTAAATGAAAGAACGATCAATGCTCAAATTATTGTAATGAGCGTAAATCAGCCTTCAAGATATCATTATCCTGAAAATAAAAAACCAAGAATTTCCAATTCTCAATATGATGTTTTGTATTCAGTTGGAAGGGGCGAGGTTGTCCTATATAAACCAGAGGAACATGGTCTTTGGGAAATTTATGAAAATGAATTCGGTGGATTAGGTATAAGACAAGTGAATAATGAGGAAGTTATAGATGAGATTGAAGAAGAAGTTATTGAAAATTCAAACTTTTTATTTCCAATTGAAGCAAATCTCAGAGATTTTTTAATTAAAAACTTAGATACTTTCAAAGGTTCAAAACTCAAATTATTTGAAGATGAAAATGGAAGAGATGGAAAAGAATATCCCGCTGGAACGGTAGGAAATATTGATATTTTAACTAATGATGAAAATGGAAATTTTGTAGTTTTTGAATTGAAATTATCTAAGGGAGCAGATAGAGCAATTGGACAATTATTAAGATATATGGGTTGGGTTAAAGTTAATCTAGCTAAAGGTAAAAAAGTGAAAGGTGTTCTTGTTGCTAATAAAATGGATGAAAAAATCAAATATGCAATTCTTTCAACAACAGATATTTCTTTGTTTGAATATGAAATGAAATTTGAATTGAAAAAGTCCGAATTTGAATATTAATAAAAAGAAAAATGAAAAGAAACGACATAAAAACAATTTTAGTAATCGGTTCCGGCCCAATTATCATCGGTCAGGCGGCGGAATTTGATTACGCAGGAACGCAGGCCTGTCTTTCCCTGAGAGAAGAAGGTTACAAGGTGATTTTGATCAACTCAAACCCTGCAACGATTATGACGGATGTTGAAATCGCTGACAAGGTTTACATCGAGCCGATTTCACTTCAGTTTGTAAGTCACATCATTAGAAAGGAGCGTCCGGATGCTCTTTTACCGACACTTGGCGGACAAACAGGTCTGAACATGGCGGTGGAACTTGAAAAATCAGGGATTCTTGAAGAGTGCAAGGTGGAAGTTTTGGGAACTACACTTTCTGCGATCAACAGAGCGGAAGACAGAGATTTGTTCCGTGAACTGATGAGAGAATTAAACGAACCTGTTCCTGAATCTGACATCGTGAATACGGTAGAAGGAGCAATTAATTTTGCTAATGAGATCGGATATCCTGTAATCGTTCGTCCAGCCTTCACCATGGGAGGAACCGGTGGTGGAATCGCTGCTACAGAAGCTGAATTAAAGGAAATCGCAGAATTAGGTCTGAAATACAGTCCGGTTACCCAGTGTTTGATTGAAAGATCAATCGCAGGTTTCAAGGAAATTGAATACGAAGTAATGCGTGATGCAAACGACAACGCGATTGTGGTTTGTAATATGGAAAATATAGATCCGGTGGGAGTTCACACAGGTGACTCAATCGTTGTGGCACCTTCTCAGACGCTTTCAGACAGAGAGTATCAGTTGCTGAGAAACGCTTCACTGAAAATCATCAGAGCCTTAGGAATCGAAGGTGGATGTAACGTGCAGTTGGCTTTAGACCCACATTCATTCGATTACTACATCATCGAGGTAAATCCAAGAGTTTCCCGTTCATCGGCTTTGGCATCAAAAGCAACAGGTTATCCGATTGCTAAAATCGCTGCTAAAATCGCTGTCGGATTGACTTTAGATGAAATCATGAATCCGGTTACAGGAAAAACTTACGCTTGCTTCGAGCCGGCTTTGGATTATGTGGTTACTAAATTCCCAAGATTCCCTTTCGACAAATTTGAGACTGCGGACAGAAGATTGTCAACTCAAATGAAAGCTACCGGAGAAGTAATGGCGATCGGAAGAAATTTTGAAGAGTCTTTACAGAAAGCAGTTCGTTCTTTGGAAACTGGTTTGAGACATTTAGGTTTAAAAACAAAACAGGCTGCAGCTTTAACAGACGAAGATATCGAAAGAAGAATCAGAGTTTGTGATGACGAAAGACTGTTTATCATCTGTGACGCCTTGAGAAGAGGTTACGATTGGGAACAAATCGTAGAATGGAGTAAAATCGACAAATTCTTCATCTGGAAATTAAAGAAATTAGTTGATTTCGAAAAGACAATTGCAGCTAACAGATTCGACAAAGAAATTTTAATTCAATCTAAAAAATTAGGTTTCTCAGATCAGAATATCGCTCATTTATGGGAATCTACTCAGAGAGAAGTTTATAATTTCAGAAAAGAAAACGGAATTGTGCCTGTTTATAAGATGGTAGACACCTGTGCTGCTGAATTTGAATCTGAAACTCCTTATTTTTACGGAACTTACGAAGAGGAAAACGAATCTGTAGTTACAGATAAAGAAAAAATCATCGTTTTAGGTTCTGGTCCGATCAGAATCGGGCAGGGAGTTGAGTTCGATTACGCAACGGTTCACTCGGTTTGGGCGATCAAAGAAATGGGTTACGAAGCGATAATCATCAACAATAATCCTGAAACGGTTTCTACAGACTTCTCGATTTCAGATAAATTATACTTCGAGCCTTTGACGGAAGAAGATGTGATGAGCATCATCGACCTTGAAAAACCAAAAGGTGTTGTGGTACAGTTCGGTGGACAGACAGCAATTAATTTAGCCGATAAATTAGCAGCTTATGGAGTTCAGATTTTAGGAACTTCACTGGAAGATTTGGATAGAGCTGAAAATAGAGATAAGTTTGAAAAAGCCCTTCAGGAAATGGGAATTCCACAACCTTTAGGAAAAACTTCAACTTCAAAAGAAGAAGCGATTGTGATTGCAAACGAGATCGGTTATCCGGTTTTGGTTCGTCCAAGCTACGTTTTGGGAGGTAGAGCGATGGAAATTGTGTACACAGAAGCAGAATTGGCGCACTACATGGAGTTTGCGGTAGACGCAAGTCCGGATCAGCCGGTTTTGGTTGACCGTTACATTACGGGAAGAGAAGTGGAAGTCGATGCAATTTGCGATGGCGAGACGGTAATCATTCCTGGAATTATGGAACACATCGAAAGAGCAGGAGTTCACTCCGGTGACTCGATTGCAGTTTATCCGCCACAGAATGTTTCTCAGGCAGAAATCGATACTTTGGTTGATTATACTCAAAGACTGGCTAAAGGACTGAATGTGATCGGTTTAATGAATATTCAGTATGTTCTTTTTGAAGGTAATGTGTATGTAATCGAGGTGAATCCTCGTTCATCGAGAACAGTTCCTTTCTTGTCTAAAATTACCGATGTTCCGATGGCAAATTTGGCTACGAAAGCGATTTTAGGTCAGAAACTGAAAGATTTAGGCTATAAAAACGGATTGGTACCGAATAAAGAAGGCGTTTTCGTAAAAGTTCCAGTGTTCTCTTTCTCAAAATTAACGAAAGTTGACATCTCTTTAGGCCCAGAAATGAAGTCTACAGGAGAGGTTATGGGGAAAGACACGACTTTGGAAAAAGCACTCTACAAAGGATTGGTTGCAGCCGGAAGAAAAGTTCCGATGCACGGTTCAATCCTGTTTACGGTAGCTGATAAACACAAACAGGAAGCCGCTGATCTGGCTTCAAGATTCCACGAAGTTGGTTTCAGAATCTGGGCAACGGAAGGAACGGCAAAATTCTTCGAAGAAAAAGGTATTCCATGCAAAATCGGATACAAAATCGGCGAAGAAGATGTCAACCTGATCGATTTAATTCAAAAAGGAAAAGTTCAGTACGTTGTCAATACCATGACCAAAGGAAAACAGTCTGAAAGAGACGGTTTCCAGATCAGAAGAATGAGTGTTGAAAACGGTGTACCCTGTTTAACATCAATGGATACAGTTGAAGCGATCCTGAAAGTGATTGAAAGTATGAGCTTTAAGATGGAGACGATGTAGTTTTAGCACGTTTCGACTTTCATAAATTAAACCTAACAGCTTTTTTAAACTGTTAGGTTTTTTTATTAAATTTGTAATGTAAATCTTTCAATATCACAACAATAACGATTAAAATTAACGAACGTATCAAAGCAGGTAAGACTTTGAGAAATTTGATTGACATTTTTTCTAAAGAGAAGAATGGAGTTGAAATAATTTCGGAAAAAGACAATTATAGCGAAGAGTTTGTTGAAAAGATTTTAAATTCTCATAAAAATGATAAGCGTGTAATCATTGAAACTGATAAGCTGTGGGAAAGTATCTGATAAAATATACTGAAACAGCAATTAAAGATTTACAGAAACACAAAAAATCAGGAGATAAAGCTACACTGAACAGAATTTCAAAAATTATATCGGAATTGGAAGAGCATCCGTACATTGGAATCGGTCAACCTGAACAATTAAAATATAAGCTTTCAGGTTTTTGGTTCCGAAGAATTAATCAAAAAGACAGAATGATCTACACTGTCGAGGAAAATACTGTAATAGTTGAAATTATTTCTGCAATGGGACATTACGAAGATAAGTGATTTTAATTCATTGATAGAAAATAGAACCATACTTATAGTTATTGCAGCAGTAGCTTTACGATAATGACGATGTAGTTCTAAAATAAAATAAAAGAAAGCAGGAGAAAAATCTTCCGCTTTTTTTATCAATATTTTTCGGGATTTTGCGTGGTGAGAAATTTCTGAAAATTTTACCCCAAACCCCTATCCAAATGCACATAACCACCATCCACATGAATCAATTGCCCTGTCGTATGCGAAGACTTTTCCGATAAAAGAAACGCCGCCATATTCGCAATTTCTACCGAAGTCGTCATCCGTTTTTCCAAAGGGATTTTTGAAGTAATGCTTTTCAGTTTGTCTTCAGGATTTTCAAAAGTAGAAATCCACGATTGGTAGAGTGGAGTCCAGGCTTCTGCAACAATAATCGCATTCACACGAATGCTATATGGCAAAAGTTCAACCGCCCATTCTCTTGTTAAGGCATTTCTTGCACCGTTTGCTGCGGCATAACCTGAAGTTCCGCCTTGTCCGGTTTCAGCAGTTTTACTGCCAATATTTAAAATAGAACCTTTACTTTCTTTTAAGTAGGGAAGTGCATGATGTACCAAAAGATAATAATGCACCACATTTTTATGGTACGAAGCCATAAATCCTTCATACGAACCGTTTTCCAAACCAACTCCGTCATTGACTCCCGCGTTATTAACAATTCCATCAATTTTACCGTATTTTTTTACGACTTCATCAATTGCTTTTTTGCATTCATCAGGTTGGGAAAGTTCGGCAGTTACAAAATCTGCTTTTTCACCATTATCAATGATTTCCTGAATAGCTTTTTTGTTGTCGTTTTCATTTCTACCAATGATTATTGGAATTGCTTTTTCTTCTGCTAGAATTTTTGCAATACCATTTCCGATGCCTTTTGCACCGCCGCTTATGATGATTATTTTATTTTCTAAACCTAAGTTCATGATTTGATTATATTTGTTTTTAATGCAAAGTGCGCAAAGATTTTTTTAAATACTAATTGTTTTTAAGCTCGCAAAGGCGTTTCACTTAACTAAGATCACAAAGTTTTTTAATTTAAATCTAATGTGATTTATGTGTAAAAAATTATAAATTGTAAAATTTCACCGCATTTCCAAAGAAAAAAAGTTCCTGTTCTTCCTTTGAAAATTGATTGACATATTTTGAAACTAACTCCAACCACATCTTATAATTTCCTCCTAATAACATCACAGGCCAATCACTTCCGAAAACCAAACGTCGAATTCCAAACTGAGAAAAAACAAAATCCAAAGTTTCAAAAATTGATTTTTCATCAATATTATTCAAATTTCCTTGTGTTAAAAGTCCTGAAATTTTACAATACACATTCGGATTTTTAGCCAATTCTGATATGTTCGATTTCCTGTCTTTCAGATCATTTGTTTGTAAATCTGGTTTTCCGCAATGGTCTAAAATGAAAGGCTGATCGGGTAATTTTTCCGAAAGTTTTACCGCATCAGAAAGTTGGTGCTGTCTTAACAAAATATCAAAAGTATAATTAAACTGATGCAGTTTAGAAATTCCATTCAATATATTTTCCTGCAGTAAAAACCCCATTTCTTCACCTTCAGCAATATGTCTGAAACCTTTAATTAATTTTTCAGGTTGATAATTTTGAAGCGATTCTTCCAACTTTTCGGAAGTCAGATCAATCCAACCCACAATTCCTTTGATAAAAGGATTTTCTTTAGCCAAATTCAACAAAAAGAAAGTTTCCTCATCACTTTGATCAGCCTGAACTGCAATACAACCTTCAACCTGATTTTCATTTAAATAAAACGAAAAATCTTCTGGTAAAAAATCTCTCCGAATTGCAGTCATTTCATTCGTAATCCAGGCATCACGAATCGGATCAAATTTCCAAAAATGCATGTGAGAATCAATAATCATTATTTAATTAATTTTTGTTGAATATATTTACCGCAAAAGCACCAAAAGATTTTCTGATGTTTTTAGAGAATCAAAAGTTAACAAAATGTAACAAGTTATTTAACAATCATTTTGTTAACTTTTGAACTTCTATTTTCTCAATCCTTATCTTTTAAATCTTTTGTGGTTAAAAAATTACAGTGAAAATATTTTATCCATCAACTGCCACTTTTCTTCCGCCTTAGAATTGGGTAATTGTTGCTGAAATTTCCACATCAATTCTTCCCATTCCTGAACTTTAGGATTGCTTTTATCTGCCTCATTTTTAGCTTCAAAAGAGAAATTTTCATCCGCCTCAATTATCATCATTAATCGATTTTGAACACGATAGATTTCCATGTTTGTAATATCCGAATCCAAAATACTTTGCTTGATTTCCGGCCAGACATTTTGATGATATTTTTCGTATTCTGCGATCAATTCAGGATCATCAACGAGATCTAAAGCAAGGCAATATTTTTTCACGCTTCGTACGCTTTTACTTTTTGAGTACTGCTTCCCAAACCGTCAATTCCTAATTCAACAACATCTCCAGCTTTTAAATACCACGGCTCAGGTTTCTGTCCCAAACCAACACCAGCAGGCGTTCCCGTCGTAATCACATCTCCCGGAAGCAACGTCATAAACTGACTGATATAGCTTACCACAAAAGGAATATTGAAAATCAAATTTGAAGTATTTCCGTCCTGCAAAATTTGCCCATTAACTTTCAACCAAAGACGCAAATTATGAACATCTTCAATTTCGTCAGGAGTCGCAATAAAAGGCCCAATCGGCGCAAATGTATCACAGCTTTTTCCTTTTACCCACTGTCCGTTTCTCTCAAGCTGAAATTCTCTTTCACTGTAATCGTTGTGCAAAACATATCCTGCAACGTGATCGAGGGCATTTTCTTCGGAAACATAACTTGCTTTTTTTCCAATCACAATGGCCAACTCAACTTCCCAATCGGTTTTGGTGCTCGTTTTTGGAATGATTAAATCATCATTTGGACCCACAATCGCAGAAGTCGCCTTAAAAAACAAAATCGGTTCCTGCGGAATTGGCGCGTTGGTTTCAGCGGCATGGTCTTTATAATTCAGTCCCACACAGATGATTTTTGAAGGTCTTGCCAAAGGTGCTCCCAGTCTTTCTTCAGCAGAAATTTCGGGTAAATTATGGGTATGTATTTCAGATTTTAAATTTTCAATCGCCTCACCTGAAAAGAAATTTTCATCATAATCTCTCACAAGATGAGACACATCATATCTTTTGTCTCCGATGATGACGCCCGGTTTTTCCTGTCCCGGCTGTCCGAATTTTATTAATTTCATATTTGATTATTGTTAAATATTTGATTGCAGAATTTAATCCACTTGATTTTTTTTAGGAGCTTAATCCCGCTATCCACTGTATCTTTTTTGTCATTGCGGACAACTGGGATAATAAGCTGAACTTTTTCGCCACCGCAATGACAAAAAAGGATGCCGTTCCTATCGGGGCTAGGGTAGTTTTGCTCTTTTTCAACTCTTTAGTTAATTTACAAATTTTAATTATTCAAAGTTGTAAAACCACCGTCAATAGGATAATCTACACCCGTAATAAATGACGCTTCGTCACTGCACAGATAAAGCGCTAACGAGGCCACTTCCTCAGGATGAGCCATCCTTCCGATAGGTTGTGTCTTTGATAATTTAGCAAACATTTCTTCAATATTATCAGGATAATTATTCTTTAAAAATCCATCCACAAAAGGCGTATGCACCCGCGCCGGAGAAATAGAATTACAACGGATATTTTCACTGATATAATCCTTCGCAACACTCATCGTCATTGCCTTCACCGCACCTTTTGCCGTACTGTAAGCAAACCGATCCGGAATTCCCACCAACGCAGCAATCGAAGCCATATTAATAATCACGCCGCCGTTAGATTTTCTGATCTGAGGAATTGCTGCAAACAGACAATTGTAAACCCCTTTAATGTTGACATTATAAATTCTGTCAAAATCCTCTTCCGAAGTCGTGTCAGCTTTCCCAATATGGGCAATTCCAGCATTGTTAACCAAAATATTGATCGCTCCAATCTGTCCGAAAACTTCCAAAACATCCTTCTGTTTTGAAACATCACATGCATGAACTTTCGCATTTCCTCCCGCAGACTTAATTTTTCCAAGCGTTTCCTGCCCATTCTGCTGTGTAATTTCAAGGATATGAACTTCCGCACCATTGGCTGCCAACTGAACCGCAATCGCCTGCCCAATTCCACTTCCACCGCCTGTCACAACGGCTTTTTTATTTTTTAATGAAAACATTTATATATTTTTATTTACAATTTTACTAATAACTTTTAGCTTTGATGATATTGTTTGTATAAACCACCCCCCCCCATCAAAAATCGAAGATTTTTCGCCACCCCTCCAAAGGTGGGGAATTGTTGACAGTATTTTTCACTTTGTCTCTTTCTACTTTTTACTTGGCTCTCCCTATAAACTTACCCCTCGTTTCCAGGGAATAAAATCATCCTGATTCAAAGCCACCGCTTTAGGAATAATATTTCCACTTGCCACTTCAATACAGAAATCCAAAATATCTTCGCCCATTTCTTGAATCGTTTTTTCGCCACGAACAATTGCACCTGTATCAATATCAATAATATCAGACATTTTTTTAGCTAAAATTGTATTCGTAGCCACTTTAATAACCGGACAAACCGGATTTCCCGTCGGCGTTCCAAGTCCTGTGGTGAACAAGATCAGAGTAGCTCCCGACGCTGCTTTTCCTGTGGTTGCTTCTACATCATTTCCAGGTGTACAAACCAGACTCAGTCCTGGTTTCGTTGCTGGTTCGGTATAATCTAAAACATCGAAAACAGGCGAAGAACCACCTTTTTTTGCTGCTCCTGCCGATTTGATAGCATCAGTAATTAATCCGTCTTTAATATTTCCCGGAGAAGGATTCATATAAAACCCTGAACCGACTGCATGGGCGAGTTCATCATATTCTGTCATCAACCGGATGAATTTTTCTGCGGTTGGCTTATCAATGGCACGGTCAATTAATTCCTGTTCGACACCACACAATTCCGGAAACTCTGCCAGTAAAACTTTTGCTCCTAAAACTGAAAGAATATCCGCCAAATGTCCCACAGCAGGATTCGCCGAAATACCACTGAAACCATCACTTCCACCACATTTTACGCCAACGCAAAGTTTACTAAGTGGCGCATCTTCACGTTCAATTTTATTGATTTCTAAAAGTCCTTTCAAAGTTTCAAAAATCGCATTTTTAATCATGGTTTCTTCGCTTTCGGCTTTCTGTTGTTCGAAAACAAGCAGAGGTTTAGAAAAATCAGGATTTCTGTTTAATAAATCTTTCCTGAAATTTTCGATTTGTAAATGTTGACATCCCAGACTCAACAAAGTAACTCCTGCGACATTAGGATGGTCTGCGTAAGAAGCCAAAAGTTTGCTAAGCGTATCTGCATCCTGCCTCGTTCCGCCACAACCGCCGGTGTGATTGAGAAATTTAATTCCATCCACATTTTTGAAAACTCTTTCTTTTTTAGGAATATTTGAGGTTGAAAAATCAATCTCATCTAAATTCTCTCCTTTAGAAATGGCTTCAACTAACTGATGTGTATAGCTCTTATATTTTTCGTCAACCGCATATCCCAATTCATTGTAAAGCGATTCTTTAATAATATCCAAATTTCGGTTTTCGCAAAAAACAGTCGGAATAAAAAGCCAGTAATTGGCTGTTCCTACCTCGCCGTTTGAACGATAATAACCTTTAAAAGTTTTATGCAGAAATTTAGAAACATCAGGTTTTGTCCATTGATAGTCAACATCACGATAATAGTAAGGATCGGCAGCATGTTTGGTATTATCTGTGGTCATTCTCGTTCCAGCAGGCAAATCGTATTGAACTTTTCCAACCAAAACTCCGTACATGAAAATTTCTTTTCCCTGTTTCATGTCAGTCATAAAGAATTTATGTTTGGCAGGAATGGTTTCTAAAGTTTTGTAGGTTACACTTTCGAAAATAATTTCGGTTTCTGCCGGAATATCCTGCAAAGCGACCAAAACATTATCTTTTTGATTTATTTTTAAAATTAAATTGCTCATTTTTATTATATAGTGCTGATTGAACACAAAGTTCACTAAAGGTTTCAATTACTAACTGTTTCTAGTCTCACAAAGCCGTTTCACTTAAATTAGACTTTCTCTTTTATTTTATAATTTATTCAATATTATTTTTAGTTTTGAATCTCAATGAAAATAAAAAAACGATGATAAAACAAAGTAGAGGCACAAGGTAAGATAAGTGAATATTCCCTGAAATATCTGTGATTTTACTGGCAATCGGGGGAATAATGGCACCGCCAACAATTGACATAATTAATAAACTTGAGGCTGGTTTGGTTTCTGAACCTGCGCCTTCAATTCCCAAAGCAAAAATCGTTGGAAACATGATGGACATAAAAAATGTCAATCCGACAAGTGCATATAAAGTTGAAATTCCTGAGCCAGCAACGACGTAAATGCTGAGAATTATGCTGATGACACTGTAAATTCTCAATAATTTTTGAGGCGAAACATATTTCATAAAAAAGGTTCCCGCAAAACGTCCAATCATAAATAAAAATCCTGCGACTCCTGCATAATATTTGGCTTCTTGTCCGCCCATATTGATGGCATCTTCTGCAAAAACAAGAAGAAAGCTAAAGACGTAAATTTGTGCTCCGATATAGAAAAATTGAGCTAAAACACCCCAGCCGACATTTCTTACGCCTAAAACCTGCAGATAATTTTTTGTTGATTTTTCTTCGCTTTCGGTCACATCAGGCAATTTAATGAAGAAAAATAGGATAAGAACCAATAAAAGAATTAATCCTAAAATCATGTAAGGTCCTTTTACCAAAAAGGTTTCCGCCTGGATATACGCTAATTTTGCTGCTTCACTCAATGTCGAAAGTTCATCCTGAGATTTTGGTTCTTCTGCTAAAATAAAAATACCACCAATAATCGGAGCAACAGAAGCCGCCAAACCATTAAATGATTGTGCGAAATTTAATCTTTGTGTTGCTTTTTCTGGCGGACCTAAAACTGTGATGTAAGGATTGGCTGCGGTTTCCAAAATTGCCAATCCACAGGACAATACGAATAACGCTCCAAGAAAAAACGGATAACTCACGGTATTGGCTGCGGGAACAAACAGAAAACATCCTGCTGCAAAGAAAAATAATCCCACCAGAATTCCTGTTTTGTAACCATATTTTTGAATAATCATTCCTGCTGGAATTGCAAGTAAAAAGTATGCTGCAAAAACAGATGAATCAACTAATGAAGCCTGAAAATGATTTAATTGAAAGGCACTTCTTAGATGTTTAATTAAAATTGGATCGAGGTTATGAATAAATCCCCAAAAGAAAAACAAACTTGTAATAAGAATTAATGGAAGACCATAATTTCTTTTTTTTGATGCGGAAGAAATTGAGTTACCTGATTGGGTATTATTCATTAGTCGGATTTAATAATTATTTCTTTTCTATTTTAAAACGAAAAGGCTAATCGATTGCATGATATGTTATGTCCAATAAAAAATCGATTCTTCTTTAAAACTTAAACGTTTTCTGATATTTTAAAAGTATAATAATTTTTCGAATAAAAAATCGGCAGGGCAGGATAGTACAAGATAGTTCAAGAATTTCTGAAATTTGTTAATGATTTTTTAATGCAATTTTTGATTTCTGAAAAAATCAATTTTTCAGATAACTGATTTTAGTTTGGGAAAAAATGTAATTTAGTTTCAAATACACTTGAAACTAAATTACATTATAGAATACTCGGCAACTTCAGAAAAATTTACCACTTTCAAAATCTCATAAAAATGATAAAATAATTGGACAGTTAAATTATAAAAACTGGTTTAAATTCAATGCAGAAATTGAAATTTTAAATTCAAAATATCAAATTGAGCCGAAAGGTTTTTTGGGAACAACTGTTGAAGTAAAAGACGGCAAAAATGTGATTTTAAAATTTGCAATGAATTGGGATGGAAACATTGTTTTAAATACTTACTTGAATGATGTTGAGAAAAACTACACTTTCAGCCACAAAGGATTTTTCAGAGAATCTTTTGTATTGACTGACGAAAAGGGGAGTGAACTTTTGGTAATGAACCCCAATATTCAGTGGCGCAGTTTGATTTACGAATATCAGATAACAACTTCGGAGATTTTAGAAACATTTGAGGAAAAAAATATTCTTCTGCTTATATCTTTACACTGCGCCAATAATTATATGTCGATGATGGCAGGAATGGGGATTTAATTGATTTTATAATAAGGTTCATTAAAATATTTACTCGGTTTTATATAAACTATTTTCCTGTCTTTGTCAAAAATCCAGTTGAATCTTTTCATAACGTCTGCTGCAAAGTAATTGGCGTGTTGTGTTTTGAGATCTCCTGTGAAAAATCCGGCTGTAAGATCTTTTAAAACAATATTTCCTAGCTTTAGAAAAGGTAAAATTCCCTGCTTTGTTGTCATGATTTGTCCGGCAGAGTTTTTCATTGATTTTTCACCTGTAATTTTCAGCTTTTCATTCAGATTATTTGCTTCTGCAAACTCGTTGCTATACAGCAAACCTCCCGAATAACCAGACTGAAGTAGAAAATAAGCTTCCTGCTGTTTATCTTCAATTATATTGTCTGCAACGATGTAGAATTGTCCGTTTTGTACATACAGATTCATCGGTTGATAATCCTTTAAATCTGGCTCTTTATCATAAGAAACCAACAGACTGTTGTCGTAATCAATTTTAAAATATTTGTCTTTAAAAATTCCGGTTCCTATCTTTCCGTCGGCTTCGTGACCTGTAAATTCATTATCAAAAAACCTAATATTCTCGTATTTTTTGTTGCCGATTTTCACAGTATTTCCATCACTTATTTCATCTTTAAATTTGATGTGGTCTGCTTTTCTGATTCTTTCGGGTGAAATTGAAGCATCTTCCATCGCAATCTGGAACATCAGATGAAGCGAATCTTTATCATTAACTAAAGTCTTTACAATAATGTTATTGTGCTTTGTGATTCTGAACGGAATCTTTTCCTGAGCTTTAAAAGGATTTAAACTCAACAAAACGATGGCTAAACAGCTAAACTTTTTAAACATTTTCCGATTCTTAAAATATCCCCAAATATAGATTAATTTTTTCTCACCATTAAGATATAAGTTGTCTTAAAAATATTTATCTTCGGTTCAATTAAATAAACCAAATGACCAAACATCAGCAAAGAGTTGCCGAAGTCTACCATTTTTTTGATAATAAAGATACCGTTTTAGGATTCAGAAAATTGTTAGACTGCGCTATTGATACTCAGGATATGTCGATTTATAAAGAAGCGATTGATTTGACAGACTGGAAAGAAACTCAAAATCACGCTATCGACGAATTAATTGAAAAATCAAAAAATCTTCTCGCCAAAATTGAAAAAGTGCAGGTAAAAGAGCATATTTCTGAACAATCTGTTTTAAAAGCAAAAGATATTGTAAAATCTTACGGAAGCAACCGTTTTTCGCTCGGGCCGGTTTCTGTGGAGATTAATAAAGGGCAGGTTTACGGTTTGGTAGGAGAGAACGGCAATGGTAAAACGACTTTATTGAGGATTTTGGCGAATGAAATTTCATTTAATGAGGGAAGTTTAGATTATTCTTTCAATGAAAAATCAAAAAATGAATATGACCTGAGAACGAAGTTGGTTTACATTCCGCAACGAACCGAAAAATGGTACGGAAGTCTGAAAGATAAC
Source organism: Chryseobacterium formosum (assembly GCF_026460885.1). Classification (GTDB taxonomy): domain Bacteria; phylum Bacteroidota; class Bacteroidia; order Flavobacteriales; family Weeksellaceae; genus Chryseobacterium; species Chryseobacterium formosus. Next base: position 233,408 of record NZ_JAOVZW010000013.1, read on the forward strand.
CTGAAATTCGTGCTTTCAAATCATGGTGTTGCTTCTGAAGAAAACGAAACCAGAACGTTAATGATGATTGCCCGTCTCGGATTGTGGAATTACAAACATCTGAAATGGAGCGAACTTTCGTCAGGTTACAAAATGCGCTTTGAATTGGCTAGAATTCTTTTAAGAAAACCAGAAATTCTTTTACTCGACGAACCTTTGGCGAACCTTGATGTTTTGGCGCAACAGGTTATTTTAGAAGATTTAAAATCGATTGCCAATTCGGTGAATCATCCGATTGCCTTGATTTTGAGTTCGCAACAATTGTATGAAGTAGAAAAGATTTCAGATAAGGTGATTTTCCTTAAAAATGGAAAATACAAAGACAATTCTGAAAAACAGGAAGATGGAGAAATTCAATTGATTATTGAAATCGATACCAATGAGAGCCGTGAAAAACTTTTAGAGGTTTTCAAAGATTTCAGTCTCGAAAAACTGAATTTCAATGGTGGCGTTTACGTTGCTTATTTTGGCGCGGAAACTCAGTTTCATCAAGTAATATCGGCTTTGGGAAATGCTCAGGCGGAAATAGTGTACATTAGAAATATTTCTTCTTCTACGAGAAGATTTTTCGTCAATTAATCTTCTTTAATTTTAATTAAAATGCAGAAAATCAATAAAATAAATCAATATCTGCTCGAGAAATATCCTACAGTCTGGAATACCAAAATCGTATGGATGCTTTTGGCAGCATTATTTTTTCATATCATCTTTTTTATCATTGGATATCTTTCTCATATCGATCCAGTATCGTTGCAAAAATATTCTGTTAAAGATGATTATTTCAGAAATGGAGTGATTTTTATTCATCTTATCATTTCAATACTTCTTGTTGTTGGCTGGTTGTTGATGATGTTTAAAAACAATGGGTTCAAGAATTTTTATCCTACTTCTAAAGGAAAATTGTTTGGACAATTTGTACAATATTTTATCATTATTTTCTCGTGTACGACGTTTTATTTTTCTTATATGGTGGGTTTCAGAATGTTTATTAACAATAAATATCCTGATTCTGAAATGGCGAAAAATATTGATATTGTCAACAGAACCGCACCTTTTCTTTCTCAAAATATAGAATCTTATACTTTGGAAAATAGACTGTTTCCAAAAATTTTTTCTGATCTGTATTGTGAAAATGATATTGAGAAGATAGACCGAAACAAAAAGTTTTTTGTGTATTATAACAGAATTTACCAGTATAATTCTGTGTACTCAAAAAAATCTTCTAGAAAAAATAAAGCAGGAGATTTTATACCAAATGAACCTGAATATTCAGAGAAAATAGAGCCAGCTTATTCGGAGACAGATATTGAAAGAAAGTATTCTATTTTTTATTTTAAAAAAGATGTTGTAGATCTTTCGGCTTACATCAAAACTACGCAGCCAAGTTTTTACAATTTTTCAGAAGTTTTTTACGATTACGATTTTACTGGTTACAATGATGGTGCCTTAGAAAACAGTTACTATGATAAAAACGCTCCGGATTACACCCTTAAAAATCAGAAAGCGTTTATCAATAAAAAAACAACAGAATTATTAAACAGAAAAAAGCCTGCAGAACTCGAAAAACTCTTCAGCGATTTTCTTTCTATTTCTAAAAAATATAGGATAAAAAATAATCTCGATGCCAAAAAATGGACTTCATTAATTTACTCAAAAGACAATCCGAATTTTGAAATCCGTTATTTTATTAAAGATTTTGTGCCAAGTTCAAGATTTGAGGATGAACCTTATTACGAATCGACCGTTGCTGTAGATTCTGTAGCTTCTTCTTATAATGGAGGTGACGTTCAGGATAGTGTGAAGTTGAGAATATTTAATCCCGAAATAAACAGACAGATTGCGCCAGATAAGTATGTGAAAAATAATACGACTGATTATTATTACGTCTCTGAAAGCATGAAAGATCTCTTGAAGAATGTAGATTCTATGAAGCAGGATGATTTCTTTTCAGAAAACATACATATTTATATCTGGATCGCATTTTTCCTATCCACATTTATTTTCAGCTTTAGAATTACGGGACTTCGCTCTTTGCTTTTCAGCGTGATTAGTGCAGGAGTTTTAATGCTTTTTGTGACATTAATTACAGTGTTTTATGGATTGACATTCAGAGGACAGGAAGAATTTTTTGTTTCCTATTTTGTTTTGTTTATTGGGCTAATTATTTTGCTGATTCCTTTATTAAAAATGGATATGGTTAATAAAACGGTTTCTTCAGTTTTGGTAAATATTTCGATGAATTGTTTTGTACTTTTAATTTTCTTGATTTTTATAATTATCACTATTCATCAGAAAGCTGAATGTGCAGGGATTGTTACGAATATTGATGACGATTATCCTTATGGTGACTGTAATAGCATTATTGAATATTTAAGCTTCACGCTGAGTTATATCATTTTAATTCTTGGTTTTATTTTCATGTATTTTTATACTGCAGTTTTGCAGAAATGGAAAGCAATGCCGGAATAAATTTAGATCCCATATTTTTCAACCCTCATATTTTTTTATGAGGGTTTATTTAATTTAAAAATTTAGACTGTGAATATTATTCAGACTCTATTGGATGCAGATTTGTTTCAAAAGAAAAAAGTCATCAACAGACATTATTTTTTGACTTTGGAAGGCGATGTCGACAGCAATATCTATTTTATTGAGAAGGGTAGTGTTCGAATTTTCATCAGAGATGAAGATCAGGACAGAGTGATCCGGTTTGGATATAAAGAAAATATTATTGTTTGTCTTGACTCTTTTTTGTCGGAAAAGCCAAGTGATTTTTATATTCAGGCAATCAAAAAAATCGAAATACGAGTAGCGTCTAAGAAAGATTTCTATGAGTTTATAAAATCCTCGGATGAAAATTTAAAGTTATGGACTGTTATTTTGGAAGATTTAGTTTTACAGCAGATTGAAAGAGAAAAAGATTTATTAATCAATTCTCCAAGAGAGCGTTACGAAAGAGTTTTAAAAAGAAGTCCGCAACTTTTTCAGGAAATTCCGAATAAACATATTGCAAACTATTTAAGAATGAGTCCAGAAACATTATCAAGACTCAAAAAATCTTGATTTCAGTCAATATTTATGATTTTATAAAACTGGAAATTTGCTATAAAAATGGTTATGAAAATTCCTACGCTTCAACTGATTCATGAATTGAAAAAAATTACTGAAGAAAATATACACTTTGCTGAAACTCTTTTGAATCAATCAGAAGAAAAACTCAATTATAGACTTTCAGAAAAAAGCTGGAGTATTCTGGAATGCATTGAACATTTGAATCGTTACGGGAAATTTTACATTCCTGAAATCAATAAAAGAATAAAAAATTCAGATACAAAAACAACAGAAATTTTCAGTTTAGGAGTTTTGGGAAATTATTTTGCTCAATCGATGATTCCAAAGGAGAATTTAAATAAAATGAAAACTTTCAAAGCTATGAATCCTATTCACAGTAAACTTGATAAAAGCGTTTTAAATGAATTTATTTCCCAACAAAAGCAAATGATTCAACTTTTAAATGAAGCTAAAAATATAGATTTAAACAAAGTGAAAACCAGCATAAGTATTTCAAATTTAATTAAACTAAAACTTGGTGATACTTTCCGTTTTGTAATTTATCACAATTTGCGACACATTGAACAAGCAAAAAGAAACTTAAATCTAATGAATTTTGCTGAGTGAAATCGAAGATTCGACATAGTCAAACGCCTTTGCGAACTTAAAGACATTTAGTAGTTAAAAATATTTGCGCTTTTTTCGTTTAAAGAAATATAATCATAACAATTTAAGAATTTTATTTTAACAAAATTTATCAAAGTCAAAAAGTGATTTATGAACTCGATTTTGTAATTTTAGACAAAATTTAAAATAAGTGAAAAAGTTATTATTTGCAGTTTGTATTTCGGCTTCGGCTTTAAGTTTTGCACAAGATTATTCTGTACCGGCAGCAAGTCCACGTCAGAAAGTTGAGCAGCAGTTTTCAATGTCTAAAGTTTCTGTTGATTACGGAAGACCGGGAGTAAAAGGCCGTAAAATCTTCGGAGAATTGGTTCCTTACGGACAGGTTTGGAGGGCTGGAGCAAACTCTTCTACAAAAATTACTTTCGGACAGTCTGTGAATTTTGGTGGAAAAGTAGTTGCTGCAGGAACTTACGGTTTGTTCATCGTACCGACAGAAAAAGAATGGAAAGTGATTTTAAATAAAGATTTCCAGCAATGGGGCGCTTACACTTATGATCCAAAACAGGATGTTGTAGATGTAATGGTTCCTGTAAATAAATTAGCTGATAAACAAGAGTGGTTTGAAATTACTTTAAATCCTACAGACGAAAATTCTGGAAATCTGGTCATTAAATGGGATACTGCTCAAGCAGAAATTGCTTTGAAACCTGCAAAACCAGAAGCTGTAACAAAAATTGCAGAGAAACTGAAGGAAATTAAAAAAATAGAATCTGACGCTGCAAAAGCAAAAGGTTAAAATTTATTATCAATGAATTTTTCAATTCAACCAGAATTAGAAAACGATAAATATCAATTAATCCCCCTGTCTCAAGGGGATTTTGAGGCTTTATATGAAGTTGCCTCCGATTCAAAAGTTTGGGAACAGCATCCTAATAAAGATCGTTACAAAAGAGAAGTTTTTAAAAACTTTTTTAAAGGTGCGATGGAGAGCAAAGGCGCTTTCAAAATTTTCGAAAAATCAAGCGGAGATGTTTTAGGAAGTACTCGTTTCTACGATTATGATGAATCTAAAAACAGTATTTTTATTGGTTATACTTTTTACGGAACAAAATGTTGGGGAAAAGGAATCAATCCGCAAATTAAAAAATTGATGCTTGATTATATTTTTCAGTATGTTGATACGGTTCATTTCCACATTGGTAAAGAAAATCTCAGATCACAGACTGCTTTAGAAAGATTGGGCGGAAAGAAAATTAAGGAAGAGGAAGTAGCTTATTTTGGCGAACCGACAAGAACTAATTTTGTTTACGAAATCAGAAAGGAAAATCATTTTAAAGTTAGTTAAACTTAAATAAATTTTTCAAGCAGATTTTGCTGATTGAGCAGATTTTGAATGCTGAAAATATATCAGCAAAATCTGCGAGAGATTTAAATTATAGCTTGTCAACAATTTGTTTTTATATAAAAAACTTTGTGAGCTTTTATAAGTGAAATGGCTTTGTGTAACTTAAAAACATTTAGTAGTTAAAAATCTTTGCGGCCTTTGCGTTAAAAAATAATTAGTAATAAAATGAAAAAATATAAAATTCAGAAATCACCTTTTGTAGTTCCTACAACCGACGGAAAACTGATAGAAGAACATTGGGGAAATTCAACCCAAAATAAGAATATTTCAATTGCACACATGGTTGCGCCACCAAATTGGAGCGAACCTCATCAAACGCCTGAATTTGATGAATTTACATTGATAATTTCAGGAAAAAAGCAATTTGAAATTGATGGAGAAGATGTTGTTTTAGAAAAAGGACAAAGTATTTTAATTGAAAAGGGGGCGAGAATTCTTTACAGCAATCCGTTTTCAGAACCTTGCGAGTATATTGCAATTTGTCTTCCTGCATTTTCGATGGAACTGGTGAATAGAGAACAAGAAAAAAGATAGTTATGGGATTACAAATATGTCCAAAATGTAAAGAACAGTCATTCACTTGGTTTATTGGCGGAAAATTCCCTGTAACAACCTGGAGCTGTTTCGATTGCGATTATGAAGCAAAAGAAGCTGAAAGCGATAAATCTTCATGTGAAAACTGTGGTGAAACTAGCAAAATCAAATTAAAGGATAAAGAAAAAGAGTATTCGTGGTGTTCTAATTGTAATAAAACCAATGATATATAAAAACTCAACCTCAAATTATTGAGGTTGAGTTTTATTTTTAAAATTCTATTATTTTAAAATTTCTTTCAAAAATAGGAGAGTATGGTTCCAGGCTCTTTTTGCCATTACTTCATTGTAATCAGGAGATTTTGGATCAGTAAATGTATGTTTTGAGTTGGCGTATGTGATGATTTGCCAGTCAGCTTTGCCATCATTCATTTCTTTTACCAAATTATTATAGTCTTCCGGAGTTACACTTTTGTCCTCCGCTGGATTTTCTACTAAGATTTTAGTTGAAATAACTTCATTTGGTCTCGATTGGTCTTTTCCGATACTTCCGTGGATTGAAACTACACCTACAACAGGAAGTTTTCCTCTTGCTGATTCTAAAGCGCCTGTTCCGCCAAAACAATATCCGATTACCGCAATTTTGTCAGAGATCGCTCCATTTTTCTTCAATTGTTCTAAAGCCAGAGAAATCCTTTTCTGATAAGCTGCATAATCTTTTTTGTAAAATCCGGCAGTTTTTGCAGCAGAAGCATTATCGGTTGGAATATTTCCTTCTCCATAAATATCTGCAATAAATGCAATGTAACCTTGTTTTTCCAAATCTGCAGCCGCAGTTTTTGCTTCATCATCTATTCCTTTCCAAGCCGGAAGAATGAGAACTCCGGGAAGTTTTTTCCCTGCATTTGAAGTGACTAAACCATTGAGTTTTTGTGAGCCATCTTGGTAAGACACAGATTTTAATTTTTGACTAAAGACTGTTCCTGATGAAAATAAAAATGCTGATAATAATAGTGAACGTATCATATTTTGTAATTTAATTGAATGGAAAAGTTAATGAAAAAAAATCGCTTGAGTAAACTTGTTATTTAAATTTAATAATAGAAATTTGTTTAAACATTATAACCGCCATTTATTTTTTTATAATTAATTTCTCCGATAAAATGGTAGTTCCTTTATTTTCAGCTTTAATTAAATAAACTCCATTTATAAGATTGGATAAATTGATGGTCACTTTTTCATCATTATATTTATTAGAGAAAAGTTTTCTTCCAGATAAATCTATGATACTAACGGTTGATTCTTTTGGAAGGTTGTCAATATTCACAAAATCTTTTGCAGGATTTGGGTAAATAGAGGGTTTTAAAATATGTTTATTATCATCAACTCCTAAAGTTGAACCTAATTTTACAACCCAAATATCATACGACCCATGATTTAATGTAATATTTCCGTTAGAAGACATGGTATTTCCTATCATAATGTATCCATTATCTGAAGTTTGCTGCACAGCATATAATTCATCCACATTGCTTCCTCCTAAAGATTTTTGCCACTGTAAATTTCCCGTTGAATCTAACTTTATAACCCAATAGTCAGTATTCCCAAAATTTTGGCTAATATCTCCGTTAGTAGACTGAGTATATCCACCTACGATATATCCGCCATCAGAAGCCTGATAGATAGAGCTCGCTCCATCTGGAGCTGTTCCTCCAAAATTTTTCTGCCATATTACATTACCTATAGGATTAAGCTTTACAATCCAAAAATCACGAGATCCGATAGAATCTGGAACCGGGCCGTCTGACTGAGCATAGCCCGCAACAATATAATCTCCATCTTGATTTTGTATAACATCAAAAGCTTCATCTCCACCAATTCCTCCTAATGATTTTTCCCATTGTAAGTTTCCAAAAGCGTCTAATTTTATGACCCAATAATCTCTGAATCCAAAATTTTGTGAAACATCTCCATTATTTGAAATTGTGCTACCTGCCATAATGTATCCATTATCCAATGTTTGTTTTATTGATCCTGCATATTCATAGCTGCTTCCTCCAAAATTTTTCTGCCACTGTATATTTCCTAATGAATTTAATTTTACAACCCAATAATCGTAGAATCCATGATTTCCCGTAACATCTCCCATCGTATCTGTAGACGTAGAGTTACCTGCTACAATGTAACCTCCATCTGAAGTCTGTTGTACTGAGGTCGCTTCCTCGTGACCGTATCCTCCTAAAGATTTTTGCCATTGTATATTTCCTGATGGATCTAATTTTACAATCCAATAATCCGCAGAACTATGATTTCCAGTAACATCTCCATTGATAGAAGAAGTGACACCGGCAAAAATATATCCTCCATCTTGAGTCTGTTCAATAGAATTTGCTCTGTCACTACCGCTTCCTCCGTATGTTTTTTGCCACTGAATGTTTCCTGATATATCTAGTTTTACAATCCAACAGTCAAACGATCCATGATTCCCGGTAACATCTCCGTTGTTAGATTCAGATGATCCGGCAATTATGTACCCTCCATCTTGGGTTTGCCGGATAGATTTTGCGTAATCTCTAAAACTTCCACCAAAAGATTTTTGCCATTGTATCGATGGTGATTGACTCCAAGTTTTATTGAAATTAATAATTAATATGAGAAAAAAGAATAATTTAAATTTCATAGTATTTTGTATTTGATGTTTTATTTTAATTAAACTTTACAAATATAAATATACAGATTATTTTTTATAACAGTCTAGATCATAAAGGCTTGTGGGTTAATTTTGTTTTTAAAAAATAATAAATTATTAAAGTTGTATTCCCAAATTATTTAATTCAGCTTCCAAATCTGTTTCAGGTTGAATATGAATAGTTTTAAAACCTAAAGTTTGTGCCATTTCAATATTTTTGAGATTATCATCAATAAAAACCGATTCTTTGGCTTCCAATTGATATCTTTCCAACAAAACATGCCAGATTTTAGGATCAGGTTTAATTAATTTTTCAGTTCCCGAAACCACAATTTTTCCGTCAAACAACTGAAAGAAATCGTAGTTTTCTAAAGCATAGGGAAAAGTTTCTTCAGACCAATTTGTCAATCCAAATAGTTGATAAGGAGTATTTCTTAATTTTCTGAGAATTTCCACATTTTGCGGAATATCACTTTTCAACATCACTGTCCAGTTATCATAATAAGCTCGGAGTTCTTTTTCCCAATCCGGAAATTTTTTAATTTGAATTTCTGTTCCTTCTGCTAAAGTTCTTCCTCTGTCTTGTTCTATATTCCATTCATCCTGTGCTATATTTTCAAGGAAATATTCCATTTTTTCATCATCATTAAAATAAGTTTTGAAAAAATATCTTGGGTTCCAATCCATTAAAACACCTCCAAAATCGAATACTATATTTTTGATTTCCATAATTGATAAAATGCTGTTAACTGTAGTTTATTATTCATTATATTCCAAACACTTTTTCCAAGCAAGCAATATTTCTTTCCAATCTTTTAAAGGAAATATTGTTTTTTCATGTCCATCCTGCCACAATTCAAAATGAGTTGGAGTTATTTGCGCAAACCAATAGTTTCCCAAACCACCTCCATGATCTGGATCTTCAATTAGCGAAAAATTACCAGAAATTGCTAAATCCAAGTCGGCTACGAAGTCATCCACATCATCCGGATGTCTATAATTATAAATGTAATTAGCAATGGGATTTCCTGAAATAATTCCATGAAATTTCTTGGATGATTTTTGCATGGTCAAACCATATTTTTGCAGTAGTATATCGTTCAAATTGTGAAGTATTTAAATGTGATAATCTCTAAAGTTTTAAATTTAATGGTCTGTAATAATAACTCTTATTAGTAAAATTATTAAGGTCTATAAAACTGATATTCTCCATTCTCATAAAACGCATTAATATGCTGCAAACCATTCGTTAAAATAATTTCAGAAGCTCCTACTATAGAATTATATCTCGCTGTTTGCTCAAATGTTTTTTCAGTCAATTTAATTTGCGGAGCTTTACATTCTATAAGAATCTTTGGTTGCGCTTTTTCAGTAATTAAAAGGTCGATACGTTTCGTTAAACCATTTAAAACAATCTTTTTTTCTGTAATTAAAGCTGATGTGGAGTAGGACTTTACGGTAAGATAATAATGAATCCAATGCTGTCTTACCCATTCTTCAGGCGTGAGCAAAAGGTAAGTTTTACGAACCAAGTCATAAATAAAAAACTTATCTTTGTCTTTCTTGAATTTAAAATCAAAAGTTTCCTGAAAGTTCAGTTTTGGAAGTTCCATTTATACGATGAAAGAATTAGATTTAATCCTCAAAAATATTAAAAATAAAGAAGTTTTACCTATTTATTTTTTCCACGGAGAAGAACCTTACTTTATTGATGTTGCTCTAAAAGCTCTTGAACACGATTTTCTCGAAGAAGACGAAAAAGCTTTCAATCAAACCGTAACTTACGGAAAAGACACAACTTATCAGGAAATTCTCTCTTTGGCACGACAGTTTCCAATGATGGGCGACAAACAGGTGATTATTGTAAAAGAAGCACAGGATTTGAAGCTGAATGAGGAAGAAAGCAAAGCTTTGGAAGCGTATGTTGAAAATCCTGTTCCGTCCACCGTTTTGGTTTTTGCGCACAAACACAAGAAATTAGACAGCCGCAAAAAAGTTACGAAATCTTTAGATAAAGCCAATGCACTTTTTCTGAGTGAGTCGGTAAGGGAAAATAATCTACCGAAATGGATTGCCGATGAATGTATCAAATTAGGTATAAAAACCGCTCCGAATATTTCTCATCTTCTCGCAGAATATCTTGGAAACGACCTTTCAAGAATTGCCAACGAGCTCGGGAAACTGAAAATTATTCTTAAAGAAGGACAAATCTTAGACGGAACCGTCGTTGAAAATCACATCGGAATCAGTAAAGAATATAATGTCTTTGAGTTTCAGAAAGCTTTAGGAACAAAAAATGCAAATGCAGCCTTTAAAATTGCTCATTTTATGGGCAAAAATCCTAAAAACAATCCGTTTGTGATGATGATGGCGAGTTTATACAGCTATTTTTCGAATGTGATTATTTACAACACGATGATTGGTCAACCGCCTCAAGTAATTGCTTCTCAAATGGGAGTTAATCCTTATTTTATTAAAGATTATGCAGAAGCTGCGAGATTGTATCCTTTAAAACATTCAACCCGTGTCATTTCTATTTTAAGGGAATTCGACATGAAAGGAAAAGGTTTGGGAGCCGTTAATATGAATGATGCCGAACTGATTAAAGAATTGGTGTACAAGATTATCAATGTAGATAAAATTAAGATGAAAGTGTAGAAGTGAATTGTGAATATTCAATTTTGCTTTGCAAGTGAATTTTTAATTTAGCTTTTTAAAGTTAAGATCTATTAAATAATTTTAATCTCAATGTTAAAAGTAAATTTTCTGTGTTTTGTTTTGATTGTGTTTTTTCAGTTGTCGCATGCTCAATTCAAATTAAAATCAATTTCACCAACTGTCGACCAGCAGGATTCTTTTAATATTCAAATCATTAAAACTCTCTGCGAATTTTTAGAGAACCAGGATCCAAAATTCTGGCTTGAATCTGATTTTAAAAAATTTAAATCTCCCTATTACGAAATTATTGGCATTGAAAGCGAAAAATTAGGAGACAAATTTTATCAACCGTCATTAATGGAGATAATTCCAACAGACGAAGACGGTAAAAAATTGTAAAAATAGCTTTCATCGGATATAATTCAGAAACAAAATCCAATCTTATAAAAGCGATTTATAATGTAATCGCTGTAAAAAAAGAGGACAAAATTTTCTTTAGTAAATATATTGATTACGCCACAAGAAATTGGGAAATCAAGAACGAAGATAATGTAACCTATTATATTTCACCAAATAAGAATTATAATTCTAAAGAGGCTGAAGCGCAAAAGAAAGACATCAATATGCTTTCAGACTTTTTCGGAACTGAAAAATTTCCTATAACATATTGCTCAGCAATTTCACCCTAAGAAGTTTTCAAGTTGAAGGGTTTCGATTATCATCCGATGATGTTTACGGATAAATCTGGTGGATTTGCGGAAGCTTACAATATTGTCATCTCGGGAAATAATTCAGAATATTACACTCACGAAATCGTTCATTTATATACATCAAAACTTTTCCCTAAGATAAACCCATTCTTTGATGAAGGAATTGCCTCTTATTTTGGAGGTAGCGGAAAGTTTGACTATCAATGGCAAAAAGAAAAATTGAAGAAATTTCTGACAGAAAATCCCGATTTTGATGCTTTTAAACATTTAAATATTTACGAAAGATTATATTTCGAAAAGGAAACACCAATTCCGTATGTTGTTTCAGCAGTTATTTGCGAAATGATAATTTCTAAATTCGGTAAAGAAAAACTTTTTTCTGTTTTTAAAACCGAAACTTCGGTAGAAGAGAGCTTTAAAACCTTTAATTTAAATAAAAATAATATTAATTCAGAATTGAGAAAATTTTTAAAAGTTTAAAATTCCATAATCTGTTCATCGACTTTTAACATATTAAATATTGACAAGTATCATTAATTTTCCTTTAATAAAACATTAAAAATTCCGAAATTAGCACTCTTGAAATTGATAAATAAATTATGGAACAAAATATTTTAGATTGTGTAATCGTTGGATCTGGTCCTTCTGGTTTTACAGCGGCAATTTATGCAGCAAGAGCAGATCTTAAACCTGAATTATATACAGGTTTAGAGCCAGGCGGACAATTAACAACAACTACCGAAGTTGATAATTTTCCGGGTTATCCTGCAGGAATTACAGGTCCTGAAATGATGATGGATTTGCAAAAACAAGCTGAAAGATTCGACACAAAAGTTCATTATGAATTGATTACTAAAGCAGAATTCTCAAAAGAAGTTGGCGGTGTTCATAAATTATATGCCGGAAACAAAGAGATTTTTGCTAAATCTGTGATTATTTCAACTGGAGCTACGGCAAAATATCTTGGTTTAGATGACGAGAAAAAATATAATGGGGGAGGAGTTTCCGCTTGTGCAACATGTGACGGATTCTTCTACAGAGGAAAAGATGTTGTAGTAGTTGGTGCAGGAGATACAGCTGCTGAAGAAGCGACCTATCTGGCTAAGTTGGTTAATAAAGTAACTATGTTGGTAAGAAAAGACGAGTTCAGAGCTTCAAAAGCAATGATCCATAGAGTTGAAAACACACCGAATATCGAAGTGAAATTTCATCACGAACTGATCGGAATTGAAGGCGAAAACAATTTGGTAGAAAGAGCTGTTGTCATCAACAATCAGACTCAGGAAAAATCTACCGTAGACGTTCACGGAATTTTCATCGCCATCGGTCATAAACCGAATACAGATATTTTCGTTGGACAAATCGATTTAGACGAAAACGGATATATCGCCACTGAAAAAGGTTCTTCAAGAACAAATCTTCCAGGTGTTTTTGCTGCAGGAGATGTTCAGGATCACATCTACAGACAAGCAATTACAGCTGCAGGAAGCGGATGTATGGCTGCAATGGATGCTGAAAAATACTTGGCAGAATTACATTAATAAATTCCAGATTTTACATATTAAAGCATCTCGTAAGAGGTGCTTTTTTGTTTTATAAAAGTTATTTGTCGTTTTATCAAGAATAATTTTAAAAATAATTCTACTGATTTATAGTTGATTATTAATTTTTGTTAAAATTTATTTAATAAAAATTTTGCTGGAATTTAAAAACATTCTATATTTGCACCACTGAAAACAACGATATAATCGAAGTTTTTGGAGAAATGGCAGAGTGGTCGATTGCGATAGTCTTGAAAACTATTGACTGTAACAGGTCCGGGGGTTCGAATCCCTCTTTCTCCGCAGAGTATGAAAACTAAAATTTTCAAAAACCCTTAAAATTCATTAAAAGAGCTGTAATTTAATTAATTACAGGTCTTTTTTTATTTTACGGAGTTGCAAAATTTTCAATAGTGCTCATAATTTTTATGGCAGAATCATGGCAGTTTTAATTGTGCAAAATAACTGCCATAAAAACGCATCTAACTATCTGTTAGTTAACATGTAAAGATAATTAACATCTTGATTTTTGAGTGATTTAATTCGAATTTTATTAACCTTAAAAATCGAATTATGTTAGAAAAAAGTTTTGGCGTAAATTTCTTCTTAAAAACGCCATGGAAGAAAGATGATCATCTTAGATTTGTATACCTGAGAATCACAGTAGACGGTATTTCTAAAGAGATTTCAACTAAAAGGAAATGGAGAATTGACCGATGGAACCAGAAAACCGAAAGAGCAGTTGGAACTAAAGAAGATGCTAAATCTTTAAATCATTTTTTAGACTCAATAATTACTGGACTTCACAATTTTAAAACAAAGTTAAGTAACAGTTCGGAGCCAATATCTGCTGCTAAACTTATTGATTATATTCACGGAAAATCTTATCAAAAAGCTAAAGTTCTTGAGGAATTCCAAAATCATAATGATGAAATTTTCGCTTTAATCTCTAGAGGTGGGTTCTCGAAAGGTACTTATGAGAGATACGTGACTGCAAGATCACATGTCAAGGAATTTATGAAATTCAAATACAATCGTGATGATTTTGAGTTTAGAGAGCTTAATTATAGTTTCGTGACCGATTACGAATTTTATTTAAAGACCGTTCGCAGATGTTCAAATAATACAACACTTAAATATATAGCTAATTTTAAAAAGATTGTCTTAAGAGCTGTTGCAAAGGATATAATTCAAAAAGATCCATTCATACTCTTTAAGTCAAAAAAAACTAAACTTGACAAAAGACCTTTAACCACTAAAGAACTTTTACTATTGGAAAATAAAAAGTTTAATACGGAACGTCTTTCAATTGTACGAGACATCTTTGTATTTCAATGTTATACAGGATTGTCCTATATTGATGTTAAACAATTAAAATACACTAAAATAAAAGAGGAGTCCGATGGAAGTTTGTGGATTATGTCAAACAGGCAAAAATCAAAGTCACCTACTGATATTCCTTTGTTGGAAAACGCTATTATAATTATGAAAAAATATAGGGGGCATCTACTTTGTCAAGATTCAAATCTTGTATTACCAGTTCGTTCAAATCAAAAAATGAATGAGTATTTAAAGGAAATCGCTACTTTATGTGGAATTGATTCAGAGCTTAATACACATAAAGCCAGAAGAACTTTTGCAAGTACTGTTACCCTTAAAAATGGTGTTCCAATCAATGTTGTTAAAGAATTACTAGGACATCATTCTGTAACTCAAACTGAAGAATATGCTTTAACAACTCAAGAGGTAATTAATAATGAAATGAATAACCTTAAAATAAAACTACAAAATAATCAAGAAAACATAGTACAACATATTCAAATAAAAAAGATTTTAAACGAAAGTGAAATTCAATTGCTTCAAGATTATGAAAAGCTTAAAAATAAAATCTTGGGAGTTTCTGATTTGTAAAGCGAATGAAGAGGAGTTTTTACTAAACTCCTCTTCATTTGTTTATGATTACAAAACTTCTAACAGCAGGGTGGTAAGATGGTATATAGATGAAATAGCCAAATTCTTGTAATTCTTTAAAATATTTGTGATAAGTGGGGATAGTTTTGACATGAGAATTCTTCATAAGCCTGCTTCTGCTTACGATTATTTTCTTCTTTCGACGTTGTTTTATACCCATATAAGTAATTGCTGTTAGAAGTGCAATATGAATAACACTTAGTCTTTCGTCGGAAGAAAATCTCTCCATGAAACTGTACCAATAGTCATTCATAGTTAGTTGTTTTCAAATAAACTTTTTAAATCTTTACTGTTATAGTAGTAAGATCCCAGTATTTTCTTTGATCTGATTTTTCCACTTATTCTTAAATTTTGAAGAGTGGCAGGAGAAATCTCTAAAATTTTCCTAACAGCCTTACTTCTTAACCATTCAGTATCCATATTTCTTTTTCCATTTTGATTAAAATCATTTATTAGAAAAAGTTTTATTTCTGAAATGATCTCGTTCTTTATGTTGTCTAGGTCTTGTTTTGTTATATTTTCCATGTAATTCAATTTAGACTGAAAAATTAATAAACATGATTTAATATATACTATTGAATGGATCTGTTAGCTTACCTTGGCGTTATCTGTCAATGTTTTTTTCATTTTTATATGTCTATTAGAGCTTTGTAATTTTTTAAAATTTTCGCCAATAAACCGGTAAAAAGGCAGCTAAGGTATAGCGGCCAGCCCATTCTTTTGCCAGCCAAAAGACTACGGCATAAACGGTTTCCTCCCTAAAGGTGCCCTCCAATTATTCCGTTTCCTTTTGTCTTTCCCCTTTGTCCGCTAAGATTATCTGCTTTCTTTTTTCCGGTTTTTCTTTTGAAAAATATTCAGCGAAGCCTGAAAGGCTTTCAGAGAAAGGACGGAGAAGAGATTGAGAACAATTCAAAATGTACAATCTTAAAAACAACGATTATGAACATTATCGGAAGACTGACAAGAGATGCGCAGGTTTGCAAATTGTCAAATGAAAAACATGTGGTCAATTTTTCAATTGCTACAAACGACAGCTATCGTAACAAACAAGGTGAACGGGTTGAACAGACTACTTACTTTCAATGCGCTTATTGGATTTCTCCAAAAGTTGCAAATTTTTTAACCAAAGGTACTTTGGTGGAACTAAGCGGAAGAGCCTATACCTCTGCATGGATTGGTAAAGACGGAGAGCCTCACGCAGGTTTGAATTTCCACACCTCACAAATCAAGGTCCACAGCAGTGGCAAAAGAAATGAAAGTAATTCTAATGTTTCCAATAAAGCAACTCAGAAAAAGAATGAAAAACCCAAATCCAATAAAAATGATAAGGATGATGATCTCCCATTTTAAATCAATCAAAACAATTTTCTAATATTTTAACACTAACATCATGGCACATAATTTAAATTTCAACAACAGAACAGGAAAATATTCATTTTTCAGTGTAAAGGAAAAGGCATGGCACAACTTAGGACAAATCGTAGAAGATTATCCAACAAGTGAAGAAGCTATCAGATTCGCAGGACTTGATTATGAGGTGGAAAAGTCTCCATTATTTACAAAAAGTAATGCGGTTATAGAAAAGGGAGATGATATAATAATGAGCGATTCAGCATTGGAAGTTCCAAACTATTTCGCCAACATCCGTACCGATAACAATACGGTTTTAGGGGTTGTCGGAAAAGACTACCAAATTGTACAAAACCGTGAAGCCTTTTCTTTCTTTGATGCTATCGTAGGCGGGGGAGATGGTATTTTGTACGAGACAGCAGGAGTTTTGGGTAATGGGGAAAGAATTTTTATCACGGCTAAACTTCCAGATTATATCCGTGTAGGAAATGGCGACGATATTACAGAAAAATACATTTTTCTGACCACCTCACACGATGGAAGCGGAAGTATTACCGCAGCTTTAACTCCAATTCGTATCGTTTGCCAAAATACTTTAAATGCCTCTCTGAGAAATATGAGTAATGTGGTAAGAATCCGACACACGGCAGGAGCAAAACAACGTTTGGAAGATGCTCACAAAGTTATGGGATTAGCGAACACATTAAGTAAAGAATTAGAAAAAACTTTTAATCACTGGTCTAAAATTACAGTCGGTGATGATGAAATGAAAAAGCTAATTCAATTGGCACTTTGTCCCAATAAAGAAACTTTAAACCATCTGCAAAAAGGAAATTTTGATGAAGTATCAACTGTTTTCAAAAATACCGTTGAAGATGCTTTTGCCTATGCGATGATGAGTGACACCCAACAAATGGAAACGACTAAAGGAACTTTATTTGGTGCTTACAATGCGGTGACAGGTTTTTATCAGAATGTCAAAACATATAAAAACGAAGAAGCCAAATTACAGTCTATTGTCATGGGTGGAACTGCTCAAATGAAATCTCAAAAAGCTTTTGAGCTGTGCGAGAAGTTTGCAGGTTTCGGAGCTGATTCAATTTTGATGAACTAACTTTTTATAATTACGGAAAAAACAAATCTCTGCCGTATTCAGAGTACAAAATATGAATTTCAATATTGTAAACGAAATAAAACTAAGCTATTCAAGAAACGGAAACTTTGAAAGCTTGATTACAACTTCACCAGATGCTGTCAAAATATTTAAAGAGCATTTTGATAGTGATGAATGGATTACAGAGAATCTTTTTTTGCCCTTTGCTTAAATCAGGCAAACAGAGTTTTAGGAATAAAGAAGATTTCAGAATCTGGAATTTCGTCAACCATAGTTGATGTCAGAATCATTATGCAGGCTGCACTTTTGTGTAATGCATCAGGAATAATTTTAGCACATAACTATCCATCGGGTAATCTAAAGCCATCGCAGGAAGACCTAAATATTACACAGAAGATTAAAGAAGCTTCGCAGTTTTTGAATTTTCAATTGCTCGACCATTGTATATTAACTTCTAGTGCGTATATATCATTTGCTGATGACGGTCATTTGTAAATATTAAAAAAAGAAAACGGCAATCTTTAGGTTGCCGTTTTTCACCTCGGGCGAAAAGACAATTCCTTCCTGTGGTCGGAAACGTCTTTTCGCATTTTTCATGGAGCAATAACTTTGATGAATTTGTAATCAGTAATTCAAAATTTCATCAAAGATATTGCAGGATATGATGTGGTCTATTTAAGATAGTCCGATAATTTTTTAAGTGCGGAAAAAAGAAAATTTCTCTATACTATCGAAAACTTCTTTTTTGTATGCAAAAATAACCCAATACGCCATCAGCACAAACCTGCAGCTTTATTAAGTTACGTCTTTAATCTTTACTTTTATAAGCAAATTGTACTCTCTTCATTTAATGAAAAATCCCACAATCAGTGGGATGTTCTAAAGCTAATTTTTAGCATTAAATTGAAAACTAATTTGTCTTACATTTCCAAAACTATCGTAAATCCAAACATCAAAACTTTGCGAAACAGTCGAGGTTGAGGTGTAATACAGTCTAAATTCTTTTTCGCTAAGCTCGTATGAATCATTGGGTTTGTAGGGGGGGTGATTATTATAACGCAGCGTTCCATTTCCATCAAACTGAAAATACCTGAGATAATACTTAGTTTCGGCATAATGACCTTTTGGAATGATTTTCAATGTGATTTCAACAGTTTCTCCAGTAGCAATATCTTTTGGAATTGGCATAATATTCAGTTCAAATGGGAAATTTTGCTGTATTTCCAAATCATTTGTCGAGCAGGATGACAGACTCAATTCAAAAAGTATCATGACCGGAATAATCAGCAGTAAGGCAAGCCCTTTTTTTATGATGATTTTAATATTTTTCATGGGTAAATTTTATAAATTAATTCTTATTCCCAGACCTGCAGAAGGCCTGATCAGTTGACGGGAGGAATTCCACAGAGCCTTTGCTTTTAGATGAGGGAGCAAAACAATTCGGTCTGAAAGATAAATTTCTACAGAAACTTTCCCGCCGGCTCCATAAACAAAATTGGATTCACTTAAAATCTCAGCTCCGTCAAAAAGCAGATTATTTCCTTTATTAATGCTCTCAAACCCTGCTGTGGCAGATAATGAGAAATTAAATAATAGGTTTTTTTTGCGATCTGATATAAGATTAAAGCTGTAACCTGCTTCGGCAAGGAAAGTTTCAATCGGTATTAAGACGGTTTTATAGTTATGCTTCTCATTCTGGTATTCAAAACTGAAAAAACTGTAATTTCCTTTTCCTGACTGATTCGTTATTGCTGTGTTGATAAAATAATTCTCGCTTTTAGAATCATTGAATAGAAATCCGGCATTCAATTCAATCGCTTTCTGTTTAGGATTTAACCGCTGAGCCTTTGCTGTTACGCTCATCAGAAATAAGCTTATGACATAAAAATGTAGCCTTTTCATGTTATTTCAGTTTTAGGTTAATATCTTTAAAAACAGATGCGGCAATCAGGTCGTTGTTGGTAACCTGCATTTTTAAATTCCGACCGCCGTTTTTTTCTAAAATTTCTATTTCTAAGATTTGACCCTCCATCAACGTAAACTGATCCAGCAGGAAAATATCAAATGTTTCGTTATGTTCTTCTACCTTAAAGATTGTAGAATAATTTCTAAGCGGAGACAATATCCTGTCCTGTACTACTGTTCTTTTTATTTTTTTCTCATCTACAATTTTGAAAGTGATGAAATCGACGGGATATGGAATATTTCCGGAGTTTTTTAGGTGTATAATAAAATAGTATTTACCTTCATGAACATACAAACCCCGAAGCAAAAACTGAATTCCAAAGCTTTTGTTTCCGATGTGCTTAATGGTTCTTTTCGGATTTTTGTACAGGGTCTGCATGATCAGCTCTGTCAGCAAAGATGAACTTCCATCCATCACATCAAAAATCACATCTGAAGCATATTCCTTTTCATTATTACGCTGGAGTTTAAGCAGATTATAGTTTAAAGTGTCTGGGTAAGAGCTGTAAAAAACATCGAAGCTGTAAAACTTCCCATCTTCAGTGACCACTGAGAAATTGGTTTCTTCTTCAAAATCTCTTGTTGATGCTTTTACCCTTAAAACATTCGCAACATCATCAGCCTTGCTGGCAATCAGGTTTTCACTTCCTAAATCAACATATTTAATAGGTGAAGGAAATAATAAGTGTGTTGTTTTATTGTAGGTAACTTCCATTTTGTAGGGTTCAAGTCTTCCCTGATTCAGTGACATCAAACCATCTTGATCCTGTGCATTGACTGAATGGTTGATGATCAATAACAGCAGAGTGATCCATTTATTTAAAGTGTTTTTCATTGAATTTTAATTTATTAAGGGTTAATTTTTAGCTACCAAAAGAATTTGATGACCGGCTTTTACAGTTACTTTAGGCATTCTGACCTTTCTTTGAAAATATCCCGAAACTCCCTGAACAACTCCGTGGGTTAAATCAGAAGCGATTTGCTGACCTGCAGATTGAGTCATCATAATGTTTGTTCCTGATGACTGGCTCATATTGGCAACGATATCATTCACAGCATTTTGTTCCGGTGTGTAAGGAATATGTAAACCCAGTTGACCATCATTATTGTGAATACTGATGTCGACATTTTGAATAGAGCCTCGATATTCGATACTGGATATTTTTAATTGCAATCTTCCACCCTGAAATTTGCATGATGCTTTCAATAAAGTTCCCTCTGGAATTAATGTTCTACCTAATAGCATTGGTTCAGAAAGTCGTAATGAAATGAAACTCTCAGCAGTGACCAGCTGGGTTTGATGAATTACCGCCCGTATACTGTTTTGGGTAATTTGATCGTTGTCCTGATTACCTTGGATACCGATGAAATTGTTTTTGCTCAAGTTCGCTAGAAACGCACTGTCACCAGGCTCACGGTACAAGGCAGATACTACATTTTTATTGGGGAGCTTTACTGAATTAATCTTAACCTTTGGTTCTGTTGGCTCAGATTTTACAGAGGTATCAGATGGTTTTGTGTCTGTAATATTTCCATTTTGATGAGAAGATGACGGAAGATATTTTGCTGCCAACTGATAAGATTTTTCCATCAATTCCAACTGCTCATCAATTCCGCTACCTTTCGGTATAGAATTATTCTGCATAGATTCATTTTTTAATCTCGAAATCTCTTTTTTCAAGTTACTTACTTCCTGATCATCCCGACTGTAAAAGTTTCCCAAAGTCTGTTGCGCATTACGGTAACTGTTCATAGCATTTTGGTCGCCATGCGTCAGCATTCCTGGCTTGTCGGTCGAGTTGAATTGGGTGGATTGATCTGGTGAAAGATTTGTTGCCTGACCATCATTCCAGTAATCAGATAATGAATTCAAAGTGTTCGTCTTTTCTTCATTTTTCTGTTCCAGCAGTTGCTGTTCGTAAGCTTTCTGCTTATCAGACTGAAGTTTGTCATCAGTGGCCTGTGGAACTACTGAATTAAAACCGACATCCTCAATGAGAAGATTCTTCTCTTTGGGTTTAAAAATGAGATAGAGACAACCCGCACAGACAACGGCCATTAAGAAATAGATAAGTGGTTTTTTGAATTTTTCAAATCTCTGCAGATTGCTAAATGACTGTTCCTCGTTAGCCATTCTATCGGAATTGCCTTCGGTAAGTCGAATCTGGTTTCTGTTCTCGTTATTCATCCTGATGGGTTTTAGTAATTATACTTTGAGGAATACCCTGAATATGACTAATAGAGAGGATATTGTTTCCGTTAGACGTTTCGTACCAAATGTAGGTGATGGTTAAAACGGTCAGCATCACATAAATTCCCAAAAAAAACTTTGTCAATGTTCTCTGCCTGCTTCTGCTTAAAGATTTCCAATGGTTTTCAATCGAATTGACATATCGGTCAACTGCTATTCTGAATTTTTTCATACTGTACATTTTAGCGGTCAACAGTTTCGATATCTTTATTTTCAATAACATTGAATTTTTCCATCGTAAATCCTTGAGGATTATTGTCAGACCTTACAGAGTTGACAAGAATACAGCTGGTAATTAAACTTCTCTTGGTCAGATTGCTCGATCTGTAGATAAACTGCTTTGCGAAGGTCTGAACCTGATACGGGTAACTGTCAAAGCTGGCAGCAACACTGTCGATCTCAATTCTCTGTTGGATATTCCCTGAAATAATTCTGTTGTAATATCCTTTTTCTGAAAGGTCTTTGTAATAATTAAATGCAGACTGGTCAGCTAAGTTGAATGCTCTTTTTACATTACTTTCTATCGCATTTTTATCCGGTGCAATCGTGAAGAAAAGTTCATGAAAACGTCTGACATGCTCTCGTGCTTCTACAGGACGATTCAACGACATATCCTGAGATAAGGCAAGCATCAATGATTTTCCATTATCCAATACATAAATTTTCTGACGCTGTTCTTCGGCAAACTCGTATGATTTGTATACAGCAATCCCTGCAACTCCGAAACATAACAGGGCAAAAATAAAAGTGAATAATCTGATCTGCCTGAAACTGTTTTCGATATTTTTTAAGATTTTAAATTCCATTTTTCTGTTTTAATTATTTTAATAACCTACCTGAGATATTTCCTGTTGCTGAACCGGCAGCTGCTCCTGCGATGTTTCCGGACTTCGATGCGGTCTGATTGACATTGCGCATAAAGTTTCCTGCACCTCCCGCCTGAATAACCCAGCCTGTTACGGTTGGTACGGTGAAGTAACCAATGATTCCGATAATCATGTAGATGATGTAAACCGTGTTGGACGTATCGGGAATAAAATCAGGATCAGCTAGCATCTCTATATCCCGTTCCAAGATCAAAGTCTGTATCTTTGCCAGGATAGCACTAAAAATATCAGCAACAGGTAGCCATAAATACACGCTGATGTATCTGGTTAACCACTGCGTGAGTGTTGATTGAAAACCATCCCAAACTGATATGGCAAAGGCAATTGGGCCGAGTATGGACAGTACGATTAGGAAAAAGGTTCTGATAGTATCAATAACCAGTGCTGCTGCCTGAAACAGAATTTCGAGAAATTCCCTAAAACCATCTCTGATTTGTTTTTTAACTTCAAACATTTGCCTTTCCATGTACATTCCTGACATCGTCACGAGGTCTGATGGAGACCATCCCAGTTCTTCCAGTTTTTTATCAAATTCATCATCTGAGATCAGATAGGCCATTTCAGGATTTCTGAGCATGGCTTCTCTTTCCAGTAAGTCTTTTTTCTGCTGAAGTTCATTCATATCCAAAACCTGATCCTCCAGCATGGAATGACTGCCTTGAACAACGGGGCTTAAAACCCCGTTGATACTTCCTAAAACCAATGTTGAAAAAAACATAATGCAGATTCCGATAGCAAATGGTCTCGACATAGGAAACAGATCTATAGGTTCAGCGCGGCTTAATGCCTGCCAAACTTTAATTGCTACGTAAAACAGCGCTCCCAATCCAGCAACGCCTTTTGCGACTGCAGCCATGTCTGCACACATCGGCATCATCTCATCATAGACCGCACTTAAAACTTCGTGTAAGTTTGTAGGTTCCATCTTACCAGTATTTTTGGTTCGACGTTCCATACAGATTAAGCACCCGTTGGGTGTTGTTCTGCTTCTTGGCTCTCAGGTAACTGACAGAAATATTCTTGTTCGTGTAATAGCGAACCAAATTGTGATAGTCTTTTACAGCCTTATGCACTCTATCAATGATATCCATTCTTTCTTTATCATTTAATGAAAGACTGCTGGTACTGACAATCTGTTTAAGTTCTTTTAATAATTCCGTACTCTCATTTAGTAAAGTTGAGTAGCCGTTCGCAATAGCAGTCAGTTCCTGAGCATTAAAGTTGGGATCATTCAACATCTTCCCGAAATTGTTCACATATATTTCCGAAACATCGCCAACCAGTAATACAGTTTGCTGAACCTTTCTTGCATCCTTGACCAGATTGTTCACAGCTTTGAGTTTATCATAATATTCCTTACCCTGTTCGTAAACTTTCTTGACTTCATTGAAATTCTTGACGACGTTCGAAACGGTATTTGAGGTCTGAACAATTTCGTTCGCTGAGTTTAGAATTCCCGAGGCTAAATTGGCTGGGTCTGTCACTACAAACTGTGCTTTTGCTGTGGAGGTCAACGCCACCGCTGTAACCATCATTGTGGTTAGGATTAAATTTTTCATTATTCTAAAATTTTAATTGGTTAATTTTCTTTTGTCGATTTGATTCGCTTTAGCGAAATCCTCTTGATGGAATTCTCAACATTGCCATCAAGTTCGGAGGCCAGATTCATGACTTCCATTTTTTCGGTTTCTTCGGTCGTGTATGCTAAGTATTCTTCGGTAGAAACTTCCGTAGCGTAGACTGCTGAATGTGTTCCTCCCAATCCAATCCAGACTTCTTTGTAAAGTCTTTTGGGATCATTGTTCATGTTAATAGAAAGTACCTGTGCTTTTTCTTTATCCGTTAAACCCAGCATCGCCTGGATATCATTAAACTTGTTCATGTATTTTCGCTGATCCAGCAGGATTTTGCAGTCCGAATTGTTGATGATGCTTTCTTTTACAATGGGTGACTGAATAATGTCATCCACCTCCTGCGTTACGACGATGGCTTCACCAAAGAATTTCCTGACAGTCTTGAACAGATATTTGATATATTCTGCCATGCCTTCTTTGGCAATGGCTTTCCATGCTTCTTCAATGAGGATCAGTTTTCTGATTCCCTTGAGTCTTCTCATTTTGTTAATGAAGACTTCCATAATAATGATGGTCACAATCGGAAACAGGATTTTATGGTCTTTGATCGCATCGATCTCAAATACAATAAACCTTTTGGATAAAAGATCAAGTTGTTTATCAGAATTGAGCAGATAATCATATTCGCCTCCTTTGTAATAAGGCTCTAAAACATTAAGAAAGTTCGCAATGTCAAAATCCTTTTCTCTCACTTTCTTTTTTTCAAGGACAGATGGATAATCTTCTTTTACAAATTCGTAAAAACCGTTAAATGAAGGATAGTCATTGTTATTTTTGATCTTTTCAATATATCCGCTTACTGCATTGGAAAGCGCAACTTCCTCTGACCTTGTGGGCGGTTCGTCATCTCTTTTCCAGAGAGTAAGAATCAACGTTTTGATGCTTTCTCTTTTTTCGATATCGAAGATGCCATCATCGGTATAAAAGGGATTAAAGGCAATGGGATTGTCTTCCGTGTACGTAAAGTAAACACCGTCTTCTCCTTTGGATTTACCTTTAATTAATTCGCAGAGCCCCTGATATGAATTTCCGGTATCCACTAAGAGTACATGAGCTCCCTGTTCATAATACTGCCTGACCATGTGGTTGGTAAAGAATGATTTTCCACTTCCGGAAGGACCGAGAATAAATTTATTTCGGTTCGTAATAATTCCCTGTTTCATCGGAAGGTCTGAGATATCCAAATGAATAGGTTTTCCTGTCAATCGATCCCCCATCTTGATTCCAAACGGTGAAGGTGAATTCTGGTAATTGGTTTCCTGTGTAAAAAAGCATAATGCGGGTTCTATGAACGTATAGAAACTTTCTTCAGCAGGAAAATCTGCTGCATTGCCGGGAATACCTGCCCAATATAAAGTCGCTGTATCTGTTGTGTTATGGCGGGGCTTACATTCCATTAACGACAAAGCACTTCCTGTATCATTTTTTAACTGCTTTAATTCCGCAGGATTATCTGACCATGACATGACATTGAAATGAGCACGAATGGATTGCAGTCCAAACGAATGGGCTTCATTCAGATATTTTTCGATCCATTCTTTATTGATCTGATTTGCTCTGCTGTAACGTGCCAGCGAATGCATATTCCTTGCAGACTTTTCAAATTTTGTAAGGTTTTCTGCACTGTTTTCGATAAACAGATACTGATTATAAATGTGATTGCAATTGAGTAAAAGTCCAACTGGAGAGGCAAAGGATAGCAGGCAGTCGCTGCGGTCTGTGCTTAGTTTTTCATAACGACTGTGAGAAGAGACTGTTCCCGGTAAATCGTCTGTATCAGAAAGCGTGTGCAGACTGATACGATTATTGCCGACTCTCATTTCTTCCGCTCCTAAATTTAAATCCTGAAGGGAAGGGTTAACATCTCGGGATAATGTCAGATATTGCTCAAGTAATCCCGATTGTTTTTCTGTTCCGGTAATCTCATTCTCCGTCATCCGTTCCAAATGAACATAACCAATGTCATTCATGATTCGTTCAAATTGATCGACGGTCTCCATAAATCTGCTCATCAGCTCCTTATCCCTGATTTCCTTTGGAATAAGCTTTCCTTTGCAGAGCGATGAGAAATTACTCTGCATTCTCATCCTCTCTTTGCTTGTTTTGGTAAGAAAGAGATAGCAGTAATGATTCAGAAAAGGTCTTTCATTGAAATGTCTTTCAAATGATTTAGACAGAAAACTCTGATCCTCTTTTGACAGATTGGCATTGTAGTTTTCTTTGATAAACCAATCCTGCTTGTGTACAATCGTAAAATCAGGTAAAGTCTTAATGGCTTTAAACCAAGCTGAATGAATGGCTTCATATTCAGCGGAAGCAACGGTAAACAATTCAGGAAGGCTTACTTTAAAACAAACCGTAACATCGGCATCTTTTGATATAATACAGCTTTCTTCTACTGCCAGCAGCGGAAATTTACTTTCCAACGTAGCTGCTTTTGATTGATTTCTCATGCTGCAGCTTTTTTGGAGTTGGATTTTAGATACCTGAAGATTGACTTTCGGCTGATAATGTATTTAGGATGCTTTTTGTTGGCACCCAGTTTCATCAATCCGTGTTCTCCATATTTTCTGTTGAGTGTGAAAGTCTGCCCTATTAGCAAGCTGGCACTGATACCTCCTAATCCCAAACAGAAATAGGTACTGACTCCTGCCATGTACATGATCATGACCACAATCAAAAGACCTAGCAGACCGCCTGCGAAAATGAAGAGGTACTGCGCTTTTAATCCTTTGAACTCTACGGTTCTTCCGATTCCTTTATTGATGTTATAGGTATTCATAATCATCAATTTTAAAGGAAGAATGAACGGAGAATAGTGGCTGCAACGATCAGGAAAATACAGGCTCCGAACCAGCTTGCAGCGGTTTTACTGGTGTCAGGGTCGCCACTGCTGAATTTGTTGTAGACCTTGACTCCTCCAATGAGTCCGACGACTGCTCCTATGGCGTAGATAAGTTGGGTGGCAGGTTCGAAATAAGACGTGACCATTTGGGTGGCCTCATTGATTCCGGCGGTACCGTTTCCCTGAGAAAAGACTGGCGTAAAACTTCCTACAAATAAACAAACTGTAAGAAATTTGTTTTTTAGTTTTTGCATGATTGATACATTTTTGAGTTAAAGAAAACTGCGCTTTGCAACTTTCAGAAACAAATGTATCGGCAGTCAAAGAGTCTTATCTAAAAATGGAATGATCTGATAGACATTGGCTTTACGTTTCTTCTACTGAATTTTTTAGGTTAATTTTAAACTTAAGTTAGTCGCTTCATAATATTGAATTAAAGGCATAAAAAAACCCAGCTGAATGCTGGGTAAAAACTAATAACCATGAAAACTCAATTAAACATGAGAATCGTTTCTTTTTGAAGCAATAAGCAAACCAAAAACATACAATCTATTCTTAAATAAAGTTATTTTTATGTTAAAATTTTTAGATATATTTCCCAATATCAAATTCCTCAAAAGTACTTTTTTGCAAATTGGAAGAACCGTCTTGAGTTTCAGTATTAAAACTGTTGTCCAAAAGCTCTGCTATTTTTTGAGAAGCACCATCAAAAGAATTTTCGAGTAGATTGAATAATTCGGTTCCATGTAATTTGTGAACTATATCTGTAACTGTTTTCTTTTGAGATAACTCAGAATCATCTTCGTTTTTCAAGAAATACTCCACAGAATTTAGTTCTTCAAAGTTTACGCCGTAGGCTAAACCGTTATTCTCTCCCGGTGATCTATACTTTTTCCATTCTTCTTCCTCTTCTTCAAAATCAGGCTGATTGCTGAAACCTTTATCCGGTTCTTCCTGCAGAATTTGCTGATCAATGTTTTCATTTTCATCAAATTCTATATCTAAAGTAGTAGGATTGACTGGTAGTTCATCACTCTGGCTTTCGGTGGAAGTCATTGGAACCGATTTTCTTTCAACAGGTTTAGTTTTTCCGATAATCGTCGAGAGAGGATGGTTCTGTTGATTTTCTGTCAATACCTTAGTAGGTTTCTTTTGTTCGCCTGTTTTATCATGTAAAAGAACACAGATTAAAATCAATAGACATATTAATATTGCGGTTTCCATAGTTTAAAATATAGGTTTGTATTTATTGTTATAACTCTTGATAATCTGCTCACCAAATTCCTGAAAATGGTATTGTAACAGATTATCAACGTAGGCATAGATGGAAATTTTATCTTCCCCGATCACCTGTACAATACGGGAAAGCCTTTCGTGGAAATCGGGTCTGATGTAAACGGTTTTTCCGTCACGTGCATTGGTATCACTTTTTTTTAGAAAGATATCTTCATAATCCAATTCCGATATTTTTTTTATTCTTGCTTTATCTTTAACGACTGGTTTTTCTTTTGAAGCTTCTTTATTGATGATACCCTCATTTTGGTCTTGCTGAGAAGAAGAAAGGCTTAGACCCTCCTTTTTCAAACCATCAACCATCAGATTCATCATAAATTCTTCATCAATATCAGGGGTTGTTTTTCTGTTATTTTTTTCCATTTGTAGGTAAGTTTATAATGTTTAGAAACTCATCGATAAATAAATCAAGCTGACTGATTTTCATTAATTTTTCGTCAGCTGGAAGCAGTGTAGAACGGAAGACGATTTTACTTTCGGCTTCACTATCTTTTCTGAAACGGGTACTGCTCTTAATCTGGCTCTGCATTAAGCTTAATCCTAATTGATTGATAAGTTGATTGTAAATTTCATATAAAGGTGTGCTTTCCCGTCCATCGACCTGATTCCAAAATAAGTGGATCGTTTCAATTGAAGTTTCTCCTTTTTGCATGATCACATCCTGTAATAGTTGTGTAAAAATGAGTGTGCTTTCCATTACAACACGGTCTGCGGTAATGGGAGTGAAAATATGATGCATTCCGGCCAGTGCTTTCAAGATGCCTGGAGTGTTGACAGTTCCCGGAAGATCAAAGAAGATAACATCAAGAGGTATTTCGGAGCTTGAAGTAAATTCTTCTGCTGCTTCTAAAATGCCGTCGGCTCTCATCTGAACAATAGGATACGCTTTTTTATTAATCGTGCTAAATTGTTTGTAGGCTAATTTTTTTAATGAATTATTTTCCATAATCATCGTGAGGTCTCTGGATTTCATTTTCATAAGACTGTGCTGGGGAAAATCCGCATCAAATACCGCTACATTATACCCAAGACGATAATGTAGAATGCTGGCAGTTAAAGTGGTAAACGTGCTTTTTCCGACACCTCCTTTTTGGGATGAGAAGGCAATGAATTTTGTTTTGATTTTTGATTCCATAATAGGTATGTATTTTAATTGGTATTGCTGTTTCTTGTTTTATAGATAACTCATTATGCACTTTTATCTGCAGGTAACTAAAGAACACTGCATTCATTCAGCTACTTAACAAACTCTTTACTTAGCTTGTTATATACTTATGATTTCACAAGAATAAATCTGTTGATCCCTAGTGAAATACATTAATACTTTTTCAGATCCGCTTCTATACACTAAATCAAATATTAATGTATGCACATTATGATATCCGTCCATTTCTACACATTGGTGTACTCACGTTGTTACCTAAGTGCCTGATGTCATTTGTGCATCATTTTGTGTAGACAAAGTAATGCAGATATCTAAGTGCTTTTGAAATTGAGGTTGATATTGTCATTTAGAGGTTGCCATTGGCTTTTGATATTGTTTTATCATTGAATGTTCATTCCCTTACTTTGTAATGGATGTTTAGAAAAGGTTGTTTTGTTGGTCTTTGTTATTGGTTTGTAATGAATCAGACTTTTATATGCAGATTGAATCCTGCGCATCCAATCCGACCCAAGGGAGGATTTTGTGTTCATCGGAACACGGCAAGTTGTGTTTTGAGCATCTCGAAACGATTTCCGATGCTCAAAACAACTTGCCCTTGCAGGGGCTGAAAAACACCTTCCGAAGTCAGGGTTTTATATGAATTTTAAAATGGATTAGTTATGGAAGACAATAACAAAAAGCAAATAAGAAAAACAGGTCGGAGACCTAAAAAAGATCCTGCTAAAAACAGATACACCATCTCCTTCAATGAAGAGGAACATGCTCGCTTTTTGGCTCTTTTTGACCAGTCTGGTATGCAGGTGAAGGCACATTTTATAACTTCCTGCATCTTTGAAAAGACCGTAAAAACAATTCAAATTGATAAAGGAACGGTTGATTTCTATATGCGACTGACTTCATTTCACAGTCAATTTCGTTCCGTGGGTGTCAACTACAACCAGATTGTAAAGCTGTTATACAAGAATTTCTCTGAGAAAAAGGCTGCCGGTTTCCTTTACAAACTAGAAAAACAGACCTTGGAAATGGTCATTTTATGCCAAAAGATTATAAAAATCAGTGAAGAATTTGAAGAAAAACATCTAAAAAAACAGTCTTAAAATGATAGCAAAAATCGGAAGAAGCGGAAATTTATATGGTGCATTAGCCTACAACCAACTCAAAGTAAAACATGAAAACGGGCAGATTTTGTTTACTAATAAGATGATTGAAACAGCAAACGGACAATATTCTGTTGCACAATTAGCTCAATCTTTTGCTCCATATCTGATAGCGAACCGTAATACGGAAAAACATACATTACATATTTCGCTCAATCCCGATCCAAAAGATGAAGTTAGTGATGACAAATTTAGGGAGATAGCAGAACAATATATGCGTGAAATGGGTTACGGTCAACAGCCCTTTGTGGTTTTCAAACATACTGATATTGACCGTAGCCATATCCATATTGTATCAGTTTGCGTGGATGAAGAGGGCAAAAAGATTTCAGATAAATTTGAGAAAATGCGCTCTATGAAAGTCTGCCGTGAATTGGAAATTCAACACAGATTGATACCTGCAACGGATAAAGAACGCAACCAGGATGACAAGATTTTCCGTTCAGTTGATTACAAATCGGGTGATGTAAAAAGCCAAATTGCATCAGTTGTCCGTCATCTACCTTCGTACTACAAATACCAAACGTTAGGAGAATATAACGCTTTACTTTCCTTGTTCAATATCACCACGGAAAAAATTGAAGGCGAATTATATGGAAAACCACAGCAAGGTTTGTTGTACTTTCCATTAAATAAACAAGGCGAACGAGCTGGAAATCCTTTTAAGGCTTCACTCTTTGGAAAGAATTCCGGACTTGTCGCTTTAGAGTTTCATTTTGAAAAGTGCAAATCAGATCTCAAAAATCACCCAATTAAAAAGACCTTGCTATCTGCGATTAGTATTGCTTTGGAATCTACCAATAATGAGTGTGATTTTAAAAAGCAACTAGGCGGACAAGGTATTAATGTTGTTGTGCGCCAGAACGATACAGGACGTATCTACGGAATAACTTTTATTGACCACAATTCTAAAACGGTTTGGAATGGCTCTCATTTAAGTAAGGAACTTTCTGCAAATACTTTTAATGATTACTGGCGTAATAACATCAAACCAGAAATTAAAAGACTTACTGAATTACAACCAAAAACATCAAACTATTCTGATATTCCAAAAGAAGAACCTCATCAGTTATTCGATTTCCTCAACTCAACTAAAAATGAAGATGGTTTGATTGAAGGTTTAGGTGGTTTATTTATTCCAGAAATACAAGGAGAAGATTATGAGGAATTGGATTTTGCTAATCGGATGAAGAAGAAAGTAAAAAGAGGCTAAAAATAGATTCAACTAAATTTATACGGCTAGATCTTCTTTTAAATCAATTATATTCAAAAACAAAATATTAACTATTCCAATATCCATCCCATTTGCATAAACTATCAACTAGTAATAAAAGTTGTTTCCCTTTATCAGTAATAGAGTAAATTATTTGTAAAGGAGTCGTATTCATTCTTTCATTCTTCTCGATTAAGTTGTTTTCGACCAAATTTTTTACACGAGTTGCAAGAACATGTTCCGAAATTTCAGGAATGCTTTTATTTAGTGTAGAAAATTGATTATTCCCTAATGAAATTTCATACAATATTGTCATTAGCCATCGTTTACCTACCAAACTAAGTGTGTCATTTACTTTGCATCTATCTGATAATAATCTTCTGTTGGCTTGGTTGGTAGAGCTTTCTTTAATTTTATCTCCCATTACATTACTAATAAAAAAGTGAGTTATTGCGTACTACTGACGATCCGCATAGCTTTGTTGCAAAGTTAAAAATTAAGTTTATGGAAATTAAAATAGTATTGTTACCAATTGTTACTAATGATTTTGAAGATACAGTAGCTTTTTATAGAAAAATTACGGGTAAAGATGTATCTCTTTCAGCTGCCCACGACGGGTATCAATTAAGTTTAGTGGATCATTTTGTTATTTTGGGTGCTGTAGACGGACCTGAAGCACTCGAGATACCTAGCTTGGTTAATGCAATATTTGTAGTTGACGATTTGGAAGCTTTTTGGAAAATACTTGAAAAAGAGTCAAAAAGAATAATTATTCCCGTTAACAGAGTTAGTACAGGTCTCCGATTTATAGTAGAACAAAAAGATGGAAAAGTGATTGAATATCTTCAACTTAATGATAATTAAGTCGGAGGTATTGCTCTGGGCTATGCTATCTGTGATTTGTATTTTAATGAAAGTATAAAAAGCTTTCGAGTTTGAAAATTTTACAACCTCGAAAGCTAAATAATAAGCTTCCTTAAATCATTCTTAATATATTTATGTAAACAAAAATTATGGAAGAAGACTTTAAACAAGCATTAATAATAGAGCATTAGTTTAATTTACAATTCAATATAAAATTTTCCTGATCTTTGGTTAAAACAATGGGCTCTGTCATTATTTTTTGAACGGCTTTATCATCAGCAGTCCGGAATCCGTCAACAAATTTCTCTAAATCTGCTTCGCTCTTAGGCAGGAAAGATGCCGCGTTATTCTTTGCATTGGTCTGAAATTTTTCTATAATTGGCTGCATCAAACTATTGTAGCAATCACAGGCATTTAAGATATCATCAGGGTATTTTTCAATAAAGTGCGACAATGCCTTTGCACCATAAATAGACAGAGAGGCTCCCATTCCTGATAAAGCTGTGGGGCAATAACCTGCGTCTCCCAACAAAACCATACGGCCATTACGCAGGTTTGGAGCATTTACCATGCCCATTTTGTCCATGAAAAACAAGCCATCGTCCAAAAGGTTTTCTAATAATTGCTTTACTTCTGGATTATAATCAGCAAAAGTACCCTTAAGAATAGATGAAGCATTATTTTTAATATAGCCAATGTCTTCGGAGCTACGGATGTAACACTGAATGGCTATTTCTTCCTCTGCTATGGGGTATATGGACAGCATTTTGTTGACATCTATATAGACCTTAAATACACCAACTTGCTTTTTATGGTTTTGTTTTAATTTTCCTCCTACATAAAGCGTATTGAAATCTTCTAATTGGTAATTGGTGAAATACCGTTCTCTTGTTGGGGAACGCAATCCTTCGGAAATAATGACTAAATCAACATCTATCGAACTTCCGTTTGAAAGTGTAACTTTTGTCTTGTCTGATTTTTCTTCCTGTTGTGAAATCGTTGTGTCAAGAAATATATTTACATCGTTTTTGATTGCCTCATACAAAACGTAATGTAATCCACCACGAGTTATAAGAACGGAACGTTCAATATTCTCATGCATTTTATCATATTCAATACTTTGAATGATTTGCTCATTAGTTTCTACAAAATGAACCGTTTCAGATGGTGATGATTCTGCTTGTAGATTTTGAGTTAGCCCCAATTCGTCCATGATTTTTACACCGAAACTCTTGAGGGAAATAAGAAATCCTCCTTTACTGAATGAAGGCGATCTGTCAATTACAGTAACGTTATGACCCTGTTTTGCCAAAAAGTTAGCAGCTGTTAAACCTGCAATCCCTGCTCCGGATATTAAAATGTGTTTTTTCATTTCTTCTATTTTTAAATTGATATTGCAAATTTATTTATACTTTTAATGCTAAAATACCCCAGTAAAAAATAAAAATAGTCCGATAAAATGAGTGACAAGACAAAGAAACAAGAGATGTACTATTGGGTGGAGCGATTAGGCGTTTCGCTCACACCATCCAGATCTGAATTGGATATGCTTCATCTCAATGAGCTGAAAATCGTAGATTTATTGCCCGATATGTTAGTTATGGTTCGATCTGTAGTGGCAAAGCAAGCATTCTGCATTCGGAGAAAACCTATAACGGCTTTTAAAAACGGAATATCTATTTCATTTCAAAATATTATTCATTCTCGATCAGACACATCTGTCAAATACATACAAGAATTACAACAAACACAGCCACACGTACGCATTATCCCGCTGCACGTTGAAAGTGACGTGAGCTTTCCAAAAGATATAAATATTCAGCAGGTAACCATAATTATAAGTCTTGATTATTTGAAAAGCTTTATCGGAAAAGACCATAAAAAATTTGATTATCTTTTTAATAATGAGAAAACACTTTGGATTGAGGAGTTCATGTCTCCGGAAATAGCAGAAGTGGCCAATGAGATTTCGATTACAAAAATGCCGGATGCACTATCAGATGCTTTTTATAGGCTAAAATCGCTTGAACTATTATTTTATTTGTTTAAAAACCTATCAAGAAGAGCAAGTGTTACGCATCAGCATCTGTCAAAATATGAGCTAGAATCGGTTTACAACGTACGAGATAAAATCGCAGTTTCGATTGACAAACCATTTATCCAGGAAGAGTTAGTGAAGTTAAGCGGTATGAATGTCATTAAACTTAGAAAACTTTTTACACAGGTATTTGGTAAAGGTATGTACCCCTATTATCAGCATTTACGTATGCAAGAGGCTGCAAGACTTTTACGTGAAGAACATTTATCGGTTTCTGAAGTCGGTTACCATTTGGGTTTTAGTAATTTAAGTTATTTCGGCAGATTATTTGAAAGACATTTCAATATGAAACCAAAGAAGTGGAGCCAGAATAAATAATAGCAATCAGTCAAACATTACCTTTCAAAGCCAATGACTACTATATAAATAGACACTATTATATAGAGTCTTTAAATTCACACCCGAACATTAAGACTTAAAACAATGCAGGGAGAAGACGACTTAAGAGGTTTAGCCAAAATAATGGCTTTTATGCGGGCAGTAAGTATCCTTTTGTTACTGATTCATCTATATTGGTTCTGCTATGGTTTCTTTAGAGAGCGGGGCTGGACACTGGAAATCATCAATAAGATTCTATACAACTTTCAAAAAACTGCTGGTTTTTTTTCTCTTCCCATTTATACGAAGATATTTGCATTGGTCTTGCTGGCTTTAAGCTGTCTGGGTACTAAAGGTGTGAAAAATGAAAAAATTACATGGTCTAAAATCAATCTGGCTATGGGTACAGGTTTCATCTTATATTTTCTAAATTACCCTCTGTTATACGCACCTATTCTCGGTCATCTCTTTTATATTTTTTCTCTTTCAGTAGGATATATTATCTTACTCATGGCGGGTCTATGGATGAGCAGACTTTTGAGCAATAACCTGATGGATGATGTTTTTAATAACGAGAATGAAAGCTTCATGCAGGAAACAAAATTGATGGAGAATGAATATTCGGTCAATCTGCCGACAAAGTTTTACTACAAAGGAAAATGGAATAATGGATACATCAATGTCGTGAATCCATTTAGAGCAACCATTGTTTTAGGAACGCCTGGATCAGGGAAGTCTTATGCAATTGTCAATAATTATATTAAGCAGCATATTGAAAAAGGCTTTTCGATGTACATCTATGATTTTAAGTTCGATGATCTATCTACAATTGCGTACAATCATTTATTGAAAAATACAGATCAATACAAAGTAAAACCTCAATTCTATGTGATTAATTTTGATGACCCAAGAAAAAGTCATCGCTGTAATCCGCTCAATCCTGATTTTATGACGGATATATCTGATGCGTATGAAGCAGCATATACTATAATGTTAAATCTGAATCGGAGTTGGATACAAAAGCAAGGTGATTTCTTTGTCGAATCACCCATTATTCTCTTGGCAGCGATTATCTGGTTTTTAAAAATTTATGAAAATGGGAAATACTGTACATTCCCACACGCCATCGAACTGCTGAACAAGAAGTATTCTGATGTATTTACCATATTGACTTCGTATCCTGATTTGGAAAATTATCTTTCTCCATTTATGGATGCATGGCAGGGAGGAGCACAGGATCAGTTACAGGGACAGATTGCTTCTGCGAAAATTCCTTTATCGCGAATGATTTCTCCGCAGCTATAT
Source organism: Chryseobacterium formosum (assembly GCF_026460885.1). GTDB lineage: Bacteria > Bacteroidota > Bacteroidia > Flavobacteriales > Weeksellaceae > Chryseobacterium > Chryseobacterium formosus. Next base: position 270,094 of record NZ_JAOVZW010000013.1, read on the forward strand.
TGGGTGATGACTGGTGATGATTTTTCTTTGGATATTAACAATCCTAAAGAACCCAAAATACTGTGTGTAGGCAACAATCCGGACAGGCAGAATATTTATTCTGCAGCGTTAGGATTATACAATTCTAGGATTGTAAAACTGATCAATAAGAAAGGGCAATTAAAGAGTTCAGTGATCATTGATGAGTTACCCACCATTTATTTCAGAGGATTGGATAATCTGATTGCAACCGCAAGGAGTAACAAGGTAGCGGTATGTCTGGGATTTCAGGATTTTTCACAGTTGGCTAGGGATTATGGAGACAAGGAAAGTAAGGTGATCCAAAATACAGTGGGTAATATTTTTAGTGGGCAGGTTGTTGGTGAGACTGCAAAAAGTCTTTCGGAACGATTTGGAAAAGTCCTGCAGAAACGCCAGAGTATGACGATTAATAAAAATGACACATCGACTTCCATATCAACTCAACTGGATAGTTTGATTCCGGCTTCTAAGATTTCAACTTTGACACAGGGAATATTTGTAGGTGCAGTGTCGGATAATTTTGATGAGAGGATTGAACAGAAAATGTTTCATGCTGAGATTGTCGTGGATAATGAGAAAGTGGCTTCTGAAACAAAAGCCTATCAGAAAATACCCGAGATCCGATCTTTTTTTGATAGTATGGGCAGTGACAATATGAAAGAGGAGATTGAAACCAATTACAAGAAAATTAAAAGTGATATTATTCAAATTATCGCTGTTGAACTAGAAAGAATACAAAATGACCCTGACTTAAAACATTTGATACAGAGCTAAATTGTATATACATCCACTACAACATCCCTAAAAGTATGGGCTGATCCGTGTAGTTATTGATAATTTTAGACAAATATTTAATACTAAAATTTAAAAGTAAAACAGGTTACTTCGTCCGTAGACGTGACTTCAATGCTCCCATTATGGGCAGAGGCAATCTCACTGGCAATGTAAAGACCTAATCCTAAACCCTCTTGACCCTTGGTTATTTTTCCTCTGGAAAACGGTTTGAAGAGATGTTTTTTTGTTTCCGGTGATATTTCAGCTCCTTGATTGATAACGCATAATTCAAAATTGGATCCTTCAGTCTTTGCAGTAATAGTGATGGGGGACTGTTTTGCTCCGTGGGTGATCGCATTTCCTAAAAGGTTTGAAAACAATTGTGCTATACGTTTATAATCTCCTTTGACAGGATTCTGCAGATTTAAGTTGGCTAGAATTTCTCGTTCAGGATAAATTGTTCTCAGTTCAAGAATAATTTGATTAAGAGTTTCTGTGAGGCTTATTTCATTATCGAAATTCAATACAATACCACCTCCAAGACGTCCACTTGCAAAATCCAGCATATTATCAATTAAGCCTCGGACTCGTATGGTAGAATCCTGAATAATTTTTGCCAGCTTTAAATTACGCTCGTCTAAATTTGTCCTGAACATAAGCTGAGATGCACTGGAAATGGCTCCAATCGGATTACGTAAATCATGTCCCAATATGGCTATGAATTGTTCACGAATTTCCGCATTACTCTTTTCTTCCATCAATTGTGCTTGAGAAAGACTGAGATTTTGAATAGAGTCCAGATGAAATGCAATTAATTCAGCAAAAAGCTTGAACATAGTAATGGTTTTCTCATTATTAACCAGTGCCGGTTTTGGATCGATTGCACATAAAGTTCCAAAGAACTCTCCATTTGTTAAAATAAGAGGTATAGAAATATAACTTTGAAGCCCATAAAATTCCGGAGTGTGGTGATTAGCGTACAGTGGGTCCTTATCAACATGATCGATTGCCACAGTTTTCCTGTCATTCATTACCTGATCACACAAAGTGGTTTTTACTTGTAGTTCGCCCCCAACTTCTAAACCAAAATTGATTTTATCATTGACTGCACAAGCTATCCAACGATCTTGAGTAACTCTTGCAACAGCTGCAAATCCCATTCCCGTAGTGTTGCATATCACTTCAAGAATCTTTGCCACAGCAGGAATTTGATTGATTTGCTCGATATCAGTTTGAAAATCTGGTGCTTTTGTTTCTTGATTCATAGGCATTGAAACTAATGTAAAATAACTGCTTACAGAAGTTTTAAATGATAAAGATAAGAAATAATTTCCGTAAAATAATGTAAAATAAAGAATTGCGGTTGAGGTGAATTATGGACTTTTAAAAGTATATTATCTCTTAACTAAAGATGGTTTTTACCGTCAAATTCAAAGTGACTTTCAGCTTGATTGTTCAAGGCAATAAAAGCATCAAATTTTTTTCCGTTTTTACTTTTCATACCTTTGATTAATGAGGTTTTGCCTTTGGTAACAAGGCTTTCAATATCATTTATCTTTAATTGAATTCCGCAAATATTTCTGAATTGAATCCAGTTGCAGACTTGATCAGGACATTTGACGATTTTGTCAAGGATGGTCAGCTGATTATTTTTGCATTTTGGACATTGAAGTTTTGGAAGGTTTTCTCTTTCAATCCTTGTCTGTAATAATTCATGGGTAATCGAAGCGGTATAGATCTCTATTTGTTTTTGGAAATCTAAGGCATTAAGCTCATTTCTTTCTATCTTTTGCATGGACAATTCCCAGTCAGCAGTCATTTCCACATTGGCGATTTTTTTATCCTTAATGAGATGATAAACCTGTAGTCCCTTTTCAGTCGGAATCAATGATTTCTTTTCTCGCTTAATGTAATTTCTGCTGAATAAGGTCTCAATGATAGAAACCCGTGTCGCCGGTGTACCGATTCCAATGCTTTTTAAGACTTGTTGTTCTTTCTTATTTTCTAGTTGTTTTCCGGCATTTTCCATGGCTGAAAGTAATCCAGCCTCTGTGTAAAGAAGCGGAGGTTGGGTCTGCTTCTCCACTATTTTAGAAGATTTTAATTTCAGTTCAGTACCTTCTTTTAATTCAGGAAGTTCCTGAAGGTGTTCTATAGTGTCAGAATAATTTCCCTGAATGGAACGCCAGCCTATTTCTACGATCTTACATCCTTTTATTTCAAAATCGTAGTGTAAAACCTGAAGGGTAATATCGGTGATTTCCTTTAAACAAGGTTGCGAAACAGCTTCCAGTAATCGAAAAGCGATCATGTCATAAACAGCGTTTTCCCCTACAGATAATGCGGAAGGAAGTTTCTCAGTGGTAAGCAACCCATGATGATCGGTAACTCCAAGATTATTGACAATACGCTTGTTAAAATTTCCCCTATTTATCTGACTAACTTTTTGTTTCATGGATTCTTTTTTCTGTAAAGTTCTGATAAGATCCGGGATATCAGACCAAACATCTTCAGGGATGTACTTGCTGCCTGTTCGTGGATAGGTGATGAATTTCTTTTCATATAAACTTTGGGCAATGTTTAATGTTTCTTCCGCAGAAAAGTTCAGTTTTTTATTGGCTTCCTTTTGCAGGCCGGTAAGATCAAAGAGCAGAGGAGCTTGCTCCGTGATGTTCTTACTATCAATCTTTGTAATTGATGCTGTATTGGTATTTCTTTCTATAGCTTTTAAGATATCCTCGGCCTGTTTTTGACTGTTCACCTTGATTTTTGAAATACTGGTAAATTCAACAAAATCCTTGGTGTGTAATAGTTCGATCTGCCAGTATTTATCGATTTTAAAAGCTTTGTTATCCAGGTATCTTCTACAGATCATAGCTAATGTCGGCGTTTGAACTCTGCCTAAAGAATACATTCCATTACCGGCAACTAAAGTTAAAGCCTGCGTCGCATTAATCCCCACCAACCAGTCCGCACGGCTTCTGCTCTGAGCTGCCTGAAATAAATTATCAAACTGATTCCCCTGTTTTAAGTTTTCAAATCCTTTTTTGATCGCATTTTCAGTGAGTGAACTGATCCATAACCGTTCAAATGGTTTGGTGCATTTAAGATAAACATAAATGTATCGGAAGATCAGTTCACCCTCTCGTCCTGCGTCTGTAGCAACAATGATGCTGCCACAAATAGCGAAAAGTTTCTTGATGACTTTCAGTTGTTTTAATGCTGCGGGATCACTAACGTATCCTTTTTCTTTTTTGAGCTTACAAACAGTGAGCATATGGGGTTTAGGCATTATCGGAAGAACTTCTTTTTGAAATCCCGAAATTCCATAATCTTCAGGCATCCCTAATCCAACTAAATGTCCGAAAGACCATGTTACCATATACTCACTGCCTTCAAAATAACCTTCTCTTTTTTCTAAAGCGCCTAATAGATGGGCAATTTCTCTTGCAACGCTTGGTTTTTCTGCCAGTACCAGTTTCATAAATAGATTTTATTGATTATTTTTAACTTGGTTAGAATGCACTTTAAATTGAAGTCTTATATTTTTCGTCCTCTGGTTTTAGTAGGTGCTTTCGGTTTTTCCTGCTGTTGCTTTTTATTTTTGGGTGCTTGCTGTCTTGACTGTAAAGGCTCCTTGATTTTCTTTGTCACCTCATTCGTTTTCCCTTCTGAATTGATTGCAACCTGTGTTTTGTGAGCATCTGTCGGCTGTGCCTGTTCTTTAACTTTATTAGGATTATGAAATGAAAAATCAATTTTGCCTGATTCTTTATTTAAAGTGATATAACCCTGATATTTTTGATCTTTTTTGTCGAGAAGTCCATCGATGTAAACGGTTTGTCCTGCCTTAAATTGATCATATTGCTGATCAGTCAGTTCTTTCCCTCTGAATGTTCTGGGAAATTCAGCAGATTGATTTTGCTGAGTGTTTTGTGACTGTTGATGATGAGTGCTGTTATCGAATAGAAACTCGACATATTTTTTATCCGCATTAAACTGTACAGTTGCATCAAATGGTTCTCCTTTTGTAGAAATCATTCCTTCCAGATAAAGCGGTTTGCCTTCCTGTAAGGTTTGCTTTTGAGCATCATCCAGTTTTATTCCTTTAATTTCGTCAGGAATCTTAATGTATTCTGCACGGTAAGCGATGAGTTCATTGGTTAATTTGTCACGGCTGATGATGGAGGGGATAATCTCATCTGTTTTAGGATTTACCAAATCAACAATCCTTCCCATGTTTCCGGTATCCATCAAGTTTTTCTTGTCTTCTGCGGTAAATTCATGACCTAAGAATTTAAAGTTGAAATTAGGCTCTTTTCTAATTCCGTGAAGATTGACAAGAACTTCACCGGTGTCATTGGTCTGCAGAGAGAGGCGGGCATCGATTCTGGCAACGGTATTTCCTAGCTTGATGGTCACCGGAACGAGACCATTGGTTTTAAATCCTTTTAATAAAGGATCTAATGCATTTGCTTTTTCCAGCTTTTCTTGGGTCAAGCCAAATTTGGACATGATATTCCAGTCAATCTGATCAGCAGAATATTGATATTCTTTTTCTGATAATGGGGTAGTACTCATAATGTTGGTATTTTGTTTTAGAACTTTGTAGGTATTTAGAAATTCTTCGCCTTCCGTACTTGGATTTTGAAGATGGTGTTGAATCTGTTTTCCGATTTCTTTCGACTCGTTGAGAGGGATTTTGAAAAAGTTGAATACAGAAGGATTTTTAAGTTGACTTAAAAAGTTGGAAAAAAAGTTAGAGAACAGATCGCCCTGCTTATCAATTTTTAAGAATTGATTTTGATTTCTTTCGGTATTGGGAACTGTTTTCAAATCTCCCTTGTCATCAATAGTTTTTACTGCTTCGATTTTGTTGGTTTTCGGATTTAAAACCAATAGAATATTGATTAAAGAGGAATTAGGATTTTGTGCGTTTGTAATATCTTCCATGATGTTAAATATGTATTTGACATCGAATGTAGCAGGATTGAGTGAGGGAAAAAAGAAATGGTATTTTGCGGAAGTATTTGGACGGAATTGGCTTTTATTTTGAAACTAAACAATATGAGTGTTTTTAGAAGGTAGATAATTTACAGTGACAGTTTTATCTGAATAATTAATAATTTAGATTTAAAGTGTTGGGGTTAACGAAGTCCATGAGAACCAGATAAACAATTCTCGTTTTTTAAATGTAAAAGATAAAACCATCCGTAGTGGATGGTTTTATCTTTTTTAAATTATGATTTATACAACTTTTTCATTTTTAAAAAATTGATCAGTTCCTTAGGACGATCTGTCTGAATAATGTTCACTCCCTTTTGTAAATACCAGTCATACACATTCGAATTATCTAAAACTTTGTCATCATTATTTCCGGCATTGTGATGAGGCCATAGTGAGTTTACCCAAATTTTTACTTTGTTTTCTTTTAATTTTTTAAAATCAATCAAATTATCCTCTGTAATTCCGATAGTAAATTCAAAACCGTAAACCTTATAGTTTTTCAGATATTCCGAAATATTCTTAAGATCTTCTTTATTCCCCAATTTTATGATGGGCATGTAATGAATATCTTTTTTAATGTCTCCGTATTTTCTGTTGAACTCAGCATAAGATTCATGGCCTTTAAACAAAATTTGATCAAGCATATTTCGTTTTTTTACCATAGGATAGACCTGTTTGATATAGTCAAAACCTTTGTCTAGATTCAAAAGAATTTTTCCATTACTAAGAATCAGAATTTCTTCTAAAGTAGGAACTTTCATTTGTGTTTCCACCCCTAAGCCGTCTCTGAGATTTAGTTTTTTTATTTCTTCCAAAGTGAAGTCTGATGGTTTTCCTTTTCCGGTAGTCGTTCTGTCGATTGTATTATCATGCATTAAAATGAGAATACTGTCTTTGGTCATCGCAAGATCTATCTCAGCCATATCGACACCTTTTTCGATAGCCTTTTTTATTGCCCAGACAGAATTTTCGGGAGCTTCTCTCCAGTCACCACGGTGCGCAACGACCATTATTTTATCATCTGGGAATTCTGATAATGAAATATGCTTATTCTGCGCTGTCAATAGTAATTGACCTGCAAAGAACAATAGGGTTGTTAATTTATTTTTGAACATGATTTTAAAATTTTAGTATTGATTGTTTTAAAAAGTCTCACCCCAAGAAAGTAAGTGTAAAAAATTTAATTCTAAAGGGATCGGGGTGAGATGTTTTTAAGTTGTATTTTAGTAACCTGGATTTTGTTTAATAGCCGGATCTGTATTAATCTGTCCTTGCGGAACCGGCATCAAAAGATGATGTGCATTGATTTGTGCAGTGCTGTATCCAGGATTATTGGTAAAATGACTGGCCATCACTGAAATAGCCTTACCTGTTCTGATAAGATCAAACCAACGGTGACCTTCTCCCACAAATTCAAGTCTCCTTTCACGGTCGATTTCTGTGAGTAATTGATCTTTAGTTGAAAAATTTACAGTTGGAATTCCGGCTCTTGTTTTAACCTTATTTAAATAGATGTTAGCATTTATAAAATCATTCTGTTCTGCATAAGATTCGGCTTTCATCAGAAAAACATCTGCTAGCCTCAGCACGACAAAATTACTTCCGCCATCGGCAATCGTATTGGAAGTTTTTACTAATTTTTTACTGAACGGAATTCCGCTTGAAGTAAGACCAATATATGCAGAACGTCTTGTATCTCCCGCTGAATAAAGATTATAAACCTCTTTTGTCGGAAGATTGTGACCCTTCGCTCCAGAAACTGATCCAGATGGACTGAACATCTGAAATGCTGTGCTTCCCTCCGAATTCCCGTTCAATCCTGAAGCAAACTGTACATCAAAAATAATTTCTGCATTATTTTTATTGGCAACATCAAAAATCTTGGTGACATCGGTCAATAATTGATATCCTAAAGATTCGATTTGATTTAAATACGTTAAAGATTCTGCATATTTTTTCTGTGTTAAAAGAACTTTACCCAAAATTCCCAATGCAGCACCTTTCGTTACTCTTCCTTTTTGTGAAGTAGTTGCAGGCAGAAGATTAATGGCTTCTTTCAAATCAGTTTCTATTGCGGAATAGACTTCTGCAACAGGCGTTCTTGGCTGCCCAAAATAATCATTAACATTCGTAGTTTCTTTTAAAACCAAAGGAACATCACCGAAAATTCTTACCAAATTAAAATACATCAATGCTCTCAGGAATTTCATTTCTCCTATTCTGGAAGATTTCAGAGCATCTGTCATATCCGGAATTTTATCTATTCTTGTGAGGATAATATTCGCCTGCTGAATTCCGACATAGTTATCTTTCCAGGCACTTGCAATTAAGTTGTTATTTGGCTGAATGGTAAAAAAATCAAGTTCGCCATACGTAAAAGCATCGTTGGCAGGAACCTCATCGTAAGTATTGTCTGATGGTAATTCTCCCAAAGCCGGCATTCCCAATTGATATTGTCCGGTATACTGAAGCGCTCCATACACCGAAATAATTCCCTGTTCTATTTCTGAAGAATTAGTATAAAACTGTGAAGAAACCTTTTGTGCCTCAGGATTTACATCCAGAAGGTCTGATGAGCAAGAAGTAATAACTGAAAGACTGAATATTGTTATAAATATTTTTTTCATGATTTAAAATTTAAGGTTAAAGCCCATAGAATAAATTTTAGCGACCGGATAATATGCCTGATCAAAACCTTGCGTAAGAACATTATCTGAAGTCGCATCGATATTCATCCCTTTGTATTTTGAAAGCGTGAAAATATTGTTTCCTACCAGATAGATCTGTGCGTTTTCGATCCCTATATTTTCAAGCATATTTTTTGGTAAATTGAATGCCAGACGAAGCGATCTCAATCTCACATAATCTGCATTTTTAAAGTAAAGATTGGATGTTCTTGCTTCTTTTCTGTTGTTTGAAAAATTCATATTCGGCATTCCGAAAAACCCTTCAGGATTACTCACTGCATTGTATCGGTTGTCAAAATAATATTGTGAAGCCATTCCGAATCCTTCACCGGATTCTAAAGTAGTTACCGCATCTGCATTGTAGATTTTCTTCCCGATTTCGCTGTACAAAGTAAAGCTCAGTTCAAAAAGTCCGTATCTGAAATTGTTGTTAAACCCTAGAATATACTTTGGAACTCCGCTTCCGAAACTTCTTTTATCATTCACATCAATTTTTCCGTCACCATTCAAATCTTCCATAATGTAATCTCCCACCATTGTTCCGGTGATGTGAGGTGAATTATTAATCTCCACCTGATTTTTGTAAATCCCGATAATGTTGTACCCGTACATTTCTCCAATAGAGCCTCCGACTTTTGTTATTGAGAAATTATTTTCTCCTGTGATAATCTGATTTTGACCGTTTGCCAAAGCCAGGACTTCATTTTTATTGGTTGAAAAATTCAAGCTTCCTGAATAGGTAATGTTTTGTGCGATGTTAAAGGTTTTAGATGCAATCTGTAATTCAAAACCTGAGTTTTTTATTCTTCCGATATTCTGAAGAGAAGTACTAAAACCAGATTGCTGCGGAACGGGAACATCCAATAACAATCCGTCTCTGTTGAGAATGTAATAATCTGCAGAAATATTTAAGACATTTTTAAATAATGAAAAATCAATTCCGAAGTTGTTGGATTTTGATTTCTCCCAAGAAATATTCGGGTTTGGAGCAGTTTCGGTCGTATATCCGGGTGCTAAAGTATTTCCGAAAGTATAATTCTCTGGATTCATCAGCGACAGAGCACCAAAATTTGGAATCTGATTGTTTCCGTTGCTTCCTAAACTGTATCTTAATTTTAAGTCGGTAATGACATTATTTTCAGGGAAAAAGTTTTCATTACTTACCGTCCATCCAGCAGAAAATGCATAGAAATCTCCCCATTTAGAATTTTTCCCGAATCGAGAAGAACCGTCTCTTCGGTATGAAGCCATTAGATTATATTTATTGTCAAACGTATAATTGACTCTCGTAAAATAAGAAAGTAATCTCCATTTGTATTGTGTCAATGTACTTTTAAAAGCCGTTCCGCCTGCTATATTTCTGATACTATTATCCGGAAAAGCGGTTGCCTCGGTCAAAAGCTGGGTGTTGTCTTCCTGCTGAAAAGACTGTCCACCAATCGCATCAACTCTGTGAGAACCCCATCTTCTGTCAAAAGAAATTACGTTTTCAATTAAATAATTTTTCCTGATGTATTCTGTTCTGTTGGCAAAAGTTACATCCGGCGCAGCAGCTCTATAAGCTCCAACTGTGGAGGGATCAAAAAAGTTATATTCATAATTGGAGTAATCTCCACCGACGGAAAACCTGTATTTTAACCCTTTCAACAATTCAAGTTCAGTAAAAATGTTTCCGAAAGTTTTGAATAAAGTGTATTTTCTGTTCGTCATTTCCTGCACCGCAACCGGGTTTTCTACCAAAGCTCCGTCTGTTGAAGTATTTCCTAAGATCTGCTGAGAAATGGCTAAACTTCCGTCATCATTATACACTTTGAAGAACGGATACATTGCTGTTGCCATTTGCAGCGGATTATAGCTTCTGGAGTTTTGTGATGCATTTATGGTACCTGTTGCATATGACGGAGTCATCGTAACACCTACTTTCCATCGGTCGGTCAGATCAGTTGACAGATTGATACTCGTAGAAAATTTTTCATAGTCAGTTCCGATGACCAAACCTTTCTGATTAAAATAACTTGTGGTAAAAGCGTATCTGCTTTTCTCACTTCCGCCTGTAATATTCAATGAAGTCTGGCTGATGGGTGCAGACTTCATAACGGTATTTAACCAATCTGTATCGGTTAATCCAGGCTGTTTAGCCAAATAAGGTTTAAGATAATCAGGAATTAATTCCCTTAAAGAAGCTCCCTTGCTTACTCTCGTTGCGTTGTCATCGAAAATACTTCTGTTACTGCCTTTAGAAAGATAATTGTTGTCTCTTGCTTCTTTCAGGAAAGTGGCCATATCGTAAGCGTTCACCAGCTTTACGTTATCACTCCGCATCTGCATTCCATAATAGCTATCAAAAGAGACATTCATTTTTCCCTTTTTTCCTTGCTTAGTTTCGATAATGATGACTCCGTTGGCACCTCTGGAACCGTAGATTGCGGCTGAAGCAGCGTCTTTAAGAATATCTATTTTTGCAATAGAATTAGGATCGATTGCATTTAAATTTGAACCTTCTGTCAAAGGAAGCCCGTCTACTACGATCAAAGGATTGGAGCCTGCCGTTAAAGTTCCGATTCCTCTTACTCTGATGGATGGTGATCCTCCGGGGCTTGCATTGGCTTGGGTAATCTGAACTCCTGTTGCTTTTCCTGCAATTATATCTCCAAAATTGCTGGAAGCAATCCCTTTCATCTGTTTCTCATCAATTGAAGAAATAGAACCCGAATTATTTTTCTTGCTCTGCTTTCCGTAACCTACCAAAACAACTTCGTCGATTGCTCTTTCCCTTGATCTTGCAGTGTCTTTTACAGGATTAACATCATCCGCAGTCTGAGCTTCATTGGCTTTTTGCAATTTGGCAATCGTTTTAGGATTGAGACGAACCGTGACTGTTTTTTGATCTATATTAAAATCAAGACCTATACTCTTTTTCAGATAATCCAAAGATTCTGATAAGGATTGATAGTTGATCCGGGATTCATTAACCTCGATGTTTTTTAAATCTGAAACAGAATAAAAGAATTTGACTCCATGAGCTTTTGAAAGTTTCTCAAAAACTTTGTTTAAAGGAATTTTCCGCTGACTGACGGATTGTTGAAAACACTTGTTAGCAGTTGCATAGGAAAATTGTGGTGCACACAAAAGCCCTAACAACATCATGCTAATTGTTGTTTTTTTCATAGCTTTGCTGAAATTAGTTGTTATTTGACTGATTTATATTCAATGCATCGGTAACCCCCATTACCGCTGCATTATTTTTTTAGGATAATTTGATCTTGTGATTTTTTCTCAATATTCAGATTAAAAGGAAAACTGATGGTCTGAAGTACTTTTTCAAGATTTCCTGTGATGTCACCATCAATGATATTGTTTTTATATTCCTGTGGATATTCAATTGCAACATTGTATGTTTCTTCCAGTTTTGAAACAGCTTCATTGAATTTCATATTATTGAAATCAAATTTTCTTTTAACATCGTAATCATAAAAGTGTTTTTCAATACCTTTTTTGTCTGCGAGCCATGTTTCTTTGGGCAAAAGATAAGTAGTGTGACCTTTGTAATCTACTTTTACTTTTCCTTCTTTCAGATAAACTTTATTATTTTCTTTTTGATCTAAAGTAAATTGGGTTCCCAAAACTTGAACTTTGAAACTTTTGGCATCAACTATAAATGGTAAACTTTCCTTTTTAGCTATATTGAAAAAAGCTTTTCCTGTAAATGATACCGTTCTGGTTTTTGATCCGAAATCTGTGGCAAGTGTCAGTTCACTTTGTGGTTCCAAAATAATTTTACTCCCGTCTGATAAAACGAATTCTTTTTTTATTTCCGAAGTTTTAAAAACCAATTCTGTCTGAGAGGAAGACGACTTTCCATTATTTATAAAATACAAACTCAATATTGTAAATAGTGGTACGAGAACCGCTGCAACCGATAAGAACTTTCTGGTATTCTTCCTAAATTGTATTTTCCTTTCAAGACCATTCCAAATCCTTTCGTCTGACGTATCTTTTATTTTACGGTGATCGTCCTCTAACGATTTCCACTGATTTTCAAAATCCATAGTATTCTTTGTTCTTTAATAGTAAATACGTCTAAAGAAGAAAATCGTCAACCCTTATTTTTTTCATTTAATGATTTGTTCACATTGATTGATATTGGGTTAAAATTGAGCGTTAGTATTTTATGTTTTTTTACATGTAAGAATGTAAGATAATAATCAAATATTAAAAGATTCAATCATTAACTTTAACTTTTAGTATGTTTACTGAAATGAGGGCTTAGTACGAAAATTGATTGTTATAGGTATAATATAAAGCATTCAAGCTGTAACGTTTATAATTTTAGAGAATGCACAAAGAAAATTGGTATTATGATCAGCTTGAAATAAAGAAAGAAACGCAAGAAGAAGAATTTTCAACAATTGAATATAAAGATGACATCCTTACCCAATATGAAAATGGCTACAACCGAACTGATTAGGATAAAATAGATTTTTTTGAATCGTTGATTGAGAAGAACTAAAAGAAAAAATTCAAATTCGTCTTCAAAAATTTAAGAACCTTGTTAACGTGCTTTTCAACGGCAGTTTTGGATATGTCATTTTCCTTAGCAATCGTAAATAGGCTGAGATTCTGAATTTTATTTTTGATAAAGAATTCACGGCTTCTTTCAGGCACTTGCTCAAGAAGACCTTCAATTTTTTTCAGCTGATCTTCCTCAAGGAGTTTTTTTTCAATATCAAAATTTTCTTCATCGCTCACTTGTTGAGAATCTTCCAAAGGAATATAGATCATCTTCTTTTTACGGTAAAAATTGGAGATTTCCTGTTTGGCTGATTTAAAGATGATAGCCTCGGTCTGAGATAGGGAATCGCTTTCAGAACTATATTTCCAAAGGTGCATAAAAATATCCTGCACAAGCTCCTCAATATCTTCTTCGTCAGATATATATTTAGCTACAAAAAAATACACTCTGTGTTTATATTCTGAATATATTTTTTTAAAACTGTCCATTGCCATCTTTCTCTTTACAAGAGTTGAAAACTTACTATTGCAAAAATACCCAAAAGAGAGTGAAGGCATATTAATAATACATTAACTTTTAAGTTTCATAATGGACAGTAGGAAGTAAAATAATAAATATCCTTGAAAATCATTTTATCAATCCTTCTGTCCATAGGGAGAATGTATTTCTATTGCATTATCGCAGAGAAGATGTGTAAAATAAGATTTTTTCTCGGTCTTTTCATCTGTGTAGATTTCACTGTCACACTTAATGACCATCTCCCAGATGTCCCACTTTCTCATTTTTTGAACATAGGGATTAAAAGAGCATTTGATCTCAAAATGCTTTTTGTTTTTGTCACCCTCGAAAGTAACGATGACAGAATTGTGATCGGGACTTGTTTCATCAACGATGGTCGCTTTGAGTTCATGTTAGAGATTGTTGTTTTGAGTAAGTATTTATTCTAAATCATTTTTTGTCTCGGTAAGCCTATCTCATGTTCCTGCGGATAAGGTTTTCTCTGTGTCATACTTACATCTTCACGAAGAGTGTTTTCCACTTCCTTTGCTTTATCTTCATCCATAGAATATCTAGGATCGGCAATGAGCGGCATCTTAGACATTTTTGTGATTGTAATCGTTGGGAAATGATAGTCTACCTCTACAGTTCCCAACAGAATATAAATACCTCCCTCTTTAAAGGGAAACTGTCGAAGACTATCTGGAAAATGGGCGGTATCAAAATACTGTCCTTCAGCATCAATCCAGGTTCCGAAATACATATCATCTCTATTTCCATATTTGTTTTTAATAGGGACGTGTTTCCTTGAAATCAGATAAGCCAGCATCTTAACTGGCTTCTTGTGATATTTCAAAAGATCTTTTACTAAAATATGTCCTCTGTATTTTGTTTGCAATAAATCAAAAATTGAATAAGAAACTGGAAAACCTAATATTTCCATTTCATCAAAAGCATCTTCAAAAGGATTTCTTTCGATAACTGGTAAGTGGTAATCTTTCTGAGGTTCATCAAACAACGATATAATTTTTGTTTTGTATTGATTCTTTGATAAAAGAAATCTTGCTTCTATTAATAATTCATGTTTCTGTTTTCCTGTGAATCTGAAAGCACCTACAAAAATCAATATCTGCAAAGTCTCAATGCCGATACTGACTCTTTTGACAAAATCTTCCAAGGATTTGTAATCACCATGTTCTTTTCTTTCTTCAGGAATAAAAAGTTTAACAGCTGACTCCAGTTTTTCAATATGCATTAACCCTAAGTAAACATCTGTTCCATATACTGTCGTATGAAATTCGCTGAGGTTGATACATGGATTGTGAATAGTTGCACCTGACATTTTGGTTTCATGAACATAGACTTCAGTTCTGTAAAACCCTCCGCCATTGTTAATTGCTGAGACCATAAATTCAATAGGGTAGTAGGCTTTTAGGTACAAACTCTGATAACTTTCAACAGCGTAAGAAGCAGAATGTGCTTTACAAAATGAATAACCTGCAAAAGATTCAATCTGCCGATAGACTTCATGAGACAATTGTTCGGGATGTCCTTTTGTTTTACAGGATTCAAAGAATTCATCTTTTAATTTCTGTAAAGCAGAGAGAGAACGTCCCTTTCCACTCATGGCTCTGCGTAGAACATCACCATTGGTAGCGGAAACACCACCAAAGTGCATGGCAATTTTTATAACGTCTTCCTGATACACCATAATGCCATAGGTTTCACCTAATTCTTTTTCAAAAACTTCATGGAAGTATTCAAATTGACCTGGATGGTTATGACGAAAGATGTATTCTTTCATCATGCCACTTTGGGCAACACCGGGTCGGATGATAGAGGATGCTGCAACCAAAACTTTATAATTATCGCATTTGAGCCTTCTTAATAACCCACGCATAGCTGGAGATTCAATATAAAAACATCCTATCGTCTTTCCGATACTTAGAAATTCATTACACAAGATTTCATTCTTCGAAATCCTTGTGTCTTCGATGTCTACCGTTATTCCTCTTTTTTCTTCAATCAACTGAACGGTATCTTTGATAGTTCCCAATCCTCTTTGTGAAAGAATATCAAATTTTTCCAATCCAATATCTTCTGCGGTATACATATCGAACTGTACGATAGGAAATTCTTTTGGCGGAAATTCTAAAGCAGAATAATTGGTGATGGGTTCCTCCGAAATCAGGATTCCACAGGAATGCATACTTCTCTGGTTAGGAAATCCTACTAACAGTTGTTCATATTTATAAATCTCCTGCACAACTGAATTTTGATCATGCAGATCTTTTGATTTTTTCGAAAGCTGATCCAGTTCGTCTTTTGGAAGTCCAAATACTTTTCCCAGCTCTCGGAATCTCGATTTTCTTTTAAACTCTACATTGGTTCCACAAAAGGCTACATGGTCTTTTCCGTACTTTTCAAAAATATATTCCAAAATGGTATTACGGTTCTTCCAGCTCCAGTCGATGTCGAAGTCGGGTGGTGATTTACGATTAAGATTGAGAAAACGTTCAAAATATAAGTCCAGTTCTAAAGGGCATATATCAGAAATTCCCAGGCAATAAGCAATAATACTGTTGGCACCACTTCCTCTCCCGACATGCATAAACCCCATTCGGTTGCTATATTGAATAATATCCCACGTAATTAAAAAATAGCCACAGAAATTAAGCTGATTAATAACGGTAAGTTCTTTTTCAACTCTGTCTTTAGCTTGCTGATTATGGTCAGGGTATCTTTTGGTTAAACCTTCATATGCCAATTTTACCAACAATTTAAAATCATTTTCTTTACTTTCAGTAAAGTGTTTTTTATTTTTTGGCGTCTTGAAATCAAAATCAAAACTGCATTCATTGACTATATATTTGGTGTTTTCAATAATCTTCGGATATGGTTCAAATTGATTTAAAAGTAATTTTTTAGGAATAAAACTTTCATTTTTCTTACAGTAATCTTTCTCCGTAAGTCTACTCAGTAAAATATTACCATCTATTGCTCTTAGTATCTTGTGAAGCTCAAATTCTTCCTCAGTTTTAAAGGTTACCGGATGCAGAATGACCATTTTATGAATTAAAGATTTCAGTTTAGGATTGATTAGAAGATTTAACTCATCCTGTTTGATTCCTATAAATTCGTGCTCCAACAATTTTTCAGGAATGTTTTGTAAAGGATAGATAACAAAACAATTTTCCAGCGGAGGATTCGCTTTTGGAATTTCAATTCCTTCACAATTATAATGCGTCAACAGTCTGTTCACTTCAGCAATACCTCTGGGATTTTTAGCTAAGCAAATGTAATATTGCTCATTTTCAACCCGCACATCAACTCCCAGAATTGGTTTAATATTATTTTCCTGACAAAGCTTGTAAAAATGATAGATTCCCGTTACCGTGTTAATGTCAGTCAATGCCAGAACTTTTAATTGATGGCCAACAGCCAGCTGAACCAAATCTTCAAGAGATATAGTTCCATAACGCAAGCTGTGGTAGGTATGGCAGTTGAGAAACATACGCGATTTATTAATTTAAAAAACCTGAAGCTCTTCCTATACTCTTGACACCGAATCTGTCTTTGATTTTGTCCATGGTCTGATATAATGAGATCATTTCTTCCGTATCTTCAAAAAGATTCATCTGATGTTTTCCGGGAACAAGACCTGTAAACTTGACTCCAACCAAACGGATTCTCATTCTTTTGGTGAATACTTTTTTAAACAGTTCCAATACATACCTAAGTAGGGTGTGATCTGCTGAAGTGTAAGGAACTTTGCATTGTTTCACTTCTGTATAGAAATTAGCATACCTGATTCTTACAGAGACTGTTGAGGTCAGCCATTTTTCATGTCTCAGTTGATAGCATAGCTGTTCTACCATTCCTGATAGAGTGCTTTCGAGTTTCTGCATATCGATAGTATCTTCAGGAAAAGTAGTTTCGGTAGATATTGATTTTTGTTCCGAATAAGTAACCACAGGAGTTTCATCAATACCATTCGCTTTTTTCCAAAGGGTAAGTCCATTTTTTCCAATAAGCTGCTGCAATACATCAACAGGCATTTTAGACAAGGTTTCTATTTTTCTAACCCCTAATCTAGAAAGCAACTCGAAGGTCACGTCACCCACCATTGGGATTTTTTTGATAGAAAGAGGATTTAGAAATGGCTGGATATTCTGTGTTATTAATTCTAATTTTCCTGTTGGCTTCGCTTCTCCTGTTCCTATTTTTGAAACAGTTTTGTTCGAAGAGAGTGCAAAACTTATCGGCAAACCTGTATTTTTAACTATGGCTTCAGCAATTTCAGACGTCCACTGATAACAACCAAAAAATTTGTCCATTCCTGAAAGGTCAAGATAAAATTCATCCACACTGGCTTTCTCCATTATAGGAACTTTCTCCTGAATGATTTCAGTAACCAGATGCGACATATTGGAATAGTATTCCATGTCTCCTTTGATGACCTTAGCTTCAGGACATAAGCGAGTAGCCATTCGCAGAGGCATGGCAGAACGAACTCCGAATTTCCTAGCTTCATAAGAGCAAGATGCAACGACTCCACGGTCTCCACCTCCTATGATTACAGGCTGTTTCTCCAGTTCGGAGTTTTTCAGCCGTTCACAGGAGACAAAGAATGTGTCCAGATCCATATGTGCAATTGCTCTTTCCATGCTGTAAAATTATTACGTTTTATTGCAAAATATTGTATATTTGTTGCTATAATTTATAGCAATGTCAATTTTTTCAGAAAACATCAGATTTCTAAGAGACAAAATGAAAGCATCCCAACAAAAGGTGGGTGATGAAATTTCGATCACTCGAGGAAGGTATGCAACATATGAAGATGGGAGGTCGGAACCGCCTATTGAATTGTTGGTTAAGCTTTCCAAATACTATAAAGTGAGCATTGATTTGCTGCTGACCGTTGATTTACGAAAGTATCCGCTGGATGATGTAGTCAACCTTCCCAACAACAGAATTTTGTTGCCCATGAAAGTTGATCATACAGGAGAAAACAGAATTGAAATCGTTCCTCAAAAAGCAAGTATGGGATACCTCAGCGGGTATAATGATCCTGAATTTGTGGAGGGACTACAACACCTTTCACTCCCTTTTTTAAGAAACGGAAAGTTCCGTGCGTTTCCTGCAGATGGCGATTCCATGCCACCTTATAATGACGGAACTTATATTGTAGGAAAATATCTTGAGGATAAAAAGGATCTGAAAAAAGGAAAAACCTACATCTTTATCACGAAAGACGGTATTGTTTACAAAAGATATTCCAAGCAGAATGATTCGGGAAGTTTTGTTAGTTCTGACAATTCTTTCTATGAACCTTATGAAATCAAATGGTCAGAAGTCTATGAAATCTGGGAATTTGCATGCAGTATTAATACTCAGGAACTGCGCATTGAAAACCTAGAATATCAGGAAATCAGAAGTATGTTTGAAGAGCTCCGATCGGAGATTAGAAGTTCTAATAAAAATATTCAATAAGAGATGTATTTTATAGTACATATGAAAAAAGCTTTCCTGTTGGGAAAGCTTAAAAACACAAATGATGAAAAAATTCCCATTGTGGGATAGTCAAAAGTAATAAAAATAGTTAATAAAACAATGGGTCAACTCAGTTTATTTAGCGCAGAAGAATTTTATGATTTTCCAAAAGATTTGTTGGAATTCAGAGAGCATTTTTTGACGGCAGAAGAATCGGATCGACTTTTTTCTCAACTTTTGGAACATACTCCTTGGAAACAGAAAACTCAGACTATGTATGATAAGAAAGTATTGACTCCACGTCTGACAGCATGGTATGGTGACAGTGAAAAGTCCTACAAATTAGGAGGAAGTGAATTCGAGGTAAATGCCTGGACGCCTGAATTATTGTCTTTAAAGAAAAAAATTGAAGAAGTTTTTGGTCATGAATTTAATTCAGTCTTACTCAATTTATATAGGGATCACAATGATTCTGTGGCATGGCACAGGGACAAGGAAAGCAGATACGGTGACAGACCGGTCATTGCATCACTCAGCTTGGGACAGACCCGAAAGTTTGACTTTAGAAAACTGAATCATCATCAAAGCAGATACAGCATTCCACTTCCACATGGTTCTTTGCTTTTGATGAAAGGTGACCTGCAGGAAAACTGGGAGCATCGTATCGCGAAGTCTGCTTTGTATATGAAAGAGCGAATTAATTTGACTTTTCGCTTAGTGAGTGAACTGTAATATCATAAAAAATAAAATAATAGTTAAATGTCTATTTCGTACTACGATTTTAAAAATCTACCCATGCAATCTCAATGCGAATTGGCTTTGGCCAAAGGAAAGGTCATCAGTGAAACTTCTAAGGATGGACTAAAGTTTGTACTGTATGAACTGTCAAGTTTTTCAGTTGAGATTGTATATAAGACTATCAATAACAAGATAGAAAGTCTAAGCGTCTTTCAGAATAAAGGAACTCTATGACAAATAAAGTAATTTTAATTTGTCTGCATATCAGAAAAAGTGTGATCCGGATCACATGAAAATAGTGATTTAGATCCTGTGCTTAAAACACAGATAAATTCCAACTTTGTAATACTAAATTAAATAGATATAAAAATGAGCAAAAAAGTTTTATTCGTACTTACGAGTCACGATGAATTAGGAAATACAGGTTTAAAGACAGGGTTCTGGACTGAAGAATTGGCTGCACCCTACTATGCATTGTCTGATAAAGGCGTAGAAATTACACTGGCATCTCCAAAGGGCGGTCAGCCACCCATTGATCCGAAAAGTGAAGATCCCTCAGCCCAGACCGATGCAACACGAAGAATGGATGATGATCAGGTATTAAAGGACAAATTAAAAAATACACATCAGTTATCGGAAGTAAAAAGTGAAGACTTTGATGCGGTATTTTATCCGGGCGGACATGGTCCTTTGTGGGATCTGGCGGAAGATAAAGTTTCGCAGCAGCTTATAGTTGATTTCTATACCAATGATAAACCTATAGCATTTGTGTGTCACGCTCCCGGGGTTTTGAAAGATGTGAAAATAGACGGTGAGTATCTGGTAAAGGATAAAAATGTGACTGGATTCACCAATACAGAGGAAGAGGGGGTGCAGTTAACTGATGTTGTTCCTTTTCTGGTAGAAGATATGCTGAAGAAGAATGGTGGAGTGTACAGTAAAATCGAAGATTGGAGTCCCTATGCTATAGTTGACGGAAGATTGATTACGGGACAAAATCCTGCTTCTTCTGAAAAGGTGGCTGAGGAACTTTTGAAGCTGATTTAGTTTTTTTCCAAAGGATCAGACCTGGAAGTTCGACTGTAAAATAATTCTATTCTTTTTAGGAAAATTGGGATAATCAGGTCTTTTTTAAAATACAATTAACCCCACCATTCACCTTCAAATGTATTTAGTTTTCATGATTTTGCAAAGGAAATACTTTTATAAAGGTTTTCATGGTTATTAGTTTTTATCCCCATATAATTTGGGGATTTTTTTATTTCTATAGCAATTAAAATGTTGTAGTAGTTGAAGTCAAAAATTAGAAAGTGACAGGCGTTCTATATTCTTTTAAAGTATAGGTAATTGTTGCATTCAGTTTTAAAACCAACTTTTTCAGTATTGTAACACTTCTATTTTATTTAAATTCAATTAGCAATACCTTTGCTTATCAAGCTTTTTTAAAACGACAGTCAATCACATGGACGATCAAGAAGTCACATATCCGATCTATTCGCCAGCCTCAGTTATTGGAATCTTCAGTAATGCCTTGAAGCTCAATGCTACGGTCAATCTGATCTATCTGAAAGGCAGATATGCTTTTGGTGGTGGTAAATCCTATGGGAATTACTATTATGACCTTCTGTTCTCAGAAGGTGATCACACTTCGATAGGGATTCGTATTTCTTCTTTGCTCAGGAGTAAAATCACGAATAATGAGATCTACACACTCAGGGGGTTCATTGAGAAAAACATTAAAAATTCTTCGATAGAGCTTCGTTTTGTGGTTGATGAGATCATTCAGCAGGAAGAAAAATCCATCTCCGAAGAAGAACTGGAAAGGTATGGGCTGATCCAGAAAAAACTGGAGACAGGATCAAAAGACCTTGAGACCTTGATCAGGGATAAGATGCTCAAAGATGAAAAGGTCAGGGTCGCTAACATTTATGGAAATAATGCGATTGTCCAGAAGGATTTTTTCGAAGGACTGGATGTTTCAAGAAAGTATTTTGATATTTCAGATCACAGTTGCAATATCACTTCGTCAACAGCGATCATTTCCAAACTGAAAGAAATTTCAGCTTTGGATTATGACATTGTTGCCCTGGTCAGGGGAGGAGGTGACCGACAGAGTATGGAAACCTTCAATGACCTGAGCTTATCCGAAATATTCATAACAATGAAACCAATTACTGTTACGGCTATCGGTCACACGGTAGATGAAACATTATTGGATAAACTGGCCGACAAGCGTTTTCATTTACCTCACGATTATGGCGCTGGATTGCATACCATTGCTGAAAAATTATCACACGAAAGGTCGAATTCAAGGGCTCTGCTCATTGATGAGGTGAAAAAAGATGTGACGAAGCAGTTTTCAGAACAGGTGGAAACCTTGGAAAAACAGCTGAAGAAGAAAAATGAGGAGTTTACTGAAGCCCAGAAAACTTATAAAGAACAGGTAGAGAACCATAACAAAACCTTTGCAGAACAGCTAAAGGTGAGAAATGAAGAATTCCAAAAGCTTCAGGTGAGTTCTGGCAAACAACTGCAAGATCTTCAGAAGAATTTCCAGGAGCAGCAGAAACAACGCCAGACAGAAATGGAAAGCTACAAAAAGGAGATCGCTGTTTTGCACGAGAAGAATGTCCAGTCCGCCATCAATGAAAGGACAGCTTCCCTTAAAGTTGATCTGGAAACTTTGAAACAGGAAAATGCCAGGCTAAATCAGGAAATCCAAGGCAGCAAAACCAATTATGTCAAGATCTTAATCGCATTTCTGGTGGCATTGATCATTGGGTTTATCTTAGCAAAACTTATATAATGGAAAAAAGTATCAATTGGTATAAACCATTATATTTGTCTCCAATTTAAATTTATCATACTATGAAAGAACTAATCGAAAAGATCAATGCTGAGTTTGAGACATTTTCAACTGAAGCCAGCCAACAATCTGAAAAAGGGAACAAGGCTGCTGGTACAAGAGCAAGAAAAGCAGCACTTGAACTGAGTAAACTATTTAAAGACTTCAGAAAAGTTTCTGTAGAGGAGTCGAAGAAATAAGATTTAAACAAATAAACTAAACCCCGCTTTAAAGCGGGGTTTAGTTTATTTGTTTAACACTTTAGCATGATATGCAAAAGAGCGCAAATGACAGGATGGGAGGTAAGTAATTAAAATTTATACCGAAGACCGAAGACTGTTAAAATATTTTGAAACGTTTCTTAATTTAATATTTATCGTCAGTTATCGAAGGTTCTGTAAAAATATATTTCAGACGGTTGCTCCATCTTTTTAAAATCTCTTTCCGTTCATCATCTTTAATGCGTTCAATGGAAAAATATATTTCAGACGGTAAAACAGAAAAGCCGACAAATTCGAGAATTCCTGTCTGAATAGGATGTAAAATCTGATCGGTGCTGCCATATTTGGCTGTTATGTAATTCTTATCTGGACCGCCTGTGGTAATCGATAACAGGGCTTTTTTACCTTTGAGCAAACCGTTGTTATAAATTCTACCGTTGTCATAGAATTTTCCTATTGCAAAAACCTTATCGACCCAACCTTTCAGTATCGCAGGAACAGAAAACCACCATAACGGAAATTGCCAGATCATCAGATCGCACCACAGTACTTTATCTTGTTCTGCTAAGATATCCTCCGTAAAACCATTGTTTTCGTAAGCAAAACGTTCTTCAGCCTGCTGACTGAAATAGGCTGTATTTTTTACAGTCGTGAAATTTTCTCTGTCAGAAACAGGATTGAAATTCATTCTGTATAGGTCGGACATTTGTACTTCGTGTCCATTTTCTTCCAGTGTTTTTATAGCTTCCTGATACATGGCAGCATTAAAACTTTGAGGTTCCGGATGTGCGATCACAATTAAAATTTTCATTGCCTTTATTTATTTAGATATGTTAATTTTGAACTATCATAATTATAGTTGCAAAACTAATTTTAGTAATTTATATTTGCAATAACTATCCAAACAGATAGGTCTAAACAGCAGTGGAATGAAAACAGAATGTATTGGCGATCATGTGAAATTGAAAGATAAGTCTTATCCTTGCACGGTGAGTCTCACAATGGATCTGGTTGGCGGGAAATGGAAAGCCGTCATCCTGTACCATTTAAAGGATGAAGTTAAAAGGTATAGCGAATTGCGTAAGGAAATACCGTCCATTACGGAGATGACCTTAAGCCTGCAGTTAAAACAACTAGAGAAGGACGGACTTGTATCAAGAAAAGTATATGGTAAAAAGCCACCTGTAAAAGTAGTATACAGCTTAACAGATTTTGGGAAGAGTTTTGTTCCTGTCCTGGAGGCAATTACCCAATGGGGTAATCAGGTCGTGAGCGAAAAGGGTGAGTTTTTGACCAATGGTGCAGGCTAAGTTATTGCATACTTTGGTATATGCAATATCCCTATTTTTAACCAATGCTGATGCAGGAAAGTCATTAGCTAAACATATTTTCGGGTTGCAATTGCAAATTTTTAAAGCCTAATTGAAACTCAATTGTTTAAGTTAATTTGTAATAAATTGATTAAACTTGAAAAAACAATCTAATTGTTTTTTCAAGTTTAATCCTAGAGTTGCTTCTTTTTTGTAGCATCATTTTCGTCGGCTCAGATTCTACTATTTGTTTGGTCATGTTAACATTACGCAATGGATTGATTAGGGAGAGCCGGTTCTATGACATCTGTAAATTTGATCGAAATTGCTGCGCAGTTTTTAACTTCAATGGTAAATTTTCTATGATGATTTTGTAAATAATCTCTGATGTTTTCGGTTGTGATTTGTAGCATCCATATTAGGAAGTTATTATGGATAGGTAATTGCCGGGAATTATTCCAGATTTTGGTAAAGGTTTTTTCCAAAATATCTGTTGAATATTTTTCTGACAGACCTGAATTCAGTAAAAATCCATATAAAATAGGACTGTAAAAATCATATATATAATTGAATTCTGTAGTTTGTCCTGTTTTAAGTAACAGAAATAGTTCGGTTTCGGAATATTGTAGTTGCTTGATTTTCATGACTCAAAGAAGAGTGTTTTAACTTTGCTAATATTTACAGACCCCTCTTTTCAATCACTAAATTCTTGCTGTTACGGTTCACATAGCAAATGCTGTGCTAAAATTTAATTAACTAAGTTTAAAGCTCTAATAGATAATGAAATTAAGTTTCGGAAGAGAATCTAATGCCATTACCAGAAATTTTTTATTCCCTTCAAATAATGACTGAAATATTTCAATTTTAGAAATTGAAATAAGTATTACAGTATTTTTTTTAAGGATGTATCTAAAATTTAGTACTTTATATTCCGGATTTTGATTTTCGAAATAGTAAATGCTTTTGACTTTAAACCAAAGAAAATAGATAACCAGTACAATGTCTACAACTTTATCTTCTTCAAAAATAAAGATAATTTCCTCATGGAAAATATTAAATTTATATACACGGAAGAACCAAATAAAGTCATCAGATTTTCTTAAAGGTTGACCAAAAAATGAACTGATCTCATCTTTTGACTGATGAAGATGTTTCTCAACCAACTTTTTCAGTTTTACAATATTTTTATCCACAAATATTAATAATTTAATTTAAGGAATCTTTCAGTTGTGCACAAGTGAGTTTCTCCCAATTTTTAACATTGATATTTTCATCAGTACAAAATCTATCATAATAAAGATTTTATATAGGTCCAGATTATACAAATGGTAACTATTCAGATGTATATTATTAGCACAAAATTAATTGTTCAGATAATACTTAAAATTAAAGATTGGTGACTGCTAATACGACCATATAAAATTAGGATAGTGATCTAACTTTTGAAATGAGTAATTACTGTTTGCAATGGATATCAAACTGTTTTGAAAAACAGTATTATTTACCAAACCTTTACAAACTTCCTTTTTGGAAAGGTATATACCCAGAGGAATGCCGATGTTGTTTTGGAGGTGATTCAAGTCAT
Source organism: Chryseobacterium formosum (assembly GCF_026460885.1). Classification (GTDB taxonomy): domain Bacteria; phylum Bacteroidota; class Bacteroidia; order Flavobacteriales; family Weeksellaceae; genus Chryseobacterium; species Chryseobacterium formosus. Next base: position 295,786 of record NZ_JAOVZW010000013.1, read on the forward strand.
TTACATCCATTCTATTTTTTGATTCGGTATTCTGAGCAATTGAAAGGATTTCTGAAAGATCTATATTATGCCTGACAGAAAGTTTTTTTACGGCATCGAGAAACTTTTTATTTTGTGGATATTGTAACATAATTGATGGTTTAAGGTTTTTACCCTTCATACTATTTTAATGCCAATTTACAATTACGATGTCTATATAAATATAAAGTGAAAAAATAAATTTAGTAAAATCAAAAACAGCATAACTTTATCTGCTTTAATAAAAATTAAGTGATATAATAATTTGATATGAGTAAAAATAACAATTTTTTGATACTGTTTTTTTGCGGACTTTTACTTCCTATAAAAAGTTATGGTCAGAAAGACTCAATTAAAAAATTCTCTTTGTTAAATCCTGTTCCAAGTTCTCAACTGAGAGAAATGGAGACTGATCGTCCTGGTGTAACAGAATCACCCTATACTATTGATGCAGGGCATTTTCAAGTTGAGAATGATCTTGGAAGAATAATGAGAGAAAAATCAGAATCTCATCAGATCAATACATTACTTATCAATCAAATGAACGTAAAAGTGGGACTAACCAATTCTACAGCAGTTCAAATAGGTTTTCAAACTTATGGAAGACAAAGCGAGCGAAAAATTGATTCCGATGAAAAAATAATAAAACACGGTAACGGTGATCTTACACTAAGGATCAAGCAAAACCTGATAGGTAGCGATAGTGGTAAATTTGTAATGGCAGTACTGCCTTATATTAAATTTGCTACCTCAAACTATGAAGATAGCAGATTTGAAGGTGGACTGATTATTCCTATGAAGTACAAGCTTCCCGAGGAATGGAGGAGCAAGATATACTTCTAAAGTAATTTTTTTATCGATTTGTTATAAATACAGTAAGGCTGTCAAAATTCCGGCATCTTTTTAAACTCATTATCTTTTATTAACTGTTCTATTTTTTCTGTGTGAAAATATCATATAAATGAAGATCATTTGATTTCTTTATTTAAGAATACTTATTCCCGGATTTTGAATTTTCTCTATATTGGATCAATACATACAAAATCAAAGACCTCCTGTAGGAAGCCTTCGAAACACCAAATCACAAAATATTAATATGAAAAAATTTACTATAAAGCTGTTGCAGTATAAATAACTGTTTGCGTATACGTTCCCGCTGGTTTACCTAAGATGTCTGAAGAAGATGATTTCACTGCAGGAATCATGTAATCCAAATTCAGGGTTAATGCGCTTCCCAGTGGAGCATTTGTTACTAAATTTTGATCCGTTGCAGATAAAACAACCGCGTTTTTTGTTCCACCCATTGTTCCGGAAGCTGATGCTGCTTTGATCGTCAAAACATTTACTGGGATTAAGTTGGTTCCATTCATAAAATTAGTACCCCCTGCTTTTACTTTAACGTTAAAGTTCTTCGTTGAAGTAACTTTCAAAGAGTTGGCTTTAGTAATGGTTTGATCAGAGTTATAGTCTGCTGCAGTCGCATAGTTAAAGTCAACCGTATTACCGATTGCTGTACTTCCGGCATCGATGGAGATCACATCGTTCAGGGTAATGTTTACGGTTGTTGTAGCGGTTGTATTTTGAGCTTGAACGTTGTTAGTTCCTAATATGGTCGCTCCGATAGTTAACATTGCGATTGCTATTTGTTTTGTCATGATCGTATGGATTTTATTTCTATTCTTGTTTAATTGTTCTGTTTTGAACACTACAAATCTACAGCGGCAATAAAGTTTTCTTTGTAGTTGAAAATGGAAGTTCATGTAATAAAATAACTACACGGTTTATTTAACTTAAATAGAAAGCCCCCCAACATTGGCTAAGTGTTGAGGGCTTATTTAAATTGCAGTTATTGCTATTATAAAGCTGTCTCAATATAAATTACCATTATTGGAAACCCAGGTCAGTTAATGGTTAAAATTAATTGAAATTCATTATTCATTTACAGCATTAAGGGCGTGAATTCCCTGTTGTTTAATAAGAATGGTGATATCATTACAACTATTTACTTTGCAGTACAAGAAAGTTTTTGAACACAAGAAGCGGGGATTTGAACACATGCTCGGAATTATTATCATCAAAAAAGTAGAAAATGGATATCCGGTAACAATAGAGTATGAACTGCTTCCTTATAGCTGCACTTTGGAAGAAGTGGTCGCTGCGATGACAAAATGGGGAATGCAACACCGTGAGAAAGTGAAGGCTGAAATGTCATTCGGCAAGTCAGAGAAATAGTTTAAAATAATTAAAACTTTTAATTAAGTCCTAATTATTTTTCTGCTGCCATCATTTTATAACGCCTGCCCAAATGTAATCAGGTTACTGTCCGGATCCAGTAATGAGAACTCTTTCTGACCCCACGGTCTATCATCCAGATCGCCTGCCGGATGGATCTCAATATTTTTTTTGAGACACGTTTGATAAATCTCATTAATATCTGAACATCGTATATAGATCTGACCATAGTTATCAGTAGGAATGAGATCTTTAAATTCAAAAAAATGGATCTCTAAATGATCTTTTTCCAACATCAGATAACCTTTAAAATCATTTTTATTGGACGTAAAACCTAATTTATTATAAAAGGTTCTGGTATTTTCCTTATTTCGCATCGGTAGTTTTGGAATAATTGCTGTCATCTTATTTTTTCTTCAAAAATGATGATAATACTCTGAAACCACACTTGATCGAAATCAAAAAGAGACATTCGCTCTTATTCGGCTTATGGTTTCCGGTCTTATTTTGAGATAGGATGCGATCATCGAGAGTGGAAATGTCTGAATCAGCTGAGGTCTTGTTTTAAGGATATAATTATACTTCTCTGTCGGAGTCATATTTTCATCGTAGAAACTCAGTTTTGGATTCGAAATAAGAAGCTTGTTGAACTGCAGAAATTTATTGGAAATAACAATAAGTTTGTGAAGACTTTCAAGGGTCAGCTCAATCACTTCGGAACTTTCAAATGCCTTAATCGTCGTTTTTGCAGGCTTCTGATTGACGAGGCTTTCCGGATTGAAAACCCATTCATTCTCGAGATGAAGATCTGTGATGATGTCCTCTTCACGAATAGGATTATAGTAAGATTGGTAAAATGAGCCTTTAACAATGAAAAATATGGATTTTAAAACATCACCTTCTTTGCATAGAACCGCATTTTTATCCAGGCATCTTTTAGAGATATTTTTATTGAATAACTGTACTTCAGCATCAGAAAAATCAGCAAATTCTGCCAGCATGGTTGGATGGTTTTAATATGACCAAATATATAAAAGATTTCAAATCTTTCAGTAGCTCATAACGTCAGACGCTTTTAATCAGCGATAAATATTTTCTTCTTGGCAATATCAATGGTCAGAATATGACCCAGCCAGTCAATGCTGGTTTTTCCTTCATAGATCAGTCCGACAATAAAGGCGGCGTCTAAGTTTTCCACTTTTCGTAGTTTATTTGTTGTATTTATTGTTGACAGTTTTCCAATATAATAATTATTTTCTTTCTTAAAATCACTTTTAATAGGAACTGCTTTAAAATCTGCTTTGTTCAATTTCAAAGGTTCCATCAATTTTGAACTGAACCAAAATGAATTTTTTCCGGCACCACTGTCCAATAAGGTTTGAATCTTTAAATGGTCATTTAATTCGACATACGTAAAAATATCGATGGCTTTCCCTGCATAATCTGCTATCTGGATATCAATGCTTTTTTCACCTTTTGTAGTTCGACCGAAAAGGATTTTTTTGTTGTTATAGTCAATCGTGATAGGTGTATTTCTGAAGGGCTGCAATGAGATCATCCCGTCAATATCTCCAAATTCCAGATCTACAATTGTGTATTGCTGATCACTAAATCCTCTATTGTTGATCTCCATACTTTTGGCGTTATAGAGGTCTACGTTCAATTCTTCACCGGTTGCTCTGTGCCCGACAAAAAAATTGTTGGTCTTTTCATTTTTAATTTTATTGGAAAATTTAGTGAAAATAGCATTCAGACCCGCTCCGGTATCAAGAATGAATTTTCCTTCTACGCCATTGATCTCTGCTTTGATGATAATGTGTCCGTTATTATTGAGTTCAAATGGAATCTGTGCATTTGTTTTTAAGGAAAATACTAAAAATATAAGAAAAATGCTTGTTGTGAATATTGATCTTTTCATGAATTAATTTTATGGTTGTGATAAACTGCAAGATACAACTTTGGTTGTTTTATCTTTTTATACTAATTTCTTTGTGGAAAGTTATCATCAGAGATTTAAAATTTAAATTTCTGATGATCTCAGATGTATTATTTATTCCGGCTGAATAATGACAAACCGCACTAAAGGAAATTCATCTTTTATATGTCCACGAATGCGTTGTATGGCCTCGGTGATCTCTTCTGTATCAAGATGCTCTTCAAAATCGATGATGAGCATCAATACGACTTCCTCAGGAGACTGATAAGTGGAGAGTATATTTTTTGTTCTGACCACAGCACCATCTTTTTCAGCCAGCTTTGCTATCTTTTCCCTTGTTTCGGGGGCTATCCCTTCACCCATCAATAAGCTTCTGCTTTCCCTGGCAAGAATGAAAGAGACAAATACCAGGATCAATCCTACAATGATTGATGCAAGCCCATCCAATTCCGGAATCTGAAATGAGTGGCTAATCCCCATCAATATCATCACCACGATCAAACCGGCCACTGCCGCACCATCTTCGAAAACGACGAGAAAGCTTGCAGGATCTTTACTTTTGATAATGGCATCCCACCATTTCATACCGTTACGGGTCTTATTAAATTCTTTGACGGCTATAAAGAGGGAAGTTCCTTCAAAAATTAGGGAAAGCACTAAAACGATGTAGTTCCAGAACGGATCTTTCATCACTTCAGGTTCTATGATGTGAGAAATTCCTTGGTAAATAGACAGGGCACCACCCAGACCAAATATCAAAATAGAAACAACAAAAGACCAGAAATAGAGTTCCTTGCCATAGCCGAAAGGATGGGATTCGTCTGCCGGTTTCTTGCTCCTTTTCAATCCATATAATAATAACAGCTGATTGGTTGTATCAACTGTCGAATGAATACCTTCAGAGATCATGGAGGAGCTGTTTGTAAATGCTCCTGCGATGAATTTAGTGAGTGCTATTAAGAGATTGGCTGCAAGTGCACTGTAAATTGACTTATGATTGTTGGCCATTTATTATAGAAGTACGTAGAAGATTATTTTAATAGTTCGGCTTGTGTACAAATCATTTTATAATTTGCTTTTAAGTTTTTAACTTCATTCTGGAAATAATACGCTGTCTATGGATAAATCCCCAATCTGCAATCGTATTGGTTAGTTGTTTCAGTGATTTTCCGTAGTCTGTTATCTGGTATTCCACTGCAACAGGTGCTGTGTTCAGGACATGACGATTGATTAATTCATTTATTTCAAGATCCTTTAATTCACGACTGAGCATCTTTCCGGAAATACCTTTCACCTCTTTCAGCAATTCAGAATAGCGCATTGGCTTGTAGCACAGACACGCAATAATGGACATTTTCCATTTTCCGTTTAAAATTTCCATTGTATCACTAATTGCCAATATTTTTTGGCTGCAATCCTTAACTAAATCAAATTCTTGTTCCATACCGTTCACCTGGTTACCCGTTTGTCACTATAACTTTTTGTCACTTAGTTACAAAGGTACATATTGAAAATATAACTTTGCCGATCTAATTTATAAATAACAAAAAAATGGACCTAATCAAAAATTTACAATGGCGTTATGCGGTCAAGAAATACTCAGGCGAATCAGTTAGCGAAGACAAAATAGACCGGATTATCGAAGCCATCAATCTCACCGCCTCGTCCTGCGGAATACAACCTTACCGACTGTTTGTCATTACCGATCCTAAGGTAAGACAAAGATTGGGAGAAGGATCATTCAATGCCCAGATCCATGCTTCTTCACATTTATTGATTTTTGCAGGATTCAATGAAATAACCGCTGATTACATCACAGAATATGTTGCGATGATGGAACAACAAAGAGATTTAAAAAAAGGAGGGTTGAAAATGCTGGAAGATACATTGATAAGCTATTTCTCTACCAAGACGCCCGAACAAAATGGGATCTGGTCGGACAAACAAGCTTATATCGGTTTGGGAACAGCTTTGATTGCGGCGGCAGAACTTAAAGTGGACTCAACGCCTATGGAAGGGTTTGATCCGAAATTGTTTGATGAAGTGTTAGGCTTGTCAGAAAAGGGTCTTCATGCCTCGGTTATCATGTCATTGGGCTACAGAGATCAAGTTAATGATTTTCTAGCTTCAGTGCCGAAAGCCCGATTACCAATCGATGAATTTTCGACCAAAATAAATTGAGATAAATATTAGAAATTGGAAAGAATTTTAGTATTCTAACCCCTGAAAATTATTGACTAAAAATAGAAGCCCTGACATTTGTCGGGGCTTATTTGTACTGTCGATGATTGAATATAACAACGGTGCCAGGAGTACCTCCTAATCCAAGATCAATTCTTCCTGGATACAATTGCGCCAGAGTTGCAGACTGCTCAGAGATAAGAAGAGCTGAGTGGTTAGGAAGTATTATTCCTCCGGAACCAACCATTATTTTATCGGTATTCTCAGCGACATATCCGATTAAAACTGATGTTGCACTGCTTCCTACAGATTCTGAATTATGATGTTCAGCAAACCAATATCTTATATAATTGTGCTCTTCTGCGACCTGTGCCAGTCTGAGAGAATTATTTAAACTCTTTTTATAGCTGATGTTTTGAAATAAAATAGCCAGTTCAAGAATAGAATATGATATATTTTTCATGTAGCACAAATTTACTTGAAAATCGCTATAAAAAGTATAGCGATTATAATTTGTATAGTTTTTATATCCTGTCAATTTTTGATTTTCAATTCTAATTGTTATTGAGGATGTATCAGGGGTTTAAAAAGAATAACCGAAAGAAGTATGGTGAAAATTAGTAATAGCAAGCTTTATGTATAAATTTAAAATCCCGTGGCATTTTATTTGTTCAATTATTGCTTCCAAATATATTAACATATAAAATATTACTATGAATTCTATTGAATTTACAAAAGAACACCTTTCTTTCAACGAGGAACAACAAGAATATTGGATTGAAATACCCAAAGAGCAAATTGATACTAAGATTGAATCGGTTCAGATTGTTAACGAAGATGGATCTTTCTCGCAAGCTGATGTCGAAATAAGGGAAGATGACCTTACATATACCGTTTCTTTGGAATTTCCTGCTAATTTGAGAGTTAATTTTTCTGAAAATATTGAACAAAATGAAGCGAGCAATTTAGCAACAGAATAATTGTTCCCAAATAATCGATTAATCATATAAAAATTATGAGCTTAAATTGGAGTGAAATATTTATCGGTGATCTGGATGGAAATTATGTACTGGAAATTTCTCTAAGGACAATCCTAATGTTTGTTATGGTATTGGTTATCTTAAGATTGTCAGGAAAAAAAGGAGTTAGGCAGCTGTCACTTTTTGAAGTTGCTATCATTATTGCATTGGGATCTGCAGCCGGAGATCCAATGTTTCACAGGGATATGCCAATTATTCCTTCACTCCTCGTATTTGCCGTCATAATCATTATCTATAGAACTATTACTTATTTCGCAAGTAAAAGTGAAAAGTTTGAGGATGTAATTGAAGGTGAACCGCTATATGTGATTGAAGATGGACAATTTGTATTAGGTGTCAAAAATGATCATACTTTTGCAAAGGATGAATTCTTTGCCGAAATGAGACAGGAATCGATTGAACATGTCGGTCAGGTAAAGACTGCAATTCTGGAAACCACAGGCAATATCAGTTTTTATTTCTACAGGGATGAAGAAGTTCATTTCGGACTGCCTGTACTTCCAAAAATTTATAACAAAAAAGTAACGACCATTGAGAAGGAAGACATTTACGCCTGTACTTACTGCGGTTATTCCGCATACTTGGAAAGATCTGTAAAGGTTTGTGAACGTTGTGAGAGAAAAGAGTGGGTTAAGGCAATTAAAACTTTGAGACTTACCTGATGTAGATTGTCTATTTATTACCTCAAAATCTTTGGCAGACAAATTGTTAGTTGTAGCACAAAGCAGATAATAAAAATGCTTTTAATTTTAACCAACCAAATAATTATTATGAAAAATTCAATTCTTACATTGTTGGCAGTTGCTGCCATGGTATCTTGCAACAAAAAGGATTCTGTTTCTACAAACAGTTCCGTAGATTCAACGGATATGTCTTCAACAGCTCCAATGGATTCCCCACAGACTCTTAATGATTCTGCTACAGTTTCAAGTACAGTTCCTGACGCAAAAGCATTAAGTACTCAAGACAAAACTTTTGTTGATGCTGCTGCTAAAGGGGGAATGATGGAAGTTATGATGGGAGAACTTGCTGCTGTAAATGCTACCAATGCTTCTGTGAAATCTTTAGGGCAAATGATTGCAAAAGATCATAAAGCTGCCAACGAAGAACTAAAAAAATGGGCGGGAAGCGTAAATTATTCCTTACCCGCATCCTTAGATGCTTCACAACAAAAGATGCATGATGATCTAAAAGCAAAGAAAGGAGCCGAATTTGACAAGGCTTATGTCGACATGATGGTTAACGATCATAAAAAAGATATTGCAGCATTTAAAAAGGAGTCAACAGATGGTACAGATGCTAACGTAAAAGCATTTGCAACTAAAACACTTCCGACTTTGGAAAACCATTTGAAGGAGTCTGAGAAAGTGAAGTCTGCTCTGAAATAATTAAAACTTATTTAACAATAAAAGTAAGCTGTCATTTTTGACAGCTTACTTTTATTGCTTGTAAACATTATGATAATTTAAATGGCAGAACTTGTCTTTAATCTTAATCATATTTAATTGAAAGAGTTCTCCTTGTATATTGCACCATGAAATAAAAATAAAAAGAATGTCAATAAATCAATCGCCGCCGGACGGAGGGATGTTCTATAAGGAAACAGATATGAGTCAGCTTTTTCCTGAGTCTTTGAATGCAGTTACTGCGATGTTTTTTCTCATCACTGCTATTTTTTGGACTATTAGAATCAAAGATAATTTTAAAGAGTATCCATTTTTAGTTTATTGCTTGATATTATTATACATTGGTGCTATTGGTGGAACATTTTATCACTCATTCCGACAATGGTCGGTATTTATTTTGATGGATTGGCTACCTATCATGTTGCTATGCTTGTCTGCAGGATTTTATTTTATAGCGAAGAGCACCAAATTGCTTTATTCTGTCTTTGTAGTTCTTGCATATATAATTCTCATGTTTGCTTTAAGAAACTGGATTTTGCTTGATAATACATCTCTTTTTATCAATTTAAATTATGGAATGATGGCATCATTTGTTCTCTTCTCGGTTTTACGATATTTAATTTATACGCAATGGACAGCCGGGAAATGGGTGGGATTTGCATTACTGTCATTTGCTTTTGCGCTTACTTTTCGTATCGCTGATAAGTGGGAGTGGCTCAATATCGGAACACATTTTTTATGGCATACTTTCGGGGTAATAGCGACATTTTGTATGTTTAATTATATCTATCTTACGCAGAAAATTGCAAATAGAGCTTAAGTCCTTAACTTTTAGCTTCTGGTAATTTAAATCTTTTTTAGTGCGGAAGCTTTATGGGCTGCTTTTTTTTCCGTTTTTTCGCTGATGGCTTCATACTGTGGCGCTCTTTTTTGTAGGAGCTGAGAAAGAATTCCTGCAAGGCAGGAAAGTTAAAATCATACAACAATTTTAATATTTTATTTTGGATGTCGTGATGTTTTTGTTGACTGGTAAATGGTTGTAAGGAATTCTGCATTGTTATCGGTGATTATGTTCTTGTCCAAATTGAATAACGCATTTCGAAATTCGATGTCCTTCTCATTATATTTTTCTTTTGTTAAAATCTCCGGAAATTTATTAATCATCATGTATGAATAAGTTTGAAATTTTTGACAGCATTATACACTTTGAATGTGAAACAATTAGTTTATTAAGTTTAGTATAGGATGAAATTAAAGATTTTAAAAACAAAAAAAATAAAGTATGTAAAGGTAATGACCTATAAACTGCTGATGCTCCAGTAATTACTGTCTTTATTTTTGTTAAATCTTGTTCGGCCATTTATTGCAAAACCTGTATTTTTAACTGTGTCAGCATCAGCTTTTCTATCGAAATCTTTAAACAGTCTATCAAAAGTTCCACTGACTCTGACTATATCAAACCCATCAGCTCTTCGTTCGGTTAACCAGATGAAGCTTTCCACATGTTTGATCAATTGAGCTGAATCTAATTTGATAAATCGGCTTTGAGCATTTGATATAAAAGGTACGAATGCAAAAAATATAATTAGCTTTTTCATAGACCTCTGTTTTTAATGATGCCTGATTATATTTAGGATCATAGTATTAGATGATGTTTTCGTTTTTTAGAATGACTGCTAATTGGAAAAGTGTTTTTGCCTGAAACTTTGTTCTTAATGCTTTTAGTCTTTTTTCAATGAGACTCTTGCTGACCTTAATTGAATGCTCTGTCATTAACTTTTGACTTATTTCGGTGGTTTTAAATCCTTTTGAAAGGTATTCAATAATTAAAAGATCTCGTTTTTCCATATTTTAAAAATAAGGTTTTTAAATTATGTAACGTCATTTTTTAAGATTTAAAAAATAGAAGATAAGAATTTTTATTTTGAGAATATTTGAATGAACATCCATATCACATAAATAAAAAATAGTAGGATTATACACAGAACAATATTAAATACAATTTTAAAGATTTTATCACTCTTTTTTTGCTTTTCAGACAGTTCGCCTGGTGATATTATTTTGAAGTGTATTGCCGTATGATAATGTATTTTAATATCAGGACGAAATACTTGTACCCCTCTCAGGAAATGTTGATAAAGCTCGTAATTATTTTTTAGTGCATAAAAGTCCTTCTGAAACCTGAGATTGTATTTTGTGACTTCATTTGACTCTGTTTTTTTATAAATGATAAGCCATTGTTTGTTTAATTTCCTGTTGAATTCTAAACTAATATCTGAATCATACTTTTCTGTTGTGGCGTGTAAATCAGTATAAAGAACCTGTTCTGAAATTTTACCATAGCGATCAAATATAAAAGCTCCCTGGTCATTTACCGATACAGTATATTTATTGTACTTTTTGGTTAAGAGATAACGTGCAAGAAAGAAACTCGTTGCTGCTGATAAAAATATGATGATAATTGATGCTGAAAAATCTAAAGTGTTGTTACTGTAATATTCAAGAAAATCGGGGCGTATCAAATGGTCTACCCAGATCATAGCAAGACCAGCAAATAATGCGACAATAATCCATACCAAAACAGCTGCAAAATTGGTAGCTCTGAGATTGATCTCCGATTCCAATGCTGAAAATTTTTCTTTAGCTACAGTCATAAATTAAGATGATGATATAGTACTTATATAAGTTGCAAATGGAACTAAAAGTAATAAAAGTAAGATTTTAATTTCAATTGATTTTTTGTAAGAATTTTTTGCTGATTTCTTCTTTTATGTATTTTTCATCACCTTCGCTTAAAAATCCTAAAGGAGCGTAATCTGTATACTTTCTTTTAAAATCTTCAACGATTTTATAGTACATGTTATCCTTCTGGACGTATGGGGAATTATATCGATTGATTTCTTCAAATTCCCGTGCAATATCGTTGAAGAATATTTTAAAGTAGACTCTGTCGCTGATTTCCCTTTTCCACATTAGGAGCCAATTAATTTGGCTGGCGATGGTGTTTGTATTTTCAGGATATCTTAATTCCTGTTTTAAAAAAAAACGGGTATTCTCATTCGTAAATTTGCATACGAGATCATAGTTTGTACCCATTCTTTCATTAAAATCTGAGAGATTAAGCTGAGCAATATTCAGGTTTTCTGCATTTTTGTTGATGGTTTCCTGAGAAACATCTTTGTCAAATAAAATAATATTCACATTTCTGTATTTTAAATATTCCATTTAAGATTCCTGATTTTCAGTCATCTTTAGTATAAGTTTTTTTCTGCATTGAGATTATTGCTCTTGCAATTTTTTTACGATAAGTTTAGGTGAACTGGTTACCAACTGCGTACCAATTTGAAAGACAATTGAAAAAGTCTCTATTACATTTAGATATTTGAAAGAGCTATCTTCCAACTCTATTACTACTCGGACTAACGTATAGAACGAAAGGTTATAAAAAAAAGAAATTCCCTTTGAAAATGATCAGGAGAATTTCGAAAAATGGTGTGAGGCGATAACCGGAATTCCGTTTGTAGATGCACACATGAGGCAGTTGAACGAAACAGGATACATGAGCAACCGCAGTCGTGTCAATTGCGCCAGTTACTTCGTGCACGATCTGAAAATTGACTGGACATGGGGAGCTGCCTATTTTGAAAGTAAACTGATCGACTATGACGTCAGTTCGAACTGGATGAATTGGCATATGCAGGCTTTTGAGATCTATTATACCAATCCCGTTCATCAGTCGAATAAGTATAAAGCGAAGGATTTTATACGAGAATGGATTCCGGAGTTAAAAGACAAAAATGATATGGAAGTATTGATTCCATGGGAATTTGATATTCCGGATTATCCCCAACCGATCGAGATCTTTTCAAAATGGGAGAGAGCCATTAATTTGATCAAAAAGATCAAAGTTTAAAAATATGTTGTAGGAATTTTTTATTTCTTCTTTTATCCAATTTCATTTTTTTTATTTAAAACACTGGAGATACATAATTTTTAACATACTTTTCACTGGAGAAAAGCTCAATTGTTCCATTTGTAGCAGAACGATTATATAATAGATACAGGTAACGAAAACCAAAATACACTTCCTTGACCTTCAGTGCTTTCCACTCCAATTTTTCCGTGATGTCTTTCTATGATCTCTTTACATATATACAAGCCTATTCCAAAGCCTTTTTTGTCTTTCATAGCATCACTTTCCACCCTAAAGAAGCGGTCAAAAATAAAAGGCTGATCTGCGATTGGAATACCCATCCCCTGATCTTTAACATAAACCTGAGCCATTCCGTTCTTAGTGATGCAGCTCACTTCAATAGTGGTTCCGGGTGGCGAATATTTTACCGCATTATTGATAAAGTTGATCAATACCTGCTCGATCTTGTCCTGGTCGACATCTAGTGGAGTGGTTTCTGTCGGTGCAAATATTACTTTATGGCTATTGATAGTAACTAGTGAATCTTCCTCTGCGATCTTAAAAAGAGATGCCAAGTCAGAACGTGTTATATTAAGGCGTATTTTTCCTTCACCGAGACGGGCTACTTCAAGAAAGCCGTTGATCATAGCTTCCATTCGTTTTACCTGTGTATCTACTTTTTCCATAGTGCTGACCAACATCTTATCATTGTTTTTTCCGGCAATTCTCTGAAGAAGGTTTGTATATGCTTTGATAGCTGTTAATGGAGTTCGCAGCTCATGACTTACCATTCCGATGAAATCACTACGCCGCTGTTCTTCCATTTTCCTTTCGGTTATATCCGCAGTAGTTCCTGCAAAAAAGAAAATATTTGGATTTTCCGGATCTGTATATGCATAGAAGGTAGCACAGAGCCACCGTAGCTTTTTATCATGATATCCTATAATAGGGTATTCCAGCTCTGAAGGTTCGTTTTGTCTAAGGGACGCCTCTGCTATAGCGATCACTTTCTTCCGGTGGGATTCGGCAATTTGGCCTATTACACTCTTATAAGATATTTGTTCATCTTGGTAAAACCCGAATAATTCTTTCATCCTTGCAGATGCAAAAAGTTCCTTTGTCTGTAAGTCCATGTGCCAGGTTCCAAGATTTGCAGAAGAAATGGCTGCACGCAGGCTTACTTCTCTCTCTTTCAGTTTCTGCTGAAGGAAATAACTGTCGGTGATGTCAGCAAAGCTGCCGATGGCTCCTGTGATCATTTCATTATGATCTCTGATAGGTACGGCATTCATTCGCAGATAAACAGAATTTGAGTGCTGATCACTCACCAGAAATTCACGGTTGATCGTGGTGGCACCCCTCTGAAGGGCTATTGTGACAGGGTGTTCTTCCTGAGGAAGAGGAGATCCGTCAAGCGTGCGGTTATTGAATTCCGGAGAAACATTGGTCAACGTAAGCATTCGTTTTTCATCCATTTTGAAAATTTCACGGTTACGCCTATTGGTATAAGTGATCTTTCCTTCCCTATCTGTAATAACTATCCCTTCAACTACAAGATCCAATATAGTCTGAAGTCTTTCCTTGCTTTCCGTAAGATCCGTGTTGGCTTTATTCAGTCTTTCTTCTGTTTCTCTTAATTTACTATTTGTTGCTGTAAGTTGTTGATTGATTTTTAGTAGTTCCCTATTATTCCTTCTTAGTGATAATTTGTCAATTACCTGTTGAGCTAGTGTGCGCAGAGCTTTCTGTTGGATCTGATTCAAAAGCCTTGGTTTTTGATCTATTACACACAGCGATCCTAAAGCAAAACCATCTTTGTCCAAAAGTGGCATTCCTGCATAAAATCGAATGTCAGGACTACCGGTAACAAGCGGATTTTCGTGAAAACGCTGATCAAATTGAGCATCCTCAACCTGCATCAGTCTTTCAGGGTCTTGTATGGCATGAGAGCAGAATGAATGGCAACGGTCGGTTTGGTCAACAGCAAGTCCATAATGAGACTTGAACCATTGCCGATCTTTGTCAACAAAGCTGATCAGGGCGATTGGCGTGTCACAGATAGCAGCGGCTATCTCCGTGAGATCATCATAGTCTGCCTCTTCATCTGTATCTAAAATACGATATGAACGAAGAGCTTCCAGCCTTTTCTGTTCATTCAAAAAATTCATTTCAGCCATAAATAGGGTCAAATAAGAGTATTAAATTATAAGGGTTGCAAAGGTGTACAATTTCATCAATCTTTATTTCTGAATGGATATTCAATGTCCTCAACATGATTTTGCCTGATGAAAATGTTCAATGAAATAAATCATTATTTTCTAAGTTTTCTCAGAGATATCAATATCAAGAACTCAAAAAAAATGATGTCCTATATATTTTGACTTTAAAAAATAATGGTATCCGACTTTAACGTGATCCTCCTGAAATCACTAAACAAAAACTACACCAGCATTTTAATGACCAATTAGGATAGAAATGTCGCCGTGTCTTAGAAGTTTTTAAGATTCTCTTATTTGGAATTCATTCTTTTAGTTAAAAATAAATAATGACTCGCACCTGTCATAAAAATGTGAAAATTATGATGGAAATTTTTGATTTTTTCACAATTATGGTTTTATTTTTGAAAGACAGTAGATATGAGAAAGATTTTTTTAGTTGAAGATGATCAGGCAATAAGAGAGGTACTTGAAATGGTTCTGTCCTCTGAAAATTATGATGTACAATCGTTTTCAACGGTCAGTGCATTTACGCAGAGAGATAGCAATGTAACTCCTGACCTTTACATTTTTGATGTGATGCTACCTGACGGATCTGGTATCGATCTATGCGATGAAATTAAAAATGATGTAGACAACAAAGATATTCCTATTATCATCATGAGTGCTCACGCAACACTAGATCATATCTGTCAAAGTTGTGATCCTGACGATTTTATTCCAAAACCGTTTGACATTGACGCACTCCTTTTGAAAGTGCATGAGATCATTGGAAATAAATAAATGTTTTTTCTTTTATGAATTGATATTTCGATTATTTCTTATCTCTATTGATGTAGATTAATCTTTCGCTGAACTGAATTAGAATGACACCACAGATGAAAAAAGCAAATATAAATTTGTACTGTAAAAATACGGTCAATATCATTGAAATAAGTTCATTACTAATGAAACTTATAAACAGCGGAATGCTTATCAGTGATAACACGGAGATTAAGCCATAGATCTTGATGTTAAGTCGGCGCTGTTGTTTTGATTCGATGTTCCGGATGATGTTCTGCGAAAATCCCAATGAAAAACTATCGGTGTTTTCTTTCTCAAGATGACTGTCCAGAAAATCATAAACTTCCGAATCAGATTCCGACGTTTCCTGATAATTGTAATTTGCTTTTTGCTCTTCGGTGCTATTTTTTCTAGGGGTATCCATCTTTCTGTAATTTTTCTTTTAATAATTTTCTGGCCCGCAGAAGATACACTTTTATAGTTCCTTCCGGAAATTTTGTGATCTTATGAACCTCCTGAATATTCAGTTCATCTAAATGATAAAGGGTGATCACAGTTTTGTATTGCAGTGGAAGCTCACGGATCAGCTTATTTAAATAGGTATCAAATTCTTTTCCGATCAGTTTAGATTCCGGTGTTTCTGAAGTGAATTGGAAATCGATATTGCCCTCCAAATTATCATATTTCTTTTTGACTTCTTTCTTCAGATAATTAATGGCAATATTATAGGTGATTTTGGCGATCCAGGTCGTCGTTAACATGGGTAAATTCCATAGAAGCTCTCACCGCCGCACGCTCATGCGTCCCGAAAATATCGTGGATGACAATCTCAATATCTGGACATACTATGAAAAGATACTTCATAATTTCCTGCAGACCTTTAGGACTATCCTCCTGTCCAGGCGCCAGAGGAATATCTTTCCAGTCAGACATACAGATCTCATCCAGTATTTCCGGCTGTTTCAGCTTAAATGCGCCGTAAAATTTTGTTATGGTCTCTATTTCTCTTTGAGTTAAAGCTTTCACCATTGACCCATTGGCTTCATTTTCCATTGTGCAATTGTTTAAATTATTTTCATTTGAAAGTATTATAGATCTGATTCTTTTACTTATTTCAGATCTAAAGATTAGAACCTCCGGAGATCTCTAAACGCTGTGCATTGATCCAGCCTGCCGCATCGCTGCATAAAAATGCTACTACACCTCCGATATCTTCAGGAAGTCCCACTCTTCCGAGAGCCGTCTGTGATGCCAGATATTGATTCATCTCTGCATTATCACGAACTGCGCCTCCCATTATATCTGTTTCAATTGCGCCGGGAGCTACAACATTGACCCTGATATTTCTTTTTCCCAATTCTTTTGCTTGATATTTTGTCAACACTTCCATTGCGCCCTTTAATGCTGCATAAGCTGCAAAACCCGGTGTGGCGAAACGTGTAAGACCGGAAGAAACATTGACGATACCACCGAAAGGATTGATTTGAGGCAAAAGCTTTTGGGTGAGGAAAAATGGCCCTTTCAGGTGCACATTTTCCATTTCTGTGAACTGATCTTCAGTAAGATCTTCAAATTCTGCATAATGGATAAATCCGGCGTTGTTGACTAGAAAATCAAATCTGTCTGTATTTAATTGAGACTGCAATTCTGATGTTAAAGTTTTTGTAAATTCATCGAAACTGGAAGAATCTGAAACATCAAGCTTTAATGCAATTCCTTTTTGCCCCAGTTCTTCAATTTGTTTTACAACTTCTTCGGCAGCTTCGTTTTGACTGTTGTACGTAAAAACGATATCCAAGCCTTTTTTAGCAAGACTCAGTGCCATATTTTTTCCTAGGCCACGGCTTCCTCCTGTAACGACTGCAATTTTTTTTTGAGATGACATACTTCTGTTTTTTAATAATAATGTGAAGCAAAGGTATGTCGACAATGGAACGAGGATGTAGCCATATCCTATCTGTTTGTAGCCATAAACAGAAATTGATGTGATTACACTTTAGTCCTAGGTATTTCATCAATAAAATTTAAATGTAGTAACTTCGAATAAAAATCATGAAAGTCTATTGATGTCACAATAGTTCGTCAGTCAAAATCAAATGGAATCTTCCATTTCTTCCGCGAATGGGTGAAACTCTGTCTGTGTCCGGACTTCTCTCGGAAAATCAAAATAATGAGCTTTGCAGGAATAGAGATTATTTTACCGTTACACATATCGCATGGTTTCCATCACGGCGGGAAAACCAGTCATTCGTTGAAATAATTTTGGAGTAGCATGTTATAACAGCTTCGTGACAAAAGGTTTTACGATGTGTCTTATTCATCTGCTGGCCGGAAGTCCAACAAAGTGATGTATTGGATCTATTTCGAATTTGATCATCAAGATGAATTATGGGCTATTATTTCTCTGACAATCCTTTTTTCAATATTGATCCGTGGCCTAACTGCCACGCATGTTATGGAATATCTTAAAAAATAGAATAGCATCAATTACTAGGACTGCTGAAGAAAAAGGCCTGATATTGTCGGGGCTAACGGCAATCTATTAAATTATTTTTTATTTGTGTTTTCCGTATTTGTTCCCTGTGCTGGAATTTTTGTAAGTTCCTCCCTTATGAAAACTGCCTTTTCCACTTTTATAAGTACCGCTACGTTAATACAAATTTTTTGTTAACGATAGTTTTTGTTTTTGTTTTTTTTATTTGCAATCATTAAGGCATTATTAAGTATATTTTTCAGATCTCCATAATTGTCAAGATGAGAAATTGTGAGTTCTAAAAATGGCATTTCCATCTTATAAATTTTATAATTCTTAATATGAATTTTCAGTCGTTCTGAGCTGTGTTTTCCTATATACCGATAAAATTCAAAACGCTCAATATGTCGGAAGTAAATAAATCCGAATTCCGCGGTCCATATTCCGTTTTTAGAAATTTTGAAAACTAATTTGCTTTTTTTAAGTCCACCATAAATGAAAAAACAACCTGTAATAATTAATGAAATTCCGTAAAGTGTATGTGTTTTTATCAGAATGTAAAGCGCAAATATGAGTACTAGAAATCCAAAAATGGTTAAGCCAAAGGGTTGCTTAGTCTCGTAATAGTCATGATAAAATTCTTCTTTGCCCACTCTCAATTTCTTAGAAATGTGATCTTCATAATTGCGTCTGAAAACGGTGTAATTATTATCTGTCATTATTTAAGTTGGCAGGATTGATTGTATTTGGCTATATCTCAATTTTTAATTGTTCCAAAAGCTTTTTATTCATTTCAACAACAGATTTTCTGGTAGTTGCAGAATAATTAAGGTCTGCACCCGAAGAAATCAATAAGTCGAAAATTTGTCTTAAGTCTTCCACCGTTTCTTTTGCTAAAGGGCGGTCTTCAATTGTCGAACGATTTTGAATATCAGAACAGGCGCGCATTAATACCGAATTGCCATAACTGTCAACCGAATTAACGTCAGCTCCATTGTCAACCATCATTTTCAGCAACGAGAAGGTTTTTTCAAAATGTTCTTTAACACCTTTAAGTTCATAAACGTCTTTTTTTTCTTCATTCCACGGGTCAACAGGATATTCGAATCGTGCCAGCGCTACTGTTGCCATCACCGCATCGTGAAGCACCGGCATTTTCCACTCATTTACAGATGTGGCATCAATGAAATTTATATCTGCCCCGTTTTCCAGAAAATACTTTACTGCCCAAAAGTTTCCTGTTTTGAAGGCGATTTGTAAAGGCGACTGTCCGTCATCTTTTTTTGGTGGTTGTTTAGCAATACAATTTACGAGAGCTGGTTGTTTTGTTATCAGTTCCTTTATTTTTTCAATCTCTCTTTTTCGGATTGCAGTAAACAGAGTTTTCATTTTTTCTAAATATTATTTTTAGTTATAACAAATTTTTTCCGCAGTCGATATCATTTCACTATAATTTTTTTCGGAAAATTGTCAATTTCCCCAATTTCAAAATATTCGTCAAATTCTTCTTTTTGTTTGGTTTCATAAAAATCGATTATTTTTTCAAAAAAAGCGTCAAGTGTCGGTGCAATAACATTTCTATAGTTATCTGCGTGCCAAAATTCTATTAACTGCCCTTTATTGTCAGTAAAAATTCCTTGTAGGTCGTAGCAAATACTGTCGCCACCTCCGTTCTGAAAAATCGGGATCCAGTTTTCATTCCACCAATTCTTTATTTCAAAGTCAAGACCAATCATTGACGTCAGTTCAGAAGCGTCAAAAAGTGCCTGATGTAAAGGGATAAACGTAGAGTTGTTTACAAAGGCATCATAACAATTCGGTTTTTGTCCGTTCTTCCATTTGTACAGCAGTCGTAAATCTTTTGGAATTTCTATTTTATAATATTCCTGTAATTTGTCTAACTGAGAGTCGTCCAAAGGTTCGTTAAGTTCCAAATAAAATTCAGGTCTTGAAGTCAATAAATATTGATCTAATTTTTTAATAATTTCATCCATTTGTTACATTTGCTTTTTATGTTTTTCTAATAGTTCCTAAGTATCATTCCCAGATTTCCCATTCACCATTTTGAAAGTCATATTTTGCGTATTCTCCGGAATCCGTAAATTCTGATGCTGTCATTCCTACTTCAAAAATTGAGTTTTTGCTCCAGCTTGCTTTAAAAAAGAGGGCTTCTTTCGTAAGGAAAGCAGTTCCACGATCTTCATCCTGATGGCTGAAAGACAAACCATACTCATTTTCCTCTAAAAATTCATAGCCATAACTCGACAACCTCTCTTTTAATTCTAGAAATTGCTGTTCCGTAAATGCAACCAAATTTCCCTCGTTTTCGAAAAAGTTTTCATCATCTGTGACTTCTTCTTTTTGTTTGGTTTCGATTCTGTAAAGTGAAATGTCGTAACTCATTTTATTTATGGTTATAAATGCTTTTTTAACTTCTGTGTTTTCATAGCTATTCTATTCACCACGTTTAATTAGATAATCACTCACTACTTTTCCTTCTGGTGAAATAATTAAGACTCCCGATATGTAATCGTGATCATCATCCGACGCATATTCAATGGCAAAACCCTCGTTGCATTTCGCCGCACTTCTATAAATAAAAGTTACAGCAGGCTGAGACCATATGATTGCTCCTGTATTCACATTCAGGCTTTGCAACATTACAGGTCCATCTGTATTTGCTGTGGCGTAAGTTGCAATAATCAAATTTTTAGCATCCTGATAAAGAAGTTGTGGTCTGAAAAACTTGCGATCAGGTAGCAGGTCTATACCACTTGGTTTTAAAGTGGTTTTGTCAAGCGTCATTTTCATCAGGTTATCAGATGAAAACACGTCAAACTTGAGCCAGTTTTTGGGATATGTGCTGTAGATTGCTTTATTTGCCTCGTCGCGATCATTGGTCAGTAAATGTACTTTAGGTACATAATAATATGTCTTACCATCGTTTGCCATCAGATCAAAATAGTCATCATTAAGACTTATTTTAGCTATTCCGGAACTCATTTCAGGATGTTTGCTGAAAATAGATTGGGTCAACTCAACAAGCTTATCATTTTTACGATCAACGGTGAATATTTTCTCTCCGGGATAGGTCATATAAATAGTCCCGTCCTTAAAAACTTTGAAAGTGCTCTGGTACTGTTCAAGCCGTCTCGTACGTTCAAATACCAAATCATCTTTGAACTGTTTTTTGCTCACCGGATCAATGAAAACGGCGTGGGTATTTACATAATCTATGCTATTGTCTTTGCCCGCTATTCCTTCACGTCCCAGTCTTAAAAAGACAGCTTTGCCTGTATTCGTATTTTGGTAAACGATTTGTCCTCCATAATAATCATATTTTATTTTTTCAGGCTCAGTTGAAGCTGCTTCGCTAGAGTTTTTTGTGAAATAATTGATCACTATAAAAAGTGTCAGTCCAAGCAATATTGCTGTTATTACAACTGCAGTCGTGTTTTTTTTCGCTATGGGTGATTGTACTGAAGCCTGATAAGGCGTATGATTAATGTTGATATTGATGTCATCATTGTCAAGGAAATATTCGGTATCACAATTCAGACAACGAAAGTGATCCGTTTTGATTTCCGTCTTTTTTATGCTGCCGCAGTGAGGACATTTGATCGCTTTAATATTCTTTGCCATATTCAGTGTAATATTATAGTTTAGGATGAGCTTTGTTACCTGTTTTTTGATTGTAAGCCTGTTTGTTATTTCTTAAAAAAGTGCTGTAAACGATGCTCAATATCAGAATTGCCAAGCCAAGTAAAATCAATGTAGCACTGCTTCTAAGCATATTGTCGAAGCTTACAATATCAATATTCCAGATGCGTAATAGGATGACAGCTATTAATGCCAGACTCAAGAGCGTGATAAGAATTCCTATGATGTTTTTCATTTTTCAATATTTAAAATTTATCCAACCACTCTTTCTTTTTGATGTCAAATTCTTCCTGAGTAATGATATCTTCGGTAAGCAAAAGTTTCAGTTGCTGTAATTTTGTGACAACATCAGGCGCATCAGCATTTAATTGTTTTTCTTTGGCAACATCAAACGTTTTGCCCAATTCCATACCGACACCGAGTTGGAGACCTGCACCTGCCAGTCCGCCTTCATTGCGTGCGGCATCACGGAGTGCTTTCAGTTTTTCCATATCAACATAGGATAACCCACCTTCATTGGCTGCCATTGACTCTGCGGTAATGTCAGAGATTTTACCAATTCTTTCCGTTGTTGCCTGATTGAATATTGTTCCATTGAGTTTAAAATCAGTTAATGAAAATCCAAGTTTATTTAACTCAGGCTGCAACTGGTCTTGAATGTCTTTGGACAGAGAGGGTAGTTGTGCATCAATGTTCTGATAGGAAACACTTCCTTGCGCCAGCACCGAAGCCAAACTCTGCGGAAATCTACCCTGTAACAGTTCACGTGCTTCAGCCACCAAATACTGGTCTCGTGAGCCAACCACATTAGAAAAAAGATACAAAGGATCAGCAATCCTGAAAGAAAAGGTTCCGTTAGACCCTAGTTCTATCGGGATCCTATAAACAGGATCCACATATTTTACAGCCTGCGACGTTCCCCAACCCTGGTTGACAACTTCAGACGTTCTATAAAAATAGATCTTTAATTTGTGCTCACTTTCAAAATTTGTGCGAAGTTTAAGTAAAGTGGTAATAAACGGATGGTTGTCACTTTCAATATCAAAAATGCCTTCTTCATCCAAATGATCGGTCACTTTGCCTTCGTAGACTAATATTACTCCGTGGCCTGGCGCCACGATAAGTTTGGATGCATCTTTGATCTCATCATTTTCTGACGGGAATTTGTGGATCAAAACATCTGGTTGCTGGTCTTTCCACTCTATAACCTGTGAAAGTTGGCTTCTGAAAAAATCTCCTAAACTCATATGATTACTATTTTATTTTTCTAATCAATTTGCTCACCAAAAAGAAACATAAGATTATAGGCTATAACTGATCTTCGATCCGAAACCGAATAACACTATGTTTTCCTGGTAAAAATTATAGTTTTTATTAATTGATTTGTTCAGTACTTTACCTTTACTGATCCAATGCTCTGATATCCGAAAATTCAGTTTCAATATTAAAATTGCTGAACTCGTAACCTGGTGACATATCGTGCAAACCTGCATTTAGTAATCTACCGCTAAAAACGACTTCGCTATTTTCTTTAATGCGGCTCAGTTTTTCATACAATTTTCCATTTTTAGGAATAGCCTTCACCTGCATAAAGGAAAAATAATCCTGATAACCTTTGTCATAAAAATTCTCCACTCCCACTCTCATCACAACCGTATCGCTTGAGTAAGTATCCACTTCATCCAGGTCAAGTAAGGTCAACTTTCCTTTCCAATTTTGACAGAATCCTATGGAATCTACCATTTTTTTATACCTGAGCTTGATTTCCTCAAGCTTTTTTGAATTACTGCTGTCTATTTTTGCCAGTGCATTAAATTTTTTGGTTTCATTTAAAAGTTTGGTCTGCAGTAAAGAATTATCCTTAACTGCTATTGGGTCATTTTTTATCTTTTTTTCGCATGAATTTAGAATAAGGGTAAAAAAAAGAACGAGGACTAAAATTATCTTACTTTTCATATTTGTTGTATTTGATTTACAAATGATTTTATACTCACCATTATTTATTCTCGTTTTCAGATAGTGAGAAACTGAAATAGTTCAAACTGGTTCTAGCGTATTTTTAAAAAAAAACCTTGCACAAATGCTCAATCTAAGCACTTCAGCTCCGCTTTTGGCAAACCCTTGTTACCAGCAGCGTTTTTTTCGTTTAGTTAAAATTATACGGATAGCCAATTTCATTTAAGTCGTCTTCAAGTTGTTCCCAGTCTTCAAGCTCTTCAACGATTGTCAAAACCATTTCTTTTGTCAGAGTTTTTCCATTATAAACTTCTGTCACCGTTTGCAATGGTATTCCATTTTCTATAAAACTTTCGTCAAAATATTCTGTCGCCCAATCAACATAAGTTTGCGGATCCCCGTCAAAAATATTCAACATTTCTTTTGAATTGTCTTCGTGATTTTCTATTTGTCCGGTTTGCCAATTTTTGTTTTCGGTTGTCCAGATACAAAAAGTTGTTCCAATAGTTTTTACAGGTTCGCCAAAAATAAACTCGTCAAAAATTGAAGGTAAATCTTTTGTTAGTTTATGCTTTTCTTGTTGTTGATATTCGTGAGCAAATCCATTTATTACACAACCGCCTTGTTTAAATAAAATCAGCATTTGGTCGCCAGAACCGTTTCGCATTTCGCTAAATTCTTCATCGTCTGCCCATTTATTGTTGTATGAATAATAACGATATTCCCATTCTTGTGAGAGAATTGCGTCTAAAACAGAAATTGCTTTGCAGATTGTCTGTAATTTTTGTCTGTCGGGTAAATTTAGTTCTTTGGTTGAAATCATTTTTCAGTTTATGTTCTTTGTTTCGTTCTGTGTTGCGATACGCTTACCGGTAGCGTTTTGGGGCTTTGCGATGGTGGGGCAATCGAAGGACAAATCTTTAATTTTCCACAAAAGCTCAATCGAAGAAATACTGTTGAACTTTGGAGTTTCGCCTCACTATTGCAAAGCCTATGTTACCTGATGGCATATTTTTAGCTAAAAATTTGGTCAATTATATTTTCGTAGCTCTGATAAACAGTATTTCCCTTTGGACTAATGCTAGGCAAATCAAAGTCAGTAATTTTCGTTATCTTAAATAATTCAAACATTGGCAACAAATCATCTAAAGTTTCTTTAACAAATGGTCTTTTATGGTCAAATTTATAATATTCAATTCGATTACAAATAAATTCGATAGCACTGATTTTATAATTATTAGTTGTGTTAGTTGAATGAATTTCAGCACCTTCTTCTATGAGCAATTTCATAATTTTAAATGCTTCTTGATAATTTTTTGTCGGTTCACTCTTTACTGTCCATTGGTCTTTTTTTAATAATCCTAAAAATCCAGATTTATTTTGGGGACTATATTTAGGAATGTAAATTTCGTCTCTTGAATTGGCGATAACTGCTTCAACTGCAAAATGTAAAACTGGTTTTCTCCATTCTTCATCTTCAATTTCTGTTTCCATAAATTTTACATTAGCTCCACAATCAATTAATAGTTTAGCTATGTCATAGTTTCCAGTTTTAATTGCTGTTTGTAAAGGAATTTCTCCATCATCTCGTTTGGATATTCCTTTTGCGATACAATTTACTAATTCTGGACTTTTGTCGAGAATTTTAGACACTTCGCTAATTTCTTTTTTCCTAATTACACTAAATAATTTTTTCATTGTTCAGTCTATTGATTATGCTTGGAAATGCTTGCGCATAACCTATTTATATACGCTATAATATAGCGCATATTGATCCTAAATTAGGTGGCTTTGCGTTACTTTGCTTATAAAAACAGTCAGTATAAAACTGATGTTTGATGA
Organism: Chryseobacterium formosum; assembly: GCF_026460885.1. Lineage (GTDB taxonomy): Bacteria > Bacteroidota > Bacteroidia > Flavobacteriales > Weeksellaceae > Chryseobacterium > Chryseobacterium formosus. The sequence goes on from NZ_JAOVZW010000013.1 coordinate 321,442, forward strand.
TTTTAATTGGATCATCGTACTTTTTTGTGAAGTTGAATGATAGGGTCAAAAATTTCTTCCAGGCTTTTCTCTCTGCTTTTTAAATTATGTGGATAGTAGGTTTACCGTCTGGATCATATTTTATGGATCTGAGGAAAAATATTCACTAATCTTATCAAAAACTTTTGTTCGACAATACTAATTCCCGTTACATATTCAATTTACATTCTAACTCAGACCATAATCAAATGGACATACGTCATCATTGTAGATGTTTATCATTGTTTGAAATGAAGTACTGAATTCAACTATTATTCTCTGACAGTTATAGCTCTTGAACCAATTTCTTTACTTTTAAAACCTCCGCAACATTCTTTTTATTGACTTTTCATAAACAGATCTTATTTCAACGACAATGATTCCTTATGAGGCTCCCTGATTTTCTATAGCAAATATATTCCGTGGTCACTGCGGAAAAAAATCTTTTTGGGTATCCGTAATCGGAGATTACAAACCCTCCGCAAAAATATTTCAGGCTTTCATCAATGTTCTTTCTTATTGTTTTCAAGGTATTGATTACAGTTTTCCTTGTGCCTGCCTGAATGGTGATCCGCATAGAAAAAGTCAGAAACCTCACAAGATGCAAATGCAGTTCATTGAAATAAAAGAATAGAGAAGGTCAAGTTTTCTTTCACACTGCAATCTGTAGGTTGTTCAACAAGTGCAGGAAACTATAGATACTAATTCTATTCAATGGTTGCCAAAAGTTGATCAAGAGTTGATTTCTTTTGGTTAATAATAATCAGTTGGCTTTTGTCCTCTAAGAGGATTTTGTGGACAAACTCTTTGTCTGAAACGTATTTCCAATTTTTCAGTTTTGTAAACTCATTTTTTATCAGACTCAATTTTTGTGGATTGTTTTTTGAGACGATGATGAGTTTGGTCAACGGCGTTTTTTTCATCTTTTCGATACTGCTATGAGATACTTCTGTTTCATTTTCTTCCATAGACCGATAGCGAAAATTTCGGCGTATGGTAGTAAAATCATTTGTATTTTCAGAAATGACATACCTGTAACTCATTATGTTTTCAGGTTCATCGATCCAACTGGGGAAATTACTTTCATACAGATGAATGTACTGATCGATAAAATTCTTATCGATCGACCTTTTTTTATAATATATTCTTTTACCAAAGGATATATTTTCCTTGCCATCAAGTGGATATGTTTATGAAAATACCAATCGTTAGCATCAGATTTCCCATTCAGAGTTTCATAAACATAGCCGTTACCTAGAGCTGTAGCCAAGACTTCATTCATAAGAAGATAGGCATAGTTACTGTATTTTGACGGGTTTTTCTTAAAAGCTTGATCAATTTGGACTTTAATCTCAAGTGATTCTTCGTTGTAAATGATATGATAGGTTTCGTGGAGCATTACACTGAATAGATCTTTGTAATCTGTTAAATTGGTTTGAATGGCACTGATGAAGTTGTTGTAAAATGCCTGAGCTGTAAAATAATCTGAATCAGGAAAGGGATAAAAAGCGATCTCGAACGGAATTGATCGATCCCAGCTCGAATTATAAAATATTAATCCTGTCTCAAAGTAATTTTCCAATTGGTGGTTATTGGCATAGTCTGTAATTTCAGCTAACTGTTTTTCAAATTTGTCTTTATTGGGTTGATAGATGAGCTCATTGTATACCGGAGTAAACTCTGCAATATATGTTGTCAGATCATTCAAAACATTGTTTGGTAAAATTCCTATGGATCGAAGCTTGAAATCATTAAGATTATTGGTTTCAATGAGGTTCTTTTTTAAGATGTCTCTCGTTTGCATCGGGGTCTTTGAAGCATAGGGAAACTCTTCAAATTGATAGCTGTAATCAATGGCGAGTTTGTCAAATTGAGAGATCAGTTTTCTGTAAGCGTCATTGTTATATTTTGATTTTTCAAATTCTGATTTAAAAATGTTTTCAGGATAATTTTCAGAAAGGTTTTGCATAAAGACAAAAACCGCCAATGATTCAGAATATTTAATGTCGAAATTGATTTTCTGTCCCCATAAAAATGATGTTAAAAAAAGGAGGATAGTGGTTAAAAGTTTATTAGTCATTAGATAACTATTTTAATTTCAGTATTTTGTTATTTCACAAATATACAAAACACTTAGAATTAGCTCAACCTCTTTTAAGCCTGCAGATTATAAATAATATGGCATCAATGATATCATATTTTATTCATATTGCACTCTGATGTTGAATAGCTTTATTAGTAATGGTCAGCATAGTGGTGAATGATCCGTTGTGAATATAAAAGGTAAATCATTGTTATCTTAGTGAATAGATGAAAACATTTGACCATCTGTCCCAGGTCGTTGATCTTCGGACAGATGGCAAAGGATCATTTATGAGAAATTATTACTGTAAAATTGTTTTTAAATAATCGATACTTGTTGTCCATACAATACTTTCATAGCGATCATTTGCCAGATCATTGTGCTGTGTGGTAAACATTGAGTACATATACTGACCTTGTTGAAATTTCGCGTACAATTCATTTTCTCCAGCCGGATTTTCCGCTCTTTGTTTTTTTATGTATTCAGCGAAATTTTCTAATGTTGCAAGTTGATGTATTTGGAATTCCTGTCCGTTAATCTGTTTCACATCCTCAAGGATCATATTCGGACTCACCTGAAAACTGGCAATCTGAAGATCTCTTGGTGCGGAATCGTCCAAAGCAACTTCTGCCGTGAAGGATGCCGCATTATCCATTGTTGTGAAATCCAATATCCAATCTGCTTTGTCTCCCCAATATCCAATACTTTTATCTTTTAGGTTGAGAATGGGTGTGTTATATTTTAAAATATCCGCGAAACATCCATTAAAAATAGATGTAGCCCGAATAGGTGATTGGTCTATATATTTTTTAAAGGTTCTTCTCAGATCAAAATTTCTGTTTTCACCTTCTTTCAAATCATTGTAATCAGTACAGAAATCGGAAGGGATAAATCTTGGGATACCTGCTTTTATAGCGCCATCTAAAATCTTTTTCTGAAGATCAATAATAACATCTCCTAATCCTGCAAGTGCAGAAACTACGCAGTCGGCATCGGCGCATTCTGCAGCTATGGCATTCACATCATTCAAATCAATGATCGAAACTTCAGCACCCAATTCTTTAAGTATTTCTATTTTATCTGTATCAGTTGATTCACGGACAATAGCTTTGACTGTAGCGCCACGTTTTACTAATTCTCTGCAAATTCTGTTTCCTAAATTGCCTGTTGCGCCTGCAACTAAAATTGTTTTTTCCATAAATATTTATTTTTTTACGATGCTAAAAATGGTAGTACGACATCAAGCACTTCCTGTGGTTTTTCTTCAAATAAATAATGTCCGCTGTCCATGATCCCAACGACCTTAAGGTCAGTAGCCACAAAAGGCAATCCGTAATTCATATAATTGTAGCTGATGTAGCTTCCAATTCCTAAAACCGGCATCGTCAATTGTGGATAATGTTTGGAATCCTCAATGTCCTGATGAAAAGTCTGATACCACGCATTGGATGATTGGATGCTTTCTTTGTCATTATAAGCTGCTGCATAAACCGCTCTTTCAAATTCTGTCATTTTGTTTTCGTCTATCATCACGTAATTAAAAAGCCAGTCTTGCAGCAAATGAAACCTGCCTTCCAACAATTGCTCGGGCAAACCTTTTACCTGATTGAATCCCATCCACCACGCATAAGGCATTTCGCCGTCCATTTTTTCATTGAAAGTTCCGGGAGACGGTATGAGTGGCATTTGGTACATTCCTTCACTTGGATGTGAGCCATCCAGAACAATCAGTTTTTCAGTGAATTCCGGGAAGTTAAAAGCAAAACTCATCGCAACCATTCCACCAATATCGTGTCCTATCAAACTAACTTTGTCAAAGCCTAACTGCAAAACTAGCTGATGAATATCTGCAGCCATTGTTTTTTTATCATATCCGGATTCGGGTTTTTCCGAAGTTCCCATTCCTCTCAGATCAATGATAATGACGCGGTATTCTTTTGCCAATTGCATCGCAACGGATTGAAATGAATACCAGGTTTGTGGCCATCCTGGAAGACAGATCAATGGTTTACCAGCTCCACCTTCAACATAATGCAGTTTGATACCGTTGACGGTTGTATATTTATTTTCAAAGCCGGGTAGATTCTTGATCAATTCACTATCAGAATATTGATCAGAGATAACATTTGAATTTTTGTTCATATCAATTTTAATTTGATACAAAGATAAATGGTCTTTTTGCCGGCAAAACTACCATCTGGTAGTAAATGATTTATTTGATATTTTTTCGGATTCGGCTCAAAGCATTGGGCGTGATGCCTAAGACGCTTGCCAATTGTTTGACAGGAATTTTTTGCAGAATCTCCGGTGTATTGACGAATTCCAGATACCTTTCTTCAGCGGTAAGCGTTTGAAACTTCAGAATCTGATCGATCATCCTCACCGTCGTTTCTTCCCATATTTTCCTGCCGAACTCGTGCCACACAGGGACGTGACCATAAAGGAAGTCCATATCTTTCTTATCGATGACAACCAATTCTGAATCTTCTACAGCGATGATGTTGAACCTGGTTGGTTTTTGCGGATTAAGGCTTGAGATTTCTGTGAAAAACTCATTTTTAAAAACGACCCAGGTTGTATTTTCACTGGTCAGGCCTTCATAAAAGAAACGCAGACCCCCGGAAATAATAAAAAAATACTGATTGGCAATCTGCCCTTTTTTCAGAACCAATTTCCCTTTCGGAACCGACTTTTTTCTGCATCTCGATAGTACAATTTTCAATTCGGTTTCGTCAATACTAATGGTTTTTTTTATAAATCTTTCGAAGTTTTCCATTAAAAAGTTACAAATTTTATTCTTTTCAAAACTTTGCTTTTAACATATTTCAAAGCAATCTAAACAATGAATCTGACTCAATTAAAAGCTTAGCTAAGATACAATATGCCACCAAAAAAAGAAGTTGAGATTTTTTATATATCAAGATCAGATGATACAATCAGGTAGAAGATAGAAAAAGTCGAAGTTTCCTCCAATATGCAATCACAGATTTTTAATTGTAGTTGCGGGAAAAACCATATGTCATCTCCCCATTTCATATCTGCATATTAGCGATGTTAAACCTTTTTAATGAAAGGAATTTCTAAACTCGACAGGAGACATATCGGTCTTTATTTTGAAAAGCTTGCTGAAAGATTGCGGATGTTCAAAGCCCAACTCGTAAGCAATTTCCGAAACGGAAAGATCTGTCGTCGATAATTTTTCTTTGGCTTTTTCAATGAGCTTTTCGTGGATGTATTGTTTTGTGTTTTTACCAATGAGCGAGCGCAGCATATCACTGAGATAACCTGGCGAAATATGCAATTGATCAGACAGATATTGTACGGTGGGGACACCCAAATGTAGCGTTTTCTGATTAAGGTAATCATCCAGGATACTTTCTGTTTTCTCAAGAATGTCACTACTGACAGCTTTTCGGGTAATGAATTGGCGCTTATAAAACCGATTCACATAACTAAGCATCAATTCGATCTGGGCAATGACTACCTCTTGACTGAATTCATCCACACCATTATTCAGCTCCTGTTCCATGATCTGGTAAACGGAAAGCATAATTGCTTTTTCTTTATCAGACAGATGCAAGGCTTCACTGGACGAGTAGGAGAAGTAGCCGTACTGCCTGATCTTTTTCGCCAGAGGATGACCTAATAGAAAATCGGGATGAATCAGCAACAGGTAACAATAAGTTTCGCTGTTATATTCTGTGGTTCCTACCAATTGGTTGGGCGCAAAGAACAGCATACTACCTTCATTGTAGTCATAGTAATCCTGACCATATTTCAGCTTTCCACTGTTCTTTGTGATAAAAGTTATTTTATAGAAACTCAGTACATCATAGATCGGCGCCATCTCCGTATCGAAAGGATTGGTTTCATTAAAATGAACCAGACTGATCAGCGGATGTTGCGGTGAGGGCAGTCCAAAAGCCTGATGGCTTTCCGAAATGGAAATAAACCGTATCAGTTTATCGTCTTTTCTTTTCATATTATAAATTTATAAAAAAACCTACGATAATAAGATCATCATAGGTTTTTTTAAGTTGGTCAAATCTTACCAGGGTAGAATGTTATCCGGTCCGCTGAAATTAGCTGGTCCGGTAAAACTTCCATTGGGAAGATCTTCTGCCAATGCCACTCTTATGGGTTCCTTAGAGCCTTCTTCTACTGTATCGGTTCCCTGGAAATTATTAAGAGCAGTTGCGGTAAAACCAGGACTTACCAAATGAACTTTTACATTCGTGTTTTCCAGATCTATCGCCAAAGACAGGAAGATTCCATTGAGCGCCGTTTTCGATGCGCCGTAAGCAGCATCAAAGGCTGAGCGGTAGGGATTTTCAGGGTTTGCATTGATTGTCAAAGATCCCAATGCGCTGGAAACGGTCACTATTCTTGCAGCAGACGCTTTTTGCAACAGTGGTAAAAATGCCTGAGTAATGGAAAGTGTGGCAAAGACGTTCGTTTCCCAAACAGCCTTTAAGTCATTGATCGGGATGATGGTGGCACGTTGCGCTCCCAAAACTTCTTCCATTGTGCGTCCAGGTTTTCCTGCGTGTGAGATGGCCGCGTTATTGACCAATAATGTTAGATGTCCAAATTCACCTTCGATAAGTTCTACCGCAGATTTTACAGAATCATCATCTGTAATATCAAGCTGAACAGCTTTTGCCTGACCACCAATCTCCCTGGCTGCAACTTCTCCTTTCTGAAGATCACGGGATCCTACATAGACAGTATAACCGTTATTCGATAAAGCTTTTGCGATCTGAAAACCTACACCTGTATTGGCACCGGAAACCAGTGCTACTTTATTTTCGTTGTTTTGCATAATTGTAATTGTTTTTTATTGTAGCAAAGTTGAGCATTGTAAAAGTTTGGATTGTATCCAAATCGAGAATATTTAAAGCCATATTGAGTATCCGAAAAACAATTTGTTTGTATAGTGGAAAAACAGGAACTACTGACCAATTATTTTCGGATTGAATTGAGAATTATAGAATCAATTGATGGACGAAAAATGACTACTGAATATAAAAACACACAAGTCTTGTAAATTAAATCCTTTATCTACGTAAAATGGATTTAATCGATGGAAATGTTGTCTCGAATGGATATGTTCTTCACGAGATTCTTCCAAAACCGGTGCTTTCGTAGCTTCTTTAAACGGAAATGCCTTAACAACAAGAGGTTTGAATCATCTATCAACAGCCAAACGTTTTTTGACCTCTATATTATGAAAAGGCCTAGATTATTTTTGCTTCACAAAGATCTGCCTGATCATTCCACTTCCTGTACCGCTTGTGATCTGCTGTGCTTTTCCATTTTTCCAATAAACAGCTTCAGAACCTCCGCCAGAAACGGATTGATATCCTGCAATATAAATATCATTACCGGAAACGTCGAGGCTTAATGCAGCAGAATCGTCTGAACCCAACGTAACGGGTGAACCGTTTTTCCAGTATTTTGACACCAAAGACTGGCTATTAGGCAAGATGCCTGTTTCCGCAATGTAGACATCATTTCCTTTCACTGCGATGGCTGTTCCACCTGCATAAGAAGTTCCGTCCTGAATTAGGGTAGGAGTTGCCAGATTTTTAGAGTACCGCGTTTGCAATTGTCCCGAACTGTTATAAGCAACAGACCACATCATATACACATCGGTGCCCGACACGGTAATGTCCTGGTCATCGGGTGTTGTGGTCTGGTCTGACAGATCACTTCTCTGACCGTTTTTCCAATAGCAGGTAACGGGCGTAATCCAATTCTGCATTCTACGTTCCCCGATAACATAGACGTCGTTTCCAACCACCGCAATGCCTGTGGCAATAACATTCTGCGCTTCATCGGTAAGATTAACTGCTATCCCGTTTTTCCAGTATTTTGCTGCATATGTGTTTTCTGCCGGCTTCATTTCCTGCCCTGCAATATAGACATCATTCCCGTTGATGAAAATGTCGTTTGCGTAAGCATCCCTGGATCCCGTCTGTCAGGTCTGTAGCTAAACCGTTTTTCCAGTACTTCGCAACGTATTTACCGGCGGAGTTTATTTCGAATCCTACATGGTGTACATCATCACCAACCATTGCCATCCCTTTAACGTCGGAGCTTCCAGATCCTGTACCTAATAATACTGCGTTTCCGTTCTTCCAGTACTTGGCTTTGTATCCCTCACGGCCTGCGGCATAGACTGTAGATTCGGAAGGATTTGCAGTGTTGTCAATGTCATCGCTGTTGCTACATTGTATTGAAGTAATTCCTGCAAGCAAAAAAATGGAGGACGTGTAAAATAGAGATTTGATGTTCATAGTAAGATATTTCCTGATCTGCTGTCAAAAATTACGCCGCATGAGACCTAAAATCAAAATGATTGAATCAATTAAAATTAAAAGGCTTTGAATTTGTTAGCATTAAAAAAAGCTCCTATGAAAACAGGATTGGTTTGGTTTAAAAATGATGTCAGGCTTCACGATAATGAAGCGTTGACAGAAGCAATCGAGGAATGTGATGAACTTATATTCTGCTATGCAATAGAAAAAAACAATTTTAGAAAACTGGATCTGGGATTTAAAAAATGCGATATCAATCGCTTTAAATTTCTTAAACAGCCTGTTATGGATCTACAGAACCATTTGGAAAAATTGGTCGCTCATTTGTTGATAGGCTATTTAAATGCCAAAAAGTGACTATCTAAATGGCTTTTTTGATTCCTTATATCCAAAATCCTAAAACCAATAACATACTTAAGCGAACTAAAGGTAAGGCAAGCAATTGAGCTTCTGCTATATTTAGATCTGAACTTCAATTTTTCTTTTTGATTTTTCTGAACCACATAAAATTGATTTGGAAAAATTTATGCACGGCAATTATAAATTCAATGTAACATTAGATAGTATTGTCAGACTGACTGGGAAAGCCTTGCAAGCTTCAAATGCGATTTCAGTAAAATATTTAGTTCCCCACCTAGAACATGGTTACAGCATAAGCGGCTTGCTGAGACCCCATTTTCAAATAGGTATAATAATACAAATCCTTCTTTAATCTATTTAGAATTAGGTTTTGAAAGTTGATCGCACTTTACGCATGCGTAAAAAAAGAATTTGGATACACTCCGAAAGCTACTCCAAAAACTGACTTATAGCAAAATTACCAGTAAAAGTTTCCGTTGAAGAATCAAAGAAACAGGCACTGTTGAAAATTTAAACCCTGCATCCGCAGGGTTTAAATTTTTAATTGCTATGCAGGCTGATTTTTATACAAAACAAGCAGGTATCAAGTGAGGTAGTATTAATTTTTCATTGGGATCTTCTATTCTCAATGACTGTATTTTAATTAAAGTGCCTTATCGGAAAATATTGTTGTTCCTGCTTTCTATTCCTTACATCTGAAATTTCGGATTTTAATGAATCATCACATGGCTGATCTATAATGTCCAAAATTGCTATGCCAACAATAAATGTAGTACTTTTATCCTTCCGTTCTCAACTATTGCGATATCCATACCGCTTGCAACAGGCTGCTGGTCAGGAATACCGAGCTGCCAGCTGATCTGTTGGACATTATAGTTTGATTTTGGATTTTCGGTAAGCGTAAACTCAAAATCGGCAGGCCAGTCCTTTTGCAATTTTATGCTAATACAGTGGTGCAGTATGGAAATACAGTGGTGCAGTATGAAAATAAAGAGGTTATTCAGAAATATATTGAAAATCAAGGTAAGGAAAAACAGTACACAAAATTTTATACTGGACAACTCAAGTTATTCTAATACCTCGTGGGCTTGCCCCGAGGTAGTTTATTAATCTTTTGAAAACTTTTTATTTATAATTATTTTAAAAGCTATAAAACGGGTGCCAATTTATATATACTGCACAAATTGGTTGAAAAGGGTAGGAGTGCTGTCCATTGAAGGTGTATAATTGATCATAAAAAGGTGTATCTGAAAACTTATGAGGTGGCATGGAAAAGTTTTTCTATTTCATCTTTGATATGATCGGTATTATTTTTTTTAATATTCTCCAATGATTTGATTATACCCATGATCTGCAACTCTTTAAACCAGTGTAATGGTAAAATAATTTTTCTAGGTTCCGAAGTTCCATTGTTAATTAAGATGATGAAATAATAGGTATGGAGAAATTTACGAATCTTAAAATCACGGATATAGGATACAGGTATTTCAACATACGGGCGTACATAACCATTTTTAAATAATGAGTATTTTATAAAGGAAACGCACTCGCCTGAATATTCATAGACGTGAAAATTAACAGTTAAAGAATATAAAGAAAGACCAATAATAATACTTACTAAAAAAACTTTTAAATAAAAAAGGGTGACTAAGAATGATGTAGTAATGAGTACGACGGACAATGTAAGAGTTAGAAATCTAAGATTCCGTACATTTTTTTTGTTCGTAATTTTCATAATTGCTTATCTGGTGTTATTTAAAAAGGTCAACAGTTTTTATATAAACTGATGACCCTTCGATATATTGAGTTTGTGTTAGATTGTGAATCCAAGGCAAAATTAAGACAAGAGGGTATACAATCCAATTTAAGCATCAGTCATTTTCAGGAAAACAGAGAAGACTAATTATGCATTAAAAAAAACTACTAAAAAAATTTTGGTAGAATAACAACTACAAGCATGTCAATTATTAAAAACAAAAAAAGCTTGATTTTTTGAAAAAAAACTATAAATCATTTATTATCAATGTGTTTAAGTAGGTGTCTAATCGTATTTAATGATCCGTTTTCAGGAATTTGGTACAACATAATTTTTAGCTATCTATTCAAAACATTACTTTTGCAAAAATTATTTTTATTAATCGAAAGTATATTTGATACTTATAAAGATAACATAGTAATAGTATTATAAAATCATTTAGCTGAAAGGCTATTTTTTTTCATCATTTGTGTTTTTTGCCTTCTCGTTAGTGAGAAGGCATTTTTAAATAAAATATTTATCTTTGAACTTAAGAATACAACGGCTACATCATGTGATAATTTTAAATTGTTTTTGAACTGAAAACTGTTTTTTTTGAATGTTGTTAATCAAAAGAATGTTTAAATAACTATTAGTATTTATAACCTCGGATATTTGCAGTGTATGGACGTGCGAGTCGAATAAAAGTATACATTAAAAAAATCTTATGAAAGTACAATTGTTATACATCCTTATATTTTTTTTAATTAGCAACATTTTTCATTCACAGAATCAAGATATCTATAACCGAATCTACACAAAGACTTATTTAGAGACTTCTCAAAAAGATTTTAAAAAGGCATTGCAAATTGCTGATTCACTTTATCAGATTTCAGAGACTCCAAAGTTTAGGGCAAAAAGTCTCATGCTATCTGCAACTCTTCTACAACAGTCTGGAGAAGTCAAAAAGTCTATTGAATATGCTTTGAAAGCAGAAGACATTGTCGTTACCTCGGAAGAGCATTTATGGCAGGCTAAGGTTTACGGTTTTCTGTCGTCACAATACAGAAATCTTGGTTTATTTGACCAATCAAAAAAGTATGTTGAAAAAGCAGAAAAAGCTATTGGAAAACTGGATAATCAACAAGTGATTAACAATATGAAAGGATTGTTAATGCAAGAAAAGGCTTACCATGAAATTGAGTTTAAAAAATATTCTAAGGCGATTGATCTGATAAAAAAATCACAGAATTATTTTGATTTGGCTAATAACAAAGAGTTTTTTCTTACAGCAACCAACCTTCAATTAGAAGGTCAATGCTATTTTAAATTAGGCAACTATGAAAAAGCAACGGTGCTATATGATAAGGCGAAAGTTATTCTTGACCCAATGCCAGATAACTTTTTAAAAGGTTTGGTGTATAATGGAATCGCACAAGTATACATTGCTACTCAAAATTTCGAAAAAGCAAAACAATATTTGAAAACAGCAGAAGAAATTTCTGAAAAGTCTAACTATCTCCACCTGAAGAAAGAGATTTACACGACGTCTCAACAGTATTATCTGGAAACTAAAAACATTAAAAAATTTGAAGAGGTAACGCATAAAAAAGATTCAACGCTTGAAAAAATTGATAGGAAAACTACTTCTTTTATCAATAAAGAATTTTCTGAGCTTGAGAAAAAAAATAGGGCTTCAGAAAAAAATGCAGTAAAAAAAAACTATTATTTAGTAGGTATAGCAGCTTTATTTGGAATTGTGTTGATCTTCCTGGCTTTAAGAAGAAAACGACAACACGTAAAGCTCAAACTTGCGAACGAGCAGCTTGTTGAAATGCAACGGAGGCATTCAGAACTAGAGATTCAAAACCAAAAGCCAAAAGAATCAGATCATCCTGAACCGACAAAAACTATATCAGTCGATTCGGAGCAACCACCAATGATGACTGCTGCAACTGAACAAAAACTTCTTGCAAAACTTGAAAAGTTTGAAAAAACGACCCTTTATACACGAAATTCAATATCACTTCCCTTTTTAGCATCCTATTGTGAAACAAATACCAAATACCTCTCTTATGTGATTAATCATTTTAAAAGAAAGGATTTTAATAATTACATCAATGAACTCCGCATTAATTTCATTTTAGAAAAACTACAGACCGAACCAAAATATCAAAAATATAAAATTGCAAGTTTGGCCGAGGAGGCTGGTTTTTCGTCACAAAGTAAATTTGCAGGTGCATTTAAGAAAGTTACACATATTTCACCGTCTCAGTATCTTCATAATTTAAGAGAAAGTCAATTATAACATCTAAATTGTGAATCGAGGCATTGTGAAGGGTTAGTAAATCCAACCTGATTAGATAATGGTGTAATATTATAGTAATCAATGTTTTAAATTGATGTTTGTGAACTCCTTTTTCAGGAATATGAACCTGTTTCCTCTTGTTAAAATATCCTGACAGACGTAATATTGCCAACTATATAGAGCAGCATTATTTCACAAATGGAAAAGGTCTTACATCATACTTCTCATCTTTACTTCACACTTTATGGCATCTTCTATGACATCATCATAGCATGTAGATGTATACGTCCAACTTACACTATTAATTATTCATTCACTGTAGTATACAGGGAATGTTTGAAATCTGTTAATACTTTAAAATATATCTATTTGAGGGGTGGTGAATTTCAAATTCCTGATAAAAAACATATTAAATACCGTATAAAAAGTAGTCTCTGTTTCAACAAAGGATGCTAGTATTATTATGATCACCCATGTGCGGTACTTAATATTTTCAATTAGTACATACTTTGATCAAGGCTTGTAAGAATAGGCTTGCCAAACTTTTTATAATGAATCATTAAAGTTATATGTTAAATACATCACAAGCATAAAGTCCTTTGGAATACTAACTGGCATGACACAAGTAGGGAATATGCATTAATGCTTATGAAATTCCGTATTTAAATAAAAAACCCGCTAAAAAGGAACCATAAATAATTATTAGATGAAAAAAATTAACAAATTACTCTTAATCCTTCTTTTTTCTATAGGATTAACCTTCACGATCAAGGCTCAGGACTTAGATGCTGATAATGATGGAATTATTGATTGCATCGAAAAGCGAGTGCAGGGTGCAACAATGTCAACGTTGTTTCAATTAAACGGAACTGCGGTAAGCGGCGGCAGTTCCGGCATTCCTGCGAATACAGTAAGGCTTACGGAAAATATTGCAACCCAAAGCGGAAGCATGTGGTCGCTGAACAAAATTAATTTTGCTAAATCATTTACAATCAGATACCAAGCATATTTGGGAGCTTCTGATGGTGCAGATGGTATAGCAACAGTATTCCATAATGATCCAGCCGGTAATTCAGCCGTTGGTGCATCAGGATTTGGAATTGGAGCTGCCGGAATTGTAAACGGTATAGCACTTGAATTAGATACTTATTTAAATAATACATCATCCGGTGATATTTCTGCTGACCATGGAATGATTTGGGATACTGATGGAGCAGTTTTGAGTGGTGGCGATTCTTTCGTTCCGGCAATTGCTTCGCTGACTAATGCTGTTGCTGTCGGCGAATTGGAAGATAATGCTTGGCATAATGTTGTTGTAACATGGAATGCGGCAACGCGAACTCTATCATATACTGTAGACAACATTAATGCGGGTAGCTATACTCATAGTGGCACACTGGATAACTTTTGTTTAACATATTTTAATATACCTGTTTCTCAAGTTAATAAACTTGTAACATATGGTTATACAGCATCAACAGGAGGTTCAACAAACCTTCAAAGTGTAAGAATCAACGATTTCTGTTCGGATTATCCTCAATTTGTGGATACGGATGGTGATGGTATTGAAGATTATCTAGACGTTGATTCGGATGGAGATGGATGCCCTGATGCAATTGAAGGTGATAAGAATATCACACAAAGTATGTTGAATGCTGATTGGAGTATTGCCGGAACAGTAGATGCAAATGGTATTCCTACTGCTGCTTCTGGTGGCCAAGGAGCGGGAAGTGCCTATAATTCTGTTATTAACAGCTGTTTAAATACGGGGCTTTGTACAACAGGATGTAATGGTAATACATACGTTAACAGTAATGATCCCAATACTATAGAGTATGATAATATGGTAAGTATATTTCATTCTTCAATGGCTAAGGAAGCAGATGGTAAAATTAAGATATGGGGCCAGGGTGCTGCGTATAATACAACAGGTGCAACGATAGGGAATATCGTAGTACCGACTGAAATTAACAGTACAACATACCCGGGACTTACAGGAACGATTCTGAAATTTACTGCCGGAAGTAATGTGAATAATCAACAGTTTGCAGTTTTGACAACGACTGGGTTATTTATCTGGGGAGGAGCAGCAGGATCAATGATTAATACAGCGATAAAAAATTCAACTACTTTTGGATCTGTTTCAATTGGAACATTTGGTATAACTGGTACCAAAGCGGATGGTTTACCTGCAAATATTTCGCCAACAGATGTTAAAATGATGTTCGGAACAAGAAATACATTAGCAATTGTAACTTGTTCAGGTGCTGCTTACGTTTTAAGTAACGGGGGAGCTAAGAACGGCGATGGCACAACTACAACCGACGCAGTTTGGCACAGGGTTAAAATCAACGCCAATACAAATTTAAGCAACGTTGTTGCAATGAGAGGAACTCACCTTGCAATGATGGCATTGACTGCTGATGGAGAATTATATACTTGGGGTACAGGTTCCCGTTTGGGAGGTGCTTCAGACACTCCTACAAACAGGAGCTATGCTACATTGATGTCAAAACCAGCTGGTATAACACCTAAAATGATTGGGATGACGTCTGCCACTGACACAAATGTTATATACCAATCTTATTATTTGCTTGCAACAAATGGTAATCTTTACAGTATGGGCGAAAATGTTTCCAGACAATTAGGGATTTTTTCTACAACGGACAGCAACGAGTGGGTACAAGTAAAAAAATCAGCCGCAGCAGGTGATTTTCTTACAAATGTTGTATGGATAAGCCCACAGGAACATGAAGGCGGGGACTATGCTGCTATTAACGTGCTTACGACAGACGGAAAATTGTGGGGATGGGGAAATAATAATAATCGTATGCTAGGAGGGGGATCAGCTACTACCATTGACCCAACCTATATGCCGGGAAGTACTACGGGTTCCTACAACGCAGGAAAGTTGAATCTTACGGACACTTTGATTGCTGTTGAAACAGGTGGACATACCACTCTCACTATTAAACAATGTAGCACAAAATTTGGTTATGTGGGGCATAGTATCCGAGGAAGTATGGCAAATGGAACAGAAACAGATGGAACAGCAACCGAATACAATTTTTCTGATACATCAGCACTTTCTATATGTGGTGCTTTAGCAGGACCAGCCGTTCAGAATTTAAAAATTTGTGAAGGCACATTTGCCAATTTACTTAACGCCCAACCCTCCTCACTTCCCCCAGGTGCAACAAGTATTCAATGGTGGACAACAATTACAAGAGATCCTGGAACCCAAGTTGTCAATGTAACTGCTGTTACGCCAGGGATTTATTATGCATTCTATGATCCTTTGATCGTTAACTGTCCAACTCAAATGACTGTTTCATACTATCTTCCTACAGATGCTGGATATTCTAGTTGTGCTTGTTACAATCCTGCTTTCACGCCGGGAACAGGTCCAGAGACAAAATTAGGAATAACATTGTTAAAAAGGGCGTCCGTAGTTGACAATTGGCCGATGGGAAGAAAATCCGGGCATTTAGTAATGGAATCTAACTCAAAAGGATTTGTGATCACACGCATATCAACCGCAGGGTTAGCATCAATAGCAAGTCCGCAGGAAGGGATGATGGTTTATGATACAACAGCAAAATGTCTTAAAATTTACAGCGATGGTTCGTGGAGTTGTTTTAATACTCCTGCGTGTCCATAAAAGATTTTAATAATCTAAAAAGTAAATTTTTCATAGGATCGATACTTACCAATTAAATAAAATAAAAATCAAAATAAAAATGAAAAACATATTATTAGTTGCAGCAGTTTTATTTTCTGTACTTTTCAGTTCTCAGGTGATTATGGGTGATGCAATAGGAACGGCGCCGGCAGGGCAAAAAGAATCGGTTTTATTGGAATTTGCTGCGGGTCAAAATAAGGGGATTATTTTACCATATGTTCGCACTATACCTGGAGGAACTGGTTTAGCTGAAGGAACCATCATTTTAGATGCTACCAATCAGGCTGCTGCAAGAGTAAAATACTTTAATGGTGTTACTACCGGAGGAGCTACAGGATGGGTAGATTTAAGTTTTGGTCACGACGCAAATATAACAAATTCTATGACACTTCAACCTAGTCCGTCGACCGTTACGGAGGATGCAGGATCTAAAGTAATCATCGGAGCAAATACTTCATCTGCCGATGGTATTCTAGTACTTGAATCAATAACAAAAGCAATGATACTTCCTACAGTCGTTGATACAAATAATATTCCGGATCCAGCGCCCGGGATGATGGTTTTCATCAATAAAACTGGAGCCAAAAGACTGGCTGTATACAACGGTGGGGGATGGACTTATTGGAAACCATAAGGATGATCAATATTGCAGGATAATTCAGGTTTCATAATATTTCGGCACGAATAATCTAATGATTATTCGTGTCTCTTTTAGTTTTTATGATGACTTAATACTTTTTATGAATTGAGTAAGTACAACACGAGATCAAATTAAAAATGACAAAAAAGTTAAAAAAGATCAATTTCTATCTCAGAAAATATTTAAATATGCCCAAAAGCCAGATAGTAGCAGAGTTGAATATATTATATTTTGAGAGCGAAAACATTATTGTATACCATCAAGAAAAATTGAGATTTTTTTTAGGTGATGAAATTATATTTTTGTTGAAAAATGAAAGGATATATGAGATTTATATCACTGAATATATATGTAGTGTTCCTTTTACAAGTATTTTTTATCATCATGACCAGGATTTCACATTTACTGTCATTGGGCTACAGAGTAAAGAAATTCAAACTTATTAGTTAGTGCCTCTAAAGTTCAGTAAAATAAATTCATCTAGCTTGTCTTTTTGCAAAAAGCTTAGGGAGTCTTTTTTTAATCTTTGGAATTCGAATATATCTATATTTACGGCCAAATTTAATAAAATATTTTACTGTCAATCACTTTTAAAATTTCGTCATCGTCCTTTTTTTTAATGGTTTTGATAAAGGTTACAATTCTTAACCCTGTGATCGGAGCAAGTTGCTTTCGGGTGAGGTAAATTTCAAACGATTATTTTTCTTTATTGTTAGTGTAGCTTTTAAAATAGTTAAACACACCTAAAAGACTAACTTCAGGTTATAGCTGCAAAACTTGAAACTCATCGTAAATCTTAATTGGACAGTCAATGCCAAAAAGTGTCTTTCACGCAATATTTGTTTTTATCAAAATATGGATTTGATATTTTACTGTAAAATAATCTATCTCATTATGGAAGCAAAGAAAAGTAAAGATCAAGAACAAAACGCAAATATAACATCCTCCGACACCTTATTGGTTCTCCATAACCACAGCAACACCATCGGTATCGTCCAAAATATCAATCCAGACGGAACGATCAATCATACCGAACCAAACCAGGGATATTCAAAACCCAACTTAAAAATTGACTCAAAAGAAGACAGTTTTATCCAATTCTATTCAGATTTCTACCACCAATTAAAAAACCCGGAAGAATTCACCTTTTTCAAAGTCACTGAATACGAAGCCAAAGAAGCAGCCAAAGACCTTCAAAACTACATCGATCAGGCAAGCGTTAAAGAAATCGACCAACTCAAAGATTATGCGGTGTCTATCGATGCGGTAGAAGCACAACTGGATCGTCGAAATAAATTCACCCAGTACCAACAAAGTAAAAGTATCCATCCTCACATTAAAGAACAGCAATACCGTTATCTTCCCGAACAGATTGACTGGAATATTATGAGCAAACTCAATCTCAATCAAGAGAAACTGGAACAGCTCGACGCTTTAGAACCATTACTCAAAGGATATAAAACACCCACCTTGATTCCCATTACTTTTAATCAGGGAACCATCGAAACCAAGATGGATGTCAGACTTTCTTTACGACTCAACGATGTAGGATATCTGGAAATCCGTATTCATGCCATCAGAAAAGAACCCGATTTCAACAGCAAACTCTTTGGTCATGAGTTTACCGCTGAAGACAAGAAAAATTTGATGGATACCGGAAACATGGGCAGGGTAGTCAATCTGATTAATCCAATGACCGACGAACTAACCCCTTCCGTCATCAGCAGAGACCGACTGACCAATGAACTTATCGCCTTAAGAGCAGAACATATCAGAATCCCGTTAGTCATTTGCGGAGTTACCCTCAACGAAGAACAAAAGAAAACCCTCAAAGAAGGCAAACCTTTATTCATTGAAAACATGATCTCCAAAAGAGGAACCCTATTCAATTCCACCGTCCAGTTCAATGCCGACAAAAGATATGTAGAATTCCTATTCAACAGAAACATCAATAATTTACAAAACCACTTACAACACAAAACCCTTCAAACCATAATCAAAGCAGAAGTACCCAACACCTTCAGAGGCAAACCCATCTACCAATGGCAGATCGAAAAACTCAAAGCGGGGGAGACCGCATATATTAACGGACTCACCGACAGCAAAGGAAAGAAATATCAAGGCTACATCAGTTTCGATAAAAACATCGGAAAGTTTGAGTTTTCATTTAAGAACCCGAAGAAACAAATAGGATTAAACAAACCATCGATAAGGCAGAAAGGTAGAAAATTATAATAATTAGTAAAATAGATTATGATCTTTTTGAGATATTTTATAATTGATCCGAAATTCAATGTTTTGGGCGTTTAATTGTTTAGACAGTTCATATCTACTCTGATATTAGAAGTTATATTAAAATTTCTAACGAGCTCTAAAATAAAAATATTAGATGAGCATCGTTGTTTTTTCCAAATTTTTATTTTAAAATAAAGTTTAACAGAAATGTTGGTTTCAATTAGGAACTATTGTTAAAGAAAATGTTGCGGGAAAATTATCTTTTACAAATTGATTGCCCCAGAAGTAATTATATCCTATTCTAAAAGTAGAATTTATAGCGATGCCGATTGAAGCTTGATTGAAAAAAAACGATTTGCTATCTGTTTTTATTAAATTTTCATAAAAATATTTATTTCCTGTAACGTACCCAATCCTGAAATTTGAGTATATAGTTAAAATATCAAGTAATCCAGAATAGTAAATGCTTCCTTCAAAGCCCAAATCCAGATTAGTGGAAGACTTATCACTAGATGTACCTATTTTTGGAATGTCGACTGCAAATTTGGGTGCAGTTATCAATTTAAATGAAAATGCATTTTGTGAATCTGTGTAACCTAAAAGAGGATAGGAAAGACTAAATGTTGTGTTACCCCCGCCTCCCAATAGTCTTTGTACAGCATCCTTTTGAGATGAAATAGAATCACTATCAGTAGGATCATTATTTGTATTTGATAGCAAAACACCTACGCCAACTCTTAGAGGACCAAAATAGTCTGCGTACAGCTCATTGAAAATTGATGCCTTGCTTCCTTCAGAACTTAACGAAACCAATGTGTTTTTTAAGAATTTACTTTTTTTATCAGTTAAATAATTATCATAATACATCTGTGCTCCTACTGCATTTCTCACTGGAAAAAGCTGAAAATTGTTAAAGTTTAGAGCTTTGTAATTCATTTCTTGTGCATACCTAAGAAAGATATTGTTGTCTTTATATGCCTTCCTTTTTTCTTTTTCAGCATCCTCAATTTCATTTCTTAATTTTTCGATATCACTTAGGGACGTAGCATTGTTTAAATCATTCAACAGCTTCTCATTTTTGATAATAAACAAGTTTGTAATTTTCTCTTCTCGTTCTTTGTGAATATCCAATAATGCCTTTTCAAACTTATGGTAATAATTCTTAGATTTTGCAGCTTCGGCTCGAGCTTTAAATATTCCTATACTATCACTGTATTGATTGAGAAGTTGATTACTGTCAAAATCTACAGGCAGAAGGTTTCGAGACTTTTCTATGTTTTCATTTTTAAATCTAAACGGAATTGTTTGACAGTAGCAATTGCAACAGCTGATGATAGAAATCAATGTAATTAGTTTTTTCATGAGAATTAGTTTTGTAGTTTTAAATAATAAATGTAACAAATCAATTAATATTTTGATATCACCCTTTTGTGGTATTTTTAATATAAAAAATAAAATGCAGGTCAATTAAGTGTTCTCGTAATTGTGAAACAATTATTTTTAATATATTTGGAAGATCGTGTTGTGATATATTCTCAGCATAAAAACTAACAACCTGAAATATCCATGAATTATCTTGAGATTAGCTCCTTTATTGAAGCTAAGAAAAAGCGTAAAGCTCATATAGAAGAGGAACTTCGCTATGTTAATACGCTTACGTATAATTTAAGAGCAGAAAAACCTATAAAGTGGTACAATAACTTTTACTACATTGTTAAAAGGGCGGTATTCATCATTTTAGCAATACTGTCGCTTTTGTTATTGAGCAGCACTTTTACACATCAAAATTCTTTTAAAAAAAAATTCTCTCAACATTTTGAAGGTATTATATCCGCTGGTCTTAATGATACTTTTGGCACTCATCGTTCTGTAACTGTTTTAGAAACAAGTGCGGTAGATTCGCATAAGGCAGAAGCTATTATTTCAAAACCCGTCAGAGCAGATATTCAGATGAATATAAGTTCTAAGGTTTATGACTATTCACTCATGACCGTTAGAATAATTTTTCTATTGGCTGTGCTATTATTTTGGTATATCGCAAGACTGACAAGAAAACTACATTTTAAGAATAGATTGATTTCTGATTATTATGATTCCAATCTTACAATTATGAATATTTATAAAGAAGTAATTCAGGAGCAGAATTTTGAAATTGATTTTTTAACTAAGGCTTCCTCAAAAAAAAATAATTAACTGCACAGAATTTTCACTCAATACTTGCTAAACAATAACCAATTAAAATGGATAATAACAATTTACTAACTGGAAAAAAGTATATTAAAGATATTTTCAATCAAGAACAATTTTACAATATACCTGAATATCAACGACCCTATGTTTGGGGAGTTGATCAAATTGAAAACTTCTTGGATGATATAACAAATGCACTAGAAAGTAATAAAGAAAAAGAGTATTTCGTGGGATGTATGATATGGAATACAAGAGAAACGGAATCTAATGGCATCAAATATAAGTTTCAAGATATTTTAGATGGGCAACAAAGATTTTTAACTTTATTTCTCTTACATGCCGTTCTACGAAATTTATCATCTAGTGAAAAGCTAAAAACAAATGTGCAAAATCGATTAATTCAGGAAGCTGATGAATTTAATAATGTGCCAGCAAGAAATAGAATTGAGTTTGATATTAGAGATGACAAAAATTTCATTGACAGATATATAATTAACGAAATTGAATTAAATTCAGAAATACTTGAACAACTGGCAAAAAATTATGATAATAGCTCATCGGTAAGAAATTTAGCAAATGGTATGAGTATCATTCTCAATTGGTTTAATGCAAAGGAAAGAGAAGACGCAGAAAATTTTCAAGAATTTTTAGTAAAGTTTTACACGTATTTATCAAACAAAGTGTTAGCACTATATCTCGCTACACCCAATAATCTTGACGATGCCTATAATCTATTTACTGTACTTAACAGTAGAGGATTACAACTGCAAGTCAGTGATATTTTAAGAGCTCAGAATCTTCGAGTGATACTTGATGATAAGATAAGGCGTGAATACGCAAATAAATGGTCAGACTTTGAGAATAAGATAAATCTGCCTTACAAATCATTTGATGAATTTTTATGGGCTGTGGTTTTTATTAAAATGAAGTATCGAAGTGACGACAATCAAACTTTGACAAAAGCTTTTGATTTTATGTTCAAAAAAGGTTTAATGGTTAAAGGATCGGAAACTTTAGATATTGTTGAAAAATATATTAACCATTTTCTAGCAGTTAATAATGGAAGTATTGCTACAAAGGATTCGGCATATTTATTCTCAAATATAAATTTTATTTTATCGAGTGTTTATGGCTCGCAATATTTAACACCCTTAATGCATTTTAAAGAGTCTTTTGACGAACACAATATTGTTGAATTTATAGTGAAGATAGATAATTTATTTTCTTTAGGTTGGTTGTTAGGTCGTAGACAGTCTATGACTAGAACATTTACAATCATCAAACGAATTGAATATTACAATGATAAAGTTGTTAAAAAAGAGCTGTCTAAAGAAGAAGCTAGTAGATTGATGATCAATGATGAATGTCTGAAATATGATTATTTTGATGAAAATATAAGTTCTGAGAAGCCTCTTAATATAGATGATCTCGAGAATAGTCTTAGAAATGATAGGTGGGGAGGTTTCAGTGGTACAAAAGTTAATAAAACAAGGTATTTGTTATTAAAACTTGATCTTTTAATGGGAAGTAAAAATAATCAAATTCAGTACAATAAAAACTCTTCAAGTATTGAACATTTAATGCCTCAAAAGATTGAAAATACACTATGGTCTATTGATTTAGACTTTCATAAAGAATGGTTGCATAAAATAGGAAATTTAGTTTTAATAGACAGAAATAAGAATTCTTCTTTAAGCAATAAAAACTACGAAATAAAAAAAACAAAGTATAAAGGTGCTATAGAAGCAAGAGCTAATACGAACTATGTTTTAATGCAAAATAATGAATGGAATCAGGACGCAATTATTGAAAATCAAGATAGAATCGTGAAATTGATAATGAAATATTATCAAGGGAATTCACTTGATACATTTTTAGAGATTCAGCGTAATTAAAGATTTGAGAAAGATAATATTAAGCTTAAAAAATGTCTCGAGTTTTCTTAGAACTTTTTAAGCAATCTACTTAACAACTTAAATATTAAAACCTAATTAGATTATACTAAATGCAATTTAAGACTTTAAAATATGGTTAACAATACTAGTATTAGAAAGATTTTATACAAATACAGATCACTAGATAATTTTGATTTATTTTTGGATATTTTAATAAATAAAAGACTTTATGCAACAAAATATTCCTTGATGAATGATCCTATGGAAGGTTTATTTTTGTTCGAAAATGGTACGATTCAAAGTGCAGTCAGAAAAAAGATTTACAATGAAAAGAATGATCTTAAAATTTGCTGTTTATCAGAGAATGAGGATAGCATGTTAATGTGGTCTCATTATTCAAATAGTCATAAAGGTGTTATTTTGGAAGTGGAGGTTTCAGACTTAAATTATGATATTGTTAATGTCAAGTATGAAAATAATTTATCAACATACAATGCTGATGTATCTGCAAAAACTATTCTTTCATCCAAGCTTATACATTGGGAATATGAGAAAGAAGTTAGAATTTTTCAAAAAAATGATCAAAATAAATATATCAATGTAGAAATTAAAAGAATAATTTTAGGGAGAAGGATCAGTGAATTACATAAAATCCTAATACAAAAATTGGTGCTGAAAATTGATCGCAATATTATTGTTAGTGAAATTCCTTACGAGGATTTTGAGTATTTAAAATTTTAAATCTTTGTTCCTGACTTTTCTTATTCTATAAAATTTTAAAGTTAGAAGCCATACTGTTTTTATTTGAAAACAAGGTGTTAGAGTTTTCGTTTAATAATCCGAAGAAAAATTGTAGGGTGTTAAAAATGTTTTTGAGAGGAGTGGAAAGAGACAGTAAATAAAGTTATTTATGGTAATTATCATTGCAAGTAAAAATGATAGTAAAAGACTTATCTTTAAATAAGCTTTATGATTTGTTCTGAGTTTTGTACAAACAGTAGATGTTTTTTTGATGTTTATGACGTATTGAAACAAAATATAAAACCTATTTATTGATTACAAAGTATCGTTGTGTGAGACTTAGTTATATCTAATATCTCGACCATTTTTTCAAATCTGTTCTGCGATCTTTTACGCGAATTCCAATTCTTTTGAATAACGATTTTTCAATTTCTACACCTATTTCTATTTCATAAACTTCGCACATGTCTTTAAGATAATAGATTTCTGAATCAACAAATCCCCATCTTTCTTTTAGTAATTCAAATTCATTTTGATTTAGTTCTGCGGGCTTTTTGGAATTAAAAAATGAACTTAATTCGCTAAAAATTGTTGCAATATGCTCTTCAAACGATGAAACGTTTCCCTTTACAAATCTTTCCGCATAATCTCCTGCCGTTGGATTTTCATTATTTAATTTTTTGAATTCATGACCATAACTTATTGCCATTGTGAAAAATTCGACAATATCTACCTCGTAAGGTTCTCCCATGAGTTCTTTGAAATCTTTTACAAGATATTCATCCTCAAAATTATCACTACGTTTCTGATTGCAGTTTGAACACAATAATCTAATATTATGTTCTTCTGTCGCTCCACCTTTAGACCACGGGATTATATGGTCAAAATGAATATTTTCATCTAACACTGCATTTCCGCAACTACGACAAATTTGATTTTCTCTTTTTAAGACTTTAAATTGAATAGTTCTTGGAATAGTCCGGGAAATTCTTCTTAATTCTTTTGTTTCCGTAAATGGTTCCGCAACGTAAAATACCGGACAGTAATGTCCGAAAATTCGACAACTTTTTTCGTCATTTTCAGTTTGAATAGGAAAATCTTCAACTAATGGACCGTAGGGACAATATTTTAGTTCCCAACAAGGTTTGCAGACTGAAGAAACTCTTTTATTCCAATCTATTTTCTTTCCCCAAGTTAAGAAGAAATCGTCTGATTTATCCATAGTGCTATAATATGTTGATTTTTTTTTAAAAATCGTTTTTTGAGATTCAAATTATTCCGACACCCTTTGACTGTCTGTTTAAAAGAGACTATTATGGAAGGACTATTCACGGAAATGCGATGGATTTGGAAAAGTGTTTGTAGATTTGGACGAAGAACAAAAGATTATGAAAGAATTGAAAAAAAAAGGTAATGATTATCTTGTCGAATTAATCGGTGACGAAAATAAATTTTTGGACTACTTTATTGATTCTATTTATTTTATCGACAACGAAACGATAATGAGGGAGTTCGATGTAATCAATGAAAATATTAAGAAGGAAGAAATTAATATTGTAAGAAGGACTAAATCCAAAGTAGTGTATGTAGAAAAGCTAGAAGATGGCAGCTTTTCAAAAAAGCTTTCGGACGAGAAAAGAATTACAAAACTTTCGGACGAAAATAAATTATTTATAAGAGAGAACGACGATTTTATCAGAATAAAATTTGATTCAACCGGAAATTACAATCTTGTGAAAAAAATCAAAACCGAATTTGGTATTGATCTCAGTAAAGATTATAAAAACTATACCATAGCTCACTTGTCCGATAAACCCAGCACACCACTCAAGCATTCATTAGCAAACATTGTATTGATACCTACGTTTTTGAATAAATTTCTGGATAATCGTGGAATTGTTTTAGGTACGCTAAATATCAATGTTCTTAAAGTTGTAAAGGCTATGATATTTTACAAGTTTGGAGAACCTGATATGTATGATACAATCAACGCCAAATATGAGCTGAATGAAAATGAAATTAAATTCATCACAGATTTTGATTTTGAGAAACTAAATTTCTTAAAACGGCCGTAGCTCAACAAAATGCTATCTAGTTGTTCCTATCCAAAGCTTCCGTCCAAAATTTCTTCATTTTTTTCTTTAGCGTCTCCGGTTCTAAAACTTTTACTGACCAGCTTCTTTTCAGCACTTCCATGAGAAAATCTTCATTGGGTTTTACAAAGAACCGAAATTGAATTCTGTCCGGAGTTTCTGCCAGAATTTGTTGGGAGGAATGGATAGGATTTGCTTTCAGATAATGTCCGTCTCTGTGATCGAACTCAAGAATGATTTCTTCGGGATCACAATTCGTAAACATTCCGACAGCATGCTTGTAAGGGATTTTAAAATCTATTTGTTTCGGTTTAAAATTGCCTAGGATTTCAATTTTTTTTATTCTTTCCAGAGCATAACTTTTAAAAGGAATTTCTGAATCGTCCGTTGCCAAAACATCCATTTAAAATCTTTTTGCTTAATTCTGTAAGGACAAATTTCCTTAAATTTTTCCTGTTCTGAAATGTAATCAAAATAAGATATCTTGATTTTTATATGATTTTGAACAACCTCTGAAATAACGTGAAAATATTCCAGTCTGGTATTAGCTCTGGTTTCTGGAAGAACATATCCCGGAAGCATCATATCTGCATTTAAAGAAGATAAAAAGATAGTAGAATTAAGAAGATCATTTTGGAAAACCCCTTCGAAATCAGTAATGACTTTGTAACGGTTGTGCGGATCAACGTTAATTTCTACTTTCCAGGCATTTCTCAATGCACTGATGTCATGACCGAATGTTCTTATCGGATATTCATCTTTCTTAGAGAAGAAATTTCGGAATAAGCCTAAAATTTTTGCAGTACTTTTTCTCTGATTTCATCGATTTTCAAAGTTCCGTTATGCGCAAGAGTAGTTCTCAGCAATAAAGACATTCTTAAAACGGTCTTGTCAAATTTTTTCTTTCAAATATAGTAGAAATATTGGGGTGTCGTCTTGTAAATTTTTCGTATTTTCTTTCTAAAAATCACAAGTGATTTTTTACAAAAACAGTTGGAAGCGCATCCCTAAATTTTGATTAACCGGTATGATCTTCGAAGAGTTTCCGGTTGCAACTAAACTATGTATAACATCCGCAGATGGATGTTTGTGTATGTTGCCAATTCCATAATTAATAAAACAGTTTTGTATGGATCTCAAGTGTGAATGCAGATTACCGTCACTGTTTTTTTCCGATCCGTGATGGGGAATTTGGAAAAGCCAGAAATCGCCCCAATATCTTTCATAATGACTTATAAATGGATTAATATCATCTTTCTCTAGCAGAAAACTATCGGACGTCAATAATGCGTTCGGAAAAATAAACTGATGTTTTTCCATCACTGACCTGAGAAATCGGTGATAAGGTGTCATCAATGCTGTTTCAATTCTAGAGGCTACAAATTTGTGGATTGTGTTAACTGTCACATCTCCGTCTAGAAAATAATAATTTTCATTTCTTCTTTAATCTCTGCCTAACTTCAAGATGGCGGGCATATTTCTATGGAGTAGAGAAAGCGCAGTAGTGTTTGAATCTTCCAACTTGATACCTTTTATTTTAGTCTTCCTCTTAGCTTTGAGAAAAATCGATTCTATATCTTTCCCTGACGTAATTTCTTTAACGGTCTCAATAATTTCATTTAACAATTCATCTTTTGGTAGCTTTGAATCAATTTTAAATTCCTCATAAAACAATCTAACAACCTCTTCATAGTAGGCTCTTTCGTTCTCTGTAACTTTTCTGCGGTAAAAAATAAACTCCATTAAAACGGCTTCTTCAGCACACACAATTCCATTTTCAGAATCAAAAACTTTATAACCCTTTACATCTGTATTTGATGTGGTTGGGTTTTCACTTGGGGTGATCGGTTCTTTATTTTTAAAACTAAACTCGAACCTTTTTTCCGGATTATCAGTATTAAAATCTCTAGATTCATCACTAATCTGATCTCTATCCAAAGGTCCGGTTGGATCTGATTCTATGAGAAAAACCTCCGAGTTGCCATCAAGATTATCGTTTAGGGTTCCGAAGGGATCTATCGCAAATCTGATAAAGAAATCATCTTCTGATTGACCCGGATCGCGGGTAAATTGTTTTAGTACCAAGAATAAACGCTCTTCATAAGTCAGAAAAGGCATCACTAATTTTTTTATTTTAATTTTTCCATTTAATAAGTTTCCGATTTGATTAACATGATCCTGATGGAAGTGAGATATTACTAGTAGATCAATGATTTTGTATTTCAAGAAATCATCGTCACGATAAATATTAATTTCCGACTGATATGCACCGGAAGTAACACTCCCGCAATCAAAAACCATTCGAAATTTAACTTTGTTTTTGTGCGAAATCTTTCCGCTATAAAATAATCCTTGGCCTACAGGGTGGATAATAAATTCTTGATTTAAATTATGCATCGTTATGTAATTTTTGACAATCTCGTCAGAGCTTAACATGATTCCATTGAATGGGAATGTTTAAAGATAATGATTAAATCTGTTTTTACTGAACAAGTAGCTTAGATCGATTATTAAACTATATCAATGGATTTTTCAAATTGACAGCTATGTTAGCTCAATTGTATAAAGAAAAAAAAGGTCTAATTTTTAAACTACTTATAATATATTGAACTTTTCTTTATACGCCGATTAATATATATATATTATTTGTAAGGTTACTCTATTATTTTGATTATACTACTCGTTAACTTTATGGATTTCAAATATTTATTATAGTCTTTAATTTCTTCCAGTGCTTCCGCTATATTTAATTCATCTTCATTACTAAACTTTAGTTTTTCTAAGATATGTTGTATTTTATTATGATCAACATTTCTGAAAATATCTTGAACTTCGTTTAATTGCATAAAGTACCATCCCGATACATCAATGTAATGTCCACTATACCCAATAAATTTTAATATTAATAAACTTAAAAGATTGTGTAATTTGAGTGTATTGGCGTTAATTTCCTCTTTCCAATTTGAATCAATTGGAACTCCTCCATGCAAATAATTGTTTCTTTGTTGTAAAACAGTCAAATCATCATTATCAAGAGTTATTCCGTACAATTCAAAAGGTTTTACTAGTTTATCTCTATTAGTAGGACTATTTAAATTATTAATTTTATTGGTTAAAATTTTAAAACCTTTAGGATCTATTTCATTTCTGTATTTTTCTAGAAGATTTAATTGTTCTTCTCTAAATCTTTTGGATACTGCATTATCTTGGATTGGCTTAAAAATTTCTTGATTTTGATTTTTTAAAAACTCTGTGATAGTTTCAATAGCTACAGAATAAAGAGCACCTTTTTGAATGGGATCTGATAAATTACCTGTGGTAACTACAAGTTCAAGTGTTCGTAGAAGTTCGGGATGGGATGAAACTTTTTCACAGAATACCGAAAACAATTTTGAATCAAACATTGTGTGATATTTTGCTAAATCCTTTTGTTCCTGTTCGCTTCTATTTTTAAATGTCTGAAAGAAAAATGTAGGGTTAATTACTTGATTTTTTGATATTATTGAAGGTGACTCCAAAACATATTCATAATCATCTATTGTTTCGAAATTTTCTTCATTAGATAAAATGTAAGCAACTTCATCTTTATAGAACTTTCCTGATAAAAAGGCAAAGCACAATCTAATGATATAGGAGTATGTTTTAAAATCATCTAAATCAATTTTATCTACTGAGTCAATAATCATTGAATTGAGAGGCTCTAAAGCATAAAAATCAAATTTATAACCATTTATAGTTACATCAACTGACATTCCTTTAGTTGAATGAAATGGTAAACCCATTAGTGATTTTTGATAAAACCAGCTTTCATCATCAAATTTCAAATGATTTCCTTCAAATTTTAAAATATCTGTCGGATAGGTTAGGTCGATATCACTTGTTCTAATAACCAGTCTTGTATAACTAGGTTTTGGACTTGTCTGAAATGTTTTAAGATTATTTAGAATTCCATTAAGATATTGTGGTTTAGTTGGAAACTCTGTTTTAAAATTTATTACAGAATCTATGTTGGTATAGAGAAAGTCGCCTTCTCTAATAATAGTTAACGCTTTATCCAATCCGTAACTTTCTTTATATCTAACACCCCCGATATCTAAAATTTCATCAAGTTTAATTTGAAAAGACAGACCTTGCTCCCTACTATTTAAAATCTCAAGCGGAAAATATTGTTGAACCACTTTATTGTCAACAGTAGTATATAGAAGTTGAATTTCAAACTCTCCTCCTAATGCTAACTTTCTTAAACACTTTACTGTTGGAATAAAATTTTTAAGTTTTGCAGATTCCATTATTTTTTTTTCAGAATCTAAGACGGGTCTAATAAATGGTTTTTTCAATTTTTTAAATATTAATATTGTACGCTATATTATTGTTCTTTAGTTGCAAAAGAATTCCAGAAATCGATTATATATTTTGTTTTATCATCGAATCTTTCATAGATTTCCTTAGATTCCTCAAATTTTTGTAAAAATAAATTTATAAGAACGCAATTAATAATTCTGATATTATTTAAGGTAGAAGTTAAATTATCTATTGCTATTTGACTTGCTATATTTAAGTTCATTTGCTTCAATTGCATTATTGAAACAAATTCAGAATGAGCATAATTAGAATAAAGTTTGTAATAACCATCGAGTAATTTAGTATTTATACTGCTTTTGCTAAGTAAATCAGACCAACTTATTGTTCTTGGAATTCCGTAAGCATCCAATTTCCAAATTTGATTTTTTGATAATTGAGAGTAAAATTGTGATGCTTTAACTTCTTTTTTTAGTTTGTCAATTTCTTCTTTTTCTGATTCTATTTTTGCAGAATGGATTTGATTAATATCGTTGATTGGTTGTTGTCTCATCATAAAACCCGCTATTTTCCATAATTTAAATCGGAAATTCCTTTCTTCTTGCGAGATATCATTAACGAACAGATATTCAATTGTTAGAAAACATTCGATGATAGTTCTCGCAACAACGTATAATGATGAAATATCAATAATTTGAATTTCTTTGTCAAGCACTTTTAAATTTTGACCATTTGCCAGTTGCAGCCCGGTGTTTGTTGCGAGTAAAATTTTGATATTTAAAGTTTCAATATAAGCTTCACCAAAATCAAGGTTAGGATTTATTTCATTTTTATATAATTGAATTAAATCTGCTAATATTTTTGCAGTAAGATCCAAATGATTTTTAATAGTGAGCAAATCAGTTGAAGCAGTCTCTAAAAGCATTTCAATTTTTATTTTTGTCCGTCATTTTGTTGAAATATTATAAGTGTATAATTAACTTGATACAAAATTACAATCCAGCTACGCAATCTATCTGCGCAACTTTTTTTTTATTGATATTTTTTATCTCGTCATCTGTAAAATTGCTGATATTTAATTTGCGGACGGTAGCTTTTTATTTTATAAACTAACAACAAATTTTCATAAAACAGTTGCTTTTGAGGTCATCCAATTTTCTATAGCAAATATATTCCGTTGTCCCTGCAGAAAAAAATCTTTTTGGGTATCCGGAATCAAGGATTCCAGAACCTCCGCAAAAAGATTTCAAGCTTCATGAATGTTCTTTCTTATTGTTTTCAAGGTATTGATTGCAGTTTTCCTTGTGCCTGCCTGAATGGTTATCTGCATAGAAAAAGTCAGAAACCTCACAAGATGCAATTGCAGTTCATTGAAATTTTGATCCTTATTATTCTCTTGGTATAAATTATCTCATCAGATGTTGGTTAAAATCGATTGATCAGATTCTTTTATAAATCGATTAATCAAATTCTTATGTAAACCACTTCGTCAGATGTTAGTATAAATCAATTTATCAGATGATATGACCAAGTAAAAGATAAGAAAAGTCAAAGTTTCCTTCAAGCTGCAATTCACTGGTTTTTAATGTAAGTGCGGGAAAAACAGGTCTCCGCCGTACTCGGAGCAGGAAATTATGAAATGCAATATTGTGAACGAAATTAAATTGAGCTACTCAGGAAAGGGAAATTGTGAAAGGTCTATATCATCTTCAACTGATGCAGTGGATGTTTTCAGGGAACATTTTGATGCGGAGGAAATGGACTACAGGGAATCTTTCTTTGCGCTGTACCTGAATCAGGCGAATAAGGTATTGGGAATTAAGAAAATATCGGAATGCGGGATTTCTTCGACATTGGTAGATGTCAGAATTATTATGCAGGCGGCACTTCTTTGCAATGCTTCGGGGATCATTGTTTCCCACAATCATCCTTCGGGAAATTTGAAGCCGTCAAGTTGTGATATTAAAATGACCGCACAGATCAAAGAGGCTGCAAAAATTTTGAGTATGTCGTTGCTGGATCACGTGGTTTTAACGTCGGATTCTCATTTCTCATTTGCGGATAATGCGATGATCTGAGTAGTAAAATAATAAGCAATCAAATAAATAATAGTATCAAATAATATCTAAAATAATCGTCATGAACAAAATGGGAAATTATACGGCAGTTTCAGAGGTGAGTACTTTATTGGTACTTCGTCACAGTAACAATTCTATCGGAATTGTACAGGGAATCGAACAAAACGGAAATTTGATAGACGTTCAGCCTGACCGAAGTAAGGTTGATACGGTCTTGAGGATCGATTCGTCGGAGAATTCTTTTACGGACTTCTATTCGGATTTTTACCATCAGCTGAAAGATCCCTCTGAATATTCATTTTTTAAGGTGAGGGAATTCGAGGAGCACGATACAGCTATAGATTTACAAGAGTACATTGATTGTTTATCGGAGGGTGAGAGACAAGATCTGAAAGCGGTTGAAGTGTCTATTGAAGCGGTCGAGTCCATCAGAAATAAAAAGAATGCTGAAAGCGGGTCTTTTGTTTTGAGGAATGGTTTTAGTAATGGGTCAGATATTATTAATAATAGTTCCCAATACCGCTATCAGATCAAGGATGTGCCGTGGGACACGATGGCTGAATTGGGTCTTTACAGGGAAAGGTTGGAAGAAATCGGTGCGTTGGATGCTCTGTTAAAAGGCTATAAAACACCGATGTTGATCCCGATACTTTTTAATGATGGGGAAATGGTAAGTCAGATTGATGCACGCTTGCAGTTGCGGATCGATGATGATGGAGAATTGATCGTTAAGGTGCATCGGGTTTGTAAGAAAGTGGATTTCAGAAAGAAGTTTAAGGGTCATAAGTTTACAAAAGAGGATAGGGTCAATCTTTTAAATTCAGGGAATATGGGAAGAGTGGTGGATCTTGTTGATGCGGTTACAGGCGAGATAATTCCTTCCTTGATAAGTTTGGACAGGATGACCAATGAGCTAATCTCTTTAAGGATGGAATTGGTGAGAATTCCTGATATGCTTTGCGGTGTGAGATTGGATTTGGAACAGAAGCAGGTGCTTCTTGATGGGAAAGCTTTGTTTATTGAAAATATGTTGTCGAAGAAGGGAAAGTTTTTTTCTGCAACGGTGCAGTTCAATGCAGATAGGCAATGGGTGGAGTTTTTGTTTGAGAATAAATTTAGAAGTTCTGGTTTTAGCGAAGTACATCATTCTGAAAGGGAAGTTCCTTCACATTTCAGAGGGGTTAGGCTTCTTCAATGGCAGATGGATAAGTTGAAGGCAGGGGAGACGGCTTATATCAAGGGGCTGGAGAGTAAAAAAGGGAGCACTTATCAGGGTTATATTCGTTTTGAAAAGAAGATAGGGGAAATTGTGTTTTCTTTTAAGAATCCGAAGAAGAAATAGGAGAGTCATGAAGATGTTTTTGGAATTCTAGAGTAAGGGTGTAATCAATTTAGAATATAATTTTTAGCAACCTGCAAGGTCGAAAGACTTTGCAGGTTGCTTTGTTTGAGTTTTAACATTGGAAATGGCTGAAGGAAAATCGGGTGGCAAAAATGCAATTCCTTCCTGCGGTCGGAAACGCATTTTTGCGGAATTTGGAGCAACCATATTTCTAAAACATGGCCTGGTAGGGCTTTGTTATGTTTTTGAAAAAAGGTTGCGGAATTTATTATTTATAATTAATTAGTTTTTTATAGAGTTTGTTCAAGAAATATTCCCTGTAAGTCATTTAAAGGTGTCCAAATTCCGGACTTAACTTTTAAGTAAGTTTTACAAAGCGAAATTATTTTTTCTTCATCTCCAAACCTGATACTTTTTCTTTCAAATTCTGTTAAACCTTCAAGAGCATTTGAAGTAAAACCATATGTTGACAGTAATAATCCGCTTTCACTTTTTTCGTTACAAATGACTTTCAAAAACTCTTTCACATATTTTTGTCCAACTTTCTTTTTTGATTTCCAGTGTTTAATCTCAACTAAATATTTTTTTGCATTTCCTTTTTTATTGATTTCTACAATAAGATCTTTGCCTCCATCTTTGCTTGGTGCTGTGAGTTTTACATCAAAGGCTAAACCTTCAAATAGCTCTGCAATCATTTTTTCCAAGTCTCTCCATTCTAATTTTAGGAGAAAATTAGAATCTTCAGCAATTTTCTCTATAAATGTTTTACTTACAACTTTAATTATGTCTTCATACTCAAGAAATCCTTGATTAGATTCTATTTCTATTCTAGATGTCCACGATTTTAGGTCATCTAGAGTTAATAATTCAACTTTCAAGGGATCAGTAATATTTACAAAACGATAACATGCAGAGGTAAATCCTTTAGGTGCAAATAAAATAAGACGGTCATAGGGATAGTTGAACGCAAACGAAACTCTTTCATGTACGCGATCTTCATTGACGCTTTTAGCTGAATTTTGAAGAGAAATGCATATCCTCTCTTTAGAATCCTGCTTTGTACAGATGAAATCAAATTTACTTGTGTCTGGACTTGGATTAAGTATAGTTGTAAAGCCATCGTTCGATAACAGTTTTGAAATTGCTTGATGAAATGTAAAGCAAATTTCTCGATCATCTCTAGGACTTGTTATAGAGTTTTCTAAAACAAGAATATCACGAATTAGTTCATCTTTTTTTGTTGGTGTCATCATATTTTTGAGATACAAACGAATTACTAGTAAAGAGGACTTATTCAGTCCTTTTTTTCTGATGTTCAGCTTTAATTTCTGCATTCAAATTGAACGTGAAATCTCTTTCTTCATCCTTAGGATAATCATTAAATACCCAACTTTTAACTTGTGAATATAGAAAGTTCCCGACATTCTTTTCTACTAATAGTTTGAGATTGATAAGAAATTCTATGTTGATGGGTTTCTTAAATATTAAAAGTGTAATAATTTACTCTTAGTATATCGCTCATCTTACGAACCAGATGAATTTCTGAGTCCCCTTTCGTCCAGAGTGTGTTTAGCCCAAATTTCATTATGAAAATATTAGTTTTTACAAATATAAAAAACTGTTATGAAGTATGTATAAAATAAAAAAAATTGTAAATACTTTAGTAATAAAATATAATTACATTTATTGTCTCTTCCTAAAGTTCTTACGTTGCGCAATTTTGAACCTATAAAACTTTTAGCTTTATAGGTTTTCTTTAAAATTAATAAGGATTGTGAAGAATGTTGTGGTAAAGATGCAATTCGTCTGTGTGATCGGCAACACATTTTTGCTAAGTTTGATGCAATCATATTTCTAAAACATAGCTTGATTTTGGCTAGGCTATATTTAAAAAAAAGAGTGCTAAAATTTACAAATTAATATCTTGAGTAATAAATTTTACGCACTGACTAAAGATTTATGTTGGAACGATTGAATATTAATAATCTTTTAAAATACAGTAAAAATACCTAGTCATAATTATTTAATTTTGATTAATTTGCTTCCAAATCCAAGGCAAATTTTAAAATAATTTACATAATGATAACAAGTATTTATTTAAAAGAACACGAATATCTAATAAATAAACCTCAAACATTAAATTTTGGTGGTAAGTATCTATATTTTTTTCAACAAATGCATGATAATAATTTAGTTGTTCAGAGAAAACTTAATGATAAATATATTCCTGATTTTTTTAATATTTCAGAAAGTAACTCAAGTGTAAACTTATTAAGTGCTGTTGTTGGACAAAATGGCGTGGGTAAATCCACTGTTTTAGATATAATTAGAAGCTCATTTGTAGAAAATGATTATTCTTTACCATATAATAATTCTGTAATATTAATAGAAGTTGATGGTCAAACTAAAGTTCTACAGTCAGGAAATAGTATTTTACATTTACAAATTGAAACAAGTGAAGGAATAGATTATGTTTCAATACCAAAAGTAGATCAGGAACAATATCAAAGTATATATTATTCTCCTCATTTTGATTTGAAGTATAATGATAATTTTAGTGAGATTGATAAGTATGATATTTCTCTGGATCAATTTATAAAAGACGATTTGGCAGAAACAGATAAAAAAGGTACAAATGAAAATGGCTGGAGATTTGGCTTACATACTGAACTTGTTTTTAAAAACTCAATGCGACAAATCGAATTTTTAAATTCTAATATTTTTAAGGATAATATAGTTTTCAGAGAAGTATTTAATTTGCCACAGTATGAAACAGGAATACTACATTTTAGGGATATAGAATTCTCAGATTTTCATAACACTCCTTTTGACTTAAGACCTATAATTGAGCTTATTTTAAAAAAAACTGAAAATGAAAATAAAAATTGGCATCTAATAAGAACATTTGATAAAAATAATAATGTTGAAAATCAAGCAGATGTAAATAAGTATTTATTAGAACGGTTTGTTATAAAAGCATTTATCTCTGTTGTAATTCAGCAAATGGAGAAAGAGAACACTTGGTTGCAGGAAGGTAATATAGAAGATTCACATAATATGGATAAATTTAAAGATTTATCATCTATTGAACTACTTTTTTACTTTATTAAAGAAAGCTATATTGAGAAAGGAAATTTTAAAAAAGAAATTTTTAATTATGAAGGTATTATACTATTTTTTGAAAAGCTAAATTTTTTATTTGAAAAAGAAAAAGATCCCAGTAATATCAAAAAACAAAGTATCAGACTAAACCTGAATGAGGTTAAGGAGATTATGGAGTTACATAAGAAAATCATTATAAATCTTCTTGATTACTACCCGAAATTTGAGAATCTTGTTGATAAGAATAATTATGTAGAGGGCTTTTTATCATTTAGACCAACAGATAGAAATATGAGCTCTGGTGAAAATGCTTTACTTAATTTCTTTTCTAAATTATATAGTTTTATTCAGGATAATCTGATAAAAGAAAGCAAATCTTTACATGACAAAGAAAATTATATTTTATTATTAGATGAAGCTGATTTAGGATTTCATCCTGTTTGGAAAAAAAAATATATTGAAGCAATTTTAAAAACACTACCATATTTTTTTGAAACTTTACAAATAAAACCTAATCTCCAGATAATCATTACAACACATGATCCATTTACTCTGTCAGATTTGCCAATTGATAATGTTGTATTTCTTTATAAAGACAAGGGATATTGTAGTGTAATTTTAGAAAATGATAGAATACAAAAAACTTTCGGTGCAAATATTACGAATTTATTGGCTCATTCATTTTTTGTAGATGATGGGTTGATTGGTGATTTTTCAAAATCAAAAATAAGAGAAGTTATAGATTGGATAAATGAAAATAAAAATTTATCTGAGACTAGAAAATCTACTCCAGAATTTCTAGAGAGATTAGAATATTATAAAAAGGTTATTAATCTTATTGATGAAAAGATTACTAAGCTAAAGCTATCAGAAATGATTACAGATTTAGTTCCGGATAGCGAATATTATAATCAAATTATTGAGGACGAAATTACATTACTAAGAAAGAAAAAAAGATAATTATGCAATATATAAATATTAATCTTCCCAATATTATTGAGGCAAGGGATAATCATTATCTTTTTATGAGGTATATAATTAAAAAAAAGATTAATGGAAAAATTTTTAATGAATCACCTCCAGTTAGTAATATGAATAAGATTCAAAAAGTTAACGGAATAAAAAGTACTATTGCTAAGTTTTTTAATGATGAAGATAATTTGAGAAAGGTTTTAATCGGTACACCTGATGAACTTGAGGTGATAAAAAATAAGTTTTTATCAACAGGTTTGAAAAAATCTTTAAAGACATTGATGAATTATGATAGTTGGATAAAGACGGATGATAAAGCAACATACAGAAATTATAATGCTTATCATTTAGCAGAGAAATTAGATATTCCAACTTGTGTTTATTGTAATCGTATTTATACCAAAACTGTAATTAATAGTTCAGGAACAAAAATTACAAGACCAACTTTTGATCATTGGTTTCCTAAAAGTAAGCATCCATTATTAGCATTATCATTTTATAATCTAATTCCGAGTTGTTCTGTTTGTAATAGTGGAGTTAAAGGATCTACACCTTTTGAAATATCTACTCACTTTCATCCATACCATAAAAACCTAATCGAAGATTTTAAATATACATTTAGTTATGATCACAGAGATTATGATAAATTTATATTTAAAATTATGCCTGATAATAAATTTTCGGAAGTATCTG
This sequence comes from Chryseobacterium formosum, assembly GCF_026460885.1. Lineage (GTDB taxonomy): Bacteria > Bacteroidota > Bacteroidia > Flavobacteriales > Weeksellaceae > Chryseobacterium > Chryseobacterium formosus. Next base: position 360,228 of record NZ_JAOVZW010000013.1, read on the forward strand.
TTAATGCATTTGAATTAGAAGAGATATTTAAGGCTCATGAAGATGAAATTGAAGATTTACGAAGAATAAAAGATGCTTATTCGGAAGATTATATTGATATGTTAGAAAACAATATTTTATCTGGTTCCGGTATTACATTAGATAGAAATGAGGTCTATCGTTTAGCATTCGGTGTTCATTTTCAAGAAGCTAAATTTGATAGAAGGCCTTTAAGCAAGATGAAAAAAGATATTTTAATAGAATTGGGAATTATTAAAGTTTGATTAGTCTGACATATAAATTAAATTTGCCAACAATTATAATTTGCTTACTAAATTTGACTGAAAGTTTGTGGTGATATTATAATAATAGATTTCAAAATTTTATTGAAATCATTAGAATGATTTAAAATGGCAATAAAAAAGTCAGAGTTATACAACTCTCTGTGGAAAAGTTGTGATGAATTAAGAGGGGGTATGGATGCCTCTCAATATAAAGACTATGTACTCACACTTTTATTTGTGAAGTACATATCCGATAAATATAAGGGAAAAAAATTTTCAGCCATAAAAGTTCCGGAAGGAGCTTCTTTTGATGATATGTTGGCTTTGGTTGGAACATCAAATATTGGAGATGATATTAATAAAAAAATTCTTTATCCAATTAAAGAAGCCAATGGATTAAATGACTTTCCGGACTTTAATGATGAAGGAAAATTGGGGAAAGGAAAAGATTTAATTGATACTGTTGGCAATCTTATTCTCATTTTTAATTCTCCTGATTTAGATTTCTCTGGCAATAAAGCAAATGATGATGATTTATTAGGAGATGCATATGAATATTTAATGCGCCATTTTGCCACTGAATCAGGCAAATCTAAAGGGCAATTTTATACTCCGGCAGAAGTAAGTCGTATTTTAGCAAAAATTATAGGTATTAGTGGTAGTAACTCTACTGCACAGACAACAGCCTATGATCCCACATGCGGATCGGGATCTTTATTGCTGAAAGTAGCGGAAGAAGCGGAAAAAAATATTACACTTTACGGACAGGAAAAAGAGATTGCAACAGCCAATCTTGCTCGTATGAATATGATTCTACATGGTAATCCTTCAGCGGAAATTGCCGCAGACAACACACTTTCAAGACCTAAGTGGAAAAATGAACAAGAAACGGGTCTAAGAACTTACGATTATATTGTGGCAAATCCTCCATTTTCGTTAAAAAATTGGAGTAATGGCATTAGCATAAGTAATGATGAATATGGTCGTTTTGACTTGGGGATTCCTCCTGATAAGAACGGTGACTATGCTTTTTTATTGCATATTATAAAATCAATGCGTTCAGCAGGAAAAGCTGCGGTCGTATTACCTCATGGTGTATTGTTTAGAGGAAATTCTGAAGGTGAAATTAGGAAAAACATTACTAAAAAAGGTTATATAAAAGGAATTATTGGATTGCCTCCTAATTTGTTTTATGGAACTGGTATACCTGCTTGTATTATTGTTTTAGACAAAGAAGATGCTGATAAACGTAAAGGAATCTTTATGTTGGATGCTAGTAAAGATTTTGTGAAAGACGGTAATAAAAACCGATTGCAAGAAAAAGATATTCGTAAAATAACAGAAATATTCAATAATTTCATTGAGGTTCCAAAATATAGTAAAATGATATCATTAGACGAGATTGCCAATGATAAAAATGACTATAATCTCAATATTCCGCGATATATAGACATCCAACAGGAGAGTGATATTCAAGATATTGGTGCTCATTTTTTCGGAGGTATTCCAGAAAGGGATGTAAAATCGTTTGAGAAATATTGGAATATTTTTCCAGATTTAAAAAACAGTCTGTTTGAGCCCCAAAGAGTTGGCTACTATAATTTAAAAGTATCTAATGATGAGGTAAAAAATACAATATTTAACCATCCTCAATTTTTATCTTATAGAAATCAATTACAAAAAACTTTTGATGATTGGATAAAAGACAAAAAAAGTTATTTTAAGCAATTAAACAAAGGTATACATCCTAAAAAAGAGATAGTCGATTTAGGAGATTCTATTCTAAAAACCTTTAAGAAAGATGCATTAATTGACCCTTACAATATGTATCAGTATTTAATGCTTTATTGGGAAGAAGTTATGCAGGATGACTTTTATACTATTGCTATTGATGGCTGGGAAGCTGGGATAGAATGGGAAAGGGAAATTATTAAAGGAAAAAAAGGGAAAGATGGAAAAATTGCAAAGGATAAGGCTATAGATGGGTTGGAAGGTATCATAGGACGAATGATAACGCCAGACTTATTAATTCAAGAATTTTTTGCTAAAGAATGGGAAACTGTTATTGATTTTGAGGAACAAATTGAAAATGCTAAAGCAGAACTAGAGGAAATAAAAGAGGAAACAGAAGTAGAAAACGGTATTTTCAGTGATTTGGAAAAAGTAAATCTTACCTCTGTAAAAGGACTTTTGAAACAGCGAAAAAGTGAGAAAGCTCCAAAAGAAGAAATAGATGTTATTGAAAATTATATTAATCTTAATGAAGCTATATCAAGTTTTACGAAGCTGATTAAAATACAGAAGGAAACTATTGAAAAATTAGTGATAGAAATGTATCCAAAATTGTCAGAAAATCACATCAAAGACTTGGTTATAAATAAAAAATGGTTAAAACATTTGGAAAGTTGTCTTCACGAAGAAAAAGAAAGAATGAGTCAAACACTTACTGGGAGAATTATGGAGTTGGTAGAACGTTATAAAGTTACTTTACCTGAAGCAGAAACAACTTTAAAGGAATATGAAACCAGAGTAAAGTTACATTTACAAAAAATGGGGTGGCAATGGTAGAGACAAAATTTATACAGACAGATATTGGTCTTATTCCTCAAGATTGGGAGGTGAAGGAGATGCTGGAGATCATTTCGGAAATTTCTATGGGACCTTTTGGATCAGATATTAAGGTTTCAAATTTTGTTAATAAAGGAGTTCCAGTATTAAATGGATATAATATAAGTGGAATAAAGCTAAAAGAAAGATATTCAAATTTTGTCACAGTAGAAAAAGCTAAAAGTTTAAAGAAAGCCGTAGCAAAAAGAGGGGATATTGTTGTTACTCATCGAGGAACGATAGGACAAATGGCTTATATACCTGAAGATTCGAGTTTTGAAGAATATGTCATTTCTCAAAGTCAATTTAGATTTTCTACAAATAAAATGGTCATATATGAATTTGTTGTTTTATTTTTTCATTCAGATAAAGGACAGAATATTATTTTGGAGAGTAAAGGTCATACAGGAGTGCCCGCAATTGCTCAAGCTACAACTACATTTAAAAAGTTTCAAATTCCAATTCCACCGCTTTCCGAACAACAAGCCATATCAAAAATATTAAGTGATATTAATATTTGGATAGAAAGTTTAGAAAAACTTATCTTCAAGAAACAGCTTATCAAACAAGGTGCTATGCAAAAATTGCTTACTCCTAAAAAAGATTGGGAAGTGAAATTATTAGGTGAAGTAGCTAATTTTTTTAAAGGAAATGGATTACCAAAAAATAGTATAAATTCTAATGGAAATGTAAAATGTATTCATTATGGAGAACTTTTCAGAAAACATAAAGAGGTCATCAATAAAATCACTAATAAGACTTTTAATTTTTCATCGTCATTTCTTTCAAAAGTAAATGATGTACTAATGCCTACATCAGATGTTACACCAAGGGGATTAGCAACAGCAAGTTGTATTAAAGAAGAAGGAGTTTTAATAGGAGGTGATATTTTAGTTATCAGATTTACGAAAGAAATTGATGGTGCTTATTTTTCTTATTTTGTGAGTAATAATAAAGAGGAAATTTTAAAGCTTGTTAGTGGTTCTACGGTCTATCATCTATATGGTTCCGAATTATCAAGTTTAAATTTCAAATATCCAAAATCAAAATCTGAACAAAGCCGAATTGCCAAAATTCTTTTTGATATGGATGTTGAAATAGAAGCTTTAGAACAAAAACTTGCCAAAGCCAAACAAGTCAAACAAGGATTAATGCAGGAGTTGTTGACAGGAAGGATTAGATTAGTATAATAAAAAATAGGACAATAAAGATGAAAGAATATTTACTATGTAATCCCCAGGTATTTGTGACCTTTATTATTGGAATTTTTACATTGTTTATCACTTGGTGGTTTAATCGAAATAATCTGAAGATTACTCATCAAAAAATGGAGAAAGAACTCTTTAAAGAGTTTAATGAAAGGTATGATAAATTAAATAATGACCTTAGTAAACTTGATACTGTCGAAAATTTGAGTCAATTAAAAGAGATTAAATCTAGCGATATTAATAAAACATTGTATGATGTTTTAATGGATTATTTCAATCTTTGTTCAGAACAGTATTATTGGTATAAAAGAAAAAGAATTTCTCACGAGATTTGGGATAGTTGGTATTCAGGAATGATGTTCTATTATAATTCGTTTCCAATTGTTAAAGAAGTTTGGTTAAATGAAATTATTGATGGTGGATATAAGTCATATTATTTAAAAGGAAAAGATGAACTATTTAAGTAACTAACAAAATTCTAATAACCTGAAAAACAAAACATGAATGAAAATCTTAAAAATATTGAAGAATTATTAGACTTCAGTTTTATAATTGATGCTTACCAAAGAGGTTATAGATGGGACACAGACCAAGTCTATAGTCTTCTTACGGATATTGATGAATTTACCCTTAAATTTCAATCTTTCTATTGTTTACAGCCTTTAGTCGTTAGAAAAATTGATGATAATACTTATGAATTAATTGATGGTCAACAAAGAGCTACTACAATTTCTCTAATCCTGATGTTTTTCAAATCAAAAAGTTATCGTCTTCGATATACAACTAGAAATACTGAAGAGAGTGGTATAAACTCGTTTATTGTAAATATTCCTGAGCTGTCTTTTCCTGAGTTCACTTTCAAAAAAGACCTTGATAATTTTAATATCATAGATAGCTTAATATTTAGACATTGGAAAGAAAATATCATTTTAAATAACTCTGAAATAGATAATGTAGATAACTTCTATTTTTATAAGAATTATGTAGTTATCCATAACTGGTTTGAGCAGTTTGATGAGGAAGAAAAAGAAGTCTTCAAACATAAATTGCTTAAGAATACAAAAGTAATTTGGTATGTCGAAAATGAAACTACAAGTGATGAAAAAATAATTGAAAAATTCATCAATTTTAATGAAGGGAAAATAGAACTTGAGCAAGCAGAGTTAATTAAGGCTCTGTTTGTTTTGGATATCGCTAAAACACCCAATGCTGTTCAAAGACAATACGAAGAAAATCAATTTGCTGATGATTGGAATCTCATTGAGCATCAAATGGGAGACGATAAATTTTGGCAATTTATTACCAGTAATAAAAATGATGAGAATATAGCCAACAAAATTAATTTGGTCTTTCAACTGCATAACGGCTTTGGGAAAAGTGAAGATAAATTTTATAATTATAGAAAATTTGAAAATTCCTTTAAGAACTCAGAAGAAAAAAATAAACCGAACTGGAGTAAAATTACCCAACTGTACAATGGTTTAGAAGAATGGTTTTTTGACCGTACTTCATATCATTTGATAGGTGCCATTATCCATCTGACGAACTTCAACATTTCCACAATTCTGGAAAAAGCTCAAGAATCGAGTACCAAAGTAAAATTCAGAAATGAATTGCGAAAATTGTTGGGTAATGAATTTCTCACCGAAAAATTTAATCTTGAATTAATTAAATATAATGATATCACTGTTTTCAAGATGCTTTTTTTATTCAATATTGCACTTACTGAAATTGATGATACTGAAACTTTTTTTCCATTTTACAGATTCTACGAAACTAAAAACTGGAATATAGAACATATTCTTGCAAAAAATGATGATGGTTTGGATACTTTTGAAGAATTCAAAACTTTTCATCGAGAAATCGATACATTGATTAAAGCATCTACAGATGAAGAAGTAACTCTCGAAAATAAAAATATTATTAAGGTATTACTTGATGAGTTAGCACAATTGATTTATGAAAGCAAAAAGGGGGTTATAAAGCAAAAAGCAAAAGAAATAAATGATAAGGTTGCGGAGTTTTTTAGTGTTGATGACTTTAATAATTTATGTCTTTTAGACCAATCCACTAATATTAAAGTGGGTAAAAAGCCTTTTAGAAGAAAAAGGAATATTATTCTAAAATTAGATGATGAAATTGAAATAAAACCAGATACATATATACCAATGGGAACGGAATATGTATTTTCAAAGAAATCTACAAAATCCGAATTTTATCAAATTGATTATTGGAGCTTAACAGATAGAGAATCCTATCTCAAGTTTGTACAAAATACAATTTCTAAATTTCTTACACCTGAGCAAGATGAGAGAAACTAAATCTTTTCATGAAATTATTGACGAGCATATTATTGAAGTTCCAATAATACAAAGAGAATATGCGCAAGGAAGAACTACAAAAAAAGTAAATTCTATTAGAAAACGATTTGTAACTGACCTTGTGAAAGCAATTACTGAAGATAAAGAAGTTCATTTAGGTTTTGTCTATGGTAAAATAGAAGGTAAGGAAAGTGCCAGACGTAAAGTATTAAATCGAGAAGCGGTCAACTCTATTTTGGAAGCTGTTAAATTTTATGCAAATAATTTAGAGTTAAAAATAAAAGCTGAGGTCGAAGAGACTGAATCCGAAAAAACTGATCAAGGAATTCTAAAGTTTGTTCCTTTAGATGGACAACAAAGGCTTACAACATTGTATGTTCTTTGTTGGTATTTGTATTATAAAGGTGCAGAATCAAATAATTTAAGATGGTTAAACCACTTTAAATATAGCAATAGAAAATCTGCATTAGCTTTTTGTAATGAGCTAAAAGATACTGAGAATATTAAAGAACTTAGAAAAAAACAAAAGAAAAATACAGAAACAAGTATTAAAGAATTAATTTCTAACTCAAGTTTCTTTCTTAAAAAATGGAATAAGGATGCAACTGTAAGCGGAATTTTGGAGATGCTCTTTTCTATTGAAAAAGAATTTAAGTCTGATTTTGATTTTAACAATATTTCTATTGAAAACCTTCCTTTCAAATTTGATTTTATGGATTTAGATTCTTTAAATCAAACTGATGAATTGTATGTGAAGATGAATTCTCGTGGAAAACAATTATCAGATTATGAGCATTTCAAATCTTGGTTACAGGAAAAATATAAAGATAATACAGACCAAGAACAACAAGAATGGCTTCAGTCTTTTTGGAAAAAACTAGATACAGATTGGTTAAATTATTTTTGGAGAAATATAGATGTTGATTTCAACGCTTTAGACAATTTCTATTATAACTATATCAAAAATTTGGCATTGATGTATTGTTTAGCAAGCAACAATGAGATTCCTTTCGAAAAGGTTAAAGATTTATATGGACAAATTAGAAATACGGAAATATATGATAGCAAAAAAATAACATACATTCCTTTAGAAAATTATCTTATCAAGTGGGGAAAAGACGAAGATGAAAAGTCATTTTTTATTTTCAACATAGATGTACTTAAATTTATAGAGAGGACTTTCGAATCGCTCATATATTTAGAAGAGAAAGAAAATTTTGATAAATTAAATCTTGAAAAAATAATTTGTAACCCTTTTGTAGAAAATCAAATAACAGACTTTTTCTTAAAATCAAATTTGTTTACTCCATCTTTATGGAATACAGTTTTTTATTATTCATTTTTAGTTTTCATCAACGATAGAGAAAATGTACAATATTCAATCGAAAGCTTGAAAGTATGGTTACGTTATACAAGGAATACTATATACAATACTTATATTCAAAGTCCGGAAAATTTTAATAGTGCTCTAAAGCAAATTAACAATCTTGAAGCGTATAAATTTAATATTGGCGAAGCTATACTAGACAATAATGTTGGAAATGTTTTCTTTGAAAATACACAATTTGACGAAGAAAAAATAAAATTAAATTTGTTACAAGAATATAAATGGGAAGAATCAATTTTCGGAATAGAAAACCACCCTTATCTTTTTGGACAAATAAACTTTATCTTAGATTTTTCAAAAGATGGATCAGGTAACTATGTTTTAGAAAATTTCAAAAAATATTGTAATGCGGTTTCAAAATTATATGGAGAAGAAATTAGGCTAAATTCCGAAAAAGTATTAGAACGCTTTCTTTTTTGTCAAGATGATTATTTGCCAGAATATAAGTCAAACCATATTTTTTGTACTGGTTCTTTAGGAGGTTTAAGAACAAAAAATGAAAATTGGAGATTGTTTTTTAAAGGCAATAAAATCAATATTTTAAAAGATTCAATCGATAAATTAGAAGATAAAAAAATAACACCGGAATTATTATCTGATTATATTAAAAATTATCTAAAAACAAAAAATCTAAAACAATCGGATTGGAAATACTTGTTTCTTAAATATCCGCAAGCAATTAATTATTGCAAAGAAAGTGCTATAAGATGGAACTCAGCTAACGACATTCGTTTATTAAAGGGGTTTCCTATTACCGCTTATCATAGTGAATTGAGAACCTATTGTTTTTTCTTGGATAATAGAAATAAAAATTCCACAGATGAAAACAGGATAGCTCCAGAGAAGTTTTTCCCATTCTCGAAATTTTGGTATTTTGAAGACAAGAATACAGCAGGTCATGCAGGATGTTATTTAGAAGGATTTAATGTCCAGGAAAAAGAGTATAAATTGGAAATAAAGTATTCTAAAGAAGAGGATGAATATCAATTATGTTTTTATCACAAAGTAGATGAAATAGAAAGTCGAAAAACGGATATTAATTTGGAAAAACTTGGATTTGTATTAGATGAAAAAGATGGGCAATATTTAAAAACTGTTCCGTATAAAAAATTAGAAAATGAATTAAAAAAGTTATGTACAGAGCTTAAAACTTTAAACCATGATTAATCCAATAGAACGAATTACCCAAAATCGAATTGTACAGCTTTTTAAAGAGTTAGGTTATACCTATTATGGTAACTGGGAAGAGCGAGAGCAAAATAACAATATCGAAGAAACCTATCTGAAATCTTTTTTGCTAAAACAAGGATATTCTGAATCTTTGGTTAAAAAAGCAGTTCAAGAAACGCTACAATTAGCTCAAACCAATGCTGGAAACATTTATGAGCGTAATAAGAACTTTTACTCATTGCTTCGTTATGGTGTAAAAGCTAAAGAAAATATAGGAGAGCATAATCAAACCATTAATTTAATAGATTGGGAGAAATGGGATAATAATGATTTTGGAATTGCAGAAGAAGTCACACTTAGAGGCAATAAAGTTCGTAGACCTGATATAGTATTATATGTAAATGGAATAGCATTAGGTGTTTTAGAATTAAAACGTGGAATAGTTGATATTTCGGAAAGTATCCGGCAGAATATTTCTAATCAAAAGGAGAAATTTAATGAAAACTTTTTTACTACTGTTCAATTTATTCTTGCAGGCAACAATACACAAGGATTAAAGTATGGTACTATCGAAACTTCTGAAAAATATTATTTGTCTTGGAAAGAAGATGAAGAAGACAATGAAGGATATAAGTTAGATAAGTATCTTAAAAAATTGTGTAACAAAGAACGTTTTTTAGATATTATCTATAACACAGTGATATTTGATGCAGGAGTAAAAAAATTACCTCGTCCACATCAGTATTTTGCATTGAAGGAATCTCAACAATTTCTACTTCAAAATGAAGGAGGAATTATTTGGCATACACAGGGTTCGGGTAAAAGTATCTTAATGATCATTCTGGCAAAATGGATTTTGGAGAATATTACTAATTCCCGTGTAGTATTATTGACAGATCGAACAGAGCTGGATAAACAAATTGGTGATAATTTCGAGAATATGGGTGAACAGGTTGCCCGTACTCGTTCAGGAAATGAATTAATGCAATTTTTAACACAACCTAAACCTCGTTTAATTGCTTCCCTTATTCATAAGTTTGGTAATAAAGGTGAGACAGACTATAAAACATTTATAGCAGAAATTAACAATAATCCATTACCAGTACAAGGAAATGTTTTTGTATTTGTAGATGAATGTCATCGTACTCAGAGTGGTAAATTAAATGAGACGATGAAAGTAATTCTGCAAGAAGCTACTTTTATTGGGTTTACAGGCACTCCACTGCTGAAAAAAGATAAACAAACCACTATGGATATTTTCGGAAGATATATTCATACCTATAAATTCAATGAAGCTGTGTATGATGGAGTAGTAAAAGATTTGGTTTATGAAGGGAGGAATATAGAGCAAAATCTTTCTTCGCAGGAAAAAGTGGATGCATGGTTTGAAGCTAAAACAAAAGGCTTGAATGATTTTCAAAAATCGGAATTAAAAAAACGATGGGGTACGATGCAAAATGTATTAAGTTCTCGTTCACGAATGGATAAAATTGTTTCGGATATTTTATTTGATTTTAGTGTAAAGGCACGGTTGGCTTCTGAAAAAGGAAATGCAATTTTAGTCGCTTCCAGTATATATGAAGCTTGCAAATATTATGAACTGTTTCAAAATACCCCTTTCAAAAGTAAAAGTGCAATAATAACCTCTTATAATCCCCAGACCAAAGATATCACAACTGAAGATACAGGTGAATATACAGAAACGGATAAAGAATACATTTATAAGGTTTACGAAAGATTATTAGCAGATGTTGTTCCACTATCAGGTAAAACCAAAACAGAGACCTATGAAGATAGTAATAAAGATTTATTCATAAAACAGCCAGCAAGGATGAAGCTATTAATAGTAGTTTCTAAATTATTGACAGGTTTTGATGCTCCTCCATGTTCATATATTTACATAGATAAAAAAATGCAGGATCACACTTTATTTCAAGCAATTTGTAGAACTAACCGATTAGATACTGATGACAAAGATTTTGGATATATCATAGACTATATGGAGCTATTTGGAAAAGTAACAGATGCGATTGATGTATATACTTCCGAGTTAGATATAGAAAGTTTTACTAAAGAAGAAGTTGATATCCAGCTAAAAGATCGTCTTAACATGGCGCGTGAACGTATTGAAAATACATTAGAAGAATTAGAAGCTCTCTGTGAACCTGTTGAAATTCATAGAACAGATTTAGAGTATATCCATTACTTCTGTGGAAATACAGAAATTCCATCAGACTTGAAAGCAAATGAATATAAAAGAGTTGCTTTGTACAAAGCTATTGTTTCTTACTTAAGAGCGTATACTAATATAAAAGCAGAATTAGAATTAGCTGGCTATACAAAAAACGAGATAATTCATTTTGAGGAACGACTTTATTTCTATTTAAAACTAAGAGAAATTATTCGCATAGCAAGTGGAGAAACCTTAGATTTAAAAGCTTACGAAGCAGATATGCGACATTTAATAGACAATTACATTCAGGCAAGCGAATCACAAGTAATTTCTCCATTTGAAGATATTTCCTTGTTAGATTTAATGGAATCAGATATTTTCAATACAATTGAGATGTTGCCTGAAAGTATTCGTAGTAGTCCAGAAGCTGTTGCTGAGGTTATAGAAAATAGTATAAGCTCAAAAATCGTTGAAAAACATCTTTTAGATCCTAAATATTTTGAAAAAATGTCTCATTTACTTTCTGCATTGATTGAACAGAGAAAGAAAGGAGTATTACAATATCGAGAATATCTTGAAAAGGCATCCGATTTAATTAAAAAGGTAAAAACGGGAAAAAATGATAATATTCCTTTATCTATTAAAACTATAGGAATGGGAGCTATTTATAATTATTTGAGTAAAAATGAAGAATTAACAATAGCCTGCGAGCTAGCTATTCAGAAATCTAAGAAAGAAGGTTTTAGAGAGAATATTCAAAAACAAAATGAGATCAAGGAAGCTATTTATGAAGTTTTAAATGATGAAGAAAAAACAGTAGAAATATATACGATTGTTGAAAATAATAAACTTGATTATTAAATGTCAGACGTGCTAAAATTTAACGATATTGAAGTTGAGCTTTCTTTTAAAAACATAAAGAATATTCATTTGAGAGTACACCCCCCTTATGGAAAAGTTACTTTGTCTTCTCCTGAGAATATTAGTGTCGAACATTTAAGAGTTTATATTAGTACAAAGTTAGGTTGGATACGTCGAGAGAAGAAAAAAATAACATCTCAAAAAAGAGAACCTGAATATCTTTATATAAACGACGAAAGTCATTATTTTTTTGGAAAACGTTATTTATTAAAAATAATAGAATCTAATAAAAAGTCTGAAGTTGTTCTTCTCCACAGTAAAATTGAAGTTACTGTACCAGAAGGAAGTGATAGAGAATTTGTTAAAGATAAGTTATATCAATGGTATAGAAAGCAATTGCGCCAATTCCTATTTGATAAAATAGAATTTTATAAGGCGAAAATGAATGTCTGTCCTAAAGGTTTTGGAATCAGAAGAGTAAAAACGAAATGGGGAAGTTGTAATGATACAGCTAAAACATTATGGTTTAATATTGAACTAGCTAAAAAGCCTAAAGATTGTATTGAGTATATTGTTGTTCATGAATTAGTCCATTTAAAAGAACGTAATCATAATAAGAATTTTGTAATATTAATGAATAAATATTTTCCTAACTGGCAATTAAGGAAAAAAGAATTGAATGATTTGCCTATTTAACTTGTAGCTGAAGATTAAATAAATCCCAACTCTCGTCAGGATTTATTTCGAAAATATGTATCATATTTATTTTCTAAGATACTTCTCGACTGCATCAGCAGAAGTTCCGACAGCCTTTACAGCTTCTTTCAAACGTTCTTTCGTAACGCCAAGTTCTTTAGACCAGTAGTCTAGTTCCCAGCTTTCATTCACATTTACTTTGGTTGCATCTTCTGGTTTTTTGGTTAAATCATCACTCATAATATAATTTTTTTGATTAATAATAGTAAAGATAAAAAGGTTTATCATCGTACAATTACGGGTTTCCGTAAAAAACAAAAAAAATCCCAATATTGTCAGGATTTAAATTTTGTCAGTGATTCTATAAGTTCTTACATATTTTCATTTATTAATCTAGTTTCCTCTTCTAAATCTAATTTATTGTCGAAGTTTATTTTTAGATTCATACCTATATTGTAATGAATTATATTCGAATGTGTTATAACTTCAGGGAATTCATTCATTATATTTAAACATATTTTTTGCATAATCATTAAACAAACTTTTTTTTCATTTAGAGAGTCTGGAATTAAATATTCATAAATCTCATTGTTCGGATTATTAAAAAATGATTTTTTATTTGCTTTAAAATTATGTGCGAGAATATCATTTCTGAATTTTTCTAAATCTTTCCATTTATTAATTCGTTTAATTCCGTACTGATTTAGCTTCCGTACTCGCCGAATTGATTCAGAATATTTTTCATCGAAATTACTTTCATTAAAGTTTTTATATTCATCTAAAAATGATTTAAATTGTATTAAACAATGATTTGATAAAATTGCTCTTGAAGACATTGAAAATCCAGGCCGATTATAAAAATTTTCATCAAATTTAATTTTACTTAATTCTGAATGATTTTTTATACATTCCTCAATACAAAGAATTGTTAATTTTATTTGCGTGAAAAGAAAAGATAAAGATTTATAAATTTCAATTAAGCGGTTCATTCTCTATACAATTGATAAATTCAATGTCAATTTTTTTGATTTAAAATTCGAAAATAACAAATCCTAACTATTGTCAGGATTTACTTATCTAATTCTGAATAATATACTTTAAAATCAAAAACTATGTCAAATAGCTCTTTAGGATGAATACGTAAGCCAGTTGCTATTTCAAGGAAAGTGCTTAACTGACAATCTATCTTATTATTAGATACATCGCTAATCCTTGCAGCAGTAACATTACACTTTTCCGCAATTTTAGAATAAGGTGTATCACCTTTGATTTCTTTAATTTTTTCAGCAACTAATTTTTTGATTTCATTAGTTTTAAATTCACTCATAATTGCATTGTTTACTGCAATTTCACATTTATTATAATATTTTTCATTACCGAATTCGGTAATGAAAAGAATTTTTGTTATATTTGGAACAAATTACTTATTAAAGTAATTTTGCGATACTTCAAAGAAATATTAGAAGCATTCGCTTAGATTCTCGGATTGAAAACTGGTAATTTTTAGACAACGAGATGATAAGCAAGATGCTCACGACCTAGGCGTGGGCTCTCTTATCGTTGTCAGGTATACCAGTGCCGCAATCCGGTAAGTAGAGTTCCACGCCGTTTTATTCCAATGTTGTCCGCTTTTCTCTACAAACCTAAGCCGCTTTTTCCAAATAGTATCAGACTGTACGATACAATGGGGTGTACAACTCATTGCGGCTTTAAAGCTTACACGGGACACAAATTTCATTCATATTAATTTTTTAAGATGTGCTGGGGCAGGAGGTTTTGTTATGTCTTTAATGAGACTTCCTCCCAAGCATCATCGCGGTACACTATGTCTATGCTAAAAATAAAACTGAATTTTAAGAAACAGAGAGTATAAAGAATAACTAACCATAGAAACAAGAAAGCCCTCTTAGCACTATAAGTATTGTGGAATGTACGCAGTGCAGAAGAGAGCCTAAAATTTAACGAATTAAATCTTTTCAAAAGTATGAAAAAAAACTTTTGCAGCCTGAGTCATATCCAATTGGCTTTTGGCTTCACCTTGCTCGCCTCCGGCGTAGCAATAGGGCAGATGCGTGTGATCACAGGCACTGTTACAGATAATACTAATAATAAACCGATTTCAGGGGTAAGTATATTTCAGGAGGGCAGTGATACGGTTGCTACTACCAATAGTTCTGGTATTTATAGGGTTCAGGTATCAGGAGAGAATCCTGTCCTTGTCTTTAAGCATCCTGATTATCCTGAACGAAAAGTTTCTTTAGGAGATAGAGTAACTATTGATGTATCATTGGGTAAAGGAAATGGGAATGAGAATGAGAAGGCAATAGAGGAGGTGGTTCTTAATGCAGGGTATTACAAGGTTAAGGATAGGGAGAGAACAGGAAGTATTTCTAAGGTTTCAGCCAAGGATATCGGAAATCAGCCGGTTAATAATGTGCTTTCTGCTGTACAGGGTAGGATGACGGGGGTGAATATTACGCAGAACTCAGGGGTTGCCGGTGGTGGCTATGATATTCAGATTCGTGGTCGCAACAGTTTACGAACCTTGCAGAACAGCGGATCTGATGGGAATCAGCCACTTTATGTTATTGATGGTGTGCCAATAGGCAGTGCCGTGAATGCTAACTTTTCAGCCACTGTTATTCCTTTTAAAAGCATTAATCCTCTGAACAATATTAATCCCAATGATATCGAAAGTATTGAAATTCTTAAAGATGCCGATGCTACTGCAATTTATGGTTCCCGAGGTGCCAACGGAGTTATTTTGGTGACGACCAAGAAAGGAAAGAGAGGAAATCCTACCGTTTTACTGAATGCGACCTACGGAATGAGCAAAGTAGCCCGTCGTTTGGAGATGATGGACAGGGATCAATATCTGAGTATGCGGAGACAGGCATTTGCGAATGCAGGGATTAGTTCCTATCCCGTTACTGCTTATGATGTTAATGGCAAATGGAATCGAAGCCGATATACCGATTGGCAGAAGGAATTAATAGGGAATTGGGCCGATCAGCGCACGGTGCAGTTGAGTGTAAGTGGTGGTGGAGAAAGAAGCAGTTTTCTGATCAGTGCACAAAACAGTGACCAGTCAACGGTGTTTCCTGCAGATTTTGGATATAAGACCAATCTTTTTAATTCCAATTTTACCTTTGAATCTGAAAATAAAAAGTTCAGCCTGACAAGTTCAAACTCTTTTTCAGCACTGGCCAATAATGTGGTGCAGTCTGATTTAACGAACTTAGCATTGAATTTAAGTCCGGTTGCGCCTGCTTTGTTTACACCGTCCGGCGAGCTGAATTGGGAAGACAATACGTTTACCAATCCGTTGGCAAGTCTGAATGGTAGCTATAAGAATAAAACTTATCAGTTAAACCAGAATCTGAATCTGGGCTATGAGTTTTTTACTGGCTTTTCACTGAAATTAAATACGGGCATCAACTACCAGACGCTGGAGGAGTTCTTGCTGAAACCCAATACAATCTTTAATCCTTCACTGGGCAGAACCTCTAACGACTCCTCTTCATCGAGAAGTAAAAATGATATTTTTACCTATATCGTGGAACCTCAGCTGAACTGGATGAAGTCCTGGGGAGATCATGAGCTGAATGTTTTAGTAGGAACTTCTTTTCAGCAGACTTTAAATAAAAGCTCATCTATTACGGGAACAGGGTTTGCCAGCAATGCACTTCTTGAAAATCTTGCAGCCGCAACCAATAAGAATATTCCGGCCGACATCCGAAATGAATACCGATATGCATCGATATTCGGAAGGGTAAACTATCAGTATAAGAACAGATATATTGTCAATATCACAGGGAGACGGGATGGTTCCAGCAGATTTGGCGTCAATAACAGATTTGCAGATTTTGGAGCAGTGGGTGCTGCATGGCTTTTCACCAAGGAAGATTTTCTAAAGGATGCAAAATGGCTGAGCTTTGGAAAGTTGAGAGGAAGTATCGGCACCACAGGAAGTGATTTTATTGGCGATTATCAATATCTTGATACCTACACCATCAGCAATAATCCGTACAATGGCAGCGCAGGTTTATATCCGTCAAGGCTCTACAATCCTAATTTCAGTTGGGAAAAGACTACTAAACTGGAAGCAGCTCTCGAATTGGGGTTTCTGCGTGATCGTATTTTTTTAACTTCAGCCTATTACAGAAATCGTTCATCCAATCAGCTGGTCGGAATTCCACTGCCTGGAACGACAGGATTTACTTCAATTCAGGCGAATCTTGATGCAACGGTAGAGAATAGCGGATGGGAATTTCAGCTGACTGCTTCTCCCATTAAAGCGACGGATTGGAAATGGCAGACCTCTTTTAACATCAGCTTTCCGAAAAGTGAATTGATCTCTTTCCCGGGATTGGAAGGTTCTACCTATGCCAATACCTTCGTGGTGGGTATGCCGACCAATATTGTTAAACTATACAATTATGAAGGAATTAATCCGGCTACAGGGCAGTATGTTTTTACCGATTACAATAAGGACGGTAAAATTACATCTCCTGATGATGCGCAGGCAGTAAGGGATCTGGGAACAAAATATTTCGGAGGCTGGCAGAATGATCTAAGGTTTAAAAATCTGAGCCTTTCGTTCTTGTTCCAGTTTGTGAAGCAGAATAACTTTAATTATTACCGCAACATGCCGAATCCGGGAGTTCTGCTTAACATTCCCGAAGCGTTTACCAATGTCTGGTCTCCTGATAATCCGGGAGGAATTATTATGCCCTATGACCCCGGTACAACAGCGGTTGTAAATACGCTTAACAATAATCTGAGAAACAGCACGGCAACGGTCAGTGACGCTTCTTTCATCAGACTGAAAAATGTGCAGCTGAATTACAGCATTCCTTTACAGGGAAGCTTTGTAAAAGAAGCAACATTTTTTGTACAGGGACAGAATCTTTTGACCATCACCAATTATTTCGGTTTGGATCCGGAATTTGTACTGAGCGGTTATCTGCCACCTTTGAAAACTTATTCTTTTGGAGTTCAAGTAAAATTTTAATAATATGAATACAATACAATCAACCTATATAATGTCAGTACTGATGGCTTTTTCAATACTGAATTCATGTGAAAAAATGATTGAGGTGGAAGATCCAATCAATCAGATTTCTACGCAGCAGGTATTTTCCGATGTTAATACTGCGAATGCAGCGCTCAATAATTTATATCTGGAACTACAGTCTAATTCAATGTTTTCGGGAGGGAATAGAGGAGTAGGCGCTTTATTGGGAACGTATGCTGATGATTTAGATGCGTATTTTCAGCCTTCCTCAATGGATAATCTGAATATCTATCTCAATCAGGTGGTTCCTACCAACTCGGTGATCCTATCGGTTTGGAATAATGCATACAAGGAAATTTATACAGCCAATGCCATCATTGAAGGGATTGATCACTCGACGGGAATTTCAGATTCTGATAAAAGAAGAATTAAAGGGGAAGCAATATTGGTAAGAACAATGGTTTATTTTAATCTTCAGAGAATCTTTGGAGATGTTCCTTATACCACCGTTACCGATTATGAGATCAACAGAAAACTTTCAAGATTGCCTTCTGCTGAATTGTTAATGAAACTTGAGCAGGATATCAGTCTTGCGGTCAGTTTACTGGAAGACAGTTACAGAAATGCGGAACGGATTTATTTGAATAAAAAGGCGGCACAGATGGTACAAACGAATATATTATTGAATGCCGGCAAGTACAGTGAGGCTGAATTGGTGTGCAAGAATATTCTGGCAAGTCCTTTATATATCATCCAGCAGGATGTGACCAAAGTTTTTAAGAAAAGCAGTACCAATATTGTGTGGCAGCTAAAACCGATTAACGCCAACCAGTCAGTTCCTGAAACAGGAATTTACTTTTTTTCTTCTGCACCACCAATCGCCTACGCGCTATCTTCAAATCTGATGAGTTCGTTTGAAAGTACTGATCTTAGGAAGCAGAAGTGGACAACGCCGTTATCTGCAGGAGGCGTTACTTTTTACAGAAATGATAAGTATAAAAATTTTGTCACCAATAATGACGAGTACTCAGTAATAATGAGGATTGAAGAGGTGTATTTTATTTTAAGTGAAGCATTGGCAAAACAAAATAAAGTATCCGAAGCGGTTACCTTAGTTAACGCAATCAGAAACAGATCAGGGGTGTCAGCTTTTTCAAATACTTTAACACCGCAAGCCTTTATCACGGAATTGCTGAAGGAGAAAAGAAGGGAGTTTTTTGCAGAACAGGGACTTCGTTTCTTTGACCTAAAAAGAAATAATTCATTGCCATCTTTAGCGATGGTAAAGCCGAGTTGGCAGACATATCATCATCTTTGGCCACTGCCGCAGAATGAACTGATCCTCAATCTCAATCTAAATCCTCAGAACAATGGTTATTAATATTAAAAAAATCTTTGAGTTATTATTTGTCGTCTGTGGTTTAAATGCGTTAAATGCTCAATCAGTTGTCAATGAAACACCGGAAAATTTTAAAAACAAGCTATACCAGATTATGTTTCAGCAGAGGTCGGCGAATGGGAAATATGCGGCTTTTAAAAAGGTCTATGAAAAAAATAGTGATACGCTCGTTCTCGCTCATGCGACCCATCGGAATGCGGTAATCTGGGAGGAAGGGCCGGTAAGCAATTTCTACTTTACGTCAAACAATCATTTATTTTATCAGAAGAAAAACGAAATTATAAGTTATGATGTATCGTCAAAAACTTCTGAATCTTGGAAGGATATCACACAATGGCAATATCTTGAAAATGAAAAGATTTTTGTGCTTCTTCAAAAAACACCACAAAACTCTGTTGTACTCATTATTGATGAGAAAGGGAAGGTGCTTGAAAAGATTGATAAGGGTCAGAATTTTAAAGTTTTTGGTAACCGCGTCCTAATTACTTCAGAATCTGCTGGAACATATCTTTTGACCGAATATGTAAACCGTCAGAATAAGGTTTTATATAATAATCCAAACAAAATCGTCTACCTATTAAATGTAAGTGACAAAGGGGTAGTTTTTAAAGAGGACTTAGGTAATAACAAGAGTGATATTTCTTATGTCAATAAGGCAAGTAAAAAAAAGATTTCGATATCCGATTCATGGAAACATCAGGTCGATCAGGTGGAAACATTTTTCGTTGATGATTCTGAAAAGATTCTTTTTAAAACTGGGATTCCCAATGAGAAATATAAAAAAGAATTTATAGATATCTGGTATGGAAATGCAAAAGATTTAAGGACAAAACATTTTGACAAAAGCGTTATACCGGCAGTCGTGGTATGGGATCTTATTGAAAACTCGGTTGTAGAGCTTAAAACAGATAAATGCACTGCATTTTTTGCTTTAGGGGATAATCCCAAACTGCTGTGTCTTGATGAGTTTAAATATGAAGATTATACCGGTGGCCAAATTCCATATGCTGCCTATACCTATGATCTTAAAACCAGGAAATATAGTCATGTTGGAGATATCGGTAGTAGAATGTTTACAGATCAAAAAGGACAATTTCTTTTGGCCAGGAAGTCGAACGTTTGGGAATTGTATGATTTGCAAAATGCGAAATTGAAAGAAATAGCAGGTTCACAGGCTGGTGATGCGGTTTTTTCTGAGGATTCCAAATCAATTTTATTTGAAGAGCTTGGGCACCTTAAGATTTATAATATTGCTACAAACCAAATGAGATCATTACCTACGGAATACGGTTACATTTCTGAAATAGTCAATGCTGATAAAAATAATTTGGGAGGGAATATCCATCTTAAAAAGTCTACAGTAAATCTCCAAAAGCCTGTTGTTATAAAGTTGACACATCCTCAAAATTATTCTACAGGAATATCTGTTTTATATCGTAATAAAATAATAAATGTAGAAAGAAAAATACCGCAACGGATTACTTCTGTAAAATGGAATAAGGATGTGTCGCAATTAGCTTACACTGTTGAAGATCTTAACCTTCCGTCTCAGCTGAGAGTGTATGATCTTTCAAAAGACGCTAAGATCACTTATGACAGTAATTTGTCAGACCCGATTGCAAGAAAGATTCGGTCGGAGATCTATTCATATCATAATGCTGAAGGAAAAACTTTGAATGGGGTGCTTATTTATCCGGTTGATTTTGATGAGAAGAAGAAATATCCAATGATCGTTAACATTTATGAGAATCAAAGCAAATTAAGAAATCAGTTCCTGATGGACGGTTTCGCAGGTTCAACCGATGCTTTTAGTATTCGTTACTATCTGAAGAGGGGATATTTTGTATTTCTGCCGGATATTATCTTTGATTCCAGAGGAACAGGCTGGTCTGCTCTGGATGCTGTTGAAAGTGGAGTAGAGACACTACGAACGAATACTGCTATTGATTTTGATAAGCTGGCATTAATCGGTTTTTCACACGGTGGATATGAAACAAACTTCATTGCCACACAGTCAAGACTTTTTAAAACCTATTTAGCAGGCGGAGGAAACAGCGATTTAATGCGTTCTTATTTCTCTTTTAACTATAATTTTAGAAAACCCTTTAATTTTCAGTTTGAAAATGGTCAGTATAGAATAAATAAGCCGTTTAAAGATGCTAAAGAATTGTACATCCGTAACAGTCCGATTTATTTTGCGGAACAGGTAAATGCACCCATCTTACTGTGGGCAGGCATGACAGATCAGAATATTTATTGGGAACAGACCATGGAATTTTATTTGGGTCTAAAAAGAAATGACAAAAAAGTCATTGCTCTGTTCTATCCTGATGAAGGTCATGGATTTCAGAAAGCCCCTTCAAAACTTGATATTTTTACGAGGGTCAGTGACTGGATGGATTATCATTTAAAAGGAATAACTACCGATTGGATTGACAAAATGTACAAGGAGCGATAAATATCTTAAACGATAAAGGGATGCAAAACATGCATCCCTTCTTGTTAAGCGGTTAATGACTAGTTAAAATACAAGTTGTTCCCGCAAGAAGTACCTGCTTTTTCGAATACAGGTTCTGATCCCATACCCAAATTAACAGTACAAATAACTGATCCTGTTTCCTGACATTCGATGTTTGCATCCTGACAAGGCTGTGGTTGGTCATCTCTGATCACGTAACCTTCTACAAGAGCTTTTTTTCCTTCTTTTGCCAAATTAGTGGCAAAAGCGCTTCCAGCTCCTATGAATAAAAGGACTACCGGCAGCAATGATGTTTTTAAAATTTTCATTGTGTGAAATATTTATGATGGTTGCCTACTCTAAATTCAGGTTTTCGGCTTCCCCTGATTAAATTGATCCAGTAACGTCTGCGCAATACGGTACTTCACAATTTTTTTTCCTATCAAAACATACAGGTGGCTTTTATGAATCAACATCTGATGTAATTTTTCTTTTTTTGGATTGGGTAAGTAGAAACTTCCCCAGTATTCATTCTTTCGCAGGTCGTAGACGTCGATAATATCGTTTTTGCGCCATTGCGATGCTTGCTCAAATTTTCCCATCAAATTAGATTGTGTCAACACCAATCCCTTATAGGCTATCATATTTTGATTGCTTGGGAGGGAGGGAACACCAATTTTCTTGGTACCATCCTTCAGGGTATGGATTTCGGGAGTGTGAGATGTATTTTGAGCAATAGTTTTTTCCCTGCCAATCCTGTTTAATTCAGTATCAAATTTTAAGATCTCATTTTTGTAATAGTAGAAGTAATAGATGCTCTTCTCACTACCGTCATACAGAATTTGTCCGTCCGTATCGAAAATACCGTCTGTTTGTTTATCGAGTGCATCATCTTTTAATATGATATCAGCCGGGGAACTAAGCTTTATTAAGCCCAAAATATTTTCGTTATTAATGTTGCTTTGTGATCTGATAACCATTGTCAAAGAATCAATAATCTTTATTTGGTCAAAAAAAGGACTGTCAGAAGTGATCTGATGTGCATCGCCTTTTGGATCATTAATACCTCCTTTGAAAATGACAGGAACATAGCCATCCGACAAATAAAACGACTGACCGCTGATACTGATTTTCGGTGCGCTGTATTTTAATTTCTTATTAGGATTGATGTACGTTGTTCTAGTCGTACTCAACTTTTCATCAATCTTTGTAAGTAAAAACGGTGATGTAGTATTTCCCAAATAAACAGTGTCATCTACCGCTCCCGCAAAATAGTAAGAGTTGACCTTCAAGTCATAACTCAGATCTTCTCTAATAACATGGTGCGGAAACCTTCGGGTAAAGTTATTTTCTTTTTTGATGATATGCTCAGAGGTTAGGAATAGAAAGATGACAATTCCAGATGAAAAGATTGAAATTACGCCAATTGTAATACTGATCGTTTTCCTGTCGTAATTTTGAAGACCTCTGTTGATGTACAAGGAAATGATGCTTAAGATCACACAACATAAGTTAAAAATCAAATGCTGGCTCCATGACATTTTTTCCAAAATTCCACCGCACGAACAGGGTACAAAATCGCTATAATTTAAAATTAAGTAAATATAGATGCTAAAGGAAACCATAATGCCCAGTGATAAATAAAGACCAATCGTCCGGGTTCTTTCACTAAGGAGTAAACCGGCAATAATAAGCTCTATAATGATAACACTGTAAGATATGAAACCAGCATAAGCGCTTACCAGTGGGGATTGTGCAAGCTGAACCTGAAAATTTTCAAAATCCAATGTTTTGCTTATTGCTGCATAAACAAATAGGAGAATAAAAAAACAGGCAGCAGCCTTTGGCAGATATTTTAGTATATTTTTCATTTCTTTAACATGCATAGATCAACATCCAACGTACTTTTTTTTCGCAGTATTCAGGCATGAACGTACCTGAGGCTATGGGAACGGTTGTTGTTAATTTTCCCATTACTTTCCAAATGCCACTGTATGGGCAGATTTTTCCTGATTCAACGGTCTTTGCCATAGAAAGTTTCTAAAGATTGTTACGGTTTGTGTCTCCAGTTATCACGGTCTTTTGGAGGAGGATCCTGAACAATAATTTCTTCACTTCCTGCAGAATCACTTTTTAGCATAAGGCTGGAATTCTCAAACGGGAGATCAGCTTCATTGTTGATGTTAGAATCTCTGTCCATACAGGAGATGGATATAATGCCTATTGTTGTACTTACCATGATTAAAATTATTTTTTGAACTTTCATAATGTTGGGATTTAATGGTTTGAAATCCCGGCCGGTTGTAGTAGAATTCTGAAGCGAATTTAGCAGCCAAATGACGTCATTGAAAGCCAATGCTGACCTGATTTATAAAATTTTCATGGACAATTTATAAATCAAGTCAATTGAATTAGATCTGTAATGGTTTGTAAATTAATACATTGTGTGTTTCTCATTGTCTTTGACAATTGATAGCTCTGTATAATATTTTGCTTTACATTCAATTTGTGTAATTTTGAATCATACACCAAATTATTCATCCACTCTCTGTAATAAGTCTTAATATGTTGAAGATTCTTTTCTTTATTTTTACTTTTTGTAGCCTTATTTGTAATGGACAAGGTTTCTCTGATTACAGACTTCAATACGATAACTATGAGGAAAATGATGAGCGGGCATTTAAATTCCTTAATCTCTATATTGCCAAAGCAAAAAAGGAAACTAATTATAAGGAGTTGACGCAAGCTTACAAGGACGCAGTCAGCTTTTCTAAAAATGATAAAATCGCTTATGCAGACAGTGCAATTATTTCTGCAAAGAGAACGTACGATAATGATATTTTAGGAAGCGCATATCTTACCAAGGGAACGGTATATTATTTCAATTATAAAAAATTTTCACCTGCACTGGATGAGTATCTCAAGGCTTGGAAACTTTTGGAGCATTCAGAGGATAAATACCTTCATTTTAAAAATCTCTATCACATAGGAGTTGTAAAAAGATATCTTGGATACTATGTACAATCTTTGGAAATTTTTGAAAAATGTATACAGTTTTATGGTGGGAAACAGCATATTTCTTACTCAAATGTAAAATACAATTTGAAGAAAGGTTATCTTAACAGTTTGCACCAAAGTATTATTAGCTTAAATGAACTGAAAAGGTATGATGAAGCTGTTGAAAGGATAAACAACGGACTGTCAGAGGTGGAAGGTGATCTTAATTTCTATTTGGAAAGAAGTTACCTGTTTAAAGATAAAGGGATTGTAGAGTACCACCAGGGAAAATATAATGAGGCCATCGCAAGTTTTAGAAATGCGCTGTCAGGTATTGAAAAGAAAAATGATTTTGCTTCGGCTTCGGTAGTTTATTTCTACAAAGGGAATAGCTTATTAAAAATCAATAATACTGAGCAGGCGTACCGAAATTTTCAACGGATTGATTCAATTTTTGTTAATCATGCGTTTGTGTTACCGGAAGTCAGACCAGCATATGAAATATTGATTGCGAAAAGTAATGCAAACGGCGATATTAAAAAGGAACTGTATTACACGAATCAGCTTCTTAAAGTTGATAAAATCATTGCATCAGACTTTAAATATCTTGCAGGGAAAATTTTCAAAGAATTTGATACCAAAGACCTTATCGAATCGAAAGAAAAATTGGAAGATTCGATTTTTTACGGGTATATAATGGCGGGTCTGGTATTGTTTTTTATGATTGTAATTTGCAGTTTAATTTATATCAGAAGAAAAAAAAGTAAAGATTTTCTAACTCTGGACGAATCGAATGAGAATGTTGACGGGATAAATGTAGATCCAACAGAGGAGGACAGTATACCAGAGAAAATTTTTCCCAAATTATCTGAACAGCTTGTTCAGGATATCTTAGCCAAACTACAAACAATGGAAGACCAACACTTCTTTTTGGAAAAAGGATTCACTCTTAACAAATTGGCAAAAAAGTTTAAAACCAATACGACCTATCTTTCAGCAATAATCAACGAGTTTAAAGGAAATAATTTTAACACGTATTTAAATAAATTACGAATAGAATATGCAGCGAAAATGCTTGCTGAAAGCAAATTATGGCGCAGTTATTCCGTTGAAACAATTGCCTCAGAGTGTGGTTTTACCAATCGTTCTAATTTTTCTAAAATATTTACAGAAATAAAAGGTGTTTCTCCTAACGACTTTATCCTTCAGCATAAGCATGTATTTAATACCGAGGAAAATTAAACATTCTTCACCTCCTGCTGATCTTTTATCAAATTTATTTTTAATTTGGATAATATTTCAGATATATGGACGCAAAATTGTTTTTCAGCGAGTGTGATAAGCTTTATTTAGATCTTCAAATAGTGTTAACAGAATTAGAATTCAGCTATAAAACAGATCCAATTGCAATGTATGAACGATCTCTGATCGAAATTGATGAGGTAGTTAGAAAATTGAAATCAAAAGCAATTCGTTATAAATTCGCCAGTTTGGCGGATGAGGTTTACTTTTTTAAAGAGCTGAAACCCTTATTTATTTCTCAGTTCATTTATCACACCAGATTGCTTTCGATAGAGGTAGCAAAACCTAATGCAGGTAAAGTTGTGCTTAAGGAGTACTACAATTATGAGATTGTGTCTCTGAAAAATTTTTACGAGCATAATAGAGATTTTTATGAATATTACCGAAGACGAGCAGCATATTTAGACTTTAAATATTTCGTCAGAAATCAATTTGATGTCAAAACCAAAATTACATCCGCATTGTATGATCTCGATGAAAATTTTAGAACTTCTCATGATCATCTGATATCACAAATACTAGCAAATGATCGGCTTGAAGTATTTCTCCTCAAAAAAATTGAGGAATTGGATGATCGGATATCAGGTAACT
Organism: Chryseobacterium formosum; assembly: GCF_026460885.1. GTDB lineage: Bacteria > Bacteroidota > Bacteroidia > Flavobacteriales > Weeksellaceae > Chryseobacterium > Chryseobacterium formosus. The sequence goes on from NZ_JAOVZW010000013.1 coordinate 386,678, forward strand.
TAAGCATGAAGAAAGATCATCTTACCTGGACTGCTTCCAAATCTTCACTTGTTGAACTGCTTTATTCGCTTTATCTTACTCATTCATTTAACGGCGGAAATATTGAACTCAGTGAAATTGTAAAATCCATAGAGAAAAGTTGGAACATTGACCTTGGTAACTTCTATAAAACGATATCTGAAATAAAAAATCGCAAAAATGAGAAAACAAAATTTCTTCATTTACTCACTCAAAATCTCGATAGAAATTTGGAGGAAGAATGATATCCTAATGATGTACCTCTATATGTAAATCTTGCAATATGAAAAAAATCTTTCGGTAGTACGAAAAACTAACGAAAGATTCTCATCCTATTTTAAAAACTTTGTGACAACCATTAAACAAAGTATTATGAATATTGACAGAGCAGAATTTATATCGTGGATGGAAAGGATCATGACAAGATTTGACATCCTGAGTGAAAAATTGAAGGAAAATGAAAATGAATTAAACAGTATTGATGGAGAGCAACTGCTTGATAATCAGGATGTATTGCAATTGCTTAAGATTAGTTCAAGGTCATTACAGCGTTATAGATCTGACAAAAAATTACCCTATTATACCATCAGCGGTAAGTTGTACTATAAATTGTCTGATGTACATCAGTTGATCAGGGATAGTTTTAGTGGGGCTCGGAGAAGATAAGTTATTAAGATGGCAAATAGTAGAAATAGCTTCTACTATTACATCAGTTTACAATGAACCTATAGTTTTTTTTTGCCTCAGATGCAATGTCGTTTTACTAGGGTAACTTCCACCGATTATTTTTCTCATATCATGAAAATATCTGTTATTCTGGATTTTATTTCTATCATATTGATAAACCTCGTAAAATAGAGAGATTTTATTTTTATCTGCTGAAAGTC
>NZ_JAOVZW010000014.1 GCF_026460885.1 Chryseobacterium formosum
TTATTTTTCTCATATCATGAAAATATCTGTTATTCTGGATTTTATTTCTATCATATTGATAAACCTCGTAAAATAGAGAGATTTTATTTTTATCTGCTGAAAGTCGGTATACTTTGTGTAGCGGGGCTATGTAAAGTATTGCAGGATATAAATAAGATTTCTTGAATAAAAATGTAGTGCTTATAACACAAAAAACCTCGCAGGAGCGAGGGGTTTTGTGTTATAAAGTTTGTTTATTTAGGATAAGTATGAAAATTATACTCTCAATCCTTTTTACTTGTTGCTTTATATTTGCAGGTTTTCTGATGGTTGAGAGTTCGGATAAGAATGTTTTAAAAGATCCTGCAATGCTTAAACGCCTGAACGAAATGGATAAAATGGATAATGAAGATAAAACACACATCGTTAAAGTAATCGACGCTTTTATCAAATCCATTAAGCTAAAAGATATTGCTGCTTTTTAAATAAAAACAAATCCCTCACAAAGCGAGGGATTTGTTTTTAGAAGTTATTTATTGTTTTTAGGGAATCTATTACATTTCTATTGTAATCATCTAAAGAAATTTTTTCATCCTTATAATTATACTTTTTTTCTATAATTTTTTTATTTGGACAATAAAATGACATTTTTATATTATCTAGAAGAAACAGACTATTTGATTGTTTTATAAATATTTCATATTCAAATTTACAACCTTGACCTTTATCTCCAATAAGACTATAGCCATCTTTTTCAGACTTCAAGAATTCGCCTCCCTCCCAAGCTGGACTTATCTCATTAGAAACTATATTTGAATAGACCTTATAAATAGTACTTCTAGACCCATCATTTTTTATAAAAACTAATAATCTATCATTTACTTCTTTAGAATAACACTCACTGAAATTTTTCGTCATTGGAATCGAAGTAAAAGGATTTAAAATAGCAATAGTATCTGTAACACCATCATTATTAAAATCATAAGGTATAAAGCTTCCTACTTCATAAAAATTGGAAATTAATATTCCAAATTTCTTATAATATCCTTTTGCTAAATCTTCACAATAGCTAGATTTAGGGTGAGAATACGATGATTTCAGAGTGTCATTTTTAACTTTATTATTAGGCAACGGTGTCACACCTTTTTTCGTACACGAAACAGTTAAAATAAGCAAAAAAGAAACGAGCAAATTTTTAATATTCATAATATCATTTTTTTAATCTCCAGAAAATACTCATTCCAGCTGATGAAGTACCTTGTAATTGAAAAGGTCTTTTTGAATTTCCTACACCTGTCCATCTACTCGTTGTATAGCACCAAGACCCACATTTCCCATTTGCAGGATTTATAGATGAAGAATTAAATACAGTGTTTAACGACCAATTAGGATTCACTTTATTATAATTTTCTTGAGCATTACCAATAAATTTTCCTAGTACATTTGAGCCAATAGAAATATAATTATACTCTTTAAACTTATTATGATCCATCCCTTTTTTGAGGAAATCTTTACCATCCCAAAGAACCGCTCCGCCTGTAGGATCTTTCCCTGCTGTTAACACATTAATGATTGCTGATCTTGCTCCATTTGCCGCATCACTGCCATTCCCTGTTGATAAAGGTGTACTCCTGTCTGAGGATGATGTTGTTGAATAATTACCATCAGTAAGCATTTGGTATAAACCTTCATTTCCTCTATAATTAACATCTTTATCTCCAACTGCATTATTTGCAACGTGAGCAAGCATTAAGCTTTCTGTAGCATCTCCAGAAGATTCCGCTTTAATAACATTTGACATAATTTGAAACTGTGAATGTGTAGTATTAAGTTCTTTAGCATTACTGAAGCTACCATTCGAATTTCTACTGTCGGCAACGTATACCTTGTTATCATTTTTACCGTCGCTTCCTAAGTATTTTCCTAATTTATTGTAATAATCTCCGACAGGTTCCATACCTGTTGGATCGGTATAAATAATAGGATTATTGAACGTATAAACATACGGCGACCAGCTCGGCATCTTCTCCGCGAGTGGATCCACTACACCCCATCTCTCAATGTCAGGCATATAAAATCTTGCGCCATAGTCGTACATTCCTGTTTCAGTCTGTAGCTCCTTCCCATTGTATTTGTAATTGTACAATACCACATAATAGGTCTTGCGATATTGTAGCGATTAAAAAATTACTTTACAGAATTTAGATTATAGGTAATTTCTAGTTCGGAATTCCATTCTATAAACTTATTTGAAAAAGTAATAACTTTACCATTAATAGTTGCCGAATTATTTTTTTTAGATTCCTGAACCCATTTAGTAGAAATACCTTTAAATAAAGGTTTATCTGTTTTCCATTCTATTGAATCATAGAGACAAACTAAGCCGGAGAAAACACCTATACTATATTTGTTTACATTAGAATCATTTATATATCCAAGTAACCCATTTTTAGGAACATCTTTAATAGTTACTAAGTTATCAGATTTCGTTATCATAATTCCCACTAACTCTGATTTACCTTTTGTTTTTTCTTTAAATTCCGTCTTAAACTGTTTTATTAAATAAAAGATATTATCATTCTCCCTATCTAATTTTGACGAAGAACACGATGTCAATAAAGTTAGTAATGATATAATATTAATAATTTGAAACTTCTTCATAATTTGTTTTATTATATTTATATGCTTTATTTGATCTAGGATCATAAACATGTCGGTTGATTTCTTGTCCTTTTGAATTTGTTGGATAATTTACGGCACCTCTAGCATCACCTTCAAGAACTTTATTTATATTTCCTGTTTCACGACTATACCCTGACGGTGGTGAGTATCCACTTGTATGGCTATGGTCAATATCTGTAACAGTTCCGACTTTATTATCTTCTAAAGATTTTGCAAAATCAGATGCAGGAACTTCACCACGTTCTCTTTTTGATATTAAAATTGAAGCATCTCCTACATCAGTATCAGTTAGATTAATTTTAGCAAATTCGTTATAAGAATGTTTGGCAACAGATTTAAATGCTTCTTTAGCCTTGTCATGATCTCTAATAATTAAAGTCTGAGTTCTTCCACTTTTTTCTAATTTAGCATCATTTCCAATATTTACTCTCTCACCAGTTTCATTACCTTTTCGATCCACTAATACGATAACATCTTCTCCTTTTTTTTCTATTTGCTTTATATCTCCATTTGGACTAACCCTAAACTCATCATCGTTTTCTATTGCCATTCTCCCATCAGGGTCAATAAATCTGATTGGATTATTGAAAGCATAGTTGTAGGGACTATGACGAGTCATCTTCTCTGCCAGTGGATCAACAACTCCCCACCTTCCAATATCGGGCATATAAAATCTTGCACCGTAATCATACATCCCTGTTTCCTGTATTTCTTTACCGTTGTATTTGTAGTTATAATAACTCCCCAGATAACCTTTATATTCTGTTCCGATATGATTTAATCCAAACGGATAATAATCATTTGTATCTGTAATTTCCACAGAGCCATCTGTTTTTTTTGCAAAGCTTATCCTTGTATTTCCTAAATGATCCCGGTATTGGTAAATATAACGATTTTCGGCATAACTGTAAAAACCTTCAGCGGTTATCACAAAGTCAAGAAGAAATGCTGGTCCTAAAGGAGGTTTTGGATTTAGAGGATCTACTGGCTCCAATATAATAGGATCCTTCGCAACATAAGCATCCCGTTCATAAGCTACCTCCGTCCTGCAAAACGGACACGGTGCTGCTAACTGTGTCTGGTTGTAGTGAAAACCATCCAGATAGTCAGTGATCTTAACTGTACTGCTTCCTCCTCTTCCCGGTACAGTGGCATATTTTTTTCTGAGCTTTGTTCCATCTGCACGATATAAATAATCTAAATTATAAACTCCAGTAACCAGATTATTTGATTGATAAATTGACATTGTATTAGGCAAATTCAAATGGTTATAGGTAATTCCTTGAATACCTTTATCCCACATGCTTACCATATTTCCGTTACTGTCATAAGGTATGGTATTATTACCGCCTTCGTATCCTGTATCGTTCAACGCATTTTCTATAATTTGATTAAGACGGTTGCCCGTATACTGATAATCCAGATCATCAACCATTAAAGCCGTTGGTGCACCTAGTCCCAAAAGACCAAACCTTTTAAGTGTTTTTATATTACCGTTAAGATCATAGGTTAAATGCTCATTATAATTATTGCTGTAAGGATTAGTTTGTTCAGGATCGGTATATACAGCATCCTTCAATCTATTTAGTCCATCATAAGAATAGGTATATCTCTTCAAATTGTTTACAACAGATGTGTTCCAGTCTATTTCCGCAATATTACCATTATATCTTCCCGTGGCAATACCGGTATATACAGGATTTTCATATTTAACCTTATAACCGAAAAAATCTCCTCCTAAAGTAACCGGATCGTTAATCTGCGTCATCCAACCCCGGATATTGTATTTGTAATCCATCTGCTGCAATGGTGAGCTTGCACTTACTCCGCCTACCTTTTTGCTTTCCAGCTGTGAGAGTTCGTTGTATTTATTCTGC
>NZ_JAOVZW010000015.1 GCF_026460885.1 Chryseobacterium formosum
TTTCTCGGAACTTTTTTATCTAAATAAGTTTAAACAGGTTTAATAATTAAAATGAATTTTACAAAAGATTTTCCCAACTTGTTTCAGTTTTTTGGAGGTTATTTTCCTGATGCTGATTTTGAACAATTAACCGATGAGGATATTGTATCAGAATATGTTTTGGAGCATTTATCAAATAATAATTACCAGAAAATACAGGGGTTATTAGTAGATATTAATGAACTAATGGATAATATTGATAATTATTGGGAAGAAGTTGGGGATGAAGTAAATCGGTATTTTAAAAATTCTGATGAGGCACTTAAATGGTTAATTATAATTAGACAAGAATTAAGTAAAAACGGATAGCGGGTTATTGAGCATGGCAATCTAATCCGGGTTATCACAAAGGAGAAAATTATTGGGATAGGGCTTTTAGGGTAATGGCTTACAGTAGCATGGAAGCTAGAAGGGATTTTTCTATTGGTGGAAATCGTGCGACGGATTTGATTGAATTTGTTGTAAAAGCACAAGAAATTTATAGGGCTACAGATAATTCTTAGGAAAATCAAATTGCTCAAGAAACGGGATATATTATGAGTGCTGCTGCAAGATTTCATTTTCTAGTGATGAGTCGGTAATATCAAATTTTGGGAAAACTAAAGATAAAGTAAGTATTAGTAAACTAAAAAAGCAGACCTTTGGCGGCGAGGCAGAAGTTTTTATTTTCCATATGATTAAAGCTAAAATAGTACTATATGATTAAAATAATTGAAACAGAAAATACAGAATTTACTTATTGGGATAATTTTAACTATAAAATTAATGATAGCATATTGGTGTCAAATGATGCTAAGAAATATATATATCCTAATGAGCTCATGAAAATATGTCGCCCGGTTTTTACTAAATATTATAAAAAGGGTATGTTTATGCTAGACTATCTTTTTTGGATTGACAATATTGATATTCGTGATATAGATCTTAAAGTTAAAAACAATACATTTTACGATATAGATTTTGAAAGATCAATTAAGACGTATTTTTTGAATAATTTAAAATGTCTCCAATGTGGAAAAATATATAGAGGTGCCTTATCAGTTGATCCAGTATTAATATATCCTAAAAATTTTAAACTGGGAGACATAAAGTTGAAAATGATTAATGACGAAAATAAAATCATTAAATGTCATGAATGTGGAAATGCTTTTACAAGTAAGGTTTTACATATTTCTTTAAATTAAAAAAATTATGAACTTTACAAAAGATTTTCCCCTCGCTGCCGCACGAATCCTCTCGTGTGGTAGTTGGGTTTTATTCCAAAGCTATTAATGTTGGAAACTTCTGCGATGCATGGACTCAGTTTTTGGTAGAATAATGTATGGTTGGCTATACACCTCCAGAAATATTGAAATCTGAAATGTACTGGATTCATCCTGACCATTTTAGTGGAGCTTCCATGTTGGTAACTGCCGAATTTAAAACAATAGAATAATTGCATTTCTTATGAGATCTCATATTTGGATGGAGGTGAGAAAAATCTTAAAACTTCCGTTTTTCATGTTTTTATAGCAGATTTTCCTTTCAAAGTTTTATTTTTTTAGTCTTGCTGAATAAGATGCTTTAGGTCAGGATCATTTTCAATTCGTTCTATTTCCTTTTTTACAATAGATAAAATGTCTGACTTGATTTTCTGGTAATTTGCATGTATTTCTTTTTTCATCGTATTTTTTCCAAACTCATTTTCAAAATTCATTATCTGGGGGATTTTCTGATATGATTTTGTTTCTGAAGCTACTCTTTCATTATCTACAACGATTTCTGAGTGGAAAATTTTCTGTTCAATGCGCTCATCAAAATTGTCTGAAACAGCTCCTACAAACATTCCCTGTGTTAGGGTAGAAATTTTAGAAGCTGGTATTAAACTGTCTAACTGTGTTGAGATAGAGGTGGAAGTATCGTTTCTATTAATGCTTAAGCTTTGTCGTTTTTGAAGTACTTTCCCAAATCTTTCAGAAAGATTTTTGGCAGTTTCTCCAACAACCTGTCCACTGAAAATATTTCCTACCGTGTTTTGAATGACCTTGCTCTCTTTATCTCCGTAATCACGAATTAGTTGTGAATAATCTTGAAATCCTAAACAAACAGCGACCTTATTACTTCTGGCTGTAGCAATAAGATTGTCTAGTCCCCAAAAATAAATGGTTGCCAACTCATCAATAATAACTGAACTTTTTAACCGCCCTCTTTTATTAATGAGTTTTACAATTCTGGAGTTGTATAAACCCAATGCGGCAGAATAAATGTTTTGTCGATCCGGATTGTTTCCCACGCAAAGTATTTTGGGTTCTTTTGGATTATTAATATCCAATGTGAAATCATCTCCTGTCATCACCCAATAAAGTTGTGGAGAAATCATCCTTGATAAAGGAATTTTCGCAGAAGCAATCTGACCCTGCAGTTGATCTTGTGCACCTCCTTGCCATGCATCCATAAAAGGAGAGAGGTAATTTTCTAAATCAGGATAGGTCGTTAAAATAGTAAATACATCAGCGTATTTTTTGTTTAAAAGTTCAATAGCGTGTGGAAATGTACAATATTTTCCATTGTCGTAAATCTTTAAAAACCAAATAATAGCAGCCAATAATATAATTGGACTCTCAACGAAAAAATCACCTTGCTTCTGAATCCAGCTTCTGTTGAGATTTAGCATGATGGTGTAGGCTGCTTCATAAGCATCAGAAATATCCGTCATGAAATCGGGGGTTAAAAGATTGCAACGATGGCTTTTGCTGGGGTCATCGAAATTGATAACATAAAATTTTGGTTTTACTTTGTATTTGTCTGTATGTTTAAGTAAATGGTTATATGCTATCGTTGATAGATCATCAAACTTGAAATCATAGATGTACATTGAGAAGCCTTTTTCAATATGTTGCTTTATGTAATTATTGATAATTGCATAAGACTTGCCGGAACCAAGTGTGCCTAAGACAATAGTCGCTCGAAAAGGATTTACAACATTAATCCATCCATCATTCCATTGACCTTTATAATAAAATTTTGTAGGAAGGTTTACTGAATATTCATTCTGCATTAGTTTTATCTCTTGTTGAACTCTCGTTTTCATTATTGAAAACATCTTCCATCAGATTAGTTCTTAAAAGACGGCTGATCCAAACACCAGACATCATTAAGCTGATGTAACCACAAGATATGGTTATTAAGTAGAAATAAATAGAATATTTGAAATAGGAATTTAGTATTAAACCGTTAAAAAAGAAAAGTAATACGCCAATTAGTAAAGTAATATTTATCTTTTTCCATGTAATTTTTTCATTTTTGACACCTTTCGTTCCCCAGCAGCTTAATGCCAAAAGAACTACTGCAAAGATTTTAGTGTATAACGGATGAGAAAACAATCCTGCTGTTTTCTGAAAATTCGATAATATCGTATTAACAATCTCTAAAATCCATCCATGCTCTAAAAAGAAGGTATAACAAAACCAATAAAAATGCATTATGACCAGTATAATACTTACTGCTCTCATGAATCCCATAATTTTAGCTAATCCTCTCAAATCATCTTCTCCCTGCATAATTTCTATTTTAAATTATTAAGGTCGAAAGTAATCTTGTACAGTTGAACTTTTTAAAATCGTCGTTTATTGGCTCCTATTATCTTTTTCTGCAGGGTAAATATTCAGGTTCATCAAGTTTTAGTAGATCGTAAATAAAATATTCGAAACATCATCCCTTTATTTTATAAATGGCAAGAACAAGATTAGAGAAAAAGTAGTTGTCCTGATCTTATCTACAAATTACAATAGATGGCAAGGCTGCTGAGATTTCTTGAAGAGGTAAATTTTTAAGCTTGTACTTTCATTCCTATGCTTGTTGAGATATGTCTTTTACTGAAACTGAAATTTCCCCCTTGTACAATTTTAATTTTTTCTAAATGATTATCAAACCATAACATTGATTAGAGTTTTTAAGAAAAAGTATGCAAGTCTCAATATTCGTTTCATCTTAACCAAATATTTCTCATATATATGAGAAAATATTTATATTTAAACAAAAATTTATTTCTAAGCTAATTCTAATTTATATGATTTATTCCCGTTTTCGTGATGAATTCCAATTTTTATAATGGAGAAAAATAAAGACAATATAAATTCTTTATTAAAGGAAATACTCTTTTTAATATCTCTAAAGTTGAAGATTTAACTAATAAAAAACCATGAAAATCAAATCATACTTATGCCTCTTATTTGTAGTGATAAGTTCTATTGCAATATCTGGACAAAAAGCGAGCACGGCAGTTCAATTTTTAAGCTATTATAACAACTATCAAAAAAAAGAATTAGCCAATATTATACCCCCCTTGATTTTAAATTCAAAAGAGAATTTTCAAAGGTAATTATGTAGATCTTGATTGGGTACAGCATAATGGATTCTATACAGATTCCTCAAATGGCTCCGTTTTTTTAACCCAGAGGCTTATCTTAAAAAATTGAATTTGACGAAAAACAAATACTAATTATGATATTAAAAATTAAATTATTTGATTATATCGAATGGGTAGAAATAGTAGCATTTATCATTGGTAATATTGTAGTGCTTTTACAAAATGAAAACAAGCTTTGGGAATATTTTGTTTATAATTGAGATTTAATACTCACTAAAAAAATCAATTCAGATCTTTGAGGAAATTATTATCCGGGAAAATTAAAAATAGCGAATGAAAATATAGTGGAATACCTTTTTTATGATACAAAAGGATTGAAGAATAATGCTATGGTAAATTAGTTTGAACGTAATCCGAAAAGTTATTATAGACTAGAAATTTATTTAATACTTAAAAACAGTTACAATGTCATCACTCTACAAAGTTAGTGCTATACAACGCCAAGAATCAAAAATTCAAATTAGTGTTCAGGTTATTCATCCCGATAGCAATTACATTAATGATTCGCCAGGATTTGCGTTAATGTTACTTTATCATAATGTAGACAACAATTCTCCTATAAAAAAGGAAGTTGATTTTGATGATACCCTTGATGAAGTGTGGATGAAAGAAAACGCCTATGCTTTTATTGATTCGGTAGATCTGAAAATGGGTAAACCAAATAAAAAAGGATGGAAAAATGGGGTTCTGGACATTACGGTAACACATCCTGCATGGTTAGAACATCTAAAAGATATTAATCATTGGGATTCAGCTGCGTGTGACCCGACAGATGATTATATTATCTGCGAACCCAGATTTCAGTTGAAAAAGAACCTTTTTCTATTTCTTCTGATTCAGAAGTGATTTCGAAAGAAGGTTTAATGCCCGTTTGGAAATACATTATATCGGATTTGCTTAGAAGTGAAAAAGATATTATATGGTTTCCCGCGCTTGGTGAGAAATATTATAAAGCTTCAGATATCGTTATCAAAGATTTGTCTGACGAGAATTTAAAAAAATGGGAAGGAGCTCTTGTGAGCACCGCAGAATCGTTTGGTGTTCTGTTAAAACGTTATACGGACTGGGGAATTATAAGTTGTGGTAATGGAAGTATGGGATCATCACATATTGATGGGGAAATGAACCAAATGATTTTGAATACAAGAAAAAAGAATGGTTATCCTCGCTCTCCGGAGTCTCTTTTGCGTTGGAGTCGTCCTACTGTTTATGAAACAGTAATCAATGATGATACTATTTCTTTCAAAGTAATGACTTTGAGCGAGGATGATGACCGCATAGCTTTAACATCAAAAATGAGCGCATTAGAATTTTTGCTGAAACCATTCGAGTACTTTTTTGGTGATGAATACAAAGGAGAAGGACCTTTGTGTGAGAAAATGAATGCCCTGATAAAAGAAAAAAATATTGACAGGACTATAAGTATTTATCTTAGCCACAAAGAGATAGCCGAACAGTTTATTGTGAGTTCAAGGATAGAAAAAATTAGGGATGTACCATATCCGGACTTGTACAAATTGAGCAATGAAGAAATAATGAATCTGTATTGTTTTGAAAAATGGCCAGCTTATGAAATATCGGTTACCATGACAGATGCAAAATGGCTGGAGCAATACCCGAAAATTCCTTTTTCTCATATTTTTAACAGATATGAATAAATAGCTAAAACCGAAAATATATTTAATGATGAATTTAACCCATTATTTTGCCAATGCAATAGACATAGATGGAAATGAAATAGAAATTCCTGTAAATGAAGAAGGAATAGTGCAAATTTGGAGCACAAAAAAACTAAAAAATGAAATATAACGATGACATGACAATAGAAGAACTTTTAAAAAGATCTTCTAAAAAAAGTCTTTTGAAAAGAATTCTTCAGTTTTTCAAAAAAAGCCAATATCCTATGAAAAAGCGCTAAAAAATCCCTTGAAGCATAGTAGGCTTGATCTGAGAGGTCTGGGCTTAAAAGAACTTCCTGAAAGCATTGGGGAATTTAAAAATCTAATCTTTCTGTACTTGGATAATAACGAGCTTACAAGCCTGCCTGATTCCATTGGTAACTTAACCAAATTGGAAGTGCTGTCGCTGAAACATAATCAATTGACACATCTTCCGGATTCCATTGGTAAATTAACCAAAGTGGATATGTTATGGTTATCAAATAATCAGTTGACACATCTGCCGGAGACGATCGGTAATTTGACGGCGCTTAACTACATTAAATTGGATAATAACCAGCTGATAAACCTTCCCGATAGCATTTGTTTTCTGAAAAAAGTAGTAAGTTTTGACGCTTCGGGTAATAAGCTCACCCAGCTACCGGAATTGTTTGGCGAAATGTCTTACATTCAGGTGCTCAGTTTGTACAACAATCAACTGACCTGTTTACCGGACTCTATCGGAAACCTGAAAGAAAATGTGGTCTATTTTAATATCAGCAACAATCGTCTGAAAACTTTACCCAAAACCTTGCATAAAGTAGTATTTGAAGACATATACCTCAACAACAATGAGCTGGAAACATTAGGGACATTAGGAGAAGGAAGATATAGAATCGAGCAGCTACATCTTAATGGCAATAATCTCTCTTCCTTACCCGAAGCGTTGTTAGAAAGGTCGTGGCACTCTATCAGTGCAGAAAAAAATCCCTTTACTCCGGAGCAAAGGACAGAACTGCAAAAAAGAGTTGCAGGTATGCGAGTCTGAGAAACGGAATAGAACTGTTTTAAAAATAACATACAAAAAGCAATTAAATTATTTTGTAGATTGTAAAAAAAACTAATGATCTTTAAAAAAATGGACATCGAAAATCAACGAAAACTGAAATCACAAATTACATCAGGTAATACAATAGATGCTATTCAGGAATTACAGCAATTAGAAGACCTCAGTATGTTTATGGATGGAAGAACCGCTTTGGGGTACGCTGTTTCGTACAACAATATTGAAGTCGCTAAATTTTTATTAAAAAATGGAGCAAATCCCGATTTGAGCGAAATAAAACCAGATACCTTCACTCCACTCATGTGGGCAGCAGAAGGAAATGATCTTGAAATGATACAACTTTTGTTGGAACATGGGGCTGATGTTCGTCGTAAAAACAAGTACAATAATGCTACAGCTTTATGGAAAACCGTTATACCAGGTAGTTTGGAAGCTGCTAAGTTATTAGTGAGCGCAGGTGCAAATCCGTTTGAAGAAATAGCTGCAGGGAAAAGTATCTATGATGCAGTAAAAGAAATCAATGCAAATGAGTTTGTTGAATACTTTGAAAGTGTGAAAAGAGGTTTTGAAAAATAGCGGTATAAATAAGTATAAAAAAATGAAGTGGTTTCAAATAAATACATTAAGATAACAATGACAATAACATCCACACATCCTCAACTTTCCATTGAAACAATAACTGAATGGGAAAATAAAAATATCCCGATTCCAGACCCATACAAGACATTTTTACTGAATAATAATGGTGGCGGTACCGGTGATAAAAACACATTTAAGGTTCCCAAAATGAGAGGTGAATTTGGATTTCATGAGTTCTTTGGTATTCACGAAGGATTGGGCGGTTTAGATTATATTCAAGCCACATATACCAAAAGAAAACGTTTTCCTGCGCATTATTTTGCCATTGCTTCTGATGTGGCTGGTAATATTATTTTAATGGGACAAAATGAGAAAAAATTTGGACAAATATTTTTCTGGTATCACGAAGGTGAAGTAAGTGAAAATGAAAAACCTTGGGAGAAAAACATTTATAAGATAGCAAAAAACCTGAAGGATTTTATGGATAATCTTTATGAAGAAGAAATAATAGAAAATGAAGATGATCTCTTAACTCTTTTTGGAAGAGAAAATAGTCAAAAACAATTGGCTCTGATTAATAGTGGTTGGGATGTAAATGAAAAATTAGATATTTCTTCACAGACAGCTTTGGAACGGGTTGCCCAGTTCGGAAACGATATTTCTGTCTTAGAAGCATTATTACATAAAGGGGCAAATATGGGGAAAGTGATGGAACAGGTGCTCTGGAACCGTACAGATTCAGCTGTAATTTTTGCCAAAATACTACTTGATGCCGGTGCAGATCCTGATTATTCGGATGAAAAAGCAAGAGAAGATAAAAATACATTATTGGGATCGGCAGTAAATCAGCCAATGCCTCAAATAGAAATAGCAAAACTGCTTATTCATTATGGAGCGGACGTAGCCTTAGAAGATGATTATGGATGGACAGCATTAAAGGTAGCACAACGCACGTTGGAAAATGGTGTTCCTGAAATGCAGGAAGTCATCGATTTAATCAACGGAAAATTACAGAATAATGATGCAGAATAAAATAATACTTCCTTTCTTCACAGACGAAAAATTTGCAGGAAAACCACTCACACTTGTAAATTGTATTGCGTTCTTAGCCCACAGAGATGGCAGTCATCTGTTATTGATGTCTCATTTTGCAGAATTATATCTGTTTAAATATTCAAATGATTTTGTTTTTGAAAAGGAAATTCCGGTAAAAGAGGTTTTAAACGGATTCAGACATTTCAATGAATCACGTGAGTTTGCACTGAGCGAAAGTGCTTCAGGACAGATCATTATTTCAGGCGATGCCAATCGTTGTTTTATTATTGACGAAGATGGAAACATAGATCCGGCTTCGTACACTACAACTGTTGTCAATTTACATGGAGATGCAAACGCTCTTTTTCCGCAAAAGCAGGAAGCAGCCGCTAAAAATTTGTATTGCAATGCAACGTTATTGCCACAATCCAATAAATTGGTTGCTTTAGTAGACAGTGAAATGGGTTTTGGGTCAATTGAGGGTAAAAGACGTGGAGACTTTATCGTGATTTCGGATGCACCTTTTGATGATGCAAGACAACGTCCCCGTTTGAAACTGTTGGCAGCATTGAATAAAAGACCAAGTGCAATGTACACAACGGATTTCCCGGGAATTGAACTTAAAAATGATACAACCATTTATCGTGATGATACTTTTGGAGATAATTTAATTGCTGCAATCGAGATCAATAATAAAAAAATGGTCTTTTTCGATCCGTGGATTGGTAATACTTATCCGCTTACCGAATCGTTGTTACTAGTACCTGTGTATGATAGATTTAAACGTTTGAGTGCTGATACTTGTTTTTTGTTATTGAACATTGATGGAGTAGTGGAAGGGCAATTGCAGGACATTGAGCCGAAAAATCTCAAGCTGAGTAAGTTGGAAGAATTTCATTTTGCCGTGAATCATCAGGAACAAATCATTTATTTCAAAGGAGAAAATACAATTTATTTATTTGGATTTGATGGTGCTTGTTTAGATAAAATTATATTGGAAGGAGCTACAAAATCGCTGGTAGCATTTCGATTAATTGGACATACAAGCCAAGGCAATTTACTGTTTTTCGACAGAAAGAATTTTCACTTTTTGCAATTATCTCCATTAAAACCTTTAGATGGCAACAATGTAATAATTATTGAAAATGCACTGACAGCTTATAAAAAGCACAAACTGCCAAAACCTAAAGTATCGGTAAAAAAGGTAAAAGATGACAAACATATTTACTTACATAAAATAGACGCACCTGAAGTTATAAATTCGAATTTTATAAGGAAGCAAAAGCGATATCCTGAAAATTTAAAAGACGCAAAAGAAATCTTTAGATTTTTATTTTACGTTTATAGAGATTTTTCAGAATTTTTGCAAATGTCTGTTTTGGAAAAACCAGAATTATCCCAACAAAAATATTGGTTTACCTACGGACTCAACTGTATTAGCGAGTTTTGTCGCTTAATTCATTTTAAAGGGGAAACCAGAGAAGCTACGATAGATGATAGTGGAACTTTTGAAATCAAGATAGAATCCGGCGGTGAATATGTTGATGTCATCAATGTATTGTACTGGGCAATCATTGCCCGTGATGCGGAAAAGCAAAAAATCATTGCCAATAGTCCAATAAAAAATTGGATATACAGAGAAGAAGATTGGGACAAAAATACGTTTGGGACTTGTTTTTTAAGACTGATAAAAGAATATTATCTCACAGGAAATTTTAATACTTCTTTGTATGACGCGGCAAAAGCTGATTTGGAAAAATACAAATCTTCACTTGGACCGGATGTGAAACAGAAATTTGGATGGTATCTGAGAAGCCGATTTCTAAATGCTTTTAAAAGTCTGATAGATAATAATGAAGCCGAATTTCATATCAATTTTGCATTAGCACTTCACGCTCACAAAGAAGTTTGGAGTCAGAAAAAAGCATTGAACCGTGGCGGAACTCCATTGTGCAGAGAGAATGAAGGCTTTTTAGCTTGGGATTGTACTGTTTTAGCGGTTATGGCTTATGATAAAGGCTGGAAACTGGAAATTACGTCCGATTATGTTCCGCAATTTATGGTGGATGGAAGTATTAATTTGAAATAAAAAGAGTATGATTTTTACAATGATAATTAAAGAACAATTGACTGCAGTTTTAAAAGAAGGAAATGTTGATTTATTTCAAAAGAATGAATTTGGCAATACACCACTTCATGTTGCATGTAATCCTATTTATGATACTAATGTTGAAATTATTAAATTACTTTTAAAGTATCCGTTAGACATTAATTCACGGGGATTAGATGACGTTACTCCATTAATGTATGCTATTATGAAAAGAGATATTACAGTTGTTAATATTTTGATTGAAAATGGAGCCGATGTAAACATTCCAAATAAATATGGCAAAACACCGCTAATGGTTGCTGTGGATATGTTTAAAGATGACGATGCCATTATAAAATTATTATTAGAAAACGGGGCTGATCCGTATCAGAAAAATAATTACGGAGTTTCAGTTTATAAATTATTAGAAATGCCAAGGAACGAGTCAATAAGACATTTATTTCCGCTGGAGAAATAACCTTTAAAAAATAGGACAGACGTCAAAGATTAAACCTAAGATTTAGAAGAAAATCTGCGATATCAGGTAGCAAAAAAAATAATAAATCTAATGTCGGTTAGCTACACTTGTATCGTAGGGTAGAGAAGGTTTTAAATAGTTTTTTTTAATATTAAATAATGAAAAGAATAACGTATTATAGTATTCAAAATGTCACAGAAAGTGAAAAAGTGGGTTGTTGGCCTCAATTGGAACCACCCAAACGATATTGGAAAGTAAAGAATAATTATGATGATGTATTGGATTACAGAAAATTTCCGGAAGTAACACCCAATCTTGATAATTTTACATTAAAAAGCATAGCTAAACGGACAGATGTATTAAGTGCGGAAATGCAGGGTGTCGGTGGGAGGATAGGAATGTTTGTAAGTGAAAAATTCAAGGGTCTTGTGGAAAATTATACGTTAAGGGATTTTCGATTTTACGATTGTAAGCTTATTTCTTCTTTCGACGAAAATTTTAATAAAAGAGAAAATTCGGAATTATTTCATTTTAATTATCTGAATTTCATACATCCCACAGATATCATAGATTTTAAGCATTCGGTATTTGAAGACTTAAAAATAAATGAAATGGTTACGATAGAAAATGAAGAAGAGCGGACAATGTTTTTATACCCCAGAAAAACTAATACTAAAAGAAACGCCTGATTTATTTTGTTCTCCATATAATGTCAATATTCTTGTTTCCGAACGCCTTAAAGCTGCTATAGAAGAAGCAGGTATTACAGGTGTTTCATTGTTTGTGAATTTTATACTGTTGGGTAAAAGTATCCATTAACAATTAATTAGTTTATGAAATATTACAGCATAACACAAGAAACTGATTCAAAGATAATTGGTATATATCCTCAGGTAAAAGAATTAAAAATCCCTTTTCATGAAGCTAGAGCTTCACAATGGGGTAAAATAAGTCAATGGAAAACCATTGATGATGTTCCGGAGCTCAATCATTTTATATTACACTATAACTCGAGACTTTCAGATTTAGTTTCTAATAATTTTGTTATTGTCTCAAGCGGTCTATTCATAAGCGAAAAATGTTATCAGATTTTGAAGCCCTTTACTATAAATGGGAATTTTCATCCAATGACTATTTTTAGGAAAGAAACAGCTCATCCATACAGTTTTCTTTGGTATGAGTACGGAGCAAAAAGTAAAATAGATTTAAAAAAATCAACATTTATAGAACATAACGATATCATTGAAAAGACAGGTGAAATAATACCTGTAGAAGATTTTGAAGATTATAAAGCTAAATTTAGAAAACTACACGATGAAAAAAAAGAGAAAGGTGAAGTTGGCTGGGGTTTAAGACCAACAATTTTGAAAATAAATGAATACTTTGATATGACTCCTGCTTTTGGAATCGGTTTAATCTGTAACGAAAAAGTTAAGAATGCCATTGAAGAAAATAAACTTACAGGCTTTATATTCGAACAATTAGACATTGAAATTATTTTTGAATAAAAAATCTTTCACTGCACTAGATTGCATCGTGCGACTTTTTATAGAAACTGTTCATACTAAAAATTGAAGATTGGGAAACGAGTATATAAAATTCATCTAATTTTGATATCGAAAATTATGTGAATTTGTTTCTGTAAAAGCAATAATGAACTGGATAAACGAAACTATTTTTCACTGAATAAATATTTGAAAGAGAAATAATACTTTAATTTTCACAGCACCAAAATTTTATTTTAAGACTGACTCTAAGGAAAAATTAAATAAGAAATAGAAGTATATAGTAGTCAAAAAAAAACTCCATTCAAAACAAAAAAAGGAAACTTTTCTAATCTTAATGATCACCCGTAGACTATTCATTTTTCTGATTTTAAAACAAAGTATTGTACAAAACTCAGATAATAAGTAACTTAGCAAAAGTTCTTACTATAATTCCCTAAGAAATAAAACTTCAGTTAACGTTAGATATTTTCTTGTATGATGAAGCCATTCAATACCTAACATTGACTCTATAACGCCATACCCAGTTCAAGTATCCTCTCTCTTAGTATGTTAGATATCTACTATGGATTTCTAACATAAATGTATGAAGAGATGGAAAGAAATAATGATAAAAAAGACAACACTATTATCGAGAAAAATATTTTAACATTAGAACAGAAAAGAGAAGAAGAGAAAGAAGAATTGTTAAATAAACAGATTGTAAAAATAATTGTTTCGCTTACCTTAAAAGAATATTATGAAACGTGCGATAAGATATCTAAGATTCAGCCAATTGGGACAAAGTAATGGATCTATTGAAAGACAAGAGCTGTATACAGATCAATGGTTAGCATTTAATGATGTAACGTTAATTGATACATTTATTGACAGAGGTAAAAGTGCACGAACATTTGATCGTCCTGATTTTAACAAATTAAGAGAATTCATCACAAAACATCACAGCTCAGTAGATTATCTTTTGGTTGACCAACTTGATAGATTCAGTCGGGATGCTGGTGAAGCGATGAGCTTAGTGAAACTTTTACAACAAAAATACAATATCCAAATTGTTAGTGTTACGGAAGGTATTACCTTCGATTATAATACTCCCGGAAGTTTTTTTCGTGCAGGTCTTCAATTGCTTTTAGCTGAAGAAGATAACATTAACAGAAGCATAAAAGTAAAGGGTGGAATTTACACTGCAAAAGCAAAAGAAGGTCGTTTTGTATATAAAAACGCTCCTTTCGGCTATACAAAGCAAGGTGAAAGAAAAGATAGAAAACTAATAATCAATGAATCAGAAGCAAAAATAGTTCGCTTTATCTATAATTCATATCTAGGGGGTACACCACTTTATCTAATAAAAGAAAATGCTATTAGTATGGGTTTCAACAGAAAAGGCAACATGGCTGTGGAAAGGGTTTTTAACAAATCCCGTATATGCAGGCTTGTTGAACGTTAGATCATACAAAGAGTATGCTGGGGGACTATTTCCAGGAATTCATGAACCTATAATAAATTTGCTAACATGGAAAATTGTTCAGGAAAAAATGAAACGCCCTTTGAAGATTAAAACCATAATAGATGACAACATACCACTTAGAGGTGTATTAAAATGTCATTGTGGACAGCCTTTATCAGGAGCGCCGTCTCGAGGCAAAGCTGGTAGATACTATTATTATTATTATTATTATTATTATTATTATTATTATTATTATTATTATTATTATTATTATTATTATTATTATTATTATTATTATTATTATTATTATTATTATTATTATTATTATTATTATTATTATTATTATTATTATTATTATTATTATTATTATTATTATTATTATTATTATTATTATTATTATTATTATTATTATTATTATTATTATTATTATTATTATTATTATTATTATTATTATTATTATTATTATTATTATTATTATTATTATTATTATTATTATTATTATTATTATTATTATTATTATTATTATTATTATTATTATTATTATTATTATTATTATTATTATTATTATTATTATTATTATTATTATTATTATTATTATTATTATTATTATTATTATTATTATTATTATTATTATTATTATTATTATTATTATTATTATTATTATTATTATTATTATTATTATTATTATTATTATTATTATTATTATTATTATTATTATTATTATTATTATTATTATTATTATTATTATTATTATTATTATTATTATTATTATTATTATTATTATTATTATTATTATTATTATTATTATTATTATTATTATTATTATTATTATTATTATTATTATTATTATTATTATTATTATTATTATTATTATTATTATTATTATTATTATTATTATTATTATTATTATTATTATTATTATTATTATTATTATTATTATTATTATTATTATTATTATTATTATTATTATTATTATTATTATTATTATTATTATTATTATTATTATTATTATTATTATTATTATTATTATTATTATTATTATTATTATTATTATAAGTGCAAACATTCGAAGCATAATAATATAAGCGCAATAAAGTCACATGAGCAGTTTTTAAAAATCTGTGATCTCATGAGTTTGTCTACCGAAAATATCGAAAAAATTAAATTATCATGTAGAAAATCACTTGACTCAGAACTAAATGAAAATCAACTCGTTCTTAAAGAAAACCAAAAAAAAATATTAGAGGCTGAACAAAACTTATATTCAGTAGAAGATAAATGGATTAAGAATGAAATTACAAAGGAAACTTTTGAAAGATGGTCAAATTTATATAACAGTGAGATTAAAGTTTTGAACAGCAGTATTGAGAGATTAAGTACCAATCAGAATAAAGCGTATAAATTCTTAGAGAAAAATCTCAACTCCTTAAGTGACATAAGACAAATATATTCAAAGGCAAATACAATAGAAAAAAGGGAGTTTGTAAACTTAGTGTTCGACAGCAATCTTTATTATGAAAATGGTATCTATCGAACACCTACTATGCTTGGTGTTTTTTCACATAATGCTTTGAAAATGAAAGACAAAGGTCTTCTTATTTATGAAAAAAAAAAGAGTCTTCGTAATGAAGACTCTTTCAGCGGAGAAAGAGGGATTCGAACCCCCGGACCTGTTACAGTCAATAGTTTTCAAGACTATCGCAATCGACCACTCTGCCATTTCTCCAAAAACCTCGATTGTATCGTTGTTTTTAGTGGTGCAAATATAAGACGTTTTTTAATTCTGACAAATAAAATTTAGAAAAATATTTTAAAAAGTTTTATTTCGACTAAAATAGATGTCAATAACTAGACTTCTTCAATCACTTCATCATAAATTACTGGGTCTGTAACCTCTTGAAAACGTTCCCATTCAGCTTCCATAGACTTATTTGTTTTCATTTCTTCTTCCAGTTTCAAAGTTTCACGATATTGTTTTGCTTCGGCAAGAAGTGTCCATTTACAGTTGATACCGATTTTTTCGATATGATTTTTCAAATCATTGAGTTCAAGTCTGAAAAATTCTTTTCGTGGATTGATTTTATTAAGCTGGTTTTTAAGAAATTTCTTGTGAAGCTGTCTTTCTAAAGCAGGTGCATCATCCGAATAAATCATTGCATGAACGTCAAATTCAAACGGAACACTTGCATCACCCAGCTCACGAACTCGATCTAAAGGTTCCAGACGCCTCGTCATTCCGATTTTATAAACATCTTCGCCAAAAGATCCAACATTTGAAATAATATAAACATTTCCGGTTTTCGTTTGTTGCGCCATCGAAATCGCTCTTTGATTTTTCTCTTCTGCAGCTTCGAGCTTTCCCTGAAGCTCCTCCAATTTTTGCTGGAAAAGTGCTTTCTCTTCTTCATTAGCTCTAGAAACTTGTGATTCAGCTTTTTCAATCAATCTCTTTAAAGTCTGTTCCTCTTTTTCAGCATCTTTCATTGCTTTTTCAAATTCTTTACGGGCTTTCTCTTCTTCACGAATCTGTTCACGGATTTCTCTTTGTTCTTCAAGTTCCATTGCTCGTAATTCCTGCGCCACAACTGCCCATTTTAGTTCTTCTAATCTTGCCTGATGATAGATTTCAGAGATTCTAGCATTTCTAAAAGCTTTTCCATTAAAATTAACCAATTGGAACACATCTTCAATTTTCTGTTTTAAAATTCCATAATTATCTTTTCTTACGGTCGATAAAATAGAATCAACTTTTCCGTTATAGGCATCAATCACGAAATCTACCGCTGTTTTTTGTCGTTCTTCATCCATATAATCACAAATTCCGGCTTGTCTGTTGACAATCATCATCTTATTGTTCAGGCGAAGTTTTTTCAAATTTTCTCCCGCTTCTTTATGATTGAAATCTTCTGCAAGCTGATCTAGAAGTGTATAATTCGGTACTAAATATTCATTTCCATATCCTTTGATAACATTTTTCATTGCCTGAATTCTGTCTGCAATTTCATTAGCTTCTCTCAGGCTTCGATATGCATCACCACCGATTGTTTCAGCCTTATTTTCTGCATTTTCAATGATTCTTTTCGATTCTCTCACTGCATTTTCATATAAAAGTTCAATTTCACGTTGCTTCTTTTCAGTAAATTCTCTAGTAATTCTGCGTGATTCTTTTGCATTCTCCTGCGCTTCAGATAACTCCTGATTTCCTTTTTCTCTTAACCTTTCGTAATCTTTTTGAGCCTTTTTTAGTAAATATTCACACTCAATTTTTACATCGATAATGTTTTGATATTTGCTTAATTCTGCAATTTTATCTTTCAGTTCACGGTTGTTGATTTGAAGATTTGAAAACTCAGTTCGTGCCAATTGAAGCTTGTTTTTGAATGAATTGATTTCAAACTGATACTTTGAAATTAAAGATTGAAATTGAGTAATGTCTTTTGATAGTTCAGTGATTTTTAAATGTTTGGTTTTGATTTCGTTCTTTAGCTTTATTGATTTAGTATAAAAATAAACGGCTAAAATGCCTAAAATCACAATTAAAATAATTTCCATGGTTACAAGTTTTTTTTGATGTGCAATGATATGAAAATGGCATTTTACTTTTTTACGGGAAACCGTATTTGAGCTTTAAATTTGTTTAACAAATGGTTATTTTATGTATTTTAATTCTTAAAATTTGATTTCAAAAACACTATTTTTATCAAAAATAACCCATGAAGAAAGTTCTATTTTTTGTTTTAATATTTTTCACAATTACTGTTTCAGCTCAAGGAAGGAAATTTTTTGAAAAAGGAGAAGCAATATTGAAAAATCCGGTAGAGAAAATTAATCTTACTTTTGAAAATGAAATTCCATTGGTAAAGGTTATTATTAATGGAAAACCTTATCAATTTTTGTTCGATACGGGTGCGCCAACGGTGATTTCTCATTCTGTTTATAATGAAATGAATCTTAAGAAACAGCATAAAAGTAAAGTAGGAGATTCGCAGAAAAATAAGCATGAACAGATTTTTACTGAGCTGCCCGAAATGACGATTGACCAAGTAATTTTCAAAAATGTGGGAGCGATGGTGATGGATTTGCAGGGTCACGAGTTTGGATGTCTGAAAATTGATGGCATTATTGGTGCTAATCAAATGGCAAAACTG
Source organism: Chryseobacterium formosum (assembly GCF_026460885.1). Classification (GTDB taxonomy): domain Bacteria; phylum Bacteroidota; class Bacteroidia; order Flavobacteriales; family Weeksellaceae; genus Chryseobacterium; species Chryseobacterium formosus. The sequence continues at coordinate 18,450 of NZ_JAOVZW010000015.1, forward strand.
TTTTGGAGAATCAATTATTCTGAAAATACATTGGAAGCAACGGCAGATTTGAAAAACTTTCAGATAGAAGATTATGAAACGGTTTTTAAATTTTTCTCCTTGTCTCAGAAAACACCTATTATAGAATCTAAAATTTTAAACAAAAAAATCAATCTTACTTTTGATACAGGATTTACAGGTGGTATAAAGATTTCGGATAGTGAGTATGATTCTAAAAATACAACTGTAAAGTCCGTAGAAACTTTCGGGGTAAATTCTGTAGGAGCTTTTGGTACAGGAAAACCGGTTTCTTCCTATCATTTCAGACCAAAAGAATTGGAATTGGCTCAACATAAATTTCAAAATGAAATTGTAACGACAGGAAATTCAAGTCTTCTTGGAAATGAATTTTTAAAGAAATTTAAATTTGTCATCGATTGGGAAAATAATAAAATTTATCTGCACCGCATGATAGATACTCCCTCAAAAATGCAGTCTTTTGGATTTGCCTATCGCTTTATTAATCTTAAAGCAAAGGTAGTTTTGGTTTTTCAGCAAACAAATTTCCCTATTCAAATTGATGATGAAATTTTAAGCATTAACGATACCAGTTTTGAAAATTTAAATGATATTTCTTCTTGTGAATATTTACTTAATCGAGTAGAGAAAGATTTTAAATCAATAAAAGTTAAAATAAAAAGAGGTGATCAAATTTTGAATTTTACGGTCGATAAAAAGGAGTATTTGAATTAATTAAATAATCTACTATTCATTATTTAATAATTAAAAGAATATTTTTCAATTTCCAATAAACAGAAAAGTCCTCAATTCAAGGACTTTTTCTTTTACCAATTCTTATCAATCATATAAATCATCTGCGTCATAATCGTTGCTCCCAAAAGCAATTCTCGTCGATTCACTTTTTCAAAAGTATCTTCTTCAGTGTGATGAATGTCAAAATATCTTTGAGAATCCGGAGCCAATTCAGCTGTTGGAATTCCCATATCCTTCAAAGGATAAATATCTGTTCCTGAATACCTTCCTTCAAAATCATAAGCTCCATAAGGTAAAAATAAAGACGCCCAACTTTTAATTTGGCTAATTTTAGATTCATCCATTTCAAGGGCAATTCCTCTTGGAGTAAATCCACCTGCATCAGATTCCAAAGCAAAAAGATGTTTTTCGTTGGCTTCTTTTACTATTTTTCCGTATTGTTGACCGCCTTTTACGCCGTTTTCTTCATTTGCAAAACAGACCACTCTGATCGTGTGATTATTTTTTATTCCTAAATTTTTAAAAGTTCTTAAAACTTCGATACTTTGAACAATTCCTGCTCCGTCGTCATGAGCTCCTTCACCAACGTCCCAGGAATCTAAATGACCGCCAACAACGATAACACTTTTGTCTTTGTGACCTGTAATTTCACCAATAACAGAGTGGGAGAGTCTCTCACCTTTCATTCCACAGTTTGAATTGAGTTTTGCAGTAATTTTCTGTGATTTTAAAAGATTTTCCAATTCATCTGCGGTTGTATTTCCGATCGCAACGGCAGGAATTTTATCTGAATTTTCATTATATCGCATCGCTCCGGTGTGCGGAACATCATCAAATGCAGAAGAAAGTGATCTTACGATGGCAAACTTTCCTCCTTTTTTTGCCGTTAATGAAGCTGCAGTCGAACGATAAACCGCTGCATCACTGTATGCTTTGAAAGTCTGAACATAAGACTGACTAAAAGTATAATTAAAGAAAACAATTTTATCTTTTACCTGTTCGGGACTGAGTTTTTCATATTCATCCAAAGATTTTACCATGATAATTTCTCCGGAAATATCTTTACCTTTTGTTCCTTCAGAATTTCCTAAAGAAAGCATTTTTAAAGATTTCCATTGTCCGTTTTGAGTTTTTATTTTTAAAGATTCTTTTCCTCTTTCCCAAACCGGAATCATCACTTCCTGTAACCAAACTTTATCGGCTCCTGCTTCTTTCAGCTTTTGTTCAGCCCATTTTACCGATTTTTCGTAAGCTTCGGAACCGCTTAATCTGTGACCGATATTTTTCGTTAAATCTCTTAATTCGTTGTATGATTTTCCTTTATTTAAAATTTCTGTTGAAATTCTGCTAAATTGTAAGGAATCTTCTTTTGCCTGTCCAAAAGAATTCAGACTTAAAAATATAATGGCAGTTGATAAAATATTTTTCATAATTAATTTGAATCACTAAAAACTAATACTTTAATTCGATATTAAGTTGTCTTCCTTCTCTCAAAGCTTTTTTATCCATCGAAATACCAACCAAAGTCCCTATTCCTGCTCCCGCAAGAAGTCCTAATGCAAAAAATCTAGCATTATTAAATATATAAGCTAATAAAAAGCCAATAGGTAAGCCAAAAACCAATGCTCCAAGACTAATCCACATATTTCTGTAAAGATTTTTTGGAACAATATTGTGTTTTTTCTCAAGGAATTTTACAATATAATTTTGCTTTTCTTTTAGTAAATCCAATAATAGTTTATCTTTTAATGTTGATGAATTTATCTGTTCAACTATATGATTGATATATTGAATTGCTTCAGTAGGTAATTTTTTGTTATTGGTTCTCTTCAAAATATCCTGCATCTGAAAATAAAGGTCACTCAGTTTCGGATTGTTGATCTGATCAAATTTTAAGTTTAATTGATTGATTTCCATGTTTTACCGTAAATGTATTTGTGAGTCATCTTTAACTTTTTTCAGAATTAAAGCTTAGTTTTTATTACTAATTTTCTATAAAAAACTAAAATTTCAGCTCAATATCTATTTGTCTTCCTTCTTTCAATGCCTTTTTATCCATTGATGTTCCTACACCGACACCAATTGCCAAACCGATGGGTAAACCAATTGCCATTAAACCAATATTTCCTATCAATAAACCAAACAATAAACCGAAAGGTAATCCAAAAGCAGACATTCCTAAAGCAGTCCAAAGGTTTCTGTAATAATTTTTTGGAACAATTTTATGATCAGCTTCCAGCTTTTTGATGATGGTAGTCTGAGTGGTTTTAAGAAGTTTTTGAAGTTGAGAGCCTATCAAAACTGTTGCGTTTACATCACTGATTTTCTGATTGATAAATTGTACAGTTTCTGATGGAATATTTTTATGATTAAGTTTTTCGATGAGTTCCTGTATTTGTAGATACAGGTTTTTTACTTTCTCGTTTGATATTTGCTCTGAATTTAAATTTAATTGATTGATTTCCATGTTTACAATTTTAGTTATTCTACCAATTCTTATCAATCATAAAAACAAATTGTGACATGGCAACAGCTCCGAGTAATAATTCTCTTTTATTGACTTTGTCAAAAGTATCTTTTTCAGAATGATGATAATCGAAATATCTCTGGGTATCGACAACCATTTCCGCCAAAGGAATATCTAATTTTTTTAAAGGCGCAATATCCTGAATTGCATAAGTTTGGTCAAAATCATAAATTCCGTACGGTAAGAAATAATTTTTCCATTCAAAAATCAGCTTTCTTCTTTGTGGAGACATATCTAATGAAAAACCTCGTGGAGAATATCCTCCTGAATCTGTTCCCAAAGCCAGAATATGTTTTTCCTCTTTCTTTTTTACACTCATCGCATAAGTTTCCCGCCCCATTCCGCCATTTTCACTGTTGGCGTAAAGAACAACTCTTATCGTATGATTGTTGTCGTAACCTAAAGCTTTAAAAGTTCTTAAAACTTCCAAACATTGTACAACACCGGTTCCGTCGTCATGCGCTCCTTCAGCAAAATCCCATGAATCGAGTTGTGCACCAAGAACGATAACTTTTGAATCTTTTTTTCCGGGAATTTCTCCGATGATATTGTGATTAATTGTTTCGCCTTTTGATTCGGCAGACATATTAATTTTAGCTTTTACGGTAGTTTTTTTAAGCAAACTTTCCAATTCATCTGCAGAACGAACGCCGATTGTCATTGCAGGAATTCTCGCCTTATCTTCCGGTTCATAATAAACCTGTTTAGCATGCGGAATATCATCTGAAGCGGTAGTCAAAGATCTTATAATTAAAGCTTTTGCTCCTTTTTGTCCAATGACAGATGCTGAAATAAGTTTTGATTTTGCAGCAATCATATAAGAATCTACCGTACTGATTACAGTCGGGTCAATCGGATAGTTAACGAAGATTATCTTATCTTTTGCATCGGCAACTCTTAGATTTACCAGTTCCTGAACGTCTTTTACTAAAAGAATATCTCCAATCAAATCTTTGCCTTTTGTGCCTTCAGAGTTTCCGAAAGAGAGCATTTTGATAGATTTCCAATCACCGTTTGACGTTTTAATTTGTAAAGATTCTTTTCCTCTGATCCAGATTGGAACTTTTACTTCCTGTTTCCAGATATTTTCTGCGCCGGCTTCTCTGAGTTTTTTTTCAGCCCATTCTGTAGCTTTTGAGTAACCTGGTGTTGCACTAAATCTTGGTCCGATTCCTTTCGTTAATTCGCCTAAGTTATCATAAGCGGTTCCGTGAAGAAAAATTTCGTCAGAGATTTTTTTAAATTCTTCGTGATAATTGAATTTAGGAATTACTCTTGGCTTTTTTGCCGGAGTCTTTTTCTGAGAAAATAAAAATCCACTCAAAAAGAGTGGAAATATGATGAGTAATACTTTTTTCATTTTTACTGACCGTTTTCTTTTCGGAGCATAAAAATAAAGAAAAAATAGATATTTAAGGCTTCATATCGTACATTAATAATGCTGTAACCAATTTTGGTTCAATAAATGTACACTTTGGAGGCATACTTAGCTTTAAATCAGATATTTTAATCATATCATTGAAGCTTACAGGATAAATTCCAAAACCTACTTTTCCTTCGCCTTTATCGATTTTTTCTTTTAAAATTTTAATTCCTTCAATATTCGAACTTCCTTTTACATACGTGATTTGATCAGAACTATCTGAATCTTTAATGTCAAGAATATCTTTAATTATATATTTGTCTAAAAGATGATGATCTAAATTATCAAGAGACATTTCCTGAGAACGAAGGTCATGTTTTACGTGAAGAGAGTAAAATTTACCATCCAAATACATTGAAATATGGAATTTCTGAGAAGGGTAGTACGGAGTTTCATCTTTCTCATGAATAAGGAAATAAGTTTCCAGTTTTTTAAGAAATTCTTCTGTAGATAAATCTCCAATATTACTTAAAATTCTATTGTAATCGTGGATTTTTATCGATTGGTTGGAGACAATAAAACTATATACAAAATTATAAGCTTCAGTACCGTTATGCTTTTTGTTTTTGTCTTTTAAACGTTGTGCATGAAGCGCCGTAGAACCAATTCTATGGTGACCATCTGCAATATAAAAAGAGTCAATCTGATCGATTACTTCCTTGAATTGCTGTAGCTTAAGACGATTATCAATTCTCCAGATTTTATGTCTGATTCCGATGGTGTCAACATGATTGAAAATCGGAACATTTTTCTCTTCATGATTCATCAACAATTCAATCTTAGAATTTGATGGATATGTTAGCAAAACAGGTTCTGCCTGAAGATTTACTTTGTCAAGATAATGCGCCAGCTTTTCTTTTCTCTGAGGAATCGTACTTTCGTGTCTTTTGATTTTTCCAGCCCAAAAATCTTCAATAGATGTAAGCCCCAAAAGTCCACGGAAAATTTGTTTGTTAGGATAAATCTGCTCATAAAGATAATAAGCCGAACTGTCCTGAACCAAAGTTTTATCTTCCAATAACTCTTCAAAAGTAGTACGGATTTTCCTTAAATTCCGGTCAACATCTTTAGATTTACTTACAACATAAGGTTTAATCATATTGATGTAAGTTTTTTCTTTTTGCGCTTTTTCAGCAATCTCAGCTTGTGTGAAATTATCTAAAGGATGAGTAGGAAATGTCGCCTCATGGTCTTTGTGAGGGCGTATTCCACGGAAAGGTTTAAAAACTGGCATATATAGTTTATAATTTCTTTTTAATTTCAATAATTTGTTTGGCAAGCTCAATACCGATTTTTTCTTGTGCATCAACGGTATTTCCTCCCAAATGTGGCGTAAGAGACAGGTTCGGATTCATCAATAAAATTAATTCCGGAGCTGGCTCATTTTCAAAAACATCAAGCGCAGCTCCCGCAACTTTTCCGGATTCTATAAAATCAAGCAAAGTTACTTCGTTGATAACGCCTCCTCTTGCTGTATTAACAATGAAAACATCATCTTTCATTTTTTCAAACTGCGGAGTATCAATAATATATTCGTCTGTTTGTGGAGTGTTAATACTGATAAATTCGGTGTCTTTCAAAAATTCGTCGGTATCGTTTGTAGAAGTGATTTCAAATTTTAAAGTCTGTCCGTCGAAAAAATCTAAGGTTAAAACTTGTGTTCTTGGTTTTCTTGTAAGAACTTTTACTTTCATTCCTAAAGAAATTCCCATTTTTACCACTTCCTGACCGATGCTTCCAAAGCCAATCACTCCCAAAGTTTTTCCTGAAAGTTCATAAGCTTTGCTGAAAGATTTTTTCATTGCATTGAAATGAGTATCTCCTTCCAAAGGCATCAATCTGTTTGATTCATGTAAAAATCTTGCCAAAGAAAAGAAATGTGCAAAAACCAATTCCGCCACCGATTTTGAGGAAGCATTTGGTGTGTTGATTACATATAATCCTTTTTCAATTGCATATTCTACATCGATATTATCCATACCGATTCCGCCTCTTCCGATGATTTTAAGATTCGGACAAGCATCAATCAAATCTTGTCTAACTTTGGTAGCACTTCGCACCAAAAGAACATCCACGTTGTTTTCATTGATGAAATTGATAACGTGATCCTGAGCAACTCTGTTATCGAGTAACTCAATTCCGGCTTCTTTTAAAGCGATTTCTCCGGCTTTGGAGATTCCGTCGTTAGCTAAAACTCTCATTGTTTTTATTTAATTTAAGATTTTAAAGACTTAATTTTTAAAATAATAAATAGTTGCGCAAATTAAGAAAATTTAAAATAATGGAAAATAATATTCAACTATTTTGAACTTACACAATTATGCTATTTTAGAGATTTCATTACATCTACCAAAACCTGCACGCTTTCAATTGGCAAAGCATTGTATAAACTTGCTCTGTAACCTCCCAAACTTCTGTGCCCGTTTAATCCGCTGATTCCTGCAGCTTTCCATGCAGCATCAAATTCTTCTTTTTTAGTTTCATCAATTAATTTGAAAGAAACATTCATCAAAGAACGGTCTTCTTCAACGCAAAACGTTTCAAATAATGGATTAGAATCGATTTCGTTATATAATAATTTAGCTTTAGCTTCATTTCTTGCTTCTGCAGCTGCAATTCCGCCATTGTTTTCTAAATATTGCAAAGTCAAAAGTGACGCATAAATTGGAAATACAGGCGGAGTATTATACATTGATTCTTTAGAAATATGCTGATTGTAATCTAAAATAGAAAACATATTTTCTCTTTCCGTTTTACCTAAAATTTCTTTTTTTACAACGACCAAAGTTACTCCTGCAGGTCCCATATTTTTCTGAGCTCCGGCATAAATCAGATCAAATTTTGAGAAATCCAATTGTCTTGAGAAAATATCAGAACTCATGTCACAAACCATTAAAGTATCTACTTCAGGGAAGGTTTTCATCTGAGTTCCATAAATTGTATTGTTTGAAGTACAGTGGAAATAATCGTATTCTGCACCAATTTTATAATCTTTAGGAATGAAAGAATAGTTTTCTTCTTTTGAAGAACCTACAATATCTACACTTCCTACTTTTTTAGCTTCTTTTATAGCTCCTGCAGCCCAAGTTCCGGTATCAAGATAAGCTGCTTTTCCGCCAACTTTCATCAAATTGTAAGGAACCATCGCAAACTGTAAACTTGCACCGCCTCCCAAATACAAAACTTCGTAATCATCACCAATATTCATCAGCCTTTTTACAATGGCACGAGCTTCATCCATCACCGCAACAAAATCTTTACTTCTGTGCGAAATTTCAAGAAGTGATAAACCAATTCCGTTGAAATCTAAAATCGCTTCTGCTGATTTTTCAAATACTTCCTGAGGTAAGATACATGGTCCTGCGCTGAAATTGTGCTTTTTGCTCATAATTTTACTTTTTGTTTTTGCAAATTTTATTCAAGATAGAGAAAATCTGCGGTTTCGTTATTACTATTTTGAGAGATTTAATTAATATAAATAAAAACCGCCTCATAATGTATGAGACGGTAGTTTTTATTCTCCGTGTAAGAAAGCTTTTTTGTTCAGTAAAGCTTCATCAGATTCTACATGATCTTCATCCGGAACACAACAGTCTACGGGACAAACTGCGGCACACTGTGGTTCTTCATGGAAACCTTTACATTCTGTACATTTATCTGTTACAATAAAATAAACATCATCACTCACAGGTTCTTGTGGAGAATCTGCGTCAACCGTAAGACCTGATGGTAAAGTTACGGTTCCTGAAAGTTCAGTACCTTCGGATGCTTTCCAATCTACCGCTCCTTCATATATTGCATTATTAGGACATTCCGGTTCACAAGCCCCGCAATTAATGCATTCATCAGTTATTTTAATAGCCATCGCTAATTTTTTTTAAATTTGCACAAAATTACAAAATATTCCCCAATTTTACAGTAATTATGAATATCGAAAAAAGAGTTTTAGGACTAAATAAATTAAGTGATTATATAAAAGAGTTTTTAACAAAAAATTCTGAAGATCATAACGAAAATGATGTTGAATTTCAGCAAATATTAAAGAAGTGTGAAATTGAAAACCCTTGGTTTACACTTGATAATCAGAAATATGCTTTAAAGCAATGGTCGGAATTGTTGACTCAAGAGAAGATTAATGATTGGTTGAGCAATTATTCTCCTTCAAAAACTTCAAAAAAAGTAGGATTAATTCTTGCCGGAAATATTCCTTTGGTGGGATGGCACGATGTAATTTCTGTGATTTTAAGCAATCATATTCCTTTGATTAAATTGTCGTCAAAAGATCGATTGATGATTCCTTTCTTGTTGAAAAAATGGAGAGAATTTTCTGAAGAAACAATTGATTTTGAATTTGTTGAAAGATTGGAAAATTTTGATGCGGTAATTGCGACAGGAAGTAATAATACAGCAAGATATTTAGAGTATTATTTTAAAAATCATTTAAGCATTATTCGAAAAAACAGAACTTCTGTAGCGGTTTTGAAAGGAGATGAAACTGAAGAAGAATTAAAATTATTAGCTCAAGATATTTTCCAGTATTTTGGATTAGGATGCAGAAATGTGACACGAGTTTTTATTCCTGACGATTTTGTAATTGACAGATTGTTTGAGAGTTTCTTAGATTTTAAAGAAATTATCAATCATAATAAATATGCTAATAATTATGATTACAACAGAGCAGTTTATCTTTTGAATCAGGATAAATTCTGGGATAATAATTTTGTGATGCTGAAAGAAGATGATAAATTATTTAGTCCGCTTTCTGTGATTAATTTCAGCAGATATTCTTCTTTGGATGAAGTGAAAGATTTTATCGCTGAAAATGAAGAAAATATTCAATGTATTGTAGCAAAAGATGGGCTTGGAATTGAATCAATTCAATTTGGAGAAGCACAAAATCCAGGATTGAATACTTATGCAGACAATGTCGATACGATGAAGTTTTTGGAGGTTATTTAAATATTTTAGCTTACTTTAGTTATACCAAAAATTCAAAATCTATTCTATCATGAAAAAAGTATTCGCTGTTTTGGGTCTTTTTGCAATAACATTTGCATCGGCACAGACTGTAAGTAAAGTGGAAGTTCAAAATCCAGCAATGGATATTTCTGCTTCAATTCCTCAAGATAAAATTGAATTGTATAATCAGTCGTTTTCTAAATTTGTTTCAGCTTTAAAAACTTCGAATAAGGATGCGATTTCTTCTCTTATTTCTGAAAAAGTAAAGAGTTTGGTAAACGAAAATATGATTCAGAAGCTTTCTGGTGGAATAAGCTTTGAAAGAAAGACTGAAGTTTATCAATCAGGTTATCAAAAGCTACCCGATAATCAGACTTATCCTGCGGTTCAGTATAAATATGCAGATGATAAAAATGATCCGCCAAGAGATTTGATTACGGTTATTTTTGAAAATGACGGGAGAATTCTTGGTGTAAAACCGGATTACAGTAAATAAAAATTAAATTAATATAACATAAAATTATGAAAACTGATGTTTTATTATCACACTCTACCGATTTGGAAAGAGGTGATTTTTACAGGAAAACTTACATTCATGTTGCTTTGGCGATTTTGGCATTTATCGGCGTTGAAACAGTTTTGCTAAATGTTGTTCCTGAGCAATTAATTCTTGGTATGTTAGGACAGCGTTATCTTTGGCTGTTGATTATCGGAGTATTTTGGTTAGCTTCTTTTTTAGCAACAAAATGGTCGCTTTCGCAAAGTAAATCTACTCAGTATATGGGATTAGGATTTTACGTGCTTCTTGAAGCTGCGATATTTTTACCTTTAATATATATTGCAGTAGTTTACGCCGGAGCTTCCGTTATTTTTCAAGCGGCAACACTTACTGTAGCAATGTTTGCAGGAATTTCTGCAGTAGCATTTACTTCCAAAAGAGATTTTTCATTCCTTAGAAATATCATTACAATTGGAGGATTTATTGCAATCGGATTAATTGTTGGTGGAATGATATTCGGATTTAATCTTGGATTATGGTTCTCTGTTGGAATGGTGATTTTGGCTTCAGCAACAATTCTCTATCAAACCAGTAAATTGAAAGATGCTTATGCAACAGATCAATATGTGGGAGCTTCTTTACAGCTTTTTGCTTCAATTATGCTTTTATTCTGGTATATTCTGAATATTTTGATGAGCAGAAGAAGCTAAAAAGAATTATAAATTATGAGTTTTGAGTTAAAAATTACTTTCAAAACTTTTTTAAACCCAAAAAATCCTGATGTCTTTTCATCGGGATTTTATTTTTGGTGTGTTAAACACAATTAACACTAATTTCTTCACTAATAACACAATTTAAAACTTAAATATTCGTGACATTAGTGTTTAAATATTATTTATCAATAGATCCTAAAACCTTTTGAGCAAAAGAATTTAAAGCATCTTTTTCGCTCATTCCGTTTTGTACGTTAGCGTGAACTTCAAGAGCTCCGCAAATGTTGGTGATTAATTCTCCTGCAACATTCATATCTTCTTCTGTGGTTCCTCTGAACTCTGTGAAACTTTCTAAAACTTCTAAAGTTTTTTCTAAATTTTCAGGAGTTTGGTTTTGATAAAATTGTCTGATAATTGGCAGCTTCATAATTACAATTCGTTAAATAAGTTAATTAAACTTTCTGCCTGATTAGACTGAACCTGATTCACCAATTCACCATTTTTAAAGATTGCAAATGTAGGTAAGTTGTCAACTTTAGCTAATTTTCTGCTTTCCGGTAATTTTTCTGCATCTACATAAAGGAAAGGAATCGAATCGTTCTCAGAAGCTAATTTTTTGAATTTCGGCTTCATAATTCTGCAGTTTCCACACCATGTTGCTCCGTATTGTACGACAACTTTTTCGTTATCGCTTACGATATTTTGTAAAGTATCTTCTGTTAATTCTGTGTACATAATTTTAATTTGAAAATTTTAATAAATAGAAAATGAGATAATTCTTAAATAATCAGATGATTAATTCTCAAATTATCTCATTTTCAAATTAACATATAATATTAGTTCTTCGCTAAATATTCAGCAGTAGAAGTTCTGTCAGCTTTCATAGCATCTTTTCCTTCTTCCCAGTTTGCAGGGCAAACTTCACCATGCTTCTGAACATGAGTATAAGCGTCGATTAATCTTAAATATTCTTTTACGTTTCTTCCAAGAGGCATATCATTTACAGACTCGTGGAAAATTTTTCCGGTTTCGTCAATTAAATAAGTTGCTCTGTAAGTTACATTTGAACCTGTAAAAACTTCTTCACCTTCTTCATTGTATTCGAAATCCTGATCTACAATTCCTAAAGCATTTGCCAATTGTCTGTGCGTATCAGCTAAAAGTGGGTAAGTTACACCTTCGATACCACCGTTATCTTTTGCAACGTTTAACCAAGCAAAGTGTACTTCGTTTGTATCGCAAGAAGCACCAATTACTTTAGTGTTTCTTTTTTCAAACTCAGGCAAAGCTTCCTGAAAAGCATGAAGTTCTGTTGGACAAACGAAAGTGAAATCTTTCGGATACCAGAATAAAATAACTTTTTGTTGGTTGTTTGTAGCTTCTTCAAAGATGTTGATTCTTAAATCATCACCCATTTCCGACATTGCATCTACCGCTACATTTGGGAATTTTTTTCCTACTAAAGACATAATTTTTATTTTTTTTGATTGATAATCTTACAGTGCAAATATACATTGGTTTATCTATTGAAAAAATAGTTTTCGATAAATAAAATCTATAATAGTTTTTGAGAGAAAATTCTATTTTCAATTGAAAAGCTAATAAAATTCAACCTTTTAGAGTTTAAATTTTAGATCTAATAAAGCTTTTGTCTATCAAAAAAAAACAGATTTAAGTTTTAAACCTAAATCTGAAATATTTTTTTTTAAAATAATTAAATTTTAAACAGCCTTTTCCAATACATCTTTAATTCTTCGCATCGCTTCTCGTAAGTCATCTTCAGAAGCAGCATAAGAAAATCTGATACATTCAGGACTACCGAATGAAACTCCACCAACGCAACCTACGTGAGCATTTTCTAAAATAAACATTGCAAAATCGTCTGCATCTTTTATTTCAGTTCCGTTTAGAGTTTTTCCAATATAGTAAGAAATATCTGGGAAGAAATAAAATGCAGCTTTTGGTAAAAGCACTTTAAATCCTGGGATTTCTTTCATTAAATTAAATACTAAATTTCTTCTAGATTCAAAAGCATCAATCATGTATTTGTATTCTGAAGGATTGGTTTTTAAAGCAACGATTGAAGCTCTTTGAGCAACTGTATTTGCGCCACTCGTCATTTGTCCCTGAACTTTTTCACAAGCTTTTGCCAACCATTCCGGACAAGCTGAATAACCGATTCTCCAACCTGTCATTGCGAAAGCTTTAGACATTCCGTTGATTACAGCTGTTTGCTCGTAAATTTCAGAAAATTGTGCAATTGAAGTAGTCTTAGTTTCATAATTAATGTATTCGTAAATTTCATCAGAAATAACCGTTACATGAGGATATTTCGCAATAACTTTTGCCAAAGATTTCAATTCATCGTACGTATAATATCCTCCTGAAGGATTACAAGGCGAACTGAAAAGAATAGCTTTTGTTTTTTCATTAATTGCTTCTTCAAGCTGTTCTGCAGTGATTTTAAAATCAGTAACGTATGAAGTCGGAAGCATAACAGAATTTCCACCCATCATTTTTACCATTTCATCATAACTTACCCAATATGGTGTTGGAAGAATAACTTCGTCTCCATCATTGATAATTGCTGCCAAAACATTAATAATTGCCTGTTTTGCGCCGTTTGAAACACAAATTTGCGTCGGTTTATAATCTAATTGATTGTCTCTTTTTAATTTTTCAGAAATTGCCTGTCTAAGCTCTAAAAATCCCGGAACAGGAGAGTAGTGGCTGTAATTTTCATTGATTGCATCAAAAGCAGCTTGTTTTATATTGTCCGGAACATCAAAATCTGGTTCGCCAAGCGTTAAACTAATAACGTCTATTCCGCTGGCTTTCATATCTCTTGCTTTGTTAGACATGACGAATGTTTGCGAGTAACCTAGTCTTTTTACTCTGTCTGAAAGTTTATCCATATACTGTTTTTGTCTTTTTAACAAATATATATAAAAACTTAATTTGAATAAAATGTGAATAAAACTTATTTTTGCCTTTTACAATTACTTTTATGTCGATATCAACTATCCAAAAATATTTTCCGGATCTTACAGAGAAACAAATCGAGCAGTTTACAAAGCTTGAAGAACTGTATGGAGAATGGAATGAAAAAATAAATGTTATTTCCCGAAAAGATATGGAATCGCTTTATGAAAAGCATATTCTCCATTCTTTAGGTATCGCAAAAATCATGGAATTTGCTCCCGGAACAAAAGTTTTAGACATCGGAACGGGTGGTGGTTTTCCCGGAATTCCTTTGGCGATATTATTTCCTGAAACAAATTTTACTTTAATTGATTCTATTGGTAAGAAAATTACTGTTGTAAATGCTGTTGCAGAAGGAGTTGGGTTGACGAACGTAACTGCGATTCACGGTAGAGCAGAAAAAGTGAAAGAAAAATTTCATTTTGTAGTAAGTCGTGCCGTGACGCAAATGCCTGAATTTTTGAGATGGCTGAAAGGAAAATTTGAAAAAGAACAGTTTAATCCAAAACATAACGGAGTTTTATATTTAAAAGGTGGAGATCTTGCTGAAGAATTAGCTGGATTAAGATGTGAACTTTTTAGTCTTAAAAATTATTTTGAAGAAGAGTTTTTTGATACAAAAAAAGTAGTTTATTTATCAAAAGGTAATTTTAATTCATAATAAAATATTAATTAGAATTTATTTTTACTAAATTTATATTTCCAAATTATCAAATCCTGCATCATGAAATCTCTTTTAAAAATAAGTTTCGCTTCTGTTGTTTTAGGTCTGCTTTTTACTTCCTGTAAAGATGACGACGATTATCAGACGATAGAATCTGTAGATAAAGTGAAAATTGACAGCGTGAAAATCGTAAACGATACAATGGATGTTTTTTCGGTTCAGAGTATCAGAACTTATTCGAATTATGCTTCGGGTTGTCAAGGATTTTATGGTTACGATTATGCGCATCTCTCAGATTTAGAAAGAGATATTACTGCTTATCAATTTAATACAAATGGACCTTGTTCGCAGGCAAGTTATAAATCGGCAAACCAAATAAATTTTAGTCCTCGAAAAAAAGGAAAATACACCTTCAGATTTTGGAAAGGAAATAATGATTGGATCACAAAAACAATTGTAGTAGAATAAATGAAGTTTTTTTTAATAGTTTTTTTATTGGTATTCAATATCTTATCCGCTCAGAAAATCAACTGGAGCGAAGATCAAAAATTAGTTTGGGATAATTTTAAAAGCAAAACCAACCATTTAGGAGGTTCTACAGTTGTAGCTTATACCCATTGTGGTTGGGAATATTCTGCGATTACTTCAAGTGATCCCAAAGTTCCGGTTAAAATTGAGATTCAAACAATTTTTAACGAAGATAAATCTTGGAAAGACGTTAAAAGAATTGATGATTATGTACTTGTTCATGAACAGAAACATTTCGATATTGCTGAAATTCATGCCAGAAAACTCAGAAAAGAAGTTTCAGAAAAAATAAAAACGACTTCGGATTACAATAAATTCTTTAAAACAATTTACGCTAAAATTTCTTCAGAATACAAACAATTTCAAACAACTTATGACCGTATTACGGAGCATGGGATGAATAAAGAAAAGCAGGCGGAATACAGTATTTTGATAAGCGAAGAGCTTGAAAAACTAAAAAACTATCAGAAACTTTGAAATTTTTAAACAAAATTATCGATGAATTATTAATTCAAAATTCTGATTTATCACAATTTAATATTGTTCTTCCAGGTAAAAGACCCATCGTTTTTATACGTCAAATTTTAGAAGAAAACAATTACTCAGGATTTCTTCCAAACTTTTATACAATTGAAGAGCTGATTGTTAATATTGTTGATCAACAGACTATTCAGGGGATTTCTTTGTGGCTTTTTTCGTTTGATGTTTACAAAAGTTTGAATCTAATTCCTAATGATGATTTTTCTGAATTTTTAAAATGGTTTCCTACGCTCCAGAAAGATTGGGATGATATTTTGAAATTTTCAGATTCTGATCAGGCGGTTCTGCAATATATGTTTGATGAAGAACGTATTAAAGAATGGGCGCAGGATTTAGGAGATGATGATGAAGTTCCAAGAAAAAAATTCTTGAATTTTTGGCGGAATATGAATGTTTTTTTACCGGTTTTAAAAAAGAAATTAAAAGAGAAAAACTGGGCAACTCCCGGAATGATTCATGAATCTGCTAAAGCTGAAATCGAAAATTTCGCTAAAAATAATACCGAAAAATTTGTTTTCTGTGGTTTTAATGCTTTTACTCCCGTTGAAGAAAAACTGGTTCGGAATCTTTTGCAGTGGGATAAAGCACAGTGTTTTTTTCAAGGAGATAAATACTATTTTGATGATGAAAGACAGGAAGCCGGAAAATTTCTGAGAAGTCATAAAACATGGAAAGAATTTAACGAGAGCAGAGATTTTCACTGGATTGAAGACGATTTTAATCATCTTAAAAATATAAAAGTTTACGAAGTTTCAGGAAATGTTACCCAAACAAAAATTCTTCCTGAATTATTTGCAACTATTGATAATAAAACCTTTACCAATACAGCTGTAGTTTTATTGGATGAAAATCTTCTTCCTGCAAGTCTCGACGTAATGCATGAAGTTGAAAACCTTAATATTACAATGGGTTTTCCGCTGAAAAACCTTTCATTTTCAAATGCGGTAAAACAGTTATTCTATCTACAAAAACAACTTGAAAAAAATAAAAGCTCATATTATTATCGCGACATTTTTCCGATTCTTGAAGAGCTTCCAAAATCTGATGAAGATGAGAAAATCATCAACAATTTCAAGTCTGAAATAGAAGCCAGAAACATTGTTTATATTTCTCAAAAACTGATCAAAGAGCTTTTAGAGAATCTTTCTTATTTCAATTTGCTTCAAAAAGCAGAATCAGGCTATCGGTTTTTGGATGATTTAATTGATTTTTGCCGTAAAATAAAATGGCTCGAACTTGATGATATTCAGTATGAAAATGTTTCTCATTTTGAAAATGCTTTCCGAGTTATCAAAAACCAAATCACGCCTTACGGTTTTGAAATCAAGATGGAAACACTTGAAATTCTGATTAATCAGCATATTAATTCAGAAAGTATTGATTTTCAAGGTGAACCTTTGAAAGGTCTTCAGGTAATGGGATTGTTGGAAACCCGTCTTTTAAATTTTGAAAACGTGATTCTTCTGTCTGTCAATGAGGGAAAATTACCTCTCGGAAATTCTCAGAATACTTATATTCCTTTTGATATCAGAAGACATTTTGATTTGCATACTTTCCTTGAAAACGACAGTATTTATGCATATCATTTCTACCGATTAATTCAGGATGCACAGAATGTTCATTTGCTTTTTAATGCGTTAAGTTCGGGTGTAAATACCGGTGAAAAGAGTAGGTTTATTACTCAGATTGAAATGGAAAGTTCGCATAAAATTGAACACGTTATTGTTGAAAATTCTTCTGAGCCCATTTTAAGTCAGCCTATCGAAATTTTTAAAACTGAAATTGTTCAGCAGCAACTTTTAAAATGGAAAGAAAAAGTTTCCGCTTCGCACTTGACAAGTTATCTCTATAATCCAATCGATTTTTATCTTTCTAAAATTCTGAATACCTCCGAAGCTGATGAAATTGAAGAGGAATTGTCGATCAGGAATTACGGAAATTTAGTTCATTATACACTTCAAGAAGTCTATGAAGTATTAAAAGGTAAAGTTTTAAAATTAAAAGATTTACAGGATTCAATTAAACGAATAGATGAATTTATAGATATTGCTATTGAAAAGCTAAAACATCAACCTGAATTTTATAATAAAGGAATGAATTTCATTCATAAAGCAATTGCCAAGAAAGTGATTGAGAATATTCTTAATTATGATTTGGAGCTAATAAAAGATGGAAATTCTTTAGAGATAATTGATATTGAAAGACGATTCGAGAGTGTAGATTTTTATCTGAATGAAGAAAAATCCGACAAAGTTTCTTTCTTCGGATTTATCGATAGAATTGATAAACTGAACGGAACCATTAGAATTATTGATTACAAAACGGCTAAAACAAAAAACTTAACTGTCAAGATTGACGAACTTAATAAATCTGATTATTTTCAACACAGTGACAGAAAACAGGCGATGCAGCTTTGCCTTTATCAATATGTTGTTCAAAGTTTACCCGAATTTTGGGGTTACCCGATAGAAACAGGAATCTGGAGTTTTGCTGATGCTAAGAAAGGAGTAGTTTCATTAGAATTTGCTTTAGGAAATCTTGATGATGCAATGGTTTCAATACAAAATCTGATTCATGAAATTTTAAATCCGGAAATAAGCTTTTTAGAAAATGTAAAAACTTTTAGTCCATAAAAAAGGTGACTGAGATTCTCGAAGTCACCTTTTTTGTCTAAATAAATGGAATTTTTAAGAACCTAATCTCCCATTATTTTTTTATCTAAAAGGCATTAAAGCCTGTAATATCAAGACCTGTAATCAACAAATGAACATCATGTGTTCCTTCATAAGTAATTACCGATTCTAAGTTTGCAGCATGCCGCATCATCGGGAATTCTCCCATAATTCCCATTCCGCCAAGAATTTGACGAGATTCTCTTGCAATATCAATCGCCATTTTTACATTATTCCTTTTTGCCATAGAAATCTGAGCCGGGCTTGCTTTGTGGTCATTTTTCAAGTTTCCTAATTGCAAGCAAAGCAACTGAGCTTTAGTAATTTCAGTTAAAAATTCAGCTAATTTTTTCTGCTGTAACTGAAAAGATCCAATTGGTTTTCCGAATTGTCTTCTTTCTTTAGAATATTGAACAGCCGTGCAATAACAATCAATTGCAGCACCAATTACACCCCAAGAAATTCCGTATCGTGCAGAATTTAAACAAGATAAAGGTCCTTTTAAGCCTGTAACTCCCGGAAGAAGATTTTCTTTTGGAACTTTTACGTCATTGAAAACCAATTCACCAGTTTTAGAAGCTCTTAAGCTCCATTTATTGTGAGTTTCAGGTGTTGTGAAGCCTTCCATTCCTCTTTCAACAATTAATCCCTGTACTTTTCCTTCCTCGTTTTTAGCCCAAATAACTGCAATATCGCACAAAGGAGAGTTGGTAATCCACATTTTAGCACCATTCAAAAGATAATGATCTCCCATATCTTTAAAATAAGCTTCCATAGAACTAGGATCTGAACCGTGATTTGGTTCTGTAAGACCAAAAGACCCGATCATTTCACCTGAAGCTAACTTTGGTAAGTATTTTCTTTTTTGTTCCTCAGAACCAAATTCATTGATAGGAAACATCACCAAAGAACTCTGTACAGAAGCTGCAGAACGTACCGCAGAATCTCCTCTTTCCAATTCCTGCATAATCAAGCCGTAAGAAATCTGATCAAGCCCAGAACCGCCATATTCTTCGGGAATGTAAGGTCCCAAAGCACCAATTTTCCCCAATTCTTTCATCAGATTTGGTAAATCAGTATGATTTTGAGCGGCTTCATCGATATTTGGCATTACAAAACTTTCAACCCAATCTCTTACAGATTGACGGATAAGTTTGTGTTCTTCGGTAAGTAAAGCATCAATTCCGTAGTAATCGGGAATGCTTGTAAGAGGATAATATGACATTTAAATTAATTTTCCTAAAAATAAGATTTTTTCGGAATGCTCAAAAAAAAACTTTTAACAAGGAAGAAAAAATTATTCTTTAATGAATTTATACAGATACGGAGCTTTATTTGCAGAACCGTCATATAATTTCTCCATTCTTTCTAACGAATTGGTACTAAGTATTTTACGCTGAAAATTATTTCTTCTGAATTTTTCACCTAAAATAGTTTCATATAAAGACTGAAGATCTTTCATTGTAAATTTTTCCGGCAAAAGATTACTTGCAGCAACTTGAGTATCAATGTTTTTACGTAAATACTCCAATCCTTCTGCAATAACTCTGTCATGATCAAACGCCATTTGCGGAAGCTTACTAACTTCAAACCATGCACAAGATTCATTAAAAGCATCGGGAAAAGTATTTGCCATAGAAAAATCAATCAGACTACAGTAACCAACCGTGATAAATCTCTGTAAAATCCAGTGATCTTTGGGAACATCAAGACCTTTATTGTTGATTAATGTTTTGTGAACGTTATTTTCTGTTCGATTTAATCGTCCAAAAGTGTGAAATTGTTCCAAAAACAAACCTTTCAAATGTGTTCTTTCATACAAAACACGATCTGCAGCTTCTCTTAAATCTTCATCAATAAAAACAAAACCACCGGGAAGTGAATACAAATCTAAGTCGTGATACTTCAACAGAAGCACTTTTAAGATGTCATCATGAAAGCCAAAAATCGTGCAATCTACCGATACATTCGGGATAAGATCCTTGCTGTCAATTAGTTCCTTTAAAGTTTCAATGTTTTTATTGTGATCAGTTTTCATGCGGTAAAAATAAAATTATTTTTTAAATTTTATTTATGCTTAACTTAAAATAAGAGTAGGAAAGTACAGTAACCATTATTACAGCTCCCAAAATATATAATGAATAGTAATTAAGTGCTTGATTTTTAAATAGTATTGAGATTGAAATAGAGTTTAACGAACTGCTTACTGAAGAGACAATAACGATTAAAGATGTGAAAGTATTAATTTTATCTTTATCAATTTTAGCAATCATTTTTGAATTAATAACAGGATAGAGTGGTGATAAAAATAATCCGATAACGGGAAACAGAAATAATAATATTCGGGCATTTTCAGTAAAGAAAAACTGAATTGTTGAAATAAGAACTAAAACTAAGATAATCATTAACAAACAAAACATAAAATATTTTGACAAAGAGAATCGCTGAATTATACGTGAAGTAATTGCTCTTCCTGAGTAAGAAAAAAGCGCTAAAAACGAAGAAGCCTGAAGTGCAAAGAAAGAATCTACTTTAAGATGGTCTTTGTAAAATGCTGGAAGCCAAGAATTAAAGCTTTGTTCAATGAAAATTATAAAAAAACTTACGGCAAAAAATAGAATGAAAGGCGTTTTCCCAAATCCGGATAAATCGGGAATTATTCTCTTGCTTTTCACTTCCGGTTCTACAATTTTAGATTTTAAAAATAAATAAACCGTAAAAAACGAAATGAGAGAAATAGACATAAAACCAAATTTCCAAAATTCTCCAAACTGACTCGAGATGAGCCATCCAAAACCTGTATTGACGACAAAAATACCAATCATAAAAGAAGCTTCAACGCTGTTCATCGTTTTTGCTAGCGTGCGTTCTTCGGTCATATTGTTTCTAATAATTCCGTAAACACAAATTTTTCCGATAGCGAAGCAAGTCCCAATTATAGCAAACCAAAGCTTAAAAAACCAAAAAACTTCTACAAAAGGTAAAAATAAAGAACAAATTCCAACTAAGAGTAGAGCGACAATGAGTGATTTTTTTGTTCCTAAACGGCTTATAAAATTAACCGCAAAAAGAGAAAAAACTGCAATAGGTAAATCTTTAAAAGACTCTAAAAAACCAAGTTTATCATACCCAATTTTCTGAGCTGAAAGCTGTATTATCACAATGCCCATACAATTTAAAACCATTGAAAAAATCAGGAATGTGAGTTTCAATGGAAGCGTAATATTGGGTTGCTTAGATATCATTTGGGGAATTTTTTTAGTTAGATTTTAGGAGTTTTCATAATTTTTCACCTATTTTATATGTCTTTAATTGCCCAAAAATACAGGAAATATTAAAATATTTATTAATAAAATGTTAATTATTAAAAAAAATATATATTTTTATTGTCTCAATTTGAGAATTAAAAAAACTAACTGTATATGAATGTAAAAATAACAAAAGGTCTTGGACTGGTTGCAGTGCTTTATTTCACGGCAAACTTCCATGCTCAAAACACCCAGAAAGATACTGTTCAGAAAGAACAGAAGATTGAGGAAGTTGTTTTGATTGGATATGGCTCGGTAAAGAAATCGAATTTAACAAGTGCTGTTTCTACTGTGAAAGCTGATGCTTTTGCTGACAGACCAATTACTAATGTTGCTCAAGCTTTGCAAGGAAATGCAGCTGGAGTAAATGTTGTTCAGCCTTCTGGTAAACCCGGAGCTGCATTAGATGTAAAAATTAGAGGTAATACATCTATTACATCAAGCACATCACCTTTATATGTTGTTGATGGAATTCAAACTACTGATATTAGTGGAGTCAATCCGGACGATATTGTAGAAATGACCATATTAAAAGATGCAACATCTACAGCAATATATGGTATTAATGGTTCAAGTGGAGTTGTTCTTGTTACTACTAAAAGAGGAAAAAGCAATAAATCTCAATTAGGTTTTAATGCTTATTGGGGATTTTCAAAAAAAGTTAATAATATAGACGTTCTAAATTTAGATCAATATAAATCTTTGATGAATGAGATTAATCCGTCTTATCTTACGACAATTAATAATCCTATGTATGCAGGAATTAATACGAATTGGGAAGATAAAGTATATCAGAACGGATTTGATCAAAACTATAATGTTAATTATTCTTTTGGAAACGAAAATGTGAAAGCTTATACTTCATTAGGATATCAAGGGACAGATGGTATTATAAACCCTTCTAGATTTGATCGATATTCTTTTAAAGTAAATTTAGATGCTAACATCGCAAAATGGTTAAAATTCAATACTAGTTTAAATTATATTAAAACAGATTTAAAAAGTACATCAGATAATCTCAGCACAGCGAGAGGTGGGATTGTTTTAGCAGCTCTTAATACACCATCTTTTTTACCGGTATATGGTTCTGAAGTTAATGGTATTCCAACTAATACTGATGGAAGTATAAAAGACGGTTATAAACCAGGACAATTTGCACCCAATCCTTTTCAGTCTTCTTGGGAAAACCCTGTAGCTTATCAGTCAAGAATTGAAGAGACAAATAATAACCGATTCATGAGTAATTTTGGTTTTGACGTTACTTTAGCTAAAAATTTAATCTTTAAACCTAGTATCTCGTTAGATATTGTAGATACTAAATACATGAACTTCGTTAATGGTTATCAAACAAGCTACGGAAGACAAGAGCAAGGAACAGGAAGTTTAAATAGAAGTACTTGGCAAAACGTTCTATATGAAGGAACATTAAATTACAGTTTTAAATCTGGTGCTAATGATCTACAATTACTCTTAGGTGGAAATGTAAGAGACGGAAAATATATTATGAATAGTCAATGGGGAAAAATGTTTCCTGTAGATACCAATGAATTTATTTATGATTTAGCACAACAGCCACATTATAATTATGCATCAACTGATTTAAGGGAATTGTCAAGTTTTTTCCGTGCTATTTATACATTCAATAATAAATATACAGTAATGGGAATAATAAAGGCTCAATCTTCATCTGCATTATCTAAGGATAATAGATGGGGATATTTCCCAGGACTTTCTGCTGGTTGGGTAGTTTCTAATGAAGATTTTCTTAAAGACAATTCTGCTATCAGCTATTTAAAATTGAGAGGAGGATGGGGAAAATCAGGTAATGCATCAGGGATTAGTCCTTATTCTGCTCTTTATCTTCAAAGACTTTCTGAGTTGGGGTATAATGAAGACGGAACTCCTAAAGGCTCTTGGAGTCCTTATCAATATAGTAACACAGATCTTACTTGGGAAACTACCACAGATTCTAATATAGGATTAGATGTTAATTTTCTAAACAATCGAATCAAATTTACAGCGGATGCTTATAAAAGAGATACTAAGAATCTTATTATGGGTATCGTTTTCCCTATTAATACTTATGCTTACAATACAAATGTTGGTTCCGTTGAAAATCAAGGTCTTGAATTCTCTTTAAATACTGCTAATATCAAGAACACAGATTTTAGTTGGGATACTAACTTCAATATTTCATTCACAAAAAATAAAATTAAATCGATCAATTACGTTCCTGTATCATATGCTGCTTATAATGAGACTGTTGGTGAAAACATTACGAGATTTTCTCCTGGTGTAGCTATAGGAAGTTTTTATGGTTACCAAGTACAAGGAGTAAATCCAACAACAGGAAGCTTGACCTATAAGGATCTTAACGGAAATGGATACTTCGATACTGGTGATCGTACGACAATAGGAAATCCCAATCCTAAATATACTTTTGGATTTAGCAATCAATTTAAATACAAAGGACTTTATTTAGATGTATTGGTTACAGGATCGCAAGGAGGTGATATTTTTAATGCATCAAGATTAGATTTAGAATTAATGAATGATTTTAAAAATCAATCTACAGCAGTTTTAGACAGATGGACAACAGTAGGTCAAATTACAAATGTTCCAAAGGCTAATGATCCAGAATCTCTGCATATCTCTGACAGATTTGTAGAAGATGGTTCTTATATTAAACTTAAAGCAGTAACATTAGGATATAATTTTAAAAATCTATTTAAAGGAGTTTCTAATATAAATGTTTATGTTACCGGACAAAACCTTCATACATGGACGAAGTACAGCGGCTTTGATCCTGAAGTTAACGCATATTCCGGCTCTGCAGGAATTTTAGGTATAGATTATGGAACTTATCCTCAAGTTAGAACATTTATTGTTGGACTTAAAGCAACTTTTTAAATTTAAAATAATGAAGATTAATAAAATATTATACTCAATTTCGATTTCTGCTTTGTTCTTAACAGCAGTTTCTTGTGAAAGATATCTTGATACAGAACCAATATCTGATCAAACTGTAGATGTCAATAATCCTTTATCAACTGCTCAACGTGCAGAAGAGGCAATGACTACCATTTATTCTGATTTTGGCAATGAATATTGGCAATTAGACTATCTTCTAAACGGCGATGCACAGACAGATATTTCGTACGCCGGCGCTGATAATGTGCAAAATTTTCAACAAGATGAATATAGAATCTTAGCAACCAATACTAATGTAAACAGAGATTGGGGATATCTAAGCAATTTTATGGATCATTGTAACAAAATTCTTAATTATGTAGATGGTGCTGGAGATCTTTCTACTGTTAGGAAAAATCAGATGAAAGCTGAAGCATCTATTTTCCGTGCAATGTACTTATTTCATATGGTACAGCTATGGGGTGATGTTCCAATCGTTACAAAATCTTTTATAACCATCAATTCAGATAATTTTGATGAAGCATATACACAGCTATATCCAAAAAGACAATCTGTAAATGATGTTTATGCTCAAATTATTTCCGATTTGGAAGGGGCAATTGCAAATGCTCCTGCGTCATCAGAAAAATATAAAGCAAATAAAGGTGCTGCTTATGCTTTATTGGCAAAAGTCTATGCTACAAAGCCTAATCCAGATTGGGCAAAAGTAAAGCAGTATTCGGATCTTGTTATTTCTCAAGGATATTCTTTACTTCCTGTTTATGATCATTTATTTGATAGTAATCACGAAGGAAACGCAGAATCAATTTTTGAAGCAAATGGAAATGCCAGCAATATTTGGGCATGGTGTACTTCAATGTATGTAGGAACGGATTGGAAAAAATTTAACACACCTTCCAATGATTTGATAAAAACGTATAATGATGCAGGTGATATTCAAAGATTAAACACAACTGTTAAGTTTTCAGCGGTAGGTTGGTCTGATCCTTATTGGTCAGGTAATAACTTCCCATTTATGAATAAAATGCGTTTAACGGATGGAAACCAAAACTTTTATATCCTCCGTCTTTCCGATATTTTATTACTAAAAGCAGAAGCAGATGTTCGTACTGGAGATTTTTCTGGTGCTGCAACATTGATTAATCAAGTAAGAACTAGAGTAGCATTGCCTGCAATTACTATTACTTCAACAGATGATGGAATCAATAAAGTGTTGGCAGAAAGAAAATCAGAATTAGCTTTTGAAGGACATCGTTGGTTCGATTTAAAAAGAACAGGTAAATCTATTTCTATATTATCCCAACAAAAGAATGGAAGTGGAGTTATTTTGCCATATACATCGAATATTAATCAAAATAGATTATTGTGGCCAATTCCTCAGGCGCAATTGGACAAGAATCAAAATCTAACCCAAAACTCAGGTTATTAAATATGTTAAAGAAAAAATCATATAGTTTCTTTTTAAAAAGTACTGCACTGCTCTTTAGCGGTGTGGTACTTTTGCCTTTAACTTCGTGCAAATCTACAATTACATCCAAAAATCAGGTTCAGTCTTGGTTGACAAAAGGAGATGAGAGCATAAAATTACAGCAGCAATTACCTTTAGTTTTTGTAAACACAACCAATAATTTTCAGAATATTGAAATTGACGATTCTCAAAAGTTTCAATATGTTGATGGTTTTGGTTATACATTAACGGGCGGAAGTGTTGAAGTAATTAACCGTCTTTCACCAACGAAACGAAAAGCTTTACTAAACGAACTTTTTGGGAAAGATGAAAATTCAATTTCCATCAGTTATTTGAGATTAAGTATTGGCGCATCAGATTTGGATGGCGAAGTTTTTTCTTACGATGATTTACCTCAAGGACAAACTGATCCAAGTTTATCAAAATTCAGTTTGGCGAGAGATAAAGATTTAATTGCGATGTTAAAAGAAATTTTAGCCGTCAATCCGAAAATCAAAATTATTGCAGCTCCTTGGTCGCCTCCGGTTTGGATGAAAGATAATGGAAAATCAATTGGAGGAAGTTTAAAACCTGAATTCTACGATACATATGCAAATTATTTTGTCAAATACATTCAGGGAATGCAGAAAGAAGGAATCACTATTGATGCGGTAACTCCTCAAAATGAACCTTTGCATCCGGGAAATAATCCGAGTTTACTAATGGTTTCAGATCAACAACGAGATTTTATTAAACAAAGTTTAGGTCCGATTTTTAAATCAAATCATATTAAAACCAAAATTGTCGTTTACGATCACAATTGCAACAAACCGGAATACGCTATCAATATTTTAAATGATGCTGAAGCAAATCAATACATCGATGGCTCGGCTTTCCATTTATATGAAGGCGATATTTCTGCTTTAAGCACCGTTTATAAAGCTCATCCGAATAAAAATTTATACTTCACAGAACAATGGACGGGTGCAAAAGGAACATTCAATGAAGATTTAAACTGGCACACGAAAAATGTTATCATTGGCTCTATGAGAAACTGGAGCAAAATTGCTTTAGAATGGAATCTTGCCAATGATTCTGAATTTAAACCCCATACTCCCGGAGGTTGTACAGAATGTAAAGGTGCAATTACGGTTTTAGATAAAGAAAATTTTACAAGAAATGTAGGATATTATATTATCGCCCACGCTTCAAAATTTGTTCCTGCCAATTCTCAGAGAATTTCTTCTACTCAGACAGATAACCTGTCAACAGTTGCTTTTAAAACTCCTGAAGGAAAAACTGTATTGATAGTTCAGAATTATAGCAAGACAGACGAAAATTTTAATATTAAATTTACAAATAAAATAGCTCCCGTAAGTATTACAGCTAGGTCTGTAGCAACTTTTATCTTTTAATTTTAAATGTGAAACATTAAGATTTTAAAATATAAACTTTGTGTTCTTTTCTAAGTGAAGCGGCTTTGTGAAACTTAATAGCAATGTGCATTAAAAAAAACTTTGTGAACTCTGTGTTCAAATTCCAAAAAGAGAATCAATTTAGTAATAAAATTAAATTATAATGAAAAAACTTTATTTCATACTAACATTTACCGTATTAGGATTCAATGCATTTGGACAAAAAACAATTGACCAAAAAGTTTCTGAATTATTGTCGAAAATGACTTTAGAAGAAAAAGTAGGACAATTGGTTCAATACAGCGGTTTTGAATACGCAACAGGTCCTCAGAATTCAAACTCTGCAAATGTTTTGAATGAAATAAAGCACGGCAAAGTAGGTTCTATGTTGAATGTGGCTGGAGCAGAAGAAACAAGAAAATTTCAAGAATTAGCTTTAAAATCAAGATTGAAAATTCCGATGTTGTTCGGTCAGGATGTAATTCACGGATACAGAACTACTTTTCCTGTGAACTTGGGTCAGGCTGCAAGTTGGGATTTAAAATTAATTGAAAAATCAGAAAGAATTGCAGCGACAGAAGCATCTGCTTACGGAATTCACTGGACTTTCGCACCGATGGTTGATATTGCAAGAGATCCAAGATGGGGAAGAGTGATGGAAGGTTCTGGTGAAGACACTTACTTAGGAACTCAAATTGGTTTGGCAAGAATTAAAGGTTTTCAGGGAAAAGGTTTGGGTAATCTTGATGCGATTA
This sequence comes from Chryseobacterium formosum, assembly GCF_026460885.1. GTDB lineage: Bacteria > Bacteroidota > Bacteroidia > Flavobacteriales > Weeksellaceae > Chryseobacterium > Chryseobacterium formosus. Next base: position 46,566 of record NZ_JAOVZW010000015.1, read on the forward strand.
TGGCTTGTGCAAAGCATTTTGCAGCGTATGGAGCCGGAGTTGGCGGAAGAGATTACAATTCTGTCGATATGAGTTTAAGACAATTAAACGAAACCTATTTGCCACCTTTCAAAACAGCTGCGGAAGCGGGTGTTGCCACTTTTATGAATTCTTTTAACGATATCAATGGAATTCCGGCAACGGGAAACAAATATATCTTAAGAGATTTGTTAAAAGGCAAATGGAATTATGAAGGTTTTGTAGTTTCAGATTGGGGAAGCATCGGTGAAATGGTTCCTCACGGTTATGCCAAAGACAATAAAGAAGCAGCCGAAAAAGCAATCATTGCCGGAAGCGATATGGATATGGAAAGCCGGGCTTACATGACTGAACTTCCAAAACTGGTTCAGGAAGGAAAGGTTGATCCAAAGTTGATTGATGATGCCGCAAGAAGAATTTTAGTTAAAAAATTCGAAATGGGATTATTCGATGATCCTTACAGGTTTAGTAATGAAAAAAGACAGAAAGAACAGTTAAATAATCAGGAAAATAGAAAATTCGGAAGAGAATTTGGTTCAAAAAGTATCGTTTTATTGAAGAATCAGAAGAACATTTTACCTCTTTCAAAAACAACGAAAACGATTGCATTGATTGGCCCTTTCGGGAAAGAAACCACTGCCAATCACGGTTTTTGGTCGGTTGCATTTAAAGATGATAATCAAAGAATCATCACTCAATTTGATGGAATTAAAAATCAGTTAGACAAAAACTCAACTTTACTCTATGCAAAAGGCGCAAACGTTGATGATCAGGATAAATCTATGTTTGCAGAAGCTGTAGAAACGGCAAAAAAAGCAGACGTTGTCATCATGACTTTAGGTGAAGGTCACGCAATGAGCGGTGAAGCAAAAAGTAGGAGTAATCTCCATTTCACGGGAGTTCAGGAAGATTTATTAAAAGAAATTGCAAAAACAGGAAAACCGATCGTTTTAATGATTAATGCAGGAAGACCTTTGGTTTTTGATTGGGCAGCAGACAATATTCCAGCAATTGTTTACACTTGGTGGCTGGGAACAGAAGCAGGAAATTCTATTGCAGACGTTCTTTTCGGAACAGTAAACCCGGGTGGAAAATTACCAATGACTTTCCCAAGAACAGAAGGGCAAATTCCTGTGTATTACAATCATTATAATACAGGAAGACCTGCGAAAAACAATACAGACAGAAATTACGTTTCAGCTTACATCGATTTGGATAACGATCCGAAATTTCCGTTTGGGTTTGGACTAAGTTATACTCAGTTTAAATATTCTGATATGAATTTAAGTTCGACAAATCTTAAAGGAAATCAGACTTTAAATATTAGTGTAAACATTTCCAACACCGGAAATTACGATGGGGAAGAAGTGGCGCAATTGTACATCAGAGATTTATTTGGAAAGGTTGTAAGACCTGTAAAGGAATTAAAAGGTTTCCAAAAAGTGTTTATCAAAAAAGGAGAAAGTAAAACGGTAAACTTTACGCTGACTCCGGAAAATTTAAAATTCTATGATGATGAATTGAATTATGAGTGGGAAGCCGGAGAATTCGACATCATGATCGGAACCGATTCTCAGAATGTTGAGACAAAAAGGATCAACTGGTCAAAATAAATATTAGTTTACAAAAACTGAGAGCGGGATGAAACCCGCTTTTGGTGGTAAAAGACGTGAGTTTTTAAGTAAAATTTAATCTTTGTCATTCTTGAAAGAATCTAAATGATTTTAGCATGACAAACTTTGAAAATAAACACAGTTCATTCAGAGCGGAACGAAGTGGAGTGAAGAATCTATTCAATTATAATAGAGATTCTTCCTTCGTCAGAATGACAAACTTTGAAAATAAATATAATAAAACTTTGAACATAAAATTCCAACATATCATAATCATTTTAGTCGGAGGAGCTTTAGTTTTCTGTGTTGAAAGTTGTGCTTCAAATAAGCCCGATTCCAAAAGAAAATTAATTTGGAATGATGAATTTAACGGAAAAGGATTACCAGATTCATCAAAATGGAATTATGATGTTGGAGGTGATGGTTACGGAAATAATGAAGCTCAGTTTTATACTAAAAACCGTCTGGAAAATGCAAGAATTGAAAACGGAAATCTTGTCATTGAAGCCAGAAAAGAAAACTGGGAAAAGAATAAATATACTTCCGCAAGACTTTTAACGAAAGGGAAATTTTCTTTTCAATATGGAACAGTTGAAGTCAGAGCAAAACTTCCCAAAGGTTGCGGAACTTGGCCTGCCATCTGGATGATGAGCGAAAATATGAAAGAATGGCCGGATGATGGTGAACTTGATATTATGGAACATGTTGGATTTAATCAAGGATATATTCACGCTTCGGTTCATACGAAAAAGTACAATCATATTATCGGAACACAGAAAACCGATACGTTGATTGTGAAAGATGCAAGCGAAAAATTTCATGTCTATAAAGCAGACTGGACACCTGAAAAAATTGATATTTATATTGATGATCAAAAGTTTTTCACCTATGAAAATAAAGAAAAAGTTTATGAAGCATGGCCTTTTGATCAGCCGTATTATATCATTTTAAATCTTGCAGTCGGTGGATTTTGGGGCGGAAAAGAAGGAATTGATGATGCTATTTTCCCTCAGAAATATTATATCGATTATGTAAGAGTTTATCAAAATAAATAATGAAGCGAGAGTGATTTTCTCTCCATAAAATAGAAAGAAATTATGAAGAAACTAGTAGTAAGTTGTTTTGTACTGGGAGCTTTTTTTAATGCAAATGCTCAGAATTACTGGAAAAAAAATGCAGGAAAAACAGCGAAAATAATTTTCACCAACTCCAAGACCAACGAAAAAATGGTTGATAAAGGAACGGTGAAATTCGAAAAAATGGCTCAGCCAAAAGAAACTGATGCCTGTATTTTTGTGGATCCTGATTTTAAATATCAAAAATTAATCGGAATCGGTGGGGCAATTACCGATGCATCTGCAGAAACTTTTTATAAACTTCCAAAGAATAAGCAGAAAGAAATTATTGATGCTTATTATGGTAAAAACGGCCTGGGATACACTGTTGTTCGTACCAATATGAACTCGTGTGACTTCTCAAGTGACTCTTATACTTATGTAACTGAAAATGATCAATCGTTAAAATCATTCAACGTTGCACATGATGAAAAGTATAAAATTCCATTAATTAAAGAAGCTCAAAAAGCAATTGGAAAGGATTTTACCTTCTACTTTTCTCCATGGAGTCCACCGGCTTGGATGAAATCTAACAAAAGTATGTTGAAAGGAGGCAGACTGGAAAATGCTTTCTATCAAACTTGGGCAGATTATTACGTGAAATTCATTAAGGAATACGAAAAAAGAGGGATTAATGTGTGGGGATTGACCGTTCAAAACGAACCGATGGCAACGCAAAGCTGGGAATCTTGTATTTACACAGCTGAAGAAGAAGGGGAGTTCCTGAAAAATAATTTAGGCCCAACCCTTTGGAAAAATGGTTTTAAAGATAAAAAAGTGATGATCTGGGATCATAACAGAGATTTAATTTATCAAAGAGCAACAACAACATTAAGCGATCCAGAGACTTCAAAATATGCTTCAGGAATCGGTTATCACTGGTACGAAACATGGAATAATAAAACTCAGCTTTTCGATAATTTAGCTGAAACCCAAAGAGCATTTCCTGATAAATTCTTAGCATTTACAGAAGGTTGTAAAGAACAATTTGATATGTCGAAAATTTATGACGTAAAATTGGGCGAATTATACGGAAGAAATATGATCAACGATTTCAATAAAGGAACCGCTTTATGGACAGACTGGAATGTTCTTCTTGACGAAACAGGTGGACCAAACCATGTTGGGAATTTCTGTTTTGCCCCAATCATTGCAGATACGAAAACTGGAGAAGTTCATTATACGTATGAATATTATTATGTTGGTCACGTTTCGAAATTCATTAAGCCAAATGCACAGAGAATAGGAAGTTCATCCAACAGAGCTGCTTTAACCTCAACAACTTTCATGAACAAGAACGGACAATTAGTTACTGTCATCATGAATGATTCTGATAATGACATTGATACCAATCTTTGGATTGAAGGGATGTCGGCGAAGTTATCTGCACCTGCACATTCTATACAGACCGTAATTTTATAGACTTCATATTAACATTTTTATTATTAAGAATCTGTGGCACCTTTGGTGCCACAGGTTTGATTTTTGCAAGAATTCTTGCAAAAAAAACCGAAGCTGATTGCTTCGGTTTTTAATTATATTTAAGTAATAATTGTAAAACTACTATTCAACATCATATTTTCTGATTACTTTCTGAGTAACTCCAGAACTGCTGAAACCTCCATCATGGAAAAGATTCTGCATCGTTACTTTTTTAGTTAAATCTGAGAATAAAGTTACACAGTAATCTGCACATTCAAGAGCAGTTGCGTTACCAAGTGGAGACATGTCTTCAGCATATCCTAAGAAACCTCCGAAACCTTTTACACCGCTTCCTGCAGTAGTTGGAGTAGGAGACTGAGAAACTGTATTTACACGTACTTTTCTTTCTCCCCAATAGTTTCCGAAAGTTCTTGCGATACTTTCAAGATAAGCTTTGTTATCAGACATATCGTTGTAATCTGGGAATGTTCTTTGAGCTGCAATATAAGTAAGCGCTAAAATACTTCCCCATTCATTCATACAGTTCTTTTCATAAGCCACTCTCATTACTTTGTGGAAAGAAACAGCTGAGATATCCCAACCTTTTTCCAACCAGTCGTAGTTCATTTCTGTATAATGTTTTCCTTTTCTCACGTTGATAGACATTCCAATTGAATGAAGGATGAAATCGATTTTACCAAATTTTGCAACAGCAGCATCAAAAAGTTTTTCAAGATCTTCGATAGAAGTTGCATCTGCGCCGATTACTTCAGAACCTGTTTTTTCTGCTAAACCGTTTAATTCTCCCATTCTTAATGCAATTGGAGCGTTTGACAGGATAAACTCAGCGCCTTCTTCGTGACATCTTTCTGCAACTTTCCATGCAATAGATTGTTCATTAAGGGCTCCAAAAATAATTCCCTTCTTGCCTTTAAGTAAACCGTATGACATAATTTTCTAATGTTTATTAAGCTACAAATGTAGCAATAATTTGTGTTTAGAGCATAATAAAAAACGGAACCTTCCTAAAAAGACTCCGTTTTTTTTGATAATATATAAAAGACTAATAAACTTAGTTTGTTTTTTTATTCCATTCTGCTTTTACGTCTTCTGCTGCATCCTTTGTTTTTTCCCAGGCATCATTTGCTCCGTCTTTAATATCTTCCCAAGTTTCTGATGCATTGGCTTTTACTCTCTCGAACCAATCTTCCTGGTTTGCTTCTTCATCATTATTCCTTTTTTCGTTGATATAATCTCTAGCTTTGTCTGCCAAATCACTAATTTTCCATTTTGCATCTGTTGCTGCATTTCTTAGAGAGTTTTCAGTGTTGTCAACTGCTTTTTCAGCTTTGTTGTAATCTTGATTTTCCATAATAATGTTATATTTAAGTGTTATACAATAGTTTTAAACAAGAACTATTCCTAAGATTTATTTTCATTGTTAAAATTTTCATAATGTTTATTTTTTCAATTAAAACAGTTAGATTTCTGCATTATAATAAACTTTATAATTTAGTTTAAAATATTGATTGATATATAAATATGTAATTTATGAAGTCTAAAATATGGTTTTTTTAGAGTTAAGCAAGTAGGAATTGGGATTTTTATCATTTAAAATCAATTAAAATTTTATTATAAATATTAAAATTTGATTTATTTTTTACATATTATTAAATTAAATACATAAATATTTATTAATATGTAATGGTTTTTATTACATAAATGAAATTATGTTGATTTAATCAATACCTTTGTCCTTGAAAACTGAATAAATCAAAATGAAAAGTAAGATATTACAATTATCCCTCATTGCTGCTGCTTTGAGTTCAAATATTGCATTAGCTCAGGTTGGGATAGGAACAACAACCCCTGATAATTCCTCAATTCTTCATTTAAACAGTACAAATAAAGGATTATTAATTACAAGTGTTGCGATTACTTCTGCAACCGATAATACAACAATTTCTTCGCCTGCAACCGGACTTTTAATCTGGAATAACGGAACCGGCGGATTTTCTCCTGCAGGATTTTATTATTGGAATAATTCTCAATGGAATATTTTATCAACCGGAAACTCTACTTCAGGAGGAGGAGCTACAGGAGGTTGGACGACAAATGGAAATTCAGGATCAGGTTCTGGAGCAAATACAACAATGTATTTTGGTACTTCTAGTCAGGATGATTTAGTTTTTAAAGTAAATAATGTTAATGCAGGTCGTTTAGGTGTAAATAATTCTGCTTCATTTGGTACAGGATCTTCTGCAGCTCAGAATGCAACGGCAATAGGTTATAACTCATCCGCTTCGGCATATCAGTCACAAGCTTTTGGGATGAATTCTAAAGCCACAGCAAATGAAAGTACAGCATTGGGCTTTAATTCGCAGGCAGATGGTTATCAATCTTTAGCAATGGGACATGGCGCAAAAACCACTTCGAATGGAGAAACAGCAATAGGAATAAACGCTCAAACTGCCGGACAGAATTCTGTTGCTTTAGGATCGGGGAGTAAAGGTTTAGGACAAAATTCTATTGCCTTGGGATATAATTCTCAAACAAGCGCCTATAATTCAACAGCTTTAGGATCAGGAAGTAATTCTAGTGCACAAAACTCTTTGGCATTAGGATATAATTCTCAATCTAGTGCTTATAATTCTACAGCATTAGGATCGGGAAGTAATGCAAGTGGTCAAAATTCTACTGCAATAGGAAATGGAGCAACTACAAGTCAGGCAAATGCAATTGTTCTTGGTGATTCATCTGCTAACGTAGGGATAGGTACGAATACTCCCAATACATCAACAAAATTGGATGTTAACGGACAGTATAAATTAGGAGAAAAAGGGAGTATTCATAAAAATATGATTAGCTTTGAAACCAATCCTTCTGTATCTATTTCTGGACTTCAATCAGGAAGAACAGCTTTCATTGATATAACAATTCCGGTAGCATTGAGACCAAATTCTACAAATGCAACCATTGTGGTAAGTCCTGCAAATGATTTTGCTGGAAATGATAATTTTGGAATCAGCAATCCAAGAATGACATCAAACTCAAACATTCGAATCAACGTAACAAATATTACAAATGGAAATCAAAATTTAAATTCAGGACATTTTTTTGTTACCATAAATGAATTTTAGTTTTTTAATAGGGAAGAAGCTGATCTTATTAGGTCAGCTTCTTTATTTTGTCTTTATTTAAAAGGTTTTCTAATTAACAATTCTTTCCAGAACCCATTCAATCAGATTTTTTTCAGAAGTATGATGATCTGAAGAAAATTCGCCGCGTCTTCTGTTGGCGATAACATTATTTACGGTAATTGCTTTATGACCTAATAATTTTGAGAAAGCATAAATCGCAGATGTTTCCATTTCAAAATTCGTAATTCCCAAGTCATTTAAATTTTCCAGAAATTTTTCATCCAAAGCTTTTAAACGAAGCTGTCTTCCTTGTGGAGCATAAAATCCTGGGAAAGTAGCCGTATTTCCGTGATATTTTGCATCTTTATATAATTCGCCTAATTCTTCGGACCATTCAGAAAAATAAAGCATCGGTTTGATTTTTTCGTAAGGAAATTTATCAAAAAACTGCTTTGAAAACTCATTTTCAAAGTGATAATCCTGATAAAAATGCATCAAGCCATCTAATCCAACTACATTTTGAGTAACCAACATATTATCAACCTGAACATCCGGATTTACGCTTCCACAAGTTCCCATTCTGAATAATTCCAGAGATTTATGTTCTGTTTTAAATTCTTTTTGTTTTAAATCGATATTCACTAAAGCATCAAGTTCATTCATTACGATGTCGATGTTTTCGGTTCCGATTCCCGTTGACATTACAGAAATTCTTTCACCACGCAAAGTTCCGGTGTGGGTATAAAATTCTCTTTTATTCTTTTTAATTTCTACTTTATCGAAATATTTAGAAACTTTGGGAACTCTGTCAGGATCACCCACTAAAATTATTTTGTCGGCAATATCTTCGGGTAAAAGATTAAGGTGATAAACACTTCCGTCATCGTTCAGTACCAATTCTGAAGCTGCAAGTTTATTTAGCATATTTTATTTTTAAATTATTTTATATGAATCTCTATTTTGATTTTTGGGGAATTAAAAGTAGTAAAATTTAAATGAATTAAAATATAAACATTATTTAATTCCTTGTTAAAATTGTGGTAATGTAAAGGTGATAGTTTTGTGGTTAAAATTTTTCATGAAATCTTATCCACTTCTTATTTTAGCTTTATTAATCGGAGTTTCCGTGATGTCATTCAAAACTATCGACAAAGGTCATACGAACGAAAATAATTTTGTGAAAGTAGGATTATCTGATTTTAAATTAAAACTTGAAAACCTAAAATCTGATGTTGATCTTTTTAAAGAAGAAAAGATTAGTCTAGAAGAACTCCAAAAGTCATTAAGCGAAACAAGGAATTCTTACAAAGAAATAGAATTTTATATTGCTTATCATTATCCTGAATTTTCAAAAACGCATCTTAATGCAGCGCCTTTATTTAGAATTGAAGCTGCAGGAACTACTGCTTATACTTTGCCTCCTGAAGGTTTGCAGGTTTTAGATGAATTAATTTTTTCCGATGAAGCACACGAGCAAAAAGATAAAATAATTGACATTACCAATTTTCTTTATAATAATTACAATAGCTTTTATCTAAGTTCAATTAAAAACGGAACAAGCCAAGGTAAAAATAAAACGCTTCCGTTAAGAATAGAATTAATCAGGATTTATACTTTGGGACTTACCGGTTTTGATACTCCGGGATCTTTAAATATTTCTGAAGAAGCAAGTCATGCTTTTCAGGGAATGAAAAAATACATCCAAAATGATTCTTATTTTAAAAATTACAATACTGGAATTGCAGACAGAATGTTTTCTGATGCTGTAGATTATCTTTCAAAAAACAAAGATTTCGAAACTTTCGACAGAATAGAATTTTATAAAAAACATTTGCAGCCTATTTATGAAGAATTAGGGAAATGGGACGGAAATAAAGATGATTTGCAGGAATTTTCAGGTTGGAATGCTTCCAATAAAAACTTTTTCAACAGCGATTTTCTTAATCCATATTTCTTTACATTATTAAAAGACTCTGAAGATAATGATGAGTTGAGAAGTTTAGGAAAGAAAATATTTTATGATGAAACTTTAAGCGACAACGGAAAAATGAGTTGCGCAACCTGTCATCTTCCAGAAAATGCTTTCACGGATTTGAAAACAAAATCATTGAGTAATGTCGAAGGAAAAACAGTTTTAAGAAATTCGCCTTCCTTATATAATGCTGTTTTTGCTAAAAGATTCTTCTATGATATGAGAGCGTATTATTTGGAACAGCAAGCGGAACACGTTATTTATAATTCTGAAGAATTTAATACAAGCTACGAAAGTATCATCAGAAAACTAAAAACAAATCCAGAATACAAAAAAGCATTTAAGAAAGCTTATAAAAATGGAAATATTGATAAACAGACATTTTCCAAAGCTCTAAGCTCGTATGTAGCTTCATTAAATTCTTTCGATAGTGATTTTGATCGATTTATGCGGAATGAAAAAGAAATTTCTGATGATGCTAAAAAAGGCTTTAATCTTTTTATGGGAAAAGCCAATTGTGCGACTTGTCATTTTGCTCCTCTTTTTTCAGGGCTTGTTCCACCGTTTTTTAATGAAAATGAATCTGAAGTTTTGGGAATCACTAAGAAACCAGTTCAAAATCTGCCTTTAGAAATAGATTCAGACCGAGGAAGAATAAAAAGTAATGTCAAAAAAGAAGACTCGTGGATTTATGAAAATTCTTTTAAAACAACCACTGTAAGAAATATTGCACTTACAAAACCTTATTTTCATAATGGAGCTTTTAACACTTTGGAAGAGGTTTTAGAATTTTACAATGAAGGTGGAGCAGAAGGTCTTGGTTTAGAAATCAAAAATCAGACTTTGCCAGCTGATAAATTGGAACTTACTCCTTTAGAAATAAAACAGATTATCGCTTTTCTAAATTCTTTAACAGACATCAGCAAGACAAAATCGAAATAAAATCTATTACTTAGAATTTAATTTCCAAAATAATTTAACATAAAGTTAATCCACGTAACATTAGGTTTTTGATTTGTTAATTTATACTCACATTTATTTAAAACCTTATTAATAGAGGCTTCGCAATAATAAAATAGTTTTGCAACAGAAAAATAAAAAGTATTAAAAATGAAAAAAAAACTACTTACAGTTGCGATGCTGGCTTTCCTTACAAGCTCTGCAATACAAGCTCAGACTACAATTTTTGGACTTCAAAGTTCATGGCGTTTTAATGACGCAGACGTTGCACTTCCTGCAACATGGAAAAACTCCAATTATGATGTTTCTACTTGGTCTTCAGGAAACGGACCATTAGGATACGGAGATCCTGTAACAACAGCTTTCATATCGGGTGTTGACACAGCTTATCTTACGAAAGATTTCACAGTAAATTTGGCAGATTTAACCAACACAATGGAATTTGGAGTAAGAAGAGATGATGGTATTATTGTTTATTTAAACGGTGAAGAAGTAATCAGAGACAATATGCCTTCGGGAACAGTTTCTCACAGTACTTTTTCGAGTACAACCATTGATGGTGCTGCAGAAACGGCAATTAATGTTTTTTCTATTGCTAAAAATAAATTTGTACAAGGAGTTAACAGAATTTCAATCGAATTACACAACAGAAGTGCTTCGAGTTCTGATTTAACTATTGATGCTTATCTTAAAACGGTTGTTACAACACCTACACCTCCTGCAAATACTTGTACAGGAACTCATATCAGTTGCTTTACATCAATTGTTCCTACTGGTCAAACTGCAAAATTAATTATTCCTGCAGAGCATAGATTTCAAATGATTCTTAAAGAAGGTGATGCTTATACAGAAGGTGGAGGATTAGTCGGAGGACAAAACGATTTTACAGGTTATGTTCCTAAAAATACAAGCAGTGAAAACGGTTATTTATCTGTAAATCATGAAACCAATCCTGGTGGAGTGACAATGGCTGAAATTAATTATAATACTTCTACAAAACTTTGGCAGTTAACAAAATCAAGAGGTGTAAGTTTTTCTGCTACAAGTTTGGTACAAACAATCAGAAACTGCTCTGGAGGAGTTACACCTTGGGGAACAATTGTTACCGCTGAAGAGTCTGTTACAGGAAACGATACCAATGCAGACGGATACAAAGATTACGGCTGGTTGGTTGAAATTGATCCTGCAACAGCTCAGGTTATGTCTCACAATACCAATGGAACCAAAGATAAACTTTGGCAGATGGGAATTATGAATCACGAAAATGTAGTGATTAACAATGCGGGAACTACAGCATATTACGGCGAAGATGGCGGAACAAACATGGTTTATAAATATGTAATGGATACGCCAAACAATCTTGCATCTGGAAATTTATATGTATTGAAATTAGATCAGGGATTATCAAACGGAGATCCGGTTGTAACGACTGCATCATGGGTTCAGATTCCTAACAAAACTCAGGCTGACCAAAATAATACAACAGCTTTAGCACAATCTCTTGGTGGAACATCATTTAACGGTATTGAAGATGTTGAAATAAGCCCACTTGACGGAAAAGTTTACTTTACAGCAAAGGGCTTGAATAAAGTTTACAGTATGCAGGACAACGGAAGTACTCTTTCACAAGTAGAAGTGTTCGTTGGCGGATTAAATACACAATATTCATTCAACACCGCTCAAGGAGTTAAAACAGAAACTTGGGGTGATGGTAATGATAACTTAACATTTGACGAACTTGGAAATCTTTGGGTTCTTCAGGATGGCGGGAAAAATTATATTTGGGTAGTTGCGCCGACTCACACTCAGGCAAATCCTAATGTAAGACTTTTTGCTTCTATGCCTGCAGGTTCAGAACCAACAGGATTGACGTTTACTCCAGATCATAAATTCGGGTTTTTCTCTGTTCAGCATCCGGATTCTACGATTTCTACAGATATTGACGCAACTGGAAATATAATCGATTATAAAGGTAAATCTGCGACAATGGTTATAGCGCTTCAGCAGTTTTTAGGAGCAAGCGGAACTTTAGGAACCACAGAAGCTGTTACCCAGACAGAAGTTACAGTTTCTCCGAATCCTACTTCAGGTTTGGTAAAAATAAATTCTCCAAAAGCACTTAAAAACCTTTCTGTAACAGCTTACAGTATGGATGGTAAAATTGTTTACAGCAAGAAGTTTACAGGATCAAATTCTTCATTAGAATTAGATTTCACTTCTCAACTTCAGGTTTCAAGAGTTTTGATGTTGAACATCGAAGCAGACGGTTTCCAGAAAACTGTAAAAATTCTTAAAAAATAATTACTAACTTTCTTTCTCAGCTGCCGACATTTTCTTTGTCGGTGGCTTTTTTTATTATGAAAAAACTACTTTATCTCATTACAATATTTTCTTTGTCAAATATTTACGCACAGATTGATCCTTTAAAATATCCTACTTACACAGACATAGAGGATGCTTTAAAAAGCGATAAAACCATTTACAGCATGAGTTTTAGAGATAAAGGTATTTTCAATGTTTCTCCTGAGCTTTCAAAAATGGATTCTCTTTTTTTTCTGAATTTAATGGGAAATAAACTAGAGAAAATGGATGATGAAATTTTTAAGCTTAAAAAACTTGAAATATTGAATTTAAATGCAAACAGCATTAAATTTATTCCTGACGAAATTGGCGAACTGACAAATCTGACAAGTTTCTCGATGAATTTGAATAGCTTAACAAAAGTAAATAAGAATTTCTCAAAACTTCAAAATCTAAAAGTTGCTCATTTTGATGCCAATAATCTGAATGTTTTTCCTGAAGCTTTAATTAAAATATCAGCGTTGGAGGAAATCAATCTTTCCAGTAACCAAATTAGTTTTGTAGCAAAAGATTTAGATCAGATTAAAAATTTAAAATATCTCAATCTTGCAGCCAATCAAATCAATGATTTAACAGATGTGAAATTTCCTGAAAAGCTGAAATATCTTGAATTACAACAAAATTCAATCGTAAAACTACCGGAAATAATGTTTAAATCTAAAAATCTGGAGTTTTTAAATGTTAGTGAGAATAATCTTAAAGAAATTTCGCCAAAAGTAAAAGGATTAAGAAGTGTTGTCAGCATGAATCTTGCACACAATCAGTTGAAAGACCTTCCTAAAGAATTCGCTCAATTGAAAAATCTTAAAACCCTTATTTTGGCAGGAAATCCGATGGATAAATCAACAATAGAAAAGCTTAAAGCTTTGATGCCTCAAACACAGATTTATTTTTAAATTATCCGCCGACTCTTTTCGTTTTGTAACCCAAATCTTTCAGAATTGCCATGATTTTATAACGGTTATCACCCTGAATGATAATGGTGTTATCTTTTTCAGAACCACCGATTCCTAAAGTGGTTTTTATTTTTTTTGAAATCTTTTTCAAATCTTCTTCGCTGCCTTCCCAACCTTCAACAATCGTTACAGGTTTTCCGTTTCTGCCTTTCTTTTCAAATTTGCAAACCAAAGGTTCCTTCTGCTTAAATTCTTCTTCAGGCATATGAAAATCCTGCTCTTCATGCTGAGGAAAAAGGTTTTTTAATTGATCTCGTAAATCCATAAAGCAAAATTATAAATAAAACTTTATTGATTATAATTTTCGTTGAAGCTTTTCAGCATTTATAAGAAATTTAAGTTCTAAAATTCTCGAATTCATCATAAAATCAATAAATTTGTTTGTTTAAAAATCAAAATAAAATGTCTAAAAAAGCAATATTGGCAATACTTGACGGATGGGGTTTGGGAACAAATCCTAACGTTTCTGCACTCGATCAGGCAAATACACCATTTATAGATAGCTGTTATCAGAAATTTCCTCACACCACTTTAGAAGCAAGCGGTTTGGCAGTTGGTCTTCCGTTGGGACAGATGGGAAATTCTGAAGTGGGGCACATGAATTTGGGAGCAGGTAGAGTAGTGTACCAAAATTTGGTAAAACTAAATATGGCTGTCGAAAACGGAACTTTAGGACATGAAAAAGTAATTCAGGAAGCTTTTGCTTATGCAAAATTGGAAAATAAAAATGTCCACTTTATCGGTTTGGTTTCCAACGGTGGAGTACATTCGCATATCAATCATTTAAAAGGATTATTGTCTGCTGCGAAAGATTTTGGCTTAAATGAAAATGTTTATGTTCATGCTTTTACAGACGGTAGAGATTGCGATCCCCATTCAGGTTTAGGATTTATTGAAGAACTTCAGAATCATATGAACGAGACAACGGGTGAATTAGCTTCTGTTACCGGAAGATATTTCGCAATGGATCGTGACAGAAGATGGGAACGTGTGAAATTGGCTTACGATGCAATGGTAGAAGGGGTTGGTTTGCAGACTACAAATGCTTTAGCTGCAATTAAAGCTTCTTATGACGAAAATGTTACAGATGAATTCATCAAACCAATTATTTTAGTTAAAGAAACTCAGATTGGAAACGTTGTTCCTGTCGGAAAAATAGTTGATAATGACGTTGTGATTTGCTTCAATTTCCGTACAGACAGAGGTCGTGAGATTACAGAAGTTCTTTGTCAGCACGATATGCCTGAATATTTTATGCGAAAGCTAAATCTTCATTATGTAACATTAACCAATTACGATAAAACCTATCAAAATGTAAATGTAGTTTTTGATGAAGAAGTTTTAAAAGATACGATGGGAGAAGTTTTAGAGAGAAATGGGAAAACCCAGATCAGAATTGCTGAAACAGAAAAATATCCTCACGTTACATTTTTCTTTTCGGGAGGTCGTGAAGAGCAGTTTCATGGTGAAAAAAGATTGCTTTGTCCAAGCCCAAAAGATGTTCCTACTTACGATTTGAAACCCGAAATGTCTGCATACGAAATTACCAATTCAATTTTACCGGAATTGGAAAATGAAACCGCTGATTTTATCTGTTTAAATTTTGCAAATACAGATATGGTTGGTCACACAGGAGTTTTCGAAGCCGCCGTAAAAGCAGCTGAAACAGTAGATAAATGTATCGAAAAAGTGGCAACGATGGCTTACGAACATGGTTATGCGGTTTTCATTTTGGCAGATCATGGAAATTCTGATGTAATGATTAATTCAGATGGCTCTCCAAACACACAGCATTCGACCAACTTGGTTCCGTTAATTGTAATGGATAAAGAAAAAAACTGGGATTTAAAGCCAGGAAAATTAGGCGATGTAGCACCAACCATTTTATCGGTAATGGGTGTTGAAATTCCAGCAGTTATGACAGGAGATATTTTAGTGAGCTAAAATTGAGTAATAATACTGTAAAAATACCGTTATCATAGTGATAGCGGTATTTTTTATGATTTATGTCAGAAATAGTATGAGTCACATATTATATTATGTCACAAATAATAAATAAATCTTATCTTTGTAAATTATAAATTTATATTATTGATGTATAATGCGCTCGTAAGAAAAGAAGTAATGGGTATTTTGGAAAAGGAAGTTGGTTCTTTTCTCGATAAGTTTTTGACTCCAATTGAAAAAATCTGGCAGCCTTCAGATTATTTACCAGATCCTTCTAGCTCTGATTTTAAATATGATTTAGAAGAAATTCAAACTTTCGCTCAAGAAATGCCTTATGATCTTTTTGTAACATTGATTGGGGATTGTATTACTGAAGAAGCTTTACCTTCTTACGAATCTTGGCTAATGAGCGTTGACGGAATTGATCAGGAAAAAAGTGGACCGAGTTGGGCAAGCTGGATCAGATCTTGGACTGCCGAAGAAAACAGACACGGTGATTTACTTGGTAAATACCTGTATTTATGTGGTAGAGTCAACATGAGACAGATGGAAATTACCACTCAATATCTGATTAGTGATGGTTTTGATATCGGAACAAGTATGGATCCTTACAGAAATTTCATCTACACAAGTTTTCAGGAAACAGCAACCAACGTTTCTCATAGAAGAGTAGGTACATTGGCAAAACAAACAGGAAACGGAAAACTGGCAAAAATGTGCGGTGTAATTGCAGCAGATGAAGCAAGACACGCAAAAGCTTACAAGCATTTTGTAGCAAAAATATTAGAACTAGATCCTTCAGAAATGATTTTAGCGTTTGAAGATATGATGCGCAAAAAAATTGTTATGCCGGCTCACATGATGAGACAATCTGGTCAAAAAGCTGGTGAACTTTGGGGACATTTCTCAGATGCAGCACAAAGATGTATGGTTTACACAGGTCAGGATTATATCAATATTATGAAAGATCTTTTGGACGAATGGAAGATTGAGCATATTACCGGTCTTACTGAAAAAGCTGAAAAAGCACAGGAATACTTGATGAAACTTCCATCAAGATTACAGAAAATCACAGATAGAATTTCTACTCCTGATTTACAGTATGAATTCTCTTGGGTTAAAAAATAATTAGATTTTAACAATAAATTATAAATTGGAGTGTCGAATGTTTTTCGGCACTCTTTTTTTTATTTACTATCTTTGCCCAGCTAAAAACGCAACAAAATGTTAAATAATAAGAAAATTGCTGTTGATTTTGACGGAACTATCGTAGACGATGCATATCCGGCGATTGGAAAAGCTAAAATTTTCGCTTTCGAAACCCTTAAAAAACTTCAGTCTCAAGGTTTTAGACTGATACTTTGGACATACAGACACGGAAAAACTTTAGATGAAGCTGTAGAATTCTGCAGACAGAATGGTATTGAGTTCTACGCAATTAACTCAAGTTTTGAAGGAGAAGTTTTTGATTCTGAAGCACAGTCGAGAAAATTAGATGCCGATTGGTTTATTGATGACAGAAATCTTGGTGGCTTTCCGGGTTGGGGAGAAATCTATAACATCATCAACGAAAGAATTGAATTCCGTGTTGAAGGTAAAGAAGTATTAGCTTATTCAAAATTAAAAAAAGAAAAGAAAAAAGGATTATTCTGGTAGAAATTGAGAAGTTAGAAGCTAGATGTTAGAATTTAGTTTATAATTTCTACTTTTAATTAAAAATTGATCAGAAAATATAGGTGCTTAGAAATTTATCAGAACTTATAAATATTCATAAAGCTGTAAGTCTAACTTCTAACATCTAGTATCTAACATCTAAACAAAAAAATGATTCAATTAAAAACGATAGACGAACTTCGTCTTATGAAAGAAAGTGCCCAATTGGTTTCCAGAACATTAGGAATGTTGGCAAAAGAAATCAAACCGGGAATTACTACTTTATATTTAGATAAATTAGCACACGATTTTATTAAAGATCACGGTGCTGAACCAGCATTTTTAGGATATGGAGGTTTTCCAAATTCTCTTTGTATCTCACCAAACGAACAAGTTGTTCACGGTTTTCCAAATAAAGAAGAAATTAAGGAAGGAGATGTACTTTCTGTGGATTGTGGTGCAATTCTTAACGGTTACGTTGGTGATCATGCTTATACTTTTGAAATTGGTGAAGTAAAGCCTGAAACTAAAAAATTACTGAAAGTTGCTAAAGAATCTCTTTACAAAGGGATTGAGCAATGCATTAGAGGAAAAAGAATCGGAGATATTTCTCATGCTATTCAACAGCATTGCGAGAAAGAAGGTTATGGTGTGGTGAAAGAGCTTGTTGGTCACGGTTTAGGCAAGAAAATGCACGAAGATCCTCAAGTTCCGAATTACGGGAAACAGGGAAGTGGAAAAGTTATAAAAGATGGTTTGGCAATTGCTATCGAACCGATGATTAATTTGGGAACTGAAAAAGTTAAATTCCACAATGACGGTTGGACGGTTACAACACTTGATAATCAGCCTTCTGCACATTTTGAGCATGACGTTTGTGTAATCAATGGTAAACCGGTTTTGCTTTCAACTTTTGATTATATTTACGAGGCTTTAGGGATTGTAAGTGATGAAGAAAAGCGATTTCAATTGGATTTTTAATGAAAAGGCTGACTAAGTTTTTATTAAATAAAGTTCCACGTCCTATGCTTATTAAAATGAGTATTTGGGCGCGACCTTTGATTTATCAATTCTTTAAAGGTGATCAATTTTTTGATCCTATTGATGGCAAGTCATACCGAAAATTTCTTCCTTACGGATACGGAAAGCAAAGGGAAAATGCATTATCTCCCGGAACTTTGAGTCTTGAGAGACACCGCCAAATGTATCTTTATCTTCAGAATGAAACCGATTTTTTCATTAAAAATTATAAAGTTTTACATATTGCTCCCGAACAGGAATTTTTGAGAAAATTTAAAAGAATGAGCAATCTCAACTATATTTCGGCAGATTTGTATTCGCCGATTGTAGATGTAAAAGCAGATATTTTAAATTTACCTTTTGAAAATGAGAGTTTTGATATCATCTTTTGTAATCATGTTTTGGAACATATTCAGGATGATGCAAAAGCAATGAGTGAGTTATACAGAGTGATGAAACCTGGAGGTTGGGGAATTTTACAGGTTCCGATGAAAAACTCTTTGGAGAAAACTTATGAAGATTTCACCATTACAGATCCAAAAGAACGACAAAAACATTTCGGACAGTATGATCATGTTCGCTGGTACGGAATGGATTATTTTGACCGTTTAAAAAGCGCTGGTTTTGAAGTTGAAGCAAACTTTTATTCTCAAGAGTTTTCCGATGAAGAAATAAGAAAATATGGTTTAAGACAAAACGAAATTTTACCAATCGTTTTAAAGAAATAAAAAAAGGCTTCAAAATTTGAAGCCTTTTTTGTTTGTTAAATAAGATTTTAATTCTTAATAAAAAATTCAGATTTAAAATTTTCAATATTTAAAAGATATTGACCTTTTTGAAAATTACTTACATCTACTTTCAATGTTTTCCCTGAAGATAATGTTTCAAATAATAACTTTCCGGATAGATCATAAATTTTCACTTTTAAATTTTTCTCTAAATCTTCAACAACCAAAAAGTCGCTTGAAGGATTTGGATATATTTTAAATGATTTTTTCATAGCAATATCCTTTGTCCCAAGAAATGCACTGTTGTAATATACTTTATTTCCATTTGCCGAATTTGTAACAATAAGTATTTTATAAGAACCGTTATTTACAATTTCATAATTAAAAACAGTTCCATTGGGAACGTTTCCTGAAGAAGGAATACTGCCTACGTAAAAGTCACAATGTTTTTGGTCATATTCCTGTGCAGCTTGCATATTGGTTCCGTGATAATCGGCAAAAGTACAACCTCCACCATTTTTTGTAAAAGAATTCTGTGTCTGTGAAAAGCTAATATTTACTCCTGCAGTATTAAAATATTGAGAATTAAAAACATATCCTGAACTGTTCTGAATAAATGCAGAGTTTGGTAATCCTTGAGACATTGCAGGCGAAGTTGTTGTTTGTCCATTTAAGGTTATCTGCGAAATGTACCAATTGTTGTTGAAAAGATCTGCATTCTGAGCAAAGGCGAGATTACTTGCTATTGTTAAAAAGAGTAGGGCTTTTTTCATGATTATTTTTCTTTTAAAGATACAAAAATAAACTATTCTACAAAAGGTGATAAAAATTAATATTTGTTAAAATTAAATTTTATCAAAACTATTTTTAATACGAAACGGCTTTCAAGCCAACTACAGAGCCAATCAATGTACATATGAAAAATATTCTCCAAAAACTTGCGGGATCTTTAAATACTAAAATTCCAACCAATGCAGTTCCTACAGCGCCAATTCCGGTCCAGACTGCATAAGCGGTTCCAATTGGTAGAGTTTCTGTGGCTTTGATGAGTAAAAGCATTGAGATTGTTAAACAAACTAAAAATCCTCCAAACCACCAATACATTTCGTTTCCGGTTGTTTCTTTTACTTTTCCCAGGCATGATGCAAAAGCCACCTCAAATAATCCTGCAATGATTAAAATAATCCAGTTCATTCTTAAATAATTTTATACCACAAATTTGAGATTTTAAACTGGTTTAAAATTTTACAAATGTTAAAAAATGAACTTTTTCAAACTCATAATTTATAATTCATCACTCAAAACTCATTTCATTTCTGCACGAATTCTACTCAAGCTAACCTGCGTAATTCCCAAATAAGAAGCAATATGACCAAGCTGAACTCTTTGCAGTAAATAGGGTTTTTCTTTGAGTAAGTCTTTATATCGCTCCAAAGCCGTTTTATATTGTCTGGAAATAATTAATTCTTCCGTTTTCACCAATTCTCGTTCAGCAAATTTCCGTCCCCAATTTGCAATGTAAATATCTTCATTAAATAAAATTTTTAGCTTTGAAGTTTCCAAAACATAAAAATCGCAATCTTCCAGAAGCTCTATACTTTCGTAACCCGGTTTTTCATCTACATAACTTTTCATAGAAACTACGGGTTCGCCTTCAGTTCCGAACCAAAAAGTAATATCATTATTTTCGGTTGATGCATAAGCGCGAACAATTCCTTTTTTTAGAAAATAAATATAGGAAACAACTTTATTGGCTTCCATCAAACAAAATCCTTTTGGGTGGCTGATTTCAGAAATATGTTGGGTTAAATTGAATTTAGACAATTCCGGAAGCGGAAAGATATTATTGATGATCTGATCGATTTCCATGAGAAAGTCAGGATTAATTATTTTTCAAAAATAGACTTTTTTAAGCATCTAATTTTAGATATAGTCCAAAATCCAAATTTTGTTTTAGTAACTTTGCAAATCGTAATAAAAGCGATTTAATTTTTTTATATGCATAAAGCAGGATTTGTAAATATCGTTGGAAAGCCAAATGCCGGAAAATCAACACTCTTAAATCAATTGATGGGAGAGAAGTTGGCTATCGTAACGCAGAAAGCTCAGACAACTAGACATAGAATTTTTGGAATTTATAATGAAGAAGACTTACAGATTGTATTTTCTGATACTCCCGGAGTTTTGGATCCGAAATACGGTTTGCAGGAAAAAATGATGGATTTTGTGAAGGATTCTTTACAGGATGCAGACGTTTTTCTTTTCATTGTAGATGTTACTGATAAAGCTGAACCATCTGAATTTTTAATTGATAAATTAAACAAAATCCCAGTTCCGGTTTTATTATTATTAAATAAAATTGACCAAACCAATCAGGAAGGTCTTGAAAAAATAGCAACAGAATGGCATGAAAGAATTCCTAAAGCTGAAATTCTTCCTATTTCTGCATTAAATGCTTTTAATCTTGATATTATTTTACCAAAATTAAAATCAATGCTTCCTGAAAGTCCTGCGTACTATGATAAAGATATGTACACCGATAAACCGGAGCGTTTCTTCGTAAATGAGGCAATCAGAGAAAAAATTCTCTTAAATTATGAAAAAGAAATTCCTTATTCGGTAGAAGTTGTAACAGAAATGTTCAAAGAAAAAGAGGGAATTATCTTTATCGATTCTATTATTTATGTAGAAAGAGATACTCAAAAAGGGATCATCATCGGTCATAAAGGTGAAGCAATTAAGAAGGTTGGAACTGAAGCAAGAATTGATTTGGAGAAATTCTTTGCTAAAAAAATCCATTTGAATCTTTTTGTAAAAGTGAAAAAAGACTGGAGAAAAAACGACAGAGATTTAAAGAATTTTGGGTACAGATAGACTAAAAAGTCAATATCCATCGTTGTATTAAAAGATTTTTATTATCTTTAATTTAAATTTTCATACAATGAGCTACTTAAATACAAAAACTAATCCCATCATTTTAGATGTCGTTATATTTATTGTAAGATTGTTTGTAGGATTTGCGATGATTTCTCACGGATTTCCAAAACTTCAGACTTTAATTAATGGTGGCGAAATACAGTTTTATGATTTTCTTGGGCTAGGTTCTACCGTTTCGCTGATTTTAACGGTTTTTGCTGAATTTGTCTGTTCTATTTTTATTATTTTAGGATTATTCACAAGAGTTGCAGCAGGATTTTTACTGTTTACAATGATCATTGCAGGATTTGTAGTTCACGGAGCAGATCCGTTTGATAAAAGAGAATTGAGTTTATTATATCTTTCGATATATTTAATAATCATTTCTGTAGGTGCAGGAAAATTTTCTGTAGATCATATGATCGAAAAACGAAGAAGAGCTTCAGATTGGTAAAACAACATTATATAAAAAAAATCCCGAAACAACTTCGTTTCGGGATTTTTTATGCTTTAAACTTAAATGAATTAAGCTAATTTCTGAGAATCTGCAACAAACTGCGCCAATCCGCTATCCGTTAATGGATGTTTCAACAAACTCAAGATTGGAGGAAGTGGTGAAGTAATTACATCTGCACCAATTTTTGCACAATCAATGATATGCATTGAGTGACGGATTGAAGCTGCTAAAATTTCAGTTTCATACATATAATTATCAAAAATCAATCTGATTTCCTGAATTAAATTTAAACCGTCCGTTGTAATGTCATCTAATCTTCCCAAGAACGGAGAAACGTAAGTTGCACCCGCTTTTGCCGCTAAAAGAGCTTGTCCAGGAGAGAAAATCAAAGTACAGTTGGTTCTGATTCCTTTATCTGAAAAATATTTCAACGCTTTGATACCGTCTTTAATCATTGGGATTTTCACTACAATATTTGGGTGAATTGCAGCCAAATCATCACCTTCTTTGATCATTTCTTCGTAAGTTGTAGAAAGTACTTCAGCAGAAATATCTCCATCAACGATTTCGCAGATTGCTTTGTAGTGATTTTTAATTGCTTCAGAACCCTGAATTCCTTCTTTTGCCATTAATGATGGGTTGGTTGTTACACCATCCAAAATTCCTAGGTCTTTAGCTTCTTTAATTTGCTCTAAATTAGCAGTGTCAATAAAAAATTTCATTTTTTCTTAAATTATTATAGATTACACAAAGATAGACAATCCATTTTGAGTGCAAAATTATTTTGGCGAGTTAGCAAATTCTTAATTATTAAACCCAAATTTCGAATGAAATATTAACTTTGAGATTATGAAAAATCAATTCAAACCAAAACTGGAAATCATCGGAATCAATCCATTTGTCTACATTCCTCAAGAAATTTTAGAAGAAATATTTAAAACTTCAGGAAAAAATAAAAGTCCGATTCCTGTGAAAGGAACTGTAAACGGAAAAGAATTTAAGCAAAACCTAATGAAATATCTTGGAGAATGGCGCTTGTATATTAATTTAGCTATGTTAAAAGATTCTCCGAAAAGAATTGGTGAACTTCTTGAAATTTCTATCGAATTTGATGATTCTGACCGAACAATTTCAATTCATCCAGATTTAGATAAGGCAATAAAAGAAAATTCTGTTGTTCTTAAAAACTTCGAAAACTTAATTCCTTCGAGAAAGATAGAATTGATTCACTACATTAATAATTTAAAAACGGAAGCAAGCATTCAAAGAAATATTGAAAAGATTATTCGGCATTTAAATGGAGAAACAGATTTTTTTGGGAAAAATATCAAATAAAAAACCGAAGAAAATAAATTCTCCGGTTTTATTTTTATTATGAATTAAGAGCCTGACTCAATTTTACAGCATCCTGATTACTCGGATCATACTGTAAAGATTTTGCAATATGCTCTTTTGCTTTATCCGGACTATCTTTTTGCTCGTTAAAGGCAATAAAGAAATAGGCATAAGCTAAATTCTTTTTACTTGCTTCAATTTCTTCAGGCTTTACTGTTGCAACATACTTTTCGTAAGAAAGTTTGGCGTTCTCATTATCTTTTGCAGATTGGTATGAATAAGCCTGGCTGTAATAGGATGGAGCCCAATCCGGCAACTGTACAGATAATTTTTTCCATGTAGCAATTGCGTTTTGCCAATCTGTAGCATCTTGATAAGCTGTTGCCAATTTAGCAAGTGATTCTACATCTTTAGGATTGGTTTCAACTTGTTTTTTTAGTCCTTCAATCGTAGGATTTGTCTGTGCTTGAGTCGTTGTGATAGGTTCTGCAGTCTGTGCAAAAACAGCACCCGTACTTCCTAACATGATTAAACCTACAAATAATTGTTTGATATTAATTTTAACCGTTTTCATATTCTTTATTTTAAAATTACTATTGCTAATGTAGGAGTTACAAATTTATTTTTCTATAATTCTTTTAGAGCCTTTAAGCTTTTTTGGAGTTTTTTAACGGTTTTAATGTGATTTTTAGCGTAATTTTTGATTTATAAAAGCATTGAGTTTATCTTTGTTTTACATAATAATTCTATATTTTCATTTTATGAACGTAATATTAGCATCAACTTCCACGCTTTTCGGCGGAGAATATCTTGAATATTTAAGAGACGAATTAATTGAATTATATAAAGGAATCGATGAGATTATTTTCATTCCATTCGCAAGACCGGGCGGAATTTCACATGATGATTACACTGCAAAAGCAAAATATTTTTTCGAAACTATTAATATTAAAGTAAAAGGTTTGCATGAGTTGGAAGATAAAATTGAAGCTCTAAATTCAGCAAAAGGATATTTTACTGGCGGCGGAAACACTTTTTTGCTGGTTAAAACATTGCATGAAGAAAATTTGATGTCTGTTTTAAAGCAAAACATTGAAAACAGAAAAGCTTATTTAGGTTGCAGTGCAGGAAGCAATATCGGCGGACAAAACATGAAAACAACGAACGATATGCCGATTGTTTATCCACCGAGCTTTGATTGTATGGGATTGGTTCCGTTTAATATCAATCCGCATTATTTAGATCCAAATCCAGATTTAAAACATAATGGAGAAACGAGAGAAACCAGAATCAAAGAATTCCTAACTCAAAATAATATCAAAGTTGTCGGACTTCGTGAAGGAAACTGGATTCGCAAAATCGGCGACAAAATTACCGTTGAAGGAAATGAACTGACCAGAATTTTTGAGAAAGGGAAAGAGCCTTACGAAATTGAATCAGGAACAGAACTTTAATTATTATGGAATCTTCTAAAGACGCAATAGATCAATTTATTGAAAGCAATTTATCAAACTTTTCGATAAACGGTTCAGGGTGGCATTCGTTAATTCGAGACATGCTATATGAATTTTGTATTGCTGGCTGGAATTTAGATGAAAAAGTATTTGGAAAAGAAAAATTTGGAGGATTACGCTGTTATGTTTCTTCTCCGGATGAAGCTTTAAATAAAAAGATTCAGGAAATTAAAAGTAAATACATAAGACTCTCAGGAAAAACTTGTGAGAAATGCGGAAAGGAAGGAAAAGGTAGATTTGTAAATTCTTGGGAAACAACTTTATGCTTTGATCATTATTTGGAAACGATTAATATTCTTGAAATTGATAATGATGATGTGAAAATTAATGGCAAATATGTTTTTAATACGAATGAAATTAGTAGAATTGAGATTCGGAATTCCTACAGGCAAATAACATTATATATCTCATCTTCGTTTACAGATAAAGAAAAAACTTTCTACGTTGCCCGTTGGGAACCTAATTTTTATTTGTTATTAAATTCAATTCCTCAGCATTTTTTTTCAAATGAAGATAAGACATATACCAAGTCTATGTTTCAAAATCTTAAAGATTGTGAAATTTGTGGATATCAATCAGTTTTTGAAAATCGTTGCGTAAGATGCCTTAAAGAATCATGGAATAATTCCCTTTTAGAATATTATGACAATAAATTAGAATACATAAAAGAAATCCAGATGGATCTTTTTATCGATGAAGATGACAATGAAAAAGTTCGTCAGTTTGACAGATCATTTGAAAAACTTCCTGATCATAAAATTCTCTTTAATGGTGAAGAACTCGAAAAATATAAGAAAGAGTTACAAGAAATGGATTTATAAATAAAAATGCAATAATTAAAATTATATTTGAATAAACATTTCTTTACATGAAAAAATCGTTTGCCTTAATCATATTTTCCACACAAATTATTTTTGCTCAGATTATTGCTCAAAAATTAGATGATGCTACAAAAAACCTGATAAATTCTTCATTGGCAGTTTCATCCAATTTATCTTTTTATGTTTCAGATGAAAGTGGAAATTTAATTTATGAATTCCAAGGAAATAAAGGACTTTCAACAGCTTCAACGCAGAAGATTTTCACTGCAGCAGCAGCCTTGGAGACTTTAGGCAAAAATTACACATACAAAACAACTTCCTCTTATTCAGGAAATATTTCTAGTGGAAATCTAAACGGAAATCTATTTATTACCTCAAATGGCGATCCTACATTGGGAAGTTGGCGTTATGAAGGTTATAAGCCCGAAAATTTTAAACAGAAATTAATTGAAGCCGTAAAAAAATCAGGAATTACAAAAATTTCCGGTGATTTGATTATTGATGATTCTTATTTTGACCATCAGACAATTCCGGGAGGTTGGCCATGGGATGATTTGGGAAATTATTATGGAGCAGGAGTTTGGGGAGTTAATTGGCGCGAAAATCAGTTTGACATCAACATCAACGGAACAGATTTTAAAAGTTTTTCTTATCCTTTAGAAAATGTGAAATGGCTGAATGATCTTAAAGCTACAGGAAATTCAGATCAAAGTTTGATTTTCACAGCCCCACATTCTGATGTTGCTTTAATTAACGGAAGTTTACCATCAGGAAAAACGACAACTGTTTCAGGTTCTACACCAAATCCACCTTTGCAATTGGGCGTTGAAATTCAAAAATGGTTAAAAGAATCAGGAATTGAAATTTCAGGAAAAGTGGTAACCAATTCTCAATTGGAAATTGATGGTAAAAAATCTTTAGAAGCTCCAAAAAATAATGTTATTCTTACGTACGAATCGCCCACTTTAGATAAAATCATTTATTGGTTTTTACGAAAATCTGTGAATTTGTATGGAGAAAATTTAATTAAAACTTTAGGAAAAGAAAAGAAAGGAAATCCGAGTTTTAAAAGCGGAATTTCTTATCTAAATGAATTTTGGAAATCAAAAGGAATTAATCCAAATATGATTAATTTTGCTGATGGAAGCGGACTTTCACCACAAAATTATGTTTCAGCAAAAGCAGAAGTTCAGGCTTTAATTTATGCTAAAAAACAAACTTGGTTCGATTCTTACTATGATGGATTTCCAACTCAGGATAACGGTATGAAAATGAAAAGCGGAACCATGCGAGATACAAAATCTTATGCAGGTTATCACACTTCTAAAGATGGCAAAAAATATGTTTACGCCATTATCATTAATAATTATCAAGGAAGCGGAAGTACAGAATTGCAGAAAATTTTAAATGTTTTAAAATAAATCAGATTGAAAAAAAGATCCATTTTTGCCAGATTCAATAACTGGTTTATCTTTTCTTTGATGACCTTGGTTGTTGTATCCATCGTTATTACCTCTACCTTGGTTGTAAATTATTTGAAGAAAGATGAAGTAAAGCGAGTTGATATTTTGGTTAAAGCTTTAAAATTTCAACAGGATGTTACACCAAGCTTAGAAGTTCAGGAACTGCTTCTCGCAATTTACAGCTCAAATACTACGATTCCAATGATTATTTTAGATAAAAATGATCAGATTATAGAGTACAAACATCTGCCGCAAGAAGTTGGAGATGATTCTCAAAATATAATCGCCGAAGCGAAGATGATGGAGAAAAAATATCCAGCAATTGAAATAAAAGTTCAGGGAGGAAATGATCAGTTTGTATATTATGACAACTCCAGAATGTTGAATAATCTGCAGTATTTCCCTTTTCTTCTCGGATTTTTTGTGCTCTGCTATTTCCTGTTTTCATTCTGGTTTCTAAGAACTTTAAAAAAAACGGATGAAGGATATCTTTGGGCTGGTTTGGCGAAAGAAACGGCACATCAAATCGGAACTCCGTTATCATCAATGATGGGTTGGATGGAAATTATGAAGTTGGAAAATCCCGATTCTGATGGAGTTGTAGAAATTGAAAAAGATATTGAAAGACTTAGAACGATCTCTGAAAGATTTTCAAAAATCGGTTCGGTTCCTGAGTTGAATGATACGAATTTTAATGAAACCATTAAAGAAAATTACGATTATCTGAAAACGAGAATTTCTAAAAAAATCGATTTTACGCTTTTACTTCCAACATACAATATTTTAGTTCCGCATAATAAAATTCTGATGAGTTGGGTGATTGAAAATCTGGTTAAAAATGCCGTTGACGCCATGAAAGGCGAAGGGATTTTGCAGATGTCGGTATTTGAGCGCAATAAAAATATTTTAGTGGAAGTAAAAGATAACGGAAGCGGAATGACAAAATATCAAGCTCAAAATGCTTTCAAACCAGGATATTCAACTAAAAAACGAGGATGGGGATTAGGTTTAAGCTTAGCAAAAAGGGTAGTACAGGAATATCATAACGGAGATATTAAAATTTCTCAAACCGAAGTAGGAAAGGGCACAACCTTTAGAATTTTAATTAAAAAAGCATAAATAATTATTATTAAAAAATTGATAATTTAAGTTTAGATTAATCATTCTAAAACCTGTTTTTAAAACCTTAAAACAAAAGAAAAAATCACTATTTTTGAAACATGATTAGAGCGAGTAATATCCATAAATCTTATGGAGATCTGGAAGTATTGAAAGGAGTTGATATTCACATTAAAACGGGTGAAGTTGTTTCTATTGTAGGAGAATCCGGAGCCGGAAAATCTACGCTTCTTCAGATTTTGGGAACTTTAGATACTCCCACAAATCCTCAAAAATACGATACGGAGATTTTCTTGAATGATCAGCCTTTTATCTACATGAGCGATAAACAGATTTCAAAATTCAGGAATCAGAATATTGGTTTTGTATTTCAGTTTCATCAGTTGCTTCCTGAGTTTACTGCTTTAGAAAACGTTTTGTTACCTACAAAAATTGCCGGAGCCAACGAAAAAGAGACTTTAGAAAAAGCATATCATCTGTTTGAAGATTTAAAAATTGCCGAGAGAATTCATCATAAACCTAATCAATTATCGGGTGGTGAAGCGCAAAGAGTTGCCGTTGCAAGAGCTTTGATCAATTCTCCCAAAATTATTTATGCAGATGAACCAACAGGAAATTTAGATTCGAAAAACGCTGATGATCTTCACCGATTGTTTTTTGATTTAAGAGATAAATACAACCAGACTTTTGTGATTGTAACGCATAATCCGCAATTGGCAGAAATTACCGACCGTAAGTTGGTTATGAAAGACGGGTTAATCATTGAATAATTATTTTCAAAATGAAATCTTTACTTTTTGCGTTCCTTTTATTAATTTCCTGCAGTCAATCAAAAGCTCAGGAAAATATTGATGTTTTGCCAAAAGAGAAAATTTCTGAGTTGAGAGATTATATTAAAAACAAAGATTACAATCAGGATTTTGCAATTTTTATTAATTTTAAAGTTCATTCCGGGAAATACCGTTATTTTGTTTATGATTTAAAAAATAACAAAATTGTTCAAAAAGCAATTGTTTCTCACGGTTCAGGATCTGTAATTCCAAAATCAAATCAGCTTAAGTTTTCCAATGTTGAAGGATCTTATCAATCTTCTTTAGGAAAATACGAAATTAAAGAAAGTTATTCGGGACAGTTTGGAAAAGCCTATCGTCTAAAAGGTTTAGATTCAACCAACAGTAATGCGCTTCAACGTGCAATTGTACTGCATTCCTTTGGATGTGTTCCTGACCAAGAATCTCAAAATTTTGCTTGTTTAAGTTTAGGTTGTCCGATGCTTTCCGTAAAAGCTTTTAATCAAACAGCAAAGTTTTTAGACCAATCAAAAAAGAGCATCATTTTATATGCTTTTTATTAACTTAAATCTATAACCAGAAACCTTTAAACTAAATTCATGTCTATAAAATTTTTGGCAGAAGACGACAGACCGAGAGAAAAGTTTTTACTGAAAGGTAAAAATTCGTTATCCGATTCTGAACTTTTGGCAATCATTATGGGAAGTGGTAGTCGAGATGAAACGGCTGTTGAATTGGCAAGAAAAATATTAGCTTCAGTTAATAACAATTGGCACCAGTTAAGTTTACTGACGATAAAAGATTTAACTAAATTTAAAGGAATTGGTGAAGTAAAAGCTATTTCAATTGCAACAGCTTTGGAAATCGGAAGAAGAAGAGCAGCTCAGGAAATCCCTGAAAAACCTCAAATTTCGAGCAGTAAAGACGCCTATAATGTCTTAAAACTGCATTTATCAGATCTTAGAACAGAAGAATTTTGGGCACTTTTTCTGAATCAAAGCAATAAAGTAATTCACATTGCCCAACTTACTCAAGGTGGAATCAATCAGTCGATTGTAGATATCAGAATACTTTTTAAAACAGCTTTAGACCATTTTTCGACAGGAATTATAATTTCGCACAATCATCCGTCAGGAAATTTAAAACCAAGCGCAGAAGATATTAGCATAACCAAAAAAGTGAAAGAAGCAGGAAATTTGATGAATATTCAGCTTTTGGATCATTTAATTATTACCCAAAATTCATATCTGAGTTTTGCAGACGAAGGATTATTATGATTAGAAGATTAAAATATAATGAAATTGATTTTGAAAAATATGCTCAATGCCTTGAAAATTCTGCACAACGAAAATATTCTGCAACAAAAACGTTTTTAGATCTTACGTCCGATAAAAAA
This sequence comes from Chryseobacterium formosum, assembly GCF_026460885.1. Classification (GTDB taxonomy): domain Bacteria; phylum Bacteroidota; class Bacteroidia; order Flavobacteriales; family Weeksellaceae; genus Chryseobacterium; species Chryseobacterium formosus. Next base: position 77,283 of record NZ_JAOVZW010000015.1, read on the forward strand.
TGGGAATTGCTGGTTTATAAAGATTATGAAGCGGTAATGCCTGTTCCTTATGTTTTTAAATCAAGAATAAAAATCGTTCATAATCCGATGCTTTGTCAGCAATTGGGAATTTTTTCTAAAGAAGATCATGTTGAAATTAATGAAGAATTTCTAAGCTTTTTAGAACAAAATTATCTGATAAGAATCTATATTTTTAATGAATTTAATCAGTTTAAAACATTATTAAAGCCTAAAAAAAACTTTCTTATTCTTCCTGATAATTACGAAACTGTTTATTCTAAATATTCTCCAAAAAGGAAAAGAAAATTAAGACTTGATGAAGATGTTTTGAGTAATTCTGAAATCAAAGAAATTAATTTTAACCAAGCTGAAAGCTTTATTAGAGGTAATTTATTGGGTGCTGATAAAGAAGAAGATATAGAATTGTTTATTTTAATTTTTAAAAATATGTTTGAAGCAGGCTGTTTGAAGTTCTCTGCTTTTTATCTTAATAAAAGAATTATCAACATTATTGTGACTTATTTTGATGATTTTACGGTAGCGCTTTTAGGGACTTTTAATGATAAAGAATCGGTTAAGATTTCAGGAGCTTCCGTATTGATAGACAATTGTATAAAAGAAAATATTCAGACGAAAATTTTTGATTTTGAAGGAAGTGATCTTCCCAATGTAGAAGAATTTTTCAGAGGTTTCAGACCCGAACTCCGTCCTTATCATGTTATCGATTATTCCAAAAAAGAAATTATCAAAAAATTGCTAAGCTTGAAGTTTATCATGAAACGGTAATTTAATCACGCTCTTTAGATTAGTTCTAAATATATTTCATAAATTTATACAAGTATTTTACAAACTAATAGCAATGCTAAAGAAGATTCGCAATTACAAATTGCCTTACATGATTTATAATTTTTTCAATAGAAAAAAATTACAGCATAATATCCCGCTTTATAAAAAATACGGACTCGATAAATCTTATTTTTCAAGTATTTCAAGCAAAGATTTTGCTCATTTACCAGAAAATGAGAGAAATTTTGATAAGGAAAAACTGTTCAACACAGAATTTTATAAGAATCTTTCCGAGGAAAATAAATTGAGTGCTGAAAGTTTTGACGATCAAGGTTTTTTAGTTTTAAGAAATTATTTGAAACCTGAAACCGCAGATCAAATCAATAATGAAATTGAAAAATTAATGAAAGATGGAAGAATAAAATTTCGTTATGGCGGAAAACTGATGTTTGTTATTCATCATTCAGAAATCATTAAAAATATTGGAAATGATAAGGATTTACTTGAGTTTTTGTCTGTTTTGATTGATGGTGATGCTAAATTGTTTCAAAGTATCAATTTCATCAATGGAAGTCAGCAAAAAACACATTCAGACAGTATTCACATGACGACATATCCTTTAGGCGGACTTCTCGGAGTATGGATTGCGTTGGAAGATGTGGATGAAATGAATGGTGCTTTGCATTATATTCCGGGAAGTCACAAACTACCATATTTCCTGAATTCTGATTATGATAATGAAGGAACAGCTTTTAAAATCGGTAAAAAAAGTTATCTAGCTTACGAAGAATTTCTTGAAAATAAAGTAAAAGAATTAGGACTGAAAAAGGAAATTTTCAGAGCTAAAAAAGGTGATCTTTTGGTTTGGCATGCGAATATTCTTCATGGCGGAGAACCACATTTAGACAAAACCAAAACCCGAAAAAGTCTTGTTTATCACTATTTTGATGAGAAAAGTATATGTTATCATGAAGTAACACAAAGACCTGCATTATTTGAGCTGTAAATTCAGAAAATATCATTAATTTTGCTTCCTCAAATTATGACAGATTTTTTAGACTATTTACCTTATGCAGCCGCATTAGTTATTGCAATTCCGTTTTTGGTTTTGCTGAGACAATTTGTGTATACTTACATCAACTTAAAAAATCAGGAGATAAAATTACTATCTGTAAAATCAAATTCTGAAAATAAAACCCATTCTTACGAAAGAATGACGCTTTTTTTGGAACGAATCAAACCTTCCAATCTTATTCTAAAATTTGATAAAGATTTGGCTGCTCATGAATTTGTATTTCTCACAGAGAAAACGATCACCGAAGAGTTTGAATATAATGCTTCCCAACAGCTTTATTTAACAAAAAATTCATGGCAGAATATCGTAGATTCTAAAAATGCAATCATAGATTTGCTTCACAAAACGTACGAAAGTCTTAACAACAATCCGAATCTTAACGAATATAAAACCGTTTTCATTATGAATTATATGAATGATAATGATTATATCGGTGCAACAATCGAAGATTTAAGGAGAGAAATTTTAATAATAGCTTAATTAAATAATAAATATAAATAATGATTCCAAATTTTAAAGCACATCCGTGGCATGGGATTTCTGCAGGAGAAGATGCGCCAAACGTTGTAAACGTATTCGTGGAAATAGTTCCTTCAGACACCATTAAATATGAAGTAGATAAAGAAACTGGTTACCTTAAAGTAGACAGACCTCAGAAATTTTCAAACATTATTCCTGCATTATACGGTTTTGTTCCAAGAACTTACTGTGACGCAGAAGTAATGAAATTGGCTGTAGAAAGTGGTGCAAGCGATGTTACAATGGGAGATCATGATCCTTTGGATATTTGTGTTTTAAGTTCGCATAATATTCATTCAGGAGGACTTTTGATGGAAGCTATTCCAATCGGAGGTTTCAAAATGATTGATGGAGGTGAAGCTGATGATAAAATTGTTGCTGTAATGGTAAGTGATCACGCTTTTGGACATTTCAGAGACATTTCAGAATTACCAGAAGCTGAAGTAAAAAGATTGATGCACTATTTCCTTACTTACAAAAACTTACCGGATGAGCCTGCAAAATGCAGAATTCAGGAGGTTTATGGAGCAGCTCATGCACATAAAGTAATTGTAGCTTCTCAAAAAGACTACTCTGACAAATACGGAGGTTAATTTGACAAAAAATTATCAATTGATATAGAAAGCAGGTGAATTTTCATCTGCTTTTTTGTTTTAAATTTTATCTAAATTTTCTAAAACCTCCAAAAGGCTTAATATTTTAAATGGTTTGATAGAAATAATTAAGTATATTTAATATTCTATTACCAAAAAAATATTAAACTATGGACTTATTTGTGTTAGTGCCAATTTTTGGCGTTATTGCCCTGATCTATACTTTTCTCCAAAGTAATTGGGTAAGCAAACAAAATGCAGGAAATGAAAAAATGAAAGTTATCAGCGGACATATCGCTGACGGTGCGATGGCTTTTCTCAAGGCCGAGTACAAAATTATGATGTATTTCGTCATTATCGTAGCTATTTTACTTGCAGTAATGGGAATGACAAATTCCAACTCACACTGGAGCATCGGAATTGCTTTTGTTATTGGAGCAATATTATCTGCTTTAGCAGGATTTATCGGTATGAAAATCGCCACGAAAGCTAATGTAAGAACTGCCGAAGCAGCTAGAACTTCTTTATCTAAAGCTCTGAAAGTATCATTCACAGGAGGTTCTGTGATGGGAATGGGAGTTGCGGGTTTAGCCGTTTTAGGATTGGGTGCGGTTTATTTAATTATTAAACAGATTTTTGCTCCCAATTCAACTGTAGATTCCCATGAAATGGAAAGAACCATTGAGATTCTTACCGGATTTTCTTTAGGTGCGGAATCTATCGCTTTATTTGCAAGAGTTGGCGGCGGAATTTATACTAAAGCTGCCGATGTAGGAGCCGATTTAGTTGGAAAAGTAGAAGCGGGAATTCCCGAAGATGACCCTCGAAATCCTGCTACAATTGCAGATAATGTTGGAGATAATGTTGGAGACGTTGCCGGAATGGGAGCTGATTTGTTTGGATCTTATGTTGCAACGGTTTTAGCAACGATGGTTTTGGGAAGAGAAACAATTTCTGTTGATTCTTTTGGAGGATTTGCCCCAATTCTTTTACCGATGTTGATTGCCGGAACAGGAATTATATTTTCAATGATCGGAACTTTATTTGTTAAAATTAATGATAATGAGGGTGCATCAACTTCTAATGTTCAGAATGCTTTAAACTTAGGAAACTGGGGAAGTATTGTCATTACAGCAATTGCTTCTTACTTTTTGGTCACCTATCTTTTACCTGAAAAAATGGTTTTAAGAGGTTTTGAATTTACAAAAATGGGAGTTTTCGGAGCCATCATTGTAGGATTAGTTGTCGGAACTTTGATGAGTATCATTACAGAATTCTACACAGCGATGGGAAAAAGACCGGTTTTAAGTATTGTAAGACAATCTTCTACAGGTCATGCAACTAATATTATTGGCGGACTTTCGGTTGGAATGGAATCAACCCTTTTACCAATTTTAGTTTTAGCAGGAGGAATTTACGGTTCCTATTTATGTGCCGGATTATATGGAGTGGCAATTGCAGCAGCCGGAATGATGGCAACCACAGCAATGCAGTTAGCGATTGACGCTTTCGGACCGATTGCAGATAATGCAGGAGGAATTGCTGAAATGAGTGAGTTACCAAAAGAAGTTCGCGAGAATACGGATATTTTAGATGCTGTCGGAAACACAACTGCAGCATCAGGAAAAGGTTTTGCAATTGCTTCTGCTGCATTAACGGCTTTAGCTTTATTTGCGGCCTTTGTAGGAATTGCAGGAATCGATGGAATTGATATTTACAGAGCTGATGTTTTAGCCGGATTGTTTGTCGGTGGAATGATTCCTTTTATATTTTCATCTTTGGCAATTACGGCAGTTGGACAAGCTGCAATGGCAATGGTAGAAGAAGTACGAAGACAATTCAGAGAAATTCCAGGGATTTTAGAAGGAAAAGCAGAGCCGGAATATCAAAAATGCGTAGCCATTTCTACTGATGCTTCTATTCGTAAGATGATGCTTCCAGGTGCAATTGCAATAGTTTCTCCTTTATTAATAGGATTTATTTTTGGACCTGAAGTTTTAGGTGGCTTCTTGGCCGGAGCAACGGTTTGTGGAGTTTTAATGGGAATTTTCCAGAATAATGCAGGTGGAGCTTGGGATAACGCTAAAAAATCTTTTGAAAAAGGAGTTGATATCAACGGACAAACCTATTATAAAGGATCAGAACCGCACAAAGCTTCTATTACAGGAGATACAGTTGGAGACCCGTTTAAAGATACTTCAGGGCCTTCGATGAATATTTTAATTAAATTAATGTCGATTGTTTCTTTGGTTATCGCACCAACTTTGGCAGTTTTACATAAAGATAAAATTGAAGCCAACAGAAAGGCTAAAATTGAAAGTTTACTTGGTAAAACTGTGATTAATACAGAAAATCAAACGATCTCAGGAAATAATGCTGCAATTGTACCTTTAGGAATTAATGGTCAATTAAATGAAAATGGCGATTTTGTTTATAATACCGGAACTATTCAGGAAGTTAAACTGAAAAATGGTAAAACAATTTCTTTAGGCAACCAAAGCCAATTATTCTTTTTACAGAACGATGTTAATAAGAAAAGCCAAGCTGTTTTAGATCCAAATAAATGGTACACCATTGAAAACTTATATTTTGAAACGGGTTCAAGTGATTTAAAAGCCGGTTCAGAAATTCAACTAGCTAATCTGGCTGAAATTATGAATGAATATCCGAATTTAAGAATAAAATTAGGCGGTTATACAGATAATGTTGGAGGTGAAGAAAGTAATCTTTCACTATCCAATTTAAGAGCACAAACTGCAAAATTGAAATTACTTGAATTGGGAATTGCGGGAGATCGGGTAGAAACAGAAGGATATGGTTCTCAACATCCTGTTTGTCCTGAAAATGACAGCGAAGAATGTCAGGCAAAAAATCGAAGAATAGATCTAAGAGTTTTAGCTCTTTAAATTCAAATAAAACTAAACTTTAAGCACTGCATTTGCGGTGCTTTTTTATTTTGATATTTTCCCAGTAAATTATTAATTTGAAATCTGTGAAAATCCGTGAAATCTGTGGGAATAAAGGAATATAATAAAACCAATAAATGACGACTATAAATTTCTCTTCAAATGTTCCATCGCCTGAATAATCACATCATCTTTTTTAGCAAAACTAAATCTTATATAATCAGAATCTTGTTTAGAATTATAAAAAGCAGAAAGCGGTAAACAGGAAACTTTTTTCTCAACAGTCAGCCATTTTGAAAATTCTACGTCTGTCATGGTTTTATTTACATTCCTGAAATTAACGATCTGAAAAAATCCACCTTGCGATTTTTCTTCAATTTTCAATGGTGTAAATTGTATCATTTCATTAAAAATATCACGTTTTTGCTGCATGATTTTTTGGTTTTCTGAAGGATCAAAAACTTCAAGATACTTTGCTATTGCATATTGACAGGGAGAATTTGAACTGTAAGAAATATATTGCTGATGAATTCTGAAATAATTTAATAAACTTTCAGGAGCTAAAAGATAGCTTACTTTCCATCCCGTTGAATGAAACATTTTACCAAATGAAAAAATGCAAAATGTTCTTTTTTTGAGTTCAGGATGAAGAAAAGAACTGTAATGTTCAACATTATCATAACAGTAAATATCATAAATTTCCTCTGAAATAAGATATATTTCCTGATGTTTTATTAACTCATAAAGCTGATTCCAATCTTCTTTAGTCCACATTTTTCCGGTAGGATTTTGTGGCGAATTGACGATGATTGCTTTGGTTTTTTTAGTTATGCATTTTTGCAATTCATTCCAATTTATTTTAAAATTAACATCCAAATCATAATAAACAGGAACTCCGCCATTCAAAACAATCGAGGGCGCATAAGTGTAATAAGAAGGTTGAATCACAATTACTTCATCGCCAATATTCAAAATAGATTTTAAAGAAGTGTATAAGCCAAAAGTAGAGCAAGGAACAATATTAATTTCCTCTTTTTTAAGTTTTACGCTGTTCTTTCGATTTAAATTAAATTGAATAATACTTTCAATCAACAAAGGGTTTCCAGAAAGCGATTCATAACTATGGCTGATCATATCTGCAGATTCTTTCAGATAATACCTTAAACGCGGATCAATTTCAAAATCAGGTAGACCTAATGACAAATCATAACTCTGATGTCTCGAAGCAAGCTCCGACATTTCTGTGAAAAATTTGTAATCATTAAATCCGTAGTTTTTTTCCATAGGCTTTTATCAAATATATAAAAAAATAGCATCCAATTTACAGTTGGAATTTTTTTGTTATTTTTAAACAAACAATTTTTTAAATGAAAAAATTACTCATTCCTATCTTTTCAGCAATCGTGCTTACGAGTTGTGGAAGTTCTATACACTCAGGTGATAAGCAGAATTCAAATCAAAATACAAGTTCAAGTGATTCTAAAAGTGAAAAAGCTTTTAATAAAGCATATCACCAAATTAAGTATAATGATTTAAAGAAAAATTTATATGTGATTGCGTCTGATGAAATGGAAGGAAGAGATACTGGAAGTCAAGGTCAGAAAAAAGCAGGAGAGTATATCGTCAAATTTTATAAAGATTTAGGAATCGAATTTCCTAAAAAATTAGGTTCATATTATCAGAAAGTTCCGTCTTCTTACATGAAAAAAAGAGGCGGTGGAAATTTACCTGATTCTGAAAATATTTTAGCTTTTATTGAAGGAAGTGAAAAACCTGAAGAAATTATCGTTGTTTCTGCACACTACGATCATATTGGAACTAAAAATGGCGTGGTTTACAACGGAGCCGATGATGACGGAAGCGGAACTGTTGCTGTGATGCAGATTGCAAAAGCTTTTCAAAAGGCTAAAAAGAAAGGTAACGGACCGAAGAGATCTATTTTATTTCTTCATGTAACGGGAGAAGAGCACGGACTTTTTGGTTCTGCATATTATTCTGATAACCCGGTTTTTCCTTTATCAAATACAGTTGCTGACTTAAATATCGACATGATTGGAAGAGATGACATTGCAAATCGAGGTAAGAATTATGTTTATGTGATTGGTTCTGAAATGTTAAGTTCAGAATTAAAAATCATTAACGAAGTAGCTAATAAAAAGACAAATAATCTTGAATTAAACTATAAATACGACGATCCGAAAGATCCCGACAGATTATATTACCGTTCTGATCACTATAATTTTGCAAAACATGGAATTCCTGTAGCATTTTTCTTTGACGGAATTCATGAAGATTATCATAAGGAAACCGACGATGTTGAGAAAATTGATTTTAATTTATTGCAAAAAAGAACTCAATTAGTTTTTGCAACAGCTTGGGAATTGGCAAATCGTGAAGCGAGAATTGTTGTTGATAAGAAATAATTAGAAAAATTTTGAATATGATTATTCGTGAAGCGAAAATAGAAGATATTCCGCAAATTCAGATAGTAAGAAATTCTGTTAAAGAAAATACTTTGTCAAATCCTGATCTTGTTACTAATAAAGATTGTGAAGAATTCATGACCGAAAGAGGAAAGGGGTGAGTTTGTGAAATTAATGAGAAAATTACAGGCTTTTCTATTGTTGATCTAAAAGGAAATAATATTTGGGCGTTGTTTGTAGATCCTGATTTTGAAAAGATGGGAATTGGTAAAAAATTACCTGATATTATGTTAGATTGGTATTTTAAACAAACCCAAGAAAATGTATGGCTTGGAACTTCACCAAATACAAGAGCAGAAATGTTTTATCGGAAAACCGAATGGAATGAAATAGGAATGCACGGAAAAAACGAAATTAAGTTTGAAATGACTTTTGATAACTGGACAAATAAAAAATAATATGAATCAAAAAATAAAATCAATAAGACCTTTTATCGGATCAAAAGATTTTGCAGAAAGCAGAGCTTTTTATCGAGATTTAGGATTCGAAGAAGTTGAAATTGATCCTAAATTTTCAGTATTTAAAAAAGGGAATTTTGCATTTTATCTTCAGGATTATTATGCCAAAGAATGGATTGAAAACACAATGATTTTCCTTGAAATAGAAAATGTAGATCTTTATTGGGAAGAATTGGTATCACTAAATTTAAAAGATAAATATGATTCAATAAAATTAGTTCCAACAAAAACGATGGATTGGGGAAAAGAATGTTTCCTGCTTGATCCTGCTGGAGTTTTATGGCATTTTGGAGAGTTTTTTAGTTTTTAAAATATGATTTACGCATTCGACACGTATTATTACGAAAAATTCGCCAAAACAGTCTGCATCGCATTCGAAAACTGGAATTCAGAGACTGAAAGTTTTATTTATTCAGAAAATACAGAAATTACTTCCGATTATGAAAGCGGCGCATTTTATAAAAGAGAATTACCTTGCGTTTTGAGTTTATTAAAGAAAATTGAATTACAAAACGGTGATTTGATTATTGTAGATGGTTATGTAACTTTAGATAATGACGGTAAATTTGGTTTAGGCGGTTATCTTTATCAATCTTTAGATGAAAAATATCCGATTATTGGTATTGCAAAAAATGGATTTTACAGTGAAGATGATCAAAGAAGAACTGTTTTACGTGGTGAAAGTAAAACTCCGTTATTCCTTACTGCAATTGGAGTTGATGTTGATGAAACTCAATCTAACATAGAAAATATGCACGGAAATTATAGAATGCCGACCTTATTAAGAAAACTAGATCAGCTTACAAGAGAGAAAGATGAACTAAATGTGAGAAACTGATAAAAGTCAGCTGAACATTTATTTATATTTATTCTAAATAAATATAAATTTGTTTCAGAATTAAAACGATTCTAAAAACATCAAATAGTTCATATCCATATTAATTTTTCATTTTTCAAGAACCGATAAGTTTTGCTTGTCGGTTTTTTTTATTTAAAGTAGAAGATTTAATTATAAATTTTTATTTTTGGAAAAAATAAACACAAAAACAATGAGAAAATTATTCTGTTTTTTTGCAATAAGCATTTCTGTTATTGTATTCTCACAAAAGTCTTATACAAAAATTAGCAATTCAAAGATCAATAATGAAAGAGTTCAAATCAGTGAGCAATTCATTAAAGAATATTTGTCTAAATGTGAAAATAAAGACTTTTCTAAATTCAATAATTTCATTTTAGATAAAAGATTAGAAAGAAAACTGAGTGAAGGTTTTGAGAAAAAATGTGAAGAGACATTACAAAATAATGGAAAAATTACGATTAAAAAGTTTAATTCAGCATACCTTCAAGACTTTACAAAAGATAGAGATCCGATTGAGTATATTGTTTTTGATGCTGATTTCGAAAAATCTAAAGATCTGAAATTTATAAGTGTCTGGATTTATAGGGATCAAAACGTAATCAGTGGAATTTGGATTTCTAAAGAAAAACCTTAAAACAAACCTAAATAAAAGAATCCGCTCTTTAGAAGCGGATTCAGTAGATAAATACATCTCATTTTTTTAATTAGACAACAACAAAAAAGCACAGCCGACGATGCTGTGCTTAAATTTTTATTTCAAATTTAATTGCGATTTCGAACTCGAAAAAGGCAAGAAAAAGATTCATTTCGTTTTTATTACATAGTAAATGTAGGAATATTTTTAATACGAAATGTAAATTTAATGTTAAAATTCACAACTTATCCACATTTTTTTGTGGATAAAGTTGCATGTCTAAATTTTGCCTGTGTGAAAGTTAAAACAAACATTTACCAGTAAAACTAATATTGCTAATATAATACAGATTACAGAATAAAACCTACCTAATTCAAAAAGTAAAGAAATAGCTTTAAAATGATTGATAAGTTTGCTCATCATTTTAAATTTGCAGTAATGAAAAAACTATTTTTTTTAATCCTTTTGTTCGTACAAAGTATTTTGGTGTTTTCTCAAGACAGGCACAATTATCTAATTGCCCTAAGAGAAACACAGATTGTAATTTCTAATAATTTTATTATACCCCAAAAAACAAGTTCCTATAAAAATGTTCAATTTATAAAAGCACCTTGGAAAGATCAGATTTTAAATGTTTATGGTAAACAACTTTCAATCACAGTTTCTAATTCGTTGATACGGAATATTGCTTTTAGTGAAATTGTAGCTGATTCTACAAAACTTAAACAGTATGATTTTGAAAATTTGGAGTTCCAAATTCTCAAAAATAACAAGATTTTATATTCGTGGAGAAATATAGAATCTGGTTTTAGCATTAATGACAAAACTACCCGTTTACAAAAGAGTGAAAATTTAAAAGCTTATAAAATTTTAGACCAAATTCTGAATGAAAATGATGTGGTGAAAATCTCATTTAGAACAAAAGGCGAAAAACCATTCTTGAATTGTATCATACATAAAGTTAAGGATGATAAGGTGCCACTTGTCTGCTCAAGTATTCATAATCCCAACGGAGTTTCCTTAGAAACTTTTGTAGAAGAAGCACTTTCTCACAAGAAGCAAATCAATTATAGTTTTTACGAAGACTGGCCAAGTTTGTATTCCGCAAAATATGAAGAGCCCATTGTGAAAGTAGATGAGAAAACTAAAATTGCGATTTTCTACCGTCCAAAAAATTACGCCAACACAAAAGATATGCTTGAGTACAGGCTTTTAGAAAATGGTGAGCCTACCTCTGAGACATGGAAAAAAGCAAACGACTTTATTATTCTACATGATTTTAAACCCGGAAAAAAATACGTTCTTCAAGTAAAATATCGAGGTGAAAAAAAATATATTACAAAAGAGTTTTTCTCTGAGCCCAAGTGGTTTCAAAATATTTGGTTGAAAATTTCCTTTTTCATTTTTGTAATAACTTTATCTGGTTTTATATTTTTAATTCTTAGAAACAAAAGAATGAAGAGATTACAAAGAGAGCAGAAAGCAAAACTTCAATTTATGTCTGCCCAGCTTAATCCTCATTTTTTATTTAATGCCTTAAATTCGATACAGGGTTTGATAAACTCTGGAAATATTGATAAATCTAATACTTACCTTACTGATTTTTCAAAACTTATGCGTGCTATTTTGGATTTTAGTGATAAAGACGTGATTCCTCTTTCTTTAGAAATTAAAGCATTAAAACATTATATTTCTATTGAGCAACTTCGATTTTCTTTCTGTTTTGACTTTTTCATTGATGCGGAAATTTCTGAGGCTACCACTGAAGTTTTGCCAATGCTTGTACAACCTATATTAGAAAACTCAATGCGACATGGCATTTCTATACTAAATGAAAACGGAAAGCTTTCATTTAAAGTTCTCAAAAATGACAAAGATTTAATTTTTGAAATACTAGACAACGGAAAAGGTTTTCAAACCAATCAAAAATTTTCGGGAAAAGGAATTAATATTACAAAAGATCGGATTGCGTTATTTAATTCATCATCAGATAAAGTGAAAATTGATTACCTTGTAGAATCCAATAACGATGGTACGAAGACATTAATAATCTATAAAAATTTATTAAATAATGATTAAAGCAATCATTGTAGATGATGAAAAAAATGCAGTCGAAAATTTAAAACTGATTTTGGAGAAGAGATTTCCAAATGAGATTGATGTTGTTGCTTCTGCTAATGGTGTGGATCAGGCTTACGATTTATTTCTGAAACTTTCTCCCGACCTTATTTTTCTGGATATTGAAATGCCCATAAAAAAAGGTTTTGAACTTTTAAAAATGTTAAATCACTATGATTTTGAAGTTATTTTTGTGACTGCATTTTCTCAATATGGTATAGATGCTGTGAAATTCTCTGCTTTAGATTATGTGCTGAAACCTATTGATTTTAATGAACTGGATGTATCTATTCAAAAAGCAAGAAAAAGAATCTCACAGAAAAAAGTGAATAAATCTTTGGAAAATTTGGTGGAATATTTAAAATATGAAAATGATAAATCTAACCATAAAATAGCAATTTCTTCTTTGAAAGAAATACATTTTGTATCCGTCAATGAAATTATTCGATGTGAAAGTTCTAATAGTTACACCACGATTATTTTAGAAAATCGGGAACAAATTGTTTCTACAACTTCTTTGTTTGAGTATCAGAATCTTTTAGAAAAATATGGCTTTATCCGCTGTCATCAGTCTCATTTAGTCAACAAGAATTTTATTAAAAGTATAAAAAAATCTGAAGGAAATATACTTCTACTCACAAACAAAGATGAAATTCCCATGTCTAGAGATAAGAAGAAAGTGGTGAAAGAGCAATTTAATTTATAGAATAAGTTTCTTCTTACAAAAAATCAAAGTTTGTTAACAAAAAAGGAAGCAAAATTTGCTTCCTTTTTAATTATTGAGAAAATTTCTACAACTTCTCCGCAATATATTTTGCTGTATGAGAAGTCTTATTCTTTGCTAAATCTTCAGGAGTTCCAGCAAAAACAACTTCCCCGCCATATTTTCCTGCTTCGGGACCGATGTCTATAATATGATCGGCACATTTCATAATATCCGGTTGATGTTCAATTACAATTACAGAATGACCGAGATCAATTAAAGCTTGTAAAGATTTCAATAATTTTTGAATATCATGGAAATGTAATCCTGTTGAAGGTTCATCAAAGACAAACAGAGTTTTATCTGTAGTTACACCTTTTACAAGAAATGAAGCCAGTTTTACACGCTGCGCTTCACCTCCGGAAAGGGTAGAAGAACTTTGTCCGAGCTGCAAATATCCCAAACCGACATCCTGAAGTGGAGTTAGTTTTGTCACGATTTTATCTTCTTTATTTTCTCTGAAAAAAGTTAAAGCTTCATCAACAGTCATGTGAAGAATGTCAGAAATATTTTTTTCGTCGAATCTTACTTCTAAAACTTCATTTTTAAAACGGGTTCCTTTACAGGTTTCGCATTCCAGTTCGATATCTGCCATAAATTGCATCGAAACATTGATTACACCTTCACCTTTACATTCGTCACATCTTCCGCCATCAACGTTAAAAGAGAAATGTTTTGGCTTGTAACCCATCATTTTCGCACTTTTCTGCTTAGAGAACAAATCACGAATATCGTCATAAGCCTTCAGATAAGTTACAGGATTTGAACGGGAAGATTTTCCAATAGGATTTTGATCAATTAATTCGATATGTTTGATTAATTTTTTAGGAAATTCTACAGAATCATAATCGCCTTTTTTTCCGCCCATTCCTAATTGAATCTGAATATCATTAGTAAGAATTTCTTTCATTAAAGTAGATTTTCCGCTTCCGGAAACTCCTGAAATAACGACTAAACTTTCCAAAGGAACATCAACATCAATATTTTTTAAATTATTTGATCTTGCTCCTTTTATATGTATAAATTCCTTTGCTTTTCTGCGCTTTTCAGGAACTTTTATTTCCAATCTTCCGGTTAGATATTTTGAAGTCAGCGTATCGGCATCTTTCAGCTCTTTATAGTCACCTGCAAAAACTAATTCTCCGCCTAAATATCCAGCTTCAGGACCAATATCAATGATATAATCTGCTGCTCTCATGACGTCTTCATCATGTTCTACAACGATAACTGTATTTCCTAAATCTCTAAGGTTTTTTAAAACTCCAATTAAATTTTCGGTATCTCTTGAGTGCAGCCCAATCGACGGTTCATCTAAAATATAAATTGAGCCCACCAAAGAACTCCCTAAACTTGTTGCTAAGTTAATTCTCTGACTTTCACCACCAGAAAGTGTATTTGAGGTTCGATTAATCGTTAAATATCCCAAACCAACTTTTAGCAAAAACTCGACTCTCGTTGTAATTTCGTAAAGCAGTCTTTTTGCAATTTCTTTATCGTGTTCTGAAAGTTTTAAGCTTTGAATTAACGGTAAAAGTTCATCCAAAGGAAGTTCAATCATCGACTGAATATTGTTTCCGTCGATTTTCACCCAGCTTGTTTCTTCACGAAGACGTAAACCTTCGCAAGTAGGACAAAGGGTTTTTCCTCTGTAACGTGAAAGCATTACACGATACTGAATTTTATATAAATTTTCCTCCAGCATTTTGAAGAAATTATTCAGAGAAGGGAAACTTGCTTTTCCGTCGCCTTTCCAAAGATAGTTTTTCTGTTCTTTGGTTAATTGATGATAAGGCTTATGAATAGGGAAGTCTTTTGCTTTTTTAATGAAATCTTTCTTCCATTCGCTCATTGTTTCGCCTTTCCATGCAGCAACTGCATCTTCAAAAACCGACAAAGCTTTGTTTGGAATGACCAAATCATCATCAATTCCGATCACTTTTCCATACCCTTCACAAGTAGGACAAGCCCCAAAAGGATTATTAAAGCTGAAAAAATGAACATTCGGCTCTAGAAATTCTATTCCATCGAGCTCAAATTTATTTGAAAATTCTTTTACAGTTCCGTTTTCGGTATTTTTTAATGAACAATATCCACGACCTTCATAAAAAGCCATTTGAATGGAATCTGCCAAACGCTGAAGAAAACTTTCATCTTCTTCATACGAAAAACGGTCAATCACCAAATTGATTTCCATGCCTTTTTCCGGTGTGAAACCGAAACTTTCTAAATCTTCAATTCCTGCTAAATTTCCGTTGACTTCTAGCCTTGTGAAACCTGCTAATTTTAAGACATTTAAAGTATCTGTGAAATTTTCAACCTCAAAATTCAGCGGAGCTGTCAATAAAAACGGAACATTATTTCCGGAATTTTTAATAAAATCTACAACATCTGTTACCGAATCTTTTTTGACCTCATTACCAGAAACCGGAGAAAATGTTTTCCCGATTCTTGCAAACAAAAGCTTCATATAATCGTAAATTTCCGTGGAAGTTCCGACTGTAGAACGTGGATTGGAAGAAATTACTTTCTGCTGAATCGCAATAGAGGGCGCTAAACCTTTAATATCATCAACTTTTGGTTTTTCTAATTTACCTAAAAACTGGCGTGCGTAAGAACTTAAACTCTCCACATATCTTCTCTGTCCTTCCGCATAAATAGTGTCAAAAGCCAAAGAAGATTTTCCGCTTCCAGAAACTCCTGTCATGACAATTAATTTATTTTTCGGAATTAAAACATCAATGTGTTTTAGGTTGTTCAGGTGTGCGTTTTTAACGAAAACCTGTTTCTTTATATCTATTTCTGTAGTTGAAGCCATAGTAAAATTAAGACTAGCAAAAATACAAATTTTTGACGGATTTTATTTAAAAGAATTAAGTACCACAGTTTAAATCATTGACATAAGTATAATTTAAATCACTATAAATCAATTCATCAAGATATTTTTGTTATTTTAACATAAAATTTAATAATTTTTTACAATATACTATTGTTTTGTAAATATTTTTCATGTAAAATTGCATCAAGAAAATAGTAATAAAAATGAGAAAATTTTTCCAACATTTTATTACACATTTAATGAAAAAAAGATAAAAAAAAGGTTCTGAAAATCTAAAAGACGTATCATTTGATGCGTCTTTTTTTATGATATGTATCATTTTTTGGTTTTGAGAAAGTCTGCTAATTTTGGAAGCTTCAAAAATAAACTAAAGTAATATGAATAAGAAACTCGGAACTGTAATTTTTCTTGCTGCGCTTTGCTCGGTAAATGCACAGGTGAAAACTTCAGATATAGATTCTGTTGAGATTCAGGGAAAATTTATCGCAACCACTTACAAAAATGCCAATCAGAATATTTCTGTGATTACACGAGAAGATATTCTTAATTCTCCAGCTGCAAGTATTGATGAAATTCTACAGCAAATTCCAGGAATGGATATCAGAAGGAGAGGTGCAAATGGAGTGCAGAGTGATGTAGGTTTCAGAGGAAGTTCGTTTGAGCAGGTTTTAATTTTAATCAACGGAATCAGGATGAATGACTCGCAAACCGGTCACAATTCTTTAAACATCCCTGTTGATTTGGATAATGTTGAAAGAATAGAAGTAATAAAAGGACCTGCTGCAAGAAGGTTCGGACAAAATGCTTATGCTGGAGCGATCAATATTATTACTAAAAGTCATATTGGAAAGAATATAAAAATCAGTGCAAATGCAGGAGATTACGAAACATACGGTTTCGGATTTAATGCAAATCTTGGAAACGAAAAGTTTTCAAATACTTTACAGGCAAATTCAAATTCATCACAAGGTTACAGGCATAATACCGATTTTGAAATCAGAAATGTTTTCTATCAAAATCAATTAAAAATAAAAAATGGTGACATCAGATTGCAAGCCGGTTTTTCTGAAAAGAAATTTGGCGCCAACGGATTTTACTCTTCACCAAAAGCAACGGAGCAATATGAAGAACTGCAATCATCAATTCTGAGTCTTGCACACCAACAAACTTTCGGGAAATTAAAGCTTAATTCTAATGTTTACTGGAGAAGAGGGCAGGATATGTATCTGTTTAACAGAGAAAAACCTGAAATCTACAGAAATATGCACATCGGAAATAATGTAGGCGGAGAAGTGAATTCTAGCTATTCTTCAAGTTTAGGAACAACAGGTTTGGGTGTCGAATTGAGAAAAGAATTTTTAGCAAGTAACAATTTGGGAGACAGAGAACGTTTTGTAACTCAGGTTTTCTTCGAGCATCATTTTTCTTTTTTTGATAAAAAACTAAACATCAGTCCGGGAGCTTCTTGGGCAAATTATTCTACCAATGGAAACTTCTTTTACCCAGGATTAGACGTTGGTTATACATTTTATCAGAATAATAAAGTGTACGGAAATATCTCCAGAGTTCATAGAGTTCCTACTTTCACAGATTTGTATTATACAAGTAAAACAGAGCAAGGAAATCCTAATCTTTTACCAGAAAATGCTGTTTATGCAGAACTTGGATATCAATATCAAAACAAAAATATTTTAGCAAAGCTAAGCGGTTTCTATAGAGATTCTAATAATTCTATCGACTGGACTAAAAATTCTTTAGAAGATCCTGTTTGGTATTCAAGAAATATTGGAGACACTGAAATTAAAGGTATTGAAGCTGAAATAGGGCATCAGGTTTTCGATTGGATGAAATATACTTTGGGTTACACGTATATCGATAATAAATTAAAGGATTTAAATGATTTGAATTCTCGCTATGCACTTGATAATTTGAAACATCAGTTTGTTGCAAAACTTCAGACGAAATTCCTGAAATATTTCACCAACGAATTGGTTTACAGATATAATGACAGAGTGAGTTTAGGAAGTTATCATCTGCTTGATGAAAAATTGAGCTTTAATAAGAAAGACTTTTCTGTTTATGCTTTAATCAATAACGTAACTGATTCTGATTATACAGAAACTTTTGGAATACCAATGCCTCAAAGGTGGTTTCACATTGGTTTTTCTTACAACATTAATATTAAGTAAACTTAACATTACGGAATAGTTAAATAATATAAATTTGCAAAAATTTTTTTGGATGAAACTTATTTTAAGTCTGAGTTTACTTTTAAGTTTAAGTATTTACAAAGCGCAAGAGCACATCTCTTCGTTTAATGCACTCACCATCACCTATAAGTTTCATCCAAAATTTTTCCTCTATGCTGAAGGACAATCCAGAGGAATCGAAGAATATACTTATCCTGATTATTACGAAATAAAAGGAGGTTTAGGTTATAATCTTACAAAAAATCACAAACCTTTTGTCGGTTTAGGACGTTACGCAACTTACAAAGATCACGCAATTAACAAAGAAGAGTTCCGTGTTTGGTTGCAGGATGTTATTGATTTTAAACAAGGACGAGTAAAGTTTGAAAACAGATTTCGTATTGAAAAATCTTGGTTTTATGAGCCACAAACTGAGAAAAATTCAGAAAGAATGCGCTACCGTTACCGTTTGAACGTTTCGGTACCTTTAAATGCTAAAAAAATTGCACCCGGAACTGTTTTCGCAAACGTTTATGACGAAGTTTTCGTAGTAACACCTATAAAGCCTGCTTTTGCAAGAAACAGAGTCTACGGAGGTTTTGGTTATCAAATTGATGAAAACTTTGGTGTTCTAGGCGGTTATCTTTGGCAAAGAGAATTTGAAGCAAAAGGAAATAAAAATGTACATTTCGTTTATCTTGCTTTAAATATCAACATCGATGATACCGATAATGATCATAAAAACAAAACCTATCACTTTCCGGGGGCCGATTAATCTAATATTTCTCTGTTAAATATCGATATGCTTTCAGATATTTATTAAAACGGTGAATATCTTTTGAAGTTAATTCACGATTCACCCTTCTCAAATCCATATTATCACGAAGATCATTTAGTTTTACGGCAACTGCAAGAGGAGATCTTTCGGTTCTTTTCACAAAATCATCATAGATTTCTTCAGGATCGAATTTTGTAAGACAGCTCACTGCAAATAGAATATATTCAGGAAAACCTTCGGATCGTAAGTATTCAAAACTAAATTCTTCGGCATGATCTTCAACTACATCGTGTAAAGCACCTACAATTTTCTCATCCATCGTTTTGCCATATTCCATTACCCGCATTACGTGAGCAATATACGGCGCATGATATTTATCTTTTTGCCCTTTGTGTGCCTTATCAGCAATTCTTATCGCTTTATTTAAAAGTTCTTCCTTTGTCATTCTTAATAGAAAAATAGAATACAAAAATATAAAACAGCTTAGAAAAACTCTATAATTTTAATGAAAAGTTTAACAAATTTTATCAACAATTTGATTTAGAGAAAAATTATTTCGAAGCCAACTTTGGAGGTTTAGCTCTGTCTAATAAATTTGGTATTTTTTGTAATATTGTATCTCTTTTTGCGGCTTTTAAGCTTGAATATAGTTCAGGGTTTTTAGGTTTTGAAACAGGCATTTTGTACAAGTTTACAATAGAACTATCAATCTTTGTAACATCCGATGGCTTTACAATAAAAAATTTTTCAATTTCAGGAAGTTTCGTAGAATCAACTTTTAATGGTTTTCTTGGAAAAGTCTGTGCTGAGATTGCTACTGAACTTAATATTGTAATTAATAATAGTTTCATTGTTTAAATTTTTATAAGATTAAATTATAGTAACTTAAAACTCCATGTTTTATTATAAAACAACTAATACTGTTGGGTCATTACACTTTTTGAGATTTTTTAATCGAGACAATTATTTTTTTGAATTTAATATGATTTAATATGATTTAATAATAAATAAAAAGCGTCTCAAAAAATTGAGACGCCTTGAAATCAAATTTATATAAAAGACTAGTAATGTCCTTTTTCAATATAATGCGCAGCCACTTTTTCAGTTAACGCTACTACATTCGGACTATTTGTATATTTTGTGAATCTTCTTAATCCTGAAAGCATCATTCTTTGTTCGTCACCTTCTGCGAAAGAAACGATTCCTTCTTTTGCACCAGCAATGATTTTGTCAATTGCTTTGTAAAGATTTAACTGAGCCATTGCAGCTTCCACAGAATCAGCAGAGAAGTGTTTCTCAGCTCTTAAAACTGCAGATTCTGCCATGTAGATTTGGTTAAGAATTTCAGATGCATTTAATAATAAATGTTGCTGTTTTTCAATATCCATCATGAATTTTTGAAGTGCAGCTCCTGAAACCATTAAGAAAACTTTCTTAAGATTCGCAATGATGGCTTTTTCTTCGCTCATAAATTCAGAATAATCAGGAACTTCGAACGATGGAATTCCCATCAATTCTTTGCTGATTGCCATTGCCGGAGATAATAAGTCTAATTCTCCTTTCATTGCTCTCTTTATCAACATTCCAACCGCAAGAAGTCTATTGATTTCATTGGTTCCTTCATAAATTCTTCCAATTCTTGCATCTCTCCATGCAGATTCCATTGGAGTGTCTTCTGAGAATCCCATTCCACCATAGATCTGAATTCCTTCATCGGCTGTATTTTGAGTTAAATCAGAAACAAAAACTTTAAGGATAGAAGCTTCTACTGCAAATTCTTCAACACCTTTTAATTCAGCTTGTTGATGATCCATTCCTCCTGCAACTAATTCTGCAATTTTATCTTCAACATTTTTTGCTAAACGGTAAGAACCCGCTTCACTTACGAAAACGCCAGTTGACATTTCAGCAATTTTCTTTCTAATCGCTCCGAAAGTTGAGATAGAAACTCCAAACTGTTTTCTTTCGTTTGAATACTGAATAGAGTGGTTCAAGATTCTTCTCTGTCCGTCAAGGTTTGCAGCAGCTAATTTAATTCTACCAACATTTAATGCATTCAAAGCGATTTTGAAACCATTATTTCTTTCACCCAGCATATTCTCTACAGGAACCTTCATATCATTGAAGAAAACCTGACGGGTAGAAGACGAACGAATACCTAATTTATGCTCTTCTTCACCAAAAGTCAAGCTTTCAGGGTTCTCAAGTTCTGAACGATTAATTACAAAACCAGTGATATTTTTATCATCATCAATTTTAGCAAACAAAGTGAAAGTATCTGCAAATCCTGCATTAGAAATCCACATTTTCTGTCCATTGATGATGTAATGTTTTCCATCTTCAGATAATCTGGCTCTTGTTTTTCCTGAATTGGCATCTGAACCTGCATCTGGTTCAGTCAAACAATACGCTCCGAATTTTGTTCCTGTTGCTAAATCAGGAAGATATTTTTTCTTTAATTCTTCGCTTCCGTAAAGTAGAGTAGGAAGTGTTCCGATTCCGGTATGTGCTCCATAAGCTGTTGCTAATGATCCGTTTCCACCTGAAACATAGTCGCAAGCTAACATTGTGCTCACGAATCCCATTCCAAGACCGCCGTATTCTTCAGGAACAGTAATTCCTAACAATCCCATTTCACCTAATTTACGCATGGTCTCTTCAGTCAATGCATAATCTTTTTTCTCAAAACGGTCATGGTGCGGAATAACTTCTCTGTCGATAAATTCCTTAGCAGAATCACGAAGCATTTTTTGTTCTTCAGAAAGTTCTTCTAAAGAAAATATTTCATTAGCAGTAATTTCTTTAATTAAAAACTCACCGCCTTTTAATGTTTTATTAAGTGTATCACTCATTGTTTTAATTTTTTAGATTTAAAGAATAAAGAGAAAAGAATAAAGACTTACAAGTTTAATTTTTTTTGAAAGCCAGAAATCATTCTCTGTAATTCTGTGATTTTATTTTCTATATTTTCAAGTTTGGACAAATCAAAATAACTTCTGTTTGAAGAAATTATAATTTGAGTTTGTAATTCGTAAAGAGATCCAAGACTTATTTCCAAAAATCGATTGAAATCTTTATTTGAACTTCTGCTTGAACCTTCAGCAATATTTGAAGCAACCGAAACAGAACATCTCCTAAGTTGAGATTTTAATCCAAATTCTTCATTTTTCGGGAAACTATCAGTAAGAATGTAGGTGTCATTAGCTAATTCAATAGCCAACTTCCAAATGTTTAGATTCTTAAAATTATGTTTCACCTCTGTCTTTTCTCTTTATTCTTTGTTCTCTTATCTATAATAACTCAAAGATTGAAGCAGCACCTTGGCCTGTTCCAACGCACATAGAAACCATTCCGTATTTGTTTCCGCGTTTTCTCATTTCGTCAAGAAGTTGAACGGTTAATTTTGTTCCCGTACATCCAAGTGGGTGACCCAAAGCGATGGCGCCTCCGTTTACATTTAAGATATCAGGATTTAAATCTAATTCTTTTTTGATAGCAACAGATTGTGATGCGAACGCTTCATTTAATTCGATTAAATCAATATCTTTTAATTCTAAACCTGCCTGTTTCAAAGCTTTTGGAATTGCATAAATTGGTCCCATTCCCATGATTCTAGGTTCCAAACCTGCAGCTGTATAAGCTACTAATCTTGCTTCTGGTTCAAGACCTAATTCTTTTACCATTTCCTCGCTCATAACCATCACGAAAGCAGCTCCATCACTCATTTGAGAAGAGTTTCCGGCAGTCACGCTTCCTCCGTTGGCGAAAACTGGTCTAAGTTTAGCCAAACCTTGTAAAGAAGTATCTGCTCTCGGACCTTCATCTACTGAAAAATCAAACTTTTTAGTCTGCATTTTCTGGTTTTCATCCAGGAAGTTATATTCAACGGGAATCGGAACAATCTGGTTGGCAAATTTACCTTCCTGATTCGCTTTTAAAGCCTTCATATGAGATTCAAAAGCGAACTGATCCTGTTCTTCTCTTGTGATATTATATTGTTTTGCAACTTCTTCTGCAGTGTAACCCATTCCCCAATAATAATCGGGGTTTGTTTTTGCAATTTCTGTTTCAGGAACAGGTTTATAACCACCCATCGGAATGTAAGACATTGATTCTGTACCTCCTGCGATAATACAATCAGCCATTCCTGCCTGAATTTTTGCAGAAGCAATCGCAATCGCCTCACTTCCTGATGCACAATATCTGTTTACGGTAACTCCGGGAACCTTGTCTGTATTCAACCCCATTAAAGAGATCAAACGGGCAACGTTTAAGCCTTGTTCAGCTTCCGGCATTGCGTTTCCTACGATAAGGTCATCGATTCTGTTTTTGTCTAATTGCGGAAGTTCAGCCATTAATTTTTCAATTACGGTAGCCGCCATTACGTCAGGACGAGTAAAACGAAGGGAGCCTTTTGGCGCTTTTCCTACCGCTGTTCTAAATCCTTTTACTATGTATGCTTGTTTTGACATTTGTTTTAATTATTTAATTTAAACATACACTTTGTCATGCTGAAAGCATCTCTACGAAGTTTAGATTCCTACGGAATGACAAAGTTTGTGTTAATTTGGAATTATTAATTTCTTAATGGTTTTCCGTTTTGTAACATATACTGAATTCTCTCCAATGTTTTTCTTTCACCACAAAGTTGAAGGAAAGTTTCTCTTTCAAGATTCAATAGGTATTGTTCAGTTACGATTGTTGGTTCAGAAAGATTTCCTCCAACCATTACGTTGGCTAATTTATCTGCAATTTTCTTGTCGTGTGCAGAGATGAAGTTTCCTGTTAACATTTGATCAGTTCCCACATAGAACATTCCCAATGCATCTTTACCTAAAACTTTTACTTTCTGCTCGATTGGTTGAGTGTAGCCGTGTTCTGCCAAACTTATTGCCAACCTTTTTGCTGTTTTAATCTGTGTTCTTTTATCAACAGCAACGATATCTTTTCCTTTTTCAAGAATTCCCATGTCGTAAGCTTCATAAGCAGAAGTTGCCACTTTACCCATTGCAATATTCATGAAGGCTTCACGAAGTCTATTGTTTTTAACATCATCACTGTGGAATTCTCTTGAAGTTCTCAATGTCAACTCCTTTGTTCCACCACCGCCAGGGATTACACCAACTCCGGTTTCAACTAATCCAATATAGGTTTCTGCTGCTGCAACAACTCGGTCTGCATGCATAGTCATTTCGCAACCACCTCCAAGCGTCATTCCGTGTGGAGCAACAACCACAGGAATAGAAGAGTAACGAACTCTCATCATCGATTTTTGGAAATAGGCAATCGCCATGTTTAAGTCATCCCAATCCTGTTCGATCGCCATCATTAAAATCATCGCTAAATTCGCTCCAACAGAGAAATTTGTCCCCTGATTTCCGATAACCAAACCGTCATATTCTTTTTCAGCTAAATCAATCGCTCTGTTTAATCCATCTAAAACTTCGCCCCCAAGAGAGTTCATTTTAGAACGGATTTCAAAGTTGATAATTCCATCTCCAAGATCTTCAATCGAAGCTCCCGAATTACTCCAAAGCGTTTTGTTTTTTCTGATATTATCTAAAATAATAAAGGCATCCTGACCCGGAATTTTGTTGTATTCTATAGAGTTTTTATCAACGTAAATGCTTTGTCCATCGTCACTAACTTTGTAGAAGGTCTCTACATTTTTCACCCAGTCTGAAACTTCGTAACCTGCATCTTTAGCCAATTCAATACCTTTTTGAACGCCAACGGCATCCCAGATTTCAAATGGACCGTTCTCCCAACCGAAACCCGCTCTCATGGCATCATCGATTTTATAAACTTCATCAGAAATTTCAGGAACTTTGTGCGAAACATAAGCGAATAATGCTCCTAAAGATTTTCTATACAATTCTCCAGCTTTATCTTTTCCACCAATTAAAACTTTAAATCTGTCAATTGGTTTGTCAATATTTTTAGTTAATTCTAAAGTCGGGAAAGAAGATTTTCCTTGAAGTTCGTATTCTAAAGTATCAAGATTTAATCCGTGAATTTCAGATTTTCCTTCTGCATTTTTCACTTTTTTATAAAAACCTTGTTCAGTTTTTGAACCTAACCATTTATTATCAACCATTTTCTGGATGTAATCTGGAAGTGCAAAAACATCATTGAAATTATTAGCTTCGGCACCGCTGTTACGAACGCCGTTTGCAACCATCACCAAAGTATCCAATCCAACAACATCAGCAGTTCTGAACGTTGCAGATTTTGGACGACCGATTACAGGACCAGTCAGTTTATCAACTTCAGAAACAGTTAAACCTAATTTCTGAACATTATGAAGCAAATCCATCATCGAGAAAACCCCGATTCTGTTTGCGATAAATGCAGGAGTATCTTTTGCTAAAACGGTTGTTTTACCTAGGAATTTTGCTCCGTAATTCATGTAGAAATCAATGATTTCAGGATTTGTATCGTTGGTAGGAATAATCTCTAAAAGAGGTAGATATCTAACAGGATTAAAGAAGTGTGTTCCTGCAAAATAATGCTTGAAATCATCGCTTCTTCCTTCTACCAGCATATTAATTGGAATTCCGGAAGTATTTGAAGAAACTAAAGTTCCGGGGTTTCTGAATTGTTCGATTTTTTCGTAGACTGATTTTTTGATGTCGAGTCTTTCAACTACAACTTCAATAATCCAGTCTGTATTTTTTATTTTTGGTAAATCATCATCAAAATTTCCAACCTTGATTCTATCTGCGAATTTTGGAGAATAGAGTAGAGCCGGACTTGCTTTTTTCAGTTTTTCAAAGTTTTCAGAAGCGATTCTGTTTCTTACCGCTTTGTCATCTTTGGTCAAACCTTTTTTCTGTTCTGCTTCAGTTAATTCAAAAGGAACGATATCTAAAAGCGAAACCTCTACGCCAATATTAGCGAAGTGAGCCGCAATACCGCTTCCCATAATTCCTGAACCAAGAACTGTAACGTGTTTGATTCTTCTTTTCATTTGATTATATTTATTATTTATTTTCTGTTGTTTAGATCTGTAGCGATTTTCATGATTTCAGTCATTACTTCCTTGAAAGTTTCTAGCTTCTCAGGAGCAATTTTTTCCATGATTCTTTTGTTGAAGTTTACAACAACTTCTTTAGACATATTTCTGGAATTCAACCCCTTATCTGTCAGTTTAATGATTACTTCACGTTTGTCCGTGGTTGTTTTTTCTTTATAGATATATCCGTTGTCTTCAAGAAGTTTGATGATCCTTGTTAGTGAAGTGGGTTCGATAGCCATTTTAGGACCTAAATTCGTGCTTCTAGTTCCTTCTTTTGGGTCAATTTTAAGAAGAGTAAGTGCTTGAACAGCCGTAGAATCATGCTCTTGAGCAAGCTCAGTATACATTTTGGAAACAGCTAACCAGGTCTGCTTCAAAATGAGATCAACATTTTCGGTTTTATCTTTGTTATTATCCATTATAATTTTTTTGCTAATCGGTTTTATCAAATGTAGCAAATATTATGCATGCATAGTATTTATTAACGTTAAAATTTGTTAACAAATTGATAATGAATAAATTAAATTATATGACAAGCATAATACTATGCATGCATAGTATGTGAATTGAATAAATAAAACCGAGTATTAGTAAATGGTTTTCACGAAATTAACGATTTCTTCAAAGGATTCGCATTGTTGTCTTAAAGAATCATTGGAAATAACCCAAAAGTTGTTTTGAAACTCAAAATTTAAAGATGAAAGATCTTTTTGAAAGTTTTTTTGAAGTAAAGAATACAACATTTCCTTATAAAAATCTGGCGCGATAATTTTTGGAGCCACAAAATTTTCATTAACCTGAAATAGCGATGCATTCGTTAATTCTTTGTGTTGAAGCAAAACATCTTCCACAATTCCGGAATATAAATAATTGTCTTTTACATACCAAATTTTATCTGCAAATTCTTTAGCCAATCGCCAATCGTGTGAAGAAAACAAGATCAATTTATTTTGTTCTTTGGCTAATTTTCGAAGGGTTTTTAAGATGATTAATTTATTTTTTTCATCTAAATGTGTCGTTGGTTCATCGAGAATGATGATAGGAGAATTTTGTGTCAAAGCTCGTCCAATAAACGCTTTTTGGAGATTTCCATCTGAGAGGTTTCTCAATAAAGTATGTTTGTATTGGTCTAAATCTAATGCTTTTATTATATCAGAAACCTCTTCTCTATCTTCTTTTTTAAGCTCGAAATAGAAAGGATAGTAAATGTATTTTCCCAACGAGATAAGATCTTCAACCGTATAATTTTGCGGAATAATCGACTTTGAAAAAACAACCGCAATGTTTTCTGCAATTTCTTTAACAGAAAGTTTTTTTACATTTTTATGATTAATAGAAATTTCTCCGCTTAACAAAGGATTTTGATGGAGAATAGATTTAATTAAAGTGGTTTTTCCTACACCGTTGTTACCAATCAATAAGCATACGTCTCCTAAATTCAAATGGGCAGAAGCATTTGAAATTAAAGTTTTGTTGTAGCCGATGTTTGCTTGTTTGATTTGTAGGTGCATTTTCATTTTTATTTCCCGCAGATTTTCACGGATTTACACAGACTTTTTTTCTCGTTGATTTTGCTGATTACGCAGATTATATTTTACGGTTTATTTGTCATGCTGAAGGCATCTCTACAAAGTTAGTTTAGATTCCTACGGAATGACAATATGGGTGTATCATTTATTTACTTTAGATTAAAAATATTTTTAAACATTTATATAATTAGCAAAATCTGCGAGAGGTTTTAAAATTAACAATTAACTAATTTATAATTCACTTTTATACCTTATTCTGCCTCAAAAGCATCATCAAAATCACAGGAATTCCAAAAATTGAGCTTATAACATTCAATGGAATCTGAGATTTCTCAGCGACGATTGAAAATAATAGCATCATCAACATTCCCAAAAACATATTTAAAATCCATTGCTGCCAAAGTTTTGCAGGGTTATAAACCAGTCTGCAAAAGTGAGGAACAATGATTCCTATAAATAAAATGGGTCCCAAAAATGCTGTAATAGAAGCCGAAAGTAGGGAAGAAGCTACAATGATTAATACTTTTAATCGATTCAAATTTACTCCTAAACTTTGTGCGTATGAAGTTCCTAATGAATTTCCAATGAGAGGTTTTATGGTTTTAAAACAGATAAATAATCCTATCAAAACTAAAATTGACAAAACATAAATCTGATTTCTCGTCACCATATTATTAGCTCCAAATGACCATAAAATATAGTTTTTCAGACTTTGATTTTCAGCATAAAATTGAAGTAATGAAACAATCGCTCCGGCAAATGCGGAAACCAAAAATCCAAAAATAATTAAGTAAGATTTATCCTGAAATTTATTCGACATTGATAACAAAACCAACATTAGTAACAAACTTCCTCCGATTGCGGCTAAACTTAAAAAACTATTTTGAAGAAACTCAGGAAGAATAATACTGCTTGAAAAAAATATATAAAAAGCGACTGATAAACTTGATACAGAAGTGATTCCTAAAATGTCCGGTCCGGCTAAAGGATTTTGGAAATATTCCTGCATCAGAAAACCTGAAGTGGGAATCGAAATTCCTGCTAAAAGCATTACTAAAACTCTATTTACCCGAATTTCAGCAATTTGGCTATTAGAAGATTCTGTGAAAAAATCCAGAAGATTTAGCCTTAAAAATCCTGTGTTCAAATTAGTAATCGCCGTCAGAATTATTGCGATTAGCAAAAGAAAACACAGAATTTTAAATTTTTTAGACATTAGAGATTTTAACTAAACTTTATTTCAAAAGAGAAGATATTTTCTCGTTAAGCTGGCTTTCACTCATCATTCCCAAAGTTTCATCGGTTTTACTGCCTCTTCTCATAAAAGTAAAAGGAATTGCTCCACCATCCCATTGTTTAAAATTTGATTGGAAAAAATTGGCATCCAAAAGTTGTCCGTCCAATAAAATTGTATGATTTTGAATTCCGTGTTGTGCTGTAAAACGGGGAACTTCCGTATTCCAGATTTCTTTTTGATCTAAACTTACAAAAGTAATTTTTACAGGTTTATTTTTTAATTCTTCAATTTTTGTTTTGAAATAAGGAATTTCTCTCACACATGGTCCACACCAAGTCGCAAAGAAATTTGTAATGTATAATGTGTCATTTTTTTTCTGTAAATAATCTGAAGTTTCTTTTGTTGACAAAGCTTTCAATGAATTAATTACGGGTTCAGGTTCCACAGTATTTTGAGTATCTATAGAATCGATTGTGGTAAGATTCTCTTCCGTTTTTTCGGCTTCTTTTTTACAACTTACCAAAGCGGTAATCAAAAGCGTTGATAAAATTATTTTTTTCATACGGAAATATTTATTGGTTTTAAGGTTTCCATCATCGGCATCTCACTTAATTCTGTTTTAAGAAAAATTGACACAATGATGATTTCATAATTATTTTTTATTTATTTTTGAAATGCAGTATGGAACAACAAATCTATAAAGGGAAACTGACGCAGTTTCATCGGTTAAAAATAGCTAAAAAAGAAAAGCTGACCAAAAATACTTTTTCTTTGGAGCTCGAAATTCCTGAGGATTTGAAAGAGAATTTTCAATTTGAAGCAGGACAGTTTGTTAGCATTAAATTTAAATCTCATGGTGAAGATGTTATTAATGATTATTCGATGACTTCGGCTCCGTATGAGCAAAAAATAAGTTTAGGAATAAAAATAAATTCACAAGAAGGAGCAGCTTCTCAATTATTTGATAATTACGACATTGGAGATGAAATTTTGGTAAGCGAGCCAAACGGAAGATTTACTTTAGTTTCAAAACCCCATGAATTCAGAACGATTGTTGGTTTTGCTGCAGGAATAGGAATTACTCCTATTTTAAGCCATTTTAAAAATATTCTTCACAACGAACCACGAACTAGACTTTTTCTTTTTTTGGGAAATAAAAATACTGAGGATTTAATCTACAGAGATTTGCTGGATGATTTAGCTAAAAAATATAACGACAGACTACAGATTTTCTATTTTTATTCTCAGGAAAAAACAGCAGATCAGCTTTTTTATGGAAGATTGGATGCTAAAAAATTAAATTTAATCATCAATCAGATTTTGCATTTGGATGATACCGACGAAGAGTCTACAATTTGGGATGCCGTAGATGAAGTTTTGATTTGTGGAAAAGGAGAGATGATTAAAACTTTGGCAAACGCTTGTTATCATCATGGTATTCCGAAGAAAAATATTCATTTTGAATTATTTGAAGAGTTTAATGACGATATTTACCCAATAGAAGAAGAGTTTCCTTTGATTACAGATGTCCAGGTAGATTTTAAGATGCTTGGGAAATTATATAAGTCTGAATTACAAGATAATCGAGAGAAAATTTTGCAACAGTTATTAACTCAAGGATTTCCTGTCCCATATTCTTGTAAATCTGGAATTTGCGGAAGTTGTGAATGCACTCTGGAAGAAGGTGAAGTTGAACTTCTCGAAAATGAATATTTAACAGAAAAAGAAGAAGCCCAAGGGAAAATTTTAGCTTGTATGTCTATTGCTAAAACAAAGAAAATAAAACTTAACTTTGATTTTAATTGAGAATCATCCGATACATATTCAAATTATTCTTCGTATCAGTAGAAATTGTTTTTCTTCTGATGTGTTTGTCGAATGCTTGGGTTTTCGGTTTAACCAATGGTAGAACATACAATAAAATCTCAAAAATTCCTCCTCGAGAAATTGCTTTGGTTTTGGGAACATCACCAAGAATGCGTTCCGGACTTTCAAATCCTTATTTTACCAAAAGAATGGATGCAACTGCATTGTTGTATCATCACGGAAAAATAAAAAAAATCATTGTAAGTGGCGAAAAAAGCAAAGGCTATAACGAACCTGCTGCAATGAAAAATTATCTGATTTATCAAGAAGGTGTTCCGGAAGATATTATTATT
The DNA here is from genome assembly GCF_026460885.1 of Chryseobacterium formosum. Lineage (GTDB taxonomy): Bacteria > Bacteroidota > Bacteroidia > Flavobacteriales > Weeksellaceae > Chryseobacterium > Chryseobacterium formosus. Next base: position 108,223 of record NZ_JAOVZW010000015.1, read on the forward strand.
GAAGATCCGGAAGGTTTTAATACGTATAAAAGTATTTTACGTTGCAAAGACGTTTATAAAAAGAAAAATGTGATTATAGTTTCGCAAGGATTTCACAATTTAAGAGCTTTGTTTTTTGCAAGAAATAACAATATGAATGCTTTGGGCTTCGATGCACAAGATGTTACAAAACCTGAAAGTTATTACAGAAACCAATCTCGCGAAATTCTCGCAAGAGTGGCCGCTGTAGTTTATTTTACTTTGGGAATTTCTCCAGATTAGAAAGGATATCCGAAGGCAATATTTAAAGTTGGTTTCAATGGTTTAATGTCATTAAATCTCCATCTTTCACCATCCGGTTTGTTGGGATCATAGATTTTATAGGCTAAATCTACTCTTAATGTGATGTAAGCAACATTCACTCTAAGTCCGAATCCGCTTCCAACTCCCATTTCTCTGATGAATTTATTGAATTTAAACTGATCATCAAAACCATTATTCTCGGTATTCCAAACGTTACCAATATCCGTGAAAATTGCCCCTTGATACATATCTGTAAATGGAATTCTGTATTCGATATTTGTGGTCAATTTTATATTTCCCATCAAATAAGTACGCACTCTTTCATCAATCTGAGATCCACCCGGACCTAAACCTCCAAATGCAACCCAAGCTCGAATATCATTAGCTCCACCATTAAAATAAGATCTTACAAACGGCATTGTAGAAGAGTTTCCGTAAGGAATTCCTAAACCTACAAACTGACGAAGAACTAAAGTATGATCTCCATTAAACTTAAAATATTTTCTTATATCAAAATCAAATTTCACAAACTGAGCATAAGGAATTCCAAAAATTGTTCTTTCTGGGCTTCTTAAAATTCCACCACCATCATTTCTTTTCTGATTAAAAAGACTTGGAATATTTCCGGCTAATTCAACTTTTCCATTAAAATAAAAAGCGTTTGGATAATCTTTTTTACCAATTTCGTTATAAACAAAATTATAAACCATAGATGAAATTAAAACATCCTGTGTTTGTCTGTCTTTATTGGTAAGTGTTCCCAGAAAAGATAATAAATCATCGGCTTTTTTAGCATCAAGTGTTGCAACATAACCAAGATCTTTAATAATCTGTTCAGAAACCTGATCTCTCGTTAATATTCCTGCTTTAAGTTCCTGTTGAGCTGTTGGATTATAATTAAAATAATCACTAAAAACAGTCTCTCTAATTGCATTATCACCTACGAAAAAGTCGTAATAACTGTCTTTGTTTTTAGTTAAACTAAAAAGTGTATTAAACAGTGTTAATCTATGCGAAACCTGATCGTTAACGTTGGCAAAATAGTTTAAACCTGTATTGAAATTGGTTCTTCCCAAACCAATGTTATTCTGTACCGAAGCTCCTAAAACAATTGATGAAGTAGGAGTATATCTTTTCGGAATTAATTTATAATAATTAAATGGCAAAAGCAATCTTGGGAAACTTAATGAAGCTTGTGCCGAATATTCATAAGCTAAAATTCTTTTATCTAAATTTTTAGGATTTCTGATAGATCCGAAAGTTCCTGCAAGACTCGTCGTTAAATTTTCTGCACCTCTGAAAACATTTCTTGTCGTTAAATCTACAGAAGGAGAGATTCCCCAATTTAAAAACTGAGAATAATTTAAATCTGTTCCAACTTTTAAGTCATATTTATCAAGAGGTTTTAAGATGTACAAAACATCTACAATACTGTCATTTGGTGTTGTTCCACCGCCTTGTCTCAAAGAATCTCTGGCTTTCAAGATGCTGAAATTATTCATTGCCAAAAAGTTTCTCTTAGTAAGATCTAATTTTTTCTGATCATAAACTGCTTTATTATCAACAATCACAGCTCTCCACAATGCTGCGGATTTATAATTATCATTTACTTTATGAAATCTTACTCTTCTTAAACTGTCTTTAACGGTTCGTCTCGGGAAATCTCTGTTACGATCAACAATTGCAACATCGATATTTCCGAAAGTGGCTCTTTTATAAGGACGATCTATCGAATCTTTATGAATTTCCAAAACCAAAGGAACTTCTTTTCTGCTTCTCAAAGAATCTGCAATGAAACCAACTTCATCATTTCCTGCATTAAAACGGTAATATCCATTTTCTCGCATCCAATCATTAATTCTTGTAATTTCTTTTTCTAAAACAGTCTGATCGAGCAGTTTCCCGCTTCTTACTAAACTTTCGTTGATTCTTTGCTGAAAAAGTCCTCTGATTCCCGGATCTGGAATATTGTAATAATATTCTTTAATGTTAGTTGGGCTGTTGTGTTTAATTGAATATTGTACAGAGGCTTTTTTATTGGCAGAATCCAATTTGTGAGCAAACTTCACTTCAGAATCCCAAAAACCTCTGTAAGTCATTCTTTTTTCGATAGACTGAGCACTTTTTTCAGTTCTTGTCTGATCTAAAATTACAGGCGGAGTTCCCCAATTATGGTACAATCTATCCATAAAAAGACTTTTCCCGACGCTGCTTTGCATATTATATTTAATGAAAAGAGAATCCCGAAGTTTTTGATTTCTCATTTCACTAGGATACGTCATATATTCATTAAGGATTGTATCGTATTTAGGATTGGCTGCATTATATAAAAGAAGGCTCAAAGGCATGAAAAGCAATTGCTTTTTATTGGGCTTTTGCTGAACATAATCTTTCAATTCTTCATCGAAAAACTGTTTCTTGTCTTCAAACTCAAAATTGTTCTGAGTAAGCAGGTATTCTCCATCCGGAACTTTTTTTGTGGTACTACACGCATAAAGTAAACCGACAAATGTTGCAAATGATATTATTTTATAATATTTTTGAGGAGAATTCTTAAAATGCTTACAGCTCATACAATTAAAATTTTACAGTCTTTAGATAAAAAGAAGTTCAGGCAAAAATACAATTTGTTTTTGGTTGAAGGGAATAAAACTATTCTTGAACTTCCTAATTCTAACTTTAAAATTAAAGAAATATTTTCTACAGAACCTAACAATTTTCTGTCCAAAGAAGTACAATTTACACAGATCTCTGAAAATGAACTCAAAAAGATAAGTTTTCTACAAAATCCTAAAGATTCTGTAGCTGTTTGTGAATTATTAGAAAAATCTCAGTTTAAGGATAAAGACTTTCAATTGGTTTTAGATGGAATCCAAGATCCTGGAAATTTGGGAACGATAATTCGTTTGGCAGATTGGTTCGGAATTGAGCAGATTGTTTGCAGTGATGATACGGTAGATTTTTATAATCCTAAAGTAATTCAGGCAACAATGGGATCTTTTACACGAGTAAATATCGTGTACTGTAATTTGGTTGAATACCTTTCAAATACAGAAAATATCAATATTGGAACTGATATGGATGGTGAAAATATTTACAATTTTGAAAAACCGAAAAAGATCAATTTAATTTTAGGAAACGAAGGAAACGGAATGCGTGACGAAACAGAAAAACTCCTTCACAAAAAAATAAGCATTCCAAGATTTGGGAAATCACAATCTACAGAAAGCCTGAATGTTTCAATGGCCGCAGGAATTATTCTTGGTCAAATGTTTTCAAAATAGAAAAGAAATTAGAAATTAGAGGTTAGAAATTAGTAAAACAAATTTTATTTTAAACTAACTTCTAACCTCTAGATTCTAACTTCTCAGATTATATAAGTTGCTCCATACTGGAAACACTTTTTGTTTTTTGATAAGCTTCCAACTTGGTACGAACAAATTTTAAAGCCATAGGCGCAACATAAATTAACGCAGCTCCTAAAATTTTCTTTTTCCAGTTTGAACTTTTCATGTTTTTCTTTGCATAATTTGCCACAAAAGCAGTTACTGCAAGTTTTATAACGGTATCTATTGCATCTCCTTTAAAAGCTCCGCCAGCGATTCCCATTGCCGTATTCCTGCTAAGGAAAAGATCTTTCACTTCAGAGGTGATCTGTTTTGCGATGACATCTTTTCTGATAACCGTTTTTTCTTCACCTTCTTCATCAATCTGTTCTTTCAAATACTGATCTGTAAGCCCATTTGTAAATGCACTTAGACTTTCCTTTGTATTTTTAAAAGTTAAAAGATTTTCTAAATCACTTATTTCACCTTTTAAAAGTCTCTTTTTTCTTTTTAGCTCTTCCAGACTCTCGTAATTTCTTCCCATATTTTAGTGATTTAAAAATTCAATTACTTTATTTGCAACCATATGCACGATTCGTTTCTTAAAGGTAGCAACTAAAATCATTATTACAAAATAAAATGCCGCAACAATTAAAAACCCGTAAGAAGTATTATTGAGTGCTTTTCCTAATAAAAAAGCCAACCCAAAGTTAAAAAGAATAATAAAAAAGGCAAAAGCTACCAATAATATCACAAGATAAGCGATAACACCTGCCGAGATTGAAGATTTTTCTGTAGCTTCAATTTTAAGCAAATCTATTCTTTTTGATGCGTATTCTTTTATAGTTTCTATCATCCTTTTATTTTTTAAAAGTTACAAAAAAAGGAACTCTTTAGACTAAAGTTCCTTTTTTATTTAATTAAAATTAAATGTTATTATTTAAGATCGTTCAAGCTAGACTCTACATCTTTTACCATGTCAGTCGTTTTAGAAACGATTTGATCTTTGTATTTATCGTATCCGTCTTTCACAGTGTGAGCAACGTTATTTGCAGTTTCTTTGAAAGTAGTAGAGATGTTACCATATTGGTCTTTTACTTTTTCAGAAACTTCACCGAACTTATCTTTTGCCTGATCCTTAAGATCGTTTGCTTTATTCTTGATTTTTTTTCTTGTTTCTTTACCTTCTTCCGGAGCGTAAAGCATTCCTAAAATTACACCTGCTGCAGCACCTGCTAAAAGTCCTGCCAAAATACCCGCTGTATTGTTTTCTTTTCTAGACATTTTTTGTTTTTTTAATAGTTAATAAATACTAGTTTTACGTTTTAAAAGGTTACAATTAATATACCAAAGCAGGTTTATCTAGTAAAAAGTATTGATTTTTGTTATCTGCAACAAAATAGCGTCAATAGTTTGACTTTTTGTCATCTTTGTATTGTCAATCAAAATTGCATCTTCAGCTTGCTTTAAAGGCGCAATTTCTCTTTCACTATCAATTTTGTCTCTTGCAATAAGGTTTTCTTTCACTTCAGACTCATTAGATTGTATTCCCATAGCAAGAAGTTCGTTATATCTACGTTTTGTTCGTTCATCTATACTTGCAGTAAGGAAAAATTTAAAATCGGCATCGGGTAAAACTACAGTTCCGATGTCTCTTCCATCCATGATAACTCCGCCGTTTCTTGCGATTGATCTTTGAGTTTCCAACAAAAAATCTCTTACTTCTTTTTGCTTCGCTATTAAACTTACATTATTTGAAACTTCAGCAGTACGAATTTCTTTGGAGACGTTGATATGATTTAAATATAAAACCAATTCATCCTCCACTTTTTTAAATTCAAGTTTGATGATATGAAATGATTTGAAAAGTTCCTGTAAATCGATATTTCCATTATCATCGGCACAGTTTTGTAAAGCAAACCAAGTGATACCACGATAAAGTGCACCTGTATCTAAGTGTACAATTCCAAATTTTTCGGCAATAATTTTTGAGATTGAGCTTTTTCCTGTAGAAGAATAGCCATCAATAGCAATTACTGGTTTTTTCATATCACAAATTTCAAGAAATTTTCTGAAAAAATCAAGTGGGTTTCAAGTATAAACCTGAATAATTTTAAATTTTATGGAAATTTATTGTCCTCTGTTACCACTCAAGTCAACAGAAATACCAATTTGGTTTACGTTGGAAGAGTTGTGATATCTTACATGGGCATAATCTAAACGGAATTTTGATATTTTTAAACCAAATCCACCAGAAATACCTGTGAAGTTTCTTTGATCTGCTACAGCTAATTCATTTCCTCTTCTTACATTATAACCTAATCTTATATTGAAGCCTTTTTCAGGGAAAAGTTCGGCACCTAAAGAAAAGTGATCGGCAAGTTTTCTTCCGAAACCAACTTCCTGTCCGTTAATATTATAATCGGTAGAAATGTTAAATTTCTGTAAATCGTGTGCGGTAATTGTAATTGCTAAAGGAATCGCTTTTAAAATTCTTGTATATCCTAAATCTATTCTAAAAGGAAGATTTTCTCTTTCTCCATTAAATGATTTAAACTGATAACCGAAGTTTCTAAAAACAACTGAAGCAACTTCTTTATTTAATTTATTGTGATACGTAACACCCGCAGTTCCTGAGATTGCAGAAGAAGTATACGTGTCGATTTTTGAAGTAACGAAATTTAATCCACCTCCAATCGTCCAATCTTCTTCAAACTGATAAGCATAACCGGCTCCTACAGCAACGTCTGAAGCTGAAAATTCTCCCATTTCAAAACCACTTTCGTCGGTTCTCGGGATATTTCCATAACTTAAATATCTTGCGTTTAAAGTTACCATGTGACCATTATCAAGGTCTTTAGCAAAAGCAACCGTTCCGAATTTTGAATCTGCCAAATAGGTCGAGGCATTTACAGAAAGCTGTTTATCTGAATCTTTATTCAACAAAGCCGGATTGGCAATGGCAAAAGATACATCGTAATCTCTCATGGTAATAGCGTCGCCACCTAAAGCAGCCTGTCTCGCAGAAACGGGAATATTTAAGAAAGAGTAAACGTTTGTTCCAGATTGTGCAAATGAAACAATTCCCGAAAGAAATAGTGAAAAAATTAGAACTTTCTTCAAATCAGTATTTAATTAATGCAAAAATAATCCTTTTTGCTACTTATCAAAATATTTCTGCCATTATTTATGTATAATATTTTTCTTTTTTCAATATTTATAATGATTATATTTGCAAAGTTAATTTTCGAGGAAATTAATTCTCAAAAACTATTATTAAAATTTAAGATGAAATATAAAAGAATCCTTCTGAAACTGAGCGGTGAGGCATTAATGGGGAACAGACAATACGGTATCGATACTGATAGACTGATGGAATATGCTCAGGAAATCAAAAAAGTGGTTGACAGAGGTTGTGAAATAGCAATCGTAATAGGAGGAGGGAATATTTTCCGTGGTGTGGCTGGAGCTGCAAAAGGGATGGATAGAGTACAAGGTGACTACATGGGAATGCTTGCAACCGTAATAAACGGAATGGCTTTACAAGGTGCTTTGGAAGATGCAGGAATCAAAACAAGACTGCAATCTGCTATCGAAATGGATAAAGTTGCAGAACCTTTCATTAAAAGAAGAGCAGTAAGACATCTTGAAAAAGGTAGAGTAGTGATCTTCGGAGCAGGAACAGGAAACCCATATTTTACAACAGATACCGCAGCAACATTAAGAGCTATCGAAATCGGAGCTGATGTTATCTTAAAAGGAACAAGAGTTGACGGAATCTACGACAGCGATCCTGAGAAAAACGAAAATGCAGTAAAATATAATTCTTTAACTTTCGAAGAAGTTTTTGAAAAAGATCTTAAGGTGATGGATATGACTGCCTTTACTTTAAGCCACGAAAATAAATTGCCAATTATTGTTTTTGATATGAATAAAGACGGTAATTTATTGAAAATTGTTGACGGGGAAAATGTAGGAACTTTAGTTAATTTATAATTAGATAGAAGATAATAGATTTTAGGGATTAGGTTTTTAACATTATAATTACTTATTACCCATTACTTATTACTCATCTTTAATCAATGTGTAACTTATCAAATTTTTATTATATAATGGAAGAATTAGATCTTATCGTAGAATCTGTAAATCAAGACATGGAAGGAGCTCTAAAGCACTTGGATCATGCATTTCAAAGAATCAGAGCGGGACGTGCGTCTACGAGCATGGTTCAGGATGTGATGGTAGAATATTATGGTGCTCCAACTCCTCTTAATCAGGTTGCAAACGTTTCTGTACCGGATGCGATGACCATTTCTATTCAACCTTGGGACAGAACAGCAATTGGTCCTATTGAAAAAGCAATCATTAATTCTAATTTAGGATTTGCACCTTCTAATAACGGTGAAAATATCATTCTGAATGTACCACCTTTAACGGAGGAAAGAAGAAAAGATTTGGCAAAACAGGCTAAAGGAGAAACTGAAGATACTAAAATCGTTGTAAGAAACGCAAGACAAAATGGTTTGAAAGAACTTAAAAAATTGGATGGTGTTTCTGAAGATTTAGTTAAAAATGTGGAAGCAACTATTCAGGAACTTACAGATAAGTTTGTGAAGGCTTGTGACGATCATTTGAAGACGAAGGAAGCTGAAATTATGAAAGTATAACTTTTGGTTTTTAAATATAAAAAAGAGGTTTCAGTGATGAAGCCTCTTTTTCGTTTTATTGAATACAAGTAGTTTTTCCTTTCTTGTCTTTATTTTTTAGAAGAACTTCAAAAGTTTTCTGTAGCTCTGAATACGAACAGTTCTTACTTTGAACATTCTGAACATTTTCAGGTTTCGGATTATTTTTAGAATTAGATTTAAGTGTAAATTTCTTTTCTAAACATTCGATAGGTTTTTCATTGACGATGTAAATTCGTTGCTGCGCAACTTCATCTTTTGTTTCAGGTTTTTCAGGAGTTCCACCGTCGAAATTCCAAACCGTATCATCTTTAAATATAAAATAAGGTTTACCATTTTTCAAGTAATAATTTTCTACTGAAGAAAAATGACTGTCTGCGTAAAAATGTTTGATGCTCTTCAATTCTCCGTTTGAACTGTAATAAACTACATTCCCCGAAATTTCATCACACTCATAATCAAAACTTGTAGAATCTAGTTTTTTAGCGATTAATTGATTATTTAATGATGCATATTCTGCTTTAATTTCATCAATTGTTTGCGGGGAATTATTATTTAAAGAATCTTTTGTTGAAATATTTTGTAAGCTATCTGAAGAAGATTTTACATCAATTGATTCTTTATTTTTGTTTTCACACGAAAATATAAAAATAAGACTTGGTAAAAGAATAAGCTTTTTCATTAAGTAAGATTTGGTTTTTTGAGAGAAGCAAAAAATATGCAGTTCTTTAATTTTAAATAAAAGATGCAGTTGAATTTTCAACTGCATCTTTTAGAGTAAATATTTTATTAATTATTTGGTTCAGCAATAATTCTGTATCCGTAGAATTGTGAAGAATTGGTTGTGGAATATTCTTTCATTAAAGCAATTTTATTCTTAGCTGTAATCCAAATAGACACAGGAATATCATTTTTTATTGATTTTTTGAAATTCTGAGTATATATATCTTTTAGATTTGATGTATTAGCTTCTGTATATTGCGGTATAGAGTAGAATTTCACAAAATAATTGTAAAGAAAATCTCTATCCATTTGTTTTATTTGATCCGTAGTATAATCATTAATATTATCCCATGAATTTGTCACCGATATATATGGATTACTATTTTCAAAACGATTATGAAAAACCAGTGAGTTTTTTGAAAGCGCATTAAAATATCCTATTGGAGTATTCTCAGAAAAATTATTCCAATTAGTTACAAGGAAATCTTTCTGGTTTGAAATTTTTAAATCAATATCATCTTTATAAGTAATCTTTCCACTTTTATATCCTAAAATACTCGCATTATAATTTCCAGGAAAATAAAAATTATGATTGAATTGAATTGTTCCAGTATTACCATTTTCAAGTTTTTCAAAAATCTTTTTTGTTCCATTATAGTCTGAAATCTTGAAAACCAAAGAATCCAAATGCTGAGCGAGATCTCCAAAATAAGTCGATTTATTTTTTTGTTCTAATTTAAAAATAAAACTTTCCAGAATATTACCTTCTTGTTTATCTACAAAAATTTTAAGTCCGATACTTTCTAAATCAGGGTTATTTACTATAGGAGTTTCTACAGAAACTAAATCTTCAATTTGCTCATCTGATTCTGAACATGAAATTAAAAAAATTCCAAGCAAAGATATTTTTAAAATATTTTTTAGCATATATTTAAATTAATTAAATTCACTATTTATTGAATAAATACAACTGCAAATATATTCATTTATTAGTGTTTTCACAACCCTACGAGAATTTTTTGATGAAATAATAGTCATTATATTAGATAATTTGTCTAATAAAAAAATCCGGAACTGAGTCCGGAAGTAAAATTTATTGATAACGTTTATGTTCTTTCTGTTTTACGAAGAGTTTCGTAAGCGGTTTGAAGAAGGTTTTGTACTTTTCAGAATCGAATAGTTGAGAATCTGTCAAAGCTTTGTAAGTCATTAAAATTCCAAAAGGAAATAAGATGATATTCGGAAGCCAAGCTGCAAGATACGGACTCATTTTTCCTGACCATGCAACGTTTTCAAAACCAACATTGATTACGTAGAAAATAATGAATATCACAATTGCGATAATAACCGGAACTCCCATTCCTCCTTTTCTGATAATTGATCCTAAACTCGCACCAATCATAAAGAAAATGATACATGTAAAAGAGTAGGTGAGAATTCTCTGCTGATAAATGACCACTTTACTGAAATATTTCACACTCGGATCAAGCTCTTTGTTTTTTGTATCTAAATTGGTTTTCAAATTATCCAATCTTGAATAGGCATTAGTCAAAATCTGAAGTTTTTTATCACCTTTTATCGAGTCTAATTTATACTGAGATTTTACCGGAGCTTTAGTTTTGTTTTTCTCCATATAAGTAACAACAGAGTTGGTTTGATTGATAATGTCATTACTGATATTTTCTGCAGTCTTGGTGTTATCTTTTTTAGTTTTATCAATGGTCGCTAAAAGTTCTGTGTAAGTCTGAAAACGGTAATCATCTGTAATTTGTTCTTTTTCGATGGCTTTATTAATCAGTTCACTGATGTCAAAATGCGTAACCAACGTATCAAATTTAATGGCTTGATCGGGTTGTTTAGCTCTTACATTATCCGATTTTCCGGCATGAGAATCTTCAATAATATAACCGTCAAATAGTTGAAGCTGCATAAAGTTTCTGTTTTTTGCATTGGCAAATTTTCCTTTTTTTGCAACAATTGTTTGCTGATTTTCAAAATTACTTGCTTTTTTATGGATGAAAATTCCGTCTAAATCTCGACCTTCTTCTCCCTGAATTTTATCAAATTTCACCATATAACCGGGAATCTGATCAATAAATTGTCCGGGAGTGAAATTTAGGGCGGGTTTGGTTTGAGCAATATTAAAAAGCATATTCTTTGCTTTTCTCTGAAAATCGGGAATGATATTATTTGAAAAGAAAAATAACATGACTGCTAAAACTGCAGTTACGCCCAAAAGCGGCATCATTACTCTCGTTAAAGAAATTCCGGCAGCTTTCATCGCAGCAAGTTCGTACCGTTCTCCCAATTCACCGAAAGACATGATACTTGCCAAAAGAACCGTTAAAGGCAAAACCATACTTACAACACTTACTCCAAGATAAAAAAGGAGCTTCATGATCTGTAAAGTCGTTAAACCTTTACCCATAAACTGACCAAGCTGAATCCAGATAATGTTTACAATAAAAATAAAAAACAGAACACTGAATATAAATAAAAACGGACCAAAAAAGGTCTTGATGATATATCGGTCTAATATTTTAAACATTCGCCAAAATTAATGAAAAAGCCACAAAGTTTTCTTTGTGACTTGAAATTTTAATATTTATTTAGAATTATAATTCTGTAACCAGATAATTTTTGAATTTTGCCTTGTCAAAAACAAACATATTCGGATCTAATTGCTGGTTTTCTTTATATTCTTTAATAGAAATTACAGAGATATCTTTGTTGTTTCCGTGTTGTTCAAGTTTAAGCATTTGCTTTTTCGCAGAATCTACATAAAGATATATGTATTTTAATCCGTTTGCTTTTACAGGAGTCAATTTAATTAAATCTGCACTTACGCCATCAACTGTTTTTTTACCGCTATATACTACATTGTAATCTTTTCTGTAAGACGTTAAATAATTGATAGGGGAGAACATCGTACTACTTCCGTTTGGTTTTGCAACCGTAACTTCCATATCCTCTGTATTGATATTGTAGATTTTATTTCCGTCGAAAATCTGTTCTGTTTCCATGATTTTCAACTTATATTTATCTCCTGCAGAATAATAAATTCCGGGTTCTGTTTTAGAAACAGCGCCGTTCATTCCGCTTCCAAAAGCAAATTTAAAATAAGAATTTTTCTTAGAATTGTAGTTTGCCGTAATATCGTCAAGTATCTTTTTTGCTTTAGCATCAATTTTCTGAGCCTGAACCAAACTCATACTTCCCACTACAAATGCTCCTAAAACTATTTTTGAAACTAATTTTTTCATTTTTATTTTTCTAATTTTTCTATTCTTTAGACTTTCATTCAAGCTGAAAGTTAAAAATTTTGATTTTCTGAATTTAATTTCGCAGATCTTCCAAAAACTGTTCCAAAGAATATAGATCACTAATAAGAACTTCTCTTGCTTTTGCACCGTTAAATCCACCAACAATGCCGCTTGCTTCCAACTGATCCATAATTCTTCCTGCTCTGTTATATCCTAATTTCAACTGTCTTTGAAGCATTGATGTAGAACCTTGTTGTGTTGAAACAATAATTCTTGCTGCATCTTCAAATAAAGCATCTTTTTCATTGGGATCAAATGCCCCGACTGTACTTGTTGCTTCTTCAGAAACAAATTCAGGAAGCATGAATGCTGAAGCGTAACCTTTTTGCTCACCGATAAATTCTGCCAATCTTTCAACTTCTGGAGTATCAACGAACGCACATTGAAGTCTTAAAATTTCATTTCCGTTAAAATAAAGCATATCACCTTTTCCAATCAGCTGATCTGCTCCTGTAGAATCCAAAATCGTTCTTGAATCCACACTTGAAATTACTCTGAATGCCGCTCTTGCAGGGAAGTTAGCTTTAATCATACCTGTAATTACGTTGACAGAAGGTCTTTGCGTCGCAACAATTAAGTGAATTCCTACCGCTCTTGCCAACTGCGCCAATCTTGCAATCGGAAGTTCAACTTCTTTTCCGGCGGTCATAATTAAATCTGCAAACTCATCGACCACCAAAACAATGTAAGGTAAATAACGGTGGCCGTTTTCAGGGTTTAATTTTCTTTCACTGAATTTTTTATTGTATTCCTTTAAATTTTTACAGAAAGCATTTTTAAGCAAATCATAACGCTGATCCATTTCGACGCAAAGAGAATTCAAAGTGTTGATTACTTTATTGGTATCGGTAATAATTGCATCATCAGAATCTGGAAGTTTTGCCAAATAATGTCTTTCAATTTTTGAATATAAAGAAAGTTCCACTTTTTTCGGGTCAACCATTACAAACTTCAGTTCACTTGGATGTTTTTTGTAAAGTAGGGAAGTCAAAATTGCATTGATTCCAACAGATTTTCCTTGTCCGGTTGCTCCCGCCATCAAAAGGTGAGGCATTTTAGACAAATCCGCCATAAAAACTTCATTAGAAATAGTCTTACCGAAAACAACTGGCAAATCCATATCTGTATTTTGGAATTTCTGAGAAGCAATCACCGATCTCATCGAAACCATCGTAGGATTTTTTCTAGGAACTTCAATTCCGATCGTTCCTTTTCCAGGCATTGGTGCAATAATTCTGATTCCTAAAGCAGAAAGATTCAAAGCAATATCATCCTGTAATTTTTTAATGGAAGCAACTCTGATTCCTGCTTCGGGAACAATTTCGTATAAAGTAACAGTTGGCCCAATCGTCGCTTTAATTTCAGCAATTCCGACGTTGAAGTTTTTAAGAAGCCCAACAATTTTATTTTTATTTTCTTCTAATTCTTCTTTATTAATAGAAATTTCTTCGTTACCATATTCTTTCAACAAATCGATTGGTGGCATTTGAAATTTAGCTAAATCCAATTTGTGGTCATATAAACCGTGTTGATTAACCAAATCTTGAGATAATTTATCTGCATCATCAATAATATCGATTACAGGAGCAACTTCTACTTTAAATTTAATTTCCTCTTGTGGCGGAGTAGAAAAATTAGAATGAACTTCAAAAGCATCTTCCGGTTTTATAGTAGGAATAATTGGTTTTGTATCTAAGTCTAAATTTAAAGTCGGTGCTAATTCTTTTTCCTGTTCGAAAGAAGTTTGATTGGGTGTTACAATCGTTTCAACATTTGCAACATTCAAATTCTCCTGAATAATTGGTTCAGATTTTACAACAGCTTCTTTAGTTTTTTTATTTTCCGAAATATCTGTTACGGTAATATTTAAATCTTTTTCTTTTTCCTCTTCTCTAATTTCTTCTTCCAATTCCTGATCTGCTTCAAAACTTTGCTCAGAATTAGGCATCATCGATTTTACTTTTCCAATTGTATTTTCGTTGATAGTATCCAATTTTGCTTTAATTGAGCTTGGACGAAGATTAAATTCAAGAATAAAATAAAGCGCAATACTCACAATTAAAACAACCCAAAGACCAACATCTCCAATGATTGCAGAAAGAGAATCCATAATCTGATAACCGTAAACTCCGCTTAAAACACCGCCATTTCCGTTACCTCTTGTAATTGCACCCAATAAAATTGGCAACCAGCAAATGAAAAACAAAGAATGCCCGAATGTCATCCAAGGTTTGAAAATTTTCTTCTTAAGAATCATCGTTCCGAACACAACGAAAAGAAATGCAACAATAAATGAAGCAATTCCTATACTTTCAAAAATGAAAATATTACCGAGCCAATCGCCCAGCTTTCCGAATATGTTGGATGATTTTATGGTCTTGTCTAATATTTTTCCTGCTTGGCTTTGATCTGCCTTCCAATTCATCAGATAGGAGACAAAAGAAAGCGTAAGCACTCCGGCAAAAACAATAAATGTTAATCCGAAAAAAATACGTGGTTTTGATAATATTTTGCCTGTTTCAGGCTGTTCTGGTTGTTTTTTTGGTGATTTCTTTTCCATAATGTCAGTCTGCGCAAATTTAATGTTTTTTTTAGATTTTAAATATTTTTTAGAAGAAAACACGTTTGTTTTTTGATGTGATATTTTATGACTGAAATAACAACTTTATTTTATGTTTTATTTAATTAAAATTCACTTATTAAGAATGTTTCAAAATAAGCTAAATCCCCTTTAAAATGACAAAAAACAGCTTTTTTTATCCGCCTTTCGGTTTATCATGCTTATTTTTGCATGTCAAGTAAAAAAAATATGAAGAAGATCCAAGATATTCTTATTTCAACCAGAACAATGGCAGTTCTATTGCTGGTTTACGCATTTTCTATGGCTTATGCAACGTTCCTTGAAAACGACTACGGAACACCCGCTGCAAAAGCCTTAATCTATGAAGCAAAATGGTTTGAACTCATTATGCTTCTTCTCATCATAAACTTTTGTGGAAATATAGCACGTTACCGTCTTTGGAGAAGAGAAAAATGGCCGGTTTTGGTTTTCCACCTTGCCTTTATTTTTATTTTCATTGGTGGTGCGATTACAAGATACATCAGTTTTGAAGGACAAATGACCATTAGAGAAGGTGAAACTTCAAACGAAATTGTAACAGACAAACAGTTCTTTAAGATTCAGATTGAAAATAAAGGTGATGTACTGAATTATCAGGATGTACCTTATTTGATGTCGCCTTTGCACAAAGATTTTAATGCAACCTATGACTTTCACGGACAAGAAATTAAAGTGAAAACTTTAGATTATGTTCAAAGAAAAAAAGACAGTTTAGTTGCTGATCAAAACGGTGCTGAATATCTTCACTTGGTTTCTACAGCTGAAACGGGAAGACAGAATATTTACATCAAATCCGGGGAAACAAAATCAATCAACGGAACTTTAGTTACTTTCAATAGAGCTATTGATGGTGCTGTTGAATTTAAACAGGAAAATGGACAAATGTTTATTAAAACTCCTGTTGATGCGACGTATATGACGATGGCAACTCAGGCAACCGGAAATACTACGAAAGACAAATTTCAACCTTTGGTTTTAAGAAGTTTATATAGTATTAATGAACTAAAATTAGTTGTTCCTGAGCCTCTTAGAAAAGGAAAATTGATAGCTTTTGAAGGCGATAAGAAGAAAGATCAGAACGTTCCAGACGCAATGACCATCGAACTTCAAGGTCCAAAAACAAAACAAATCGTAGAACTTTCTGTGGAAAGAGGAAATCCTAATGCTTACAAGCAAGTAACAATGGATGGATTGAATATTATGGTTGGTTTTGGTCCTAAAATCTATAACACACCTTTCGCAATTAAACTTGATGATTTCGTGATGGAAACATATCCTGGAAGTTCATCTCCAAGTGCTTATGAAAGTCACGTAAAAGTAATTGACGAAGGAAAACAGACACCCTATAAAATTTACATGAATAATATCCTTGACTATAAAGGTTACCGTTTTTTCCAGGCAAGTTATACGCCGGATAGAATGGGAACTTTACTTTCTGTAAACCACGATTACTGGGGAACTTTGATTTCTTACATCGGTTATACATTCTTATTCGGAGGTATGTTTGTAATGTTTTTCTGGAAAGGAACACACTTCTGGAAACTTAATAAAATGCTGAAAGACATCAATAAAAAAAGAGCAGCAACAGTTGTTTTATTATTCTTAAGCTTAACATTAAGTGCTCAGAAAATTGAAATGCATGGAACAGACGATGGAAGTGGTACCCATGTACATAAAGAAGGAGATAATCATACTCATGAAGTAGCTCCTCAAGCAGTTCAATCACAGGGAAATCAGCAGAATTCTAATTCTTTAGCTGCTCCTTTGACGAAAATGAGGATAATTTCGCCAGACGAAATTATTTCGAGAAATAAAATTAGTGAAGAGCACGCTGACAAGTTTGGCTATCTTTTGGTGCAGAATTATGAGGGAAGAATTGTTCCGATTAATACACAGGCTTTAGATATTTTAAGAAAATTGTATCAAAAAGATAAGTTTAAAGGAACGGACGGAAAATACTTAACAGCTGAACAGTGGTTTTTGTCAATTAATACAGATACACCAAGCTGGACGATGGTTCCTCTTATAAAAGTGGATGCGAAAGGAGGGAAAGCTCTTTTAAAACGTGTAAAGGCAAATGAAGATGGTTATACAACTTTGATGAATTTGTTTCCATCGGATGCTAACGGAAATCTAACTTATATTTTAGATGAAGAATATAACACAGCATTCCGTAAAAAACCAGCATTACAGTCTGAATATGACAAAGAGGTTATTAAATTAAACGAAAAAGTTCAGATTTTCAATGAATTTTTTAGTGGTCAGTTTATGAGAATCGTTCCTGTGAAAAATGACCCAAATCATACTTGGCATTCTTGGCTTGACCAAAAAATGGAACCAGATATGGAATCTCAGAAAGTAATGGGACCTTATTTTGCAGAAGCACTTCAAGCTCAAAAAACAGGAGATTGGAGCAAGGCAGATATTGAATTAAAAAAATTATCAGATTATCAACAGAAATGGGGGAAAGCAGTTGTTCCGGCAAAAGAGAAAGTTGATTTAGAAGTTTTTATCAATAAAGCAAACATCAACTTTTTCTTATTAATTTTCTACACTATTATTGGCGGATTAGTATTTGTTTTAGGTTTTGTGGAATTATTTAAGCCTACCAAAATTCTTAATAATATCATCAAAGGAATTATTTATATTGGACTTGTAGGTTACGTTATACACTTTTTAGGACTTATTGCAAGATGGTATATTTCCGGACATGCTCCTTGGAGTAACGGTTACGAAGCAATCATTTTCATTTCTTGGATAGGAGTTTCAGCGGGAATGATGTTCTATTTCGGATTTGGAAATCCAAAATTGAAACAACAAGATTCTGAAAAGAAATTATCAAATAAAAACCATTCTAATGCATTAATTCCAGCAGCAGGATTTATGGTTGCAGTAATCATGATGGGCTTTGCTCATGGAGCAGTAGCACTTAACCCGCAGATTACACCATTGGCACCGGTTCTTAAATCTTATTGGTTAGTTGTACACGTCGCCATTATTGTATCGAGTTACGGTTTCTTCGCATTGTCGATGATTATTGCCGTAATTACACTGATATTCTATATAATTACAGATAAAAAACAGTTCCAATTGCATAATGATTCTACATTAAAAGAATTGGCAATTGTATCTGAAATGTCTTTAACAATCGGGCTTTTTGCATTAACTGTAGGAAACTTCTTAGGTGGAATCTGGGCAAATGAATCTTGGGGAAGATATTGGAGCTGGGATCCGAAAGAAACTTGGGCATTTATCTCAATTATGGTGTATGCATTTGTTTTACACATGAGATTAGTTCCGGGACTGAGAAGCAGATGGGCATTCAGTGTAGCGACAATGTTCGCTTTCTGCTCAATGGTTATGACGTATTTCGGAGTGAATTATTACTTGAGTGGACTTCACTCTTATGCAGCAGGAGATCCTGTTCCAATTCCGGCTTGGGTATATATCGGTTTAGCAGCCATGTTTACTTTAGCATTAGTATCTTACTTTAAGTTTGTTGCTTTAAAGAAAAAATAAAATTCAATTTATATATTATTAAAAATCCCGAAAGAAATTTTTCGGGATTTTTTTGTTTTAAAATAATTTTAAACTCATCATTTATAATTCAAAATTTATCCATATCTTTATGATATCAAAATAATATCACTTTAAAAATTACAATCATGGAAAAAGTTTTAAAACCAATGTCAGGTTATTTGGCATTAATTCTTTCGTTAATCTTATTGGGAGTTTCAGTTTATCTTTTTATAACAGGAATCAATGACGGGGAAAATGTTGACGTAACTTATATTATTATATCAACTGTTGCTTTTTTTCTAATGTGCTTTTTATTGAAAGGATTAATGATTATTCAACCCAACCATTCCAGAGTTTTGAATTTCTTCGGAAGATATGTGGGAACGGTAAAAGACAACGGAATGTTCTTTATTAATCCATTATATTCATCTCAAAAAATGTCTCTACGTTCTGAAAACTTACAAGGACAAACATTGAAAGTAAACGATAAAATGGGTAATCCCATCGAAATTGGAGTAGTAATGGTTTGGAAAGTTGGAGATACTTATAAAGCAGCTTTTGATGTTGAAAGATATTCAGACTTTGTAAAAATGCAGAGTGAAGCGGCAGTTCGTCATTTAGCAATGAGTTTTCCTTATGACAATTTAGAAGATGATCATGCTCCGATTACTTTAAGAGAAGGTGGTGATAAAATCAATTCAATTCTTGAACAGGAATTAACAGACCGACTTTCAAAAGCAGGAATTATCATTCAGGAAGCGAGAATTTCGCACTTAGCCTATGCATCAGAAATTGCAGGAGCAATGCTTCAAAGACAACAGGCTACAGCAATTGTTGCAGCAAGAACTAAAATCGTTGAAGGGGCAGTCGGGATGGTTGATTTAGCTTTAAAGAAACTTTCAGAAGAAAATATCGTAGAATTGGATGATGAAAGAAAAGCAGCAATGGTAAGTAATTTAATGGTCGTTCTTTGTGGCGAAAAAGCAGCACAACCAATTTTAAATGCAGGAACGTTGTATAATTAAGGTTGAGCTAAGATTGATAACAAAGAGATTGTTGTAATTAATTAAAATTACAGTGTTCTTTGCTGAGTGAAACGCCTTTGCGAACTTAAAAATAATCACATTATAAAAAAATCTTTGCGCTCTTTGCGTTAAAAACAAAGCAATAAGAAAAACAGACAAAATGAAATCAGAAAAAGCTCAAAACTCTCCCGAAAACAAAAGCAAAAAATCTTTCGTGATAAGGATAGATGAATCGACTTATAAACTTCTTGAAAAATGGGCAAATGATGAATTTAGAAGCGTCAACGGACAGATTGAATATCTTCTTAGTCAAAGTTTAATCAATTCGGGAAGAAAGAAAAAAGAATAATTTAGTTTTAAACAAAAATCAAAAGCAGAGAATAATTTCTTTGCTTTTTTTATTCAGCAGCACCGGTAAAATATCCGCTGATAATGCTCCAGAAGTTTTTACCCATGAAATAAATAAGGGTAGAAGTGATGATACCTTTTACCGTAAAAAATACAATTCCCCAAATCCCGAATTTCTTCAGCATTTTTTTCCACCTTGTACTTTTTTCTACATTTTGTTCTTTTAAAACTTCCTTATTTTCCATTTCAGAGTAGTAAATATTGGTGTACAAAGATAGGCATGTTTAAAACGATTCCAAATAATAAATAGGTTAAAAAAAATTAAAATTTCCCAGTTGAGTAATATTTTCTATCTTAGGCAAAACGAAAAGTTAAATTTTTATGTCAAAAAAAATCAAAGATTTCGGAATTGAAAATTCATTAAAAAATTTAGGAATCAAAGATGAAAATAAAGGAACTTCCATTGGCGGAAAATTCTTTGCATCAGGAAAATCGATAGAAAGTTATTCTCCCGCAGACGGAAGATTAATCGGAAAAGTAAAATTGTCAAACGAAAAAGATTACGACAAAGTAATAGAATCTGCTCAAAAAGCATTCTTAGAATTCAGAACAATGCCTGCGCCGAAAAGAGGCGAAATTGTACGCCAACTCGGGCAAAAATTAAGACAATATAAAGAGGATCTTGGAAAACTGGTTTCTTACGAAATGGGGAAATCATTACAGGAAGGTCTTGGTGAAGTTCAGGAAATGATAGACATTTGCGATTTTGCAGTTGGTTTATCAAGACAGCTTCACGGTTACACAATGCATTCTGAAAGACCTGGTCACAGAATGTACGAGCAATATCATCCGCTTGGAATTGTCAGCATCATTACAGCTTTCAATTTTCCGGTTGCAGTTTGGGCTTGGAATACAGCTTTAGCTTGGATTTGTGGAAACGTTACGATCTGGAAACCATCAGAAAAAACTCCGCTTTGTGCAATTGCTTGCCAAAATATTATGAATGAAGTTTTAGCAGAAAATAATCTTTCTGAAGGAATTTCAAGTGTATTGGTTGCAGATCACACCATCGGACAGAAATTAGTTGACGACAAACGTGTTGCCTTAGTTTCATTCACAGGTTCTACAAGAGTTGGAAGAATAGTTTCTTCTAAAGTAGCTGAAAGATTTGGAAAATCTATTTTAGAATTGGGCGGAAACAATGCCATCATTATTTCTAAAGATGCAGATTTGGATATGTCAATTATCGGAGCTGTTTTCGGAGCAGTCGGAACTGCAGGACAAAGATGTACGTCTACGAGAAGATTGATCATTCATGAGTCAGTTTATGACGAAGTGAAAAACCGTTTGGCAAAAGCTTACGGACAACTAAAAATCGGAAATCCATTAGACGAAAATATGCACGTTGGACCGCTTATCGATGTTGAAGCGGTAAATCAATACGAATTAGCAATTGAAAAGTGCAAAAAAGAAGGCGGTAAATTCGTTGTTGAAGGTGGCGTTTTAGAAGGAAAAGACTACGAATCTGGCTGTTATGTAAAACCATGTATCGCCGAAGTTAAAAATTCTTTCGAAATCGTTCAGCACGAAACTTTTGCACCTATTTTATATTTAATTAAATACTCAACTTTAGAAGAAGCGATTGCAATTCAAAATGATGTTCCTCAAGGTTTATCATCTGCAATTATGACTCAGAATTTGAGAGAAGCTGAATTATTCCTTTCTCACGCAGGTTCAGATTGTGGAATTGCAAACGTTAATATCGGAACTTCAGGTGCTGAAATTGGTGGAGCTTTCGGTGGTGAAAAAGAAACTGGAGGCGGTAGAGAATCTGGTTCTGATGTTTGGAAATATTACATGAGAAGACAAACCAATACCATTAATTACACTGCAAGTCTTCCATTGGCTCAGGGAATTAAATTTGATTTATAAATATTTAAAAATTCTGAATTCAGAGATTTAAAAATATTAAACTAATAATATGTAAATCTCTGAATTTCTAAATCTCAAAATTTAAAAAATGGACAATATATTAGAAATTCAGTCAAATAAAATAAAAGAAACCGTAGGAAAACACGTTTTGGCAGACGGTTTTGACTTTGTAATGGATATTGAAAACTCTCACGGATCTTGGATTCATGATTCGGTTTCAGGGAAAAATCTTCTTGATATGTTTTCAATGTTCGGCTCTGCTTCTATCGGTTACAATCATCCATATTTAGTTGAAAAATCTGAATGGCTGGGAAAAATGGCTATTAATAAACCAACTTTAGCTGATGTTTATTCTAAAGAATATGCACATTTTCTTGAAGTTTTCGAAAGAGTGGTTTTACCTAAAGAATTGCAGTATGCATTTTTTATTGAAGGTGGAGCTTTAGGTGTTGAAAATGCCATGAAAGCTTGTTTCGACTGGAAAACAAGAAAAAATTTTGAAAAAGGTTTAGATATTGAAGCGGGAATTTGTATTCATTTCAGACAGGCATTTCATGGAAGAAGCGGTTATACTTTAAGTTTGACCAACACTTCAGACCCAAGAAAATATCAGTATTTCCCGATGTTTGAATGGCCAAGAATTTTGAATCCTAAATTACATTTCCCGATTACTGAAGAAAATTTAGAGGAAACCATTAAAAATGAAAATTTAGCTTTACTTCAAATTACGGAAGCTATTCTTTCGAATCCTGATAAAGTGGCTTGTATTATTATTGAACCAATTCAGGCTGAAGGTGGCGATAATCATTTCAGAGACGAATTTTTTGTTGGTTTAAGAAAAATCTGCGACGAGCATGAAGTTCTTTTAATTTTTGACGAAGTACAGACAGGAATTGGAATTACTGGTAAAATGTGGGCTTTTGAGCATTTAAGTGTGAGACCGGATATTATTTCATTCGGTAAAAAAACTCAGGTTTGTGGAGTTTTAGCGAATAAAGAAAAATTTGACGAAATTCCTAATAATGTGTTCAGAGAAAGCTCAAGAATCAATTCTACTTTCGGTGGAAACTTTATTGATATGCTTCGTTTTCAATTGGTAATGGAAGTTATCGAAAAAGAAAATCTTTTAGAAAACGCTAATATCGTTGGTGAATATCTTTTGGAAGGTTTACAAACTTTGGTTCAAAAATATCCTGAAAAATTATCAAACGCTAGAGGAAAAGGTTTGATGTGTGCAATAGATTTGCCTTCGGGACAACATAGAGATCAAATGAGAAATGAATTGTACAATGACGGTTTAATCATTCTTTCTTGCGGTGATCAGTCAATAAGATTCAGACCACATTTGAATGTTACTAAAGAGGAAATTCAGATTGCTTTAGATAAAATTGAAAATAATATTAATAAGATTTAAAACTACAAATTTGGAATTCTGAAAAAAAAATTCTAAATTTAGATACTCAAAATGGATTTTATATGGAAAGAAACACAAGAGTATCAGTTTTTGAAAGTGACAAACCTGCAGAAATACAGTTGATAAAATCAAAATTAGAAGATGCACAGATCACGAATAATGTAGAAAATAACTATCTTACTTTTACAACAACGCCTACAGCAACAACTTTAAAAGTAATGGTAGATTTGCAGGACGAAAAGAAGGCATTTGACATTATAGATGCTTATCTTCAACAAAATCAATAAAAACAATTTCATAATTTTAAATTTTACTACTTCGAAACCGAAAATTAATTCATTTTAATTTTCGGTTTTTTTTGTACTCAGCAACAAATTATTATTTTCTTAATAAAATTTTAATGTGAAATTTTTGGCATTGATTATGTTATTTCTCAATTTTCAAGTTTGTAATATAAACTTCTTATGACTAATAAAAACGAAATCCAATTTAGAAAAGCAGAATCTTCAGATATTCTAATTATATGGGAAATTATTCAGCAATCTATTGAGCGCCGAAGAAAAGACGGAAGTACACAATGGCAAAACGGATATCCCAATCTTCAAACCATTGAAAGTGATGTTTCTAAAGGGTTTGGTCATGTTTTGACAGTTAATGATGATGTTTCGGTTTATGTTGCGTTGATTTTCAACGACGAACCAGCCTACAGTTCGATTGATGGAGCCTGGTTGACGACG
Organism: Chryseobacterium formosum; assembly: GCF_026460885.1. Lineage (GTDB taxonomy): Bacteria > Bacteroidota > Bacteroidia > Flavobacteriales > Weeksellaceae > Chryseobacterium > Chryseobacterium formosus. Next base: position 132,157 of record NZ_JAOVZW010000015.1, read on the forward strand.
GGAGAATTTGTAGTTGTTCATAGGGTAGCTGTTTCAGAAAACTTTGCCGGACAAGGATTGGCGAAAAAACTCTTCAATTACGTTGAAGAATTTACAAAATCTCAGAATGTTTTGAGTATAAAAGTTGATACCAACTATGATAATCTTGCGATGCTTAAAATTCTGGAATCTAAAGGCTATACTTATTGTGGTGAAGTTTATCTCGTAGGCGGAGAGAGAAAAGCCTTTGAAAAAGTGTTGATTTAAAAAAACACAAAAGGTTAAATCAATTTTCATTGATTCTTTAAGAAACTATTTATTTATAAACTCTATTGAGTTTGTTCGTTTAGTTCCGAACTAATTTTTACATTTGCTAAAAATTATTTTATAATGAAAAAAAGTCTGGAAGTAGATGAGAAAATCTTTCAGGATGCCGTAAAATTTTACGGTACCATTCTCAATCTGCCACCTTTGGCTTCAAAAATTTATTCCTACCTGATTTTCGATTTTGATAAGGTGGGAATTACTTTTGATGAGTTTGTCGAAGTCTTTTCGGCAAGCAAAAGCTCAGTTTCTACCAGTCTTGTTCTTCTTCTGAATGCAGAATTAATCGTCGATGTAAATAAAATGGATGAGAGAAAAAGATATTTTTTCGCCAACGATGATTATAAAAAAATAAGGTTTGAAAAAATCGTTCAAAAAATGCAGGATGAATTGAAACTTTTAGATGCTCTCAAAAATTTCAGAAAAACAGAGCAGAAAGACACCGATGATCGAAACGAAGCCTACAAAGCTCTTTTAAACAAAAGCATATCAAATATTCAGGAATCTCTTAATAAACTATAAAAATGACAAACAAGCTTATACTATTTTCTGTAGCAGCATTTTCACTGACTGCCTGCAAAAAAGAAGCTCCGAAACAGGATGGGCCAAAAACTTTTCCTGTAGTGTCGGTAGAAAATAAAAATATTGTGGGGTACGATATTTTCCCAGCAACAATTCAAGGTAGAGTAAACAATGATGTGAGAGCTAAAATTTCAGGGTATATTACTCAGGTTTTGGTAGATGAAGGTCAATACGTTACAAAAGGACAGCCATTATTTCGTCTGGAAACCAATACTTTAAATGAAACTGCAGCAGCAGCAAAAGCAGGAGTTGGAGCTGCACAATCTAATATTGCAGCGGCTCAAGCGGCAGTAAACGCAGCTCAGGTTGAAGTAAATAAGCTGAAACCTTTGGTTGCAAAAAATATCATCAGTAACATTCAGCTTCAAACTGCACAGGCAAACCTTTCACAAGCTCAAGCTCAGGTTCAGCAAGCAATTGCAGCGAGAGAACAGGCAAACGCCAATTACAAAGGAGCAGCGGCAAACGTTGATTACTCAATCATTCGTGCACCTATTTCCGGAGTTATTGGTAAGCTTCCATTGAAAGTCGGAAGTTTGGTAGGACCAACTGATCAAACAGCTTTAACTACAATTTCAGATACTTCAGAGATATTCGCTTATTTTTCAATGAATGAAAAAGAGTATTTTGATTTTCTTGAAAAATCTATAGGAGCAAGCGTTCCGGAAAAAATAAAGAATCTTCCAATGGTTGAATTGCAGTTGGCAAACGGAAGTATTTATCCTGAAAAGGGGAGAATTGAAGCGATTACCGGTTCAATTGATCCAACAACGGGAACTATTCAGTTCAGAGTATCATTTAAAAATGCTCAAAAACTTTTAAGCAACGGAAACAGCGGAAGCATCAGATTCCCTAAAAGTTATGACAATGTTTTAGTTGTTCCGGAAAGTTCAACTTATGAGCAGCAAGGTATTGTTTACGTTTATAAAGTTGAAAAAGATACGGCAAGAAATACTGTGGTTGAAGTGATTGAAAGAATCGACAATTTAGCTTTAATAAAATCTGGTGTAAAAAAAGGTGATAAGATTATTGCAGCAGGAACAGGAAATATCAAACCTGGAACAGCGGTAAAACCTAAGGAAGTGAAAATGGACAGTTTAGTACAATCAGTAAAACCGAAATTCTAAAATGATAAAAAACTTTATTAACAGACCGGTTTTATCTACTGTAATCTCTATCCTGATCGTTATTCTCGGGGTTTTAGGATTAACAGCGCTTCCGGTGACGCAATATCCTGACATTGCCCCCGCAACGGTGAGTGTAAGAGCAAATTATACCGGAGCCAACGCTGAAACCGTTATGAAAAGTGTCGTTGTTCCTTTGGAAGAACAGATTAATGGTGTTGAAGGAATGGATTATATTACTTCAACCGCTGGAAATGACGGTTCAGCACAAATTCAGGTGTTTTTTAAACAGGGTGTTGATGCAGATATTGCAGCAGTAAACGTACAAAACCGTGTATCAAGAGCATCTCCGCTACTTCCAAGTGAAGTTACGAGAGCCGGTGTTGTAACTCAGAAACAGCAGACAAGTGCATTGATGTACCTTTCTTTTTATTCTGAAAATAAAAATATTGATGACGTTTATCTTCAAAACTTTTTGAATATCAACGTTATTCCAAATCTTCAGAGGATCAATGGAGTAGGTGAAGCCAACGTTTTTGGTGGAAAAAACTATTCGATGAGAATCTGGTTGGATCCTGCAAAATTGGCAGCTTACGGAATTACACCAACTGAAGTTACGACTGCCATCAACGATCAGAGTAGAGAAGCTGCGGCAGGTTCTTTGGGGCAAAACAGTGGAAGTTCTTTCGAATATATCATTAAATATGTCGGGAAATTCAGTGAAAAAGAGCAGTACGATGATATTATCATTAAATCTCTTCCTGACGGACAGAATTTAATGCTGAAAGATGTTGCCAAAGTTGAATTGGGAGGTCTTTCTTATTCTGGTGTTGGTGAAAACGGAGATAATCCTTCAATCAGTATGGGGGTTTTCCAAACTCCGGGATCGAATGCTCAGGAGATTATCGAAAACATCAAAAAACAGCTTAAAGAAAATGAAAGTTCATATCCTGAAGGTGTAAAATATACTTTTAACTTTGATACTAACGAATTTTTGGATGCATCGATTGAAAAAGTAATTCATACTTTGATTGAAGCATTTATCTTAGTATTTATAGTAGTTTATATTTTCTTACAGGATTTCAGATCAACTTTAATTCCGGCAATTGCAGTTCCTGTTTCGATTGTTGGAACATTCTTTTTCCTGAATTTATTCGGATATTCATTAAACCTTTTAACGCTTTTCGCATTGGTATTGGCGATTGGTATTGTGGTAGATGATGCGATTGTCGTCGTCGAGGCTGTACACGCCAAGATGGAAAACGGTATTTCAAATGCTAAAAAAGCAACGGTTGAGGCAATGGACGAAATCACAGGAGCGATTATCTCGATTACTTTGGTAATGGCGGCGGTATTTATTCCGGTAACGTTTATTACAGGTCCAACCGGAGTATTTTATCAGCAGTTTGGGATAACTTTAATTATTGCGATCATCATTTCAGCGGTAAATGCATTGACATTGAGTCCGGTTTTATGTTCATTATTTTTAAAGCCGCACGAAGAACATCACAAAGAATATAAAGATTTAAACTTTATTAAAAAGTTCTTTTATAAATTTAATATCGGTTTCAAAACAGCAACTGACCGTTACGGTAGAGGATTTAATTTCTTAATTAAACATAAATGGGTTACGATGGTAATTCTTATTGCTACTTGTGGAATTATCTATTGGGCAAACGGAAGTATGAAAAAAGGTTTCGTACCAACAGAAGACCGAGGAATTATCTTTACCGATGTACAGCTTCCTCCGGGAGCTTCTATGGAAAGAACCTATAATGTTTTGAAAACTTTGCAGAAAGATGCCATGAAAATTCCTGGAATTCAGAACGTAACTATTTCTACAGGTAGAGGATTGCTTTCTGGAAACGGTAGTAATAATGGTCTTGCTTTCGTTAAATTAAAACCTTTTGACGATAGAAAAGGAGACGGTTTATCTTCAGATGAGATTACAAAACGTTTGTTTGGTTTAGCAGGGAAAGTTCCGGATGCAAAAGTTGTTTTCTTCCAGCCTCCAAGTGTACCTGGTTTTGGTAACAGTGCAGGTTTTGAGATGGTTCTTTTAGATAAATCAGGAGGTGATTTTGCTCAGCTTGATGCTAAAACAAACGAGTTTATCGGGAATTTAATGCAACGTCCTGAAATTGAATTTGCGCAGACATCATTCAATACAAAATATCCGCAGTATATGATGGAAATCAATGTTCCGTTAGCTAAACAGAAAGGTGTTTCGGTGAATGATATCCTATCAACAATGCAAGGTTACATCGGTGGAATTTACGGCGCTGACTTTACAAAATACGGAAAACAGTTCAGAGTAATGATTCAGGCACTTCCGGAAGACAGAGTAAGTGCTGAAAATCTTAATCAGTATTATATTAAAACAAGTTCTGGAGAAATGTCACCAATTTCACAATTTGTGACGTTGACTAAAACGTATGGTCCTCAATCTGTTGGTCGTTACAATCTATTTACTTCGGTAAAAATTACAGGAGCGAACAAAGCAGGTTTCAGTTCTGGTGATGCAATTACTGCAGTTCAGCAAGTTGCGAGCGAAACTTTAGATCAGAATTATGATGTTGAATTTACAGGTCTTACAAGAGAAGAATTAAGTTCGGGATCTCAGACTTTATTGATCTTTGCTTTAAGTTTAGTGTTTGTATATTTTATTCTTTCTGCTCAGTACGAAAGTTATATTTTGCCTCTGGTTGTGGTAATTTCACTTCCTCTTGGGGTAATGGGAGCATATTTCGGACAGAAATTAATGGGACTTGAAAACAACATTTACTTCCAGATTGCATTAATCATGTTGGTCGGATTATTGGCGAAAAATGCGATTTTGATTATCGAATTTGCAGTTCAGAGAAGACATCACGGTGAAACGATTGTTGAATCTGCTATCAATGCAGCTAAAGCAAGATTAAGACCTATTTTGATGACATCATTGGCATTTATCTTCGGTTTATTACCATTGGTTTTGGCAAGCGGTATTGGTGCTGTAGGTAACAGATCAATCGCAACAGGTGCTTCGATAGGACTATTGATAGGTACAATTTTAGGAGTTTTTGTAATTCCAGTGTTGTACGTGGTTTTCCAGACTTTACAGGAGAAAATCAAGCCGATCAAGCACGAAGACATCAATTTAGCTGAATAAGAAATCTTTAAGATTTAAATAATGAAAAATTTATCAATAATAAAAGGAACGGCTTTATCGGTGCTTACCGCTGTAGTAATTACTTCTTGTCATGTACGAAAAGAGTATGAAAGACCTACAGCTGTAGTGGATGAAAAACTTTTCCGAACAGATATGCTTCCACAAGACAGCACGAGTACGGCAAATGTTTCATGGAAAGAAATATTTACCGATCCTATTCTTCAGAAACATATTTCAAAAGCTTTAGAAAACAATTTAGATATAAGAATCGCTCTGCAGAATATCACTTCTGCAGAAGCGTATCTGAGACAAAGCAAAGCTGCATATCAACCGACATTAACCGTTGGTCCTGGTTATACTTTTCAGACTCAGTCTTTGAACACTCAGTTTGGGCAGATCATCGGAGAGAGAAGGTATGTGAACCAGTTTGACATTACCGGAAGCATCGCCTGGGAAGCAGATTTGTGGGGAAAATTAAAATCTCAGGAAAAAGCGCAATTAGCAACTTACTTAGGAAATGTTGCCGCACATCAGTCTGTAAAAAGTGATTTGGTTTCTTCAATTGCTTCAAGTTATTATCAATTATTAACTTTAGACAATCAGAAAAAGATTATTAACGAGACCATAAAAATTCGTGAGAATAATCTTGAAACCACGAAAGCTTTAAAAGAAGCAGGAACTTTAACGGAAGTTGCTGTTCAGCAAAGTCAGGCTTTGGTTTATAATGCACAGTCATTATTAATCGATATCGACACTCAGATTCAGCAGTTGGAAAACACGATGAGTCTTTTAATGGGTGAATCTTCACAGGCAATTGAAAGATCAACTTTAGAAAATCAGACTCTTCCAGCAAACTTTGCATTAGGTTATCCAGCCAATTTGTTGGCAAACCGTCCCGATGTAATGCAGGCAGAATTTAGCTTGATGAATGCTTTTGAATTAACAAATTCTGCAAAAGCGCAGTTTTATCCAACATTAAAACTGACAGGAAGCGGAGGATTGCAGTCTGTTGACATCGATCATTTGTTTAGTGTGAATTCGCTATTTGCAAGTTTGATCGGAGGTTTGGCTCAGCCGATTTTGAATAAAAGACAGATCAAAACCAATTATGAAGTTAGTTTGGCAAATAAAGAAACGGCGTATTTAAATTTTAGAAAAACTGTTCTTACAGCCGGAAAAGAAGTTTCTGATGCTATCAGAGTTTTCTCGGTACAGGATTCTTTTATTAATTTAAAGCAGAAAGAATTAGATTCATACAAAAAATCTGTTGATTATTCTCAGGAATTGGTCAACTACGGAATGGCAAATTATCTTGAAGTTTTAAATGCCAATGTCAATTCTTTAAATGCAGAACTGAATATCTCTAATGCGCAATACAGTAAAATGAAAGCTGCAGTAGATTTATATAGAGCTTTAGGCGGCGGTTGGAAATAAAAAAAGTTAGTTATTATATATTCAATCTTGTTAAGACGTGTGCTGGAAACAGTGCACGTTTTTTTATTAATATTTTTCAAAATACTTGCATATTATCGATAAATACTTACATTTGTACCACTTCAAAACTTGGGGGATTAGCTCATCTGGCTAGAGCGTTAGACTGGCAGTCTAAAGGTGACGGGTTCGATCCCCGTATCCTCCACTTCTTCAAATAAAATATCTCTAATTTTTATCATTCTAAATATACTTGATTATGAAAAATGATCATCTTTTAATTTATTTAATTGAACATAAAAAGAATATTACTTATAGAGATAAGATAATCTTACGTAGGATTAAAATGGATAATCCTTCTTATGTTGAATCTGATGAAGTAAAATATGAATTGTATAAAAGACGCTATATCATTGATGAAAGTGATTGGGAATCAACTCAAGATGAATATGGTGGATTCACCTCAAGACCGTTAGACAAACCTGAAATTATTTCCACATCATTACTAGGAGAAAAAGCAATTTATACTCGTGAGTTAAAATCAGAAACTACAGAAGATTTTTTTGACAAAACTTTTGTAAGAATAGGCTTAGTTATTGGCAGTTTAATGGGGTTTTTGTCATTTATGATAAATATATTTCGATACATTAAAGATAATTGGATGAATTAAAAAACAAAACCTTCCACTACTGGAAGGTTTTTACACTTAATTGAATCTAAATCTCTGTGGTTATTAATTGGCTCAAATCTAAATCTTATATTAACCAAACGTTTATGATTCAAATCATAATTCAAATTTGTTGCTGATTAAAAATCAACTTTCCTTTAACCAAGGTCTTTTGAGAGCAGGAAAAAAAATATAGTATAAAAAATGATGTTTTAAAATAAATTTCTTTCGAATTACTTAAAATATTATCTTAAAAGATTAAACTATAAAATTAAATTGATATATTTGCCCAATTCTAAAAATGTAGAGATAGAACCAATTTCAAAAACTATCTTGAAATTTTAAGACTTTTTTTTAAAGATATATTGACTAAATAAACTTATTTCATAAACTATTGTAAACTATGAAGAAACTTTTTTTACTTTTATTGACAACTTTCTGCCTTATCAGTTGTACTTCAGATGACGAAACACTTACAGACTATATCGGAACTTGGTCGGGTACTTACGAAGGTACAGAAAAAGGTCTCTGGAAATTTGTAGTTGCAAGTGACGGAAAAGTGACAGGAACAATGTATAATGAGAATAGTAATGTAAATTACAATATTTCAGGAAATTTAGACAGATCGGGACAACTTACAGCAGAATTGGTTATACCTGCAGACGGAGAGTTTTCTGGAACATTAAATCTTGAGAAAAAAGGTAACGGAAATTGGAGAAACGATTCTCCAACCCCTTCAAAAAGCGGTTCTTGGACTGGAACAAAAGACAAAACGAAATAGATAAAACTATTATAAATCAAAATCGGCTGTAAACAAAGTTTGCAGCCGATTTTTTATTTTAAACAAATCCCATTTTTATAATCTGAGAATCTTTTTTTGCTACAACAAAATGAAGCACATCATCTTCCTCTGAAAAATGATTTTCAAAAACCATTTCGTTTTGATTCTCATGTAAAGAGATTTTCTCTTCAAAAGATTCCGTGAGAAAATTTTCAAAATCTATTTTTATACTTACAATCGTAATTTCGTCAGCGATAATTGCTTTATCTAAATGTAGACTTTTATCCCACAAACCTAATAAAATATGCGCTTCCTGCCTAAAACTTTGAAATTTACCTAATTCAAAATTTTGAAGTGCAATTTTTCCTTCCTTATTTTTTAAGCCAGACTTTACCGTTCGATTTCCTTTTTCATGTTCTGAATCTAAGTCTTTAATTTCAGTCATCGTCTTCGCAAATCTCTGATAGAGTAGGGCATCTTCCGCCGACTCAATATATTTCGAAATACTTGAACGGATTAATTTCCCAACTTTTGAACAATGACCAAATTCCGAACTGTTTTGTCTTACTTTTTCATAAGTCGGACTTTTCTTGTAGGCAGTTTTATTAAATCCGCTTTTTTTTCGAACTATATTTTTACCATTCAGATTATAAAAAACCAAATCTCCAATTGCTCCGTTGAGCTTTATAAAACTTTCGTAAGTCGCCATATTTTCTAAAACAGGCTCAAATATAGACATTAAAATGGATCAAAACAATATTTATTATATAATTAAAGTATAGTTGTAGTATAGTTATTGTATAATTAAAATAATTAATTTATATTTGTATTGAATTAATATCTAATTGATTTTCAAATGAATAAGGAACTGTGTTTTTCGGAAATTAAATTATATAAGAAACTAACTGTTTTAGCGCTAACTGCTGCAACAATAATATCTTGCGGAAGCTCAAAAAGTGTGGCTGCATCAAAAAAGACACCTTCAAAAACAATTTCAAAATCTGAAAACTTAAGAAAATTAGATTCTAATTTTGACGGAAAAGTTGCAGGTTCTGTAAAAAGCTTATTGAAGGATGCTGAAAGATATTTGGGAACTCCTTATAAATTTGGAGGAAACAATTCTTCAGGTTTCGATTGTTCCGGATTTACGGTAAAAGTTTTTCAGGAAAATAATTTTAATTTACCAAGAAGATCTTCAGATCAGGCAGATTCAGGAAAATCGATTGATATTGAAACTGTAAAACCAGGTGATCTTTTATTTTTTGCCACATCAGGCGGAAGTAGGGTTTCCCATGTTGGAATTGTTCATACGATTGAAAATGATGGCGAAGTAAAATTCATTCATGCTTCAACTTCCAAAGGCGTCATTATTTCTTCTCTAAACGAAAAATACTGGAACAAAGCTTATCTTCATGCACAAAGGGTTTTGTAAAACTTTGCAATAGAATTGCATTTCATTGAACTCTACATTTGTCAAAAATTATTAATTATGACTGATTTTATCAGAGTTTTCATCCCTTTATATTTTATTGTTTTCTTTCTAACGGCGTTTTTCGGAACAAGTCTTATCGTTTCAAAAAGAATTGGAAAAAATCCGAATGTATTACCAAAAGACGATTCTGCTTACGGATTAATCGGAAGATATTTTAAACTTACTTTAGTTTCCCTTTTTATTTACACTATTTTGCTTTTCATTTTTCCAAATGATATTTTCGGAATTTATAATATCAATTTTTTTGAAAGAATTGTCTTTAGATATATTGGAGTTACTTTAATGATTTTTAAGTTTAATTTGGGTTCTTGTCGCGCAGTTTCAAATGAAGAATTCATGGAGAATTGGAATTGATGAAGATCTTAAAACAGAATTAATCACAATTGGACTTTTCAATTATTCAAGAAATCCAATTTTCTTTGGAATGCTATTAAGTTTAATAGGTTTGTTTTTTACACTACCCACTTTAACTTCACTTATCTTTTTCATTATTTCTACTATTTTAATTCAGACCCAAATCAGATTGGAGGAAGAATTTTTATTAAATCAACACGGTAATGATTATCTTCAATACAAAGCCAAAGTAAGAAGATTTTTGTAGCAATATTTAATGAAATTTTAATCATCTACATCTATTCTAAATCATCACTTTTGCACAACTTTTTTGTATATTTGGCAGTGAATTTTTAAAATAAATTTTAAACAATATTATGTCATTACAACAAACTATTGAAAATATCTGGGACAACAGAGAATTATTGCAGAATGAAGACAGCCAAAAGGCAATTAGAGAGGTTATTTCTTTGGTTGATAAAGGAGAACTTCGTACAGCAGAGCCTACAGAAAACGGATGGCAGGTAAATGAATGGGTGAAAAAAGCTGTAGTAATGTATTTCCCGATCCAGAAAATGGAAACTATTGAAGTAGGTCCGTTTGAATTTCATGATAAAATGCCTTTGAAGAGAAACTATGCAGAAAAAGGTGTGAGAGTTGTACCACATGCGATTGCAAGAGAAGGAGCTTACATTGCTCCGGGAGTTATTTTGATGCCTTCATATGTGAACATTGGCGCTTATGTAGATTCAGGGACGATGGTTGACACTTGGGCGACTGTTGGAAGCTGTGCACAGATCGGTAAGAACGTTCATTTGAGTGGTGGTGTTGGAGTTGGTGGTGTTTTAGAACCGCTTCAGGCTGCTCCGGTAATAATTGAAGATGACTGTTTCATCGGTTCAAGATGTATCGTTGTAGAAGGAGTTCATGTAGAAAAAGAAGCAGTTTTGGGTGCGAATGTTGTGTTGACAGCTTCAACAAAAATTATCGATGTTACTGGAGATACTCCAATCGAAATTAAAGGTAGAGTTCCTGCCCGTTCTGTTGTAATCCCTGGAAGTTATACGAAGCAGTATCCTGCAGGAGAATATCAGGTTCCATGTGCTTTGATCATCGGTCAGAGAAAAGAATCTACAGATAAGAAAACATCTTTGAATGATGCTTTAAGAGAAAATAACGTAGCTGTTTAAATCTTTACAGATGGCAATTCCTAAACAAATTTTTCAGACTTTCAAAACCGATAAGCTTCCTTGGCTTACGAAGTTTCATATCAAAAGAATGCTCAAGAAAAATCCTGAGTATGAATATCATTTTTATGATGATAACAGAATTCAGACATTCTTTAAAGATGAATTTCCACCTGAGTATTTGAAAGCTTACAACAGACTGACGATAGGAGCTGCCAAAGCAGATTTTTTCAGATATGCCATTCTTTATAAAAAAGGTGGTGTATATTTAGATGTAGACAGCGGAATCACCAAGCCGATTAAAAAGTTTATTCGTGAAGACGATGTAGCTTTGGTAACGGATGAAATTCCACACACATATTATGTACAATGGGGTCTTGCATATGCTGCAGGACACCCATTTTTACAGAGAACTTTGGAGATGATTTTAGATAATATCAAAAACAATCCTTATCCTCATAATGTACATAAAACAACCGGACCAACCGTTTATACAGACGCAGTTAAAGCCTGTTTAAAAGAAGATCCAACTATTCCACATCGATTTATGGGACCGCATTATGACAATAATATGCAGTTTAAATATAAGCTTGGGAAATTCTTCCTTTACAGTGATAAATCTGAACACTGGAAGAGAAAACAGCTTACCCAAAACATTATAAAACCTGAGAATGAAGATAGCATTTGATGCCAAACGTTTTTTTCATAATACTTCAGGATTAGGGAATTACTCGAGAGATTTAGTCAGAATTTTGTCTAAATATTATCCTGAAAATCAATACTTATTACTCAATAAAAATAAATCGGAAAGAGGTTCCGATATTTTAGAAAATGCAAATGTTACCTTTGTAGAAACCTCCAAAGGAACAATGTCTCGACAGTTTAAAATGGGAAAAGATGCGCAGAAACAAAATGCGGATATTTTCCATGGATTATCAGGGGAATTACCTTTAAAATGGAACAAGAAGTCCATCAAAAAAATCGTCACCATTCACGATTTGATATTCGTAAGATATCCTCAATATTATTCTTTTTTTGATAGAAAGATTCATCTTTGGAAATTCAAAAAAGCAGCAAATTCTGCGGACAAAATTATTGCCATTTCAGAACAGACAAAAAGAGATATTATTCAATTTTTAAAAGTTCCTGAAAGTAAAATTGATGTGATTTATCAAGGTTGCCACAAAGCTTTTAAAGAACAACAATCCATTGAATTAATTCAAGATACAAAGCAGAAATTTAACATTCCAGAAAGGTTTGTTTTAAATGTCGGAACGATCGAAGAACGTAAAAATCTTTTGAATGTCGTTAAGGCTATAAAAGACACTGAAATCCCATTAGTTATCGTTGGAAAAAAAACAAAATATTTTCAAAAAATATCGAATTTTATTGTGAAAAATAAAATGGAAAAACAGGTTCATTTTTTGGAAAGAGTTTCAATGGATGAATTAGCTGTTATTTATAAATTGGCTGATATTTTTGTTTATCCAAGTTTCTTTGAAGGCTTCGGAATTCCTGTGATAGAAGCGCTTTTCTCAAAAACTGTGACCGTTACAAGCAACACAAGTTGCCTTCCAGAAGCGGGTGGACCGGATTCTGTTTACATCGATCCCGAAAATTATTTAGATATTCAATCAAAAATAAAATTTTTATGGGATAATAAATCGGAAAGAAAACGCCGTGCTGATAAGGGTTTTGAGTTTGTTCAGAAGTTTAATGACGAGCCAATTGCCAATCAATTAATGAATCTCTACAAAAAAATAGTGCAATAAAATCTTTGCAGTTTAAAAATAAGTTCTACATTTGTACCACAAAATTTCAACAATGAAACCGAATTTTTTAACATTACATCATTACTATCATCATCTCTGCTAAGACGGAATTGATTGATAGGTAACTATGTTAAAAATCAAAATAATTAAAAACCGTCTGAGTAAACAGACGGTTTTTTTGTTTCTAAATTCTTCCCGGGCAATTTATTTCAATTAATCATTTTCGTTTACTCAGATTTAAAATAATCAAAATGAGTAAATTAAAAATTGCAATACAAAAAAGCGGACGGCTTTACGAAGAATCCCTTCAGCTCCTCAAAGATTGCGGTATTTTCGTCAACAACGGAAAAGATCAGCTGAAAGTTTCTGTAGAAAATTTCCCGATCGAAATTATGTATCTGCGAAACTCCGATATTCCTCAATATCTGGAAGATGGAGTGGTAGATATTGCCATTGTCGGCGAAAATCTTTTAGCAGAAAAACAGAAAAATATTAAAATTATTCAACCTCTTGGATTCTCAAAATGCAGAGTTTCATTAGCAATTCCAAAAGAAGTTGAAACTGACGATATTGCCTATTTTCAAGGTAAAAAAATTGCCACCTCTTATCCGAATACCCTTAAAAATTTTCTTAATAAAAACAATATTTCAGCCGATATTCATGTCATTTCCGGTTCTGTGGAAATTGCCCCAAACATCGGATTAGCAGATGGAATTTGTGATATTGTAAGCTCTGGAAGTACATTATTTAAAAATGGTTTGAGAGAAACAGTAACACTTTTAAAATCTGAAGCAGTTTTGGCAAAAACATCTCAATTGGATATAGAAAAACAGAATATTTTAGAAAAGTTTCTTTTCAGAATTAAAGCTGTTTTGAAGGCTAAAAATTCAAAATATATCTTAATGAATGTTCCGAATGACAAAATTGAAATTATTTCAAAAACTCTTCCTGTTCTTAAAAGTCCGACTGTAATCCCTTTAGCAGAAGAAGGTTGGAGCAGTATTCATTCCGTTATAAATGAAGAGAGATTTTGGGAAGTGATTGACGAACTGAAAGAAAAAGGAGCGCAGGATATTTTAATAATTCCAATTGATAAAATGGTGATTTAATATGAAAATTAGTAAATATCCTGATAAAAACATTTGGTCTGAATTGATAAAAAGACCAGTTTTAAAAAGAGAAGAACTCACAGAAATCATTGTTGATATTTTCAAAAAAGTTCAAGAAAAGGGAGACCAGGCTCTGATTGATTTTAATAAGAAGTTCGACAAAGCTGAAGTTAAAAACATTAAGGTTTCCAATGAAGAAATAGAAAATTCAGAAAACCTCGTAAGTAAAGAATTAAAATTAGCAATTCAACAGGCAAAAGAAAATATTACAAAATTTCACGCTTCCCAAATCTCTGAAATTGAAAAGATTGAAACCACAAAAGGAGTCATTTGTTGGAGAGAAAACCGAGCGATAGAAAAAGTGGGAATCTATATTCCAGGAGGAACAGCGCCCTTATTTTCTACTGTTTTAATGCTTGCAATTCCAGCACAATTGGCTGGATGTAAAGAAATTATTTTATGTACTCCACCGGATAAAAACGGAAATATTAATACTGCAATTTTATATACAGCGAAGCTTTGTGGAGTTGAAAAAATCTTTAAAACAGGAGGCGCCCAAGCTGTTGCAGCCATGACTTTTGGTACGGAAAGCATTCCGAAAGTTTACAAAATTTTCGGACCCGGAAATCAATTTGTTGTTGCGGCAAAGGAATACTGCCAAAAGTTCGGTATTGCCATCGATATGCCTGCAGGACCGAGCGAGGTTTTGGTAATAGCCGATGAACAGGCGATTCCTGCATTTTGTGCAGCTGATTTACTTTCTCAAGCAGAACACGGAAGCGACAGTCAGGTTATTTTTCTTTCTACCGATGAGAAAATTTTTAACCAAACCATTAAAGAAGCGGAAAATCAGCTTAAAGAACTTCCAAGAAATGATTTGGCGAAAGAATCATTGAAAAACAGTCATTTTATTTTATTGAATACTATTGATGAAGCTTTGGAATTCAGTAATTTATATTCTCCAGAACATTTGATTTTAGCTTTGGAAGACTTTGAAAAATACATTCCGAAAATTCAAAATGCAGGTTCAGTATTTCTGGGAAATTATTCATGTGAAAGTGCAGGAGATTATGCTAGCGGAACCAATCATACACTTCCAACTAACGGATTTGCAAAAAATTACAGCGGAGTTTCTTTAGACAGTTTTGTGAAGAAGATTACTTTCCAGAATTTATCAAAAGAAGGACTTCAAAACTTAGGGAAAACAATAGAAATCATGGCAGAAGCAGAAGGATTATTTGCTCACAAGAATGCCGTTTCAATCCGATTAAATCAAGAAAATGAAAGAATTTAATATCAATAGTTTAGTAAGAAAAAATATCCTTGAACTGCAGCCTTACATCAGTTTCAGAGATCAAAATGAGTTTAAAGATCCTGTTTTATTGGATGCCAATGAAAGTCCGTTTGGTGAATTGAATCGTTATCCAGATTCCACGCAGAAAAAATTAAAGCAAAAACTCTCAGAAATAAAAAATATTTCATCTGATCAAATGGCAATCGGAAACGGAAGTGATGAGTTGATTGATTTAATTATTAAAGTTTTCTGTGAACCAAAAAAAGATTCAATTTTAATGATGAATCCATCATTCGCAATGTATGGATTTTACGCTTCCATTAATGAAAACAGAGTTGTCAAATTAAATTTAAATGAAAATTTTGAAATTGTAAAAGAGAATTTTTTAAATATTATAAAGGATAATCAGTTAAAAATTTTCTTTTTGTGTTCACCCAATAATCCGACAGGAAACAGTATTGATGATATTGAGTTTTACATTAAAAATTTCAAGGGAATTGTAGTTGTTGACGAAGCATATATTGAATTTTCAGGAAAAAAATCATGTATTGAATTACTGGAAAAATATCCAAATCTTGTCGTTCTTCAAACCTTTTCAAAAGCATGGGGAATGGCGGGAGCAAGAGTTGGGGTAGCTTATTCGTCTCAGGAAATTATTAAGTTAGTCAATACTGTAAAAGCGCCTTATAATGTTAATTCTTTAAGTTTAAATAAAATAATTGAAGTTATTAATAGAAAGGAGGTTGTAAATTCAAATATAGAAAATACTTTAAATGAAATTTCGTGGTTAAAAAATGAATTTCAAACGTTGAATTGTATTAAAAAAATATATCCAACCGATGCAAATTTCTTTTTAGTTCAGTTTGAAAATGTGGAAAAAATTTATGAAAACCTATTGGAAAAAGAAATTCTCACCAGCAAAAGGAGTCCTAAAATTCCAAATTGTATTCGTATAAATGTTGGAAATAGAGAAGAAAATATTCAGTTAATTAACGTCTTAAAAAGTATTGAATTATGAAAAAAGCATTATTTATAGATAGAGACGGAACATTAATTATTGAACCAAAAACTGATTTTCAAGTTGATTCTTTAGAGAAATTAGAGTTTTATCCCGGAGTTTTTCAAAACCTTTCAAAAATTGTTAAAGAGCTTGACTATGAATTGATAATGGTAACGAATCAGGATGGTTTGGGAACGAAGAGTTTTCCTTACGAAGATTTTATAAAACCTCATGAAAAAATGTTGAAAGCCTTTGAAAACGAAGGAATTATTTTCGATGATATTTTGATTGATAAGAGTTTTGAAAGCGAAAATCTAGCTACCAGAAAACCGGGAATCGGGATGTTCGGAAAATATATTTATGGGAATTATGATTTGGAAAATTCTTTTGTAATTGGGGACAGATTGACAGATATTCAGTTAGCGAAAAATTTAACTTCAAAAGCGATTTTCATTAATAAAATTCAAAATGATGATGTAGAATTGACAACAGATAGCTGGAGTGAAATTTATCAATATTTAAAGCAAATTCCACGAAAATCTAAAGTTTCAAGAAAAACAAATGAAACAGATATTGAAATTGAAGTTAATCTCAACGGAAGTGGAAAATCTGAGATCTCGACAGGTTTGTATTTTTTTGATCATATGCTTGAACAGATCTCAAAACACAGTAATTTAGATTTAAAAATTAAAGTTAATGGTGACTTACAAGTCGATGAGCATCACACGATTGAAGATACCGGAATTGTTTTAGGAGAAGCTGTTTCGAAAGCTTTAGGAAATAAAAAAGGAATTGAAAGATATGGCTTTCTGCTTCCCATGGATGATTGTCTGGCACAGGTTGCCATTGATTTTGGAGGAAGATCTTGGCTGGTTTGGAATGCAAATTTTAAAAGAGAAAAAATAGGAGATGTTCCAACGGAAATGTTTCAACACTTCTTTAAATCTTTCACCGATTCGGCGAAATGTAATGTAAATATTAAAGTGGAAGGAGAAAATGAACACCACAAGATTGAATCGATTTTCAAAGCCTTTGCAAAAGCAATAAAAATGGCTGTTAATCAAACAGATCAGAACTTTAATTTACCATCAACCAAGGGAAGTTTATAAAATGATTGCAATAATAAAATACAACGGGGGGAACGTAAATTCCGTGCAAAATGCATTGAACAGACTGGGTTCAGAATCGATTATTACAGATAATTTTGAATTAATTCAAAATGCAGATAAAGTTATTTTTCCAGGAGTTGGTGAAGCGTCTTCTACGATGAAAATTTTACAGGAAAAAGGCTTAGATCAGTTAATTCCAACTTTGAAACAACCTGTTTTGGGAATTTGTCTGGGAATGCAATTAATGTGTAAAAATAACGAAGAAGGAAATACTGTCGGAATGGGAATTTTTGATATTAATGTCAAAAAGTTTCCTGCAAAAAATATCGTTCCGCACATGGGTTGGAATACAATTTCGGATTTTAATTCAGACCTTTTTTCAGATGTAAAAGAAGAAAGCGACGTCTATTTTGTTCACAGTTTCTATTGTGAATTATCAGAAAATACAACTGCTGTCTGTGATTATATTTTGCCTTTTAGCGCGTCTTTGCAGAAAGATAATTTTTATGCGATGCAGTTTCATCCTGAAAAATCTGGTAGAATCGGAAGTCAATTATTACAACACTTTTTAAAACTTTAAGTATGAAAATTATTCCTGCAATTGACATTATCGACGGAAAATGTGTACGTCTGTCAAAAGGTGATTACGGAACAAAGAAAATTTATAATGAAAATCCTATAGAAGTTGCTAAAGAATTCGAATATTTTGGAATAAAATTTCTTCATTTAGTTGATTTGGATGGAGCAAAATCCAAACATATTGTCAATCAAAAAGTATTGGAAAATATTGCAAAAGAAACGTCTTTACAAATTGATTTCGGAGGTGGTTTGAAAACCTTAGAAGATATCGAAATTGCTTTTAATTCAGGGGCAAAACAGATTACCATCGGAAGTATTGCGGTTCAAAATCCTGAGTTTTGTTTTGATTTAATTCAAAAATTTGGATCAGAAAAAATTATTCTGGGAGCTGATTGTGAAAATAGGAAAATAAAAACTTCAGGCTGGCTGGAAGAAAGCGAGAAAGATGTTATTGATTTTATTCTCCAATATCAGAAAAAAGAGGTAAAAAATACAATCTGTACCGATATTTCAAAAGATGGAATGTTAGAAGGTCCTTCAACAGATTTATACCAAGATATTTTAGCTCAAACTTCCATTCAATTGGTTGCGAGTGGTGGAATTTCGGGTATTGAAGACGTTTACAAAATGAAAGAAATCGGATGTTCCGGAACGATCATCGGAAAAGCGATTTATGAAGGCAGAATCAGCTTAAAACAACTTCAAAATTTTATTGAGAATGCTTAAAAAGAGAATTATTCCATGTTTGGATATAAAAGATGGAACAACGGTAAAAGGAATCAATTTTGAAGGATTGAGAAATGCCGGAAATCCTATTGAACTGGCGAAAAAATATGAAAATGAAGGCGCCGATGAATTAGTTTTTCTGGATATTACAGCAACTATTGAAGAGCGAAAAACTTTTGTTGAATTGGTAAAAGAAATTGCAAAAGAACTAAGCATTCCCTTTACAGTTGGAGGCGGAATTTCGACGATCGAGGATGTCAGAAAATTACTGGAAGCGGGAGCGGATAAGATTAGTATTAATTCTTCGGCAGTTAAAAATCCACAATTAATTTCTGATTTGTCTAAGGAATTTGGAAGCCAATGCATTGTTGTTGCGATAGATACAAAGCTTATTAATCATTCGGATTGGATTCATGTAAAAGGTGGACGAGAAATTACAGATTTAAAGACTTTGGATTGGGCAAAAAAAGTAGAAGAATTGGGAGCTGGAGAAATTCTTTTAACTTCAATGGATGGAGACGGGACGAAAAATGGTTTTGATTTGAGAATAACAAAATTAATCTCTGAAAATGTAAATATTCCTGTCATTGCTTCAGGAGGAGCAGGAAATATGGCTGATTTTGAAAATGTTTTTAATAAAACAAAGGCAACAGGAGCTTTGGCTGCGAGTGTTTTTCATTTTGGAGAAGTGAAAATCCAGGATTTGAAAAGTGAATTAAAATCTAAAAAAATTGCAATACGATGAATATAAATTTTAATAAAAGTGATGATTTGGTTCCAGTCATTATTCAGGATTACAGAACGTTGCAAGTCTTGATGTTAGGCTACATGAATGAAGAAGCTTTTGAGAAAACAAAAAGTGAAGGAATTGTTACGTTTTTCAGCCGTTCAAAAAACAGACTTTGGACAAAAGGTGAGGAGTCCGGAAATTTTTTAATTGTAAAAAGTATTGATATTGATTGTGATAACGATACGATTTTAATTAAAGTGATTCCTAAAAATATAGTTTGTCATACTGGAAGTTTCAGTTGTTTTGGCGAGAAAAGTTCTAAAGGGTTTCTTTATGAATTAGAGAGAAAAATCAATCAAAGAATCGATGAAAAAACAGAAGGATCTTATACTTATTCGTTATTTCAGAGTGGGATCAATAAAGTAGCTCAAAAAGTAGGAGAGGAAGCTGTGGAATTAGTAATTGAAGCAAAAGATAGCAATGATGAGCTATTTAAAAATGAGGCTGCAGATTTGCTATATCACTTTTTGATTTTATTGAAAGCAAAAAATACGAGTTTAGAAGATATTGAAGAAATACTTTTAGTCAGAAATAAATAAGCCTGCAATTTGCAGGCTTTAAAGTTATATTATTCTATGATTACTTTTCTAACGACAGTGTGATTATTAGCTGTTATTTTTGCCAAATAAGCACCTTTTACAATACTTGAAATATTTATCTTAGACTCGTTTTCTGTCTTCAATATCGTTTGACCAGGTAAATTTATTAATTCAAAACTAAAATTTTTCACCGTTTTCGGTAGTTCAATATTTAAAAAATCTTTTGCAGGATTGGGATAAATTGATATTTCTTCAAGCTGATTTACAGAACTTTCAGCAGTAGATAAAATCGTCGTCGATGCAACGGCAAAATGTTGAAGAGCACCAACTGACGCTTTTCCAACCTTGTAAATATAAACAGGATCTGTATTGGCAAAAGTATCGTTTGCAGTGTGAGGGTAATTACTTCTAATTCTTTCAAAATATCCTGTAATCACTTCACCTTTCAATTCAAAAGGAATATAATCGGTATCTTCAGCTTCGTCAATATCAGTCAATAACGGTGAATAAAGACCTGTAAGAGTTACCAATTCCTGAGTTGCAGCAACGGAAGCAGCAGTATTGTTGGGATTTCCCCCCATATCTTCGTCACAATAAATTGTATTATTATTGTTACCCATTTTACCTCCGACCTGATCCAGATTGAAAACCAATTTGATATCCAAAACACGGTTTGTACCTTGATAAGCTACATTATTTGCATAATGAGTACTGCCTCTCAAGCCTTGTTCTTCTCCTGAGAAATGGATGAACTTGATAGAATATTCTGTTGGAACATCTTTCAAAATTCTTGCTGCCTCCAAAATAATTGAAGTTCCGCTTCCATTATCATTTACTCCAGGACCATTAATACTGTCGAAATGTCCACAGATAATTACAAATTTGTTAGGATAAACTGTTCCGGTTTTTGTAATGACAAGATTTTTCGAATTAATTGTATTTCCTCCTTGCGTATAAGAAAAAGGATCTTCTACAATCTGGTTTGTAGAATAACCGTAAGAAGCATATTTATTTTTAAGCCAATTTAATGCATTGGTATTATTTACAGAACCGGTAGTTTTAACTCCGAAATTTGAGAACTCTTGTAAATTTGTAGTAATATTAGTTTGGGTAACCTGATCTGCTCTCGTTTGATAAGCCTGAATAAAGCTTTGTGCGTTTACATTTTGAAGCCCGAGAGACAAAACAAAAATACCAAGTATTTTCTTCACTTTTTAATTTTTGCAAATGTATAAATAAAATGATTCCAAACGAAAGTAAGGAATCATTATTTTTTATTTAATAAAAAGTTTGAATTAATAAATGATTTTTTAAAAATTCAATTTATTTTTATTTATCGATAATTATTTTTTTGGTCATTGTTTCACCATCAGACTTTATTGTACAAAGATAAACTCCGTTTGGTAATTTAGACACATTAATCTTGCTTTCATTTTCATGAGTTGAAATTAATTTTCCGCTCATATCATTGATTTCAAGAGAGAAGTTTTTAATATTACTTGGAAGTTCTACATTCAGAATATCTTTAGCAGGATTAGGATAAATCTTTATTGATTCCAACTTATTTACAGCAGATTCATTAGTACTTAAAACAGAGGTTGCCACAGCAAAATGCTGAAGCGCTCCAACTGCTGCTTTCCCTACATTAAAAACATAAACAGGATCAATATTTGCAAAAGTATCATTTACAGTATGTTGATTTCCGCTCACCGGAGTTTCATAAAAACCTGTAATAATATCTCCTTTAGCTTCAAAAGGTACATAATCTGATGCATAGGCATTTGACAGAGTTGTCTGGAGAGGAGAGTACAACGTCGTGCAATTTGCCAATTGCTGAGTCATCGCAAGTGATGGTGCATTATTGGCCGTTCCTCCTGCTGAACTTTGATCGCTTTCACAAACAATCGTATTACTTGGATTTGAAATTTTCCCTCCAACCTGGTCGATATTAAAAACAACTTTCAAATTAAGTTGACGAACATTATTATTGAAAACAACATTATTCACATAATGATTACTTCCAATCAAACCTTGCTCTTCACCCGAAAAATGAATAAACTTCACCGAATATTCTGTAGGAACATCTTTCAAAATTCTTGCAGCTTCCAACAAAATTGAAGTTCCGCTTCCGTTATCGCTTACTCCTGGACCGGTAATGGTGTCGTAATGTCCACAAATGATCACGTAAATATTTGGATAAACTGTTCCTGTTTTAGTAATAATTAAATTCTTAGAAGTTGTACTTCCGTAAGTAAAAGTATCTTCTGTAATCTGGCTCGCATCGTAACCAAAAGACTGATATTTAGCTCTAAGCCAATTAAGTGTATTTGTATTGGCTGTAGAACCTGTAGTTTTCACACCGAGATTTGAAAATTCCTGAAGCAGCGTGGTAATATTCGTTTGAGTAACCTGATTGGCTCTCGTCTGATAAGCCTGAATAAAACTTTGTGCCTGCAAACCGTATGAAGCCAAAGAAAGGAGCAGAAGACCTGTTAATTTTTTCACTTTAAATGTACTACTTTTTAATATTAAGCAAATGTAGATAATAAAAAAATCCCGAGCAAAAAACCCGGGATTTATATTGATAACAAAAAATTTTACATTATTTTACTTGATCTACAACTGCTTTGAAAGCTTCAGGATAGTTCATCGCTAAATCAGCTAAAACTTTTCTGTTTAATTCAATGTTGTTCTTTTTAAGAGCTCCCATAAACTGAGAGTAAGACATTCCGTGCTCTCTAGCTCCTGCGTTGATACGCATGATCCAAAGTGATCTGAAGTTTCTCTTTTTCTCTTTTCTTCCACGGTAAGCATATTGCATTGCTTTTTGTACCGCGTTTTTAGCAACAGTCCAAACGTTCTTTCTTCTACCGAAAAAACCTTTAGCTTGTTTCATTAATTTTTTTCTGCGTGCTCTAGAAGCTACGGCATTTACTGATCTTGGCATAATTTAAATTGTTTTTTTGAAAAGGGCGGCAACTTTTGTTACTCTTTGGTGCACCGTTTCAGGGTTAAAATGTTGAATTTGTTTGAATTCTTATAAACCGAATAAGGATTTATAAAAACTACTTAATTGCTAATTGACGTTTAACGCCTTTCTCATCCACTTTAGCTACGTAAGAAGTAGTAGTAAGATTTCTCTTCTGCTTAGTTTCTTTCTTAGTTAAGATGTGGCTTTTGTAAGCGTTCTTTCTTTTGATCTTTCCAGAACCGGTAAGAGCAAAACGTTTCTTAGCACCTGATTTCGTTTTTAATTTTGGCATTGTTTGCTTTTTTATGTTTTTGTTATCAATATTTTAGCTATCGGCTAAAAGCTTTTGGCTATTAGCTTTTTGGGCGTGTCCCTCACTCGTTCATTCCGCTTCGCTGCATTCACTCATTCGGGTCGGGCTATTCATTACAAGTCCTCGCTCTTCCGCATATTCCGTCGCTTGCTGTGGGCTTTTCATTACTATCCCTCACGCAGATAATTGGTGTGCAAAATTACGAAAAATAATAATACGAAAAGAGACTTTCAAAGAAAATCTCTTTTATATATCGTAAACCAAAAATATCAAAGTCTAAAACTTCAAATATTTTGGTGTCATTAATGTATTATTTAGCCGGTTTCTTAGGACTCATCATCATAATCATTCTTTTACCTTCAAGCTTTGGTAACTGGTCTACTTTTCCAACGTGCTCCAGTTCCTGAGCCAATTTTAGAAGTAAAATTTCACCTTGATCTTTAAAGATAATAGAACGGCCTTTGAAAAATACGTAGGTTTTCAATTTTGAACCTTCTTCCAAAAACTTTTCAGCATGTTTTTTCTTAAAATCATAATCGTGTTCATCAGTTTGAGGTCCGAAGCGAATCTCTTTAACGACAACTTTGATTTGTTTTGCTTTAAGTTCTTTTGTCTTTTTCTTTTGCTCGTATAAAAACTTTTTATAGTCTAATATTCTCGCAATAAACGGTTCAGCTTTATCTGAAATTACAACCAAGTCAAGTTCCTGTTCTTTGGCAATCTGTCTTGCTTTATCGATAGGGAAAATTCCTGGCTCTACGTTATCGCCCACCAAACGAAGTTCTCTTACGCGAATCTTATCGTTTATCATGTGTAAGTCCTCTTGTACAGGACGTCTTTGTGGGCCTCTGTTGTTAAATCGTTGTGCTATTGTATTAAATTTTATTGGTTAACTTTCTATTTAAATAATTTTGAATGATATTATTCTCATTCAAAATAACTCTTCGGGTTTAAGCTTGATACTCAACTCCGGTTTTTGATGCTTCTTTGAAATAAGTAACAAAATCTTCAAGACTCATTACTCCAAGATCTCCTTCACCACGTCTTCTTACAGAAATTGTGCCATCCTTCTCCTCATTTTCTCCTACTACAAGCATGAATGGAATCTTTTTCAATTCTGCATCACGGATTTTTTTACCCGTTTTTTCATTTCTGTCGTCAATCAGACCGCTAATATCGTGATTTTCTAAAAGTTGTGAAACTTTTTTAGCATAATCTACATATTTTTCACTGATTGGCAATATTGTAAACTGATCCGGAGCCAACCACAATGGGAAATCTCCGGCAGTATTTTCTAATAATATAGCAATGAAACGTTCCATAGAACCAAATGGTGCTCTGTGAATCATTACTGGTCTGTGTTTTTCGTTATCGCTTCCAACGTAAGTAAGATCAAATCTTTCCGGTAAATTATAATCCACCTGAATTGTTCCCAACTGCCATTTTCTTCCCAAAGCATCTTTCACCATGAAATCTAATTTTGGACCGTAGAATGCAGCTTCACCATATTCCGTCACGGTATTCAATCCTTTTTCTTTAGCGGCAGTTACAATTGCATTTTCAGCTTTTTCCCAGTTTTCATCGCTTCCGATATACTTTTCAGTATTTTCCGGATCTCTTAATGAAATTTGAGCCGTAAAATCAGCAAAACCTAATGAGCCGAAAACGTAAAGAACCAAATCAATCGTTTTCTTAAACTCATCCATCAACTGATCTGGAGTACAGAAAAGGTGCGCATCGTCCTGAGTAAATCCACGAACTCTCGTTAAGCCGTGAAGTTCTCCACTTTGTTCATATCTGTAAACAGTACCAAACTCTGCATATCTTTTAGGCAAATCTCTGTAGCTCCATTGTGAAGTTTTATAAATCTCACAGTGATGCGGACAGTTCATTGGTTTCAGCATAAATTCTTCTCCTTCATTTGGAGTTTTAATGGGCTGAAAACTATCTGCTCCATATTTATCCCAGTGTCCTGAAGTTACATACAATTCTTTTGCTCCAATGTGAGGAGACATTACAAATTCGTAACCACCTTTTTTCTGGGCATCAGATAGGAAATTTTCTAATTTTTTTCTCAAAGCTGTACCTTTTGGCAACCAAAGCGGTAAACCTGCACCTACTTTTTCTGAGAAAGCAAAAATTCCTAATTCTTTACCTAATTTTCTATGATCTCTTCTTTTTGCCTCTTCTAATAACTCAAGATATTCTGTCAGTTCTTTCTGTTTAGGGAAAGAAATACCATATACTCTTGTCAATTGAGGATTTTTCTCATTTCCTCTCCAATAAGCACCTGCAGCATTCAAAACTTTAAAAGCTTTTACAATGGATGCATTTGGAATGTGACCTCCACGACAAAGATCTGTAAAGTTATCGTGTGTAACAAAAGTGATTTCACCGTCATTAAGATTAGAAATCAAGTCAACTTTGTAAGGATTGTCAGCATATGTTTTTAAAGCTTCTTCTTTAGAAACCGGGTATAATGAGAATGTTGATCCTTTTTTAGCGTTTTCTAAAACTTTCTTTTCGATTTTTTCGAAATCTTTATCAGATAAACTTTCGTCTCCGAAATCTACATCATAATAAAAACCGTTTTCGATAGCTGGACCAATTGTTAACTTAGCATTAGGAAAAAATTCAAGGATAGCCTGCGCCAAAAGATGGGCAGAAGAATGCCAGAAAGCTTTCTTTCCAAGATCATCATTCCAGGTTAATAGCTGTACCGTAGAATCTGTGGTTATAGGCGTGGTAATTTCGACTTGTGTGCCGTTTACAACTGCGGAAATGGTATTTCTAGCCAATCCCTCGCTTATAGATTTTGCCACATCTAAAGGAGTAACTTCTCCTTCAAATTCCTTGACGCTATTGTCTGGAAGTGTAATTTTTATCATTGTTTACTAAGAAATTTTAAGTTGCAAAAATACGCATTTTTTACGTCTTTAAGAAATACTGATGGTATATTTCGCGAAAAATGCAATTTATTTTAAAATTTTGCGTTTGTTAAAATTAAATTTTCAAAATTTGATTTACTTCTAAACAAAAAAATACTAAGCTTTCACTTAGTATTATCTGTTTTTCCTGATTTGTTTTTTGAAGATTTCTGAACGTCTTCTTTATCAACATCCGGCGGATTTTGTTTTTCTGATGAAGCAGGAATATCACGAAAATCTTCATTCTGCTTTTTTGTTTCTGCTGAATTGGCAGAGTCTTTCTTTTTTTTATCGTCTTTTGAATCCATAGTTTTGAATTTTAGAGTCCAAGAACGCCGAGTTTCCCGGTTTGATCTTCTATTTTATAATTCAAAGCCTTTGCCAAAACGAAAATATTATTAAGATTTTCCATTAATTGTTGGTGTCCTTCACCTCTCAGTTTGTTTTGATCAACAGATTTTATAGCAGTTTGTTTTGCTTTATTCTGAACATTTTTAATATCCTGTTCAGAAATTCTATTGATAAAAGAATCATCTAAAGACTGAATTTCCACGCTTGGTACAATTCTAATTTCTGCATTCGGAAGGTCTGTAATTATAAGTTTTTTATTAATAGAATCTACTTCCATTTTCATTTTATTCAAATCATAAGAAACCTGCGCATTCGTTTTGGTATAAGTAATAATACTATTGCTCGTCATTTCTTTCCCAAGAAATTCATAGCCGAATTTTGTTTTTTGCATTGCAGAAAAATCCTGTTCCAAAACAACCATTTTATTCATTTTGGAAATCTGATTGGTCAGAATATAATAATCTGACTTTTCAGTTTTTTCAGTTGGTTTAAAGCAAGATTTGAAGCTGAAGAACAGAATCAACATCAGCAGAATTCCTCCAACAAACGGAATAATTAATCTTAAATTTTTCAATTTTCTTTTTTAAATATTTCTCTGATTACCGATGGGTCATCTTTTTTCAAGATTTCAACAAGATCTCTTTCAATATAACCACTTGTCGGCATTTCAATAATTCTTCCAATTTCCTTGCCATATTTTTGAACAATGATTGTAGGAACTTTAGAAACATTATATTTTGATTCTTCTCCGTTTGGAGATTCTTTCTTACGATTCACCGCAATAATCGTCATTCTGGAATCCGGATATTTTACTTCTTCCAAAATTTTCATCAGTCTTGGAAAATCACGGTGACTGTCTTCACACCATGTTCCTATAAAAACGATAAGATCATAAGTCGTAATTTTATTTTTTTTCAGTTCACTTACTGCTTTCTGATCTATTTGATATTCGTTAAATTCCTTTGTGTACCATTCTGAATATGGCTCTTTAACGAACTGGTCTTTCAACTGTGCTCCCAAAAGCATTTTTCCGTCATTAGTAGTTTCCACTTCACGGTTTACCACCGCTTTTTGAGCAGAAAACTGTTGTGCAGTAACAGTCAACACTGAAACGGTAAAAATATTCGTAATTAATTTTTTACAAATCATATTTCTATTATTTTTCATTGTATTAGTGAATCTTTGATTTCATCTATTTTTCAATTATTGTTTTTAAATCTGCAGGAGAGTAATATTTGTTTTTTAAAACTTTATGGTCAGTTTTTCGGTAAACATTAAATTTTTCTCCTGATTTTTCATAGAAAGATTCGACTCCTTTCGCTGCATAAAACTCAACGGTTTCATTCGCCTGTTCTTCATTATCACAAGCTTTAGACATATTAGAACGCTGAACTTCATTGAATAATTCAACAAATTTATCCCCCAAACCGAATTCTAAAACCGCACCGCTTAAAACATATTGCAAATCACATAAAGCATCAGCAATTTCTACAATATTATTATCAGCAATTGCTTGTTTTAATTCGTTTAATTCTTCCTGCAAAAGTTCAACTCTAAGGTTACATCTTTCCTGAGAAGGAATTTGCGGAGTATCTAAAATAGGTGCTTTAAAGGTTGTGTGGAATTCTGCTACTTGGTTCAGGCTGTCAATTTTATCCATGAAATTTATTATTTAAGGCAAATATAAAAAAGATAAATGATAATTTATGAATGATAAATGATGACAAATTCAAAGATGTCAATTATCATCTATTAATTATCATTCATAGAAAAAGCTGCTCGTTTCCGAACAGCCTTCCTATCTCAAGGTTAATTAAGATGGTAATTAGTTTTTAATAAATCTTTTTGTGATTTCTCCAACCTGAATCATATAAGCTCCTTTTACAAGATTACTTACATTTACGGAACCTCTTTCCAATTTTCCAGAATTGATTAGTTTTCCTGCCATATCGAAGATTTTATAATCATCACTTATTGCATTCGATACATTTAAAATATCTTTTGCTGGATTTGGATATAATTTAAGATCAGTAATTAAATCTTTAGTATTAAAATCGTCACCTCTTCCTGATGAAACAATATTTAAAGTATAATCTTCAACCTGTCCGTAAGTATAAGATCCGCAAGATGATGAAGGAACAGAGTTGTACTGCATCATCACTCTCATTCTGGTTGTTCCAAGAGTTGCAGTTGATGGAATTGTGATCGAACCTGTTACCGGAGTTGTCTGTGAACCTGTTTTTGTCCAAACTAATTCTCCGCTGTCTGTGAAATCACCATCTTTATTGTAATCAATGTAAACCGCATACGCTTCATTATATTTGGTCGAAGTCCAAACCGGTGTTACAGAAATCGTATAAGCTGTTCCTCTGGTAACATTTGTAGAAACTGAAGTGAAGTTTTCGTAACCTGCAGTTCCTGTTGAAGTATTGTTAATCGTTCCGAATTTTACATTTCCAATTCTTTCATCTGCTGTATTGGTCGCAGTTGCCGAACAATAAGTTACCGCGCTTCCGGCAAGAGTTGTCACAGAAACCGTATTGCTGGAAACTGAATTATTTCCTGCCGCATCTTTAGCTTTAACCGTGAAACTATATGTTGTAGAAGGCGTTAAACTTGTTACAGAATAAGAAGTCGTTGTCGAAGAACCAATTAATGAAGTACCTTGGTAAACATCATAACCTGTTACCGCAACATTGTCTGTCGCTCCAGACCAAGAAAGATTCGTTGTAGTAGAAGTTGTTCCTGAAGCCGCCAAAGTTGGCGCAGTTGGTGGAGTAGTATCTGTAGTTACAGAACCAGCATTTACTGTAATATTCGCATTATTTACATCAAAGAAAATATGATTAGAACCTTTTACCATAATTCTTCCTGTAGTTGTAGAAGTATTTGGAATTGTTACCGCTTGAGAACCATCATTCGGAGTTCCGGAAAGTAGAGTAGTCCAAGTATTTCCGCTGTCTGTAGACCAAAGAATATCAACGTTGGCTGCATTTACTCCGTTTGCAGTAGTTCCTGCAACATTCCAAGTTATTGTTTGAGAAGTTCCTCCCGAATAAGTGGTTGCAGTATTTTGAGAACTTACACTAAATGGCCCTGCTGTTCCGTTTACTGTAATTACTGCATCGTCAGAATTATTCCCAGAACCTCCCGCTCTGTTATCACGAACCGTAAATCTAAAATTATAAGTCCTCGCAACATTTGATAATGCTTCAACTGTAATTTCTGAACCAGCTGTCGTCGTTGCTCCCGTTAAAACTGAAGCCATTCTTGGGAAATATCTTGTAGGAGTCGTTTGTGGAGTCCAAGATCTGAAAGTAGGCCCTGTTGCTTTTGTAGCACTTGCTGCAGAACTTGCTCCCGTTTGAGAAGATGAAGCGTTATTCATCTGTTCCCAAATATAAGTTAAAGAATCTCCATTCGCATCGGTTCCTGAACCGGTTAACATAAATGGTGTTCCTTTTGGAATGGTATAATCTGAACCCGCATTCGCTGTAGGAATAGCATTTCCTGTATTTGTGCTTGTTGGGCAAGTTTTAGCTTTAATATTATCCGTAATCTGCTGAATACTTACCGCATGAAAAAACGAATCTGAATGCGCCTGGATATCCTGACCTGTAATTCCCGCATATCCCATAATCGTAGATCCTGAGCCCGGCTCCATATTAACACCTGTTCCTTCGTTAGAATGAGAGAAAGTGTGGTTTCCGCCGAACTGGTGTCCTAATTCATGAGCAACATAATCAATATCGAAATTATCTCCTGAAGGAATTCCGTCTGCCGGAGAGGTATAACCGCTTCCTTTTGATCCGTTCACACAAACACACCCGATACAGCCTGCATTTCCGCCACCTCCGGAAGCTCCGAATAAATGCCCTACATCATAATTTGCTTCACCAATTACCGAAGTTAAAGTTGATTGCAGTTGAGAATTCCAGTTGTTCATTTGCGCAGCAGCAGAATAGGGGTCTGTAGAAGCGTTCGTATAAATTACTGCATCATTATTAGCAATTAAAACCATTCTTGCCGAAAAATCTTTTTCAAAAACTCCGTTTACACGGGTCATTGTATTATTCATGGCAGCTAAGGCAAGTGCTTTTGTTCCTCCAAAATAGGTTGTATATTCTCCCGTTGAAGATAGTGCAAGTCTGAAAGTTCTTAATTTTGCATCATCCGCATTTGGTCTTGCCTGAAGATTATCAATGCTTGAAACTCCTTTCTGAGCAACGTCAATTACGGTACATTCAAATTTGTTTAAATCATCTTTTTTGTCTGATTTTTTATAAACAACATACGTTGAAAGATCTTTAGAATAAGGCTCAATGAAAACCGCTGATTTATCTCCATAAATTTCCATCGACGATAATCCTAACGGAGAAATACTGAAATATACTGTGGAATTTGAATCGCCAAAACTTTCTCCTATATAAGATTTGATATCCGGATATCTTGCAGCTAGTTGAGGATCAAAATTAGAATTTTCTCTTACTTTGAAATTTTCCATTTTTCCATCAGAATTTGGGAAAGAAATAATGATTTCTGATTTTTCTCCTATTGCTAATCTTTTTGGAGCTTTTTCTAAAGCATTTTTCAACCCGTTGATATCTAAACTATAGATTTTCGGATTAATGATGGAAGATTTGTTTTCAAAAGTTTCTGAATTAGTTTTTCTGGAAGTTTCAGACCAAAGATGGTCTGTCTGTGCGAAAGAAATGCCTGAAATCAACATTCCAATCACCAATAGTTGTTTTTTCATATAATATCTATTTTGATTGTGGAATACCAAAGCTAATAAAAATTATATTACGAAAAACAAAATTATTTAAGAAAATTTTAGATAATACCAATAAAATAATATGCAATACACTCAATATACATTAAAATATTTCTCTATAAAATGAAAATAGCATACGAAAATCTCGTATGCTATTGCTATTTCTTATATAAAAGTGAATTATTACATCAATTACTTTGTAATATCTCTACCGATAACCAATCTTTGGATTTCAGAAGTACCTTCTCCAATTGTACACAATTTAGAATCTCTGTAGTATTTTTCAGCAGGGAAATCTTTTGTATAACCGTAACCTCCAAAAATCTGAACTGCATTGTTAGAAATTCTTACACAAGCTTCAGAAGCATACAATTTTGCCATTGCACCTTCTCTTGTCATTTTCTGTTTTGCATTTTTCAAAGTAGAAGCTCTTTGGATCAATAATTCTGCAGCATCAATTTCTGTCGCCATATCTGCCAACATAAAATTAATTGCCTGGAAATCTGAAATTGATTTTCCAAACTGTTTTCTTTCTTTAGCATATTTTAAAGCAGCTTTATAAGCTCCTTTTGCTGTACCTAAACTCAATGCAGCAATAGAGATTCTACCTCCGTCAAGAATTTTCATTGCCTGTTTGAAACCTTCACCAACTTCACCTAAACGATTTGCATCTGAAACACGAACATTATCAAAAATAAGTTCGGCAGTTTCTGAAGCTCTCATTCCAAGTTTGTTTTCTTTTTTACCAGAAGTGAAACCAGCCATTCCTTTTTCTAAAACGAAAGCTGTAGAGTTATTTTTAGCACCGATTTCTCCAGTTCTTGTCATTACAACAGCAATATCACCAGAAATTGCGTGAGTGATAAAGTTTTTAGCACCGTTAATAACCCATTCGTCACCGTCTTTTACTGCAGTAGTAGACATTCCACCTGAATCTGAACCCGTGTTGTGTTCTGTCAATCCCCAAGCTCCGATTACTTTTCCGGTAGCTAATTGTGGAAGCCATTTGTTTCTTTGCTCTTCGTTTCCAAATTCATAAATATGATTGGTACAAAGTGAGTTGTGTGCTGCAACCGAAAGACCGATTGATGGGTCAACCTGAGAAATTTCATCTAGAATAGCAACATATTCGTGATAACCAAGACCAGAACCTCCATATTGCTCAGGAATTACAATTCCCATGAAACCCATATCACCTAACTGGTGAAAAAGTTCTTTAGGAAAAGTCTGACTTTCGTCCCATTCCATAATATTGGGTCTGATGTTCTTTTCAGCAAATTCCTTTGCTGTTTCCGCGATCATTTTAATGTTGTTAATCGTTTCTGTGTTCATATTACATTATACTTATGCGCCAAAGATACTTAAATTGCCGAAATACGAAAATTATTTATTATTAAGATGCAATACTATAATTAAGTTATTAATTTACAATAAATTATATTTCAACAATTAACATAATATTAATGAGATTCTTTGGTTTTCAATATATAAATTTCATACTTTAGCCGTCCAATTTTTACTAAATGAAAAAACTTTTACTTCCTATATTTTTAATATCTGCATCTGTTTCAGCTCAGATTCCTGCAGGATATTATGATGGAACTACAGGATTAACAGGCTATGCATTAAAATCAAAACTTCATGATATCATA
Organism: Chryseobacterium formosum; assembly: GCF_026460885.1. Classification (GTDB taxonomy): domain Bacteria; phylum Bacteroidota; class Bacteroidia; order Flavobacteriales; family Weeksellaceae; genus Chryseobacterium; species Chryseobacterium formosus. Next base: position 165,114 of record NZ_JAOVZW010000015.1, read on the forward strand.
TCTTCAAAAAACATCAATTGGCATTATGGTGATTTGACAAATTATTATAATCAAACTGATTTAGATATATATTATGATCACGGACCTTCGAATACAACTATTTTATTAGATATGTATTCTGAAATTCCTTCCGGACCCGATGCTTACGAATATACAACAGCAAACATTATTGGATCTGCCGGAGCAGAAGGACTAGGATGGAATAGAGAGCACATGATGCCTCAAAGCACTTTTTACAGTAACTATCCAATGTATTCAGATTTGTTTTATGTTGTTCCGACCGATGCAAGAATCAATCAGTTAAGAAGTAATTACCCTTACGGAATTGCAGGGGCAACAAATTATTACACTTTTACAAATACTTCAAAAATCTCAAATAGCGCAATCCCTAATTATGTTTACACAGGTCGTGTTTACGAACCAATTAATGAGTTTAAAGGAGATGTAGCAAGAAGTTTATTATATTTTGCGGTAAGATATGAAGGAAAATTGGGCAGTTTTAATTATAACAACAGCGCAAATCCGGCTTCCGACACCAATCCATTAGATGGAACCGAAGAGAGATCTTTTGAACCTGCATATATTGCAATGCTTCTTCAATGGCATCAGCAAGATCCTGTTTCTCAAAGGGAAATTGATAGGAATAACTCGGTTTATAATTTACAGAAAAACAGAAATCCGTTTATTGATAACCCAATTTGGGTGAATGCAATTTGGGGGCAAACTCCAGATTCTGTGGCACCGTCAAATCCAAGTAATTTAACGGTAAGTCAAAACAGTGCTTATTTTACAACATTAACTTGGATACCAAGTACAAGCACAGATGTAATTGGGTACAAAATTTATCAGAACGGAACTTTAATTGGCTCTTCAAAAGGAAATTCTTTCAGCGCAGACCATTTAACGCCTTCTACAGCTTATACTTACACTGTTAAAGCTTATGATAACGGATATTTACTTTCTGGAGATAGCAATATAGCTTCAGCAACAACTTTAGCAACAGATATTTACGCCAAAGATTTGATCGTGACAAAATATCTTGAAGGAACATCTAATAATAAAGCAATTGAAATCACCAATAAAACAGGTCATGCCGTCAATTTAAATGATTACAGATTATCAATTCAGTTTCCGAGTGGAAGCAATTATTATTTTCCGGCACCTTTTGAATTAGACGGAACTGTTCAGAACAATGAAACTTTTGTAATTCTAAACCCTGAGGCTAATTTTTCTTGTTTTACAATTAATCAGGCGAAATTTGTTACTGCAGCTCCGCAAATGACATATTCAGGAAGTCAATATTTAGAATTGCGATATAAATCTACAACAGTGGATGCAATCGGAGTTTCCTCACAGAATAACTCTTCGGTTTTAGGAAATGTTTCATTATATAGAAAAGCAGCAATCAACCAACCTGCAACTACTTTTGATATTGCAGAATGGGATTCTTATGCAAGCAATTACTGTCAGAATTTAGGAACACTTGCAACTTCTGAATCTGAATTATTAGCTGCAAAAGAACTAAAAATTTATCCAAATCCTGTTAATGAAAGCATTTTTGTTAGTGGAACAACTGAAAATATTCAGACAGCACAAGTTTTAGATTTTTCAGGGAAATTAATTTACACAGAGAAAACTCCATTTAAATACAAGAAGAATATTTCTGTTCAGAATTTAAAAAAAGGTTCTTATTTATTAAAACTTGATAATAAAGTGTATCAGTTCATCAAAAAATAAGTTTAAATACTATAATAATTTTACGAAGACTTTGCTTACAATCAGGCAAAGTCTTTTTTATTTAAATTGAACAAAATTATAAGCTTAAAACCTAATATTTTCTTTATATAAGTAAATTTGCTTATATATTTTATTTATAAGTAATAATGATTATATTTGCAAAATGATAGCGGTCATCACTGGTGATATTATTAATTCGCAACATGCAGACACAGAAGTTTGGATTACCAAACTTAAAAATCTCCTAGAAAATTGGGGGAGTGCCCCACAAACATGGGAAATATACAGAGGTGACGAATTTCAGTTTAAATGTAATATCGATGACGTTTTTTGGCGTTTCTTAGCTATCAAATCATTAATAAAAAGTCAGGAAAATTTAGATGTAAGAATGGCAATTGGTATTGGCCAGGAAAACTTTTCGTCTGAAAAAATCACAGAATCCAACGGCTCGGCATATGTCAATTCAGGAAGATTACTTAATGATTTGAAGAGTGATGGTCATACCGTTTCTATTAAAACTTCCAACGATTCTGTTGACAGAGATTTGAACATCCTTTTAAAATGGGCTTCAAAAGATTTTGACAACTGGACGATGGCAACTTCAGAAATCATTCACGAAATGATTATGAAACAAGATACTACGCAGGAAGACTTGGCGAAGAAATTTGCAATTTCGCAGTCATCAATCAGCCAGAGACTGAAACGTGCAAACTACGAACTTATCGTAGAAACCAATCAATATTTTAGAAAGAAAATTTCAGAATTATAAGATGATTTTTATTCAACTCATATTGGCACATTTACTCGGAGATTTTATTCTTCAGCCAAATTCTTGGGTTGCAGACAAAGAAAACCGCAAACTGAAAAGTCCTTATTTGTACATTCATGTTCTGATTCACATCATTTTAAGTTTAATTTTTCTTTGGGATCTGAAACTTTGGTGGGTTGCTATTTTGGTAGGAATTTCTCATTTTATTATTGATGCGTCTAAATTGACTTTTCAGAACAATCAAAACAAAAAAAGATGGTTTTTCATCGATCAAATTCTTCATGTAGCAGTAATTGGTGGAGTTTCTCTTTATTTCAATGAATTTAATTTTGAATTTTTTAAAGATCAGAATTTCTTAAAAATTGTAATGGGAGCTTTATTTTTAACAACACCTGCTTCAATTTTCATTAAAATATTATTATCATCTTGGACTCCGGTTACGGAAGAAGAAGGCAATATGCAAACAGAATCTTTATCAAGTGCAGGAAAATATATCGGAATTTTAGAACGATTATTAGTCTTCACATTTATCGTTGTCAATCATTGGGAAGGTGTAGGATTTATGGTGGCGGCAAAATCTGTTTTCAGATTCAGTGATTTGGCACAGGCAAAACAGAGAAAACTGACAGAATATGTATTAATTGGTACATTATTAAGTTTCGGAATTGCTGTTTTAACAGGAATTTTAATTAAATAAAAAGTAATAAATCTAACTATAACAGAAAACTTTGGTTTGGAAGTTTTCTAAAGTAAAAAGTAAAAATTATGAGTCAAAAGCTAGAAATGTTGTATGAAGGTAAAGCAAAACAAGTATTTGCAACCGAGAACCCTGAAGAAGTTGTAGTACGTTTCAAAGACGACGCAACTGCATTTAATGCTCAAAAAAGAGGATCAGTAGATTTAAAAGGTGAAATGAATAATGCCATCACTACTCTTATTTTTGAATATTTAAATGAAAAAGGAATCAAAACTCATTTCATCAAACAAATAGACGAAAGAGAGCAATTGGTAACAAAAGTATCAATTATTCCTTTGGAAATGGTGGTAAGAAACTATTCTGCGGGAAGTATGGCTCAAAGATTAGGAGTTGAAGAAGGAATTAAATCTCCGGTAACAATCTTCGATATCTGCTACAAAAAAGACGAGTTAGGAGATCCTTTGATCAACGATCACCACGCTGTTTTCTTAGGAGCTGCAACGTATGAAGAACTTAACGAAATGTATGCTTTAACAGGAAAAATCAACGAAATTCTGATCGATCTTTTTGATAAAATGAATATTATCTTGGTTGATTTCAAAATCGAATTAGGAAAAACTTCTGCAGGCGAAATCATCTTGGCTGACGAAATTTCTCCTGATACATGCAGACTTTGGGACAAAGACACAATGAAGAAGTTGGACAAAGACAGATTCAGAAGAGATCTTGGTGAAGTTACTGAAGCTTATGTAGAAATTTACAATCGATTGAAAAATTTACTTGGTAAGTAAATTTTTAGAAGTTAGAAGTTAGATATTAGAATTTAGATGAAATCGCACCGAATAGAAGATCTTAAAGTTTGGAGTAAATCAATGGCTTTAGTAAAAGAAGTTTATTTGGTTACCGCAGAATTACCAAGTGAAGAAAAATTTGGTTTACTATCACAAATTAGAAGATGTGCTGTTTCAATACCTTCAAATATTGCAGAAGGAGCAGGAAGAAATAATAAGAATGAATTTTATCAATTTCTTGGAATTGCGTTTGGCTCAACTTATGAGTTGCAAACACAGCTACAATTATTGATTGATTTAAATTTTATTTCCGAAATCAAAATAGTTCCTTTAAAAGAACTTTTGACTGAGATACAGAAAATGATTTATTCATTAAAGACAAGTTTAAAATTATAATTGAAGTTAACTTAGACTAATTTCTAACATCTAATATCTAACTTCTAATTTAGAAAAAATAGAAATGAAAAGTTTAGACATTCATAAAAGTGAATATTTAAAACAGTTTGAAACTCAAACCTACGGTAGAAATCTTTTCAGAACGCAGGAAGAAGAAAGACTGGATGCTCCCAATGAGGAGTGTGGTATCTTCGGAATGTATTCTGACAACGATCTCGACACGTTTTCTCTTTCACAGTTCGGGCTTTTTGCGCTACAGCACAGAGGTCAGGAAGCTTGTGGTATTTCTGTTCTTAAAGACGGAAAAATCACCAATATGAAAGATGAAGGTTTGGTTTTGGATGTTTATAAAGAGATCCAAGATCCTGAAACTTTTATGGGAAATTCTGCAATCGGTCACACTCGTTATACGACTGCAGGAGACAAAAAGAAATATAATTTTCAGCCATTTTTCGCCAAAAACGAATATGACCAGATTATACTTTCTATTGCTCACAACGGTAACCTTACTAATGCGAGAGAATTAAAAACTGAATTGGAAGCTGAAGGCGTAGTTTTCAGAGCAACTTCGGATTCTGAGGTTATTTTAAGATTAATTCAAAAAAATCTTGATTTAGGTCTTCGTGGAGCGATTAAAGCGACCATGGAAAAAATAGAAGGTGCATATTCAGTTGTCGGAATGACGAGAAATAAGTTCTTTGCATTCAGAGATTTCAACGGAATCAGACCTTTGGTTTTAGGAGCTACTAGTGAAAACTCTTACGTTGTCGCCTCTGAATCTGTGGCTTTAGATGCCGTCGGAGCTCAATATGTTCGTGATATTTTACCGGGAGAAATCGTTTACACCAACGAAAACGAACCAGGTAAACTTAATTCTTACATGGCAGATGAAGCAAGAGGAAAGCAGAGAATTTGTTCTTTTGAGTACATTTATTTTGCAAGACCTGACTCATCTTTAGAAAACATCAATGTTTACGAAATCAGAGAAAAATCTGGTGAAAAAATCTGGGAACAGGCTCCTGTAGAAGCTGATTTAGTGATTGGAGTTCCTGATTCGGGAGTTCCTGCTGCGATTGGTTTTTCTAAGGCTTCGGGAATACCTTTCCGTCCGGTTTTGATTAAAAACAGATACATCGGAAGAAGTTTCATCGTACCGACTCAGGAAATGAGAGAAAGAGTAGTTAACTTAAAACTAAACCCTATTATTTCTGAGATTAAAGGAAAAAGAGTTGTAATTATTGATGATTCAATCGTTCGTGGAACAACTTCAAAAAGATTGGTAAAAATCTTAAAAGAAGCTGGTGTGAAAGAAATTCACTTCAGAAGTGTTTCTCCACCAATTATTGCGCCTTGTTATTTAGGAATTGATACGCCATCGAAAGATGATTTAATTTCAGCAAATATGTCAACTGAAGAGTTGAGAGATTATTTAGGCGTTGATTCTTTAGAATTCTTGAGTACAGATAATTTAAAAGAAATTTTAGGTTCTTCCAATCATTGTTTTGGATGTTTCACAGAAGAATATCCTGTTGCAAAAGGTGAGGAAATAGAATTATTTAGTTAAGAATAAATGATTTAATATTAAAATGTCAGACTTATTTCTAAGTCTGACATTTTTTATTGAAATTAAGATTGTTTCTGATTAGAATTTGAATGCTAAACCAACCTGGAAGTTGTTATTTCTAGTAGCATCAGATCCACTTGGTCTGTCTTTCGCAACATCAGTTACACCTGCTGTATATCTTGCAGTTAAACCAATATTATCTGTAAAATAATAACCTGCACCAATACCTACACCAAAGTTAAAAGTATTTAGGTTATCTTTATTGATATCATCTGTGTAGCTTGCTGTAGAAGTACTAGTTCCTGAGGCATTTGTTACAGTTGTGGTTCTGTCTCCTTTGTTTTTTGCTGAAACCATAAATCCAAATTCGGGACCTGCTTCTATATAGAAATTAGGTACAAAATTATACTGGAACATTACCGGTACTGAGATGTAATCTAAATTTGTAGAATAAGACTGTACATTTCTTGTTGTTGTACCAAGAACCGTAAATTCGTCTCTGCTTTCAACTTTTGCTCCTAACTGGTTGTATAAAACCTCTGGCTGAATGCTAAAAGATTCTGCAATTGGAATATTTGCAAATACACCTGCATTAAAACCAATTTTAGATTTTTGATCTTCCAAACCTGCATCTTTAGATAAAGAAGCTACGTTCATTCCCGCTTTAAGACCAAATCTTACTGGAGATGAAGATGATGTAGAAGTTGGTGTCGTCTGAGCAAATGCCAATGAAGTTGACAATACTGCAATTCCTAAGATTAACTTTTTCATAACTTAAATTTTTTAATATTTTACTAATTCTAATTTTAAATTTTACTACCAAACTTTTTCAGTTTGACGAGTCGTATCTTTCAAATTGCTTGCCAAAAAAATAATTAAGATAGAAAACAAATAATAACCATTCACAATAGTAAATGGTTATTATTATAATTAATTGAAAATAAATAAATTATGATTAAAATAATTAATATGCTTCAAATAGTAATTTAGTAAATATATTATCTAAAACTTTAGTTTAAAAATTAAAATTCGCTCAGTTTTTTATAGAAATTAATTGATTTTTGAATGTTTTCTGTTGAACATTGATGGTCAAATACACAAGAACCAATTCCCGAAAGCAATGAAAAATTGATTTTTGCGTCTGAGTTTTTCTTATCATTTAATAATAAACTGAAAATATCTTCATCTTTAAAGTCACCCAAATCAATAAAAGAGAAATATATCTGAATATTTTCTATAATTAAATCTGAATCTTCTTTAGAAATCAAACCTTCAAGATAAGAAAGATGGCTTTCGCAAATCATTCCCAAAGCAACCGCTTCACCATGAAGAATAGGATTTTCACTTTGAAGACACAAGCTTTCAATTGCATGACCGATTGTATGACCGAAATTCAAAGTTTTTCTTACATTTTTTTCGTGGAAATCAGCATTCACAACTTCCTGTTTAATTTCCATTGATTGCGGAATGAACGGTTCAATTCCAACAGGATCTAAATGCTGCAACTGAATCAAATCTTCCCAATGTTTTTTATCAGCAATTAAACCGTGTTTTAACATTTCAGCGAAACCACTTTTTACTTCTTTAGCAGGAAGTGTATCTAAAAATCTTGGATAAACATAGATTTGTTCGGGAAAAGAAAAAGTTCCCACCATATTTTTATAGTGCATCAAATCAATTCCTGTTTTTCCACCAATTGAAGCATCACACATGGAAAGTAGAGTAGTTGGGATATTGATAAACTGAATTCCTCTTTTATAGGTTGACGCTACAAAACCACCCATGTCTGTAATAACTCCACCTCCAAGATTGATGATTAAAGCTTTTCGGTCAGCCTGCATTTCCGTCAGAATTTCCCAAAGTTGGTTGGCTGTCTGAATATTTTTCATTTCTTCACCTGCCTCAATTTCAAGAATTTCAAACGCAAGATCGGTTTCTAAATTTCCTAAAAGTAACGGGAGACAATATTCATGTGTGTTTTCATCCACCAAAATAAAAACTTTGCTGAATGATTTTTCGGTCATGAATTGATTGAGTTGCGAAAAACTTTCGTCTAATATGGTAATCATCGTATGATTTTTTAATATTTAAAGGTCTACTACGCTACAAAGTTATGATTCTTAATTTTTAACTCGTTATTAAATTACTATCTTTGCACAAATATTTAGCATGAGCAGAGACAATAATTCAGGAAGACCAAAGAAACCAAGAAGTTCAACAAGAAATAGTTCTGATGAATCTCGTGCTTCAAGATCAGGAAATTCAGGATCAAAACCTTTCAAAAAACCTTTTCCTAAAGCAGGAGAAAGAAATTCAGACTCCAAAAGAAGTGGTGACAACAGTTATCAGGCTAGAATGGACAAAAAGTTTGGAAAAACTGAACAAGAGCCTTTTATCACAACTCAAGGTGAAGAGAGAAAACCTTTCAGCAAATCAGCTCCAAGTAGAGGTGGAAGCAGACCCGGTAGTTTTGATACAAGAGATAAATACGAAAGAGGCAGCCTAAAATACGGAAGAAGACCCGGAACAACAGAAGACAAAGAAGATAAAACCAAATCTTTTGTACAGAAGAGAAGATTAAGTAAGATTGAAAAAGACGTTCATAAGGACACGATTCGTCTTAATAAATATATTGCCAACTCAGGAATTTGCAGCAGAAGAGAAGCTGACGAACTTATTACCCAAGGTTTGGTAGAAGTAAATGGGAAAGTGGTAACTGAAATGGGGTATCAGGTTCAGAAATCTGATAAAGTAGTTTTCGACGGACAAAATATTACTCCAGAAAAACCGGTTTATGTACTTTTAAATAAGCCTAAAGGTTATATTTCTACTACAAAAGATGACAAAGCAAGAAAAACTGTAATGGATTTGGTTGCAAATGCTTCTCCTTACAGAGTTTTCCCTGTCGGAAGGTTAGATCGTTCTACAACCGGAGTTATTTTATTGACAAACGATGGTCACATGACGAAAAAATTAACGCATCCTTCTTTTGATGCTAAAAAGATTTATCATGTTACTTTAGATAAAAAACTGACAAATGAAGACCTAAAACTTATTGTTGAAGGAATTCGTTTGGATGAAGGGGTTGCGATGGTAGATGCTATTTCTTTCATCGAAGGAAAACCTAGAAATGAAGTAGGAATTGAAATTCATATCGGCTGGAATCGTGTAATCAGAAGAATTTTCCAAAGATTAGGATACGAAGTTGAAGCACTGGACAGAGTAATGTTTGCAGGATTAACAAAGAAAAATATCAAAAGAGGTCACTGGAGAATTCTTACAGAACAGGAAGTGAACAACTTGAAAATGCTTTAAAAAATTATAAGTTTTGAATGATGAATTATAAATTTAATTCGTCTTAAATTTAATATAAAAATGACGTTGAAAAAATTCAACGTCTTTTTTTATTTTCAAAGTTTGTCATTCTGACGAAGGAAGAATCTATCATTGTTTATTGAAGAGATTCTTCATTTCACTTTGTTCCATTCAGAATGACAAAATGAATATAATTCGTAAGATTGAAATTTGTATAACTTATGAAAAAATTAGTGCTATTTGTTTGTACTAAAAACTATCCCAAAACCGTCACACCTTTCTGGATCATTTCATAAATTGCGTCTTTCCCATTTTCAGGTTTTACGTTGACAGCACGAGTTCCGTTGAAGTGAAGACACGTAATATAACCATTTGCAACGGCATCAGTACAGGTAAATTTCACACAGTAATCCAATGCTAAACCAACGATTTCTACCAATTGAATTTCGTGATATTTTAAGAAATCATCCAAACCAGTCTTCATGAAATGATTGTTATCCTGAAAACCACTGTATGCGTCGATCTCAGTATTTTTTCCTTTTTGAACGATGTGTGTTACTTTATCACGATTCAAATCTTTATGAAATTCTGCCCCAAAAGTTCCTTCAACACAATGATCTGGCCACATAAACTGCGGAACACCATTTAAAATAATACTTTCGCCAACTTTTCTTCCGTTATTACTTGCAAAACTTTTGTGATTTGCGGGATGCCAATCTTGGGTAAGAACAATTTGGTCATAGTCATTTTCTTCCATCAGAAGATTGATGTACGGAATTATCTCATTCGCACCCGGAACTGCAAGAGCTCCACCTTCACAAAAATCATTCTGTACATCGACGATTATTAATGCTTTTTTCATATATAGCTGTCTCGTTTATTTGATAAATTTATAAAAATTATTCCTCAAAAATTTGTCCAAAAAAAAAATATCGGACAAAACGGCATTTAGTTTAATATTTTCAATAAACGTTTGATGGATTTAAATATGTTGTTAATCGCAAAGGCGCAAAAATTTCAAATTTTGATACTGTTTTTAAGATGCAAGAAAATCAAAGATTTTCGGCAAAAGTTTAGGTTTAATAAATTTTATCTTCGATAAAATCCTTGCGTCTTAAGTATAATATGAGTTCAAAGACTTTTGCGCCTTTGCGATTAACAATAAAGTATAGAAACAAAATCTCAATAGCGTATCTTTGTGCAAAATAAGTTTTTTATGTCATTTGAATCGTTAGGATTATCACACAATATTATTCGTTCTGTTAATAAATTGGGTTATCTAAAACCTTTTCCAATTCAGGAGCAGGCTGTTCCTGTTATTTTGCAAGGAAAGGATTTGATGGGAATTGCAGAGACTGGTTCCGGAAAAACCGCTTGCTTTGTAATGCCTATTTTAGAAAAACTACAAAATGCAGAGGTTAAAAAAGACCGTAATATTCAGGTTTTGATATTGGTTCCTACACGAGAATTGGCGATTCAGATTGATGAGGTATTTAAAGCTTTTACTGATAATCTGAAGCGTGAAATACGTACAATGGCAGTTTATGGCGGAGTTTCTATTAATCCACAAATGAAAGGAATGTATGGCGTGGAAGTTCTTATTGCAACTCCCGGTCGTTTATTGGATTTGATTGATCACAATGCATTAAGTATTTCCGGAATTCAGCATTTAGTGATTGATGAAGCAGATAAAATGTTCCAGCTTGGATTCGGTGAAGAAATGAATAAACTTTTCGCCATGATGCCTGTTGCAAAGCAGACCACTTTATTTTCAGCGACTTTAAATGATAAAGTTTCTGAAATGAAAGAACGTTTATCAATTAATCCAACAATTATTGAAATTAAAAAAGAGGAAGTTGAAATTGATAATATCGAGCAATTGGCCTATCATGTTTCTCCTGAAAATAAAGGTCCGTTTTTAAGATATTTAATTAAAGAAAAGAAAGTTGAAAAAGCATTGATTTTTGTTTCGTCAACAAGATCTGCAGATAATTTAGTTGAAAAACTGAAGAAAAATAAAATAAAAGCCGTTGCTATTCACAGTCAGAAATCACAAGGTGCCCGTAGAAATAATCTTGAAGAATTTAAAGTAAACGGTGCTCAGATTTTGGTTGCAACTGATTTGATTGGTCGTGGAATTCATATCGATGATTTACCTTGTGTAATCAATTACGAATTGCCTCGTTCGCCATTAGATTACATTCACAGAATTGGTAGAACTGGTCGTGCTGGTGAAAAAGGAACAGCAATTAACATTTTAACGGATGATGAATTGCAACATTTCCGAGTGATTCAAAAGAAAATGGGAAAGAAAGTGACTTTGCAGAGAACAGAAGGAATTGAATTGCACGGTTATTAATTTCTCTCACTAATTAAGCAGATTTATCATTCAAATTAAATATTATATCAGATATAATTCTCCGACAAATCTAAATTTATGAAAGAATTTACCATCGTAAGAGGATTGTTTGATACAAGGAAACGTCAACTCATTATTGATGAAGAATTTTTAAAGTTCGAAAATAAAGATCATATTGAAGATTTGTTCACCACAATTCCTAAAAATGAAATTGCAGGAATCCGCTACGGAATTCATTTCATTAGAGGTTTTGAATTTTATGTAGGCAGAGAATATCAGATTTTTATTAAAACTAATTCAGGCAAAGAATTAAAAATTAATTTTAAACTGTTTTACAGAATAAAATTAGATAAAAAACATCAACTCTTCTGTGATATTGTTGATGAATTATGGAACTGTTATTTTGATGATATTTTAAATCAATACATCCGTCGATACAATAATAATGAAGAGTTTAATCTTGGCGGAATACTTTTCAAAGATACTTGCATACAATTTGATAAGAAAGAAATATCGTATTCAGATTTAGCGATAAAAAAGTATAATCATTATTTTATGATTTATTCTAAAGAAGATCAATATAAAAATAAAATGCTGTACTTTTTAAAAGATGAAAATGCTGTTTTGGTTTCTTCTTTAATTAGCTTAATAGCGAAGAGTGCGATGAATTAAAACTAAAAAAATTGCAGTACAAAAGTCTTCACAATCAAAATGATTTTAACGAAATAAAGCAGAGAATTGCTCAACTTTCTGAAAACTCAGAGAGAAAATGGGGGAGTATGAACGTTTCTCAAATGTTGGTACACTGCGATTTAATTCTGCAAATTGCTTTGAAAAAAATCATTCTTCCACCAACCAATATTGTTTTTAAATCTATCGGGATTTTCGTAAAAAGAGAAATGCAAATTTTCAATAACGGAATTCCCCGAAATATGCCTACTTTTAGAAAAGTTATCGTTAATTTTGAATGTAACTTTGAGGAAGCCAAAAATAATCTTTTACAAAGGTTAGACGAATATGAATTGGCTTTCAAAAACCATCATTTACCAACCAAACATGAGCTTTTTGGTGAAATGAAAGAAAAAGATTGGGGATTTATGGAGTATAAACATCTTGATCACCACTTAAAACAATTTAATGTATGAGTTTTTTAGATAAAATATTTGGCGGAAAACAGGAACAGGGAGAAACAAAATCTTTCTGGAAAACAATAAAATCTGAGGAAGATTTAGAAAAAGCAATCAAAGAATCTTATGAAAATAAAGTAGCAATTTTCAAACATTCTACAAGTTGCTTTATCAGTAAAACGGTTTTGAAAAATTTTGAAAAAGAAATTGAAAATTCTGAAGATCAAAATGTAAGTTTTTATTTTCTTGATCTTTTGGCATTGAGACCAATCTCCAATAAAATTGCTGCAGATTTTGACATCCGTCACGAAAGTCCGCAATTGATTGTCATAGAAAATGGGAAAGCCATCAACAACGCATCACATCAGGATATTTCTTTAAGCCAAATTCTATGAGTAATATAAATAACTATTTAGCAAAAGTTTTTGAAGTTCCTGCTGAAAAAGTAAATCTATGCAGCATTCAATATGAATTAAAAAAAGTTGGAAAACACGAAATGCTTTTACAGGAAGGCGAAGTTTGCCGAAATACTTTTTTTGTTGAAAAGGGATTATTAAGAATGTATTCCATCGATAAAAACGGGAAAGAACACGTTATACAGTTCGCTCCGGAAAATTGGCTGATTGGAGACCGAAGCAGTCTCTATTTTCATGAAAAATCGAAATACTATATTGAGGCGGTGGAAGATTCTGAAGTTTTGTTTTTGCAGCCAGATTTTTTCAGCAAGCTTTTGGAAGAATTCCCAAATACGATTGAAAAAAATGATTTGATTATTCAGAAACATGTAAAAAGTTTACAAGACAGAATAAATTCTTTGTTAGGAGAAACTGCAGAAGAACGTTATTTGAAGTTCATTAAAATGTATCCTGATTTATTGCTGAGAGTTCCACAATGGATGATTGCATCTTACTTAGGAATTACACCTGAAAGTTTGAGCCGTGTAAGAAAAGAATTGGCAAAAAAGAATTTTGTTACCGATAAATAATCAACTTTTAGATCAAATTAAAATCACCGCACCAAACAACTAATCGTTGTTTAGTGTGGTGATTATTCTGTTAAGATATTCCTGTTCCCTTAAAACTTTTTCGTAAGATTGTTTCGCATAAGAAGGCGATAATTGATAACCATCTGCATGCAGCTGATAACTGTCATTTTCAACATATCCGGTGAAATTTACCGTATATTCTGTTATAAAAGTATCAATTAATTTCCTTTTAATTTCGCAAATCGTGCTGTTTTTAATTTTCTGCAGAGAATTGAGAATAAAAGATTTATCTCCATTAAACTGAATTACCTGTGTAATTATTGCAAAATTGCTTACCGACTTATTATTCGTCTCATGAACAACAGCGTGCGGGTCATCTTCGAATATCATGATCTTTTAGTTTTAAAGTTTTATAATAAGGAATGGTTATTTAAAATTTATATTGTAGCATTACCTTCAACACCGTCAGAATTGTCGGTTTTATTTCCTGTAACGGCTGCAGCTACAAAACTTATCAGGCTTACCAGTTTTCCGGCTTTTGTATCCCAATAATAAGTGTCTTTCGGCTCTACTCGAATGATTGAAACATTCGGGTCATCCTTTCCATCAAACCATGCATTTGCCATGGCAGACCATTTTTCTTCAATAGTTGAACGGTCTTTATAAATAGAAGCTTCTCCAAATATAGAAATATATTCTGAATCTGAATTATTCATAAATAAAAGCTGCACTCTTTTGTCATCTTTTATTTCGAAATTTTTGTTGCTTGTATCGCTGCTAATAAACCAAAGATTTCCGCTGTCGTCGGTTTCTTGCAATCCCATTGGTCGGGTATTGATTGGTAAAGTTTCTAGATTGGTACAAAACATACAGAATTTTGCTTTTTCTGTAAGTTCTTTAATTTTTTTTACGGCTTCTAAATGACTTAAGTTTTCTGTTGACATAATATAATAATTTGTAATTGTTTGTATTATTTTGAGACTTCAAAAACCTAACCAAAATATATATATGCTAAAAAAAATATTAATTTTATGTGAAAAACATTTAAAATAATCATTATTCACTTGAATCTTATAGTTTTAAGAAACTATTATGATTGCAATCATAATTTTTATCACCATTAAACAGTACATTTGTTTAGTAAGTAAAAGTAATTATTTGAAAATCAAATTACTGAGAATTTAATTTAAACCAAACCACAGAAAAATAAATACTATGAAAAAATCAGCGCTAATCTTAGCTTTGGGAATTCTTGTCCTGAGTTGTTCTAAAAAAGAAACACAAATACAGACCAATACCTCAGATTCTTTATCCGCAGATACAATGACTTCGGCAACTGTTCCTCAAGATACAATGTCTGTTTCTACGATTACAGACAGTTCTTCAATGCCAAAAGATTCAACGTCTACAACAAGAAAATAAATATTTGCAGTTTGTAAATATTTATTTTTATCATCCGATTTGTACTAAGTTTAAATGATTCATTATAATTTAAACTTTCAAATTTACACCATTAAAAGTGTAGATAATTCTACTATTTAAAATATAAATACTGAAATTCAGTAAAATATCTAAGTTTTGACACTCTTTATTTCAACGAGTTCTCCGTTACTGTAAACATTGTTGCCACCTAATATTTACTAATATCTTTTGTGAGGATTGCCATCACAATTCATTAAAAACATTGTGAAACTATGGTAATCAGTCACAAAATCCTGGAAAATGCAGGTGCGGTTACAAAAAATTATACTTCATCTGAAAATATCTTTACAGCGGGAGAATCAGCCAATCATTATTTCCAGATTGTTTATGGAAATGTAAAAATGAACAATTATGACGAGTCCGGAAAAGAAAGCATTCAGCATCTTTTAGAAAAAGGAGATTGTATTGGCGAATCTCTACTTTTTATTAATCGATCGTATCCTATGAATGCCGTTGCATTGAATTCATGCGAAATTTTAAGCCTTACAAAAGAAAAATTTTTAGATCTTTTAAAAGAAAATCCTAAGATTTGTTTTGAAATGAATAAATCACTTTCAGAAAAACTATATTTCAAACAAATTATGGCACAAAATATGTGTACACAAAGTCCTACGGTGAAACTAAAAACTCTTATGGATTACATGAGAAGTTTTGGGTGTGTGGAAAAGAGATTCACCTTTCAGATCCCATTAACGAGACAGCAAATGGCAAATCTTACCGGGCTTTGTGTAGAAACTGTAATCAGAGCATTAAAAAAGATGGAAAGAGACGGCAAATTGTTGATCGAAAATGGTAAAATTTTGTATTAAACTTAAAATACTATACCATGAAAACGATTAGTTGCATGAAGATTGATGAGCAATTGCTGAAATCTTACAGTGCCGAAATTAAAACTTACAAAGAAAAAGAATCTATTTTCCGCGAAGGAGACTCACCTTCTTATTATTTTCAAATTATGGACGGTTCTGTAAAAGTGAATAATTACAATGAAGAAGGGAAGGAGTTTATCCACAATATTTTAGGAAACGGGCAGAGTTTTGGCGATCCGCTGCTTTTTATTGATAAAAGATATCCTGTAAATGCTATTGCTCTAAAACCTACGACGGTTATTCGTCTACCCAGAAAGAATTTTATCAACTTAATTAAAGAACATCCTCAGGTTTCAATGGAAATGAATGCTTGTCTTTCGCACAGACTTTATTTTAAGATGATTATGATTCAAAATATGGCATCACATAATCCGGCTGCGAGAATTACCGGGCTTTTTGATTATCTTAAAAGTTATTCAGATTGCGGTGATAGTCATTCATTTAATGTAAAACTCACAAGACAGCAAATTGCAGATCTTACAGGATTGCGTGTAGAAACTATCATTCGTACCATTAAGAAAATGGAAAAAGAAGAAATTCTTAAAATTCACGAGCGTAAGATTTGTTATTAAAATTGTGACTCAAATCATAATCTGATAATTGTTTTGATTATTATATTTGAGTAAGATTCTTGTAAAATTACCTGCAAATAACATATCCTTTCACCAAATAACAATTAATATGAAACCTAAATTACAAAAATCCGAAGCAGAGATCTTTAAACACAGTTGATTCAATTTCATGTATTCATTTGAATATTATACTTTATCAGATTATCTCTTTGTTGAGGAATAGATAATCGTTATTCAATTTTTATTGTAAGCAATAAATTACATAAACACTTTACCAAATACACATCACTATATCATGGAATTTCAACAAAATTTACTCAATTACATCAGCGAAGCATTAATCACTACAAACGAAACTATTTCTATCGCTGAAAGTGTTACTTCCGGACTTTTCCAATTAGCTTTTTCGCAAATGCCAAATGCAGGAATGTTCTACAAAGGCGGAATTACAGCCTATACTTTAGCTCAAAAAGTTAAACTTCTAAACGTCGATGAAAATGAAGCAGATCTCTGCGATTGCGTTTCCGAGAGTATTTCAGAAACAATGGCGCTGAATGTTGCCAAATTATTTGAAACCGATTGGTCGATTGCCGTTACTGGTTATGCAAATCCAATCAGAAATTCGACTTACAAGATTTATTCTTATTATTCTTTTGCTTACAAAGGTGAAATTATTTTATCTAAAAAATTAGAACTTCACCCAAAAACACAGGCTCTAGGAGCTCAGGAATATTATACTGAATTTATTTTAGGCTGTTTTAAAAGTGAAATCAATAAACTTTTAATACTGAAATAAGACATAAACAGAAAGATTATTATTAAAAATAGTGCCTAAACCAAACCACCTAGAATTCATAGAATTTTAATAAAAAATCTTTCTGTTTTGTATTTTTAAAACGCCTTCTTTCTCCATATTTTTTATTACACGGATTACAGTTTCAACGCTTAATCCCGTAAGAGAAGCCAATTGTTGCCTTGTTAACTGAATTTGCAGTGCATATTGAGACTGATCATGATGGTGAGATTTAATATAATCCATCAACGTTAAAAGTTTTTGAGAAGGATTTTGAAAAGCCATACTTTGCATCATCAGAAATTTATAGTGCATATGCTCCGAAAGAGAGTTGATAATATCTGAATAATGTTCCGGTTGCTTTTTTAAAATTTCAAAATAATTAGCTTTTGGAAGTCTTACCACTTCAGTTTCTTCAATCGCAACCGCATTAATAGGATAGGATTTCTCTGTAAAAAGGGTAGATACGGCAATGCTTTGACCTTGTAAAAGTATTCCCTGAATAAATTCTTTTCCGCCTTCATTATAGTTATTCAATTTTACTTTACCTCTGGAAATCAGAAAAAAATAACTTGGCATTTCTCCTTCAGAAAAAATAATGTCTTCGGGATCGTAAGTTTTTAAATCTGCACCAAAAGAAAATAATAAATCTTCATTTATCATATTATAGGGATTAAATAAAATAAAATTTTTCATCAATATACTCTAAAACGTAATGATGCTGTATTGTTTAGAACTGTAAAGAAAAAGTAAATTTATACAAAAGTGAATTATTCACATACCACACAGATACCACATTCAGTACTAAAGCATGATTTTTTCATTGAAAATAAAAATTTTAATCAAAAATCGATGTTTGGATTAATTTTAAAAAGCAAAAATCAAGAAATCTTGTCTTGTTGATTAGAATCATAAAAAGAAAACTAAAAATTCTGATACATTTGAATGCAGCAATTTGAGAGGAAAAATCAGCCTCACAAATCTGATTAAAGTGAATTAATTATAAGAAAACACTTACAATTTTAAAAGAATAAATAACTGATTATAAGAATGTTAATCAAATTTTAGTTTTAAAATCAAAACTTTAATAATGATAGAGAAAAATTCTGCTATATGATGAATAAAAACAACGAAAACGTACAAGACCTAAACGCAGAAAATTACAAAGCAAAAATTGCAGCGGACGAAGAAATCATTAGACTTGCGAAAGAAAATTCGCCACGATTGTTGAGTAAATTTAAATCTGCATATCCTAAGTTTTTTGACAAACTTGCGGTAATTAACGCAAACCTACAAAATTCTGAAATTATTTTTTGTATCTATCTCAAGTTGAGATTGAGTACTAAAGAAGTCGCAACTTATACTTTTGTGACTCCAAAAGCAATTCAAAACAGAAAAAACAGGCTCAGAAAAAAACTCAATATTTCGTCTGATACCGATATTTACAAATGGTTTGATCAAATTTAAAAAAATCAAATCTCATAAATCTCAGCATCCGTAAAAACATAGAATCTTCCGCCTTTTGGAAGATTTTTTGTATCTAATCCTGTAAACTCACTGAAAGCAGGAAGCAACAATTGATTTTCCGAAACCACAAAACAAGGCAGTTTTATTTTTTTAACCACAGAATTAATAACAAATCCTGGATGAATATGACCAGTAATCTGAAATTTCATTTGCTCTTTTTCAAAATCGTGGACTAAAACAAAATCATCAATTTCTAAAGATTTTGATTTATAATTCAAGCATAATTTTGATTCTAATTTTTTTGAAATTCTGTCGTGATTTCCTTCAATTAGACAAAACTCTAAATCAGGATATTGATTTCTCCAAGTACAGAATTCATCCACATCAGAATTATCTCCTGCATGAAGTAAGTCTCCAACAACAATGAATTTTTCCGGCTGAAAATATTCAATCAGAATAGATAATCGCTCTAAATCATTTTTCATAATTTGGTTCGCCAACGCAATTCCGTTTTTTCGAAAATGAGCCGTTTTTCCGATATGCAAATCCGATAAGATTAATGCTTTTTCTTTTTTCCAAAACAATGCTCGCTGATTGGTTAAAGTGAAAATTTCGTCTTGAATCGTTGTATTTTTTGTTACTATTTTCATTCTAGTTATCTCAATTTCTTAGCTTGTATAATCAACTTCTGAATTCTCGCATCCAGATTCTCACTCGTCAAAGTCTGTCGTAAACTATCCACTTTTATCGGGAAACTCAACGGTGTAAAAGCATTCTCAAACTTCAGAATAATTTTCGATTTTTCAATTCTTTTGAACGCTTCCATCAATCTTTGTTCCTGTAATTGCATATTGAAAACTTCCGTATAAGCCTGTCTCACAAGAAAATGATTGGGGTCGTAATCTTCCAGAACTTTAAAAATCAAACCTGCTGAGCTTTGAAGCGATTTATTAGAACGTTGCTGTCCCGGAAAATTCTGAACTACCATTCCCGAAATCACTGCAATATCTCTGAATTTTCTTCGAGCCATTTCCGCAGCATTTATACTGGAAATCACATCGGTTATCAGATTTTCTCTCGTTAAAATTTTGTCTAAATTTTCTTCATTCAAAGGAATCTCTTTGTCACTGAACAACTCAAAACCATAATCATTCATCGCCATCGAAAATGAAATAGGAGAGAGTTTTGAGATTCGGTAAGCAATCAACGCAGCCATAACTTCGTGAACCAATCGACCTTCAAAAGGATACATAAACAGATGATAACCTTCTCGATTTTTAATTAATTCAACCAAAAATTCATCTTCTTTCGGAATATGCGAACGCTCTTCCTGGTTCACCAAAAGTGGATGAAGGAACTTCAGTTCTTTTTCAGAAGCTTTCGGATTTAATGCTCCGGAAAGTTTTTCTCTGAGAAAATGCCCCAAGTTTGAACTCAAAGGTAATCTTCCGCCCAAATAACTCGGTGCCAAAGCTTTTCCCTTTGACAATCGGACATAGACTGTCATATCTTTTACCATTGCAACTTCCAAAACCCGACCCGCCAAGATGAATTTTTCTTCTTTCTTTAATTTCGAAATAAAATATTCCTCAACCATTCCGATGTAACCGCCGGATATGAATTTTACTTTCAGCATCGCATCGCTTACGATTGCACCCATATTCATCCGGTGAAGCATCGCAATCCTGCGTGAAGTGACTTTGTGCAAACCATCTTCCATCACAACCACTTTATGGTATTCTTCATAGTTTTTTAACGCACTTCCGCCAATTGTAAGAAAATCAATAATAGCTTTCCATTCTTCATCCCTTATTTCCTGAAACGTATAAATCTGTTTGATTCTTTCGTAAGTTTCATCGGGATAAAATCCGTCGCCAATCGCCAAAGTCATCAGAAACTGAACCAAAACATCGAAGCACAAAACCTGTGGTTCACGAGGCTCAATCACATTTTGTTTGACGGCTTCCTTCAAGGCCGAAACCTCGATTAATTCTAAAGAATGCGTCGGAACGCAATAGATTTTCGAAGTTTCAAAAGGGGAGTGACCGCTTCGGCCTGCACGTTGTAAAAATCTCGCAACACCTTTCGCAGAACCAATTTGAATAACAGTGTCTACAGGTTTAAAATCAATTCCTAAATCTAAAGATGAGGTTGAAACAACTGCTTTTAGTTTTCCATTGCTTAAATTTTCTTCAATCCAAATTCTCAGATGCGCATCAATAGAACTGTGATGAATGGCGATTTGTCCGGCAAAATCTGGGTAGGCGTTGAGCAAAAGCTGATACCACATTTCACTTTGGCTTCTGGTATTTGTAAAAACAATTGTAGATTTTGATTCAAGAATAATTGGTACGACTTTATCTGCCAATTTTTGTCCGAGATGTCCTGCCCAAGGCAAAATTTCCACTTCATCCGGAAAAACCGAAAGGATATCGATTTTCTTTTTTTCTTTGGCTGTGATTTTTGTTTTTTTGATGTTGTAAGGAATCAAGACTTCCATCGCTTCATCCAGATTTCCAATCGTTGCCGAGATTCCCCAAATCTTCATTTTCGGAACATATTTTCTGAGCTGGGAAATTCCAAGTTCAACCAAAACGCCACGTTTTGAACCCAACAATTCGTGCCATTCATCAATAACGATACATTGCAAATCCTTAAAGAAACGCTGATGATTTTTTTGTCCAATAAGCAAGTGTAAACTTTCTGGAGTTGCCACAAGAATTTCAGGCATATTTTTGACCTGTTGCTGACGGACTTTCGGGTCGGTATCGCCATTTCTCACACCGACTGCCCAATCCAGACCAATCTCGTCAATCGCCTCCTGCATTGCTTTGGCGATATCTTTGGAAAGTGAACGGAGTGGTGTAATCCAAATCATTTTCAGTCCTTTTTTGTACTGGTCTGGATGATTCAGAAAGTCTGAAATTAAAGCTAAAAAAACGGAATACGTTTTCCCAAATCCGGTCGGTGCGACAACCATTCCGCTGTAGCCATTCCCAAATTTCTGCCAAGTCTGAACCTGAAATTTGAATGGTGAAATACCTTTATCGCTCATCCAGTTTTGAATGATTTTGTAGCCGTCGGTATTTTCAAATGTTGTCAAATTATCTTTTTTTTAAAACCACAAAAGTCACAAAATATTTTAGTGGTTGCTTAAGTTATTCAAAAGCTCAAAAAAGTTGTATGTATCATCTTTTATGGACTTTAATTTTAAATCAATAAATCTTTAGAAAACTTTTGTGACTTTTGTGGTTAAATTTTACTGTATCAATTTTTTTATCTCTTCAATATCATCAATCTCATTCACCGTTTTATCTTTCCGCCATCTCAAAATCCTCGGAAAACGCAGTGCAACACCACTTTTGTGTCGGTTGCTGAAACCAATTCCTTCAAAGGCAATTTCGAAAACCAATTCAGGTTTTACAGTTCGGACTGGACCGAATTTTTCAATTGCATTTTTATTCACAAATTTGCTCACTTCCATTATTTCTTTGTCGGTCAATCCGGAATAGGCTTTTGCAATAGTAACTAATTTATCGCCACTTTTCACAGCAAAACTGTAATCGGTGTAATAAGCGCTCCGTCGTCCGCTTCCTTTTTGAGCGTAAATCAGAACGGCATCAATTGTCAACGGATTGATTTTCCATTTCCACCAATCGCCTTTTTTTCGTCCTGAATGATAGTGAGAGTTTTTCTGCTTCAGCATCAGACCTTCACTGTTGATTTCTCTGGAATTTTCTCTAATTAAATCTAATTTACTCCAGTCTTCAAAATCAATGGCCTGAGAAATTTTAATGTTTTCTGGTGCTTCATTCAGCAACAATTCTTCCAGCATCGCTCTTCTTGCAGAAATTGGTTTTTCCCGTAAATCTGTTCCTTCCAGTTCCAAAATATCATATGCAAAAACTTCAATCGGAATTTCTGCGAGCATTTTTTTTGTTAAGGTTTTGCGGTTCAATCGTTTCTGTAATTCGTTAAAATTTAAAACATTACCTTCTTTTACCGCAAGTATTTCTCCGTCAATGACAAAATTTCCTTTCATATTCTGAACAACTTCTTTGATTTCGGGAAATTGTTCGGTAACCAATTCTTCTCCACGAGACCAGATGAAAACTTCATCATTTCTTCGGATGATTTGTCCACGAATTCCGTCCCATTTGTATTCAATCAGCCATTCATCGGGTGTTCCGAGTTCTTCCAAATCTTTTTCGAGCGCATAAGCCAGACAAAAAGGGTAGGGTTTTGAATTATCAGGATTGATATTTTCGGCAGAAATCAGTTCTTTAAATGAAACTTCGTCAGGTTGCCATTTTCCCATCAAACTGTGCATCAGCGTACTCGCTTCCTGTCCGGAAAATTTTGTCAACGCATTAATCAAAGTTTTATCTGAAACTCCGATTCTGAAACTTCCACCCAATAATTTATTGAAAATCAATCGTTCTGTGTAATCCAAACCGTTCCAGGAATTCAGAACGAATTCTTTCTTTTCCGCATCTGATTTATTTTTTAAACCGACGATTTCATTCATCCATTCAGACAAAGATTTCTCGATTTTTTCTGTTGGTGGCGGAAGAATCAATGACAACGTTTCGCCCAAATCTCCCACGGAAGAATAACTCTCCTGAAACAACCAAAAAGGCAATTGTGTAATTTCCAACGCCCATTCTTTCATATAATTGGTGTTCACGTTACGCTTTGGTCTTTTGCCTGTAAATAAAGCGATAAACCAAAGTTTGTCATCATCCGGCGCTCGTTCCAGATAATCAATGATTGCATCGATTTTAGCATTGGTTTTATTGGTGCTTTCGAGGGCGTTGATGAGTTCTGCGAAATTTTTCATACGTCAGAATTTTCGATGGTTTCTTTTTCAGTTACCTCTTCATCATCATATCCGTAAAGTGTTTCCACGACATCAGATTTAATTCCGATTTCGTTTAAGTATTTCGAAAAAACTTCGGTTTGTCCGTGAGTAACGTGAACAATTTCTGCTTCCGTCGCTTTCACAGCTTCCAGCAAACCTTTCCAGTCTGCGTGGTCGCTCATCGGGAAACCAGCGTCCATACTTCGCCATCTTCTTGCACCACGAACCTGCATCCAACCTGAACAAATGGCTGTCGCCGCATCAGGAATTTTCTTAATCACATTACTATCCACCAAAGCCGGCGGAACGATAACAATATCTCCCGCAACGTGTTTGATGTTTTCCCTGAAATCGGGAACTTCATAATCGGGAAGTACAATTCCAACCTCTTCAAAGGCCTTATTCAATTTTCCAATCGAGTAGTGGACGTGGATTTTTCCCATACCTTCAACAGCTTTCATAATCCGTTGAGCTTTACCCAAAGAATAACCAATAAAAATAGAAGTTTTTTGATTTTCCTGATTTCTTAAAACCCAATTCTGAAGTCTTTTATTTAAATCAGGAACTTCGAGCCAATTGTAAATAGGAAGCCCGAACGTACTTTCTGTGACAAATTCGTTGCACTTTACCAATTCAAAAGGTGTGCTCAAGCCATCATCCTGAACTTTATAATCTCCGGAAACTACACTTACATAACCTTTATATTCCAACCGAATCTGCGCCGAACCGATAATGTGACCTGCAGGATGAAGCGAAAGTTTGACACCGTTGATATTGAGAACTTCGCCATATTGCAAAGTCTGGCACTCGATATCTTCATCAATTCTTTTCTTTAAAATCGGTTTTGTGAAATGATGACAAAGGTATTTTTTCATTCCCCAGCGAGCGTGGTCTGCGTGACCGTGCGTAATGACCGCCAAATCGACAGGTCGCCACGGGTCAATGTAAAATTTTCCTTGCGGACAATAGATGCCTTTGTTTGTGAATGTGATGAGTTTCAAAATGGGTGTTTGGTTTAGAATTTACTATTCAAAAAGCTAACCAATTGTTAAAACTTACCTTAAATTTGTTTTTGTAAAATTTTTTCGATGAAAGAAAACCTGCTTCAAGCTTCCACGGAACCTTTACTTAATTATTTCAATAAAACGATTCCTTTGAATGCTGAGGAAACTCAACTTGTGACAGAACTTTTCAAATCGAGACTTTACAGAAAAAGACAGTTTGTTTTGCAGGAAAATGATGTTTGCAACCAATTTAATTTTGTGGTTCGTGGTTGTTTGAGAATGTATAAAATTGATGAAAAAGGAAATACGCATATTCTTCAATTTGCTTCAGAAAACTGGTGGATGATTGATATCGGAAGCTTTCATCAGAAAAAACCTTCAGAATTGTGCATTGATGCGCTGGAAGATACGATGGTTCTTCAAATCAGTTATGAAAATTTAATCAAACTTTATACTTCGGCTCCGAAATTTGACAGAATTTTCAGGGTATTAATTGAAAATAGTTTTGTCACACTTCAAAATCGTCTGCTTCAAAATATCAGTTCGACTGCCGAAGAACGTTATCTTTCTTTTTTGGAAACGTATTCTCATCTTTCCAATCGACTACCACAAACCCAAATCGCCTCGTTTTTGGGAATTACGCCAGAGTTTTTAAGTAAGCTAAAAGCAAAACTTCTTAAAGAAAAATCTTAATCTAGATTAAGACTATTTCTTAATTCAGTTCATTGGAAAAAGCCTTCTTTCTGATGGAAATTTGCATTATAATTTTAAAACAAATCATAATGACAACATCAAAAATTGCCATCATCGGCTTAGGAAATATCGGACAGGCAGTTGCCGGAAATCTCGCAAAATCACAAAGAGAATTTTTCGTTGCAGACAGAAATTTTGAAAAAGCCAAAGAACTTTCTTCAAATTTGGGGAATAAAGCACAGTCAAGTGATATTGCAACTGCTGTGAAAAATGCACAAATTTTAGTTTTAGCTATTCCGTTTGAAGCAATTGAAGGATTTTTAAAAGAATATTCAAAAGATTTAATCGGAAAAATCATTGTTGACCCTTCCAACCCAATTTCTCCAGATGAAAATGGAGGTTTCAAAAAAATCATTGGAGAAAATGAATCTGCCGGTGAAATCAATTCAAAATTTTTACCTGAAAATTCAAAATTAGTGAAGGCTTTGGGAACTCTTGGAGCAGCTTCTTTATCAGCATCGGCTTATCAAAATCCTGAAAAAGCGGTGCTGTTTTATGCTACAGATGATGAAAGTATAAATTCTGAAGTGGAAGATTTAATAAAAGATAATGGTTTTGAACCTTTAAAAATCGGTGGTATTAATCAATCTATACGAATTGAAGTTTTTGGCGACCTGCACGAGTTTGGAGCGTTGGGAAAACCAGTTACATTAACCGAAGTAAAAGGAAAAATATAATGTTTAAGAATAAAGCATTATCATTAATAATTACGGGTATGACTATTACAAATGTTTATGGTCAAACGATACAATTTGAAAATAAAGAATTTGAAATTTCTAATGTAAAGGCTTCTGTCATTGATTTTGAAGGTGATAAAGTTTTAAAGCTTGAGAGAGATTTAGAAAAAATACCTTTCGACGTTAATCATCTTGAGAATACGGTCGACGAAGCAACTTTCGTGAAATTAGCCAACGCAAATATCGAAAACGGAATCATTGAGGTAAAAGTGTACAGCCAGATTCAAAATCCTTCTCCGTTTGAGTTTGCGCAAGGTTTTATAGGTTTAGCTTTTAATATTAATAAAGATAATTCTGCTTTTGAATCGATTTATTTAAGACCAAAAGCAGCAAGGTCTGAACAGCAATTTGCGAGAAATCACAGTGTACAATATTACGCTTATCCGGATTTTAAATTTGAAAAATTAAGACAACCTGAATTCAAAGGACAATATGAAACGTATGCAGATTCAGGTTTGAATGAATGGATTACATTACGAATTGAACTCAAAGATGGAAAAGCAGATTTATTTGTAAATAATCAAAAATATCCATCATTTGTTGTGAATGAGCGAAAAGGAAAAACGCAATCGGGAAGTATCGGACTTTGGGTGGATATTGGAACAATCGGTTATTTTAAAGATTTAAAAATTACGAAACTTTGAGAAGTTTTTTTTCTAGATTTTCTCAATTGTCGATTCCGGAAGAGTTTATTTCTTTCGGAATTTTTATTTTAAATTCAGACTTTTCTGCAAATCGCTCCAAGCTCCACCGTTATAAACTTTTTTGAAGCCTTTTTCTTTTAAAATATGTTCGACTTTTACGCTTCTCAAACCGTGTGAACAAACTGTGATGTAGGTTTTATTTTTGTCAAGTTCAATATATCTTTCTCTGATTGTTCCTAAAGAAATATTCTGTGAACCGGAAATATGTCCCATTTCAAATTCTTTTTCTATTCTTACATCGAGAATAATGGCGCCGTTTTTAATTAATTTATTTAAACCATCGTCCAATGTCTGGTATTTATAAACTCTGTAAACAACGTAAATCAAAAGAATTATGCCACAGAAAATCGATATATTCTTCATAGTTTGCTGAGAATTTTTCTGTCAATGTAAAATGTTCCAAACGGAATGATACACCCCAAAAGTACTTTCCAGGTTATGTCTTTGAATTTCCAGTTTTGCTCAACCCCAACACTTAAAGTATTGAATAAAAACAACAGAAATAATGAACCGTGAATAGGTCCCATCATTTTTACTAAAGCTGGATTATCAAATCCGTATTTCAACGGAACGGCGATGAATATTAAGGTTAATAATGAAATTCCTTCAAGAATGGCGATGATTCTTAAACGTCCGATTTTGGTTTTAAATAAATCTATCATAATTATCTGAAATAAGGCCTGTTTGCAAGCGGAGAAAATGGCCAAGGAATCCCAATGAAAATAATGAATAACGCTATTGAAAAGTAAATCAACATTGTTTTAAACTTTTCGTTATCAGTCGTTTTTCTCTTGGAAATGGCAGAACCGATTGTTATTAAAATAATAGAAAATAACATCAAGAAAATGTGAATTAATCCGAAAAATAGTAAATCGAATGATTCTTTTGCTTCGTTAAAATTTTTCCAAAAGTATTTGATAATCGGACTCTGAGAATACAATGTTATTCCCAAAACCAATTGAATATGAGCAATTGTCGCCGTCCAATGTCTTACGGAATTATCTGTTTTTGAAAATTCTTTATTCAAAAAATAGCCCTTATAAGCTCTGAAAATAGAGTAGGGTAAACTCAATAAAACCAGCCACCGAAATGTGGAGTGCAAAAATGTAAGCGTTTGATACATCTTCAATTATTTTATGAAGCAAAAGTAAATAAAACATACTAATTAGTATTTTTTTATTAAAAAAATTATTTCAAAGTTTTAAAATAAGATTTAAGTCCTTTTAAATAAGTAAGATACACTGATTTAGAATTCTCTAATTTTCCTAAATTTCTAACACCCCAATAACCAGACATCACAAAAACAGCGACTTCCTTAGCAGAAACTTCAGTTTTGATAATTCCGTTTTCTTTTGCTTTTTCAATCGCATCAATCATTGTTTTTTCCCAATCTAAGGAAAGCGTATTTAATGCTTTTGTAAATTCAACATTCCAAGGAGCCATTTCCTGAGTGAAATTGGAGGCTGGACAACCGTATTCTACCTTTAAATTTTCGTTTTTCATGAGTAGATTATATATTAAGTTGTAAATTGTATCTAACGGATTTTCATCACTTTGAAATGGTTCAAGAAAAGTATTTTTGAATATAGATTTTAGTAGCTCATTAATAATTGCCAAACCCATTTCATCTTTGGTTTTAAAGTGATAATAGAAAGCACCTTTCGTAACTTTAGTGGTCGCAATAATTTCGTCAACACTAGTCGTCTGATATCCTTTTACATAGATCAGTTCGAATGCTTTTTGAAGAATATTGAGACGGGTGACTTCAGATTTTTTCATTACACAAAGAAACGATTTTTAGACAAAAAAAAGAGTTGTAGGTAAACAACTCTTTTCATTAAAGATTTAAGGAATCAATTTTTCTTCTTTTAATTTTTCAAATAAATCATAAAAAGATTCTTCCGTATTTTGAAACTCAGAAAATCCTGATTTCCTGCTGTTGGTCATATCTGTCATTACTTCAAGCGGTCTTCCTAAATCCAAATCTGTATGCCAGGCTGAAGATAATCGGTCTAAATTTTTTTCTTTTAAACCATATTTTTCTGCAATTTCTCTCCAGATTTCATGATTGTTTTGCATTTCATTTTCAAGAGGAATGATTTCGTTCTCAAAACCTGTAGCTTCAATACCAAAATAATCTGCCAATCTGAACCACAACCATTTCCAGCGGAAAATATCTCCGTTTGTTATGTTAAATGCTTTGTTTTTCGCTTCTTCTGTTGTTGCTGCCCAAACAAATTGTTTGGCTAAAATTCGCGCGTCTGTAACATCAGAAATTCCGTTCCATTGTGCGGAAGATCCCGGCCATATAAATTTTCCGCCAGTTTCTTTACAGATGCTTGCATAGATCGCCAAAGTAGTTCCCATATTCATCGCATTCCCCACAGCATGACCAATTACAGTGTGCGGTCTGTGAATACTCCACGTAAAACCATCTCTTTCGGAAGCGGCATACACCTCATCTTCCTGAGCATAGTAAAAATTGGGCAATGGAAGTCTTGGCTGTTCTTCTCTCAAAGGAGTTTCCGGTAATTTTCCCTCTTTTGCATACGCTTCAAATGGTCCAAGATAATGTTTCAGTCCTGTAACCAAAGCAACATGCTGCACCGATTTTTTTGGAGATAAAAAATCTAAAAGGTTTTTGATCAAAGCACTGTTTACACGAATATTTTCTTCTTCAGTATCATTTCGCATCCATGTTGTGAAGAAAATGTGCGTTGGAGCAATGTTTTCTAATGCAATTTCTAAACTTTTGAGGTCTAATAAATCTGCTTTTACAGAAATCAATCCTTCTATATTGTTATTGATATTTCTTGATATTCCGTAAGTTGTCCAGCCTTGAAACAGAAGTTCGTTGGCGAGATTGCTTCCGGTAATTCCGGTGGCACCTACGACTAATGCGATGTTATTATTGTTTTCCATATTGTAAAATTTCTTCTACAAAGTTATGAGGATGAGAATCGAAAACACTTGATCTAAGTCATGAGTTATGGTCAATTTAAAGTTCAAAATTTAAGATTAAAGATTTAAAGTTGGTTTTTTAAGAGAAGTTTTTTTCGTATTCTGCTCACGGTTTCCGGAGCCAAGCCCAAAAATGAAGCAATCAGATTGTGTGGAATTCTTTTGATCATTTCGGGATTTTTCTGAGCCAATTCGAGGTATTTTTCCTCTGCTGTATAGCTGTTTGAAGCAATTAAACGATAATCTTTGGTTACCAGACTGTTCTGATACAGAATCCTGAAATATCGATCCATCACAGGAATTTCAAGCATCATTTTTTCATAATCTTCGAGACTGATCATTAACAATTCGGTTTCTTCCACCGCATCAATATTCAAAACTGCTTTTTCCTGATTGATAAAACTTTTAAAATCTGAAATCCACCATCCTTCAAAAGCAAACATGTTGATGTTTTGACCACCTTTTTCATCATTAAAATAAGATTTGAGCAAACCTTTACTAACGAACGAAAGACATTTACAGACATCACCTCCTGCAATAAAAACTCTTTTTTCTTCAATTTTTTAATCGAAAAAAAAGACAGCAAATCATTTTTTTCTTCTTCGGTAAGATTAACTTTATTTTGAATATGAGAAATGAGGATGTCAAACATTTAGAAAATTATAAAACAAAATTAAGGTTTCTTCAAAGACGTTTTGAAATCATACAAATTGATTTCAAAACTTTCAATTTTGGTTCGGTCACTTATCATACTGCATTAAAGTTGTTTTTCATCGGGACTGTAATTTAAATAAAACCACAACAGCGCAAATAGATACAAAGAATGGAGTAGTTGTGCTTCAATCGCCGACCAGTTTTCAATAGAACTGCTTCCAAAAATCAGAATACTCATCAATGCGATTGCAGAATATATCGTTAATTTTGGTTTAAAACCAATCAACAGAGAAATCCCTACAATTGCCTCTAAAAATGGTAAAATATATCCAAAAGGTATAATCAAAACTTCAGGAATTGCCGATTTTTCCATAGATTTTACCATTCCTTCCGTGAAGGCTTGGAGTTTGGGAAGTCTTACCAATCCGTGTCCTGCCAATGAGATTGCGATTGGAAGTTTTAAAAAGAAAAATACGGTTTTAAAGTCTTTCATGTTTTCGATTTTTGGATGGAAGTTTATTTCTTTTTCAGAGAATTAATAATTCCGATTACATCATCTTTCCCGAAACCTTCATTTTGTGCAGACTGATAAGTTTCAATTAACGTCTGAGCCAAAGGAAAATCTGCACCTGCATCTTTAGCCAGTAGAATATCTTTTAACATTAAATCCAAAGAAAATGCAGGCTTGTAATCTTCTTCAATCAATAATGGAGTTTTTACCTTTGTAGCACCGCTTCCGCTTGCACTTTCGTTGATGATTTCGAGCATGTCTTTTCTTTCAATCCCCAATTTATCCGACAACAAAATGGTTTCTGCCAAACCCTGATACAATGTGGAAATAAAATAATTGACCGATAATTTTGCCGCCAGACCTTTTCCGTTTTTGCCTAAATGTTTAATCTGCTTTCCCATTTTTTGTAAATAAGGTACAGCTCTTTCAACATCTTTTTCTTCACCACCGACCATGATAATCAAAGTTCCTTCTGCTGCGGGTTTTGTACTTCCGGCAACCGGAGCATCGATAAAAGAGGCTTCTTTAATCTTTACGGCATTCCCGATTTCAGTGGAGATTTCCGGAGAAACCGTACTCATATCAACAAAGAGTTTTCCGGTAATATTTTGTTTTAAAATGTCTTCAAAAACAGCTTTCAGAGCTTTATCATTGGTCAGCATCGTGAAAATTATATCACTGTTTTCAACCAGATCTTTCAGGCTTTCTGCAACCTTTGATTTAGCTTTAAAATCTTCAGCTTTTTCAATAGTTCTGTTGTAAACTGTCAAAGGAAAACCTGCGTTCTCAAGATTTTTCGCCATCGGATGTCCCATATTACCCAAACCGATAAATCCTATTTTTTCTATGCTCATATTTTAATTGATATAAATTAATAACTTTTAAGTTTTTTCATAAAATCTGAAATTGCCGGATTCAAATCTTCAAAAAGTGGATGTTTTCTGTTTTTGATCATCACCTCTGTGAACAGTTTTAATCCTACACTAAATTCATTTACAGTGTTTTCGTCTTCAAAAATATTTTTAGATTGTACGACTTCAAAAATTTTGAATAGATCATCGTGATTTTCAAAATCAAAAGTTAATTGTTTTTCAGCTGAAGAACCGTCTTTTAAACTTAATTCTTTTAGATTTAACTGGTATTTATTATTTCTTTTTTCCATTTTTAAACTTTAGGAACAGGTGCATTTTCTTCGATTAATTTTTCTTTTTTTAGCTCTTTCCAGAAATCAGCAGGAATTTTTGCGTTGAAGGAAGCCGCATTTTCCTGAGCCTGTTTTACCGTATGAGCTCCCGGAATTACGCCTGAAACAACATCCGGAGCCGCTGCAAATTGTAAAGCCGCTGTTCTTAAATCAACTTTATGATTGTTGGCAACTCTTTGTAATGAAGCTAATTTTTCTTTAACTCCGCTTGGAAAATCTCCGGCATACAAATACCGGTCTTTACCTGAAAGAAAACCTGCACACAAAGGTGCACCAACGACAATTGAAATGTCCTTTTCGGCAGCTTTCGGGAAAACTTTATTGAGATCATCTTTGTGATGAATCAGAGAATACTGGCACGCGGAAAGGAAAATATCAGGATCTGAAACTTCTATGGCTTTTAAAATAGGCTCAATGGTGTTGACTCCAAATCCCCAACCTTTAATCAAGCCTTCTTCACGCATTTTGATGAGTTCAGGCATTGCTCCTTTCGATGCAATATCAAAATACTTCAGCCAATCTCCTTTCATATCTTTATTATCCGGTGACAAATCATGAATGAAGACAATGTCTAATGATGCCACGCCTAATCTCTGCAAGCTGTCTTCAACACTTTTTCTTGCTCCTGCTGCGGTGTAATCATATTCGTAAGAAAAATTAAGTTTGCCTTTCCATAAACCGTCTAATTTGAAATCATCATGAGGTTTCAGAATTCTGCCTATTTTCGTAGAAAGTGTGTATTCGTCCCGTTTTTTGTCTTTGAGAAACATTCCCATTCTGTGCTCGCTGAGTCCCAAACCGTACCAAGGTGAAGTGTCAAAATATCGAACTCCCGCATTCCACGCAGCTTCTATTGATTGTAAACATTCGATGTTCGGATTGGCATTGAAGCCGTTTCCTAAAGCAACACCGCCAAAACCAGATTTATATTTGGGTCTGAATCTTTTTCCCAAACCTGTATTTTCAAATTGTTCCATAAAATTTTCTTTTAATAATTGTGATGCAAAAGCGGGAACAGCAGAAGATGCCATTAATCCTGCTGCTGCAAGTCCGCTGTTTTTGATAAATGTTCTTCTTTCCATTTTTAATATTTTGTTGGTGTGATGTTTATTTAAACGCAAAGGGAAACAAGGTTCTTTTTCATACACATTGTTTTTAAGATAAACTAAGCCGCTTCGCTTATTTACGAAATACAAAAATTGTATTTCTTTCCAAAGTGGAACGTCTTTGTATAACTTTAGATCATCTAAAAGTTTATAATTTCTTTGTCTAGCTTTGCGTTTACATATATTTTTTAAAACTTAAAAAGCATTGACCAGATCATCAATTGTTTTCAGTTCTTCTTTGCTCAAATTAATATCGATCGCTTTTGCATTTTGTACGGCTTGCTCAGCATTTCTTGCTCCTGCCAAAGCAATTGTGATTCCCGGCCTTTCAATTGTCCATCTCAAAACAAGTTGCCCTAAAGAAGCTTGATGTTCATCTGCAATTGGTTTAATTTTATCTAAAAGCTGATTGGTTTTATCAATGAAATCCGGCTGAAAATGAGGGAGTTTCGTTCGATGATCACCTTCCTGAAATGTATAATCAGAAGTAATTTTCCCAGTCAGCAAACCTCTTTCCAAAGGACTGTAAGCCAAGATAGATTTGTTGTTTTCGATACAATATGGAACTGTCTCTTTTTCAATATTACGATTAACCATACTAAACGGAATCTGATTGGAAACCAATTTTAGCGTTTTTTCAGCTTCTGCCATTTTTTGCGCATTATAATTACAAACTCCTGCAAAACGAACTTTTCCTTGCTCAATTAACCTAGAAACCGCCTCGAAAGTTTCGTCGATGGGCGTGGTAGAATCCGGCCAATGAATTTGATACAGATCAATATAATCAGTTCCAAGACGTTTCAGGCTTTGCTCACATTCATAGATGATACTTTCTTTTCCGGCATATTTGTACACATCAATGTCTTGTCCGTCGTTATTTTTGCTGTGCATTGCAAAATCTCCTTTCGCCAAATCCCATCGCATTCCAAACTTCGTTAAAACTTGTACTTTGTCTCGTGAAATCCCTTTAATAGCTTCGCCAACTATCTCTTCGCTTGTTCCTTGTCCGTAAATAGGAGCGGTATCTATGGAAGTTACACCAACATCATAAGACGCTTTGATCGCTTCAATTGCTTCATTTCTGTCTGTGCTTCCCCACATCCAACCTCCTGCAGCCCAAGCTCCGAAAGTGATTGCTGATATTTCTAAATCGCTGTTTCCTAATTTTCTGTATTGCATAAATTTTATTTTTATTGTGAATTGTCAATGATGAATTGTCAATTTTTTCTGTCACAAAATTCACTATTCACTATTGACCATTGACTCTATTTTACTTTTTTTCCGGCTTTGTAAACCGAGAATATTTTCTGTGTATTTTTAATATTTTCTGCAGGGTTTGCATCCAAAACAATGAAATCTGCAGTTTTCCCAACTTCAATCGTTCCGAAATCCTTGTCTATCTTCAAAGCTTTCGCTGAATTTTTTGTAGCTACCGTAATTGCCTGCAAAGGAGTCAATCCGGATTCTGTCATTAACTGTAATTCCAGATGTTCAGAAAACCCTTGAGCTCTCAACGGCATTGCGCCACTGTCTGTTCCCATCGCTACTAAAATTCCGGAATCGTAAACTTTTTTCAGATTTTGTTTGGCAATTTCAAATGCTTTCATGTTTAAAGCATAATTGGGAGCATTTTTAATACCGTTCTGATATTTTTCTGAAGTTATCATTTCGTAAACTCCCGGTTCAAGAGATTTTTTGAAGAATTCGTTGTTGATCCATTCCGGTTTTTTTGCGTAGACGTATGCGTATTCATCCAAAGAAAGTGTAGGAATATAAATGATATTTTTCACTTTCATCTGAGCCAATGTCGCATCATCAATCACTTCGCTTCTTACGCTGTGTCCGATGACATCTACACCAGCTGCAATGAGCTGTTTCAAATCTGATAAATAATAAACATGAGCAGCAACCCTCAGATTCTTTCTGTGAGCCTCAGTAATAATCGCTTTATAAATTTCAGGACTAATTTTCTTTTTAAACTTCCCGTTGAAGTCATCCACCCAAATTTTCACCAATTCAGCATTAATTTTCTTTAAACTGTCAATCTGAGCAGGAATTTCATTCACCGATTTTGGTCTGAATACTTTATCCATCGCAAAATCGAGTGGTGGAGCAGCGTTTACAACGCCAAAACCGTACCCCGCAGAATGTATTCTTGCGCCGTCGATTTCTCCCCTCGCAGATTTCTCTCTCAACCCGCTTTCGAATAGCAAAGGTCGGTCTGTTCCCATCGACATGACATTAAGAACACCATAATCCTGATATTTTTTGAGTTGAGAAAGTATGTTTTCTTCGGTGTAATTTTCAGGAACTGTCGTTGTCCCTTTTAAAGTTCCTACATGTGAATGGGCAGAAATTAAAGCCGGAATTATTGTTTTTCCCTTTAAATCAATCTTTTTTGTATCATCATTAGAAATATCATTTCCGATTTTGGCAATCTTTCCGTTGATAATTAAAACTTTTGTGTTCGCGATCGGGCTTCCGCCATTTCCGTCAAGCAAGGTTACATTTTCAAGCAGTAGATTGTTAGATTGAGAATCAGCATTTTCTTTTTTATTTTGATTGCACGAAAATAGTATTGAGGAAACTGCTAAAATTCCTGATATTTTTTTAATAAAACTCATATTTAATATTTATTTGGTTGATTCTGAAAGTTATTTTTAGACTTAAATTAGCACCTCGTACAAAGTTTGTCAATAAAATCAATACATCATTTGTAAAAACCATTTAACAATTTGTAAATTTAAAACATGAAAAGAAAGCAATTTGAGCCTTTAGAGATCGACAGTTTTGAAACAACGGTTTACCCTTTTCCTCGACACAGCCACACTTATTATGAATTGGTTTACATTTCAAAAGGAGTAGGCAATCACCATGTCAATCAAATTGTTACGCCTTACAAAACCGGTGATTTATATCTGATTTCACCTGATGATGAGCATTTCTTCGAAATCAAAAAATCGACCAAATTTTGTTTTATAAAATTTAATGATGCTTATTTTAAAGAAAACAGACATTTATCTCCAGATAATCTCATTATCGCTTCACCATTTGATATGATGCGAAATAATATTTTGAAAGAAGAAAAATTGATTTTTGATGAACCGTGCCAAAGTATTCTGCGAAAAACCGTGGAAAATATTTTTCAGTATAATGAATTTCATAGAATTTCAGATTCGCCGATTGTTTTTTTTCAAATCCTTTCTCTTTTCGGATTGATTCGTGAAGCCTCATTAAAACTCAATATAAGGATTGATAACGGTGCACCACAAAAAGATGACTTAATTTCCTATATTTATCAGAATATTTATTCACCCGAAAAAATTAGGATTAAGAATATATCGGAGCATTTTAACATTTCAAATACCTATTTCAGTGCTTATTTTAAAAGGAATTTTGATGTTACTTACCGAAAGTACATCACTGATTATAAATTAAAATTAATTGAAAGAAGAATACAGTCCGGACAAATGACTATGAAACAAATTGCTTTTGAATTTGGATTCACCGATGAAAGTCATTTAACCAATTATTTTAAAAAACTAAATAAGATGAATCCATCCGATTTTAAGCTCAAGAACACCGCTTAAAAACAATTTTAAAGAAATGTTTTGGAAATATTTAATCATTTTTGATATTTAAATTATTAACACCTTGGTGAGAATTAAGTTAAAAAAGAACTACCTTAGCGGTAACTAATAACTAATTTACATATCATGAGACAAGAAAAGATTAAACAGTGCAGTTGTGTGCTCGGGAAAGCCATGTCGGTTTTGGGGAGCAAATGGAAGCCAATAATTGTATTGGTTTTGAAAGATCAGATCTTAAGATTTGGCGAAATCGCCGAAAGGATTTCCGTAATTTCAAGAAAGTCCTAAGCAATCAACTTCGAGAAATGGAAGAAGATGATTTAGTAACCCGCCAAGAATTCAAAGAGCTTCCTCCAAGAGTAGAATACACCCTTACAAAGAAAGGTCTCGCATTGTTGCCTGTTTTAAATTTACTTGAAGAATGGGAAAAAGAATTCGATTTTTCTGAGAAAAAAGCGGATGTAATTGTTTAATTTAAATCAACTGAAATAAAAGACTTATCAAAATAAATGAGAGAAATAGATATCGAAAGCTGGAATAGAAAGGAACATTTTGAATTTTTCTCAAAGATGAAAAGTCCGTTTTTCGGATTTACAACTGAGGTTGACTGTACAAAAGCTTACGAAAGAGCTAAAGAACAGGGAGTTTCTTTTTATGCTGTTTATCTCTATAAATCTATGGTTGCCATCAATAGTGTAGAAGAATTAAGATTGAGAATCGTTGATGGAAAAGTAATTTTATATGATGAAGTTCACGTGGGAGGCACAATTGGTAGACCCGATGGAACTTTTGGATTTTCTTTTTTTGAGTATTCTGAAGATTTTGAAATTTTTAATAAAGAACTTCAAAAGGAAGTGAAATCTGTTCAAAACTCTACGGGATTGGGAATTAGCAACGATGTATTGCCCATTAATCACATCAGGCACACAACAATACCGTGGAAATCTTTCTCTGCGATGCTTCACCCAACCAATTTTGACCCGAAAGAATGTATTCCGAAAATCACTTTTGGAAAATTCAATATTCGTGATGGTAAAAAATCTCTTCCGGTTTCAATTGAAGCGCATCACGGTTTGGCAGATGGAATTCATTTGGCTAAATACTTTGAAGAATTTGAGAGGCAACTAAGTTTATAAACAAAAAAATCCTGAGTAAATCAGGATTTCTTTTATTACCAGTTATTCAAACCGTTTTCTAAAGCTTTTTTATAATTTTCTTCATCAAAAGAGTAGAGATCTGGAGACTTGTGTGCGCCGCCACGACGTTGTTCATCTAATTTTCTGAGAATACCTAAATTCTTTATTTTTCTGTAAAAATTTCCTCTGTTGAGTTCTTTTCCCAAGATGGTCTCGTAGAGTTTCTGCAATTCCGAAAGGGTGAATTTTTCGGGCAAAAGATTATAACCGATTGGTTTGTATGAAATTCTTTCTCTTAATGTCAATAATGCTTTGTCGATAATTTCACGGTGATCCATTGCCAATTCAATTTCATTAAGCTGGCTCAGATAAATCCACTCACATTTATCACTGAATTCATCTAAAATCAGATTCGCATTATCCGGATTGTATAATGCGTAATATCCGATAGAAACAAAACGTTGTTTGTGCCACAAAGAATCATCAAAATCTTCAAAATAAAATTCACTTCTTTTATTCTTTCCAAAAACGGCAAATTCTTCCAAATAGACATCAGAAATTCCAGCTCTTTCTCTCAACACTCTTTCAGCAGCAGCATCCAAATCTTCATCTTTTTTTACATATCCACCTGGTAAAAGCCATTGTTTGCGGTAGGTCATTTGAAGCAATAATACTTTGAGCTCACTTTGATCAAACCCAAAAACAACGGGATCAGTCGATAAATGCGGAATAAATAAATCTTTAGCCTCTTCGGACTTTTTTAAAAATTGCTGTTGTGGATCCATATTAATAATAAGAAATTCTTAATAAGACAAATTTAACATTAAAATTTAACTGTTGTGCTAAATTTCATGATTTGATACCAATTTTGGGAGTTTTTTATAATGATTTTTATCATTATTTCAATAAGAATCAATAAATTTTAGTTATTATTATTAATTTTAATTAATTTAAAATCAAATAATTACACATAATATTAAATTTTATTAACAATTTTTTTGTTCATCTTAAAATTTTACAGTAGACTTGTAATGCTTCTTATTGAAGCATTAAAAATAAACAACTGTCATGAATATATTTTATCCTTTTTTAGCATTTGGTTAAGTATTGCAAGGTAAATTTTTAACAGTATTTAATTTATTTACGCAATAACGTTCACAAAATTTATCTTTTTCAAATTTAATTTAAAGAAAATCTAAAAAATAACAGCTGAAAAACTTCGGCTGAAGGATAAATTTTGTCTTATAACAACAGAAACAACTATATAAAAACATGAGAAAATCTATCCTTAAAATCTCAGCTTTAGGCTTGATGCTTTCCTTTGCTTCAGTTTTTGGACAAGAAAAAACTGATACGCTGGCTGTAAAGAATGCGCTGAACGCTGTCAAAACCGAAGAAGGCGTAAAAACCGTTACAACATCTTCCAAAGAAGACAACAACAGAAACGTAATGTTGAATGCTGCCAATAACACAAGTCCGAGAGACGTGAATATCGGCTTGCCCTCAACCGTTGGAGGAATTACCATTCTTGAAAACGATTTGCCTGCCGTTTACTTCTTTTGGCCGGAACTTCCCAACAAAACGTGGAGACAAAGTGTTGGTTTAGAAAAAACCGGACTTCTGAAAATGGATCAGTTGGCAAATACAATGGGTGACCTTGGTTTTGCAGTGAATTCTTATTCTCAGACCGGAACGAAAGATTTTAAATTAAAAGGAAAACTCACTACAAGTACTTTCGGTTGGTTGCAGGGTGATGTAAATGCTTCCGGACCCATTTCTAAGAATGGCTGGACATACACCGTTGGAGCTTTTGCGAACTTTGATCCGAGTACCTATAAATTAGGCTTCGCAAGAAATGTTGATGAGACAAAGATTTTCAGAGC
The DNA here is from genome assembly GCF_026460885.1 of Chryseobacterium formosum. Lineage (GTDB taxonomy): Bacteria > Bacteroidota > Bacteroidia > Flavobacteriales > Weeksellaceae > Chryseobacterium > Chryseobacterium formosus. The sequence continues at coordinate 205,141 of NZ_JAOVZW010000015.1, forward strand.
AGGTATCACCAAATATTTCAATGATGACAAAGGTAAAATCTCAATTTTATATAAATACGCAGATTCTTACAGCATTACCAATTACGCTGTCTTTCAGTACGGAGAAAACGGAAAAGTAACCGAGCTTGACAATTTCAGAATCGGTAGAGATTCTTACATTGTGAACGACGGAAAAATGAAAATGAAAGATATCCTTTCCGGAGAAACATATTGGGCAAATATGGCTGGAAATGACAACAGAAATACGTCTCACAACATCGATATCTTCGGTAATTATTTGCTTAATAACGGCTGGAATTTCAAATTCTCAACGAGAGCGCACTTTGCAACCGCAAAATCTTCTAATATCATTCCATTAAGTATTTTCAATGCCGGTGCCTCTGCAGGATATACAATTGCTTCTACCGGACAGCCATATTCAGGAGCCGTGGGAACGCAGTTGGCAATGCACACGCCGGCAACTCCGATTACCAATATTGCAGGACGTTTTAGCTTAAACAAACAGTTAGGAAGTCATAATGTTACTTTTGGAGTCTTAGAACAATATTATAATATCGATAAATTTACTTCTAACAGGTCATTCTTCTTTCAGACTGTTGAACCGCAACCTCAAAGATTGATCGGACCTACGACAGATGCAGACGGTTTCTACAACTACAATGCAGGAGGAGAATTCCACAGCGGAACAGAAAACAAACTTTCGGTTTACGGAACAGACGAATGGAAAGTTTCAGATAACTTCAATTTAAGTTACGGTTTACATTTAAGAAATCACATCATTGATGGCGAATATTCTTTGACTCCAAGAACCGTAGGTTTTAATTTTACAAATGAAAATCAGTTTAACCAGATCAATCAAAGCTTTTTCCAGATTGCAGGAAGTTTAAATGCGACTTATAACATCAGTAAAAACTTTGGAGTTATTGCGAATTTCCTTTATACAGAAGAAAACAGAAGACTGGAAAGTTATTCTCAGGCTTTTGAACCGAATACGAACAAAATCAAAAGTCCGTTGGGAGCTTTGGGAGTTTTCTGGAACACAGATTACATCCAGTTGATTTCTCAGGCGACTTATCTTAAAAAGAACAACAACTTGAACAGATACAACTTGGTAAACCCGGCGAATACAACTCAGGCTCAAAACGTTACCGTTTACTATGATATCCAGACGATTGGATGGACAACTGATTTTGTGGTAAAACCTTTCAAAGGATTTAATCTGCATTATCTATTGACTTTACAGAATCCGGTGTACAAAAAGTTCAATTTCAATGCTTTCGGAACAGCTTACGACTATAACGACAACAATGTGTTAGGCGTTGCTAAAGTATTAATGGAAATCGACCCGAGTTATACGGTTGACAAATGGAGATTTTGGGCAAGTTTCAGATATTTCTCAAAACAATATGCAAACCTTACGAACGCTTTATACTTTGCACCAAGATGGGAAACTTTTGGTGGCGTAAGTTATACAGTTAATAAAAATATTAATGTCGGCGCAACAGTTATCAACTTCCTGAACCAACGAGGAGCAAGCGGAACCATCAACGGCGCCGAATTGATTACCGATGCAAGTCCATACTATGGAAAACTGTTGACGGGAACTTACATTATGCCATTAACTGGTCAGTTTTCTGTAAGCTTTAATTTCTAAAATTTAAAAATGAAAAAATCAGTATTTAATATAGCCGCATTATTTTTGGGTATCACTGCATTTTCTCAAAATATCCAAACCGTTACCAATTCCAAAGGTCCGGTTTTGGGATATTCTGCAGATTCAGGCGTGAAAATCCTGACGGTTGGCGGAAATAAATTTAAAGATTTAAACAAAAACGGAAAGCTTGATAAATACGAAGACTGGAGACTTTCTGTGGACGAAAGAGCAAAAGATTTAGCTTCAAAAATGTCGGTTGAGCAGATTGCTGGTTTGATGTTGTATAGCGGTCATCAGTCGGTTCCAGCTCCTGCAGAAGGTTTCAGAGCAGGAAAATACAACGGAATGTTTTACAAAGAAAGCGGCACAAAAGCTTTTGATTTAACAGACCAGCAGAAGAAATTTCTTAAAGAAGACAACCTTCGTCATGTTCTGGTAACAACAGTAGAATCTCCGGAAATTGCCGCAAAATGGAGCAATAATATTCAGGCGTACATCGAAGGTTTAGGATTGGGAATTCCTGCCAACAATAGTACAGACCCAAGACATTCTGCAACCGTAACCGCAGAATTTAACGAAGGCGCAGGCGGACAGATTTCTCTTTGGCCGGACGGTTTGGCGATGGGCGCAACTTTCGACCCGGAATTGGTTAAGAAATTCGGAAATATCGCTGCTCAGGAATATAGAGCCTTGGGAATTTCAACCGCTTTATCTCCACAAATCGATTTAGGAACTGAACCTCGTTGGTACAGAATCGCTTATGTTTTCTCTGAAAGTCCGGAATTGACGGCAGACTTAGGAAGAGGTTACATCGACGGTTTCCAAACCACCATCGGAAGCAAAAACGGTTGGGGAAATAAAAGTGTAAACGCAATGGTGAAACACTGGCCTGGAGGCGGACCTGAAGAAGGCGGACGCGATGGTCACTGGGCGATGGGAAAATACGCAGTTTATCCAGGAAATAATTTCCAAAATCACGTAAAACCTTTTACTGAAGGTGCTTTCAAACTCAATGGAGGAACCAAAGAAGCTTCTGCGGTAATGCCTTATTACACCATCAGTTTTAATCAGGATACCAAAAATGGTGAAAACGTTGGAAACGGTTATAGCAAATATTTGATCACCGATTTACTTCGTGGAAAATACAAATACGATGGCGTAGTCTGCACCGATTGGTTAATCACGGCAGACGAACCGAAATCTCCGGGAGGATTTGCAGGAAAACCTTGGGGCGCAGAAAAATTGTCAATCGCTCAACGTCATTACAAAGTGTTAGAAGCCGGAGTTGACCAATTCGGAGGAAACAACGATAAAGCTCCTGTTTTGGAAGCCTATCAAATGGGCGTGAAAGAACACGGCGAAAAAGCGTATCGTGCAAAATTTGAGCAGTCTGCCGTTCGTCTGTTGAGAAATTTCTTCAGAACAGGATTGTTTGAAAATCCTTATGTAAACACCGAAGAAACCAACAAAATCGTCGGTAATCCTGAATTTATGAAAGCAGGTTACGAAGCTCAGGTAAAATCCATCGTGATGTTGAAAAACAAAGCCAATATTCTTCCGATTAAAGAAAGAAAAACGGTTTACATTCCGAAAAGATATTCTCCGGCAACCTTCAACTGGTGGGGAGTTTACACCGGACCATCTTTGGAATATCCTGTCGATATCGAAAAAGTGAAGAAACATTTTAACGTCACAGACGACCCTGCAAAAGCTGATTTCGCTTTGGTTTTCGTGAAAAGTCCGCACAGTGAAGAAGGCGGTTACAGTGACGTCGATGCCAAAGAAGGCGGCAACGGTTATGTCCCGATTTCTCTTCAGTATCAGACTTACACAGCAACCGAAGCCCGTGAAAAAAGTATCGCAGCGGGAGACCCTGTTGTTGCACCGAATGTTCACGACAGAACGTTCAAAAACAAAACTTCCACAGCGACCAATTTCACAGATTTGTTAGCGATAGAAAATGCTTACAAAGCAATGAACGGAAAGCCGGTTATCGTTTCCATAACAGCTTCCAAGCCAATGATTTTTAATGAATTTGAAAAACACGCAGATGCTATTCTGATGAATTTCAATGTGTCAAATCAGGCAGTTGTAGATATTGTGACCGGAAAATACGAACCTTCAGGATTGCTTCCACTTCAGATGCCTGCGAATATGACAACGGTTGAAAAGCAGAAAGAAGACGTTCCTTACGATATGGAAACGCACAAAGATTCCGAAGGTCACAACTACGATTTCGGGTACGGAATGAACTGGTCTGGTGTTATTAAAGATGCAAGAACTCAAAAATATCATAAGTAATAGTTCATCTTAAATAGGTTAATTGATGTCTTGAGACCGGGCATTATGTTCGGTCTCATTTCTTTTGACATAATATTTTGGGCAGCTATTTCCGCCTTCCGCTCCCAATCTTTTTTGCAAGACGATTTCAGTTTAAATAGAACTCGAAGGTCAAGCAAAAAAGGATTTCCGCTCAAGTCGGGCTGCGTGCAATTCGATGTTGAAATCAACAGCATTTTTGTCATTCCGTAGGAATCTAAGCTCAGTATTTCAAATATCATTGTTGAGATTCCTACGGAATGACAAACTAACTACAAAGTTTAAGAACTAAAAATCAAAACAAATCAAAATGAAAAAATTAATCATAACAAGTTTATTTCTTGCAGGTTTAACAACCATCAACGCTCAAAAATCAATTCCATTATACAAAGGAAAAGCACCGGGAACAGAAAATTGGACGCAGAAAGAAGCGCAGCAATTCAATGAATTGTTTAAAACAGAAGTCGTTTTCAATGTAGCGCAACCTTCAATGTTATTGTTCGAAGCCGATAAATCAAAAGCCAACGGAACAGTAATAGTAATTGCTCCAGGTGGCGGTTTCCAAAGTTTATCTATCAACAGAGAAGGAATTGATGTTGCCAAAAAACTAGCAGAAAACGGAATCACGGCAGTTGTTTTAAAATACAGATTATTGGAAACAAAATCCAACGACCCAGCCAAAGAAATGATGGAAAACATCAAAGACAGAAAAGCATTTGATGCGAAAACAGCACCGATAAAAGTAATGGCTGGAAACGATATCAAAACTGCTATCTCATACATCAGAAAAAATGCAGAAAAACTTAATGTAAATCCAGAAAAACTTGGTGTTATCGGATTTTCAGCTGGTGCAAGTGTGATTCTGGAAAGCGTACTTCACAGCGATGATGCTTCTACAATTCCAAATTTTGCCGCTTCCATCTACGGTGGTCCGAGTGATTCAGTTTTAGGTTACAAAATCCCTGAGCAAAAGTTGCCTTTATTCATTTGTGCAGCAGATGATGACCAACTGAAATTGGCTCCGAAATCTATTTTATTATACACCAAATGGCACGATGCAAAACAGCCTGTAGAACTTCATATCTATGAAAAAGGCGGTCACGGTTTCGGAATGGGGAAACAGAATCTTCCTGCTGATAAATGGTCGGATGTGTATTTAGATTGGCTGAAATTCCACAAATTTTTATAACATTTTAATTAAATCATAAAGATTGAATTAATTAAAATCTCACGCAGATTGAGCAAATTCACAGATAATACAATTAAAAATCTGCTTTATCTGAATAATCTGCGAGAGATTTATAGAGTCCCAAAGGGACGATTTACTAAAGGATAGGATAAAATCCTATCAGAAAATAATCAATAACTCTTTTGTGGTTAACCTAAAACAATGAAATCAATTTTTAATATAGTTTCTTTTTTTGCGGCAATGGCTGTGTCCGCACAGTCTTCTGCCGTGATTTCGGAAATGGATAAATACGTAAAACCCCGCTATTGCGTTATCGTCGATAACGATTTCGGCGGCGACCCAGACGGATTGTTTCAACTCGTTCATCAGATTCTTTCGCCTTCCACAGAAATCAAAGGAATTATCGGTTCCCATTTAAAACAAGGCGACCCGTTTGACAAATCAGATATTACTGCGGAAAATGCTGTAAAAAGAGTCAACGAAACGTTGGAAGTGATGAATTTGAAAAACAAGTTCAACGTTCTACAAGGTTCGAATGAACAATTGAAAGATTTGAAAACTCCAAACATTTCTGAAGGTGCAAAAGCAATCGTTGCCGAAGCAATGAAAGCCGATGAGAAAAATCCTTTGTTTATAGTTTGCGGTGCTGGATTGACGGAAGTGGCAAGTGCTTATCTAATGGAGCCAAAAATTGCCGACAAAATTGTTGTCGTTTGGATTGGCGGTCCGGAATATCCCGATTTGGCAACGCCACCTCCAGGTTATACGCCTTTGGAATATAATTTAGGAATCGACACCAAAGCAGCACAGGTTGTTTTCAATGAATCCAACTTAAATATCTGGCAAATTCCTAGAAACGCTTACAGACAGACTTTGATGTCTTATGGAGAGCTCATTACCAAAGTAAAACCAGAAGGAAAAACGGGAGCTTATCTTACTAAAAAGATTGAAGACCTGATGGAAATGGTTCAGAAATTCAATCTGAAAATCGGCGAAACTTACATTATGGGTGACAGTCCTTTGGTTTTGCTGACAGCTTTACAGTCTTCATTTGAAGCAGACCCATCTTCAAGTTCTTACGTCATCAAAAATGCGCCGAAAATCAATGATAATGGACTTTACGAATATAATCCGAAAGGAAGGAACATTAGAGTCTATACGCAGCTCGATACCCGACTGATGTTCGAAGATTTCTATTCAAAATTAAAATTATTCAATAACAAAAAGTAAAAAATATAGAATTATGAAGAAGAATATATCAACGCTGATAGGACTTTCTCAGAAAGCAAAATATTCAGGATTATTCCTTGCTTTATTGGCTGCATCGCCGTTTGCGAATGCTCAGACTAAAAATGCAACAGTAACGGTTGACGGAAAAACATTTAAAGATTCCAACAAAAACGGAAAATTAGATGTTTGGGAAGACACACGTCTTTCAGTCGACAAAAGAATCGATGCCATCATCAAGCAAATGACCAACGAAGAAAAAGTAAATCTTCTCATCGGAACCGGAATGCCCGGAATTGAAGTTCTGACAGGTCCTGTCGGAGATTCAAAACAAGGTTTGGTTCCCGGAGCCGCTGGTGGAACGGATTCTTTTGACAGATTCGGAATTCCAGCGACGATTGTTGCCGATGGACCTGCAGGTTTGAGAATTGCACCAACCAGAGAAAATAATTCTAAAACCTATTATGCAACTGCATTTCCAGTGGGAACAGCATTGGCTTCAACTTGGAATAAAACTCTTTTGGAACAAGTTGGAAAAGCAATGGGAAATGAAGTGAAAGAATATGGTGTTGATGTACTTTTGGCTCCGGCTCTGAACATCCAGAGAAATCCATTGAACGGAAGAAACTTCGAATATTATTCTGAAGACCCATTGATTTCTGGAAAAACTGCGGCAGCGATTGTGAACGGAATTCAGTCTCAAGGTGTGGGAACTTCTATCAAACATTTCGCTGCAAACAATGAAGAAACCAACCGTTTGACAATCAATGCTCACGTTTCTGAAAGAGCGATGAGAGAATTGTATCTGAGAAATTTCGAAATTACGGTTAAAGAATCTCAGCCTTGGACGGTAATGTCTTCTTACAACAAAGTGAACGGTGTTTATACCTCAGATTCTAAAGATTTGCTGACTCAGGTTTTGAGAAACGAATGGGGTTTTAAAGGCATTGTAATGACCGATTGGTTCGGAGGTTTCCCGGGATTTGAATCCATCAAAGACGGCGGAATTTCTGATGTGGTAAAACAGATGATTGCAGGAAACGACTTGTTGATGCCGGGAATTCCTGCTCAGAAAAAAGTATTATTAGCAGCTTTAGATTCAGGGAAATTATCTCCGGAAGTTGCGAATCTTAATGTGAAAAGAATCTTGGAATATGTTTTCAAAACACCGACTTTCGCACAGTACAAATACAGTGACAAGCCAAATCTAACTGAACACGCAGAAGTGACGAGAAACGCTGCAACAGAAGGAATGGTTTTGCTTAAAAATGAAAAAAATGCTTTGCCTTTTGCCAACAAACAGAAAGAAGTTTCGTTATTCGGAGTGACTTCTTACGCTTGGATTACGGGCGGAACAGGAAGTGGAAGCGTGAACAATAAACACACAGTTTCACTTTTGGAAGGCTTGAACGCAGCAGGATATAAATTGGACAAAGAACTGGTTGATTTGTACAAACCATTTGCTGAGAAAGAAGAAGCGGCTGAAAAAGAAAGCAGAAAAGCAAGAGGGATTTTAGCACTTCCGGGAAGATTGTCTGAAATGAAATTGGACGATGCTTTCTATACTAAAAAAGCAGAAACTTCGGAAATTGCTTTCGTTACTTTGGGAAGAAACTCAGGAGAAGGTGGTGATAGAGTAGTGAATGAAGATTTCAACTTAGCAACAGAAGAAATTGAAATGCTGGATAAAATCTCAAAAGCGTTCCACGCAAAAGGAAAGAAAGTGGTTGTGATTTTAAACATCGGAGGAGTAATTGAAACTGCGTCGTGGAAAGATAAAGTAGATGGAATTCTTTTAGCTTGGCAACCAGGTCAGGAGGGTGGACATTCTGTTGCAGATGTAATTTCAGGAAAAGTAAATCCTTCAGGAAAACTGACGATGACTTTCCCTGTGAATTACGCAGACCACGCTTCTGCAAAGAATTTTCCTGGAATTCCTGCGGATAATCCGAAAGATGTGACGTATCAGGAAGGTGTTTATGTTGGATACCGTTATTTCAATACGTTTGGTGTGAAAGCTTCTTATGAATTCGGTTATGGTAAATCTTATACAGATTTTGCTTATTCAAATATTAAAACAAATTCTAAGACTTTTAACAACAAATTAGAAGTTACGGTTGAAGTGAAAAACACCGGAAAAGTTGCAGGAAAAGAAGTGGTGGAATTGTATTTGTCTGCTCCTGGAAAAACGATTGACAAACCAAAATCTGAATTGAAAGCTTATGCTAAAACCAAAGATTTGAAACCTGGAGAATCTCAAACGATTACTTTGACTTTGAGTTCAAAAGATTTAGCATCATTTGAGACGGCAAAATCTGCATGGATTGCAGAAGCAGGAAATTATAAAGTTTCTGTTGGAGCATCATCTTTAGACATTAAACAGACTGCAGAATTCTCTGTTCCAAAAGAATTAGTGGTAGAGAAAGTTCAGCATATTTTGCCTGCGGATGAGAAGTTTGAAGATTTGAGACCATAATTCAAAAAATATAAATACGCAATTTAGCACTTCGTCAATTCGAGTGATTTTTGAAACGAAGTGGAAAAAATTGTATCGAGAATGGATAATTATACAAAAACTTCTCGATACAAATTCTTTCAGAATTTTACTCGAATTGACGATTTACAAAAAAGGAACAATTTCAGCCACAAATTTATTATCTCAAAATGAGATTATATCAACAAAAGAGGTTATCTTTAACCTCTTTTTAACTTAAATGAATGTTATGATTAATGATGTAAAGACAAATAGCAGGAATTATACAGTTCCGCTGATTACCATTACGCTTTTATTTTTTATGTGGGGATTCATCACCTGTATGAATGACATCCTTATTCCTTATCTGAAACAGCTTTTCAACCTTACCTTCTTCGAATCGATGTTGGTGCAGTTTTGTTTCTTCGGAGCTTATTTTATTGGCTCACTGATTTACTTTCTAATCTCAATGATCAGTGAAGATCCGATTAACAAAGTAGGTTATAAGAAAGGAATTCTTTTCGGAATTTTCCTTGCAGCTTTCGGATGTATTCTGTTTTATCCGGCAGCAACTTTTTCTTCTTACGGATTGTTCCTTGGAGCATTATTCGTTCTCGGATTAGGATTTACCGTTCTTCAGATTACAGCGAATGCTTACGTTTCTCTTTTAGGTTCGGCAGAATCTGCATCAAGCCGATTAAACATGACGCAGGCTTTCAACGCATTCGGAACAACAATTGCTCCGGTTTTGGGCGGACATTTAATCTTTGAATTTTTCTCCGCTGATGACGGTTCGTTCTCTGCCGTGGCAACAAGAATTCCGTACCTAATCTTTGCAGGAATTTTATTATTGGTTGCTTTATTAATTTCTCAGGTAAAACTTCCGTCTTTCCAGAGTGAGGAAGAGGAAGCTGTGAAAGGTTTGGGAGCACTTCAGTATCCGCATCTTTTATTCGGAGTTTTTGCAATGTTCTGTTATGTAGGTGGGGAAGTTGCAGTAGGAAGTTTTATCATCAGTTTTCTTGAGCAGCCACAGGTCATGAACCTTAATGAAGTGGTCAGTAAAAACTATCTTTCTCTGTATTGGGGTGGTGCGATGATCGGAAGATTTTTGGGAGCCATTTCTCTTAATCAGGCAATCAGTCAGCAGAAAAAAGCTTTATACATGATAGGTGCTGCAGCTGCGGTTTTCTTGGTTATTTTCAGCATTGTTGATTTAACATTCTCACAGATTAGCTTTTTCCTTGTATTTATTGTATTAAACTTTATCGCTTTCTTTATCGGAAAATCTGCTCCGGCAAGAACGTTATCGATCTTTGCATCGATCAACGTTTTGTTATTGATTTCTGCAATGGTAAATCAGGGCGAACTGGCAATGTACAGCATTTTAGGAATCGGAATTTTCAACTCGATTATGTTCTCTAATATTTATACGCTTGCCATTTCAGGATTAGGAAAATACACAAGTCAGGGTTCGTCATTGGTCGTAATGGCAATTTTGGGTGGTGCAATTGTTCCTATTTTTCAGGGATATTTGGCTGATATTTTTGGAGTACAGAGATCGTTTATCATTCCTGTGTTCTGTTATCTAGCCATCTTGATTTTTGGAGCTTACTGTACTAAATATTTAGGACACGTAAAACAGGATGCTGATGCGAAATCTGGACATTAAGATTTTTAATTTTATATATGAAAAAACCTGCTGTTGAGCAGGTTTTTTGTTTAAAATTATTTATATATAATTTTCATGACGTATATCTATTTGCAATAATGATTTAGGTTGTACTCCTTCAAGATATATTAAATCCAACCAACCATTGGCTTCCTTGAGACCTAAAATAAAAGCTCTCAATTCTTTTTCTGTTTTAAATGAATAAAATTTGATATAATTATTAATTTCATTTTCATTAAAGATTTCACCATTATAGAATTTTCTTACTTGGTCTGAACCGTATAAAACAGAAACACAAAATTCTTTACTCATTTCTTGAAAATGTTTTGATAATGATAATCTAAAAATATTTTGGATGGAAGAAATCTGTCGGGAAGCGATATTGATTGATTATCATACTTTAGAAAGAAATCTGAAATCGAATTATCATTTTGAATATCATTAAAATAATTAGAAATCTTCACTTTATAATCAGGTGTAATTGTCATAAACCCTTTATCAAAAGCTTTATCGTGAATTGAATTTAAACATAATCCATTGTGTGGATTTAAGCGATTCGTCTCATCAGTTTTCCAAGGTTTAATATGGCTTGCTACTAAAAAATCTGATACAGAAAGTCCAGTAATACAACATTTCAAATTATAAGATGAGAGAATTGTAGAACGAAAAAAACTTTGATTAACTCTTTGTTTGATAATGGTTTCTCTTTCTAATCCAATTGGAAAATCAAACAATTCGGCATTTATGGTATCCTCAATTTTTTTATTTTGAAATTCAGCAATAAGTACTTCACTTTCATAAGCTAGCTTTTCCCAATTTCCATTAAATTCATCCCAAACGACCTCATCTAATTTACTTCCATTACCTAACCCAACAATTCCTTGCTTTTTCAAGTCGGGGTCAAGTCTTCCAAAGTTTCCAATTTTCATATTTAGAGCAGAAGGACTTCTTCCGATAATATTAGCATATTTGATAATTATGGGATTGGTTTTACTACTATTTTTAAAAGGTACTTTACAATACACATTAAAAGCTATTATTGTTTCTTCTTTGGTCCAGTTATTACTTTTCGCCATCTGTAATTATTTCAATTTTATTTTCCAAAATCAATCGGTAAAAATTCTCATACGCTTCATTGATTAGTTCTTTTTCAATATTATCTATCTCACTTTTTAATTCGTCTTTTGTTTTTTCTCCTCCGATATATTTAATGAATTCTAATAAATCTTCTTCGTCTTGAAAATCGTCGTAATATAATTTATATAAATCATTCAAATAAGCAACTGTATTATCTGTCTGATAAAGTGGTAAAAATTGAACTAGAAACGTGTCTAAATCTTTTTCAGGATCTGGAAGTTGTATAGTTGAAGTACCTCGTAGCAAATCTCCAGGGTGTTCCCTAAATCTAAAAAAAACATTTTTCATCATATTATATGGTGTTTTTATTAGTTAGCAATTTAGTAAATCTTTCTGTATTTCCTTACCCCAAACCTTAAGGATAGTCCACCCTTGTTTCGTAAGTTCTTCATTTACTACTATATCTCTTTGAATATTTCTTTCAATTTTATTATTCCAAAATTCTTTATTCGTTTTGTGGTCATCTTTTCTTAATTCCCAATCTTTCCCGTGCCAAAATTCTCCATCAACAAAAATGGCTAGCTTAATTTTTTTAAATGTTAAGTCCGGTTTTCCATACACAGATCTATTATTCTTACGGTAGCGGTGACCTCTTGAGAAAAGAGTTTTAGCTAATAAAAGTTCAGGCTTTGTACCTGTTGATTTATTAGCCTGCATATTCTTTCGTCTTTGCTCTTTGGTCAATTTATCCATATGTCATTTAGTTAAGTAAACTTACAAACTTTATGCAAACCCGTTTCAAACCACACAACTCCTCCTTCAGTCTCAAACAAACCGTTGGTAACCAAACAACTTTTACTTTTGTTTCCCGCAAACTGTTGGAAACAAAATACAATTGGCGGAAGTTTCCCACAATCTGCTGGAGACTAAACACAAAGTTGTTTTGTTTCCTACAAAATGTTTGGAACAAAACAATAATTTATTTACATTTAAAACCTGTAAATATTATATTATTAACAATTAAAACACATTTTGTATGAAAATTACATTATCAAAACTGAGTACCAAAGATTTGGCTACTCTTTCTCAGAGATTGATCAATTCTTCAGAATCAGGAAATTTCCCTGTCATCAGCAATCATCCTTTGCTTACAGAACTCAAAACGATGTATGCAGACTACGATGAGGTTTACACCAAACAAATCTACAGTGGTAAAGGAGTGAGCGTTGCCGATGCAGACGCAGAACGGGACAATGCTTTCAGAATTCTGAAAAACTTTCTGAACGGGTACCGAAAAATGACGACTTTATCCAACTTTCAGTTTGCCGAAGATCTTTATCAGATTTTCAGACTCTACGGAATAGATATGGACAGAAAGAGTTATTCAACCCAAACCGCTCAAATGAAAAAACTCATCGAAGATCTTGAAAAACCTGAAAATATTCAAAAACTCAATACGCTTTCACTGGTAACTGCTTTTAATGACATGAAATCTAAACATGAAGCTTTCGAACTGATATTTGCAGAGCAGGCAGGAGCAAATGCCCAACTCAGACAGATGAAAAGTGCAACGGCAATCCGCAGAGATTTAGAGAAAACAATAAAATCTTTTCTCAACATCATCACCGCCATGAAAGACGTCCCAGACTGGAAACTTTTATACCTCGATTTATATGAACAGGTAAAAGCTGCAAAAAATTCTACACAAAATAAACCTATAAACAATAGCTAATCGAATTGCAAAAATTCCCCTCCTTTGGAGGGGTGGCGAAAATTCGAAGAATTTTTGACGGGGTGGTTACATAAAAGACGGGAATCTCTAAAGGTTCTCGTTTTTTATTGAACATTTGTCCACATTAAATAATTTTTACAATTTTGTCGTCGTTCAAAAACTCATCATCATTCATTGTATGACCATAAAAACTATACTTTTTAAAACTCAGATTATTGTTGGACTTTCCGTTGCGGTACTCAACTTTGCACAGAATACCAATATTAATTACGATAAAGATTTTAAGCTTAACAGAAACTATTTTCCAGTTGATAACAATTTTGCAAAAGCAGCTGTCGAAACAAAAGACGGCTACCTCATTGCAGGGCAAAATTTTGTAGAAGAAGATAATACCCAACACAATTCCGCCATTATTAAAATCGATAAGACCGGTAAACTGATTAAGAAAACTACTCTCGGAGAAAATAAAGATTACAGGAAAGAATCTTTTATGAAAACGGTTTACAGCATCAATAATAACCGATTGATACAATTAGGTTCCAAGAAAATAGATGATCGCGCCTATTTGTGGTTGAGAGAAATTAATGATAATCTTGATGTATTGCAGGACACACTTTTTGAATCTATTTCTGCAAGCGTTACGCAGGAACCGATGGTTTTTAATGTAAAAGACGGTTTTTATGTTATCTCAGAATCCGGTTTTTATCGTGATTTGGAGCTGAATATTACTTTTATTTCTAATGATTTACAGAAAGTTGATAATCATGTGATCAGTTATATTGAGCCTCCGTTTGATTTTTTCAATAAGTATGATTTTTCGGCATCACTTGCAAACAATAAGTTGTATGTCACAACAAATGGTGTTGATGAAAGAGATAAAGAAAATATTTACGCCACCAAATACAAAACGTACATTCTGGAATATGATCTCTCAACACACAAAATCACAAAACATAAAAAAGTATCTGAAGCGGATTTTCTGAGCCGAAAAGTGATTGTGCACAAAGACCTCATTTATCTAATAGGCATAAAAGATACCGGTGAACCGATGTCTAACAAAAACACCAGAAGAAATACGGTAGTAAAGGTTTTGAATATGAATTTTGAAAAAGTGAAAGAGTTCAATTATGTTCCCGCTCCTGACAAAGGGAAATTTAATGAACATCTTTATGACGCAGTTATTGTAAATGATGAGCTGCATATTGTCGGCGAAATGTATAAATCAGGAACATTTTCTAATGAATCTGTTTATCTGAAATTTGATTTGAATGGGAAGCTTTTAGACGACAGACTTTTGAAATACGGTTCTATGTATTCGGAAAACAGAATGATAAAAATTGTACCTCTCAAAAACAACGACATGATGCTTTTAGGAAAAGGTGAGGGTTGGAGAGTAATTATTAAATAAGAACAATGATAAAATATATAAGTGCCTTTGTATTGTTATTTTTCAGTTTTTGCTCAAACGCTCAGACTGTAAAAAAGAATGTTATCGTCGATCAGAATTTATTAAAGTATCTTCTTTCTGCGAATGAAGAAAACAGTATTGCCGTAGATTCTACCTATCAGTCTTTAAAGCTTGATGCCAACAAAGACGGAATTATTTCAGCAGCCGAAGCAGAAAAAATTACTCAGCTGAACATTGAAAAAACACCAGTTGTAACCTTAAAAGGAATTGAAATCTTTAAGAATCTTAAAACGCTGATGATAAAAGCGGAAACACTGAAAGATTTAAATGGTGTTGAAAATCTAAAGAATCTGGTTTATCTCGATTGTGGATTTAATAAATCTCTAGGGCAACTTTCATTTAAAAATATGCCTAAATTGGAGTTTATTGATTGCGGCTGGTCTTCTCTTAAAAAACTTGAGCTTGTAGGACTTCCCAATCTTAAAAGACTGCATTGCGGAACCAATGATCTCATATCACTTGATCTGTCTCAGACTCCTTCACTTACTGATTTGGTTTGCGAGAGCAACAGACTTACAGAAATCTCCATTAACCATTTAAAAAAATTGAAGTTTTTACGCTGTGATAATAATTACATCCGAAATCTGGAAATCAGTAATCTGAAAGATTTGGAAAGAGTAGACTGCTCTTACAACGAAATTTCAAAGCTTAATTTTGAAAATTTCACTCAACTTTCTGAATTGAATTGCTCATACAACAGAATTAAATTTCTCAATATCAAAACCAATGGAAAGCCTTTTACCAATTTGAAAATAGAAGGCAATCGATACATCAATACATTTTGCTATAATGATTTTGATAAAGAATTGATCACGACAAATAACATTGAAAAAATTAATCTGAATACCTGTAAATAAAATTAAATCTTAGTTTTATTTCAATAAATTCAACAACTTTTGTTATTGATTCCCGAAATGCTTATTTTCGCAAAAGTTTTTATGAAAAAATTAGTCTTCATATCCGTTCTCAGCTTATTCAGCTGCAAAAGAAATAATCCGGTGCATCCGCCGGTTGGTGGCGTTTTGAGCCAAAGTGATCTTGATGTGTCCAAAAATCGCATGAAAAATCTCAATACAATTGAAAGACAGCAGATTCAGGATTGGATCAAAGGTCAGAATGAAAAATTCTTTCCGACACAGTTGAATTATTGGGCAACTGTTGATGGTTTAGACAAAAGAGAAAGAAGACCGGATGATTCTCCGATTTCGTATTCGTATGATCTTTACGATTTTGATCAGACTAAAATTTACGACAAATCTATAAGTAGAAATGATGCAAGATTCGGACATTTTGATGAGCTTAAAGCCGTAGAAAATGCACTCCGATATATGCAGAATGGGGAAGAGGTAACACTTCTTGTTCCGTCTTCTTTAGCTTACGGTACCTATGGTGACGAAAATAAAATTGATAACGATATTCCTTTAATTATAAAATTAAAAGCACTCTAAAATGAAATTCTTAAACAAAAATATAATCTTAGCAGCGGCAAGCATTTCGCTTTTAAGCTGTACCCCAATTTATAAGAAAATGAACGTAGACAAAGAAACTTTCGAAGGGCTTAAAGACGGACTTTATGCTAATATTCAGACTACAAAAGGTAACCTGATTGTAAAGTTTGAAGACAAAAAATCACCGGTAACTGTGGCTAACTTTGTTGGTCTTGCAGAAGGTAAGATCGATAATAAATCTAAAGCGAAAGGAGTTCCTTTTTACGACGGAACCATCTTTCACAGAGTAATTAAAGATTTCATGATTCAGGGTGGTGATCCAAAAGGAACCGGAGCAGGAGATCCTGGATACAAATTTGAAGACGAGAAAAACGACCTTAAACATACAGGAAAAGGTATTCTTTCTATGGCGAATTCAGGACCAAATACAAACGGTTCTCAGTTCTTTATTACGGAAGTTGCTACACCTTGGTTAGACGGAAGACACACTATTTTCGGATCTGTAGTAAGCGGAACTGAAACTATTGATGCAATTGCTGCTGTAGAAAAAGGAGCTCAAGATAAACCTAAAACTGATATCGTACTTGAAAAAGTAAGCATTTTCAGCAAAGGTGATGAGTACAAAAACTACGATGCTGCAAAAACTTTCAACGAAGGAAAAGGTAAAATTGCTGAAAACAATAAAGCTTTTATTGCTAAAGAAGAAGCTGACAGAAAAAAGAAAGAAGAAGAATTTAAAGCAAACCAGCTGAAAATGGTTGATGATGCAAAAGCAGGAATGCAGGTTACTGAATCTGGTCTTTACTATAAAATCACTAAAAAAACTGAAGGAAAAGCTCCAAAAGCAGGTGACAATATTCAGGTACACTACGCTGGTAAACTGGTAGACGGAACCGAGTTTGACTCTTCATTCAAAAGAGGAGAGCCTTTGGAATTCCCTGTAGGAACAGGAAGAGTAATCAAAGGTTGGGACGAAGGAATCTTATTATTAAAAGAAGGTGAAACTGCTACTTTATTGATTCCACCGGCAATGGCTTACGGAGAAAGAGGTGCAGGAGGAGTAATTCCGCCAAACGCTTGGTTAATTTTCGATGTTGAATTGGTAAAAGTACCTTAATCAGCATTCATAAAATATTTGAAACCGTCTTGTAAAAGGCGGTTTTTTTATTACTTTTAAATCCTTAAACCTCAATATTTTTTTTAAATAAATTAAAATGAAGACAAGATTCATCACAACACTATTCATATTTATTTCTTTATTCTCTTTTGCTCAGACAAAGACCAATACAGACGATCAGGCAATTAGAAAATCATTGGTTTATTTTGTCAATACGATTAAATATAAAAAGCTGGATCAAACGGTCGACAGTATTTATCCCAAATTTTTCACGATTGTAAAAAAGGATCAGTTCACTCAAATGCTGAATATGACCTACAATAATCCGTTCGTAAAGATTGATGTTTTGGATATGAAATTTATTTCAGTCGGAAAACCGGAATTGATTGAAGGAGAAAATTTCTCAATCTCAAGTTATTACTTAAAACTGAAAGCAGATGTAAGCTCGATGAGTGAGGAAATGAAAAAATCTATCTCAGAAATGCTAACCAAAAAATATGGTAAAGGAACTGTAGAATATTTGGCTAAAGAAGGAGCTTATGTAATCAACGCTCCCATGAAAATGGTTGCCGTTTCAAAAGACAAGAAAAACTGGAAAGTCGTTTTTGCAGATAAGGAATATAAAAAGCCATTGACCAAAGTTCTTCCAAAAAAGATTTTGGATAAATTATAATCGAAAAGCCGATTCTTGAGAGTCGGCTTAATTATTTCTATTAATACTAATCGTACAACACATTACTTATTACCAATTACTCATTCTCATATTTTCAACAACAACTATCACAAAAATCTCTCTCTAATTCCGTATATTTGGGGAAAATTTTTACAAAATGATCGAGTGGAAAACCGTAAAGGAATACGAAGATATTACTTATAAAAAATGCAACGGAGTGGCAAGAATTGCCTTCAACAGACCTGAAATCCGTAATGCATTCAGACCAAAAACAACTTCAGAATTGTACGACGCTTTTTATGATGCTTCAGAAGATCCGTCAATTGGTGTGGTTTTGCTTTCAGGAGAAGGACCAAGTGCAAAAGATGGAGGTTGGGCTTTTTGTAGCGGAGGTGATCAAAAAGCAAGAGGTCATCAAGGCTATGTAGGTGAAGACGGAAGACATCGTTTAAATATTTTGGAAGTTCAGCGTTTAATTCGTTTTATGCCAAAAGCGGTGATTGCGGTTGTTCCGGGTTGGGCAGTTGGTGGCGGTCACTCACTTCATGTAGTTTGTGATTTAACTTTAGCAAGTAAAGAACACGCTATTTTCAAACAAACTGATGCTGATGTAACGAGCTTTGACGGTGGTTACGGTTCAGCTTATTTGGCTAAAATGGTAGGACAGAAAAAAGCGCGTGAGATTTTCTTTTTAGGAAGGAATTATTCTGCTCAGGAAGCTTTCGATATGGGAATGGTGAATGCTGTAATTCCACACGATGAGCTTGAAGATACTGCTTACGAATGGGCTCAGGAAATTTTAGCAAAATCTCCGACTTCTATTAGAATGCTGAAATTCGCAATGAATTTAACAGACGATGGAATGGTTGGTCAACAAGTTTTTGCAGGTGAAGCAACTCGTTTGGCATACATGACCGAAGAAGCAAAAGAAGGTAGAAATGCTTTCCTTGAAAAAAGAAAGCCGGATTTTGGGAAAGATCAATGGATATCATAAATAGTAATATTTTGTAGCATTGAAAAAAGGATTTGAATTTCTAAAACAGATAGAGAAAAACAACGATCGTGTGTGGTTTTCTGAGCATAAAACAGAATATGATTCGATTGTAAAAGAAAATAAGATTTTTTTTAATCAGATTTATTCCGAGCTTCAAGAATATGACAGCTTAGGCAAAATTCATATTTTCAGAATTTATAAAGATGTACGTTTTTCTAAAGACAAGACACCTTATAAAATCAATTTTGGCGCAGGATTTTCTCGTAAGAAACCAATGCTTAGAGGTGGTTATTATATTCATTTAGAACCAAATAATAGTTTTGTTGGAGGTGGTTTTTGGAGTCCAAATTCTGAAGATTTGCTTAGAATTCGAAAGGAGTTTGAGAGGAATGATACCGAAATCAGAAAAATTACGTCAGATAAAGATTTTGTAAAATACTTTGGTGAATTACAAGGTGAAGAAGGTGCGAAAATTGCTCCGAAAGGTTTTGATAAAAATCATCCCGCTATTAACTTAATCAAGAAAAAACAATATGTTGTGATGAGAAAATTTTCTGATAAAGAGGTTTTTTCTGACAATTTTCAAAAAGAAGTCATTGCCACTTTTCTAGCAATGCGTCCTTTTTTTGATTACATGAGCGAGGTTCTTACAACAGATTTAAATGGTGCATCTTTAATTTAAATAAAGATGCACTTTTATAAAAACTGAGCTTCAATATTTAAATTAAATGGAACAAAACTTTCAAAACCCTCAGATTTTCGATCTCGAAATTCCTGATTTTAGTGATTTAAAACTGACAGCGGTCTCGCCAAAATACCTCAAGATTATTTTATTGAATCTTGCTTTGTTTTCTATTTTTTTAATTGGCATTGTTGGTATCGCTTTTTATTTCTTTTATTTTAATTTAAGTGAAATTCAGTTTTGGGCAATTATTATCGGAATTTTTGTGATGATTGCTTTTCTTTTTCTAAATACATTAATTGGATTTAAATTCAGAAAATATGCAATTCGTGAGCACGATTTAGTATATCAACACGGCTGGTTGAAACGAACTTTAATGATTGTTCCTTTCAATAGAATTCAGCACATCAAAGTAGAGCAGGGTTGGTTTTCTAAAATTTTGAATTTAAAATCAGTTTCTGTTTTTACGGCTGGAGTAAGTGGTGGAGATATCACTATCAATGGTTTACCGGAAGAAGTTGCAGAAGGAATCAACAATCATATCCGTGGAAGTATTTTAAAGGAAAATAAAGAAGATGGAGGAGAAAATGAATAATTCTTTTTTTCAGCCTCAAAGACAATCCAAAACCGGTATTGTTCTTCTTTTCCTATACAATGTCGGAATGGTCATCAAAAGTTTATGGGTTTTCATTATTCTTTTTTTCGTTAAAAAAGATAGAGTAGAGTCATGGATGATTATTCTTGCAATCCTTGCGGGACTCGCCATTTTAATTATTGCTGCGGTTTCACAATATTATAATTTTAAATATTACATCGACGAAGAAAACGAAGAGTTTGTTATCCACGAAGGAATCATCAATAAATCGGTTACTAAAATTAAAAAAGAAAATATTCAGGAAGTTAATATTTCTCAACCTTTTATACATCGGTTTTTTAATATTTATAAACTTGAAATTGACACTCCCGGAAGTTCTGAAAAAGAAGTGAAAATTTCTGCTTTGACGAAACAAAATGCGGTTGATTTAAAAAAATATCTTTTAGCAGCATCAAAACTCGAAAATACTTTAGAAGAAAATATAGAAGCTTCAATAAAACAAGAACTTAACAAAGCCCGTTCTCTTAAAATTTCTACGCTGAGTATTTTAAAATACGGAATTACAGCCAATTATATTCAAAGTTTTTTAGCGTTAGTAAGTTTGCTGATTTACGGTTTTTCTGAAATCAATAATTTGCTGCAAAAAATAGAAATTGACACAAAATTGGATTATGATACCATCGAATCTCAATTTCTTGCTTTTTCGATTCCAGTAATTTTGGGAATTGTTTTAGTTGTAATTATTTTGGGCATCATCATTAATTCGGTTAAAACTTTAATCAAATATTTTAATTTTAAAATAAGCGAAAACAATCAGAGCTTTTCTTTTGAATATGGTTTGTTTACGACCCGAAACTCAATCGTTAATAAGTCAAAAGTTCAGATCATTACAGAAACCCAGAACTGGATTCAGAAAAAAATGAAGATTTCTTTTGTGAAATTTCTTCAAATCGGGAAAAACGAAGAAGAGAAAAATGTTTCTGCTGTCCCTGGAATTTCCAATGATGAAAAAACGAAATTAATTTCTACAATTTGGAAAGAAAATCCTGTTTTCGAAAATTGTTTAAAGCCAAATTTCAGATTAATCATCGTTAATACTTTTCAGTTTATCGTTTTGCCTTTAATTTTATTTTTCATTATTGATAAAAATTTATTAATAAAGTATTGGTTCTTAGCTGTTATTTATATTGTTTTAGTTAAAATATTTATTCTGATTTATTTCAAAAACTTAAAATTATTTTACAACGAAAGATTTATACGATTAAAATCAGGAATTTGGGACATTGATAACCGAACTTTCGAGGTAGAAAAGCTTCAGACTGTGAAAATTTCTCAGTATTTTTGGCAAAGAAAAACAAACTTGGGAAGTATCACTTTTTATACCTCTGCTGGACGATTCAAAATAGTTGCTTTAAACTTTATAAAGCTAAAAAAACTGTTGAATTACTGCATCTATAAAATAGAGATACCAAAAAAAATAAATGATAATTGATTAATGATGATCGAGGATATCATTAATCAATTATCTCTTATCAATTATAATTATGAACGATTGGATAAAAGCCGCAAGGCTTAGAACATTGCCGTTATCATTAAGCGGAATTATAATGGGCTCTTTCATTGCAAAATGGAGACTCAAAGAAGATGGAGGAATTTGGGATTGGAAAATCTTTGCTTTAGCACTTTTGGTGACTTTGCTTTATCAGGTTTTATCAAACTATGCGAATGATTACGGAGATGGCGTAAAAGGAACCGATGCGAAAAGAATCGGAGAAGCTGAAGCAAGAGCTGTCGCATCAGGAAAAATTACCGCAAAACAAATGAAAAATGCAGTGATTTTGTTCTCAATTTTATCTTTTGTAGCAACAATTGCACTTTTATACATTGCTTTTATCCCTGAATTTATGAATGAATTTTATATTTTCATCGGATTGGGAGTAGCAAGTATTTTGGCAGCAATCGGTTATACAGTTGGTAAAAAACCTTACGGATATATGGGATTGGGAGACGTTTTCGTATTTATATTCTTTGGTTTGGTTTCGGTTTGCGGAAGTTATTTTCTGTTTACAAAAACTTTTTCTTGGGATATTCTTTTACCGGGAACAGCGATTGGAATGATGAGTATGGCCGTTTTGAATCTGAACAACATGAGAGATATCGAAAGCGACAGATTATCCGGAAAAAATAGTCTTGCATTGAGAATAGGTTTTAGAAATGCAATGATTTACGAAATGGTTTTATTGCAGCTTCCATTGATTTTGATTCTTATCTTTTTAGGGATTAATAATTTCATCCAAATGCAGAAATATTACGTTTTTATGGTGATGATTCTTTTATTTCCTGTGGCGAAACTGAGAAGAAGTATTATGTCGGTAAAAGAACCAAAACAGCTTGACCCATTTTTGAAACAGGTAGGAATTATGACTTTAATGATGGCTGTTTTAACGGCTATAGGTCTTAATTATTTTAGCTAAATTTTCTGTTATGGAAACTAAAATATTTGTTCAGGCTCAAATGTTAATCAGAAAACCAATCAATGAAGTTTTTTGAAGCATTTATCAATCCGGAAATCACAAGCAACTTTTGGTTTACCAAATCAAGCGGAAAACTCGAAGAAGGTAAAACAATTATTTGGGAATGGGAAATGTACGATGCGAAATCCGAAGTGAAGGTTCATCAGATTATTCCAAATCAACTGATAAAAACTGAGTGGGGAAGCCCTTCAACCAAAGTTGATTATGAATTTAAAGAAATGGAAAAAGGCACTTTAGTCATCATCAAAAGTTACGGATATTCTCAAACTGGAGACGAACTTTCAGTTATCATTAATGATAATACAGGAGGTTTCACAACAGTTTTAGATGGTTGCAAAACCTATCTTGAACACGGTATTAATCTAAGATTAATTGAAGATAAATTTCCATCGAAATAGTTTTCAAAACTTTGCTGAGTGAAACGCCTTTGCGAACTTAAAAACGTCGAATCAATTAAAAAACTTTGCGCTCTTTGCGTTTAAAATAAAAAAATATTTTTTAGCAATATTCAAAAAATAATTTAAAAATGAAAATACAATACTTAGGACAAAACTGTTTCTTGTTCACATATAAAGACAAAACGATTTTATGTGATCCTTTTTACAACTACAAAAAGGCAGAATCAGGTTTTGATATTACAGCTCAGAAAATCGATTATA
Organism: Chryseobacterium formosum; assembly: GCF_026460885.1. Lineage (GTDB taxonomy): Bacteria > Bacteroidota > Bacteroidia > Flavobacteriales > Weeksellaceae > Chryseobacterium > Chryseobacterium formosus. Next base: position 228,654 of record NZ_JAOVZW010000015.1, read on the forward strand.
TATTATTGACTCATGCTCATGGAGATCATATTGCTGATGTAGGAGAGGTTTTACAACATTATTCTGAAGCGACAATTATTGGTCAGCCAGAAATCTGTGCTTATTTTAAAAATGCTAAAAATACAGACGATGTAAACTTAGGTGGTTCGGCAAAAATCGATGATTTAAAAATTTCTATGGTTCCGGCTCATCATACAAGTTCTTTTCCTGACGGAACTTATGGTGGAGTTCCTGTAGGATACATTTTCAGACTTCCTGAAGGTAAGAATGTATATTTGGCAGGTGATACCGGAGTAATGGCAGATATGCAGTTGTTTCCGGCTTTGTATGGGAATTTAGATTTATCGATTCTTCCGATTGGCGGTCATTACACGATGTGTGCGAGAAAAGCGGCTTTTGCAGCTTCAGAATTATTGAAAACTCCGAAAGTTATCGGATGTCATTTTGATACTTTTCCTGCAATTGAAATCAATCATGATAATGCAGCGAAACATTTTACTGATAAAAATGTAGAATTGGTTTTACCTAAATTGGGAGAAAGCTTCGAGATATAACAAAAAAATTAAGAGATTAAGTAATTTAAATAAAATCAACTTAATCTCTTAATTTATATAAAAAAAAATGGCAAGCTACCTAAATCACACCGCTCAACCAATTACCTTTGCTGCGTTCCCACCCTGGAGGATTCTCAGGAGCTGGTTGTTTAGGACTTGCCGTTGCAAAGATAGGAACTTATTTTAAACTTAAAAATATTATTACAGAAAAAATCTTCAAAAAAGCCTTTATTAAAGCTAAAACGCTGAAATTTAGACCAATATTTTTTAAGAAATTTTCTAAAAATCAGAATTATGACGAAAAGTCCAGTTACCTTAGGAATTTTACTTTATGCCATTACAATGGTTATATTTTTTGTAGTATATTCTTTCTTTTCAGGAGTTGAATATTTCGATACTACATTGAAAGTCAATGCGTTTGTTTTACCTGTTCTTTATGTTTTATTTGCCTTTTGGTCTGTAAAATCTCACTGGAATAAACATCAAATGAATTTTAAAGAAGCTTTTAAAAGAGCTTTCGTTCCAATGTTTGTTGGCGGAATTTTATCAATTGTAAGCATTTTCACCTTCTTAAATTTCATCGATACCGATGCAAAAAAGCTGTTGAATTATCAATATGTGACAAGACAAAAATCTGAATTGGATAAAGAATATCAATCTGCAAAGCAAATTTTAAAGCATCAAAAAGACATTGACGAGTTGGAGCAGAAATATCAGGAAAGTCTTCAAAGGTTTGATCCTACGACAATAAAAAACAAAGATATGTTGACGCTAAGTCATTTTTCGGGATATTTTGCAGCAATACTTATATTTTACGTAGTTTTGTCTGTCTTTTTTGGGGCGTTTTTCAGAAAGAAAACAAACCATCAGGAAGTCGTTAATCAAGCATAATTTTTTATTAAAATTAAATGAATTTATCTATAGTTATTCCGTTACTGAACGAGGAAGAATCTTTGGAAGAGCTTTTTTCGAGAATTGATAACGTTTGTAAAACCAGCAATTTATCTTATGAGGTTTGGTTTATTGATGACGGAAGTACAGACTTATCGTGGAGCATTATTGAGAATCTGAAAGTGCAGCATCCTCAAATCCACGGAATAAAATTTTCCAAAAATTACGGAAAATCTCAGGCGTTACACGCCGCTTTTGCAAGAACCAACGGTGATGTAATTATTACAATGGATGCCGATCTACAGGATTTTCCGGAAGAAATTCCTGAACTATACAGAATGGTAATTGAAGATAATTATGACATCGTTTCGGGTTGGAAAAAGAAACGTTTTGACAATGTCATGACCAAAAACGTACCTTCAAAACTATTCAACGCAGCAGCAAGAAAAGTTTCGGGAGTTTATCTTCATGATTTCAACTGTGGTCTAAAAGCTTATAAAAAACAAGTGGTAAAATCGATTGATGTGTACGGAGATATGCACCGTTACATTCCGGTTTTAGCTGCAAATGCAGGTTTCAGAAGAATTACAGAAAAAGAAGTTCCACATCAGGCAAGACCTTACGGAACATCAAAATTCGGAACAGAAAGATTCGTTCGTGGATTTTTAGATTTGGTAACCCTTTGGTTTGTAAGCAGATTCGGAGGAAGACCAATGCATTTTTTCGGAGCCGTTGGAACGATTATGTTTATCGTCGGTTTTCTTTCTGCGTTTTGGTTAGGAGTCTCAAAACTGATTGATGTAGCAAGAGGAATTTACGGACATTTAATCACCAATAATCCTTGGTTTTTCATTGCATTAACGATGATGTTGATGGGAACTTTGCTTTTCATTGCAGGATTTTTGGGCGAAATGATTATCAGAACCAACAGAGAACATAAGAATTATAATATTGACGAAGTTATTTAATGAAAAAGAGAAATCTTATCTTGTTTTTTCTTTTAGCATTAGCTTTATCTTCCTGTAAATCAAATAAAATTGTTGGTTCTTGGGAATTTATTGAAGTATATCAAGGTGTAGAAATTCAAAATGTAGATACTTTAAAACTTAAGAAAAATATTTTTAAAAAAGGAAATGGAATTTTAAGTTTTAATAAAAATCAAACTTTTAATTCTTTGGAATCAAAAGGAAATTATAAAAGAGATGGAAAGATTTTAAAAATGAAATATTTAGAACTTAAGGATACTATTTCATTGAAAATCTCTTATTTAGAAAAAGATTATCTCTTGTTATCGTCAATTAAAAATACATCAACAACTTGGTTTTATAAAAAAATAAAGAATTAGCTGAGTGTAAAATGAGCAATAAAACTTGTCTGAACTGTGGTCATTTTCTTTCCGGTGAGTTTTGTGCTCATTGCGGACAGAAAGCAGACACGACAAGAATTACAGTTAATTCGCTCATTAAAAATGATATTCTTGGTTCGATTTGGCACGTAGAAGCTAAATTTTTTAAGGCATTAAAAGATATTTTATTCAGATCCGGCAAAACGGCGATGGATTATATCTCAGGAAAAAGAATCAGATACAACAATTTTATATCGTTGTTACTGATTCTTTTTGGTTTTAATGTATTGAGTTATCATTATTACGAGCAATTTGCTCCGGCTCAGGTTCTTTCGGATGATGTTTCAGATGTAAAAGATTTTTTCTCAAAATACTCCAAGGTAATACTGTTTGTCATCATTCCGATGTTGGCAATTAACGGATATTTGATTTTTAAAAGATTAAAGTTCAACATTGCCGAGCATTTTATCATTGCAACAGTGAGTCTTTTAGGAATTTTAATCTTATTTTTGTTGAGTGATATCGTAAGTCTGATTGGTTTGTGGAAACCGATTTCAAAGATTTTCAATTTTATCGACAAAATCATATTCGGTCTTTCTATTCTCTTTCCGGCAATTACTTTTTGGAATGCTTTTAAAAAATCATACTCAAAACCAGGTTTACTCTGGAGAGTATTGACTTTGTATGTTTTGATGGGAATAGAAAGTTTTGTAATTTTTGCAGCTTTATATCAACTATATTAGTTTGAAAATGAAAAATACAGTGTATACTTTATTATTATTGGCGGTGGTTTCTTGCGGAAAAATTTCTCCCAAAGGAAGCTTAGAAAAGAAAGAAATTGATGTTGAAGAATTTGTCAATCTTGATTTGGATGGAAAATTTCGTGTATTTTACGCAAGAGGACCTAAAAATTTTGTGGAAGTAGAAACTTATCCAAATATTGCCAATAATTTGGATATTGATGTGGATGATAAAACACTTTCAATCAAAGAAAGCAGAGGGGTAAAAGGGATAGATTTCTACAATGTTACCATTTATTCAAAATATAATTTAGAGAAAGTTTCGCTTTCAGATTCTGTGGAAATGAATATTTCAAGTGAAATTAAAACTGATAATTTTAGATTAAATTTAAAAAATTACGCTACTTTTATGGGTTCAATCAACTCAAGAAGGGCAGAAATTGACATGAAAAACAGAAGTCGTGCTAATTTTTTAGGTGAAACTAAAGATGCTGTTATAAAAATCTCAGACACAGCAAGTTTGATTGCTCCTTATTGGAAGATTGTTAATCTTAATGTGGATTCTCAAAACGGAAATTATGCGGAAGTGAATGTAAAAGATTCATTAAAAGGAAATGTAAAAAACACAGCGAAATTTGTTTACTATAATGATCCAATCAGAGCTTTTAAAATTGAGAAAACAACTAAGGTTGAAAACAAAAAATTAAATTAAATTATTTGTCAATCTGAGCGCAACGAAATGGAGAGAAGAATCTAAAAAAATAGATTTCTCATTCCTCGGAATGACAATGAAGAAAATATCTTATTAAAATCAAACTATAAAAACGGACAAAATACAAATATGACAACATTAGAAAAAGCAAAGCTTTGGTTAAGCGATACCTTCGATAAAGAAACAAGAGATGCCGTTCAATCATTAATCGACAGCAATTCTCCGGATTTGGAAGACTCTTTTTACAGAGAATTAGAATTCGGAACAGGAGGAATGAGAGGAATTATGGGTGTTGGAACCAATCGTTTAAATAAGTACACGTTAGGTCAAGCAACACAAGGACTTGCGAATTACATGTTACAGCAATTTCAAGGTGAGGAAATTAGCGTTGCAATTGCTTATGATGTAAGAAATAACTCAAAGGAATTTGGAAAATTGGTTGCGGATGTTTTAACAGCAAACGGAATTAAAGTTCTGCTTTTCAAAAACCACAGACCAACTCCTGAATTGTCTTTCACGGTTCGTGATAAAAAATGTAACGGAGGAATTGTTTTAACAGCTTCTCACAATCCGCCTGAATACAATGGTTATAAAGTATATTGGAATGACGGAGCACAAATCGTTCCGCCACATGATGAGGCGATTATCAATGAAGTATATTCTGTGAAATTTGAAGAAATTAAATTTGATGGAAATGATGATTTAATCGAATGGATCGGAGAGGAGCAGGATGATGTTTACATCGATGCCTGTATTGAAAATTCAACTTACCAAGATGTTGAAAAAGGAAATTTAAATATCGTTTTCACATCAATTCATGGAACGACTTATGCAACTGTTCCGAAAGCTTTGGAAAAGGCAGGTTTCAAGAAAATCGATTTGGTTAAAGAACAGATGATTCCAAGTGGAAATTTTCCAACGGTAGATTCTCCTAATCCGGAAGAACCTGCCGCTTTGGAAATGGCAATGGATTTAGCTAAAATTACCAATGCAGATATCGTTATCGGAACCGATCCGGATGGTGACAGATTAGGAATTGCCGTTAGAAATCTGGAAGGTGAAATTCAATTGCTAAACGGAAATCAGTGCAATACGATTTTGACGTATTATATTTTGGATCAATGGAAGAAACAAGGAAAAATTACAGGAAAAGAATTCATTGGTTCCACGATTGTGACTTCAGACATTTTCTTTGATATCGCTGAAAAATTCGGCGTTGACTGTAAAGTTGGTTTAACGGGTTTCAAATGGATTGGAAAAATGATTCGTGATTTTGAAGGTCAGGAAAAATTCATTTGTGGTGGAGAAGAAAGTTTCGGGTTTATGACTGGAGATTTCGTTCGTGATAAAGATTCTTGTGGAAGTATCATTTTGGCTTGTGAAATTGCAGCTTGGTGCAAAGCCAACGAAAAAACGATGTATGAATATCTGATTGAAATTTATCAGGAAACCGGAATGTATTACGAAGGTTTAATCAATATCGTTAAAAAAGGAAGAGACGGAGCGGAAGAAATACAGAATATGATGAAGAATTTCCGTGAAAATCCTCCAAAATCATTGGCTGGTTCTTTAGTGGAAGAAGTGAAAGATTTTAAAGAGCAAACAAACTTCGTAGTTTCTGAAAATCAAATACACGTAATGGATGATATTCCAAAATCTAATGTTTTAATTTATTACACTCAGGACGGAACAAAAGTTTGCGTAAGACCTTCGGGAACAGAGCCTAAAATTAAATTTTATGTTTCTGTAAAAGAGTCTATCACTTCAAAAGAAGATTTTGAAGAAACCCTGAAATCTTTAGAACAAAAAATAGAAGAGGTAAGAAAAGATCTTCAATTGAACTAAAATAAGGTTGCAGGAATTAGTTTTTAGATAAAAGTTTTACTGATTTTGATTGTCATTAATTTCAGTCATTATTGAAAAACCTTGTATTCTTTGCTGAGTGAAACGCCTTTGCGAACTTAAAAACAGTTAGCTGTTAAAAAAACTTTGCGAACTTTGCGTTAAAATCAAAGATTAATAACAAGTATATAGCCTAATTCCTGCAACCTAAAAAATAATATATTAAAAGTAAATAAAAGTGAAAGTTTCAAAATTAGCAGCGAACCTCATTGGTTCTGAAATTGTAAAAATTGGTAATGAAGTAAATGATTTAAAGGCGAAAGGAGCAGAGATTGCTAATCTTACGATTGGTGATTTGAATTCTAATCTTTACCCGATTCCTGCAGAATTAAAAGAAGAAATTCAGAAAGCGTACCAGAATAATTTAACCAATTATCCGCCAGCAAACGGATTATTGTCTTTGAGAAATGAAGTTTCAAAAGACTTAAAAACAAGATGGAATTTAGATTATTCAGCGAATGATATTTTAATTACAGCAGGTTCAAGACCGTTGATTTATGCCGTTTATAAGGTAATTGTTGACGAAGGTGATAAAGTAATTTATCCTACACCGTCTTGGAACAATAATCATTATGCATATCTTACTTCTGCAGATGCTGTTGAAGTTAAGACTACTCCGGAAAACAATTTCTTACCAACTGCTGATGATTTAAGACCTCACTTAAGCGGAGTTGTCCTTTTAGCGCTTTGTTCGCCGTTAAATCCTACAGGAACCATGTTCACAGAAGCTCAGTTGAGAGAAATCTGTGAAATGATTTTGGAAGAAAACAGTAAGAGAGGCACAGACGAAAAGCCGTTATATTTAATGTACGATCAGATTTATTCTAATCTTACTTTCGGTGCAAAACACGTTGATCCGGTTTCTCTTTTCCCAGAAATGAGAGAATTTACTATTTATATCGAGGGGATTTCTAAATGTCTTGCAGCTACAGGAGTGCGTGTAGGATGGGGATTTGGTCCTTCTAATGTGATTGATAAAATGAAAGCTTTACTGACTCACGTTGGAGCTTGGGCACCAAAACCGGAGCAGGAAGCCACGGCAAAATATTTCCAAAATGCTGATAATGTGAATTCATTTATTAATGATTTTAAAGGTAAATTAGAAGCAAGTCTAAAAGTTCTTCATAACGGAATTCAAGATTTAAAAGCCAAAGGTTTGGCAGTTGAAAGTATCGAACCAATGGGAGCGCTTTATTTAACAATCAAATTAGATTATATCGGAAAAACAAAACCTGACGGAACTATAATTGAAAATTCTTCAGACTTAGTTTTCTATTTAATCAATGAAGCAGGAGTTGCTTTAGTTCCTTTCTCAGCATTTGGTGAGGCTAAATCTGAGCCATGGTTCAGAGCTTCTGTTGGAGGTTTAGATATCACTGAAATTGAGGTAATGATGCCTAAATTAGAGAATGCTCTAAATAATTTGAAATAATTTAATTTTTTTTTCTAAATTTATACCAAGTTGATTCTTATTGTAAGAATCAACTTTTTTATTATAAATCATTAATAATTTAACACAAATGGATCATGAAAAAAATGAATCCAACCATGAAGAGTTGGATCAGAATCAGTCACAGCAAAACAATAATTCGCCTTCTGAGGATTTTTCAGAACAGCAAAATCCTGAAACAGAAAATATAATTTCTGAAAATCCTACAAATCAAACTCAGGAACAACCTTTAGAACCACAACCAAAAGAAACTTTAACAGTAACAGAAAAAAAGAAAAAAAATCCTTATAAGATTGCGTTTTTCAGTTTGGGAGGAATCATTCTTTTAGGTGGAGCTTCTTATTTTGGATATAAATATTACAAAGACCATCAGGTTGAGCCCATCGTTGAAAATGTTTGTTTAGATACAGATACCAAAATTTACGATGCTTATAAAGATGCTGTTGTAATGGTAAAGCACAGATATGCTTTTTTTGCTAAAATTAAAGGAAAAGAAATTCAGTTGAATATTCCTGAAGCATCAGAAGAAACGCTTTTTGGAACGGCATTTTTTGTTGATAAAAAAGGAAATATGATTTCCAACAGTCACGTTCTTCAACCTTGGAATTCGCCAGAAAATCTTGATAAAATCAATACGGATACGTCGAATATCCGAAGAAAAATCGCATCAATTCTTACCACAGATATTTCAGAAGATGGTTACGAAACTTTTATTGCTTCCAATTGGGGTAATGCATCGTCAGATTATCATGAAGAAGGTGGATATCATGAGGGAGACACTGAAGAAGGTGATGGTGAAGAGTTTGTAGATTCAAACGATTCAGCTGTAGATACTGTTGCAAGTTCTGAAGACATTGCTGCTTCAATTCCTCAGAAAGATTATGTTTCGGAAGACGAAATCGAAGTATATATGAAAACGGTAGATATTTCTATCGCTTTACATAATTCTGCCGAAGAATGGTTGCCTTGTACTATTGAAAAAATTTCTGAAGACCAGTCTGTCGATTTGGGAGTTTTACAGTTAACCACAAAAGAAACTCCAAATACAGTTGTAAATATCATCAATCTTGATAATGCTGTAACCGATGACCAGACTTTACGCCCCGGTGAAAAAGCGGTGATGATTGGTTATCCTTTGGGAGAAGATTTAGCGCAGACCATTTCTGGAATTAAAGTACAGTTGTATGACGGGCAAATCAGTAAAGAATCAGACGGAACAAAAATTCAGTACAGCGTAACTTCAACTCACGGAGCAAGCGGTTCACCGATTTTTAATAATTGCGGGCAATTGATTGCGGTGAATTTTAGCGGTGTTGAACAGGTACAGGGCTACAATTTTGGAATCATTGCCAAAAAAATCTATACGGTCTATGGCGGCTTATCGACTCAAAAGATAGATATAGTAGAATAGTTATACTAACAAAACCAAAATATAAGATGAAAAAAATTATTAGTCTAATGACAACACTCGCTTTCAGTGTTGCATTTGCTCAAATTCCAACATTGGAAGTTGGTAATGAAAAAAAACATCCCGTTATTCTTCAGGAAGCTAAAATTGACACCAAAATTTTAGGAAATCTTGCAACCACAACAGCAACGTATACTTTTTATAATCCAAGTAACAGAATTTTAGAAGGAAAACTCACTTTTCCACTTCCGGAAGGTGTTTCTGTAAGTGGTTATGCTTTAGATATTAATGGAAAACTCAGAAATGCAGTTCCTGTTCCAAAAGAAAGAGCTAAAGAAGTTTTTGAAAGTATTGAAAGAAGAAATGTTGACCCGGGAATCATTGAAAAGGTAGAAGGAAATAATTTCAGAACGAGAATTTATCCGTTACCACAAAACGGAAGCCGAACCATTCAAATTACTTATCATCAGGATTTGAAAAATTTCGCTTCGGATTATCAGTATTTTTTAAGCTTTGCGAATGCAACGACAATTCCGAAGTTTAATCTAAAGGTTTGGATTAGTGAAACAACAAATATTCCTAAAATATTAGAAAATCCTGATGGAAGTTTTGCTTTTCAGAAACAAGGAAATCAATGGATTGCAGAAATCAATAAAACTGATTTTAGACCCAATGAAAGTTTAAAAGTAACCATTCCAAAAAATAAAAATTCATCGAATGTTGTTTTGCAGAAAGCTTCAGGAGACAAATTTTATTTTGCCGCAAATGTAGGATTGGATTTTCCGGTAAAAGAAAAACCAAAATCTCAGAAAATTGCCATTATTTGGGATAATTCTTACAGTGGTTCGAAACGAAACAGAGATAAAGAATTACAGTTTTTAGATGCTTATTTCGCAGACAACAAGAACGTTTCCGTTTCTTTTTCTTTGTTGAATAATACCTTTGACAAAGCTGAAGAATTCAATATTTCTCAGGGAAACTGGAATGAACTTAAAAACAGAATTTTAAATTTAAAATACGACGGCGGAACAGATTTCGGAGCTTTAAAAGAAATCAATGGAGTAGAGGAATATCTTTTGTTTTCAGACGGAATTTCCAATTTTGGAGATTTAACGATGAAATTTAAAAAGCCTTTAAACAGCATTTCAAGTACACCGACTTCAGATTTTAATTTGCTTAAATTATTGGCAAATCAATCCGGTGGAAATTTCATTAATTTAAATGAACTGGATGCTCAATCAGCTTTAAAAATTTACAAAAGATTACCCGTTCGCTTTTTAGGATTTAAAGAAAATCCAAATATGCAGGAATTATTTCCGAATATCGGTTCGGTAATCAGTGAGCCTGTCAATATTTTTGGAATTACGTCTGGAAATGCAGGAAAATTAACCGCAGTCTTTTCAGTCGGAAGTGAAAAATTTGAAACACCTGTCGATTTTTCAAGTGCTCAACAGTTGGAAAATTGGCAGATTGCTCAGTTTTGGGCGCAAAGAAAAATCAATGAATTGGAATTAAATTCTACCCAAAACCGTCAGGAAATTAAAAATATCAGTGAACAATTCGGCGTTGTAAGCAAAAATACAAGCTTAATTGTTCTGGATGATATTAATGACTATGTGCGTTACAAAATTACGCCGCCACAGGAATTGTTAGCTGATTATCAGAGAATTGTTTCACAAAATAAAGGTCGAGTTTTAGAACAGAGAAAAAATCTTTTATCTAAAGCTTTTGACAAAACAAGAGAATTAAAAACATGGTGGAACACAGAATTTAAACCTGTAGAAAAAAAGGAATATCCAAAAATTTCAAATCAATCTGTAAGAGATACTGTAAACAATCAAAGACTTGAAGAGGTAGTTGTTGTAGGATATAATTCTTCAGCAAAAGTTGCAATGGAAGTTTCCAGGTCGGATAAAATGGAAGAAAGAGAATCTAAACCAAAAGGAAAAATAACTTTAGTCGATGTAGAAAGCACTGCAGAATACATGAAAGATTTTCAGAATTTACAGTCTGCGGATGTAATCTATCAGAAATATCTGGAAAACCGTTCAAAACATGAAAAGCAGGTTTCTTATTATTTTGATATTTCTAAATTGCTTTTCAAAAAAGGAGATAAAGCACTTTCATTAAAGGTTTTGAGTACATTGGCTGAACTTGATTTGGAAAATGAAGAATTATATAAAACGATTTATTATCTTTTAAAACAACGTGGTCATTACGATAAAGAACTTTGGATTACACAGAAAATTCTTGAATGGCGACCTTTTGACGCGCAAAGCCACAGAGATTATGCCTTGGCTTTGATTGATAATAAAAAGCCGCAGGAAGCTTTAAATATTTACAAATCTCTGCTGTATCAGGAGTTCACAGATGAAATTTCTATGCGAGATAACGGAATTGAGGAAATCCTGATTATGGAAATCAACAATATTTTAAAGCAAAATAAAAATGTTGACGGAAGCAAAATTGATGACCGCCTGAAAGCAGATTTGCCTGTGGATATTCGTGTGGTGATCAATTGGAACAAAGACAATACCGACATTGATCTTTGGGTGACAGATCCTCGTGGTGAAGATTGTTCTTATGGTCACAAATCAACACAGATTGGCGGAAGGCTGAGCAACGATTTTACACAAGGTTTTGGGCCAGAACAGTTTTTGCTGAAAAAAGCGGTTAAAGGAAAGTATAAAATTAAAACCAATTTCTTTGGTGAGAGACAGAATATTCTTTCAGGACCAACAACTGTGATGGCGGAAGTGTATCTTTATTATTCAGATGGAAGACAGGAAAGAAAGATTGCCGTTTTTCAAAGCAAAAAAGAGAATAAACGAGAGAGTGACAGCAAAATTCTGATTGGAGAATTTGAGTTTTAAGAAAAATCACATAAATTGCCGAAGGTTTCTACTTCGGCAATTTTTATTTCTGTTCACTGTTTTGAATAGAATTGTTTGGGCAGCTATTTCGCCTTCCACTCCCGCTTTTTCGCCTTCACTTCGTTGCGGCAAAAAGAGCTCCGTTCAAGTCGGGCTGCGTGAGATTCGAAGTTGAACAACCAAAATTAATTAAAAAAAAGAAATTAATATAATGAAAATTATCGCTGTTATTCCTGCACGTTACGAAGCCAGTCGTTTTCCCGCAAAACTGATGCAGATTTTGGGTAAAAAAACAGTCATTACCACGACGTATCAAAACGTTGTGGAAACCGGACTTTTCGATGAAGTTTTTGTAGCAACAGATTCTGAATTGATCTTTAATGAAATTCAAAATCATGGCGGAAAAGCTGTAATGACAGGTCAACACGAAACAGGAAGCGATCGAATTGCAGAAGCTGTTCAAAATATCGACTGTGATATTGTTATCAACGTTCAGGGCGACGAACCATTTTTAAAATTAGAACCTTTAAAACAATTAATTGAAGTCTTCAAGGCTGATGAAAATCAGGAAATTTCTTTAGCTTCATTAAAAATAAAACTTCACGAAAAAGAAGAAATTGAAAACCCGAATAACGTAAAAGTAATTACAGATAATAATGGTTTTGCGTTATATTTTAGCCGTTCTGTGATTCCGTTTCATAGAGAGATTTCTTATGATGTTGATTATTTTAAACATATCGGAGTTTATGCTTTCAGAAAACATGCTCTGCTTCAATTTTCAAAACTAGAAATGAAACCTTTAGAAATTTCAGAAAAAATAGAATGTATCCGTTATCTGGAATATGGGATGAAAATTAAATTAATTGAAACCAATTTTATCGGCGTTGGAATTGATACACCGGAAGATTTGGAAAAAGCTAGAAAGCTTATCTAAAGAACCATTTTTAGAAAATATATGTTACAGAATTGCAACAGTTTGTTACACTGTTAAACTGCAACATTGTTACATTAGACAAGAAAGGCTTATATTTGATTTTATAAATTGATTTAATGAAGAAATTACTCATCGTTTTCGTTCTGATTATTTCACAATTATCTTTCGCTCAGACTGCTAAAGAAATTATCGACAAAAACATAGAATTATCGGGAGGATTAACCAATTGGAAACTTTTAAATTCAGTATTACTTCAGGGGAAAGTAATTTTAGGAATTAAAGATGAATATCCTATTAAAATATATCAGCAAAGACCAAATTTAACCAAAACCGTAATTACAATCGGCGGAAAAGATACTGCTATTGAAGGTTACGACGGGTCTAAAGGTTATGCAATGAATTATGCAACCAATAAACTGCAGGAATACAAAGAATATATTCCTGAAAGTTTCGATAACGACTTTATTGATTGGGAGAATAAAGGTTTTGAAGCCAAATATTTAGGAAAAGAAAAAGTAGGAGAGATCTACTGTCATAAAGTTGAACTGACAAAAAATGTCAATAAAAACTATTATTATTTCGACACAAAATCGTTCATGCTTTTAAAGGAAATTAAAAAAGAGGAAACTTTAACATATTCAGATTACAAAAAGGTAGGAAATTTGATGATGCCATTCCGATTAGAATCATCGAGCGCTAAAAAAGATGGCGATTACGTGATGCTTATCAATAAAGCAGAAATTAATAAAGTATTTCCTGCAAACAGTTTTAAATTTTAAAATAAATATTCGAAATGAAGAAGTTTTTTATAGTCCTAATTTCTTTTGTCGCATTTTCTAATAGTTGCGCTCAGAAAAAAAGTGAAGTTTCTAAAGTAAAAACCAAACAAGTTATGTCAAAAACAATATACGATTACAAAGTAGATGGTCTCGAAGAAGGTAAAACAATCAATTTTGCAGATTATAAAGGTAAGAAAATCCTTATTGTCAATACAGCATCAGAATGCGGATTCACACCGCAATATGCAGATTTAGAAAAGTTGTCGAATGAATATAAAGACAAATTGGTCGTTATTGGATTTCCTGCAAATAACTTTGGCGGACAAGAACCTGGAACAAACGTGGAAATCGGTGCTTTTTGTCAGAAAAATTATGGGGTTACTTTTCCCTTAGCTGCTAAAGTTTCTGTAAAAGGTGACGATACAGCTCCAGTTTTCAAATATCTTTCAGAAAAAAGCTTAAATGGCGTAAAAGACACAGAAATTCAGTGGAATTTTACAAAGTTTTTAGTTGATGAAAACGGTAAATTAATCGACAGCTTTGTAAGTAAAGTGAAGCCAACTGATGAGGCAATTACTAAGTATTTGAAATAATTATTAAATGATATTTTTAAAGCGGATTTTTTAATCCGCTTTTTTTATTTTAATGCTTCACCAAAATTTTCTCTGTTGCTTTTTTGCTGAGAACCTCAGTTTTTCCTGAAATTTCTATTGTGACAGATCTGTCGAAATCTTCAATTTTAAGAATCTTGATTTTAGTATTTAAAAGAAGATTTCTTTCAGTAAGATAATTCAGAAAAGCATCATCAGATAAAGTGACAGAAGCAAAAATTACAGTTTCTCCAACTTTGCAATTGCTTAATTTTTGTAAATCCTGCGAAATAATATTTCCGTCTTTATCAGGAATAGGTTCACCGTGTGGATCAAATTTAGGATAGTCTAGAATTTCATCCATTTTATCGAAGAAAACGTTTGAATGTACATGTTCCAATTGTTCTGCAATTTCGTGTACATTTTCCCAACCGAAGTTCATTTTTTTAACCAAAAACATTTCTGTTAAACGGTGTTTTCTTACAACCAAAGCTGCTTCACGTCTGCCTTTTTCGGTAACTTTGAGTGGTTTGTAGGTTTCATAAATTACCCAGTTTTTCTCTGCGAATTTTTTCATCATGTTATTAACGCTGGGCATTTTTACATTCAAAAATTTGCTCAGTTCGTTAATCGTCACTTTTCCTTCATGGTCAACTACATGAAACAAAGCTTTCAGATAATTTTCTTCTGTTAATGTTGTTTTCAAAATGTTAGATGATTTTCAATACAAATCTAACAAAATATTTTTTAAATTTTAGTCTTGTTATTTTAAGATTTTTTAATTTTACACTATGAAATTTTCTTTTAAAAACGACTATTCCGAAGGGTGTCATCCTCAGATTTTAGAATCTCTTCTTCGAAATAATCTCGATCAGCAAGCCGGATATGGTGAAGACGAATATTCTCAAAAAGCAAAAATTTTAATTAAAAATAAAATTGAAAATCGTGATTCTGAAGTATATTTTGTTTCGGGAGGAACTCAGGCAAACCTGATTGTTATTTCTTCGATTTTAAGACCTTATCAATGTGTAATTTCTGCAGCAACAGGACATATTTTAAATAATGAAACCGGGGCAATTGAAGCAACGGGACATAAAGTTTTAAGCATAGAAAAAGAAGACGGAAAACTGAATCCTTCAGATATTATTCCTGTTTTGGAAAGTCATAAAAATGTTCCGCATCAGGTAATGCCAAAGCTGGTTTATATTTCAAATTCGACCGAATTGGGAACAATTTATTCTAAAAAAGAACTGGAAAATCTTTCAATATTCTGCAAGGAAAATAATCTTTATCTTTTTATGGACGGAGCGAGATTGGGTCACGCCTTAACCTCTGAAATTAGTGATTTAACATTACAAGATATTGCGAAACTAACTGATATTTTTTATTTGGGAGGAACTAAAAATGGAGCTTTATTGGGTGAAGCAATTATCATCAACAATATAGATTTACAGCAGGATTTTGCGTTTAATATTAAACAAAAAGGAGCGTTGCTGGCAAAAGGAAGACTTTTGGGAATACAGTTTTTGGAATTGATGCAGAATGATCTGTATTTTGATTTAGCTAAAAATGCCAATCAACAAGCGATGAAAATTAAAAATGCTTTATCTGAAAGGGGAGTACCGTTTTTATCTGAAACTTATACCAATCAGATTTTCCCGATTTTGAGTAATAAAATGATTGAAGTTTTAGCTGAAAAATTTGAATTCTATGTTTGGAAAAATATTGATGAAAATTCCTCAGCAATTCGTTTAATAACTTCCTGGAATACTCAGGATAAAGCCGTTGAAGAATTTATTAAAACTTTTAATAGTGAATTATAATTTAAAAAGCAACTCAAATGAGTTGCTTTTCTATCTAAAATATCTAGTTCATTGAAGCTTTTATACCTTCGATAATTTCGTTTTCAAAATCTTTAATTTTCTGTTTTTTCGCAAGAACGTAAAGTCCAATCGGGAACATTATAATTAAGAAAGGCATAGAGTCAAGCTGTGTCGTCGTTGTAATTTTTCCTGTATCTGGGTTTGTGTCGATTTTGACATTTCCGGTAAGGGTAAAACCACTGGTACGAACTTGTAATGCTCCAAAACTGGTTTGAATTTTATATTGTGGAAATTTTTTTCTTAGTTCTTCAATAAGTTCATTTTTTGTGAATGGTTTTACATTAAAATTTTGCATAAATATTTGGTTTAATTATCATTGAATTTTATTTTAACGCATTTGAAACGACTTTACAATCTACAGTTTGCAATTTTTGACCGTCTTTGTAAGAAATATTTTTTTCGTCTGCGTAATGCATTCTTCCGTTTTCATCTTTCTGATTTCCAATCCCTTCAATCAAAGTATTTCCTTTCTGAATAAAGAAAATATCTCTTTTGCTTGTTGTTCCTTCAGAAGCAAATTCATAAGTTAATTTTAAGGTATCACCAGATTTAAAGCCGGATAATTCACCTTTTGAACTGTCTTTTTCATGATTTTTATACGCCATTTTCCCGGAAAAAGTTCCCAGATTATCATCCAGACTTACAAAAACACTGTCTTTTCCGGTAACGCCTAAATAACATAATGTTTTAGAACCCAAAGAGTCTACATTTGGTTCACCGGGAGTTTCTACAGAATCTGTGGTTGTTACAGGATTTACTATTTCAGTTTTTTTGTTACAGTTCATTAACAAAACAGAAAATGCACTGAGAAAAATATACTTTTTCATAATTTCAATATTATGTTAAATTTTATAATTATTTATAGATCAAGTTTCCATTTATAAAATAATTCCTAATCGCTGAGAATCAGTTAAAACTTCTTCATTGAATAGTTTTCAATTTAAAAGGAAATTTAAAATTATTATTCGACTAAACTAAATCAGTATTTAAAATTGATTTTAATCTAGTTGAATAATTTAGTAACAATTATTATGCTAAACATTCTCTGCAACACTCTCCTTATTCCGGATTATAAAAAAGTCCTATAATTTATATTATGTTAAATTGAATATTTTTCCAACTTTGCAATTTGAAGGAATGTAGACTTTAGTAATCTGCTATACAATTAGTTAGTTGTTGATTTTGAGTCTGTGAAGTTTTGATGAATAAACATTTCTTTTAAATAAAATAGTTGTAGAAAGTTTTTGATCTATCTGAAGATTTTATTTCATCAGAAATCTAAACTTATGATTATTTTTAAGCGCAATGCCAGTTCCACGAACTACCGCTCGCAAAGGATCTTCTGCAACAAATACAGGTAACCCGGTTTTTCTGTGAATTCTCTCAGACAATCCGTTAAGCAATGCGCCACCTCCTGCAAGAAAAATTCCTGTTTTATAAATATCGGTTGCAAGTTCTGGCGGTGTAACGGAAAGCGTTTCCAAAATTGCGTCCTCAATTCTCATAATAGATTTGTCTAAGGCTCTGAAAACTTCCTTATAACTAACCATAATTTCTTTCGGTTTACCAGTAATTAAATCTTTTCCCTGAACAGAAATATCATCTAAAGGAAAATCTAATTCCTCTAAAGCAGAGCCAATTTCGATTTTAATTCTTTCAGCTGTTCTTTCACCGATGTCCAAATTATGCTGTGATCTGATAAAGTACGAAATATCATTCGTAAAAACATCTCCCGCCAATTTTATAGATTTATCTACAACAATTCCGCCTAATGCAATAACTGCTATTTCAGTTGTACCCCCTCCAATATCAACAATCATATTTCCTTCAGGGCTTTCAACATCAATACCTGCGCCAATAGCCGCTGCCATTGGTTCATAAATTAATATTACCTCCTTTGCATTTACTTTTTGGGCAGAATCTCTCACCGCTCTTTTTTCAACTTCAGTAATCCCAGATGGAATACAAATTACGATTCTAAGTGCAGGTTTTATAAATTTCCCTTTTATTTCAGTAATCTGTTTGATAAATTCTTTTATCATATGTTCTGAGGCATGGAAATCTGCAATGACACCATCTTTAAGCGGTCTTATCACTTTAATGTCTTCATGAGCTTTACCCTGCATCAGTTTTGCCTGTGTTCCTACAGCAATTGCTTTACCCGATAAACGGTCGATAGCAACTATAGACGGCTCGTCGACAACGATTTTATTATTGTGTATAATCAAAGTATTTGCAGTTCCCAAGTCTATTGCAATCTCCTCCGTAAACATATCAAGTATCCCCATCATTCATTAATTTATAGTTGATAAATGTACGGCTAAAACTCTCAAATACTTCCCAAAATAACCTGCCTCAGAAGTTAAACATAAGTTAAAATAGAGAGACAAAATTTCTACTGAAAAACTTGAAACTCTTAAATAGTATTCCAAATTTAGTTTTGCATTAACAAATCACTCAAGCCGTACTTTTCAAAAAGAATTTTACCTATTTCAAGTTTAGACCAACCTTCTTTTAATTGGTATGTAAATGATAATTCATTATTCTCTAAAAAACATTCTAAATTCAAAAGCAAAACATTTTTATTTTGAGCCAAATAATTTTCAATCAAATTTAAATGTGTTGAAAAAATAAATAAAGAATTTTGAAATTTGGACAAACCATTTACAGTATCGACTGTAATTTGTGCAGCGTCATTAATATTAGTTCCGATAAAAATTTCGTCAAAAACAACAAAACAGTTTTTTGATTTTAGTTCTAATAAAACATTCTTCACATTCATAATTTCTTGAGCAAAATGACTATAACCTTCTTTGAGGTTGTCATTCACCGAAAAATACATAAAAATAGTGTCATAAAAAGGAATATCGCAATAATCTGCAGGAACAGCAATTCCCAAATGAGCCAACAAAACAATGATACTCACCGACTTCATTGCTGTAGATTTTCCCGACATATTGGCTCCCGTGAAAACAAGCGTATTTTTATGTTCTACTTTTAAAGTGTTTTTAACCGCGTTTTTAAGGTCTAAATGGTAGAAGTTTTCAATTATAAAACTGTTTTCAGAGTTGAATTGTGGAAATACCAAATTATTATGCTTGATACCTTTTGCTATACTTGAATTCACATCAAACATATAAAAGAAATCCCAGAAAGATTCAAACTTTTCCTTTTTGATTTCTGTTGTTATAATGGTCAGGAAATTTTTTCTTTGTTTGAAATCTAAGTCTTTATTATAATATTCGTTGATGGATAATGAATTGATGAAGGCAATTTGTTTTTCAATTTCTTTAAAATATTCAGGACAAATTTCTCTCTCTTTGAAATTTCTCAAACGAAGTCCATAATGATAAAAAAAGTCGATTAATAAGTAAATATTAGCATTAATTTCCTTGAAATATTCACGATACTTTAAGCTTGAAATGACATTGTAATGACTGACATCAATCTCATCAAGAAACTTTTGAATTCCATTAATTTTACTTTCATTAATTTTATAATGTTCAACAATTTCTAAATTCTCTAAGAATAGCTTCAGCTTTTGTTGCACATAAAGTGTCTCATTTTTATTGAAAGTTTTTTGATTAAAAAATGAAATGAGATATTGCTTTGATTTTCTCGTTTGAGTGAAATTAAAATGAGCTACAATTTCAGAAACATTTTCCATGATTCATCTGTATTTTCAATGGTAAAACTATTTATTTAATTCTGAAATCTATTTTAAAATTATCTTAAAAAATCGTCTAAAATCTATAAATTAACCACAATTTTACCAACGGTTCTTCCCTTTTCCAATTCTTCGTGTGCTTTTGCCATTTCTTCAAACTTAAAAGCCTGATAAATATAAGGTTTCAAAACTCCTTTTTCCAAAAGTTCAGCAAGTTTTTCCATGTCTTTTCCATCAGACTTAACTAACATTTTAAAACCTTTTGCATTAACAGAAGTTGCTTTTTCTTCCACATCATCATTCAAACCACTTGGAATACTGATAATTGTGCCGTTTTCTTTTAAAACTTTTATAGAATTGTCGATATTTTCACCACCAATTGTATCTAAAATAAAATCAAATTTTTCATCGGATTTTTCCCAATCATAATTTTTATAATCGATATGTTGATCGGCTCCTAAATTCAGGACAAAATCTCTGTTTTTTTCAGATGAAGTTCCGGTTACTGAAACTCCCAAATGTTTAGCAATCTGAACAGCGAAATGCCCAACTCCACCCGAAGCAGCGTGAATTAAAACATTCTGACCTTTTTTTACTTCAGCTTTTTGAATCGCCTGTAAAGCCGTCAAAGCTGCTAAAGTTGTCGCTGCAGCTTCTTCAAAATTGATATTTTTTGGTTTTAAAGCTAAATGATTTTCAGAAGCAACAACGAATTCTGAATATGCTTTTCCATGTCCTGGAAAATTAATCATCCCGAAAACTTCATCATCCAATTTGAATTTTGAAGAATTGCTTTCAACAATAATTCCAGAAATATCCCAACCCAAAATCAACGGATTTTCATATTTTAATTTCTGAAAAGCTCCTTTACCTGAACGAGTTTTTACATCTATTGGATTGATGCTTACAGATTTTACTTCAACTAAAACTTCACCTTGTTTGATCGATGGTTTTTCAATTTCTGTAAGCTTTAAATTTTCTGTTCCACCTGCATTTTCTAAGATAATTGCTTTCATATTTTGATTTTAGATTGGTTTTAAATTTTTAAATTTCTGTAAATAAAATCTGCTTAAATGCTTCCGAAGCGAGATGAACTTGCACCGACCAGTCGTCGGCTGCGTCACTTCCTGCATCGTCAGAAATATATTTTAAACACAAAAAAGGAATATTTTCCTGCATTGCAATCAACGCTAAAGAATACGCTTCCATATCAATGACGTTGTATTCAGTATTGATGTGATTCATCTCAAAACTGTCTCCCGTTCCGCAAATTCCTTCTGTTAAATTATCCATTTTCAGTCCGTTTTCCAAAATAATTGGAATTCCCGAAAGAGGAGTTTCAAATTTTTTAAAACCCAAACCTTGAGCATCCATATCTCTCTGAATAAATTTTGTACAGCAAATTACGCCTCCTTTTGAGAAACCGTAACCTCCTGCTGAACCGAGATTGACGATCAGTTTTGGTTTCTTTTCCTGAATTGCTTTTGTGAGTGCAATTGCTGCATTTACCTTTCCAATTCCTGTAATCAATTTTCTGGTGTGATCGAAAACTTTTCCTGCTTCATAATCCAACGCAAAAACAAAAAGTGTTTCTGAAATCGGATATGTTAATTCGTTATTTAATGTAATCATCAAGCTATATTATGTTAAATTGAACAACCATCTGCATCACAAGAAAGATTGTCTTGAGAAGAATTATCCTTAAAAGGAACAACAGTTTCTTCGTAAGTTTGAGTCAAAGCGTTTTTTAAAAATTCTGCGGGTTGAGCTCCTGAGACTCCATATTTTCCATTCAGAATAAAAAATGGAACACCTGTAATTCCATTATTTCTTGCTTCTAAAATATCTTGGTGGATGTCGTAATCAAACTCATCCGATTGCAAAGAATTTTTCACTTCTTCAGCATCAATTCCCAATGAAACAGCTAAAGAAACCAAAGTTTTTATGTCTCCAACGTTTTTTCCGTCTAAAAAGTGAGCTTTAAATAATTCCTCCTCCATTTCTGAAGATTTATTATATTTTTTGGCTAAATGAAGAAGTTTGTGAGCTGTAAAAGTGTTGGTAATTAAAGCTTTTTCGAAATTAAAATCAATTCCTGAAGATTTTCCCATCTGAATAACCTGATTTGTCATTTGTTTTGCCTGCTCTTCCGGAAAACCTTTCTTTTCTCTGAAATATTCTGCAGTCGTTTTTGTCTCCGATTGCTCTAAAGTTGGATCAAGCTGAAAGCTCTTCCACTCTACTTTTATTTCATCTTTGAACTGCAAATTTTCCATTGCCTGTTCAAAATTTTTCTTCCCGATATAACAAAACGGACACATTACATCCGACCAAATTTCTATTTTCATTTTATTTTTATTTAAATGTATCAATTATTTTTCGGCATTAACTTTCCTAGCAAACAAAATATGTGCACCCAAAGCTAATAATCCCATCGTAATTCCCACAAAGCAAACCCCGTCCCACTGTGCATATTGCCATGCAACGGAAGCAGTGTAAGTTCCTAATGAACCACCGATAAAATAAGAAACCATATAAACAGTATTTAAACGGTTTACAGCATTAGTTTTCAATAGAAAGTAGTTGGTTTGATTCATTATGTGACTTGACTGTACACCTAAATCAACGAGAATTACCCCTACAATAAGTCCCCAATAAGTATTTCCTGCAAAATAGGTAAATCCCCAACTTCCAATCAAAATTAAAAGAGCATATAAAATAATTCGGTTGATGCTCATTCTATTCTGTAAACTACCAACTTTTGCAGCAGCTAAAGCTCCGACTGCGCCTGCTAAACCAAAACTTCCTACAACAGAAGCTCCGACTTCAAAAGGTGGTCTTTCCATATGAAAAACTAAGGTAGTAAACAAAGCACACATCGACCCAAAAGCCATTGCTCCACGGAAAGATGCCAATTGTAAAACAGGTTGTGTTCTTGCAAGATTCCAAACAGAATTCATCAGTTCTAAATAAGTTCCTTTGAAATTGGGTTTCATTTCGGGAAGCATTTTATAGACAAAAACCCAGACTAAAAGCATTAATCCCGCTGCAATTCCAAACATGGATCTCCAACCCCACATTTCACCAACGATTCCTCCAATAAAACGAGACAGTAAAATTCCAAGTAATAATCCTGAAACAACCAATCCGATGTTCGCTGCTTTTTCCTTTTCTGAAGACAATTCTGCAGCAATCGGTACAAATAACTGAGGAATTACAGAAGTAGTTCCGATGAGTAAACTTGCGGCATAAAACATCCATAATTCTGTTGCAAAAGTCATCCATAAAAGTGCTGCAAAAACTAAAATCAAGTCAATTAAAATCAGTCTTTTTCTTAAAAATTTGTCTCCCAACGGAACAATCAGCAATAATCCGAAAGCGTAACCTATTTGCGTTAGAACAGAGATTTTTCCTGCTGCACTTTCAGTAACATTTAAATCTTTTGAAATAAGTCCTAACAACGGCTGATTGTAATAATTGTTGGCAACGACAAGACCTGAAATAATTGACATTGACCAGATTACCGTTCTGGAAATAGTTGATTGAGTAGAATTGAGCATGAAAATGTAAGTTTGAAAAATCTCTTTGATGAGAAAACTTTAGGTAAAGATAATGATTAACAAGCCATTTTTCAGAATCCCGATATAAATAAAATGAATATTTCAGATTTAAATAATCACTCAAATAGGTATCTTTGGAATCTTTAAAATTCACAAAATAATGATTTCAAAAAAAATAATTTCTGCCTTTCTTATTTTTTCTTTAAGTATAACAGCTTGTTCCCAAACACGCAATAATTGGCAAAGTAAAATCGACAGTACTATTCAAATTAAAACACCGACAACTTTTAATGGAGTGATTTTAATTTCTAAAAAAGGAAAAACAGTTTATTCTAAAGCTTATGGATTTTCAGATATGCAAAATAAAACTCCACTGAAAATGGATAATCAGTTTGAAATTATGTCAAATTCTAAGCAGATTACTTCAGTTTTAATTTTAAAGCAAGTTGAAAAAGGAAAAATTAATCTTCAAACTCCAATTAAAAAATATTTACCGGAATTAAAACAAACTTGGGCGGATTCTGTGACTGTTCATCAACTTTTGAATCACACTCACGGAATAGTTGATGTTGAAAAGCCATTAATTTTCAAACCCGGAACTGATTTTAAATATGGCAATCTTTCTAATATTCTTTTAGGGAAAATCATAGAGAAAACTTCCAAGAAAACGTATCGTGAATTAGCAACAGAATTATTCAAACTGCTTAAAATGAATGATACTTTCTGTTATTCTAAAAATGATAAACGAAATCTTGTTTCCGGTTACATAAACAAAGATAATACGTTTACCAAAGTCGAAAATTCTTTTATTAATGAAGAAAATTTGCCTGCAGATGGAATTATTACAACTGCTCAAGATTTAGTTATCTGGAATAATCAACTTCATAAAGGGAAAATTTTAAGCCCAAAATCTTATCAATTGATGACTTCAGAATCTGCAAAATCACAACATGATGTTTTCGGAAAAGAGAAAATGGGTTATGGTTATAATATCAGAATTGTTGATTCTAATGGCATAAAGTATTTCGGTCACACAGGTTTAGGTGATGGTTTTTCTTCACTCAATATCTATGTTCCAAAATCAGATTTGAATATTATTATTCTTGAAAATCAGATGAATGAAAACAGTGATTTATTTTATTATTTTGAAAGTCTGATTAAAGATATTATCCTTGAAAGTGAATTGGTAAAATAATTTAATTAAAAGATTTCCTGAATTCTAAAGGCGAAATATCTGTTTTTGCTTTAAATAGTTTATTAAATGACTGCGAATGTTCAAAGCCCAGTTCATAAGCGATTTCACTTACGGAAAGTTCGGTTGTTGAGAGCTTTTCTTTTGCTTTTTCAATCAGTTTTTCGTGAATAATCTGTTGTGTGGTTTGTCCGGTCAAAGATTTGAGCAAACTTCGCATATATTGTGACGACATATTAAGTTGTTCAGATAAAAACTGAACCGTTGGCAAGCCATTTTTAATAATATTTTCGCCTTCAAAATAGTCATTAAGTAAAATTTCAAGCTTTTCTAAAAACTGATGATGCGCTTTATGGCGGGTAATAAATTGTCGCTGATAAAAACGTTCGGAATAATTCAGTAATGTTTCCAACTGAGAAATAATGATATTCTGACTAAATTTATCAATATTTGATTGATATTCCTGCTTAATATTTTCGATGATTTGTTCAATTTTAATTTCCTCATCTTCAGATAAAAACAAAGCTTCATTCACCGAATAATCAAAAAATTCATATTTTTTAATTGATGAAGCCAAAGGTGTATTCCAAAGAAAATCCGGATGAATCATCAACATCCATCCGGAAGGATTTTTACCTTGCTCTTCTCTTATCACGCTCAAAATCTGATGTGGAGCCATACAAAACATCACACCTTCATCAAAATCATAATCTTGTTGACCGTATCTGTATTTGTGATTCATATCCCGTTTTACGGAAATCATAAAAAAATCAAACATCAGATTTTGCCTTCCGATTTCTGAAGTTTTTGCCATATCTTCAAAATTAATCACACTTATTAATGGATGTTTTGGTTTTGGCAAACCTCGTAAAGTATGAAATTCAGATATTGTTTTTAGTCTTATCGGTTGATTGTCAGACATGATTTTGAGTTTTAGAATTAAATCAGATTTTAATAATAATTAAAGATACAAATTATTGAGGTTCAGGAAAATAAACAGAACCTTTTAGATCTTCAAGCAAAGTTGGATGTTGCGGATTCCAATCTAAGGTTTTTCTTGTTATTTCGCTTGAAGTTTGATTATCTAATTTCGCAAAGTGCGTAAACCAAGAAAAATGTTCCGTAGCTTCTTCAGAATTCAGCGAAACTAAAGGAATATTCAATCTTTCTGAAATTTCTTTAGCAATTACTTTAAATGGAATTCCTTGTTCTGCAACGGCATGGAATCTTGTTCCTTTTTCAAATGTTTTTTCCAGAGCTAAACGGTATAATTTTGCAGCATCTAATCTATGAACAGCTGGCCAATGATTATTTCCGTCATTAATTACTGCCGAAACTCCTTTTTCTCTTGCAATTTTAATTAATAATGGAACAAAACCGATTAAATCTCCTTCTCCATGAACCGATGGCGATAATCTTATCACCGCAACTTTCACACCTTTCGCTGTCATTTCATCGGCTGCATTTTCAGTAGCAATTCTGGGATGCAGGTTGTTTGCCGACAAATCATTTTCAGTGGTTAAGCCATCTCTGGAAAACAAAGCAGTTCCTGAAGTTATAAGAAAAGGTTTATCCATTCCAATCAACGTTTCACCGATGGTTTCAATTACTTTTCCATCAAGCTTGCACATTTCTTCAAATCTTAAAAAATCATGTACAAAACCTAAATGAATCACTGCATCAGCAATCTCAGCACCAGATTTTAAGCTTTCGAAATTATTCAAATCTCCATGATGAACTTCCGCTCCTGCATCAATTAATTTTTTTGCTGATTCTTCTGATCTTGCCAATCCTAAAACGGTGTGACCAGCTTTTAATAATTCCTGTACTACAGCAGTTCCTACGAAACCTGTAGCGCCTGTAACAAATACTTTCATTTTGAATATTTTTAATGATACAAAGTTCAGTTTTCATCTGTCGGAATCTGTATCCAAAAAGTAATTTGTTGTAGCTGAAAAAATGTAATCTTAAAATTTTAATTGAAAGACTTCCTGAATTCTAAAGGTGAAATATCCGTTTTAGCTTTAAATAATTTGCTGAAAGATTGTGAATGTTCAAAGCCCAGTTCATAAGCGATTTCACTTACCGAAAGTTCGGTTGTGGACAGTTTTTCTTTTGCTTTTTCAATCAGTTTTCCGTGGATATGTTGCTGTGTGGTTTGTCCGGTAAGAGATTTTAACAAGCTGCTTAAATAATTGGTCGAAACATTCAACTGTTCGGCGATTAATTGCGCAGTTGGAAGTCCGTTGTTAATGATATTTTCATTGGTAAAATATTCTTCAAGCAAAATTTCGAGTTTATCTAAAACCTGATGATTGGTTTTCTTTCTTGTAATAAACTGTCGTTGATAAAATCTTTCACAATAATTGAGAATTACTTCTATCTGCGAAATAATGATGTTTTGAGTAAACTGATCTATTCCGGATTGGTATTCTCGCTCAATACTTTTAAAAATACCAATTAACGTTTCTTCTTCCTTTTCCGAAAGAAATAAAGCTTCATTTACATCATAACCAAAAAACGGATATTTGTGAATAATTTTTGCCAAAGAAGTATTCCAAATAAAATCAGGATGAAAAGCGAGAAGGTATCCTGAAGGTTTTACATCAGACTTGCTGATTATCATTTTCACCACCTGTCTCGGAGCAATAAAACACATCAACCCTTCATCAAAATCATATTGACTTTGCCCGTAATGAAGTTTCCCCTGAATGTCCCTTTTAAAACCCATAAAATACAAATCCTGAACCCAGCTGATTTCGGATTCTTCAATCTGATAATCTACCAAACTGTAATCTACCAAACTGATGAGCGGATGTTGTGGTTTTGGCAATCCCGAGATTCTATGAAACTCAGAGATACTATTGACGGAATATAATTTTCTGTTATTCATAATTAAAAATAAGGCAACAGCAAGAAACTGTTGCCTTTACAAAGTTAATAATCTGTTGATGTACTCAAAGTTTTAAAATCAGAAATCTCAGTTTGAAGTGCATTTAATTTACTACCTGCAATTTGGAATGCATCAGATCCTAAGACTAAATGAACTGGTGGATTTTCCATTTCTGCCAATTCTATCATCGCTAACGCAGCTTTTTCAGGATCTCCCGGCTGATTTCCATTAATTTCCTGTTCGTGCGCAACCTGAAGCTGTCTTGCTGTTGTATAATCAGTAATTTCGGTTTCAGGAGTGCGAAGTGAACCTCTGGTAAGGAAATCTGTTCTGAAATATCCCGGATAAACAACTGTTGCATTCACTCCAAATTCTTTTATTTCAGCCGCCAAAGCTTCAGTGAATCCTACAACAGCAAATTTAGTTGCACAATAAACTCCCCAACCTGCAAATTCACCAGTAAGACCACCAATTGAAGCAATATTGATGATCGATCCGCTTTTTTGAGCTCTTAAATGTGGCATAACTTTTCTGATAACATTCAGAGAACCGAAAACATTGGTATCGAAGTTTTTACGGCTTTCATCGTCAGTTAATTCTTCCAAAGTTCCCAATTGTCCGTAACCTGCGTTGTTTACAACGACATCAATTTTTCCGAAATATTCTACCGTTTTTTGAATAGCTTCTGCTACATTTTTTTCGTTGATTAAATCCATTTCCAGAGGAAGAAAAGATTCGCTTTCAGAATTGGCGGCAGTTTTTAATTCAGATAGATTTCTTGAAGTTGCTGCTACAGAATATCCTTCATTTAATAATCTTTTTACTAATGTTAAACCTAAACCTTTTGACGCTCCGGTTACAAACCATACTTTTTTTGTGTCCATTTTTAAATAATTTTAATTGATTAATTTTTACAGTACAAAGTTGGTAAATGATGAAAATAGTAATGTGACCGAATCAAAGATTGTTGTAGCCAAAAATAAGATGCAGTATTTTTAATTTTCAAAAACTTGTGATAAAATGTTTATTTTTGAAGCAAATACAATACATGAATTTCCACAAACAGATTTTTTTCTTTCTGCTTTTTTGCTTTTCATTTAATTATGCTCAGGAAATTCCAAAAGAAACATATCATCAATTTTCAAACTACAGAAATTTTGAGTATAAAAATGATACAATTACCGTAACTATCAGAAATCCTTTGTTTTCTCCGTTAAGAGTATATGTTTTTTCGGAATATTTAAAAGATAAAAAAATTATTAATGACACTATTAAATTAGTTATCAAAGAGAATTCAGAAGTTAATATTAAGTTGCCGGCAAAAAAGCTAGACGATTCACAATTTAATTTCAGATTCAAACAGAGACTTGGAGATGTAAGAAAAAGAATCAAGCACAACAAGCTTGCACTTCCCTTTCCTAAAGGAAAAACATACAGCATTATGCAGTCTAGTAACGGAAGTTTTAGCCATAATAAAGACGGTTCGAGATACGCCATAGATTTTAATATGAAAGTTGGCGACACAATTACAAGTGCAGATGATGGTTTTATTGTAGCCGTAATTAAAGATTATGAATTTGGAAAAAATGATATAAAATGGACTCCTTATGCTAACTTTATCACTATTTATCATCCTCACAGCGGATTATTTACAGATTATGTTCATTTAAAAAAAGATGGAGCTTTTGTAAAAGTTGGTGATGCAGTAAAAAGAAATCAGCCGATTGGTTTGAGCGGAGCCACAGGTTTTACTTCCGGTGAACATTTACATTTCAATGTTCTAATTCCTGAAAAAAACATGAGTTTAAAATCGATTCCTTTCATTTTTGAAAATAATATCTCATCGAAAAGATTAAAAATAAATCAAGAGATTAAAAATTAAAAGGATATAAATCTAAAAAATTCTATGTTTTCACATCTGATTTTAATGTTATCACGATAAATATAGTTAAATTCTGTTTAGAATTCATAAAGAAATATTAAATTTTACACTGGTTTGAGATTTATCTGTATTTTCGTTTCATCAAAATTAATAAATGAAAAAATTATTTACAATCTCAAGTATTTTCACGCTCGCTCTTTGTTCTCAAACTACTTTAGCTCAAGAAAAGAAAAATATTAGATCATTAACATTTAAATCAGACAAGTCTAAAAAAAATGTAGAAGAAAAAACTACAATTTATGAAGGGAATGTTATGATGAAAGATGAAAATATTTCTTTTGAAAACGCAGAAAAAGTAGTCTACGATCCTGAAAATGGAACATACACCATTTATCATCCGAAAAACTTTAAAATACTTGCGGCAAAATCTGTTCACAAAACAGGCAAAAGAGAAGATTCGCATGTAATTATCTACAATTATAAAGAAGAAAGCGTTACATTCTAAATACTAATCAATTATATGAAAATCAAATTCTCAATCCTGTTATTACTGATTACAGGGCTCTGTTTTGCACAATCTAACCAGTTTATTTACGAATACAAATTTAAAATAGACTCGCTAAACCGCGACAAATCTGATTCTGAAAACATGGTTTTGCAGACTACACCGAAAGGGTCTAAATTTTACAGTCAGGTAAAACAAGTTTATGATTCTACAATGACAGCAAATTTTAAAAATGCAAAAGCAACGCAACAGTCTCATTTTGATTTTACAAATCTCAAACAGTCGAAAGTAAGCACAGAGGTTATAAAAACATATCCGGATTATAAAAGAACATTAAAAAGAAGCATCAGTTCAAATCAATTTTTAATTATCAATGATAAAAAGCTAGATTGGAAAATCAGTAAAGAAAAATCTAAAGTTTTAGGTTATGATGTTCAAAAAGCAACAACAACTTTCCATGGAAGAAAAAGGAATGTTTGGTTTGCTCCTGAACTTCCAATCCAAGACGGTCCACACGAATTATGCGGTCTTCCCGGTTTAATTGTAAAAGCTGAAGACTCTAAAGGAGATCATCAATTTACGCTCATCGGAACAAAAAAATTAGTCGTTGATTCTGATGAAATTCTCAATAAGAAAAACAGAGAAATCGTAATAAATGAAGAAAAATTTAGAAAGCTTTGGGCGGAATATAAAAAAGATCCTGCTAAAGATATGCGTAAGATTTCAAGCTCGTCAGAAATTTCAGCTCCGATATCTGTATCAGTGAGTTTTGACGGAAAAACTTATTCTCAGTATGAGATGCTAAAACTGGTTGAAAAAGAAAGAAAAGAAGAACTGCAGAAAAAAAATAATTTTCTGGAACTTGATTTATACAAATAAAACACTCAATTTAAATATTATTTCAAATCAAACACGGACAGTTTTAAGTTCGTGTTTTTTGTTTTATTATGATTTCATTTAAAATTAATAGCTAAAAACTCTTTTTGGTGTAAAAATAGATAGGTTATTGTTAACACTCAATCTTAAATATAAAATACCACAATATGAAATCACAAAACAGTTTAGAAAAAAGAAGTCTTCGAGGTAAAACCGTTGTTATAACAGGCGGAAGCAGCGGAGTCGGAAGAGCTGCTGTTGAAGCCTTTTCTTTTGAAGGATGCAATATCGTTATTGCAGCAAGAGGTCAGGAAGCTCTAGATGAAACTTTAAAAATCTGCAAAGATCTTGGTGTAAATGCTATTGCCGTTTCTACCGATGTTTCCAAAGCTGAAGAGGTTGATAACCTTTTAAAAACCGCAGTAAAAGAATTTGGAAGAATCGATATTTGGGTCAATAATGCCGGAGTTATGGCAAGCGGAAAATTTGAAGAAATCCCGATGGAAGTTCACGAACAGGTTATAAAAACCAATCTTTTCGGATATATGCATGGAGCTTATTCAGTTTTACCTCTTTTTAAAGAACAAAACGAAGGAATTTTAATTAATAATGTTTCGATTGGAGGATTTATGCCCGCTCCTTACAGTGCAGTTTACTCTTCAACAAAATTTGGAATCCGTGGAATGATGGAATGTCTTCATGGTGAAATTTCAGATTATGCGAATATTCATATTGCTAACCTTTATCCACAAATTCAGCGCTCGACAGGAAATTCTCACTCTGCAAAGTTTTCAGGATTAGATTTTAAAGTTCCGCCATTTGCATCAGATCCGAGAGATACGGCTGAAAAAATTGTACAGTTAGCAAAAGAACCGCAAAAAGATCTTTTTCCCGATGTGAGATCAAAGGTTTTGGTAAATCTTTATGAAATGTTTCCAAAAGCGATTATTAATACCGCTTCTGCAGGAATGCGATTAATGATGAAATTGAAAAATGGTGAATCTACATCAGGTAACGTTCTTGAACCATCCTCAGAACCGCATCGAATTTATGGTGAAACTATTCTTCCTGTTCCCGGAAAGAAAACTAAAATAGCTTTGGTTGCCGGGCTTGGATTAGGATTGGCTTTTATGCTTTTAAAATCCAGAAATAAAGTTGACAATAATGAAATTTAGGAAGATTTTTCACATTTTCAAACAACAAAAAAAGTCGGGAGCAATTCCCGACTTTATATTTGATATTTAATTCTAAAATTAAACCGTTTCTAAAGCATGATCAACCAAAACTCTCCATCCGAAAGGATCTTCAGAAAGGTTAGTTTGTAAATTAACCAAGTCATTTTTCAATGTTACTGCAAAGCTTTCTTCATCTGAAAGTCTTGGTAATTCTAATTTTTCACCATTATAACCTAAAGCCTGGAAAACAGTAGTAACAACTGCTGTTCCTACTCCCCAAACTTCTTTCAAAGTTCCGTTTTTCTGAGCTTCAATCACATCTTTTACTTTAATAGCTTCAACTTTTACTTCGAAACCTCTTTTTTTAGCTAATGCAATAAAACTGTCTCTTGTAACTCCATCTAAGATTTTTTCAGAAGTTGGTGGTGTAAAAATTGCATCGTTGATTCTTACAAAAACATTCATCGTGCCACTTTCTTCGAAATATTCATGAGTAGCATCATCTGTCCAGATAATTTGATCATACCCTTCATCGATAGCCAACTGAGTTGGGTAGAAAGAAGCAGCGTAATTTCCTGCAGCTTTAGCAGAACCTACTCCACCACTTGCAGCTCTTGAATAATGATCTGAAATTTTTACTGAAACCGGCTCTGTATAATACATTTTTGCAGGTGTTGCAACGATTGCAAACATATATTTATTTGCTACTCTTGCTTTCAAAGCTTCTTCTGTAGCGAAAATCAAAGGTCTGATGTATAATGAATTACCTTCTCCTTGAGGAATCCACTCTCTATCAATATCAACTAATGCTTTTAAACCATCCAAAAATATTTCTTCTGTAACTTCCGGCATTGCCAAACGTTTTGCAGATTTATTGATACGCTCAAAATTCTTTTCGGGCCTGAAAAGGAAAACCTGTCCGTTGTTGTCTTTATAAGCTTTCATACCTTCAAAACAAGCTTGTCCGTAATTTACTCCCATCATTGCAGGCGTAAACAGTAAGGGACCATAAGGAACCAATTTCACATCGCCCCATTTACCGTTCTCATATTCACAGATGATCATGTGATCACTGAAAGTATTTCCAAACGAAAAATTATTAGGATCGAATGTAGAAATTCTAGAGTTTTCTGTTTTTTGAATTATCATTTCTTAAAATTTTTATGATGTTCTACAAATTTAACATAATTTTCCAAATATAAAAATTTTAGATTAAATTTGAAAAAAATTACTTTGGAAAGAGAGATTAAGACAACCAATGACGGCAGTAAAACACTGTTTATCAGTGAATTAAACGAAAACTATCATTCTCATCACGGAGCACTTCAAGAAGCAGAACACGTGTTTATTAAAAATGGACTTAATTTAATAAATGATTGCGAAATTAACATTTTAGAACTAGGTTTTGGAACAGGTTTGAATGTTTTGGTAACAATTAATGAATATTTAAAAACTGACAAAAATCATGTCATCAACTATTTTACCCTCGAAAAATATCCAATAAAAGAGTCTGAAATAGAAAATTTAGCGTATTTCGAACTGTTTGATAACCCTGAATTAAAAAATATTTATCAAAAAATTCATCAATCTGATTGGGAAAAACCGATTGAAATTATTAAAGGTTTTAACCTACATAAGATTCAATGTGACTTTTTTGATTTAAAAAACATTGATCTCCCGAAGATTAACTTGGTTTATTATGATTGTTTCGGAGCGAGAGTACAGCCTGACCTTTGGGAAAAGCCTTTATTCGAGATGGTTTCCGACAAAATGAATGTAAATGGATTGTTAACAACCTATTCATCAAAAGGAAGCGTAAGAAGAATTTTAGAAGAACTTAATTTTAAAGTTGAAAAAAAACAGGGACCTCCCGGAAAGAGAGAAATGATTAACGCTATAAAGTTTTGACTTATGAGTTATTAACTATCAATTTGTTGACTATATAAATGTAGTGGTTTTAATAATTATATCTTTTTTAAAACTTATAACTCATAATTAATAACTTCTAACTTAAAACATTTTTCCCTATTTTAGCTAAGCAAATTATTATTTATGATTGACAATATTAATGTAAGAGTTTACGCTTGTGTTGTAAAAGATAAAAAAGTCCTCACTCTTTTTGAAGAATATGCAGGACAACCTTTAATGAAATTTCCGGGTGGTGGTTTGGAATATGGTGAAGGATTAACAGATTGTTTGAAGCGCGAATTTGAGGAAGAATTGAATGTACATATAGAAATTGTAGAACATCTTTACACTCAGGAAGATTTTTTGGTTTCAAGATTTAAATCTAACGAGCAATTGCTTACTATATATTATATGGTAAATATTACCAACGAAGAAGATTTTATCATTCTCGATCCTTGTATTGAAAAAATAGATTGGATTCCGATTGATGTTTCTGAAAATCCATTTACGCTCCCTGTAGATAAAATTGTTTTCGATAAACTGAAAGAAAAATTCCTGTAATATTTACAGGAATTTTTTATTATTTTGATACTCTAAAATCTTTCGCTCCCGGATAAGGTTGTAAATAACCGGAATTCCAATTGGATTGAAGAAGTGATTCTAAAAACTCATCAGTTCTGTTTTTATGAGGATTGTACCGGTCTTTCAAGTCAATATCTGCCATTTTCCCCTTTACATTCCACCAGAAAGCACTCCATCCGCCACGTAATTCTTTAATGATTTCAAAAACATTTTTTCCGGTTGCTCTGTTTAATAATTTAGCAAAAACCTGACCTTCAGTTGTGGTTAAATCTCTCAATTGCTTTTCATATTGATCAGCCAACATATTTTGTCTGTCTTTTACATATTTTCGCTTTGCTGCAGTGTCAAGATTATTCATTTCTCCTTGAATATCCCTGTATTGCTGCAATGCTGTTAAAAACAAAGGATAAACTCGGTATAATTTTTTATTTAAAAAAAAGTAATAATTTTTATCAAGCTGATTATTGAATTTAGGCTTATTTAAAAGAACTAATTCATCCATAACAACTACAGTTTCACCATTAATCTCATAGATTTTGGCTTTCTGTCTTTCATCATAATAAAATTTATTTCCAAATTCATCAGTCTGTAATTGATCTTGCGGATACTGCGCGAGAGGTCTTGCAATAATAGAATCTCTCTGCTGCCCAAAAACAGTAAGACCAAAAAAGAACAGAAAAAGGCAGGCAATTTTATGAAATTTCATTATTTTTACACGTATTATAACAAAATTTGATAACAAAAATCATTCCCTTTATATGAAATTTGAGAAGAAATCTTTGAAATTTTTAGAGAAATATTTAAATACTTCGTCACCAACTGGTTACGAACATGAAGGTCAAAAAGTATGGATGGACTATATCACTCCTTATGTAGATAAAGTTGAAGTCGATCATTACGGAACCTGCTACGGAATTATCAATCCTGAAGCAGAATTTAAAGTGGTTATTGAAGCTCATGCTGATGAAATTTCCTGGTATGTAAATTATATTACCGATGATGGTTTAATTTATGTCATCAGAAACGGAGGTTCAGATCAAACCATTGCACCTTCGAAAGTTGTAAGCATTCATGGAGAAAAAGGAATTGTAAAAGGAGTTTTCGGATGGCCTGCAATCCACACAAGAAGTGCAAATCAGAACGAACCAACTCCAAAAATTGATAATATTTTCATCGATTGTGGTGCAACTTCAAAACAAGAAGTTGAAGATTTAGGAATTTTCGTAGGATGTATGATTACTTATCCCGATGAATTTTTCGAAATGAACAATCGTTATTTTGTTTGTAGAGCTTTAGATAACAGGATTGGTGGATTTATGATCGCTGAAGTTGCGAGACTTTTAAAGGAAAACAAAAAACAGATTCCTTTTGGTTTGTATATTACCAATTCGGTGCAGGAAGAAGTTGGTTTGTACGGTGCAGATATGATCGCAGATACGATTAAACCAAATATCGCAATCGTTACAGATGTTACCCACGATACGACGACACCAATGATTGAAAAGAAAAAAGAAGGCGATCAAAAATGTGGGGATGGTCCGGTTGTATTTTTTGCTCCAAGTGTACATCACACCATCAGAGAATTGATCATTGACACGGCAAAAACTAAAAAAATTCCCTTCCAAAGAGCTGCGGCAAGTCGGGCAACAGGAACAGATACAGATGCTTTTGCACATTCGAACGGAGGAGTTCCAAGTGCGTTGATTTCTTTACCTTTGCGATACATGCATACAACAGTGGAAATGGTATCTAAAGAAGACGTCGGAAACGTAATTCAATTGATTTACGAAACACTTTTGAAGATTACACCAGAAATGAAACTGAAATATCATTAAGAAAGAAGTTAGAAATTAGATAATTAGAAGTTAGTTCCAGTCTAGCCTCTAATTTCTAGCCTCTAAAATCTAAATATAAGTAAAAATGAAAACGAAGCTTATTGCTCCTTCCCTTTTATCCGCAGACTTTGGGAACCTGCAGAGAGACATTGAAATGCTTAATAATTCTCAGGCAGATTGGTTACATATCGATGTGATGGACGGCAGATTTGTTCCGAATATTTCTTTCGGATTTCCTGTGATGAAAACCGTACAACAACACGCAAAAAAGTTTGTTGACGTACATTTAATGATTGTGGAGCCAGAAAAATATGTTGATGAATTCATCAGTCACGGAGCAGATTTAATCTCTATACATTATGAAGCTTGTACGCATCTTCATAGAACAATTCACCATATTCAAAGCAAAGGTGTGAAAGCTGGAGTTGTTTTAAATCCTTCAACGCCGGTATTATTGCTTGAAGATATTATTGCAGATGTAGATTTGGTTTTATTAATGAGTGTAAATCCAGGATTTGGAGGTCAAAAATTTATCGAAAATACTTACAAGAAAATCGCTGAAACTAAGGATCTTATTTTAAGCAATAATTCTACAGCCTTAATCGAAATTGATGGCGGAGTAAATTTAGATAATGCGTCTAAATTATTCGAAGCCGGAGCAGATGTATTAGTCGCTGGAAATGCCGTTTTTTCAACAGAAAATCCTGAAAGAACAATTGAACTTCTAAAGGTTTAAGGAATTAAAAATTCATATATAAAAAGGACTGTTTCATGAAATCTGAAACAGTCCTTTTTTGTAATAAAACAAAAAGACAGTTGAATCAACTGTCTTTCTTCTCTTACAAAGAGATAATTTAATTATATGGTTATTAGTTTTCTTTTAGATTCGATGCCTAGGAATCTGATTCTCTGTTTTTATTTGATGTAAAGATGAAAAAATATGACACACAAT
This sequence comes from Chryseobacterium formosum, assembly GCF_026460885.1. Lineage (GTDB taxonomy): Bacteria > Bacteroidota > Bacteroidia > Flavobacteriales > Weeksellaceae > Chryseobacterium > Chryseobacterium formosus. The sequence goes on from NZ_JAOVZW010000015.1 coordinate 265,742, forward strand.
CCTATCCGTAAAAACACGGAATTTTTATTGATAAGCATTTATCTTGATTTTCATTTAAACATATTAAACAATCAATTACAAATAATTCAGATTTTAAAATTTAAGTTAAATCAAATCTAAACAACACATTAACCTAATGTTAATTCTGTCATTACTAAATCAAGACTAAATGGCAGATATTTGACTATCAAATTATTAGAGCAAAAAAAAATCCGGAAAAATTTCCGGATTAATATTTTGTGGAGTTTTAATTAAAAAATCTCTCTCCCTGAAAAATGAAATTGTGCTTCAATCAAAGCATTTTCGTTAGAGTCAGAACCGTGTACTGCATTCTCTCCGATGCTTCTGGCAAACATTTTTCTGATAGTTCCTTCAGCTGCTTCAGCAGGATTTGTAGCTCCGATTAAAGTTCTGAAATCTTCAACTGCATTGTCTTTTTCTAAAACTGCAGCTACGATAGGACCTGAACTCATAAAATCAACCAATTCTCCGTAAAAAGGTCTTTCAGCATGTACTTCGTAGAATTTTTTCGCATCTGCAACAGTAAGCTGAGTTAATTTTAAAGCTTTGATTTTAAAACCACCTTCTGAAATTTTCCCTAAAATAGCACCAATGTGACCGTCAGCAACCGCATCTGGCTTAATCATTGTGAATGTAATGTTTGACATAATTGAATATTTTTTTAATGGCACAAAACTACAAAAAATATCTAAAATAAATTTTAAATTAATTTTAACATAAAATAACTTTTGTTAAGAATTGAGAGTTATTTCTTGGCACAGTAATTGTAACTATTAATTCGATTCTCATGTTTAATTTGAGTTTTCATGGTTATTAGTTTTTACCCAGCTTCGGCTGGGTTTTTTATTGCTAATAATCAGCATATAAATTGTATAATTCACAATTTCCGAATATAGAATATGAATACAATTATTCTATTTGCTTCATAATCAAGCAAAAGAATGGGTTTAGTTTAAAAAATGTAAGAAAATTACTTATCTGTGAGCGTTTTCTTCCGCTTCTTCCATCAATTTGATATAAGTAGAATATCTTGAAGATTGAATTTCACCGGTTTCTAAAGATTCTAAAACGGCACACTTCGGCTCATTTATATGCATGCAATTATGATATTTACATTCTTCCCTCTTTTTAAAAATTTCAGGAAAATAATGTTGTACTTCTTCTTTTTCAATATCAATCATCGCAAATTCACGAACTCCGGGAGTATCGATAACATTTCCGCCAAAATCCCAAAAATGCATTTGTGCAAAAGTGGTTGTATGCTTACCTTTTAAATGAGTATCTGAAATTTCTGAAGTTCTCAAATTAAGATTGGGTTGCATCGCATTGACCAAAGTAGATTTCCCACAACCGGAATGACCAAAAAATACAGAAGTTTTATCTTTCAGAAGTTCAACTAAATCATCAAGATTTAATTTTGAATAAGAAGAAATTTCCAAAGTTTCGTACCCGATTTCATTGTAAAGAAATTCAATATCTTTTACAATTTCAGATTCTTCTTCAGAAAGAACATCCATTTTATTGAATAAAATCAATGGAGTAATATTGTAAGCTTCACAACAAGCTAAAAATCGGTCTAGAAAACCGAGAGAAGTTTCGGGATGTTTTAAAGTAAAAATAAAACAAGCCAAATCAATATTTGAAGCAATAATATGTGCTTCTTTTGAAAGGTTTACAGATTTTCGGATCAGATAATTTTTGCGAGGCTCAATTTTAGTAATCCAAGCAACATCATCCTGCTCCAGCTGAAATTCCACAAAATCACCAACAGCTAAAGGATTTGTAAGTCTGGTTTTTATCAGTTTAAATTTCCCGCGAATTCTCGCTTCAAAAATTTTTCCGGTTTCTGTTTCCAAAACCTGATACCAACTTCCTGTAGATTTAATGATTTTTCCTTTCATATATAGATTGCAAATATAAGGAATTAGGTTTAGGTAATAGGATTTAGTTTAAGTCTGAAACAAATTCTAAATCCTACTACTTTTTCCAAAACCAACTTATCTGTTAATCATAATACTATTTTGAACCTCAATTGATTCTTCGTGAATCGCTTTGAAGACTTTTTCAATAAAATCCTGCGACATTCCTGTCTCAGAAGCTTTTTGAATGGCATATTCTGTAATAACTTTCCAACGATCCGGCTGAAAAATCGCAATGTCATTTTCCTTCTTCAGTTTTCCGATTTTTGATGAAATTTTCATTCTTTGAGAAAGCAATTCAATTAACTGAAAATCTAAATCTGAAATCAACGTTCTGTGTCTTCCCATTTCATCATCAAAACCAGCTATTCCTGAATTTCTGACTTTCAAATTTGAAATCATTTCACCTAAAACTTCAGGTGTAATTTGTTGTGAAGCATCACTCCACGCTTCGTCAGGATTACAATGTGATTCGATAATTGCACCTTGGTAACCGACATTCAACGCTTCCTGAGTAATTCCCGCTAATCCGGTACGATTTCCGCAAATATGAGAAGGATCAATTAAAATCGGAATATTTGGAAACTGACTTTTAAAATCTAATGCAATCTGCCAATTCGGATTATTTCTGTATTTCGTTTTCTGGTACGTTGAAAAACCTCTGTGAATTGCTCCTAAATTTTTAATATCCTGTCCTAAAAGTCTTTCCAAAGCACCAATCCACAATGCTAAATCTGGATTTACAGGATTTTTAACCAAAACTATTTTTTCAGTTCCCTTTAAAGCTTCTGCAATTTCCTGAACGGTAAAAGGGTTTACCGTAGAACGTGCACCAATCCATAAAATATCGACATCTGCTTCCAAAGCTGCAGCAACGTGATGAGCATTTGCAACTTCTGTAGCAGTTTTAAAACCGTATTCTTCTTTTACTTTTTTTAACCAGTTTAAACCAATTACACCAACTCCTTCAAAACCATTTGGTTTAGTTCTCGGTTTCCAAATTCCTGCACGAAAAATAGGAACTTCTGCATTGGTATTTTTAATTCTTTTTGCCGTTTCCAGCATTTGTTGTTCACTTTCCGCACTGCATGGTCCAGCGATAATAAGAGGCTGGTGAAAATCTTTTATCCAGCTGTTTTCCAAATCTCTTAAGTTCATATTGTATATTTATATTTTAAAATTAAACGCAATAGTATATGTATTATAAAGTTACTTTATAATTCTTTCAAAAAAATGTAATTCAAAAATTGTTATGAAATCAGGAATCTAAACGCAGAGTTCCTATAGTTTTTAAGAAAGAAATTAAATTAGCTATACCAATAAAATCGATAATAACTTCTAAAATTTCTATAATAAAATGTAGCAAAAGAAAGATAACTGCTTAAGAAATAAGCAGGTGTAAAACTGATTGTTTGAGTAAAATCAGAAGTATATGGAAGTTTGGAATGTTCCAATTTTATACTGTAATTTATCTTTGTTTTTGTAAATATTAAGCAAATATATAAATTTATGACAAATCAAACCTCATTAAATCGTCTAAATCTTTTAAAAGAGGATTCATTTCAATAAATTTTTCAAAAATTTTCTTTTTAGTCATCACTTCAATTTTCAGATTTTCATGATCTTTTTTAAACTGAAACTCGATAGAATGATTATGCACTTTATGTTTAAAATGATTAAAAAACTCGATACTGATTTTATCAAATTCTATTTTAGCAGAATCTGAAGGATAAGAAATCTCAATGATTTTTTCATCAATTTTAATGAGCTTAAAAGCTTTTATTGCATTAAAAACAACGGGATCTTTGGTTCTAAGCTGTTTTAAAAGTACCGTCCATTCTGTCTGAATATCGGTATCTGTAAAATGATGTTCCGGCAGATTTTCAGTATTGACAACAGTAGTTTTTTCTCTTTCTTCAGTTTTTTCTTCCTGATTTAAGAATGAATTGATACTGAAACCTGAAGAAATATTAGGTTTAGATAGAGGTTTGGAAGCTTTAATTACAGGTTGTGAAGTTTGTTCGGGTTCAGCAACTTTAGTTTGAACTTTTACTTCTTCAACTTTTTTCTCCTGAATCTGAGTTGGCAATTTTATCTCCTGTTTCTCATCAAGAAACGGAGCTAATATTATAAACTTTTTTTTTTAGCTAATTCGCCACCGGCAGAAAGAGAAGATAATTGCATCAAGGCAATTTCAACGGTAAGTCTAGGATTTTTTGAATTTTTATAATTGATATCTGCATGATTACAGATTTCGATTCCGTCGATTAAATGTTGCGGACTCCATTTTTGTCCCTGCTCGGTAAATTTCACTTTCGTCTGCTCCCCAACTTCAATCAAATCCATTGTTGACGGATTTTGAGCCATCATTAAATCACGGAAATGATTTCCTAATCCCGCAATAAACAAATGTGGATCAAAACCTTTTTTTACAATTTCATTGAAAGCAGAAAGTACTTCAGGAATTTTATTTTCTTTAGCTAAATCGACAATTTTCAGATATTGATCGTAGTCTAAAATGTTAAGAACTTCAGCAGCCTTAGCAAGGGTAATATTTTTCTGAGAAAAGGTAGAAAGCCTGTCAAAAATAGAAAGCGCATCTCTCAACGCACCGTCTGCTTTTTGAGCAATCAAATACAAAGCATCATCTTCATACTTTACATTTTCTTTTTCCGCAATTCCTCTTAAATGATTCTGAATATCAAGAATTGTAATTCTTTTGAAATCATAAATCTGACAACGCGATAAAATTGTAGGGATAATTTTATGTTTTTCAGTCGTTGCTAAGATAAATATTGCATGAGCAGGTGGCTCCTCCAAAGTTTTAAGAAAAGCATTAAATGCTGCAGAAGACAACATGTGAACCTCGTCAATAATATAGACTTTGTACTGACCGACTTGTGGCGCAAAACGCACCTGATCAATCAACTCACGGATATCGTCAACAGAGTTATTAGACGCAGCATCAAGCTCATAAATATTGTAAGCAAAACCATCTTCTGAGACGGAACCGTCTTTTTCGTTGATTTTTCTTGCTAAAATTCTGGCACAAGTCGTTTTGCCGACACCACGAGGTCCGCAAAACAACAGCGCCTGTGCCAATTGATTTTCTTCAATAGCATGTTCTAGCGTATCTGTAATATGAGATTGCCCAACAACGGTATCAAACTGTTGCGGACGGTACTTTCTTGCAGATACGATAAAATTTTCCATTGCCCAAAAGTAAGGAATATAGTTTTAATTTAAAAATTAAAATCTTCAAATTTCATGTAAAATATTGCTAAGGTTTGGGCAATAGAATATTATTTATTGTAAGCGAAGTCGATGATATCTGCAATAGCTTTTTCAATCTTCTTCCTTCCTTCTTCACTTTTCATATCGATACCGCAAAACGTACTTCCGTTATGACCAGTATACAAATTCAAATGATAAGAACCCGCAATAAGAAGCGCTGTAATAGCTCTGTATTCCTCAGACTTTTCTCCAAAATGAGGATCTGTAATATTTTTGAATAATACTTCTCCCACCTCTTCTCTCTGATCTAAAATTTTCTTGAGAATAGGTCTGCTTTCTGACATTTCCCACACAAGAATTTTCTGTAATTCTTTGTTTTTCTTTAAACTTTCAAACTGGTTTACAATTGCCATTTTAGACAATTCTTTTCCCCCATCTGATAAATCTACATCATCACCGGCCTCAAATTTACTCCAGTAATCTTGCGATCTGATATACTCATCGATCAATTTATCAGTGCTTCCGAAATATTCATAAATTAATTTTTTGTCAAATCCTGCAACTGCAGCAATTTTACTTACCATTAATCCGGAATATCCTTTGGTTTTCAAAATCTTCCCTACTGCATTGAGTAGTTTTTGTTTTGTTTTTTCTTTGTCCCTAATAGGACCTTGTACAACTTTTCTAGGCATCGTTTTCTATTTAATTTTTGCTAAAAGCAACTTTTCAATAATATTTAAAAATTCTATACCATCCGTAATCTACTGTTTACAAAAGACTTAATAGAATTTTACATTCACAAATATACATCTCTTTAGTGAGAATTGTGGAACATTATATTTCTTATTTACGATTTTTTTTCTCATCCGGTTTCACTAAGTGTAGAAAAACCTAAATTTATTTCCTTGTCAGTGTATTTTTTCTTAAAATAAAAAGTGCAAAAATACTACATCTAAGATTAATAAAAATGAATTAAAATTCAATATTCTTTATCAAATTTCACACAAGTGAAAATTATTTTTAAAATAACAATTGATTATACTGATATAATTTAAACCAAAACATTTATTGTTAAATTTCTCATTAAATAAAATAATTCACTATCCTTAATTAAAATTACGATTTTTTTGAATATCAAATAATAAATTTCAAGAAAATATTTAGTGTTTCTTTAGGAAGCTCCACCCTTCTGTTGCACGTTTAATGCCATTGTTGATTTTCATTGAAAAAATCTCTTTTTATCTTTAATTATTTATTTTTTTCATTTAAAACAATCGTAAGATTAAAAGACTATTTTTTGGACAAAAACACTATCAATTCTATCTTTGTAACTCCAAATATTGCTATCAAAAGCATTATTTGAAGATTAATTAATTAAAAATGAAAATCATTCCTTTAAAAGAAGGCAATTTTATTGCTGACAAATTAAAAAACTTCACAATTTTGGAAGAAAATCCTGAAGCGAGAGGAATAAAAATGTCTATACAGCCTTTTTTAATTATTACAAAAAATGATTATATTCTTATTGATGCCGGTTTTGGTTGGAAAAATAAAGCTGGAAAATTAGTCATCACCGAAATTCTCGAGAAAGAAAATATTCATCCGGATCAAATAACTAAAATTCTTCTATCTCATTTACATAAAGACCACATCAACGGAACGCTGTTGAAAACAGAAAACGGCTTCGAACCTACGTTTCCAAATGCTAAAATTTATATTCAAAACAGAGAACTAGACTTTGCTTTAGAAAGCCGTGAAAATCCTTCTTTTGATTTCGAGGTTTTAGAAGCATTAATTCAACAACCCAATATTGTTTGGATAAATGAAGATCAGGGAAATATTAATGATGAAATTTATTATGAAGTCGTTGGAGGTCACAGTCCATTTATGCAGATTTTTAAAATTACCGAGAATGATGAGACTATATTTTTCGGCGCAGATAATCTTCCTCAAGAATCTTATTTGAAATATCACGTCGCCTACAAAAGTGATTTTGATGGTAAAAAAGCAATGCAATTACGCATCAAATGGCAGGAAGAAGCAATAGACAATCATTGGAAAATTTTGCTTTATCATGATTTGGATAAAAGCGTTTTAGAATTTTAAAATACTTACTTATAAAACCTCCTGAAAATCGATTACAGGAGGTTTTAATTTTAAACTTCTTTAATTATCTACTTACTTTATTCAAAAGTTCAATATCGGCAGAACTTAAATTTAATTCCGGAGCAGCAAACAAAGTCTTTAATTGAGATTCACTTGTGGCACTTACAATAGGAGCGGTTACTAAAGGATTTGCTAAAAGCCAAGCTAATGCAACAGAAGCCTGATTCGTTTCATGTTTTTCACTGATTTCATCTAAAGCTTTTAAAACATTCAAACCTTTTTCATCTAAATATTTTCTTACACCTTCTCCTCTTGCGCTTTTATTTAAATCATCTTCATTACGATATTTTCCGGTAAGAAAACCTGCCGCCAATGACCAATAGGTAAAAACACTCAAATCATATTCTTTAACCAAATCAGCGTATTGAGTTTCAAACTTTTCTCTTTCCAATAAATTATAGTGTGGTTGTAAAGCAACATATTTTGGAAGATTGTTTTTTTCGGCAACTTCAAAAGATTCTTTTAATCTTTCCGGTGAAACGTTTGATGCAGCGATGTAACGAACTTTTCCGGCTTTAATAATTTCATCGTACGCTTCTAAGGTTTCTTCAACCGGAGTTTTGTTATCATCAAAATGGGTATAATAAAGATCAATATGATCAGTTTGAAGCCTGGTAAGAGATTCGTCAACCGACTTTAAAATATGTTTTTTACTAATATCAAAACCATGCTCTTTTGTTTCCGAACCCACTTTTGTGGCAATTACCAAATCGTTTCGATTATTTCTCTGCTTCATCCATTTGCCAATAATTTCCTCAGACTGACCACCTTTTCCATTTACCCACCAAGAATAAGTATCGGCTGTATCTATAAAATTAAAACCTCCTGCTGTAAACTGATCTAAAATATCGAAAGACTGCTTTTCATCTAAAGTCCACCCAAAAACATTTCCACCAAAATTAATTGGTGCTACCAAAAGATCAGTATTTTTTATTTTTCTTTTTTCCATAAATAGATTGTATAAAATTTTAATAGTATTGCTAATTTATGAAACAACCTTTGGAAAATCCTTTCAGTATCTAGTTTTAATAAGAATAGAGCTTATAGAAATTTTCGATTGAAATAATTTAAAACCGAAAATTTTAATTAAATTATCTTCGAAATTATATTTTATCGTAAATTTGTTCTTTCAAAAAAAAGGAAATGGTGTCTTCCTTACCCAACCGCCTTGAAAAGCTGATGGCGCCTGATTAATTGAATGTTTTACCATTTAATCAGGAAATTATGTTTAGAAATAACAAAAAATCAGTTTTTAGAATTCTAATTATTTTAATTAAATTATTTTTCAGAAAATATCCTTCTGCACTTTTTGTGTTGAAATGGCTTTTCATTACTTTAATAATCGGAGTTTTAATAGGAAGCGCTTCTGCATTTTTTCTTCAGACTTTAGAATGGGCGACACAATTCAGAGAAAATCATCTTTGGCTGATCGCATTTTTACCTTTGGGTGGATTTCTAGTTGGATTACTCTATCATTACTTTGGAAAAGACGTTGAAAGTGGGAATAATTTATTGATTGAAACTATTCACAATCCTCAAAAAACTATTCCTTTAAAAATGGCACCTTTTGTCTATTTAGGAACGATGATTACTCATTTTTTTGGAGGATCAGCTGGTCGTGAAGGAACTGCTTTACAAATGGCAGGAGCAATTGCTGATCAATTTTCAAAGCCATTTAAATTATCAGCAGACGATAGAAAAATTTTAATTATTTCTGCAATTGCGGCTGGATTTGGTTCGGTTTTCGGAACACCTTTAGCCGGAGCAATTTTCGGGCTGGAAGTTTTTCTTGTCGGAAGATTAAAATACAATGCCTTATTTCCGGCAATTTCTGCAGCTGTAATAGCAGATTTAGTCACAAAATTATGGAATACGCACCACACTCATTATCAAATTGATTACATTCCTGAAATTTCATTTTTAAATATACTTTACGCCGTCATTACCGGAATTTTCTTTGGAATTTGCGCTGCAACATTTATCAAAACTATTCATAAAACCGGAAGTTTATTTAAAACTAAAATCAGTTATCCTCCACTTCGACCATTCATTGGCGGAATTATCGTTGCATCTTTTGTTTGGTTAATTGGAACCACAAAATACATTGGTTTGGGAATTCCAACAATTATTGATTCTTTCGAACAACAACTTCCTGCTTATGATTTTACATTAAAAATGATTTTTACGATTATCACTTTGGCTGCAGGTTTTAAAGGTGGAGAAGTTACTCCGCTATTTTTCATTGGTGCAACTTTAGGAAATGCTTTAGGCTATTTTATTCCTTTACCTATTGCACTTTTAGCGGGTATGGGTTTTGTGGCAGTTTTTGCGGGAGCGACCAATACGCCAATTGCATGTAGCATTATGGCGATTGAGTTGTTTGGAAATGAATGCGGTGTTTATGTGGCGATTGCGTGTGTTGTTTCATATTTATTTTCAGGCTCAAATAGTATTTATAAAAGCCAGATTATTGGCGAACCTAAAAACAATAGATTTTTAAAAGATATTGGTAAGAAATTGAGCGAACTTTGATTTATATTTAAAAAAACACCCTTTGAAATTATCGCAGGGTATCAGAAATTAATTCAATTTAGGAATTTTAACCTTCTCTAACTCTGTTTTATAATGCTCAAGTTGAGTATAAATTCTATTTTTATCGCTTTTAAAGTAAGTTGAAGATTTAAAAAGTTCTTCATAATAATTGATTCCTTCAAAAAGATTAGATTTAAAAATATTCCATTTTTTGATTTGAGAATTTGCTAACTCTCCATAAAAATTTGAAATATCTTTTTGTAAATGATCCACGTACATTTTTAGTTCATTAATAAACATATTTGGTCGATCAGTTTCCGAAAGCACATTTCCATTTCCGTAAATATGTCCAATCATTTCTGAAAGTAATAATTCTTTATCGAAATACGCAAGATTGGGTCCCGGGCAAATCACAACGCCTTGCTTTTCACCTTTTGTTTCAATTCCGTTTTCTAAATATGCCGAATTTACTAAACCTACACAAAGGCAAGCTTTATCAGTGATTGTATTTTTTTTAGATTGAAACTGCTCGTTTGTTAAATCATTTTTTAGATCTTCAAGCTCATTTAATTTAATGTCTTGATATTTTTTCGATGCAGTACAAATTCCTTCCGGAGAATATTCTTTACTTAAAGCCAGTAATTTTTTCGGACAAGAACTTCCATACTTATTTTTGGCTTCTTTTTGATATTTTAAAATCTCGTTTGATGTTCCTTTTACCGTATTAAACGGCACTCCCAATGGAGAAATATTACTCAGATAAAAATCATTTTGCTTTGATTTTGCCAAAAGATTTCTGGTTTCAGAATCTACCGAAGTTGCTTCTGGAACCAGTAAAAACGGCGAACCCCAACCAACGCTGTCAACGTTATAATTTTCTAAAAGAAAATTGTGCTCTTCAGAAGTTCCTACTCCACCTTGAACGGTAATTTTCATTTCTAAAGGTTCAATTGGAGCATATTTCCCTTTTTGTTCTAAAGCTTTAATCATCAACGAATGTGCAGAAGAAATTAATTCGTTTTTCTTTGTCTTAAATTCTTCCATAATAGGACCGAGCAATAATCCCTCTGTTGCAAAAGCATGACCGCCGCAATTTAAACCTGATTCAATTCTGTATTCTGAAACCCAAAGTCCCTTTTTTGCCAAAAAATTTCCCTGAATCATCGCCGAACGGAAATCACTGACTTTTAAAATAATCTTCTTTTTAATATAATTATTTGCATCAGGAAAAAAATCATCAAACTCTTCAATATAACTGTATAAACGAGGATTCATTCCTGCAGAAAGCACCATTGATGAAGAGATTTTACTTTGAGCAAAACCACGAAGAGAAGCATGTGCATCATTGAAAATTACAGGAAGCTGTTCATTATTACGATAATTATCTTTATCAACCTTGGTCATAATATTCACATCAATACTTCCCGGAACAAGATTTTTTTCAATAAAACTTTTAATGTTTGAAGCAAAAGAATCTCCTTGATTTAGAATATTTTGCAATCCATTTTTCAGTTCGGATGTATTTGGAAGCATCGTCATGAAATTTTTGAGCGCATCTGTATTTTTTGAAATTTCTTCTTTGAAAGATTCAAATTTCCCGGTTATGATATCATCCATCATATCGAGATAATCGGTAATTCTTTTTGCTCTGTAATCTTCGGTTTTTGTTGAAATTCCAAAATAGTTGAGATTGAACTTTTTGCTGTAGAAATTTTTCATTTTTTCTACAATTTCGTCATCGATGATCGATATAACTGAGGAAATTCCGTATTGTGCGACACGAATCGGACTGTCTATCGTGTAAGATAATCCCATAACGGGAATATGAAAGCTGTGTAAAGGTTTATTAATCATTATTTTAACAATAAAATTTTCTTTCATATTTCTATGAAAGTGATAATGATCTGAAAACCTTTGAATTTATTTGTAAAACTCTCTACAAAAGTAAATATTTACATCAAATTATGCAATAAATAATATTTAAATTCAAATCCATTACTGTACAATTCGCAAAATCAAAGAATTATAAAAAATATTACATTTTTATAAATTTATTGTTAAAAATCATGGTAATTTGGTAGTTTTTTAAATCTTTATTTATTAAATTTACGTTTTTAATTCCATAAATATTTATCAATTTATAATGTTTGAGTTTAGAAAAACACTCTTTTTATTTACCTTATTTTTTAGTTTTTTGGCAACAGCCCAGCAAAAACTGACCGCCAAAGAATTGAAAATCAGGATTACAAATAATTCTAAACTCTACAAAACCAATATTGATAAAGCTTACAGCGAATTAAATGGTCTTTTGAAACAGTCTGTTATTCTAAAAGATTCTATTTCTGAAATGAAGCTTCTCGACAGAAAATGCCGATATTTTTACGGCAAAAATATGATGGATAGTCTGATTATTACGAGTGAAAATCTTCAGAAAAAATCTCATTTATATAAAGATATTTATTTTGAGGCGATGTCTAATATTTATATCGCTGAAACTTATTCCATCAATAAATTTCCGGATAAAGCCATTTCTTATTTGAATTCTGCCTATAAACTTCTTCAAAAAGGAGATCCAAACAGTGAGAGAATATTCTACGCAAAATCTAATGTTCTTAATAGTTTTGCAAATATTTACTTAGATAAAAATCAACCGAAAGAAGCAGCTAAAAAGATTTACGAAGAAATAGAAAGCGGTAAGCAGCTGAAAAACAAAAATGAACGTGATAATTTTCAGTATTTAAATTATGCAAACCTGGCTAATATTTATAGTCAATACAATATAGATTCCGCTTATCACTATGCAAAAAAATCAATTTTAATAAAACCTGGAGATGTTGCTGATGACAAATCGATGATTGACAATTATTCTGTGATTGGAAAGGTTTATAAGGACAAAAAAAATTATGAAAGTTCGATAAAAAACTTCCATAAAGCACTTTATATCAGCAAGAAAGATGGAACTGAGATTAATGCCAATCAGATTTATCATTCGCTCAAAGAAATTTACGAAATTCTCAATGTAAAAGACAGCGCAAATTTTTATGGAGCTAAAATTGAGCAATATGAATTAAAAACTTTAAAAAGCAAGTACAATTCTTTGCAAGAAGTTATTAATAAAGATAAAAAAGAACAAGAAAACTCACAAAATCCTTTTTGGTATTGGGTTATTCCTGCTTTAGCTGCAATTGGTACTACTCTATTTTTTACTTACAAAAGAAAAAATAAGAATACAATAACCGAAACTGAAACAAAACCCGACATCAATCTCAGCGAAGCTTATCATGATTTGATGGAACTTTTAGAAAAAAGAGATCCTGCATTTATGTTTGCTTTTGAAAATATTTATCCAGATTTTTCTAAAAAACTCTTAGCAAAAAGTTCAGATTTACAACAATCAGAGATAGAATTTTGTGCTCTTTTAAAAATGAAATTGACGACAAAAGAAATTGCAAAGATCAGTTTCATAGAAACCAGAACGGTTCAGAATAAAAAATACAGGATCAGAAAAAAATTAGATATTCCTCAAAATGTCGATATCTATTATTGGATCGATCAGATATAATTACAACAAACTGAGTTTTGATTTTATTCAATCACACTGCTACAAAATTTAAACTATTCATTAAAAATAGCATTATTTAATTATTATAACTCAAAAAAGTATCTAATGAGTACGTGATTTGATAAAGATTCCGTAAAAATACTTCCAAAACAATTTTTCGCATAATATATTTGCCAACAGATAAAATGACAGCAATTTATTTAAAAATCTAAATGCTTTTTCTAAATAAATCTGTAAAATCAAACTTGATTAAAAACAAATATTTATGGTAAAAATCTCCACTTTCAATTTCGCAAAAACTCTTATAGCTTTAGGAATATTTGCAAATGTGATTTCTATTAATGCTCAGCAATGGGAAAACGTTGGTTCTGCTGCTAACATTTCTGCAGGAAACGGAAGTTTTAATAACCTTGTAATTGATGCACAGGGAAACTATTATGTTTCTTATTACGATCTTTCGGTTAGCAAGGGATCCGTTCAAAAATTTAACGGAACCTCTTGGTCGCATCTTGGAGGAAGCGCAGGAATCACGACTGGAGCAGCTACATACAGCTCATTAGCGATAAATCCATCGGGAAGTATTGTATATTACACAAATCAAGGAACAGGTTTTGAAGCACGCAAATTTGAAGGATCTGCATGGTCTTCTTTACCAAGTGTTTCTACATCTACAACAAATTATCAGGCTTCGGCAGTTTCTCCTTCAAACGTTTTGTTTGCTTATGGTTCTTATGGTTCGGGAACGGTTCAGCGATTTGTAAATGGTGCTTGGGAACAGGTTGGAACAGCAAGTATTGCAGGTGGAGTACCATATAATGCAGAAATGGTAATAGGAACAAATGGCAAAGTTTACATTACCCACAATGTTTCCGGGGTAAAAGTTTATGAAAACAATCAAACAGCTTCAGCAACAGATGCATGGACTTTGGTTGGTGGTGCAAATGTTGGAACCACATTCACAGAAGGAACAAATGCAACTTCAGACATTGCAATTGGCTCAGACAATACGTTATATGTCGTTTATTCTTCTCCATCATCTAATAACAGGAAATTAAATGTGAAAAAATTTAATGGAACAAACTGGATACAAGTTGGGAACGCTGATTTCGGAATTTCAAATGATCTTTATAATGTATCGATTGCTGTAACTCCTACCGGAAAATTATATACTGTAGCAAGCGGATGGGCTGTAAATAGTGGCAAAAACACAGTTTATGAATATAATTCTACTACAAATACTTGGGTAACTTTGGGTGGTGATTTTGTATCTGACGGAACTGCAACATATAACGATTTACAATATGATGCAACAACAAATTCTTTGGTTCTTACCTATTCTCAAACCGGAATTAAGGTTAAAAAATTCTCACTTGGCGCTTTATCTGTAAACGATATAAAGAAAAATGAATTTAATATTTACCCTAATCCAACTAAAGGAATTGTAAATATTAAAGGAGATTCAAAAATAAAATCAGTGGAAATTACCAATACTGTCGGACAAGTTTTGAGTATAAAATCAGACAATCAGCAAGTTGATTTAACATCTTATCCTAAAGGAGTTTACTTTGTGAAAATCAATCTTGAAAACGGAAAACAAATCACGAAAAAAGTGATTAAAAATTAGAAGAAATAAATCGTACATAGAAATTAAATTTAGAAGAGTAAGGCTTTGATTTTTTCAAAGTCTTATTTTTTATTTGAACATAAAAATAGTTCATAAATATATTATTAAAAATAAATAAATTATATTTGTGTACTATTAAATAGTTTAGATATGGATTACACATTGGTAAAAGATGCTATTAAGCTCTTAGAACAATTCGATTCTGAAAATAAAAATTCTCAATATATTTCTGATATTGAAGGATTTAAAAAATGGATTCAAAATCAGCAAAACAATATAAAGCCTTCAGCAAGAAATATTGTTTGGGAAGGGAAAGAAAATGGAAGAAGTCCGGAAAGTGTGATTAGTACACTACTCGTTCATTTAAACCGATATGCGAAAACTTACTCCAAGTCGGCAATTGCGGGTTCAGAATTTTCCACCCAGGAAGAATTTATTTATTTAATTAATCTACAATCTTTCGGGGAAATGACTAAAACAGAGCTAATTAAAAAAAACATTCAGGATAAACCTGTAGGAAATCTTATCATCAATCGTCTCATAAAAAATGATTGGGTAAAACAGGTCGATTCTAAAACAGATAAAAGAACAAAAGTTATCAGTATTACTCAAAAAGGAATTGATGTACTTGAAAAACAGATGAAAAATATTAGAAATGCTTCAAAAATTGTAAGTGGAAATCTTACTGAGGATGAAAAATATACTCTGATTGAATTACTAAATAAGCTCGATCATTTCCACAATCCTATTTTTGGCAGAAATATTGAAAGCATTAATTTAATAGATACGGTTTTCAAAGAAAATTCATTTAATGATAATTAATTATGATTAAAAAAATAGCAGTTATTGGTTCAGGATTTTCAGGATTATCTGCTGCAGCTTATGCAGCGAAAGACGGTCATGAAGTTCATGTTTTTGAAAAAAACGATAGTCTTGGAGGAAGAGCGAGACAATTTAAAACGGATAACGGTTATGTTTTTGATATGGGCCCAAGTTGGTATTGGATGCCCGATATTATAGAAGATTTTTTCAATGATTTTTGGAAAACTTCTTCTGATTACTACGAATTGGTTTCATTAAATCCACAATTTGAAATGGTTTTTTCTGATGGAGTTATGGCTGTTCCCCAAGATTATTCTGAAATGCGAGATCTTTTTGAAAATATTGAAAAAGGATCAGCAAAAAAGTTAGACGAATTCATGGACGATGCGCAATATAAATATGAAGTTGGGATGAAAGATTTCGTTACAAAACCTTGTCATTCTTGGTTTGAATTTGTATCTCCTAAAATTGCAAAAAGCGCATTAAAACTCGATTTATTATCTAATTTCCATCGTTTTGTAAGAAAATATTTCACAAATCCGAAGTTGATTATGTTAATGGAATTTCCGGTAATTTTTCTCGGAGCTGCTCCTAAAGATATTCCCGCTTTATACAGTTTGATGAATTATGGCGGTTACAAATTAAGAACTTGGTATCCAATGGGAGGTTTTTACAAAGTGATTGAAGCAATGTCTGAAATCGCTGAAGAACAGGGCGTAAAATTTCATTTAAATTCAAATGTTGACAAAATTGAAATTGAAAATGGAAAAGTAAAATCAATCGTTGTTAATGGAACAGAAATTGAATTTGACACAGTAATTGCGTCATCCGATTATCATCATACCGAAGAAAATTTAATTAAAAAAGAATATAAAAATTACAGCGAAGACTATTGGAAAAAGAAAACTTTTGCACCTTCATGTCTGATTTATTATTTAGGATTTAAAGAAAAAATTCCAAACCTAAAACATCATACTTTGTTTTTTGAAAATGATTTAGAATTGCATACTTCAGAAATTTATGAAGATAAAAAATGGCCTACAAAACCTTTATTTTATGCTTGTTGTCCGTCAAAAACAGATAAAAATGTAGCTCCTGAAAATTGCGAAAATGTATTTCTTCTAATGCCCATCGCAACAGGAATTAAAGACAATGAAGAAACACGGGAAAAATATTTTCTTGAAATGATACAAAGACTTGAGAAACATACCAAATCATCAAATCTTTTATCAAAAATCGACTATAAAAAAAGCTATTGCATTAGTGATTTCAAAAAAGATTATAATGCGTATGAAGGAAATGCTTATGGTTTGGCAAATACACTGAATCAGACTGCAGTTTTAAAACCTTCATTGAGAAATAAAAAAGTGAAAAATTTATTTTACACGGGGCAACTTACCGTTCCTGGGCCGGGAGTTCCACCATCGATTATTTCAGGAAAAATAGCTGCAACCGAAGCCATCAAATAACCCAATTATATGAAAAAACTTTTTGACGAACTTTCTTATAAGATCAGTAAACAGACCACAAAACAGTACAGCACAAGTTTTTCTTTGGGGATTTTGGCGCTTTCTCCAAAGATTAGAAATTCTATTTACGCAATTTATGGCTATGTAAGATTGGCAGATGAAATTGTCGACAGCTTTCATGATTTTGACCGCACTACTCTTTTAACGAGATTTCGTGAACAAACGAATCAGGCTTTGGAAGAGAAAATTTCGTTGAATCCAATTTTACAGGCTTTTCAAGAGACCATTCATCATTACAAGATTGATGTACAATTAATCAATCAATTTCTCAACAGCATGGAAATGGATTTGCAGAAAATCGACTATAATTCAGACCTTTATAAAGAATACATTCTCGGCTCTGCCGAAGTGGTAGGTTTGATGTGTCTTCATATCTTCGTCGATGGAAATAAAGAAATGTATGAAAAATTAAAACCTACTGCAATGAAGTTGGGTTCGGCTTTTCAGAAAGTCAATTTTTTGCGTGATATGAAAGATGATTATCAAATTTTAGGACGAACTTATTTCCCAAATGTTGATATTTCGTATTTTGATAATATTGTAAAAGCTCAGATTGAACAGGAAATTTATGATGAATTTAAAGAAGCTTTAGAAGGCATAAAAAATTTACCAAATTCCTCTAGATTTGGGGTTTATCTAGCCTATCGATATTATATTTCTCTTTTCAGAAAGATAAAAAGAACTTCAGCCAACAAAATAATTAATCAGAGAATCAGAATTTCAAATGGAAAGAAATTTTCTCTCATGATGAGCAGTTATGTACAATATAAAATGTCATTCCTGTAAATTTTCAAAAACCTAAATATTAACATAAATAAATTATGATTCATCAACTTGAACGTCAGCAACAACTGAACTGTGATTTAGAAACAGCATGGAAGTTCTTTTCATCAGCCAATAATCTTTCAGAAATTACCCCTAAAGACATGAATTTTGTAGTCAGAACGCAACTTAGCGAAGACGAAATTTATGAAGGGATGGTAATAGATTATTACGTTTCTCCACTTTTTGGCATAAAATTAAAATGGCAAACTATCATCGTTGAAGTAGAATCAAATAAAATGTTTACAGATTTTCAAAATAAAGGGCCTTTTAAAATGTGGCATCATCATCACTTTTTTATACCCAATGAAGATGGAGTTTTGATGGTTGATAAGGTAAATTACGAACTTCCTTTTGGGTTTTTAGGTGAATTTGCACACAAAATAATGGTAAAGAAAAAGTTGGAAAATATTTTTGACTTTCGTTTTGATTTCTTAGAAAAAAAATTTAATAAAAAGTAACATGAATTTTTTAATTGTTTTAGTGACATTTTTTGTGATGGAAGGGATGACTTGGCTCATTCACAAATACGTGATGCACGGTTTTCTGTGGACACTTCATCGTGATCATCATGACCACAGCAACGAAGGAAAAATGGAGAAAAACGATTACTTTTTTGCCATTTTTGCAATTCCAACGATTGCTTTAATGTACTACGGAACAATTAATAATTTTAACGCTTATTTTTATATCGCGATAGGAATTACCTTATACGGAATGGCATATTTTTTCGTTCACGACATCTTTATTCATCAACGTTTCAAGATTTTGAAGAATACAAAAAACCCTTATTTATTGGCAATTCGAAGAGGTCATAAACAGCATCATAAACATACAGGAAAAGAATACGGGGAATGTTTCGGCTTTCTTTGGGTTCCTGTGAAATATTTTAAAATGTTTTTCAATAAAAATAAAGCATAAATGTGGCAATACACGTATTTGGCGATTAATTTTTTCACGATCATCATCTGTTTTATATTTTCTTTTCATCCGAAAATTAAATTTCACAGACACTTCGGAGCATTTTTGCTTTCATCAACTATTGTTGCCACTTTTTTTATTGCTTGGGATATTTGGTTTACAGCAAATGGAGTTTGGTGGTTCAATGATAAATATTTAATTGGAAAAAGACTTTTCGGTCTTCCCATCGAAGAATTACTGTTTTTTATCTGCATTCCTTTTTCGTGCGTTTTCACATATTTTTGTTTGGATAAATTTTTCAAGCTTGATTGGAAACCTTCTATTGAAAAGGGTTTCTTGATTATTTCAATTATTTCATGTTTTATTTTAGCCCTAATTTTTAAAGATAAAATATATTCCTTCGTTACCTTTTTGACAACAGCAATTAGCTTAACTGTTCTTTATTTTGCGTTAAAAGTAAAGTGGATTGGTAAAGCTTCTTTCATTTATTTAGTATTGATGCCAGGATTTTTAGCAGTCAACGGAATTCTTACCGGAACCGGACTTGACTCTCCAATCGTTAATTATAATCCTAAAGATTTTATCGGTTTCAGAATTTTAACAATCCCAGTTGAAGATACAGTTTACGGCTACGAAATGATTCTTTGGAATCTTTTCTTCTTTTATAAATTTAAAAAAAATGAGCAAGATTAATATATTCTGGTTTCGAAGAGATTTGAGACTTCAGGATAATACAGGTTTGAATTCTGCCTTACAATCAGATCAAAAAGTTCTCCCGATTTTTATATTTGATACTGAAATTTTAAACCAGCTTGAAAATAAATCTGATCGACGAGTTGATTATATTCATCAGGTTTTAGGCGGAATGAATGAAGAATTAAAAAATCATCAATCAGGAATCAAAACATATCTTGGAAAACCACTTGAAGTTTTTACAGAAATCATCAAAGAATTTGATGTTGAAACTGTTTTCTGCAACCGTGATTACGAACCGCAAGCAATAAAACGAGACAAAGAAATTGCCGATTTCCTGAATAAAAATAATATTGAATTTAAAGATTTTAAAGATCAGGTAATTTTTGAAAAAGATGAAATTACAAAAAATGACGGTTTACCTTACACTGTGTACACTCCGTTTTCAAAAAAATGGAAAGAAAAATTTCATCAAACAGAAATTCATTCAAGTCAAGCAAACTTTGAAAATTTTCATTCATTTAAAGCTAAAAACATTCACAGTTTAAAAGAAATGGGTTTTGAAAAAACAGACCTTATTTTCGAAGAGCCAATTTTAGATAAAAAAATTATAGAATCTTATAATCAATACAGAGATTTTCCGTCTTTAGATCACACAACAAGATTGGGAATTGCTTTACGATTCGGTACAATTTCGATAAGAAAATGTGTAAAATACGCTTCTGAACACAATGAAACCTGGCTGAATGAATTAATTTGGAGAGAATTTTTCATGCAGATTCTTTATCATTTCCCTAAAGTTGTCAACAGTTGTTTCAAAGAAAAATATGAAAAAATCAAATGGCGAAACAATGAAGTTGAATTTAAGCTCTGGTGTGAAGGAAAAACCGGTTATCCTATCGTAGATGCGGGAATGCGACAACTTAACGAAACAGGATTTATGCACAACCGTGTAAGAATGGTTGTTGCCAGTTTTCTTACAAAACATCTGTTGATCGATTGGCGATGGGGCGAAGCATATTTTGCCGAAAAATTATTAGATTACGAACTATCTTCCAACAACGGAAACTGGCAATGGGCAGCAGGTTGTGGCTGCGATGCGGCGCCATACTTCAGAATTTTCAATCCAAGTGAGCAAACCAAAAAATTTGATAAAGATGAAAAATATATAAAAAAATGGTTACCCGAAAATTATTCTAAAATTTCACAAATTGTTGAACATACTTTTGCAAGAAACAGAGCTTTAGAAACCTATAAAAAAGCAGTGAAAGATTAATTTTTGTCTAAATTAAAATTTATTTACAAAAATTTAATATTTCGATTTAACTTTAGGTACCACACCAACAATGCAAGGCATAGTATTTGCCAGTAGTAACTTACATACCATAATAACAAATACACTACAAAATAATATGAAAGTTACTGATCTAAAAATTAAAAACTTGGTTGAATACCAAAACGAGATTTTTACAATTACCGAAATTTACCAAAATAATAACGATTATTTTGTGAAGATTGAGAATGATTTGCACAGTGTGTCATTATCAGCAGAGAAAATTAATCCGATTAAAATTACCGAAGACTGGTTAGAAAAATTTGGTTTCAAGAGAACTTATGCTTCAGATCACCAAATTCGTTACGAAAGACCTGAGTCATTTATTAAATATGACATTGATTTAAGATCCAAAAAACTTGTAGAAGGTCTTAAAATCTACGGAAACACGATTAGATGTAAATATATTCACGAATTTCAGAATATTTTTTCATCGCTTTTTGGTAAAGAAACGACTGCTTTTTTTAAGTCTTCTTTTCATAAAGCAGCTATTTAAAAGGCAAATCAAATTATATATATCTATTTTAAATTTCCCTGACGAAAGTCGGGGATTTTTTTTGTTTTAGCTAATTCTTTTCTTATTACTTGCTTCAACCCAATTCTTTTTACCACAGTTTTTACAATTTCCAGCAGAACCAACTTCTTTTTCTTCTGTAAATCCACAAAAAGTACAAGAATAATGACCTGAAATTTGAATATTTTGAATCGTATGATCTAAAGAATTTAGCATAATAGGAAGTCCAAATTTCACCATTTCGTCTTCAAAGAAAAATACACTTATTTCTCCGGAAACTTCTTCAATCGCAAATTCAATCTGACCCAAATGCGAAACGCTTTTTACTCTTAATTCAGCAAAAAATTCATCACTTCCCAAATTTTCTTTTTTAAAATTATCAATAGCAAAAACTCCATTTTCAATTAAGTAAATTGCTTTTCCTTCAAACAGATTTTCAAGTTTTTTAAATCTTCCGATTAAAGCAGTAATGGATGAATAAAGAATAATAATTACTAAAAAAACAATCATCGAAGAAACAATTCCAACTTCTTTATAAAACATCGGATCTCCGGCTGCAGAACCTAAACCGATAATCACAACCAATTCAAAAATAGAAAGTTGCTTCACTCCCCTTTTTCCTAAAACACGAAGACTTATAATAATGGTGAGAAACATGATGACTGTTCTAAGAATGATTTCTAAAAGGAAACCCCAATCTTCTGTTCCCAGAAATAATTCTTTCCAGCTGAAACTTAAAAAAGCAGATAAAAACATGATTAAAATTTAGTTGAGAGATTCAAAAAATAAGCCAAGGTAAAATTTAGCTTTTTTTATTAGTACTTGCAACAAATCCTTCAAACAAACGACAAATTATCTAATAATAACTTAGAAAATAATTATCTTTACAAATCACATTTTAGTGATAATAACTATTCTAAAATTCAACTTAAATAATGAATAAATTTCTTATCCCCATAATATTTTCAATTACAGTCTCTTTAAATGCTCAAGACAAAAATAAAGCAGCAAAACTAGACAGCCTTTTTACGAAAAATTATGAAAATAAAACATTCAATGGTAATGTTTTGATAGCTGAAAAAGGGAAAATCGTTTTTCAGAAAAGCTACGGAGTTGCCGATTATGAAACAAAAAGACTTTTGAATAATACAACAATTTTCGAACTAGCTTCGGTTTCCAAACAATTTACAGCAATGGGAATTGTTTTACTTGAAAAGCAGGGGAAATTAAAATATGATGATCCCATTTCAAAATATATTCCTGAACTTTCATTTTATAAAAACATTACAGTAAGAAACCTACTGAATCACACAGGTGGACTTCCCGATTATATCAATTTATTTTCTAAGAATTGGGACAAGAAAAAAATTGCAACAAATAATGATATTATTTCAGAATTTGCAAAATATAAACCTAAAGTAAATTTCCAGCCTAATGAAAAATACGAATACAGCAATACAGGTTACGCACTTTTAGGTTATATTATAGAAAAAGCTTCAGTACAAAGTTTCGGAGATTATTTAGAATCCAATATTTTCAAACCTTTAGGTATGAAAAATACATTTGTTTACAGAAGTAGATTTCAGCCAAAAGTTGTAGAAAATTATGCTAAAGGATTTATTGAAAATGATTTTGGATTTATCGTTTCGCCCGATGCTTTAGGAAAATCTTATTTGTCTTATTATCTCGACGGAATTGTTGGTGACGGAATGGTAAATTCTACTACTGAAGATCTTTTGAAATGGGACAGAAGTTTGTACACTGATAAATTGGTTAACGAAAAAGATAAAGCAATAATATTTCAGGGAGCAAAATTTAATAACGGAAAATTGACAGATTATGGTTTTGGATGGCAAGTTGCAAAATCACAAAATAATGATAAAGTTGCCGCTCATTCTGGAAGTTGGGCAGGTTATCTTACGTATATCGAAAGAAATTTATCCAAAGATCAAACAATTATTATATTACAAAATATAGAGACTTCTAAAAGTAATTTTTCTTTACCGATTGTAAGAAAAATTCTTAATAATGAAAAAATTATTGTTACAAAAATTAAAAAATTCACTTATTCTTCAGCAGATTTAGATAAATTTTTGGGTATATATTCATCAGAAAATTTTCCAATAAAGATCACTATTACTAAAGAAGGTAATGTTTTGTTTGCGCAAGGAGAAGGTCAAGGTAAATTCGCGACAGAATCTTTTGAGAATAATTTATTTACTTTTGATCAAGCCGGACTTAGATTAACTTTTAATCCTGAAAAATCAGAAATGTTTTTCGAACAGGGAAAAAATAAAATCACATTTAAAAAAGAATAAAATGAAAATTATTACAACCTTAATTTTAGTATTTTCTTCATTAATTATCAGTGCACAAAAGATTTTAGCTCAGGAAAAATACGTTGGAACAATTAATGGAAAAATAAATATTTCTTTCTATTTAAAAATTGAAGAAACTGGTTGTCCGAATGTTATTGCTTCAGGAATCTACAAATACACCGATAATAAAAGCGGAAATTGGATTCTTCTCGACACTACTTTTTCTGAAAAAGCTCAACAATATACTTTTGTTGAGCATTATAATACTGGATTGATGTTACTGAAACGTAATTCTGACAATTTTCAAGGTTTATGGATTTCTCCGGATGGAAAAAAACAACTTAAAGTCAATTTAAAAAAGATAAAACAAACCAAATTTGAAATTGAAAAAATGGAAGATGAACTGGAAAAAGCCAATTACAACGCCAATGATTGCTAAACTTTATTGATGTCTGTCTCCTTTTTGATGATACAAAACATTATTTTTCGAAGAATTTAAGTTTTCATTCAAATGTTGATTGTTGAAATTTGAATCAACTTTACTTTGATTGCGAGAAGAATCTATCGGAACTTGAACACGCATTTTCTTACCATTTCTAAAAACTTCACCTTCTGCAGTTCTGTACATTTGATTTTCTTTGTATTGGTTTCCGTCTGGTGCAGTAAAAATTTCTCCTTTATTTTTTCTTTGCTTTCTTTTTTGATTCAAAAAAATTAAAACTCCACCTGTAACAATTCCTAAAGCTATTTTTACTGAATTTTTCATAAATAATATTTTGAGATTGTACAAACAAAACTTTTGCCAACAATTAAATCTGTGGTATCATTAAAATTTTAATCTAAAAATAAAAAAGACTGTCAATAAATTAACAGCCTAAAAAACTTGAGTTAAAAACATAGATATAAATCTGGATTGATACTTATCTATAACTCAAAACTATGAAGTTAAAAAATCTTATTTTATGACCTTAATCATAAATTACTTTTCTCTGAAAATTAAATAACATATAAATAAGCTAAGATTAACTAAAACCGCAAAAGCATTAGACAAAATAATAGGTAATTCATCTTGTTGAATACCGTACCAAACCCAAAGCGAAAGCCCAACAATTAAAATAACAAGCATCAACCAGGAAATATCTTCTACATTTTTGGTTTTAATGACCTTAATTAATTGTGGCATTGAGGCAATAGAAGTTAAACCTCCTGCAACTAAACCTAAAACTTCGACATTCATATAATTTGATTTATTATTAAACAAAAAACAACATAAAAGAATTATGTTGTTTTCTTTGATGTGAAGAAGCAAATGTATGCTTTTATCAATCAATGTAATTAAATGTGGTATTTATTTTGCACCGATCATTCCGTCTGCGAGACATTGCCATTGAATTTTGGAAGAACCAGCCATCCCGCCTAAAGCAATAAAAGTATTTTTAATACTGTTTAAAAATCCTGTATTTTTATTTGGACTTTCATTTCTGCCATAAATTGCCATCTTGATATAATCTTTACCTTTAGAAATAACAAATGTAGAAGAAGATCCTGCAGCATAAAAATGAACCGTTTTTCCGGCAAAATTATTTCCCGGCAATTTTGAAGGTCTGCATTGAATCATCAAACGATCAGGATTACTCTTATCAATCATATCAATCTGTACCCATTGATAATCTTCTGGTTTAGGATTATTAATTTTTGTAAGCAGAATTTTGATATAATCCCCTATTTGAGGTAATCTTTGAACAGTTTCTCCTGAAGAATCGCAAAGCGTAAATTCTGTCGGAGTTTCTTTGCAATAATTTCCCCATTTATTTATGTCGAAAAACTTTTCTTTAAGAATATTAAATTTTAAATCAATTTCTTGACTGTCTTGAATTTTTTGTATACTTTCTGTATCATGAAAACCCCCTTTCACCTGTGAAGGAATTCCCGGAACTTTTTTAGGTTTCATTAATTTTAACCTTTATTTAAACTGAATATTATTGATTTTTTTGAATCGAATCGATTGAATACTTTATAGCTTTCTAAGTAATTTTCAATCTTTAGAATTAATTATTTTTCATTGATCATTTGAGTTATTTTAAATTAAATCAATTCTATGTTTAAATGTTTTCCGGTAAAAATTTAATACAAATTTAATATACATCACAATAAAATGAAATTTACCAGTACAAAATCTGTATGCTTACAATAATATTTACGATAAATGATTGAAAATCAAAATATTATGTAATAAATAACTTTCACTTAAAAATCTAAGCACGAATTGAAAAAGTACAGCATAAATCTTGCCAAATTCAAATTTAACAAGGCTTTAATCACAAATCTATGATTTGAATCACAAGTATTTGAATCACAAGTATTTAAAATTCAAGCTATTTAAAATCAAACTGAGAGATTCAAACTCTTAAAATTATAGCCATAATCATGATTTTTTATATTTTGAATGAACATTATTTTAATTGTATTAAAAACAAATATTTACTTTTTTGTTAAATAATTTAGCCTAATCTAAAAAATTTGCCTATATTTGAAATGAAAATTTTTTTTTCATCATTTGTGTTTTTATTAAACCCTCCCTTTTAGGGAGGGTTTAATTTTTGTAATAAGACTAAAGTGCTTTAAACACTGCATTTCTTTGATATTTTACGTTGAATTTATCTTTCATTACTATTCTAGATACATCTAATTCAAATCTCAATTTTAAAACTTTTCTCGTTACGTTTTGTAAATCTGTTTATAGCTATTTAACATAATCAAAAAATTAAAATTCCTATCTTACAGAAAGAAATTACTAACACTACAAAATTTTAATTATGAAAATAGGTTTAATAGGATTTGGAAAAGCAGGTAAAGCAGTAGCAAATGTAATATTACAAAACCCAGATTTCAGTCTTGAATGGGTTTTAAGAAGCAGTAAAAATATGGAAAATGCTTCTGCTAAAGATTTTCTTGACTCGGATTCTAACGATAAAGCAGAAATTTTTTCACAGCAAAATTTAAATCTTAGTGAATTTTTCACAGATTATCCTGTAGATATTATAATCGATTTTTCCTCTACAGAAAGCATTTATAAATACGGGAAAATTGCATCCGAAAAGAAAATACAAATAATTTCTGCAATTTCACACTACGGAACTGAGGAAAAACAGCTTCTAAATGAGTTGGCAAAAACAAATACCGTATTTTGGTCGCCAAATATAACTTTAGGAGTTAATTATTTACTATTTGCAGCAAGTCTTCTTAAAAATATTGCACCAGATGTTGATATTGAAGTCGTTGAAGAACATTTCAAAGCTAAATCTGGCGTTTCTGGAACTGCAATAAAAATTGCTGAAACTTTAGATATTGAAGAATCCAACATTAATTCTGTAAGAGCTGGAGGAATTGTAGGAAAACATGAGGTAATCTTTGGATTTCCTTATCAAACAGTGCGTTTAGTTCATGAATCAATTTCTCGGGAAGCATTTGGAAGCGGTGCGCTTTTTGTCGCAAAACATTTAAAAAATTACTCAAAAGGACTTTATAATTTTGAAGATATACTTAAACCTTTTTTCTTCGGCGATTCTCATAAGAATCTTTCTTAACGGTTAAGTCTAAATTAATGTATAGCATTATTATTACGATAAGATTCAATAATTTATTATTATATAAATACTTAGTGATCAAAAAGGCATAATCTTTGCAATTTCTTTAATAAGCAAATGATGAGATGAAATTAAACTCATTACACCACATTCATTATAAATATTAATATCTAAAATCCCCATAGTTTTATTGTAAACTGGGGATTTTTCTATTATAAGATTTTTAAAATTTTTAACTAGAAAATCTAGTTGACTTAAAATTATTTAAAAGTTTGGTAAAAAAGGCACACAATATGCTAATAACAATACATAAACCTAAAAAATATTATTATGAAAAGTGTATTATGGCTAGTTGCAGTGATCTGCATTGTTGTTTGGTTATTGGGAATTTTAAATATCATTCCAGGAATCAGTACCAGTTATTTAATTCATGTTTTATTAGTAATTGCAATTATTGTAGTTCTATATAATATTATATCCGGACGAAAACCTTTGGATTAAATTTATTCTAAAAATTAAAATTATAAAGCGAAGTAAATATTTACCTCGCTTTTTTTGTTAGTCTAAAATTTATTTAAAAAAATTGATTATAATTTCTAATAATCTTTATTTATTCCATTATCAAATTTCAGTTTCATTTTACATTTTGAAACAAAATCGAATAAAAAAACTCTTTTTAATTTTATTAAAAGTAAAATAACTAAGTAAAATAATTTCCCAAAATAACAAATATAAAACCCTGATAAACAATCAACTAATATTAATATTCTTAATTTGAATTTATAATTATTATGTCAATATTTATAAATGCTACCCACAATAAGTTGTTAATGAAATTTTATGATTATATATTTGTTACAGATAAAACGAGACACTTAATCATTCATATATAATAACTTTTCATCATTCAGTTTTCATGTAGAACATCAGGGTTCGGACAATCTAGGGAGAAGAACCCTGTTCTCTACAATTAAAAAAGACACCATCATTTACATTATATTAATAGAAAAAACGAACCTCAATTGAGGTTCGTTTTTCGTTTTATGGGTCTTTATATTATTTTTCTGTAATTAAGAATTATTATTCTGATCTTCTAATTCTTTAATTCTTTTCTTAATAAAATCGGCAGGTCTTATTCCATTTTGCTCAAGGAAAATATTTGAAAAACTTTGTCTATTGCTAAAACCTGCAGCAGAAGCAATATGTTCGATAGAATATTTTCTCCATTCTTTATCCTGATAAATTTTCTGCGTTGCAAAATTGATTCTTAAAACATTAATATATGTATTAAAATTGCTTCCCTTATATTCATTAATAACCTGGGAAAGGTATGAAGTATTTGTTTTGAATTGTTCTGAAAGTTTTTTAAGTGTTAAACCTTGTTCCAAATATCCTTGATTTGCTTCAAAAACCTGAATATCGTTCAGAAGCTTCTCTACAATACTATTATCGAACTTAATGCTTTTATCATTAGAATCTGTCGGTTCTACAACTTCAGTTTTAACCGGAATTGTGACAGGTACAATTTGACTTCCTTCTTCAAGTTTTACAAGTAAGTCTTCATAAGTTTTTTGGATATTTTTTTGCTTTCGTACTCTGTAATAAACTACAAATCCTAAAGCTGTAATAATTGCAAGACAAATAAATATCAATAATTTACTATATGAATTTGTCTTTTCTAAATTCTCTTTTGTCTCAAGAAGCATCTTTGTATCGTATTCCTTATAAATACGGGTTGAAAGATGTTTAAAATCTGAAGCAATTACGCTATCTACTTTAAGAAGCTGATTAGTGTAATATAATTCTTCTTTATGATTATTATCTTTTTTGTAATACTCAATTAATTCTTCGTAGTTGCTTCTAAGTTCTGGAAGAATAAATTTATTTTTATTAAAAATTGAGTCAACTCTTCTGTAATTTTCAACTTCAAGTTTTTGATCACCTAAAAGCTCATAACTCTTTCCTTTATAGAAATATATATATGAAGCCCAAGTAAAATCATTTACTTTTATAAGCTCTGGAAGAGCCTGATCAAAATGAGTGATTGCTGCCGTATAATTTTTATTTTTAAATTCAGAAACTCCTAGACTTTTCTTAAAATAACTATTTTCTAGATTAAATTCTTTAATTTTTGGAATTTTCTCTGCCGCTTTTTTAAGCAAAATCTCTGCATCTTTGCTCTTATCTAACATTTGATAGCAAATAATTGCTTGGTGCATAGAGTTTAAATAGCCTTTAGTATTATTAAAAACCAAATTCTCTTTTATATCGCCATTAATTTTAGTTTCAAAAAAGCTAATACACTGCTCAAATATTTCCAATGCTTCGTCATAATAACCTAAATAACTTTTTACAACACCAATATGATAAATATTTCTATATTTTAAATATTCATTTTTAGAATCTTTTAAATATTCATAAGCCTTTAAATATTCTTCTAAAGCTAACTGAAATTTTCTTTGATTAAAATAATAAATAACTCCTTTTGTTAAAAAAGCATCACCAATTAAATCATTATTTTTTGAATTTTTAGCAGCTGCAATTGCACTGTCTGCATAATTTAATTTTTTATTTTCAGAGTATGTAATCGCATCTTTATAAGCTTGGAAAAGCTCAGGATAGTTATTTTCTGATTTTGCTTTTTTAATATATTGATTTACATATACAAGAGCTTTAGGATCATTTTCTTCATAAGTCCAATATTTTTCTCGAAGGTTCGAGTAAAAATCCTGCGAATATAATATTGCAGTAAACAGGCTGTAAAAAATTATAAAAAATCTTTTATTCATCAGATATTTCCCAAGAAATTTTATTCAAAAATACGTAAAAACTATTTATTATAAGCAATTTTAGTGTAATGAGTTTAATTAATTAACATAGCAGATTATCATAGGAGATTTGATATAAGTTTTTAAGTTAGAAGTAAAAATTTATAAATCAAACCCTAATGTACTTGTAACGTATATCTATTTTTGAGTAATTTCGAGCATCTAAATTAAGAACAAGTTCAATCATTAATCCTAGAATAAAATGAAAACAAAATTAATCGCAATCAGCTTAATTGCTATTGGAGTATGTATCACTGCATGTAGGCAATCAGATGACAACCTTTTAGAAGATGATATTCAATCGTCTGCACAATCTAATCAAACTGAATCTCAAAGACCTGTAAATGATTCTTTGGCAACAGATCCGCCAAGAGATGGTTCACATTGGAAAACAACGGATTCTGTTAAAGTAAATCCCCCTAAGAATTTTATTTTAAAATCAGATTCTATTAAATTAAGTGTTGGCATTGATGACAATGGGCCGAAAGATCCTCCTAGAGATGGAAGTCATTGGAAAACTAAATAAATTAAAAAAAACATCTGTCATAATTTTAACAGGTGTTTTTTTATATAGTGAATATGAAAAACAAAAAAACCTCTCGAGATGAGAGGTTTTTATATGATATAAAAAGAAAATTACAGTAACAAAGTTAAAGGACTTTCTAAATATGTTTTCAAAGTCTGCAAGAACTGAGCTCCTGTCGCTCCATCTACAACTCTGTGATCACAAGCTAATGAAAGCTTCATGATATTTCCAACTACGATTTGTCCATTCTTAACGATTGGTTTCTCAATAATTGCTCCTACAGAAAGAATTGCTGCATTTGGCTGGTTAATGATACTTGTGAAAGTCTCAATTCCGAACATTCCTAAGTTTGAGATAGAGAATGTAGAACCTTCCATTTCGTTTGCTTTAAGACCTTTAGATTTTGCTCTTCCAGCCATATCTTTTACAGCAGCTGAAATTTGAGTGTAATTCATTTGATCTGTATTCTTAAGAACCGGAACTACCAATCCATCAGGAATTGCAACAGCAACACCAACGTTGATATTTCCTCTGTGAATCACTTTATCTCCTGCCCAACTAGAATTCACTTGCGGATGTTTTCTTAAAGCAATTGCTGTTGCCTTAATTACCATATCATTGAATGAAATTTTAGTATCCGGTAACGAGTTGATTTCTTTTCTAGCTTCAATTGCCTTATCCATGTTGATTTCAACCATGAGATAATAGTGAGGAGCAGAGAATTTACTTTCAGAAAGACGTTTTGCAATAATATTTCTAACCTGAGAGTTTGGAGTCTCTGTATCTTCACCCTGAACAAAACTCAATGCAACTTGCGCAGCAGGACTTGCAGTCGGAGCTGAAGAAGCTGATTTAGCAGTCGGTTGATAATTTTCAATATCTTTTTTAACGATTCTTCCATTTTCTCCTGAACCTTGCACAGAATTGATATCAACACCTTTTTCTTGAGCCATTTTTTTAGCTAAAGGAGAAATAGCTACTCTGTCTGATGACGAAGTATTTGTAGTTTGTGCAACCGATTTCTCTTCTGCTTTAATTTCAGATTTTTGTTCAGCAGGTTTATCTGATGATTTTGCAGCAGCTTTTGGAGCACCAACCGCAGAAACATCAGTTCCTTCAGGTCCGATAATTGCCAAAACTGTATCAACTGGAGCAGCTCCACCTTCTTCAACACCTTGCTTCAAAAGAATTCCATTGAATTCTGATTCAAAATCTTGTACAGCTTTATCGGTTTCGATTTCAGCTAGAAGATCACCTTCTTTTACTGTATCTCCAACGTTTTTGTGCCATTTAGCAACTTTACCTTCAGTCATTGTATCAGAAAGACGAGGCATGGTAATCACTTCTACACCAGCCGGAACTTCTGTAGAAGTTTCTTTAGTTGAAGTAGTATTTGATTCTGCTTTTGGATCTTCTTTTTTATCTTCAGAGGCAGCACTGGGAGCAGCAGCTCCACCTGTTAATCCTGAAATATCTTCTCCTTCATTTCCGATAATAGCCAAAACTAAATCTACTGCAGCAGCTGAACCTTCTTCAACGCCAACATATAAAAGTGTTCCTTCAACTTCAGATTCAAAATCCTGTACTGCTTTATCAGTTTCGATTTCGGCTAAAATATCTCCTTCTTTTACCTTGTCTCCTACTTTTTTATGCCATTTAGCCACTTTTCCTTCCGTCATTGTATCGGAAAGACGTGGCATTGTAATAACTTCTGCCATAATATATATTGATTTGAGATTCGAGATTCGAGATTTGAGATTAGGGAAACTCAAATTCAAATATCAAATTAATTATTAATTATTATTTTTTAGTTTTCTAATTTATCTAAGAACGGATAGTTTTCCTGAGCATAAACATACTCGTAAACTTTCTCTGCATCAGGATATGGAGAATTTTCCATGAACTCGATGCATTCTTCTACAAAATCTCTTGATTTGTTATCTGTAGCTTCCAATTCTTCTTCAGTTTCCCAGTTGTTTTCTAAGATTCTTGCTTTGATTAATTCAATTGGATCATCTTTTTTTGCAATAGCAACTTCATCTTTAGATCTGTAAGGTTCAGCGTCAGACATTGAGTGACCTCTAAAACGATAAGTTCTAGCTTCGATAAAAGTTGGTCCATCTCCTCTTCTTGCTCTTTCAATAGCTTCGTAAGCAGCTTCAGCCACTTTTTCAGGATCCATTGCATCTACAGCAAGACAAGGCATTTCGTATCCTAAACCTAATTTATAGATGTCTTCGTGGTTTGCAGTTCTTTTTACAGAAGTTCCCATCGCATACTGATTGTTTTCAACAACAAATACTACAGGAAGTTTCCAGTTCATTGCCATGTTGAAAGTTTCGTGAAGCGAACCTTGTCTTGCAGCACCATCTCCAAAGAAACAGATATTTACTGCTTTTCTGTCGAAATATTGATCTGCAAAAGCAATACCAGCTCCCAAAGGAATTTGTCCTCCAACAATACCATGACCTCCGTAGAAACGGTGTTCTTTGCTGAAAATGTGCATAGATCCACCCATACCTCCGGAAGTACCAGTAGCTTTACCACAAAGTTCTGCCATGATTCTTTTAGGATCTACTCCCATCGCCATTGGATGGATGTGACATCTGTATGCAGTAATCATACTGTCTTTAGTTAAATCCATTGCATGCGTAAAACCAGCCGGAATAGCCTCCTGACCGTTGTACAAATGTAAAAAACCTCTGATTTTTTGTTTTAGATAAAGAGAACGGCATTTGTCTTCAAACCTTCTCCACATTGTCATATCTTCATACCACTTAAGGTATACCTCTTTAGAAAATTCTTTCATGTGCGAGCTTCTTGCTTATTTATTATGAAATAGTTGAGCAAAAATATAAAAAAAACTTCGTTTTTATTATATGCACAGCAATAGTTTTTTTACTTATAATGTTATATTTACATTTCAAACTACTTTATGGAAGAAAAAAAGACTTCATTTATACATATTATCTCAAGAATTATCTCAGATTTTTTTAATCCTTTAGTTTCATTGGTTATCTATTTTGTGTATTTCAGTATTCAGAATTACACCTTTAAAGAAGCTTTCACACACTTTTTACCAATTTTGCTTATTACCATTCTTCCGGTAATTATCTGGATTGTTTGGAATGTAAAGACAGGTCGATATACCAATATGGATGTTTCCAATAGAGTTCAAAGAAAAACGCTATATATTTTTATTGCTGTGTGTATTATCTCTTATTTAGCTTTCAATTATATAAAAAATGGATTCATCGATTTTGTAATGCTGTTCATCCTAATTCTTTTATTCGCTTTACAGTTCAGTAATCTATATATAAAAAGCTCAATGCATACTGCTTTCAATGTTTTTGTGGCAGCATTATTTTTTGCATTTGATGTGAAAATTGGTTTTGTATGGCTTGCAATTGCGGCTTTGGTAGGAATTACGAGGATAATTTTAAAAAGACACACCGTAAAAGAAGTATTTATGGGTGCAGGAATCGCTATTTTGGTTTCTTTTATTTATCTTTATTGCAACAATAAGTATCAGCGCAATGATTTACCTACTGAGGTAATACCTGTAGAAACTACGATCAAGTAAATAATTCTATAATAGCGCTACTCTCTTTTTTATTAAATTTAAATTCAAATATGAAAATAAATCATCTTACCTCTGCCGAAGAAAATCTAATGAAGCTGTTTTGGAAACTAGAAAGCTTCTATTTAAAAGAAGTGATGGAACAACATCCTGAACCGAAACCACACCAAAATACCGTATCTACGTACTTAAAAATATTGGTTGAAAAAGGATATCTGTCAACAAAAAAAGAAGGAAGAATTTTCAAATATTCCGTAATTGTTCCTTTTGACGATTATAAAAAGTTTTTACTGAAAGAACTTTCACATCAATTTTTCAATAATTCAGGAAAAGAAATCTTGGAATTCTTATTTAATGAAAATCTAATTTCACAAAAAGATTTACAGTCTTATTTTGATTTAAAAATTGAAATGAAACCTGTGAAGACAAAAGAACCTAAACTTGAATACGCTGAGGAAATTCTGAATCCTAAAAAAGATAAAAAAGGAAAGGATAAGAAAAAGAAGAAGAAAAAGAGTGAAGATTAATTAGTTAATGGTTGTTGGGTTTTAGTTTTTGGAAAAACAGCCTAAAAAATTCAACTCATCAATTTCAAAAATAGAGACATAAAAAAAGCGGCTTAAAAGCCGCTTCAATTTTTTACCAACGACTTCCGCCGCCTCCGTTACCTCCACGGTTGTTGTTGTTTCCGTAACCACCTCCAGAGTTACCTCCTCCACGGTTGTTACCATAACTTCCACCTCCGCTTCTGTTATTATCAAAGCTTCTTCTTGGTTTTTCTTCTCTTGGCTTAGCCTCAGACACGTTAAGAATTTTACCGTTAAGTTCTTTTTGGTTAAGAGCCTCAATAGCTTGAGCTCCTTCTTCGTCACCCATTTCGATGAAACCGAAACCTCTAGAACGACCAGTTTCTCTGTCTGTTACGATTTTAGCAGATGATACATCGCCAAATTCTGCAAATAAGTCGTGCAACTCATACTCTTTAGTTGCGTAATTGATGTTTGAAACAAAAATGTTCATTTTAAAAAAAATTAAAAATTAATATAAGTCTTGGTATATAAAAGAAAAGCAACATAATAAATGAACATAATATTGATTCCAAATATAAACAGGTGCAAGATACAATTAAAAACAATAAATCAAAACATTTTAAACATTTAATTCAAATCTATTCTAAACTATTCATAATACTCCTAAAACAGACGATTTTTTCATTAAATATTTTTTTGAAAAACTCTTTTTTAAACCTAAATTTGTGCTGAAAACATTCAAAAACATGAATTATCATACTAGAAAATGGGTAAAGCCCGAAGATTTGAATCCTAACCAATCACTTTTCGGAGGAAGATTGCTGCAATGGATTGATGAAGAAGCTGCCTTATATGCTGTTATTCAGCTCGAAAACAAAAAAATCGTCACCAAGTTTATTTCAGAAATCAACTTTGTAAGTTCAGCAAAACAAGGTGATATTATTGAAATCGGAATTGAGGTAACAAAATTCGGTTCAACTTCTCTTACACTTGCTTGTCAGGTTAGAAATAAAATGACGCATCAGACCATTATTACTGTTGACAGAATCGTTATGGTCAACCTTGACGAAGACGGAAATCCTGCTCCACACGGTAAAACTCAGGTTGAATTTGTGAAAGACAGAATTAAACCTAAAGAAGAATTATGAAAATTTTCATAAAAAATATGGTCTGTGGTAGGTGTATTTCTGCAGTTGCCAATATTTTTGATGAATTTAATATAAAAATCTCCAACATCAGTTTAGGTGATGTAGAAACCGACTCTGAGATTTCTGAAAAACATATAGAATCGATAGAAAATCGTTTATTAGAAACGGGTTTTGAAAGAATTAAAGATATTTCGCAACAACTCGTCGATAAAATTAAAAATTTAATCATCATTAAAATCGGAAAATTGGATATTGATGAGAATTTTTTGTTGTCAAAATTCTTAAGTCCTGAGTTAAACAAAGATTACAGTTCTCTTTCTAAAACATTTTCACAAAACGAAAATATTACAGTTGAACAGTTTTTCATTCTTCAAAAAATTGAAAAGGTAAAAGAATTATTGCTTTACAACGAATTTAATCTGACGGAAATTGCCGGAAAATTAGGTTATAAAAGTGTTCAACATTTATCTTCACAATTCAAAACGACTACTGGCTTCACTCCTACCGAATTTAAAAAACTTAAAGTTCACAATAGAAAGCCACTTGATAAGGTTTGATCGTTTTAGTGTTTTAGTGTTTTAGTGTTTTAGTGTTTTAGTGTTTTAGTGTTTTAGTGCAAAATTAATTGTATCAAGATTTCAATTTTAAAGACTCTAGAACGCTCAAACTCTCCCACTCTTTCACTCAAAACTCTCCAAAATATTGTAAACATTATCCCTAAATTTATAACAGCTTACAAAATCCTTTTCGGAAATTTGTACTATAAATTTAGAATCATGCACCAACAATATAAAGTTTTAGGAATGACCTGTTCAGGTTGTCAAAAAAAGATTTCAGAAAAACTCAACAGTTTAGACGGAATTTCAGCTGATGTCAATCTTGAAAAAAGCACCGTTGAAATACATTCAGATAAAGAAATCAATTTAATGGAACTCAATCAATTGCTTTCTGAGATTGGAAATTATAAACTTGAAGATTCAAAAAATCCTTATAGTTCTTTTGTAAAACCACAAGATCGAGTTTCTCCATCATCCGTTTATTATTGCCCGATGGAATGTGAAGGCGATAAAGTCTATTTCCAGCAGGGAAAAAGATGTCCGACTTGTAATATGTTCTTAGTTCCGATTGAAGAAAAACTGGCAAAAGATCCGAATTATAAACCCACTTATTCCTCTTCCAATCTTCCCGAAAACTTCAAAGACAATATCGGAAAATATTACTGTCCGATGTTTTGCGAAGATGATAAAATATATGATGAAAAAACCGATTGTCCGGTTTGCCACATGCATTTAGAAGAAATTACGGAAGATTTGGTTAAAAATTCTTCATCTCATTCCCATCATCACAATCCTCAACATGAAGCGCCAAAAGTTACCGACGACATGGCTGGAAAATATTATTGCCCGATGTTTTGTGAAGGAGACAAAACTTATGACAGTAATGTTGGTTGCCCCGTTTGCGGAATGGATCTGGTAAAATATCCTGAAAAAGGTGAAGAAGAAACAGATGATACTTATATAATTTTAAAGAGAAAATTCATCATTTCTTTAGCATTTACAATTCCCGTTTTTATCCTTTCAATGGGTGGAATGTTCATTGATTTTCCTTTTTCCCATCAAATTCAGGGGATTTTTGAATTAATTCTCACGTTACCCGTTTTATT
Source organism: Chryseobacterium formosum (assembly GCF_026460885.1). GTDB lineage: Bacteria > Bacteroidota > Bacteroidia > Flavobacteriales > Weeksellaceae > Chryseobacterium > Chryseobacterium formosus. Next base: position 303,614 of record NZ_JAOVZW010000015.1, read on the forward strand.
CTATTCCGGATGGTTTTTAATGAAAAGAGGTTTTATTTCTTTTAAAACATGGAATTTAAACATGTTCAGTTTAATCGCTTTGGGCGTTGCAGCAGCATTTATTTTCAGTATTGTTGCATTAGCTTTTCCCGATTTGCTTCCTCATGAAATTCGAGGACACAATCATGAAATTCCACTTTATTTTGAAGCAGTTTGCGTTATTATGACTTTGGTAATTCTTGGACAGTTAATGGAAGCTTTAGCTCATAAAAAAACAGGAAATGCCATTAAAGAACTCATGAATCTTTCTCCAGATGAAGCCAATTTAATTTTTAATAATGAAGAGAAAAAAGTTCCGCTTTCTGAAGTGAAAATTGGAGATTTACTAAAAGTAAAACCTGGCGAAAAAATTCCTGTTGATGGAAAAATTATTGAAGGAAGTTCCGTCGTTGACGAAAGTATGATTACTGGAGAGCCCATTCCTGTTGAGAAAAATATTGACGATCAAGTAACTTCAGGAACTATCAACGGAAATCAGGTTTTCATAATGAAAGCTGAAAAAGTGGGTGATGAAACTCTACTTTCCAAGATTATAAAAATGGTGAATGATGCAAGCAGAAGCCGTGCTCCGATTCAGAAACTGACTGATAAAGTGGCAAAAGTTTTTGTTCCGGCTGTAATATTTATTGCAGTTCTTACATTTATTTTATGGCAGATTTTTGGTCCTGAAAATCAGAAAACATTGTTTGCTTTCGTTAATGCTGTTGCGGTTCTCATTGTGGCTTGTCCGTGTGCTTTAGGTTTGGCAACGCCAATGTCTTTGATGGTCGGAATTGGTAAAGGAGCCAAAAACGGAATCCTTATCAAAAATGCCGAAGCTCTTGAATTAATGAATAAAGTAAACGTTCTAATCACCGATAAAACAGGAACTTTAACTGAAGGAAAACCATCGTTAGAACATATAGAAATTACAAACAATTCTGACCAAAATTTAATTTTAAAATTAGCCTATTCTTTAAATCAAAATTCAGAACATCCTTTATCAAATGCTGTCATTAAAAAATCAAAAGACGAAAATATTCATGCTGAGAAAGTTGAAAAATTTGAAAATATTTCCGGAAAAGGCGTAAAAGGAATTATCAATGGAAAAACGGTTCATTTAGGAAATGAAAATCTTTTAGTTACCCATAAAATTCAGATTCCTGAAGATTTAAAACTAAAAGCTACAGAAATACAGTCTAAAGCTCACACTATTTCATACATCACTCAAGAAAATGAGGTTTTAGGATTTATTAGTTTTACTGATAAAATCAAAGAAAGTTCGAAAAAAGCCGTTCAGTATTTGTTAAATGATGGAATTGATGTTATCATGATGACCGGAGACAACGAAAATACCGCAAAAGCAGTCGCTGATGAATTGGGAATCAAACATTTTAAAGCCAATTGTCTTCCGGAAGATAAATTGAATGAAGTAAAAAAACTTCAGCAACAAGGAAAGATTGTAGCAATGACCGGTGACGGAATAAACGACTCTCCTGCTCTTGCACAGGCAAACATTGGAATTGCAATGGGAACAGGAACTGATGTCGCGATTGAAACAGCAGAGATTACTTTATTGAAAGGCGATATTTTAGGAATTGCAAAGGCAAAAATTTTAAGCGAAAAACTGTTGAAAAATATCAAAGAAAATTTATTTTTTGCATTCATTTATAATGTTTTGGGAATTCCGATTGCGGCAGGATTGTTGTATCCGTTTTTTGGAATTTTATTGTCTCCGATGATTGCGGCAGCAGCGATGAGTTGTAGTTCATTATCTGTAATTTTAAATTCACTGAGATTAAATTCTGTTGATTTGGATATCAAATAATTAAACATCTCGCAGATTAAGCTGATTTAGCAGATCTTAATAATCTTTATAAAAAATCTGCGAGAGACAAATAAAATATGGAAAAAGAAAATATTTACATCGGCTGTTCAGGTTTCTACAATAATGATTGGAAAGGCTCATTATATCCCGAAGATGCCAAAAGTAAAGACTTTCTGACTCTGTATTCTAAAGAATTTAATGCTGTTGAAATCAACTCTACTTTCTATAGAAAACCGACTGCAAAAACTTTGTTGAAATGGTTTGATGAAACTCCAAATGATTTCAAATTTTTTATAAAAATTCCAAAAACAATTTCACATGAAAAACGTTTGAGAGATTGTAAAGAAGAGATTCAGGAGTTTTGTGAGCACATTCAAAATAACTTAAAAGAAAAACTTTCCGGATTTTTATATCAATTTCCGCCCTCATTTAAAAATACAAATGAAAATTTAGATTTAATCTTAAAAAATTTAGATTTTGGGTATTTAAATGTGATTGAATTTCGACATAATTCTTGGTGGAATGATGAAACTTATTCAGCTTTAAAAACAAAAAATATTATTTTCTCCAGTGTAAGTTTTCCTGGAAATCTTCCGGATGATTTTATTATTAATCACCCAGAATTATTTTATTATCGTCTTCATGGAAAACCTGTGCTTTATAAATCGGAATATTCTGAAAATGAACTCAATGATTTAGCTCAAAACATCTTAAAATCAGGAAGAAAGGGTTTTATTTTCTTCAATAATACTTGGGGAACCGCTGCTGTAAAAAATGCAATTCAACTGAAAAAATATCTTTAAAATAATTTTAATTAAAATTTCATTAAAACGTGAAATTATTAGAAAAATGGTATTATATTTGTTAACTAAATTTTGTAAAATTTAACAATTTTTAACAACTTAATTTCCATCAATCTTTATGAAAAAAACTTTTGCGGAAAAGTCTGTATGCAAGACTTTTCTAAGGATGATTACAGTGGTAACTGTGACATCAACCCTATTTACAGGATGCAACCAAAAAATCGAAGTAAAAGAAACTGAAAAAATTCTTTCGAATCTGCCTCCCACCGCAAAAGTCCCCAGAATAGATGATGAAAATGTACCAACAGATAAAAGAGTTATCTACTTAACTTTTGATGATGGTCCCAATCGTGGAACCGAAAATCTTTTGAAAATTTTACACAAAAGAAATGTCACTGCAACTGCTTTTCTTATCGGAAAACACGCTTCAGATAGCAAAAGACAAAAAGAAGATTTCGAAAAAATGAGAACTGATGGATTGCTTGAAATTGCCAATCATAGTTATGCTCATGCTCACAATAAATATTCAGATTTTTATAAAAATCCTGAAGCTGTTTTAAAAGATTTTGATATTGCAAAAGACAGCTTAAAACTTCCCGGAAAAATCGCAAGAACACCTGGAAGAAATATTTGGAGATTAAATAATATCAATGTGACCGATATTAAAAGTTCTTCTTTATCAGCTGACAGATTGAAAACAGAAGGTTACAAAGTAATCGGTTGGGATCTTGAATGGAAGCCAAACAATAAAATGCAGCTTAAAGGAAATCATCAGGAAATGCTGAAAAAAGTTGACAGCATTTTCTTTAATGATCTTGAAAAAACATCGAGACATTTGGTTTTTCTTACACATGATCAATATCTTACCGATGCGGATTCTATTAATGAATTGGATTTATTTATAGAAAAACTACAGAAATCTAATCGTTTTGTTTTCAGGAAAATATCGGCTTATCCGAAAATCAATGATATTCTGAATTAATTTTTAAGTTTCCACAGATACACAGATTATTTTGCCACGAATACACTAATTTTATAATTAAAAAGTCATTAAGGATAATTGATTCGTGTATTCGTGGCATTTTTACAACAGATATTATTTTCAATCATCCGTGAAAATCTGTGCAATCTGTGGGATTTCATATTTAAATTATTCTTTTTTCATTTTAAAATTCAGAAATTTGCATTTATGAGTATTCAAGAAAATTATAATAATATAAAAAGTCAGCTTTCGGAAAATGTTGAATTGGTTGCGGTTTCAAAAACACATTCTGTTTCTGCAATTCAGGAGGTTTATAATCTCGGACAAAGAGTTTTTGGTGAAAATAAAGTACAGGAACTGACCGAAAAATATCCTTTGTTACCAAAAGATATTCAGTGGCATTTGATCGGGCATCTTCAAACCAATAAAGTAAAATATATTGCGGAATTTATTGACACTATTCAAAGTGTAGATTCTGAGAAACTTTTAAACGAAATCAATAAAGAAGCGGCAAAACATAACCGTAAGATTAAGGTTTTACTTCAGGTAAAAATTGCTGAAGAAGAAAGCAAATTCGGCTTGGAGATTGTTGAAGCTAAAGATTTATTTCAAAAATTCGCTAACGGAGAATTTACCAATGTTGAAATCACTGGTTTAATGGGAATGGCAACATTTACAGAAGATGAAACTCAAATCAGAAAAGAGTTTTCAGTTTTAAAAAGTCTTTTCGATGAATTAAATCAGACTCAAAAATTAGAAACCCTATCGATGGGAATGAGTGATGACTTTCTGATTGCAATTGAGAGCGGAGCTAATTCAATTCGTGTAGGTTCTGCAATTTTCGGGAGAAGAGATTACTCAATATAGACTTTTGGGAATGATTTTTGCTAATACTCAAGCAAAAAATACCTAAATTTGCGACTATGCAAAAAATCCTTATTGTAGAAGACGAAAAAGCAATCTCCGGAGTACTTCACAGTATTCTTTCGGATGAATTAACTGACTATGAATTTGTCATTGCCGACGACGGCTTAGAAGGCTATAAACAAGTAGAGAAAGAAGATTTCGCATTGATTATCTCAGATATCAAAATGCCAAAACTTTCAGGAACTGAGCTTTTAAAGCAAAGTTTAGCTCTAAAACCGGAATCTACATTCATTATGATTTCCGGACACGCCGACATCGATTCTGCAGTTTCTTGCTTGAAGGACGGTGCATACGATTTTATTTCCAAGCCAATTGACATCAACAGATTGATTACAAGTGTGAAAAATGCTTTGGTAAAGGAAACTTTAAAGAAAGAAAACAAAAATCTTCAGACTGAAAATAAAACCCTGAAAAAGAAAGTCAACAAGAAATACCAAATGATTGGTGAATCTGCTGCTTTGAAGAAAATTCAGGATATGATCGAAAAAGTAGCAGCTTCTGATGCCAGAGTTTTGATTACTGGACCTAATGGTGCAGGTAAGGAATTGGTGGCTCATTCCATTCACAACTTAAGTGAAAGATCGAGAGGACCAATGGTTGAAGTAAACTGTGCTGCAATTCCTTCTGAATTGATTGAATCTGAACTATTCGGACACGTAAAAGGTTCGTTTACAGGAGCAATTAAGGACAAACAAGGAAAATTTGAGCAGGCAAACGGAGGAACAATTTTCTTAGACGAAATTGGTGATATGAGTCTTATTGCTCAGGCAAAAGTGTTGAGAGCATTGCAGGAAAGCAAAGTTTCTCCTGTGGGAAGCGATAAAGAAATCAAAGTTGATGTAAGAGTTTTAGCTGCAACCAATAAAAATATGCAGGTAGAAATTGAAGCTGGAAGATTCAGAGAAGATTTATACCACAGACTTTCTGTAATTGAAATCTACGTTCCGCCATTGGATGAAAGAAAAGAAGATATCAGTCTTTTGGTGAGTCATTTTTCGGGAATAATTGCTGATGAACAAGGTAATGCCGTTAAAAAATTCGATGATAAAGCGATTGATGCCTTAAAAGCACTTTCGTGGACTGGAAATATCAGAGAGCTGAGAAATGTTGTGGAAAGACTTATTATTCTTGGAGGAAACTCAGTTTCTGAAGAAGACGTTGCAAGTTTTGTGAGAAAATAATTTAATTCTAAATTAAAATATATTTTAAAAATTTGCAGTATTTATGCTGCAGATTTTTTTTTGAATTATTATGAGCTTTTTAAATAAAAATTACACGAAAGAAGCGTTAACATTGGCTCTTCCGGTAATGCTTACACAGGTTGGGCAGGCTTCTGTAAACCTTTTCGATAATATTATTGTAGGACAATTGTTGGGCGCAGATGCTTTGGCATCAGTTTCCTTAGGAAATGCAGTATTCTTCTCAATGTTTGTTTTGGCATTGGGATTTTCATTTGCTATTCCGCCATTGGTTTCGGAAGCGCATTCTCAGAATGATCATAAAACCATCAACTCAGTTTTCAGTCATGGATTTGTAATTAATATGACTGTCGGAATCATCTTAATGTTGCTATTGTTCGCAGGATTACCACTACTCTATCATTCTGGGCAACCAGCGAAAATTATTCCTGATACTGTAGATTTTCTTTGGATTATGGCAATAAGCATAATTCCGTTTATGGCATTTCAGACTTTGAGAGAAGTTTCTGAAGGACTTTCTTACACAATTGGAGTTACAAAAGCGACTATTATTGCAAACGTGATTAATATTGTTTTGAATTACGTTTTAATCGAAGGACTTTGGATTTTTCCTGAAATGGGAGTAAAAGGTTCTGCTTTAGCAAGTTTAATTGCAAGAATTTCCATGGTAGTCTTCCTTTATTTTGTATTGATGAAGGAACCAAAAACCAAACAATACATCAAAGAATTTTCATTAAAAATGCAGGTTTTCTCAAAGAAAATGTTTGAAAAAATGGTTCGATTAGGTTTTCCTACGGCCTTACAAATGTTTTTTGAGGTTACCGCTTTTGCCGGAGCAGCATTTATTTGTGGTATAACCTTTGGAGAGGATTTAATGTCACAACAATTTGCAGCCCATCAAATCGCATCTCATCAAATTGCCTTAAGCGTAGCTTCATTTACCTTTAATTTATGTATAGGTTTCAGTGTAGCTTCAACGGTGATGATTGGAAGAAAATTAGGAGAACAAAATTTCATTGAATTAAGAAAAATAGGAATCAACAACCTTAAAATTGCTTTTCTTTTCATGTGTATTTGTGGAATCATTTTCGTTTTAGCAAGAGATATTCTGCCTACATTCTTTACAAAAGCTAACGAAATTGAAGTAATTATGTTAGCATCAAAACTAATGATTATTGCTGCTTTATTTCAGCTTTCGGATGGAATTCAGGTAACGGCTTTGGGAATGTTGCGAGGTTTGCAGGACGTAAAAATTCCTTCAATTATTACATTTATTGCGTATTGGCTGATTACCATTCCTTTAGGTTATTTTCTTTGTGTAACGTTGAAAATGGGAGCATTCGGAATGTGGATTGCGCTTGGATTGGGATTAACGATATCAGCATGTATGTTGGTAAAACGTTTTCTCAATATGTCAGCAAGACGAATTAAAGCAAACAAAATATAAAATGAAAGCGGTCTTTGGATCGCTTTTTTTATTTACTATCTTTAAAATTCAAAACCAATACTTGATGAAAACAATATTAGAAACCAAACGTCTTTTACTTAGAGAATTTGAAATCAGCGATGCAGAAAGTCTTTATGAACTAAATTTGAATCCAAGCGTTATAAAATACACAGGAAATTCTGCGTTTAAAGATATTGATGAAGCCAAAGAGTTTCTTGAAAACTATTCTGACTATCAAAGAAACGGCTATGGAAGATGGGCAGTTATCTATAAATCAACAAATCAATTTCTAGGTTGGTGCGGATTAAAGTATGATGAGAAATTAGATGAAACAGATATTGGCTTCAGGTTTTTTGAACATTTTTGGAATCAGGGATTTGCTACTGAAAGCGCAAAAGCCTGTATCGATTACGGTTTTGAAGAATTAAATTTAAAAACGATCGTCGGAAGAGCTATGAAAGAAAATTTAGCTTCGATAAAAGTTTTAGAGAAAATCGGACTTCAATTTAATCTAAGTTTTGATTTTGATGGAAAAGAAGGAGTAATTTATAGAATTGATAGTCATTGACCTGTAAGATATTATTGAAAAGCATTATTAATACAATAAATTCAACGACTTTCATAATAAAAAGTAAAAATATTTAAAATATTATTTTAAAATATCGTTATAAATAGTATATTTGATATTATTAACAATTAAAAACACAATGATATGCCAGTACAGTATACATTAAGCGAAAAAGGAAATCCTGCAGATCAATCTGCTCCTAAAAAATTCTATGCAACTTCAAAAGCCACAGGTGAAGTTACTTTCAGAAGTCTTAGCAAGGAAATTGCCGGTGCCTCTACGACGGTGAGCGACACTGATGTTTTAGCCGTTTTAAACGATTTGAGCAAAGCTCTTGCAAAACATCTTTCAGAGGGAAGAATTGTAAGATTTGGTGATTTTGGTTCTTTCAGCATTCGGCTAAGCAGTGAAGGTGCAGAAAGTGCTGACAAGTTTAATTCTTCGATGATTAAAGCTCCTAAAATAACTTTTCGTGCGGGGATAGACCTCAAGGAAATGCTTGCTATTACGAAGTTTGAAAAAGCTAAGTAAGGAAAAATAAAATCCTCGCCAGTAATTTTAAATTGCTTACTGAGCATTTTTAAATTACTGGTGAGGATT
>NZ_JAOVZW010000016.1 GCF_026460885.1 Chryseobacterium formosum
ACGAAGTTTGAAAAAGCTAAGTAAGGAAAAATAAAATCCTCGCCAGTAATTTTAAATTGCTTACTGAGCATTTTTAAATTACTGGTGAGGATTTTGAAAATGCAAACGAGGAGTTACTTAAGTCCCCGCCTGCATTTATAAAAAAGCTCCCGACGATTTGCACAAATCGTCGGGAGCTTTTGATATAATCCTCTAAGGGATTTTGGAAATACTTTAAATCAATTAAAAAAACCGCAGAACTTTCTGCAGTTTTTAGATTTATAATTCTTAATAAAAATAAAGAGAAATATACGTTTTATTTTTTTCGTCCTTTATATAATGAATAGGTAAAACAAACTTTTCTCCATCCGAAAACTTAAATTTTTCTGGATAAAGTAATTTAGAAGTTTGGAAGTACTGTAAAATTTTCTCATCATAATTGGAATCTAATTTTTTAATATAATCCACATTTTTAAAAGTCCCATCGGTATTAAGCGTAATTTCTAAAAGAGCAAAAGAATTTTTTGCTTTTATGCCATCAAACTGATTAAGTTCATTTTTTCCGGTCTTAGAATCAAATTTCGTATCAATAATAAAATTTTTGAAGTTGGTTTGTATTGATAAATTGGATAAATCTTCTAGAATCTTTTTAGATTCTAAAAATTTCATTTTGTATTTTTCAACTATTCTAGGAGAACAATAATGCAGTGATTGAATTTTATCAAGATTATGAAAAATAATTAAACGATCTCCTTTATTTAAACCTAATGAGCAACTTGTCATGGACCCATAATATTTTTTGCCAATCAATTTACTTCCATAAACATAAAAACTTTCAATCTTTTTGCCTTTATAAACAGTATTGTACTTCACATCTACCATATAATATTTTGCACTTAGGTTCTTATTATCAGAAGGTCGTACATTCGTAATAGTTATATCAGCAACTAAGTCTGCTTTACTGTAGGTATTAAAGATCTCAGGTGAATATGAGCATACGCAAGAATATCCCAACTTAAATATAAAAAGAAACAATATTAAAATAGTTTTGTTCATTGATTGTGCTGTATAATTTAATAAAATATCCTTTCACTTTTAATTATTCAAGCGTAATTTTCTGTAATACAAATTTTCTTTCAAAACCCTTTACATCGCTTTGGGTTTCAAGAATTGCGAGAGGATAAAATTTCTTTAAGATTTCTTTTTCATAGATTATAGGATGATACAGAGATTTTATTTTATCTGTAACCCACATTTCTCTCTTGTAAATCATGTTTCCTGCATATTTCATAAAATTCTCATCTTCTGTCTTTTCATTTTCTTTGTATTCATAAGTTACTTTATAGCAATCATAGCCATGAATCTTTTTTTTATTCTTCTTATCAACTACTACATTTAAGATTATATTTCCTGAATATTCATACTGATTCCCAATAATTTCATCTCTTCTTACGAAATTCATATTCTGATCACGAGATAGAATATTCCTTATCTTAGAATTAGTATATTGGTGATGATAAATTTGTGAAGAATCCTGTTTGTAACCAGTAGACTCAAGCATTTCAGAAGACATCATAGCCATCTGTTCTATTTCTTTTTCTCTGCCTTTGTTTTCGGGTTCTTTTAATAACGAATTGATAAGAGATTCTTTAAAATTCTTTTTTGAGACTTTTAAAGTTTCATCAAAAACCTTTCTGTCTGTAATTTTAGATATTTCTTTAAAGATAATTTCACCTTTTGTAGGGGTGAAAGATTTCTTGGATTGAGCATGAATGCTCAATCCAAGAAGTAAAAATATTAGTGTTATTATTTGATTTCTCATCTTTATATTTTTCCATATATTTTTTCTCTTTCTCCGTCTTGAGCCACCCATTCATTGTAACTCAACTCTGACGGCTGAAATTCTATTCCTGTACAACCTGCATCTTCTATTTCTTGTTTTAATTTTTCAGACACGTAATAACTTATTCCTTCTGAAACATACTTTAGCATAAAGAAATCTTCTACAATTATACTTTCATTTAAAGCAATCTTTTCAATAGTAATAATTTCTAATTTTTCTTTAGCCCTTTCTATATAATGATTAAATTCATTTAAATCTTTAGTTTGAATTTCGATATCTGTAGTGGAATATGTAACATTAAAATCATCATTTTTTTTCTGATAAATAATTTTACTATTTTTTAGATCCATAAATTCTTGATTAAACTCATACATATTTAGCAACCAATAGTCATTAAATATTTCGCTCTTCCTTAAAATATTAATATTAAAAAACTGTATTCCAGTTTTTCTATATTTTTCTAAAATTGATTTTAATTTTCCACTAATGATTCTTTGTGATGAAATTGGACCTCCGTCCATTATCAAATCATTAATTTTTGAATTGGCAAAAAGCTCTATATCTAATAGATAAGGCTCAAAATCAATTTTTTCATTATAAATATTTCCTATAAATTCAGGAATTTCCCAATAAAGTTTTCCTGTTGGAGGAATTTTAAGTTTATAATTTTTAATATAATTATTGTTACCTCTAATTTTTGGGCTCAAACTAAAATTTATTTTAAAATATTTCATCATTAAAAAACTAGATCGTTTAGATGTGAATTAGGATTATTAATTATTGCTTGTTTAGCTTGATTAATAATTTCTATTAACTTATTATAGCATTGATCCGGAGTTGCATTTGGATATGCTTGTTTAAATTGTTCTAATTTATTAAAAATTCTGTTATTATATAGATTATGATTAGGTTGATTTCTCCATGATGCAACCGCAATTCCATTTAAAGCCTCGTTCAAATGAAATGCATTCATTGATTTAGCAGCTTTTTGAACTATTGGATGAGTCTGAATGTTATAAGCCCAAGGTATAATATGATGAGCTTGTTTGGTGGCATCCGTTAATTTTAATACTTTTCTCAATTGACTTGAATATCCAAACTTAACAAATCCATCATTGCCAATAATCCATTTTAAAACTTGCTTAGAAGCAATATCAGATGCGTTCACCACTTTTACTCCATACTTCGTTCCAGCAGCAAACCAACCAGCAACAGGAATAGCAGAAGCATAACTTAAACCTGCATTTAAACCATCACCTTGAATTGTGTAAATAACACCATTCGTCAAGTCACACACTTCTCCAATCACAGGAACTAAACCACCTAAGTCTAATAATAACTGAATCGTTTCTCTAGAAGCCTCCCAAAAACATTTTGTTTTACTCCATTCTGGATAAAATTTTCTATTAAATTTATAATTAGCAGCATCATTCTAGATTTTTCTAGTGTCATTGCTTGCGGAACTATTATAACTGAAGGACAGCATTGGTTTAGTACAGTTTCCATCTGCACATCAGTCATAGTTTCAATATCTCCGTAAGCAGTAAAAGCAACCAAAGCCTCATTGGTTTCTTTTACAAATTCTTCATCGTAAAGGGAAGCGTCTATTTCTGTATTTATATTTACGAATTCTTGTATTTCTTCGGAAGATAGTAAGGAGAGCTTAGTTCTGTAAGCATCATTATATCCATTAATAAACCATTTTTGAAACTGTGTCCACGTAACGTTTTGCGCTGCCCATTTTACAAAATTTTCTCCCTGAAGATTTTGGTTGGCATTGTAATAGGTTTGTAAGCCATTATAAAATTCTACATTAGAATTGAGAAGTATTTTAACATCAGCAGGAAGTTCTCTTACAATCATTGTGAATGATTTTACAATATAAGGTTGAGTAGGGAAAACCGTATTACAGCCATTCGGGTCTGTTATACCTACTTGGCTAGGATCTGTGGCTACTGTGGTGCAATCATGCGGCGAAGTTTCTGGATCTTCAACTCCTCCAACAGAACCTCCTCCTCCCGGATTGCTTCCGGGACTTATATGATTGTCTAGCTTTTCCGGTGTGCAATCCCAAAATCCTGCAGTAAATACAGAAGGTTTGGTTTCTGCGGTACAGTTGTGCCAATCAGACATGTTACTGGCATCATGATAAGGATTTCCATTTTTATCGGTCTCACTACAGCTGTAGACTATTGTTACATCATTCCAGCTGCAAGTTGTTTTTGCCTGAAGCAATTGACCATTGGCATTAAAGCTGCCTTTTGCCAATTCCGTAATGGCAGTTTTCCCTTTAGTGTTTACAGGTTCTCCGTTTCTTACACTCTCTTTCTCTTGTGCTGTCAGACTATACTATACGTCACCAAAAACTCCTGATAGCTCCCGTCCGGCAGTAGAGAAAGAACAAGATTTTCTAATGGTGCATTCGCAGGAGCATTTTCCCTGTGTATGTTGAAAGTGTATGTATGATAATTAGCTCCGTTTTCTATATAGATCACTTCATCCGTATCTACAGACACACCATTTCCGTAATCTACAAGTTTGCCTTGTACATTATTTCCCACAAATGATTTAAATTTATTCTCAACCTGTTCAATTTCGGGAAGAAGTTTAGCTTTGTGTTTCGCTTCGCTGAAGGGAATTTTTTGAGAAATAAGTGGGGACTGATTGTAATGATTAGCTTCTTCGCTAAGATATTCTTCAGTTCTGCAGTTGAGAACTAAAAATGATAATGCCAAAAGCATCAGAAAACTGAGTTTTTTTCATATTTGTTGTTTTAATAGTTTTTTAACGTTACAATATTAAAATATTTTCATGAATCTTTAAACAACTTTTTCGAAAAAAATATTACTTTTGTTATTATAATTACAACATTTAGTTATGGACACCATGGAAGTTATTATCGAAAAAATAAAAGAATACCGTAAGAAGAAAGGCTTTTCGCACGAGAATATGGCAGAAGAGTTGCACATCAGCCAGGCAGCCTACAGTAAAATAGAAAAGAACGAAACCAAACTGACGGTAGACAGATTGTATCAAATTGCTGAAATCTTAGAAGCACCAGTTTATGAGCTATTAGATGCAAATCCCAACAATATTTATAATCAACAGAACTTTTATGATGCTTCTGTAGGTTATCAAGATATTCAGAATCTATATCAGGAAAATAAAGACAAAACAGAGAAGATAGAATCTCTTTATGAAGAAAGGCTGAAAGATAAAGATAAGATGATTGAGCAATTGCAGGATATTATCAAAACACTGAAAGGATAAATAAATAAAACTTCGCCTCGTTTTAAAAGGCGGGACGAAGTTTTATTATTTATAAATTCTTTTCCCCAATATTTTCAAACTCCGTTCTACCCCATCCAAAACTGCGACATTTGGCAAAATTCCCCAGTCTTCAAATCCAAAATGTTGGAAGAGTTTTATGCTTGGTTCATTATGTAAAAATATAAAACCCAACAAAGTTTTCACTCCAAATTTTCCGGCATTGTCGATACAGTATTGTAAAGTCTTTTTACCATAACCTTTTCCACGGAAATTTTCATCCATATAAATACTGATTTCCACGGTTCCGTTGTAAGCTGGTCTTCCATAAAATGAAGAAAAACTTACCCATCCCACCATATTATTTTCAGAATCCTCAATTAACCAAAGTGGCCTTCTTTCAGGAGTATGCTCATAAAACCACTGATGGCGGCTTTCCACAGAAATAGGTTCTGTATCTGCTGTAACCATTCTTGATTCTATGGTTGAGTTGTAGATTTCAACAATCCTTTTTAAGTCTTCTAATTTTGCATCTCTGAACTTCAGCTCATCCATTTTGTAACAGAATTTCCACAAAGATACTGGAAGATTTAATTGGGAGTTTTATTAAACCGTCTTTTTCTTTTCGTAATCTTTTATGGCTTTGGTAAGACTTTTTACAGTTGTTCCCAAATAGGAAGCCATGTCTTCTTTTGAAATTTTCATTTCTTTGGCTTTTAAATCTAAAAGTTGAGACAATGTATGTTCTGTAGCATGAAGTTGCTGATAAGACGACCTGTTTGAGGTGTTCACAATACGCTCGGCAAAAACATCAAGCAATAAATTGTTTAAATTAAGATCACTTTTAATCAACGACTGGAAGTACGGAATCGTTATGGTAAATACGGTAACCTCGGTAATCGCTTCAATGCTGCAGATACACGGCACATTCTTCATCATCTCAATTTCCCCAAGAATTTCGCCTTTTCCTAAAAACTCAACGATGTACTCCTCATTATTTTCTTCTGTAAAAAAGCATTTGGTAATTCCACTTTTGATGAGCATTATTTTGTCGGAAACTTGATTTTGGGTCAATAATTTTTCGTCTTTTTCAAAAGATTCTAAAATAATGTTTTCCTTATGTTCCTGGTTACTATAAAGGATTTCTAAATAATTTAAAAAAGATTGATTCGTTCTTAACATAAATTTTTATTTCAGATAGACATCCTTTCGGAATCTATTGTTTATACTCAGTTTTATAAGCAGAAAATTACAAAAACTAAAATGAATAGAATATGAATTATTCTATAAAAAAAGATTAAAGAAAAACAGTTTTTAATATTAAACCTGTTTAAACTTATTTAGATAAAAAAGTTCCGAGAAA
>NZ_JAOVZW010000017.1 GCF_026460885.1 Chryseobacterium formosum
AATGAGCGCTTGGCAAACAGCCATCAACGAAACTAAGATTGGAAAGTCTATTGGAGCTTTAGAAAGAGGATTGTTTTTAGAACTGCCAATTCAGTTTGCTGGTGGAGCATTGTTGTCGGCAGGTTGGAAAGCTGTAAATTTTGGAAAATTAGGGCTTAATTTGTATTCCAAAATAATTTCCTCAAACTCAAATAGAGTTTTTTGGTCTGGAGGAGGAGAAGCATTATCATCTGCGATGGAATATGCAATAACTACAGGAGGAACTACTTTAGAAATGACAGGAGTAGGAAGAACACTTTCAACAATAGGAAAAGGAACTGAAACTATATTAGGTAGAGATTTATCTTGGAAAGTAATGAAACCTTTATGGCAAGTTACATCAAAAGCTTATGCTACGGGAACAGAGGGGACCGCTAATGTATTTATAAATACAGTAAAATACAATAATGGTAGTATTTGGAGAACGCTTGAAGCCCCAATACTTCAATCAAATGGTATTGGATTTCGTTATCATTATGTTTTTCCTTAATTTATTAAAAAAAATATATGAGTATTTTTAAATTTTTATATTCTAAAAATAATATCAAGAGAAAAATTCTAGATATTAAAGATGAAATGAGAAAAGAAGTATCAAGTTTTACTTCAGAAAAAGTCAGAGTTGATTATTTTGGTGCTTATGATATTAATCCTAAAAATCTTGTTTTTTGGATTTGTATTGAAAGTGATAAAGAAAAAAATAAACTTAAAAACGACACTTTATTAATGAATATGTTAAAGAATTTATTAATAAAATATAATTATCCTCGATCGGCTATAGAACTTATATTTATAGATTTTCAATCTCAAGAAACTATTGATAGGGAATATGCAGGTAATTGGTATTATTTTTATAAATAAATTTAATTATAAAAGAAGAGTATAATAATGCTCTTCTTTTTTGATAGAATAAAATATAATAATATTTTTATACCATGATAGATTTAAAAAAAGTAAATTTTTTTTTTTCATATAAAGGAAATATGGTAATGTTTCAAACGTGTTGGTTTCTTCTATGAATGTGGTTTACCAAAGTAATTAAATAAAAATCAATCAAAAAACGAGTAATCTAAATGATTACTCGTTTTGTTTTTGTAAATAAAAAGTAAAAATATGAAAGTAGAAAATTACTCATGTTCCAAATGTGTTGGTGAGATCTTATAACAGATTAACTGCGGATTTATATCAGGAACCTAATTCTACCCTCCCGCAGAATGGTTTTTATAACGAAACCATGAATTATGACTTTAATGGAAATATTACCGACCTAAAGAGGAATGAAAAAAATTATAAAGGTTTTTTACAGGAAATAGATGATTTAGAATATACCTATAAACTCAGAAATTATCAATATTTAATTCCAAAAGAAATTCACAGCACAAAAAGATTTGAAACCAATGGAATTGAAAGAAAAAATCTCAATTTGAGAACTCATCTGAAAAGATTGAATAGAAAGACTATTTGTTTCAGCCGAAGTACAGTCGTTCTAAGTTCTATTTTAAAAATATATTTTTGGTGGGGCTTCTCTTGAGCTTAGAGCCTATGTAAGTTTGGTTTACAAATATTCTTTATATTTTAATATTTTATTTTCAACACTTCTATATTGAAAACCCACCTATTCTCCAATCCATCCCAAGTAAATACAAACAGGCATCATCGCCATAATAAATGGCACGACATAGGAAAATACAGCTCCCGAAAAAAATATTAAAGAATTATATTTCGAATGATTCATACCCAAAGACTGAAAAGCGCTCTTGAAGCCATGAAGCAAATGCCCAAACAATAAGAAACAACCAAACACATACAAAAGAACCTGAAGCGGATTCTGAAATTTCTCAAGCATCATTTCATAAAGTGGAAGCTCTTCACCATGAACAAACTGATTCGTTCGATTGGGAATCCAAAAGTTGGACGTATGAATGGTTAAAAATAAAAGTAACAAAGTTCCCAATAACGCCATACTTCGGCTGTACCAAGTGCTGTTTTGTGAAGATTTACTAATGGCATAACCAATAGGTCTTGCTTTCTTATTCTGCCACCAAATCATTAATCCCTGAATGATATGAACCAGAAAACCAATAATCAGAAAAATCTCAATAGTCCGGATAACCGGATTGGTACCCATAAAATGGGCACCAATATTAAAAGTCTCTCCTCCATCGTTGAAAAATATCAAAGCGTTAACTCCGCAATGCACCACCAGAAAACTGATGAGAAACAAACCTGTCGCTGCCATTACAACTTTTCTACCGATAGAACTTGTCAAAAAAACTCTGAATCCGTTCATAGTGAAAGTTTATCTTTGATTTTGAGGATTAGAAATCCAGTCTTCGTATCTAATCTTACTTTCAAAAACTGCTTTTTCAGGTATTAAAGTATCATTTTCCAAAACGGCACCGAAGTAAGGAGCATTTTTTTCAATAGTAATATTTGACGGACGTTGCATTGCATTCAGATAATTTTCAACCCAACTATTCATTGGCATTTTTTCAGGACCTGCAATTTCAGCAATCCCAAATTTTGGTTTTTCGTCTACTATTTTTGCTAAAAATGCTGCAACTTCTGAGCTTGCAATCGGCTGTACCAAAGCATCAGTTACAAACATTCCGTTTTCTTTTACACTTGAAGCTGCAACACCGCCAGCAAATTCAAAAAACTGTGTCGCATGAACAATAGAATAAGGAATTGATGATTCTCCGATAAGTTTTTCCTGAACCTGTTTTGCTCTGAAATAACCACTTTCGCTTAGTTTTTGAGTTCCTAC
Source organism: Chryseobacterium formosum (assembly GCF_026460885.1). Taxonomy (GTDB): domain Bacteria; phylum Bacteroidota; class Bacteroidia; order Flavobacteriales; family Weeksellaceae; genus Chryseobacterium; species Chryseobacterium formosus. Next base: position 2,804 of record NZ_JAOVZW010000017.1, read on the forward strand.
AACCGATAAAGCGATGTGGTGTTTTACATTTGCTTTTTGTTCGGCTTCCAAAAGATTGGTTGTAGAAGTTCTGAAAAAATTCATCACATCATCGTCCGCAAAAGATGGCGAGTTGGAGACATCTACCACAACATCTGCATTTTCAAGAGCTTCATTCAAACCTTCGCCGGTTAAAGTATTCACTCCTGTATTGGGTGATGCAACGATAACTTCATGTTGATTTTTCAAAAGATTCGTCAGTTGAGAACCGATAAGACCGGTACCTCCGATAATTACTATTTTCATTGTTTTAATTTTTATTAATTACTAAAACAAAGGTCATCAACTTCGGTCTGAAAAATCTTAAACTGGTTTAAGAACGAAAATTTTGATTTAAAATATCCAGTTCATCGATGGAAATTCCGATATAAGAAGCAAAAACATCATCCGGAAAACGTCTTACCAAATCAGGATAGTGGGTGCAAAAATAATAATGAAAATCTTTTTTACTGACTGTAGCAAAAGTTTTCTGTTTCAACAATGAAGCACCATAAGCTCTCATGTGAACCTTATTAAAATAAATTCCCATAAACGGAAAATCAAGCAACAACTGTTCGAATTTTTCCTTTTCAATCATTAAAACCTCGGTATCTTCTAAAGTTGCAATATTAAATTGAGTTCCAGGATTACCTAAGAAAGCATTGTATTCTGTCACCCACCAATTTTCAATGGCAAAATGAATCGTGTTCTTGTTTCCTAAATTATCCGTAAAATAAATCTGCATACAACCTTTTAAAACAAAGTAAAAACAATCTACATTACTTCCTTCTTTAATCACAATATGATTTTTAGGAAAACTCTGTTTTTCAAAATAATGAAGCACTTTTTCAACTTCACTTTCAAAAGCCGGAATTAATGTTACAATATGTTGATACAATTGATTAGGCATGGTTTATAGTTTTATACAAGATACGTTTTCTTCAGATTAATAATCTTAATGTATGATAAAAAACATTTATAATCATTCAAAATAATTAAATTTTAACTTTACAACAACATCTTTTTTAACTATTTTTACTCGATAATTTATAAATAACTTATGAAAAAAATAGTACTTGCCGGAATCATTACTTTTGGAGGATTTCTAACAGCAAATGCACAGTGTAAAACAGTTTCTACACTTACAGAAAATTTTGATACTTGGAAAGATATCGACAAATGTTGGACTGCTCAACCTGGAAAAGCAATGCTTTACGCAAAGGATAAAAAAGTAACTTTTTATTCGATGATGAGTCCAAAAGAAAACATGGTTTTGGTGACTCCAAAAATCAAAGCAGGAAACTATACATTATCTTTTGACATTTCAGACAACGGAGGAGAAACTACACTTGAAATATTGTCAGTTAACAATCCAGCCGATACAAAATCGTATGCTTCTATTGTGAAAGCTTCAAAAATAACAGGCGATAAAAAAACAATCAACATTTCTTTGAAAAAAGATGCAAGTTTAGGTTTAAAAGTTATGCTAAATGGAATTCATCAAGCTGTTTACGTAGACAACTTGTCTTTGAAGCCTAAGAAATAAGCCCTAATTCTTTCGCAAGACAGATAAAAGAAAAACCGTTATTATTTAGTAACGGTTTTTCTTTTAAACAATAATATTTTCAAATATTCGTTGCTTCTTATTCGCCATTAAAATCCTTTTTTCATACCTTTACCTTTACAATTTTTTCAGATTTTGTCGCAGCTTTACAAAGAAGATAGTCCGTTTCAGGTATTTATTTCGTTCAAAAAATATTTGGATGTGTTAGAGCATATCCGATACAACGACCGTTTAGAATATCGTGCAAACTATGCTGAATCGTTAATCGAAAAAACAAAAAACTTCAAAGAACTTCGAGATGGATTTCAGGATCTTTCGCTGCTTGAAAAACACGAAGACCTCATCAGACTTTTATTGGCAGATCTCTTTCCGACAGGTTTAACGAAAAATGAAATTAAGGCGGCAAGTATTCCATTGGCAAATATTACTTTCAATTATACCGAAAGATTTAAAAATATTTTGGCAGATGCAGGAACCGACTTCGAAATCAGGTTCAGGGAAGTAGATGAAGATGAGTTTTATATTTTCTGCTGTTGTCTTATTTTACAGGTACATTTTAGTGCAGATTTACGAGCGACACTCCCACTCTACTATGATATTCCGAATAAAGAAGGAATTATTAAACATTATAAAATTACAGTCAACTCAGATTTTACAGATGTTTATCCCGATAAAGACACAAAAATTCCCGACCAAGATACTGTTACAATGTTGTTGGAAAATATTGATGATATCAGACTTTGGAAAAAGTATTTTCCACCTCAGTCATGGATTTTGAGCGGATTTGCAATTATTTCTCTTATTGATTGTACTTCTGAAGTGGCTTTATCAGATTTGAAATCAACACTCATCAAAGTGGATCTTGAAAATCCTACCCCTGATGAAAATTTAAAGGAGATTTTTAAATCTTATTTTGATGTTGCCGATCTGAATTTTGGTTTAATGCTTTTCAATCAAAAAGATAAAAAACTCGAAACCCTTCCGATTTATGAAAATGTTTTCACCAGTCATATTCTCGATTTTTGGTTGAATACTTTCGATGAAGAAGTACGAAAAACTGCTTTTGAAAACATAAATTACAATTCAAAACCAATTGTCATTTCAGATATTGATAAACTTGATGAAGAAGTAAAAAAAATGCCTTCTTTTGATATTTTAAAAAGTACCGGAATCCGCAGCTTTATGGTTATTCCGATTATGAAAGATGGCGAATTGTTGGCAATTATGGAGTTTACTTCACCAATAGCGAACAGTTTAAACGGTTTAAAATTAAAGAAAATGGAATCTTTCATCGACATGATCCTATTTTCACTCAACCGTTTCAGTTTTGAAAGAAATAATCAGATTGAAGCGATTATTCAGCGTGAATATACTTCCATCCACGATTCTGTAGTTTGGAAATTCAGAAATGAAGCCGAAAAATATTTCAATGCTTTTTTATCAAAGAAAATTTATACTTTAAAGCAGATTTCATTTAAAAATCTAACGCCTCTTTTTGGTTTTTCAGACATTAGAGCTTCTTCTGAAAAACGTTTTAATCTGATGAAAGTTGACCTGAATCATCAATTGGAATGTCTTCATACTATTTTCACTTTAATTAATTCAGATTCAGAAAAATATCTTTTAGCCTTAGAAATTTTTGAGAACGAACTGAATAATGAAATAAAAGCCGATACCGAACAAAGATTTCAGCGACTTCTCCGTGAAGAAATTCATCCCTATCTTCAGGGAAAGCTGGAAACCAATGCAACGGAAGAAGTAAAAAATAAGATCAAAACATACACTTCGCAAATCACTTTACAAAACCAGCTTTTTTATAGTCAACGCCGCAGTTTAGATGAATCAATCACTTTGGTGAACAGAAAATTAGCCGATGTTTTAGATAAAAGTCAGGTTGAAGCTCAGGAAATTTTTCCTCATTATTATGAAAGGTTTAAATCTGATGGTGTAGAACATAATTTGTATATCGGACAAAACATTTCGCCTGATGCAGATTATTCGCAGAAAGATGTACATCAGCTTAGATTTTGGCAATTGGAAACCATCTGTAATATGGAAATTGAGTTTCAGAAATTCAAACAAAATTTGCCTATTCCTTTAGATATTGCTTCGTTGATTTTTGTTTATAATGAAAAACTCGACATTCGTTTCCGAATGGATGAAAAGCGCTTTGACATCGATGGCGCTTATAATTCTTATTATGAAATCATCAAAAAACGTATTGACAAAGCACACATCAAAAACTCCGACGAGAGAATTACCTGTCCCGGAAAAATTGTGATTGTTTATTTCGGTTTAGAAAATCAGAAAGAATATCTTCAGTACATCAATACGCTTCAGAAAAATGGTCTTCTTAAAAATGATGTTGAATTCTTAAAAGTCGAAGATTTACAGGGAATTTCAGGTTTATTGGCGATAAGAGTTTCTTTGGCTTAAAAATCTCTCTTTCTGTTTTATTTAATAATTTCCAAAACAAAACCAATCATACTTACAAGTTCAACCTATCTTATTGCTCCATAGGAGCAAATCTGTGTAGAAAGTAGAATTCCTTTGAATGTTGCGCTCCGTAGGAGCGTTATCTAAAAACGCATCAAATAATTACAATGTCAAAAAAGCATACGCAAAAGACAATACAGAAATCACAATTCCTGCCATAAAAATCTGATACGTAATCGAAAGAAGTTTATATTTTCGATCTAAAACTTTTCCCAAAAAGTATAAATCTTTAGTCATTGAATCATAAATATAATCACGGTCTTTGATTAAATCATGCATCGAACCCAAATAATCATCAAAATTCATCTGATGAAAATTCCCAAAGAATAGAAGATTTACTTTTCGGTCTGCAACATCCTGTTTGGTAAAATTCACTTTCGTTACATTCGGTTTTGTCGAAAGAATGGCAAAAATAATTGTCATTACACTTGATATCAAAAGGAAAAAAGTTGGGATAATCAAATGTGTATTTTTCGGAGCATCAAGTTTAGGAACCAAAACAGAAAGACAAACCGAAATAATAATAGCATTTACAGAAAGCAAAATATTCGCTTTGCTGTCTGCAATATCGCTTAATCTTGTATGATTATTCAACGTCACTCTAAACAAAGTATCTACACTCCTATCCGATTTTTGATCTTTTTTATCAGATTTATCCAAATCTTTCTTTGGTTTATCTTCTTTATCAAGCTTTTTTTCAAGCTTTTTCACATTCTTCATTTTCAGCGGCTCCCAATTTTCTTTGGCGTAATCTGTGAAATATTTATGCTTGTTTTTCAGAAAATCCACATTCATTACATTCCATTCGTCATTTGAAAAACACATTCCACCCGTTAATTCCCATTCTTTACGTAAAGCTTCGGCAGAATCATTGTAAAACGGACTTGCAAAATGACTGAAATCAGCATCTTTCATGATTTCTTCCAAAAGTCCTTGAGGCTGATGATATTTTTCCGTTGCCAAAATCAGTTTTGAAACTTCATCAATGTATTCATCAGAAAAATTATCTTTCTTCAAAAATTCTTTCATGATAACCGTACTTCGTTGTTCATGACCTTCTGCATTGCAGTCGGTAAAGCCAACGTCGTGAAACCACAATGCAAGCAAAACTTTTTCTCTGTCAACTTCAGACAAATTGGTATGCTTTATGATTTCATCTGCTTTTTGAACAGCGTATGTGGTATGGATAAAATTATGATAAAAGTAAACAGAAGATAGTTTATCTTTGAATAAGTTTTCAACATAATTTTTAGCTTTGTCTAAGATGCTCATCACCAAATTTTTCTTAATGTAAATGTATGAATTTATCCTTTAAATCTTATTTAAAAAAAATATCACCGGCAGGAAAAACACTTTTCCTTTCGGGACTTCTTTTATCTTGTGCTACCTACAACGTAAAAAAGGGTAAAAACTTACATGAAGTACAAAAATCTGAACAAAAAACAGAAAATGACTTCCAGATTTTCTTGGTTGGAGATGCAGGAAATGCTGAAGAAATGCAATCTCAGCAAACTTTAGATTTTCTTAAAAACAAAATAGATTCTGCCAACAGCAATTCGATGCTGATCTTTTTAGGTGATAACATCTACCCTCTCGGAATGCCAAAAGAAAGCGATAAAGAATATCCTTTGGCAAAACAGAAAATGGAAAATCAACTTTCTATTACTAAAAATTTTAAAGGTAAAACATTAGTTATTCCTGGAAATCACGATTGGTATCACGGTTTAGATGGTCTGAAAGCTCAGGAAGAGTTTGTGAAAACATATCTCAATGATAAAAAATCTTTCCTTCCTAAAAACTCCTGTCCGATTGATGATATTAATTTAACTAAAGATATTAAACTGATTGTAGTCGATTCTGAATGGGCTCTAATTAATTGGGATAAACAGCCGGGAATCAATAAAGGTTGCGACATTAAAACCAGAGAAGATTTTTATACTGAATTTAAAGATTTAATTACTAAAAATCAGGACAAAAGAATTATTGTTGCTCTTCATCATCCGGTAATTAGTTCGGGAGTTCATGCCGGATTTAATTCTGCTAAATCTCACCTTGCGGCTTTCAAAGGAAAAGTTCCCGTTCCCGGAGTTGCGACTGTAATCAATACGTTGAGAAGCTCTTCCGGAGCAAGTATGGAAGACATCAGCAATAAACATTATGCAGATTTTGCCAACAGACTGAAAAGTATTGTTCAGGATAAAGAAAATGTAATTTTCGTTTCAGGTCACGATCACAATTTACAATATCACGAGGACAGAAATATCAGACAAATTATAAGCGGAGCTGGTTCAAAGACTGATCCTTCGACAATTGTTGAGAAAACAGATTTCTCTTACGGTGGAAGCGGTTTTGCTGTTTTAAATTTAAGAAAAGATCAAAGTTCAGACGTTGAATATTTTTCAACAAAGAATAATAAACTGGAAAAACTGACTCAGATTTCAGTTATTTCTAAACCGAATGTATTTGAAAATAATTTTCCAAGTTCAATTCCTGCAAGTTACACTTCAACAGTTTATGCTGAAAAACTAACTCAAAAAGGGAAAGTTTATCGTTGGCTTTGGGGAGATCATTACAGAAAATATTACGCACTTCCGATTGATGCAAAAACCAAAGACCTTTCAGACTTGAATCCTGGTTATTCGCCATTCAGAGAAGGTGGCGGAAATCAATCGAACAGCCTTCGTCTGAGAACCAATGACGGACAGGAGTTCGTCATGCGCGGAATCAAAAAAAGTGCAACCCGTTTTCTAAATGCTCAAGCTTTTAAGAAAAATGATTTCGGAAATGAATTAAACAATACTTTCCCTGAAAGATTTTTGCTTGATTTTTATACCACCAATCACCCTTTCACCGGTTTTGCAGTCAATAATATGATTGATAAGCTGGGAATTTTCCACAGCAATCCTGAGCTTTTTTATATTCCAAAACAAAAATCTTTAGGAAAGTACAATGAAAATTACGGTGACGAATTATACATGATCGAAGAACGTTTTTCATCTGATTCTAAAACTTTACAATCTTTGGATAATGCTACTGATATCCTGTCAACTTCTGATGTTCTGAAAAACATGCGAAAAGACAGCAAATATTCTATTGATCAGGATTTGTATATTAGAGCAAGAATTTTTGATATGTTGATTGGAGACTGGGATCGTCACGAAGACCAATGGAAATGGGCTGAATATAAAGTTGGAAACAAGGTTATTTACAAACCAATTCCGAGAGACAGAGATCAAGCTTTCAGCAATTACGACGGCGCTGCTTTCTATTTTATCATGAATATCCCGATGATTCGCCACATGAAATCTTTCAAAGATGAAGTGAAAAATGTGCGATGGGTAAATATGGAACCCTATCCGTTAGATTTGATTTTCTTAAAAGGCTCTACCGAAAAAAACTGGAGCGAACAGGCAAAATTTATTCAGCAAAATCTTACCGATGCAGATATTGATAATGCTTTTAAAAATCTTCCAAAAGAAGTTCAGGATGAAACAATTGCCGATATTCAGAGAAAATTAAAACTGAGAAAAGACAAAATCGAAGCTAATGCAGTTGAATATTATAACATTCTTCAGGAAAAAGTGCCATTGGTAGGAACTTTAGATAAAGACAAATTTGTCATTATAAAAAATGAAAAATCAGTTGAAGTAAAGCAATATAAAATCCATAAAAATAAACCGGAAGAACTCGTTTTTGAGAAAATTTACGATGGTAAAAAAACAAAAGAACTTTGGATCTACGGTTTGGATGATGACGATATTTACGAAGTTTCAGGAGACGGAAAATCAAAAACAAATATTCGTTTAATCGGAGGCTACAATCATGATGTTTACAATGTTTCGAACGGTAGAAACGTGAAAATTTATGATTTTAAATCTCAAAAAAATACTTACGAAACAAAAGGAGCAACAAAACATATTTCTGATGATTACGATGTGAATACTTACAACTGGAAACATCCGAAATATAACTTTGTAGCAGGTTATCCGAATGCTAATTTTAATCCCGATGATGGAGTAATTTTAGGGATTGTTGCTAATTATACCGTAAATAATTTCATTCGTGCCCGCTTTACTCAGAAACATAGTTTGAGTGCTAATTTATACACTGCAACAGGCGGATTTAATTTAGGTTATAAAGGAATTTTCAAGAAAGCAGCTTTTGGTTGGGACGCAGGAATTGATGCAACTTACACAACTCCACATTTTGCAAGAACATTTTTTGGTTTAGGAAACGAAAGTGTAAATGATGCTGATGAAGATAATCGTGATTACAACCGTGTGAGAATTTCACAGATTAAATTTGCGCCCTCTATTTCAAAAACAAGCTGGCTCAATCTGAAACATCAGTTTCAACTGACTTTTGAAAACTCGAAAGTTCAGAGAAATGACGACCGATTTGTAGCGGTTTCTCCTGATGTAAGATCTGAAGTTTTCGATAATCAACAATTTGGCGGTGCGAATTATACTTTCAGCTTTAAAAATTTTGATAATAATGCATTCCCTACTTTAGGTTTAGAATTAATTTTAAATGCAGGTTGGAAAGCCAATTTATCAGAATTCGACAGAAATTTCGCAATCTTTCAGGGAACGATGAATCTTTTCAGAAAAATTGATAAAAAAGGAAAATTTGTTTTTGCCAGTTCAACCAATGCAATGATTATCAACAATAATAATTTTGAATTTTACCAAGCTGCAGCAATTGGCGGAAACAACGGAATGCGCGCTTTCAGAAACGAAAGATTTGCAGGAAAATCATATTTAGTGAATAATGCAGAAGTTCGTTGGGATTTTGGAAGAGTGAAAAATAATATTGTTCCGACCAATATGGGAATTTTAGTAGGTTATGACTTGGGAAGAGTTTGGATGGATAGAGAACAGTCCGACAAATGGCATCAAGGTGTTGGCGCAGGTTTCTGGTTAAATATTTTGGAATCATTCTCTGCAAGAATAGATTATTTCACAGGCTCCGATGGTGGAAGAATTTCCGGAGGTGTTGGAATGAACTTCTAAGTTAATTGACCTTTATGTTTATTCATGATAAATGAATAGAATTTCAAAAAAATATATAATACAAAACCCGCAGAAAATTTCTGCGGGTTTTTGTATTATAATTGGTGATAAAGTACTATCTGACCGTTTAAATCATATTGATAAGCCCATTCTGCATTGCCATTTCCTGGTAAATATTGTGGATTTTCCAAGTTCTGAATTGTATAATTGATTTTTCTATAATTATTATTTGACAAGCTCTTCTCGTAGAAATTATCGTTTAATAAATATAATTTTTTAAACGGATTTTTAGAATTATCAAAATTTGAATATGTTGTAGTAGTTAGAGTCTTGTCTAACCCACCTGATTTTTCTAATTTTTCACTTTTAATTAAATTATTATTTGAATCTAAATAATAAGTGTAATATGTTTCTAAAGTGTAAGTTTTAGAATATATTTTTATTTTTCCAATTTCATATGTATAATTTTTAACCGTAATTAATTCATTAAACTGATTATATAATTCTGCTTTTTTAGGTTTATCATTTTCAATTGTATAAACAATAGTAGGATAAGTATCATTCGAAAATTTCAATTCTATTTGATTATTATGATACGATAAAGTAGTAAATGGATCCGAATAAAAACTATCTGGCAACCATATGCTTTCTGACTTTACGAATTTACCCGTCATTTTTACTAACCTTCCATTTTCATAATTAAATGTGTAATACCATGATGGTTGAAGTGATGATAATTTAGGAGACTCCATATAATAAGCAAATGCTTTATTTGGCTCTAAATCTGTTGGAATTTGTTGGTTTTCCAACATATCATCAGAACTTGTACTACACGAAATTATTCCTAAAACGAATAAAGAATAAAAAAGTTTTTTCATGGTTAATTTTAAGGCTACAAAAATAGTTTTTATTTAGAAACTACAAGGTAAATTGGTATACATTTCCACCTTCTTTTTTATCCTTTTCATCAGCAATCAGCAAGTTTTTATCATCAATAAAAACAACCGCTTCTTTTTGTGAATTGTGTTGCAATGATATTTTCTGAATTTTAGCTGAATTAAAATCATTTGCAGTAAATCCGGAAAGAATGTGAATATTTTTGTGCGTTAATAAAACAATCTGATCTTTAGAATTAATCGCAGCAGAAGTTATGGCAGCATCGTTATAACCACCTTCCAGTTTTAATTTACCAATTAATTTTGCTTCAAAATCTCCTTCTTTATTTGGAATTTGGAAAACCAGAAAGGTTCCGTCAAAGCCTTTGCTTCTATTTTTTGTAAACAAATAAAAACTACCGTCTTTTTCTACAAATGCTTCACAATCATATAGTAAATTAGACTTTTTAGGTGGAAATTCAGTTTGCCCTTCGTAATGAAACTTAGTAGTTTGAAGAACTTTGGTTGATTTTTGAGAATTATCTTTTAGATCTAATTTAAGAATTGAAAGATTCTGTCTGTCGTTCTCATTATTACCGAAATCTCCGATGTAGATATTACCTGCTTTATCTTTTGTAATATCTTCCCAGTCGTTGTTTTCAGTATTTTCAACCAAAACATCTGCAATGAGATTTCCTTTTAAATCCAAACCGTACACTACATTTTTATTTCCAGCATCTTCAATTGCCCAAATCGTTTTTTGGTCTTGAGAAAGTGCAATTCCGGAAACTTCTTTGAGTTTTTTTGGAAGGGAAAATTCTGTTCTTAAAACATCAGTTTTTGTCGCAGAATCTTGTGCTTTTGGATTGCAACTTAATAAAAACAAAGCGAATATGTAGTTAAATTTCATGATTTACTTTTTTAATTAAAAGATTTTTCAGAACTCAAATTTAAACATTAAGTCATTTGATTTGATAAGATTTTTTTAAGTTTCCGATAAACTTGAATTAAACTGAGTGCACTCTTAACGAATATCTCAGATGTTTCCTTACAATTTCTTAAATCCTTAAGTGAATCTTAATGGTTAATTTTTTTTTATTTCTTCAATTTTTTAAACTGGAAAAAAGAAAATCTCACACTCTTTTCCAAATTATTAATTGTTTGCTGATGATAGAGCAAAAATCCTGCACTCAGTCCTATTAAACTACCAATCACGGTATCAATTAATCTTGCTTCCATCAATTCGGTGACATTATGATGCATTAGACTTCCAGTTTCTACAAGAAGAATCGTTAAAGGAGTCAGGAAAATTACGGCAAAACCATAGTTTCTTACAATCATCAATTCCACAATAAACTGAAGAATCATAATTATAAAAATCATCACAATTTTCTCAGGATCAAAATAAAGAATGCTCCACGCAAGGCCAAGTCCAACGAAAGTTCCGATAATCCGGTGGAGATTTCTCTGTCGTACATGTTCAAAATTTCGCCCTTGAATAATTGCAATCGTCGAGATGGAAATCCAGTACGTATTTTGGAATTTCAATAAATGTCCAACAATTAAAGTTAAGGTCATAAAAACGGCAATAATTCCGCTTTCTACGAATTTTGTGTACCGTTTTTTCCTGAACGTTCTTCTTGGAATATTGATGACCGCAGATTTTTCGACTAGAACAGAATAAATAAAAGCAAAAGAACACGATAAAATAGCTCCCATTGCGAAAAGCCCGATCCGTGTTGGAATCATTTCCATATCGAACTTAAAATTACTCGCCATTGCCGCAACCATGATGAAAAAGAAATTTCCAGGCGGAGGAATTTTATAATAATTGGTGATAAAATGCGATAAAAAAGCGACAATTCCCAATGCTAAAGCACCAAAATAGACATTAAAATTAAAACATAAGCTTACCGCAAAGGAAAATATCATCCCAAAAGCACACACTGCCAAATGAACCATCCTTTGACTGATTGGAGCTTGGGTAAAATATAAAATGACTAAAGCTCCTAAGCTCGACAAACTTCCAAAATTAGGTTTTCCTAAAAACCATCCCAAAAGCAACGGACTTCCGATACACAAAGCTGCCAAAAATGGAAAATGCCATTTTCGTTCTGTTTTTTTAATCTCAATTAAATATTGAAATCTATTTTGTGCAGGATGATTTACTTTCATTAATTTTTATCTTGAAGCTTTGCTTTTTCCCACAACACATCCATTTCCTCCAAAGTCATATCGGCTAATTTTAAATCTGCCTCAGCTGCAAGCTGTTCCATTTTCTGGAATCTTGAAATAAATTTAATATTCGTTCTTTCTAATGCTGAATCTGGGTTTAAACCTGAAATTCTTGCGTAATTGATTAAAGAAAAAAACACATCGCCTAATTCAAGTTCTTTTTTATCTAAATCAGTTTCCGCATGAAATTCCTGAATTTCTTCTTCTACTTTTTTCCAGGCATCTTCAGCATCATGAAATTCAAAACCAATTCCTTTTACTTTATCCTGAATTCTGTAGGCTTTCACCAAACTCGGCAAACCTTTCGGAACTCCGCCTAAAATAGATTTGTTACCTTCTTTTAGTTTTAATTTTTCCCAATTCTGTTTTACTTCTTCTTCGTCTTTTACTTCAGTATCTCCATAAATATGAGGATGACGGAAAATCAGTTTTTCGTTTAATGAATTAATAACGTCAGCAATATCGAAACTTTCTTTTTCTGAACCTATTTTCGCATAGAAAACCAAATGTAGTAAAACGTCACCAAGCTCTTTTTTTATTTCCGTTAAATCTTCCTGCAAAAGCGCATCAGAAAGCTCATAAGTTTCTTCTAAGGTTAAATGACGGAGCGTTTGCAAAGTCTGCTTTTGATCCCAAGGACATTTTTCACGCAAATCATCCATGATGTCTAATAATCTTCCGAAAGCTTCGAGTTTTTCTTGTCTGGTATTCATTTAAGTGAGGTTGATATTAAGGTTTAGGTTAAAAGAAATACAAATTTACGGCAAATCTTCTGTATTGTTCTTTTATCTTAAAACAAAAGAATCTTTAAAAATTTTGTTGGTTTTCACAAAAGTGCAAAGATTTTAAGTTCAATCCTTTTTAAAGATACCAGAAAATCAAAGATTTTCAGAAAGTATTATATATCATTTAGTGAGAATTCATAAATTTTATCGAAGAAAAAATCCTTTCGCCTTAAATAAATTTAGAGAAAAGAAATCTTTGCGCCTTTGCGATTAAACAAAAAATCAATAAAAAAACCTTATCATTTCTGACAAGGTTTTATATAAATTCAGATAAATTGAATTATCCCATTTTTCTGTGCGTACTTTTTGTAGCTGCTTTAGCTCCTGTACTGGCTTTTACTTTCGGAGTTGCAGGCTTATCTGCTTTTGGAGCCGCTTTTTTTGGAGCATCTTTCTCAATGTTTACTTCGTCTGTAGCTTCACCTTCTACAGTTTCTGCTTCTGCTTTTACGAAGCTTTCAGGTGTAATGTATCCTGCTTTGTGAAGAATGTTATACCATTGAGCCAATTTTTTAATATCAGAAAAGTAAACTCTGTCTGTATCATAGTTTGGAAGAGACGCAGTCATAAATTCTTTCAACTCATCTTCAGTAGATTTGTGAGAAATAGTTTCTTTGTACTCGTAGTTTTTAGCAATATTTTCGAAAACTTCAAACAAAGGAACTTCTTTATCAAAAGTAAACATAGCGATATTATCCAACAAGCTTACCTGGCTAGAATTACCAATACTTACCTTCTTTTTTGTAGTAACTTCTTCAATAATGAATCCGTTTTTCAACTGCGACACCAATTTGTAAAGACCTGGCTTTCCAGAAATCGAAATTATTTTTTCTAACAGCATAATTTTATTTTTTTTTAATTTCAGTAAAAGCTATAACGCTTTTTTATATTAATATATTTCTTAGTTTAAATTATTTTGGGAATCTCATTTTATAGCTTATCGAAACCTCTCCTTGTGTGATTTTCGTAAGTTTTCCCTTCACCAGCTTTTTCTTCAGCGAGCTTAAATGATCTGTAAAAAGCGTTCCTTCAATATGATCATACTCGTGCTGAATTACGCGGGCCCTAATATCGGAAAAAGTTTCTGTATGCTTCACAAAATTTTCGTCGTAATATTCGATCAAAATCGTGCTCTTTCTTTTCACATCTTCTCTCACATCAGGAATAGAAAGACAACCTTCATTGAACTTCCATTCTTCACCTGATTCTTCAAGAATTTTTGCATTAATGAAAACTTTTTTGAAGTCTTTCAGCTCTTCAGCAATATCTTCATAATCCTCATCTTCTGCCAAAGGCGTAACATCCACCATAAACAATCTGATATCTAAACCAATCTGCGGTGCAGCCAGACCAATACCGTTTGCACTGTACATGGTTTCAAACATATTATCGATCAGTTCCTGCAGATCAGGATAATTTTCGTCTATCTCTTTTCCCGTTTTTCTTAAAACAGGATCTCCAAAAGCTCTTATTGGTAAAATCATCTTGTTTTTTGTTCTAAAAAATTCTGCAATATGATGGTTGCACTTACTTTATCTATTAATCCTTTCTGTTGTCTTTGTTTTTTGCTTTTTCCACTTTGAGAAATAAAAAACGAAGCCATTTTTGAGGTAAATCTTTCATCTAAACGGTGAACTTCGATTTGCGGAAATTCTTTTTTAAAGTTTTCTATAAACCCTAAAATATCAGTTTCCACTTCAGAAATATTACCTTTTAAATCTACAGGAAGCCCCACAACAATTGCCTCCACACTGTTCTCAATGAAATATTTTTTAAAAAAATCCATTAAAAATCGGGTTTCCACAGTATCAAGACCACTTGCAATAATCTTCATATCATCGGTTGCTGCAACGCCACAACGTGCTTTCCCATAGTCTATAGCAATGATCTGTCCCATAAGTCTGCAAATTTAAGAAATTTTACTCATTTTATTCCTAACACAGTTTTTTTTATAAATCATGTTTTATTTACATTAATTTTTTTATAATTTTATATAACCTAAACTCAAGATTATGAAGCAATTGATTCTCGTAAGACATGCAAAAAGCGACTGGCCGGAAGAAACCAACGACTTTGACAGACCTTTGGCAGACAAAGGATTACTAGACGCTCTGAAGATGTCTAAATTTTTAAAAAGCAACAGCATTGGTATTGATTATTTGCTTTCCAGCCCGGCTGTACGAGCTTTAGGTACTTGTAAAATTTTTAATCAGACTTACAATTTAAATTTCGGAACCAACGAAAAACTCTATAATCCTTCTGAAAATAATTTCCAGTCGGTCATTTATGATTTAAATGATAATTTAAATTCTGTAGCATTTTTTTCGCATAATAATGGCATCTCTAATTTTGCCAATTCTATTTCCGAGGATATTTTTCACTTCCCGACTTGCGGAGTTGCAGGTTTTCAGATTGAATGCGATTCTTGGTCGCAGTTTGATGGCGCCAACAAAAAGTTGCTTTTCTTTTATGAACCCGGGAAAATTTAAATAAATATATTTTTAAAAATTCCCCTCCTTTGGAGGGGTGGTGAAAATTCGAAAGAATTTTTGGCGGGGTGGTTCAATATTTCTAAATGTAAAATTTCATTTAAGTTTTGGCTAAAGCCAATTCAATATTATAAATAAAAAAACGGGCTAAAGCCCGTTCCTATTGATAAATTCTTGTTTAAATATAATTTATTTCCTTCTCAAATCTAAATCATCAAAATCAAAACTGAAATCAGTAATATCCGAAATCGCTTTTATTTTTGCAGATTCTGCCTTCCCATTTTCATCGTAATTAAAAATCAGATACGCATCGGCATCATAACTTCTGTCGTCCCATTTAATAATGAAAGTATTGTTTGAAAAAGGAAGCAATTCACCTTTCAGCCTTGGAGAGTTCTTACAAGAAATTCTATACATATTTCCCTGTTGAATAATTTCAACATCTCCAAACCATATATCATTGTATTTTCCAACAAACTGCTCTGCTTTTGGCTGTAGACTTTTTTCTTTTTTGAATGCTTCAGATTTTGCAAAAGCTTCTTTCTTTTGCTTATTATATTCCACCTCAACTTTTTGCATTCTGTCACCGTACGTTTTTAGCCAGTTTCTATCGGCAATTCCTAAGTAAGCATCTTTCACGGTATTGGTTATCGCACTAAATGCCGCTCCGGATTGCTGATTCGTTAACACAACAATTCCCAGCTTCATATCAGGAATTAAAGTAAACTGAGTTACTGTTCCAATCAATCCGCCTGTATGCTGAATTTGTTTATGACCTTTCACATCACTTAAAAACCAACCCAAACCATATCCGTAAAAACTAGTATCATACGGATTTTTCATTGCCACTGCATCTGGAATTTGCAAACTCCAAAGCTGTTGAACATTTTTATCTGAAACTAATTTCTTTCCGTCTTTAGTCGTAAAATTATTCAAAAGACATTCTGCCCAAGTCGTCATATCTTTAATGTTACTCATGATTCCACCGGCTGCATTTCCCGTTTCGTTCCAGTCGTGAGGAACGGCAATTGCTTTTCCGTCAACCGGAGCGTGTGCGTCAATTTTATTTGATATCGCTTTTGCTCTGTTGTAGCTTCCGAAACTTGAGGTCATTCCAACAGGTTTCATAATTCTTTGTTCAATAAAATCTGCCCAACTTAATCCTGAAATTCTGGTAATCACTTCTCCCGCAACAATAAACATAATGTTATTATAATCTAAAGTTGTTCTGAAAGGGTTTTCAGGTTTTAAATATCTTACATTATGAACGATATCTTTCACCGTTAAATTTCCACCTTCCGGAAAAAACATCAAATCTCCCTGTCCCAAACCTAATCCTGCTCTATGTGTCACCAAATCTTTAATCGTAACATTTTGAGAAACATAAGGATCATACATCTGAAATTCTGGAATATATTTTGAAACTTTATCGTCCCAGTTTAATTTTCCTTCATCTGCTAAAATTGCTAAAGCAGTACAGGTAAAACCTTTTGAGTTGGAAGCAATTCCGACCAAAGTTGTATCATCCATCGGTTGTTTCGTCGTCAATGAACGTACTCCAAAACCTTTAGAGTAAATTACTTTTCCGTCTTTAATGACACCAACCGACATTCCTGGAACATCGAAAGCTTTTAAGGTATTTTGAATGAGCTCATCCAGTTTTTTTTCTTCAACCTGAGCATTTGCAATCCCAACCGTTAAAAGAATAAGGAAAAAAGAAAGTTTCTTTTTCATAAGTTTAAAATTTGTCAAATTTAATCAATTCATTAATATCAGCTTTTTCTTAAATAGTATTAAAATTCAACAATAAAGATTACATTAAAAAACATATAATTATTGAAATAGCATTTTTATATTTGCAAAAAAAATAAAAAAATGACTACAAAAAAATTATTAATTTTCTCGTTACTAGTATTAAGCTTTAATTTATATTTCACTCAAAAGATTGAAATTAAAAATGATAAAGTTCTGCTTGACGAAAAACCAATTTTAAAAGCAGAAAAAATCAATATGAATCAATATTCTTTCTACAATTTAAAAAACGATGACGAAATATTGCTTTATAAAGGGTTTGACAATGAAACACCGCAATACATTAATGATGATTATTACGTTTTAAATTTTTTAACCGAAAAAATTAAGATTGAATCTAATGATTTTTCTCAAATTGCAAGTTTCATGAATTCTAAAAAATCAATGGAAAAGCTTATAAAATGGCTATTAAAAGAAAAAGTCCTTACACTTGAAGGAGAATTAAATCCTGATCGTGTAGCTATTTTTAAAGAAAAATACGACCAAAATATTACAGAAAGAACAATAAGATAAATGACTAAAATTCTTCTCCTCTCAGATTCTCATTCTTATATTGATGACAGAATTTTAGATTATGCTAAACAGGCTGATGAAATTTGGCATTGCGGAGATTTTGGAAGCTTCGAAATCATTGAACAGCTTGAAAAAATAAAACCTTTAAAAGGAGTTTGGGGAAATATTGACGGCGCAAAAATCCGTTCTGAATTTCCGGAAGTCAATCGTTTTTTCTGTGAAAATGTCGAGGTTTTAATGATTCATATCGGTGGTTACCCCGGAAAATATACTCCATTAGCAAAAAAAGAAATTTCAGAAAAAGCTCCAAAATTATTTATTTCAGGGCATTCTCATATTTTAAAAGCGATGTATGATGATAAAAATAAATTACTTCATCTCAATCCGGGAGCTTGCGGAAAACAAGGATGGCATAAAATGAGGACGATGATGCAGTTTGTAGTTGATGGAGAAGAAATAAAAGATTTGGCTATCATTGAATTAGGGCCAAAAGTATAATTTGAAACACAAACGCCACAAATATTTTTCACGACTAAGACTAATAATTTCGTGAAAATTGGTGTAAAACATTTGTGTTAATTAGCGGTAAGAAAAAATGAAAATTGGTGATAAAGTTTCAGTAGTAGATGAAGATTTAGGTGGAGTAATTACTTCAGTGAATGGAAATATCGTTGTTTTTAAGGATGAATATGGTTTTACTTATCAATATTCGAAAGAAAAACTGGTTCCGAAAAATGCTGAAATTTATGATAATATAAAAATTGTAAAAAAAGCTGAAACTAAAAAATTTATTTCAAAAAAACACGATAAGAACCCTTTGATTCTTGACTTACATTTCAATAATTTAGTTAAAAATCCTAATGATTATGATAGTTTCGAAAGATTATTTATGCAAAAGGAAAAATTAATTCAAACTATTAATTTTTGCAGAAAAAATCATTTGAAAAGACTTGAAATTGTACACGGAATTGGAGATGGAGTACTCCAAAACTTAGTATGGGACATTCTTGAAAGTCAAACAGGTTTAGATTTTTACAATAAGGAAATACTTCATCATCAATCGGGTGCGGTAATGGTAGAATTTCACTAAATTTGCAACAATTGTAATATGAACGTACTAAATTTACTTTTTACCAAAGACGGACTGATTTACCAAATCACCAAAAACAAAAGTGTTTTGGAAGAGAAATCGTATTTCGTAGACGAAGAATCGCCAAAAAATTTCATCTCAGAAAAACTGGAAGATGTTCTTTTAAAGCAAAGATATGACGAAGTTTCTGTTATTTCTGCGCTGAATCATTTCACTTTAATGCCCGAAGGTTTTGAAGATCACGATTCGGGATATGAATTGATTGCTTTCAATGCTCCTGTTGATAAAGAAAATGAAGAACTGATGCTTTCTGTGAACAAGAAATTCAAAGTTCAGTTTTACTATACTTTTCCAAAAGCATTTTATCAGAAAATAAAAGATCTTTCAATTCCTGTGAGGTTTAATTTTTCGGGAGAAAAATTTTTGAATTCAATAAATAATAAAAATAACAAAGAAATTCACATCAATCTTTATCATAATCAATGTGAATTTTTTGCAATATCCAATAAAAAAATCATCCTTTATAATAATTTGGATGTCAATTCGGAAGTAGATTTTCTTTATTTCGTCATGTTTACTTTAAGTAAAATCGGTTTTGGAATCAACGAAACTAATTTTTACGTTTATGGTGAAACCACAGAAAATGAAACATTTATCTCAGAACTTCAGAAATTTGTAAAAAATCTGAAAGTTGTTTATGATAATGTTCCGAATAAGAATTTTTTATTAGCCTGATGATGGATGCTAGATGATGGATGTTAAATTATTGAGAATATTTTTCTATGAGTTTTAAGTTTGAAAAATTAATTATTTGGCAGGATTCTATGAATTTTGCTGAAACCATTTTCAAAATAACACTCAATTTCCCAAAGGAAGAAATCTATAACTTAACCTCACAAATAAGAAGAGCTTCAGATTCAATAGCATTAAATATATCAGAAGGAAGTATTTTACAGAGTAATTTAGAATTCAAAAGATTTTTAGGATATTCAATTAGATCAATTGCAGAAGTCGTAACTTGTCTTTATAAAGCAAAAAATAGAAATTATATCGACGAAAATAGTTTTCAAGAGTGTTATAATTTCTCCTACAAATTAATGAATCATATTATTGCTTTTAGAAACAAACTTACATAAAAACATCTAGCGCAACGCAACAAACATCCATCACCCAACATCTAACACCCAACATTTATGTACAGAATAATTTCCGGTAAATGGAAAGCAAAAAAAATAGCCGCTCCGAAAAATTTTGACGTAAGACCTACTACAGATTTTGCAAAAGAAGCGCTTTTCAGTATCTTGGAAAACACTTACGATATGCAGTCAATCTCAGTTCTTGATCTTTTTGCGGGAATTGGTTCTATCACGTTTGAATTTGCTTCAAGAGGTTGTAAAGATGTGACTTCGGTTGAAATGAACCCAAAACATACGTCTTTCATCAATTCAGTCGCTTCAGAATTGGATATGAGTTTGCAGGTAAGTACCCAACGTGGAGATGTTTTTGATTGGCTGAAAAAATTCAGAAATAAAAAATCTTACGAAATCGTTTTTGCTGATGCTCCGTTTGAAACCGAAGAAAAAAAATATCACGAATTGCTTTCTTTAGTTTTAAAAAATAAATATCTAAAACCTAATGGAGTTCTAATTGTAGAACATCAAAGCAGATTAAAATTGGATCATCCGAATTATAAATTCACCAGAAAATACGGAAATGTGAGTTTTAGTTTTTATGAACCTAATCAGGAAACAGAACTTGATATAGAAACAGAAAACAACGATACTACAGAATAAAAAAAAAGACTCAAATTGAGTCTTTTTCGTTTTATAAAACCTTATGTTCTAAATCTATTGTTTTCCCAAAGAATTTCTTTGAGATTTTCTCGAAATTCTTAGTAATATCAGAAAGATAAAATTTGTATGTCGGCTTAGGATTATTTTCGTTTAAGAGATGATATTTATCTAAAATAATCGTTAAATGATTCGCTACAATATTCGGTGAATCAATGACGCGAACGCGATTTCCATAATATTGTTTGATTTCATCAATTAAAAGTGGATAATGGGTACAACCGAGAATCAATGTTTCAATATTCTTTAATTTAGCATTACTTAAATAATTGTAAATGATAGAATGCGTAATCGGATGATTTTTGAAACCTTCTTCTATCGCAGGAACCAAAAGTGGCGTCGCCAGTTCGTCAACTTTGATAAATTTGTTGTGTTTACGAATGCTTTTTTTGTATAAACCTGAATTTACCGTCGCTTTCGTTGCAATCACTCCCACATTATTGTGAATTTCGTACGAAACTTTTTCTGCTACAGGATTAATAACGTCAATCACAGGAACTTTTCCGGCAACAGATTCCATTACTTCATTCAAAGCATTTGCTGTAGCCGTATTACAGGCAATTACAATCGCTTTACAGTTTTGTTCTAAAAGGAAATTAGAAATTTTAGTAGAATATCCTATAATCGCTTCTTTCGACTTTTCTCCGTAAGGAAGATGTTTTGTATCTCCAAAATAAATTAAATCTTCGTGCGGAAGAAGTCTTTTTATTTCTTTTGCAACCGTTAACCCCCCAACACCACTGTCAAAAATTCCAATGGGCTGTTTTGCTGAAAGATGCGAATAATCTTGTTTTTTAGTTTTCAATCGACATGAAATTTAGTGCAAAAATAAGGATTTTCAGACATAATGTTGCAAATATGCAACTTTAAACCTGAAACAAATCAGAAGCAATTCCGTCTGCCATAAACCAATGTTTTTCAGGAATTTTCAGGTAATTGTTTTCAATTTTTAGAATTCCTTCTTCTAATTTATTTTTAGTTTCTTTATTAAAATGGTCTAAAATACTATTAGAAAATTTTTGGTTCAAACTTTCTAAATCAACTCCCCAAATTGTCCTCAAGCCAATCATAATCATTTCATTAAACTGATCCTGTTGAGAAAGAATTTCGGTTTCTTTGGCTAAAATATTTGAATTTAATTTCTTTATATATTGTTGATTATTGGCAACATTCCAGCTTCTGATGTCTGTTCCGTTATAAGAATGTGCGGAAGGACCAATTCCAAGATATTCCTGATATTTCCAATAGGCAGAATTATGTCTTGAATGAAATCCCGGCTTCGCAAAATTGGAAACTTCATAATGATCAAAACCATGGTCTTTCAGAAAATCAATCATATAATAAAACTCCCGATTCTGTTCTTCCTCTTTCGGATTTACAACTTTTCCTTTTGCAATCCAGTTTTCCAACGCAGTTTTTGGTTCAACCGTTAAAGCGTAAGAAGAAATATGAGGAATTTCAAGTGCAATTGTTTTATTTAAATTTTCTTTCCAAATTTCTAGATTTGAAGTTGGCGAACCGTAAATTAAATCAATACTTAAATTTTCAAAGCCAAAATCCTGTGCTCTTTTGATTGAATCTTCAGCTTCGGAAGCATTATGAGCACGATTCATCAGTTTTAAATCTTCATCAAAGAAACTTTGAGTTCCGATTGACAAACGATTTATGGGAGACTTAGATAATTCCTTAAGAAAAGTATTATTTAAATCATCGGGATTGGCTTCTAAAGTAATTTCGATATCATTATTAAAACTGAAATATTTTAAAACCTCATCGATTAAAGCTTTAATTTCATCTGCAGAAAGTACAGAAGGAGTTCCACCACCAAAGTAAAGTGACCGAATATTCTTGTTTTTAAGCTCATCTTTTCGAAGAAAGATTTCCTTTTTCATTGCATCCAGCATTTCATCTTTAAAATTCAAAGAAGTAGAAAAATGAAAATTGCAATAGCTACATTTCTGTTTGCAGAAAGGAATGTGAATGTAAATCATAAAAAAAGCTCTGAAAAATTTCAGAGCTCAAATTTATTTAAATTAAATTGATTAATATCTAAATCCTCTATGATTAATAAAGTTATCGAAGTTATAACCTAAACCAAGCATAAAGCTGTTTCCTCCGTAAGTCTGAATATCAGACATTCCAAGGTTGTAAGTAGCACCAATCATAAATTTGTTGAATCTTACTTTTACAATTGGAGAGATGCTTAATTGCTGATTGTCAAATCTGTTTTGAACTCCTCTATAGCTTACTCCGAAAGAGAAAGCGTTGATATCGTTTGAGAACGTAGCCATAAGGTTTAAGTCCATCATTCTCGTTGAGTTTGTATTCAGGTTAATTAAAGCTGAAGGTGTAATTGCGATGTTGTCTGCAATTTTCCAGTCGTATCCTAAGTTTAAGAAGAATTTGATTGGAGATGGTTCGTAATTGTTTACGATAGATTCGTCATTACTTAATGCGATATCATTCACAGAAACTCCCCCGAATAAACCTCTGTACGTTGCAGCTAAACCGAAGTTAGCATACGCCATAAAGATGTTGCTTTCGTTTCCTTGCAACAATGGATCGTAACCGTCTTCAGTATTAATTTTAGAATAGTCAAAATTCATATTGTAGAAGTTCACACTTGTACCAAAAGAAAACTGATCTTGTCTTTCTCCCTCACTGCTTAGTGGGATAAAATAAGATGCTCCTGCTGTAATACCTCCTGCTGAAATAGGACCGTTGCTATCTCTAAAAACGGAAATACCCGCTCCAACTCTGTCAAAAATATTCGCGTTGATCCCCACAGATTGTACGTTGGGAGACTCGCTGAATTTTGAAAATTGTTGTTGATAGTTTAAGTTAAGTTGTACGTAGTCCGTTTTACCGTATTGAGCAGGGTTGAACAGGAACTCACCATCCAAAAGATATTGTTGATAGTATGGTAGTGATTCTTGTGCTTTGTATGCATTCGACAAAAGAGCTAAACATACGATAGCATATAGTTTTCTCATAACAAATCTTGATTTCAATTCAACAAATATAAAAAAAATCTCAATATATTTTTAGTTTTCTAAATAATTTCTCCATTTTTTTACAGCATCCGCCATATCTGGAGGCATTGGGCTCTCAAAATACAATTCCTTTTTGGTAGTTGGGTGTATAAATCCTAAAGTATGGGCATGAAGAGCATGTCTGGGTAAAATTTCAAACACATTTTTTATAAACTGCTTATACTTAGGTAGATTAACTCCCCGAAGTGCGACACTACCCTCATATCTTTCATCATTAAACAAAGTATGACCGATATGTTTGAAGTGTGCTCGAATTTGGTGCGTTCTTCCTGTTTCAAGCTTACATTCTACCCAAGTCATATATTTAAATCGTTCCAAAACCTTAAAATGCGTTACAGCATGCTTACCTTGACTTCCGTCGACATAGGTATACATCTGCATTCTATTTTTCGGATGTCTTCCTATATGCCCCGTAATAGTTCCCTCATCGTCTTTTACATTCCCCCAAACAAAAGCCCAATACAAACGCTTGGTTTTTCTTTCGAAAAATTGCTTTGCAAGGAAACTTAAAGCATATTCATTTTTAGCAATCACTAAAAGCCCGGAAGTATCTTTATCAATCCTGTGAACCAATCCTACTCTATCTAAATCTGATTTTGCACCATTTTTTTGAAAATGAAAAGCCAAAGCATTCACTAAAGTTCCGTCCCAGTTTCCGAATCCCGGGTGAACAACCATTCCAGGATTTTTATCAACGACAACCAAATCATCGTCTTCATAAACAATATTGATAGGAATATCTTGTGGAATGATAACATTTGTGCGAGGAGGACGAGTTAATAAAACAGAAACCTGATCATTGGGTTTAACTCTATAGTTTTGCTTTACAGGAGCACCATTTACGATAACATTTCCTGCACGACAAGTCTGTGAAATTTTATTTCTCGAAGAATTCTGTCTAAAATTGAATAAAAACTTATCTATTCTTAAAGGTTCCTGTTTAGGATCCACAGTAATGTTCAGATGTTCATAAAGTCCTTTATTCTCATCATCAATATCGATATCAACATTGATATTACTATCTAAAAATTCTTCGTCTAAAAAATCGTCGTTATCTTCTGTCATTGCTTTATTTTATATAAAAGGCTTCAACATAATTAAAGTTGAAGCCTTATTTTATATTTTAATTAAAAATTAATTTATAATCATCTTTTTAGCTTTAGGCTTATCGGATGTTGAAGTTGTAGCTGGTTTTGGTTTATCTGCTGAAGTCGTCGGTTTCGATGAACCTGAACTTACATTTGATTTTACAGCATCCGTTTTTGGAACCTCTTTCTTAGGTGGGCTCACTGGAGCCGGAGTTGCATCAATAACGGGTGCATCCTGAAAATTCGGAACTTCATCATATCTTACCGGAGGTAAAGTAGTATCAACCTTCATACGGTAGGTAGAATTAAGTATTTCAATTTTACCGCGTAATTCTGCCGGTGTTTTTTTACTTGCCCAAAGGTCGATCTGCATTCCCTGATCTCGCGAATCTCCTGCTGCCGGATCCTGATAATAAACAATATCCGAATCATCATTTCCTCCGTCTTCAAAATCTACAAGACCGACTTCAAAAAGATTTCTTGCAATAAGAGCTTTTGCATCTTTTACCGTTAAACCAACAACGTTCGGAATAGAAATATTTCGCATAGGACCAGATCCTACAACAACATCGATTACTGAGAATCTCGGGATTTTAGTTCCCGGTTTTATTGAATTTCCTTTAAATAAAATTCTTAAAACCGCATCTTTCTGAATACTCGGTTCATAAATAGTATCGTTAACCTTCAAGCCTACCTGTTCCAATCTCTGGAAAGCCAATCCTGAATATTTATTGATAACATCCGGAACCGCAACCGGAGCCCAGCTTTTAGGATTCACCATCAACTGAATAGCTCTTCCGTCTTTTACACGAGAACCAGGAGAAGGATAAACTTTCAAAACTTGAAGCGGTCTGTATTTAGGATTATAAGCTGCACTGTCAACTTCATAGTCGAGTCCTGCATCTTCTAATATTTTCACAGCGTCATGAACTGATTTATTGATAACATTCGGAACAGGAATTTCCTGACCATGATTGGTATGATACTCCAACCAACGGAAAGTAAGCCACACCAATCCTACAAAAATACCGATGGCTACTAACAAATTGACTAAAACTTTCCAATTCAAAAGCGATTTAAACATACTTTAAAATCCTTTAATAATAACGACAAAGATAATTAATAATTTTATATTGAAGTTTTTATTTAGCAGATTTCAATTTTGCATTCAAAAAATCTGAAATTCATATATTTCAAGATATAAAATGTTTAAATTTGCCTTACTTGATAATATAGATATGAGCAAAAAGCACGTTGCCGTAGTTATGGGAGGCTATTCTGACGAATACAAAGTTTCTCTGAAAAGCGGTCAATTAATATATGATTCCTTAGACAGAGATCTTTATCATGTCTATAAAGTAGTGATTCTGAAAGATGAATGGTACTTTTTAGATGAAAATGAAAACAAAAAACCAATTAACAAAGGTGATTTTTCGGTTACTTTAGACAATAATGAAGTATTAAAATTCGATGCTTGTTTCAATATCATTCATGGAACTCCGGGTGAAAACGGAATTCTTCAGGCTTATTGGGATGCTATCGGGCAAAAATATACAGGTTGTGATTTTTATCAAAGTGCTTTAACATTCAATAAAAAAGATACTTTAGCCGTTCTTTCAAAATACGGAATTCCTTCGGCAAAAAGTGTTTATTTAAGAAAAGGAGAAGAAATTAATGTAGATGAAATTATCGAAAACTTAAATCTTCCTGTTTTTGTAAAACCTAATCAGTCAGGTTCTTCATTAGGAATTTCCAAAGTGAAAGAAAGATCTGAGCTGATTGCTGCAACCGAAATTGCTTTTAAAGAAGATGATGAAATTTTAATTGAAAGTTTCCTCAACGGAATGGAAGTTTCTGTGGGAGTCATTGATTTTAAAGATGAAACGATCGTTTTAGGAATTACAGAAATTGTTCCTAAAAATGAGTTTTTCGATTATGAAGCTAAATATGAAGGAGCTTCAGAAGAAATTACTCCCGCAAGAATTGATGCGGAAACAACAAAAAGAGTGGAAGAAATAGCAAAAAGAGCCTACAATTCTCTCGGAATGAGCGGTTTTTCAAGAAGTGAATTTATTTTAATGGATGGAATTCCTTATATGCTTGAAATGAATACCAACCCTGGATTTTCTCCCGCAAGTATTCTTCCTCAACAGGCAAAAACCTACGGAATTTCCATTAAAGATCTTTGTGGAAATGAGGTTGAGAAGGCTTTACAAAAAGGAAACTAGATATTAGAGGTTAGATATTAGAGTAAAAACAAACTCATAATTAATAACTCATAACTTATAACTTTATTTGCGCATGAAAATTGCTGTTTTTCCGGGGTCTTTTGACCCAATTACTTTAGGACATTACGATATTATTGAGAGAGCTGCGGCACTTTTCGACAAAGTGATTATCGCTATCGGGCAAAATTCTCAAAAAAAATATATGTTTCCTTTAGAAAAAAGGATAGAGTTCATACAAAACTCAGTAGCCGAATTTCCTAATGTGGAAGTTGATCATTTTGAAGGCTTAACGGTAGATTATTGTTTTGAAAAAAATGCTCAGTTCATTCTCAGAGGTCTTAGAAATCCTGCCGATTTTGAGTTTGAAAAAGCAATTGCACATACCAACCGAACTTTAGCTCATAAAAAACTGGAAACAGTTTTCTTATTGACTTCATCAGGAAAATCATTCATCAGCAGCAGTATTGTAAGAGAAATCATCAATCACGGAGGAGAGTATGAACTTTTGGTTCCAGAATCAGTAAGAGTGGAAAAAAAATAAATGATAAATGATAAGAGATTAATGATTTTAGACATTCAATCGACTATCATTTATCGACTATCATTTATCAGAAATGCACGAACAAATCAATTTTGCAATAGAAGTTCTCGGCACGATATCATTTTCGATGTCGGGAAGTTTTGCGGCAATGCAGAAAAGATTAGATCCGTTTGGCGTTTTAATTATTGCTTTCGTCACATCAGTTGGTGGCGGAACTGTGCGAGATTTACTGTTGGGAATTCCTGTTTTTTGGATGCATGATCTTTTGATGTGCGGTTTGATTTTGGCAACAAGTGTTTTTTCAATGGTTTTTAAATCTATTGAGAAAAACTTTAAGGTAACTTTATTTATTTTCGACAGTTTCGGATTGGGGTTATTTACGATAATCGGTGTTCAGAAAGGATTAAATGTAGATATTCATCCACTAATTTGTATAGGATTAGGAACGATTACCGGTTGTTTCGGAGGAATTATCCGGGATATTTTACTGAATAGAATTCCTCTAATTTTCAGGAAAGAAATTTACGCAAGTGCTTGTATTATTGGTGGTGCAACATTTTTATTATTGACCACTTTCACCAGTCTTTCTTATACAATTATTCAGATTTTTACGATTTTACTAATTGTTACTATCAGAACTTTGGCTGTAAAATACCATTGGCAAATGCCTAAATTTTATGGTTATGAGCAGAACTCTGAAATGTAATTAACCACTAATAAGCTTATTTTAATAATTATTTGCTATATTTAGGCAACTAAAATTATCAAGCTTATGAAAAACTCTACTTTTTTTTACATTTTGCTCATTTGCTTCTTAGGGATAACTCCTACAAATGCACAACAGCAAATAACAATCGGAACAGGAACTGCTTCATGGTATTACTCACCAATTACAAGATTATTTGAAAATGGAGCCAGCGAAACAATTTATGACGCTTCAGAGATTGGAGGTATAGGAACAATAAATTCTATAGGATGGAATATCGTCAGTAGTGCTTATGCGACAACCACGGGGAATGTATCTATTTATATGAAGATGTCTACTCAAAGTGCAATTTCTACTCCCACAAGCATAACGGGTTATACATTAGTTTATTCCGGAAATGTTAACAATGACGTTTTAGGATGGCAAAACATTGCACTTACAACTCCTTTTCAGTATAATGATTCTACAAAAAATTTAGTCGTTTTAGTTGTACATGCTTCAGGAAATTACACATTATCTCCTCCGAATTACTCTTATTCTAATGCAGCTAATAAATCATCATATTATTACAGTATTTCTAATGCATGGAATGATACCCGAGCAATGATAAGCACTCCAAACAGAGCTAATATCAGATTAAATTTTGCTAGTTTAAGTACTGTAGAAATTGATGGAAAAACATCTCTAAAGTATTATCCAAATCCTGTAAAGAACATTTTTAATGTTTCAGGAAATCAAACTATTTCTTCTTTAGATTTTTACAATTTAGCCGGACAAAATGTTTTAAGTCAGAAATTTGATAATAAAGAAATTTCTATAGATTTATCAAGGTTAACAGCAGGAAATTATATTGCTAGAGTTAATTATAAAGACGGCTCTTCAAAAACTATTAAAGTTGTGAAACAATAAAACCCGTTTATTTTAACATAAAAAAATGGCAGAAAAAATTATTTTCTGCCATTTCTATTTTTTTAATATTATTTCTAAAACTTCCCTCTATTTCTCATATTAGGATTATGCATATGCTTTTGCATTGTAGGCATTTTCAACTGATCTTTCAACATTTTGATTTGATCTGCCATCATTCCTGCAGAATCTAATCTTTTTGCTTCTTCCAATAGTTTTTGTCCTTCCTGTCTTTTTCCTTTAGAAATTGCACCTGCAGCAAGATTCAATGTTGCCATTGCACGGTCATGTTTCATATTTAAACCATAGTCCAAAGCTTTTTTCATCAAAGGTTCTACTTTCGTAGGGTGATCTTGAGCCAAAACCAAACCTTGAAGATAATGGTAATATCCGTACTGGTTTTTGTGAAGTTCTGTTTTATAATCTTTAATATTATTCAGAAATTTTGACGCTTTTACCATATCTTGTTTTCTCAGCTGCCAAAAAGCCAAAAGAATATTTTCGTTCTTAATAAATAAGAAAATGGGTAATGCAGCTAAAAGAAAAACCACGATTCCCCAGCCTAAATTTCTTGTGAAAATCATCATGTAAAGACCTCCAAGAATCAGAAGTGCCGCAACTATGATTTTTATGTATTTGTTCATTATTAAATTTTAGAAGTGCAAAGGTAATAAATTTGGTTGAAATTTGATGGTGAAAGGTTGATTGTTAAAACTTTCTTCATATAAATTTCCCTATTTACTTTCAACTTTCTCGTAAGTCTGAAAACAAAAATCATATTGATTTTTCACATCTTTTTCATGACAGATTTCTGAAGTCAATTTCCAAAATTTCGGGTTGATTTTAGGAAAATAAGTATCAGCTTCAAGATTTGCTTTTACCAAGGTTACCTCAAGTTTATCTACAATTTCCATTGTTTGTTCGTAGATGTTTCCACCACCGATGATGAAGATATTTTCATCAATTTTTTTGGCAAACTTCACAGCTTCTTTAATGCTTCCTACAATTAAAATCCCCTCCTGAAACCAGTTTTTCTTTCTTGAAACAACAATATTGGTTCGGTTTGGAAGCGCTTTCCCAATACTTTCATAGGTTTTTCTTCCCATAATGATCGGGTGTCCCGAAGTAAGGTCTTTAAAATGTTTTAAATCTTTCGGAAGATGCCACAGCAACTGGTTATCAGAACCAATTTCATTTTTTTCTCCCATTGCCACCACAATTGTTGTCATTCAATAAATTTTCTGCAAAATTAGCACTTAATTTGTATATTTGAGTAGCACAAAAAACATTAAAAATTTTAAACTATGAAAAATAAAGGTTGCATGAGCGCCGGAACAATCGGCATTGCTCTCGTAATAATTGTAGCAGTGTTATTCTTTTGGGGAAAAAGCGGTTACAACAGCTTTGTTGACCAGGAACAAACCGTTGATGCAAAATGGTCTAACGTACAAACCGTTTATCAAAAAAGAGCCAACTTAATTCCG
This sequence comes from Chryseobacterium formosum, assembly GCF_026460885.1. GTDB lineage: Bacteria > Bacteroidota > Bacteroidia > Flavobacteriales > Weeksellaceae > Chryseobacterium > Chryseobacterium formosus. The sequence continues at coordinate 33,549 of NZ_JAOVZW010000017.1, forward strand.
AATCTGGAAAGAACTGTAAAATCATACTCAAAATTTGAACAGGAAACTTTGACGAAAGTTGTTGAAGCACGTTCAAAAGCAACTTCTATCAACATCAACCCTTCTAATTTAACGGAAGAAGATATGGCTAAATTTCAGGCTGCACAAAACGAACTTTCCGGATCTTTAAGCAGATTAATGGCGGTTGTAGAATCTTATCCGAATTTAAAAGCTGATCAACAATATATTAATTTCCAAAGAGAATATATTGCCATCGAAAACAGCATCAGAACAGAAACTGTTTATTACAACAACGCCGCAAGAGACTATAACGTTTCGATAAAGCAGTTCCCAAATAATATTTTGGCAAACTTTACCAATTTTAAAGAAAAACCTTTATTTAAAGCACAAGCAGGAGCTGAAAATGCACCAAGCGTATTTACAGAATAATGAGCCGTTTCCTTACAAATCAGCAGATAGATTCTTTGGTGGGGGCTATTCAATCGGCAGAGCAACATTCTACCGGAGAAATTCGTGTACATATAGATTCTTCTACAAATTCTAAAACTGCAGAAACTGCTTTTGAAGTATTTAAAGAATTATGTAAAGATAAAACCGCAGAAAAAAATGCGGTTTTATTTCATGTTAATTTTGAAAATAAATATCTTACTATCATTGGCGATACAGGAATTCATGCGAAAGTACATCAATCGTATTGGGATCACCTGCATGATTACATCACTTCAGAATTTGCAAAAGGTCATTTTTATCAGGCTTTAAAAAGCGGAATTCTTGAAACAGGTTTAGAACTAAAAAAACACTTTCCCGTAAAAGGAGAAAATCACAACGAATTACCCAATGAGATTACATTCTCTTAAAATATTTTTAGCTTTCTTATTTGTTTGCTGTTATAGTTTTTTATCAGCACAGTACACTATTCCCGAAAAACCTGCAGTTTTATACCCTGTTTATGATGAAGCCAACCTTCTTACTCAACAGGAAAAAAATGAACTGAATAACAAGCTCATCAAATTTGCAGATTCTACTTCTACAGAAATTGAAATCATTATTATTCCCTCTACAAAAGGTGAAGACATCAATTTCTTAGCGACAATGTTTGGCGAAAAATGGGGAATCGGACAGAAAAATGTAGACAACGGCTTTATTTTTCTGATTGCAAAAGACGATCGTACAATGGCAATTCAGCCGGGAAGAGCAGCTGAACAGTATTTAACAGCTTCTGTTGCCGGACAAATTTTAGATTACATCGTAACGCCCAATTTCAAACAAGGAAAATGGTTTGAAGGCATCAATGGTGGAACCAATGCCATTATGGATTCTGTTCAAGGGAAATTTAAACCTTTAAACAATCAAAAAAAGGGAGACATCAACGTTTCAAAACTTATCATTATCGGAATTGTGATATTCATTATTCTTATCATTTTATTTAAAAACAGAGGTGGCGGAGACGATGACGGCGATATTATTTTAAGCAGAAAAGGAAGAAGAAATTATCCTGGTGGATTTTTTCCATTTCCGTTTCCTGGAAGTTTTGGCGGTGGTGGATTCGGTGGCGGTAGTTCACGAGGCGGCGGTGGCTTTGGAGGATTCGGCGGCGGTGGAAGTTTTGGCGGCGGTGGAGCTTCGGGTGGATGGTAAAGACATTTAAGAAAAATGAAATTTTCAATTACATCAATTCTTTTAAGCCTAATACTTTATTTCTTTCAATTAAAGTTAATTTGGACATTCTAAATGATTATTCATCTGCAGATGGGAAAACGCAAGCATTTTTTGGTCTCACAGAATTAAAATATTCTTATAAATATTATTTTCTAATCATCTTATTAATTTCATTATTATTAATAAGATTTGCTTTTAAAAACAAGGAATTATACAATTTCAGATATTCTGCAATTTTTGTTTTAATAATTGGAGGAATTTCAATAGCTGTTGATTTCTGGAAATGGTTTATTTAAAAAATAATTAAGCTCACTTACAGAAAATATTTTTTATCCGAATTTTTTCTGATTTTCTTCGATTAAAATTTCATTAAACCTATCAAAATCATTTAAATTTTACTCAATTTTCATTATATTTACTGAAAACGGGTTTATGAAAAAAACGCTGGTGGTTTTTGCCCATCCTTATCTTGAGCATTCCAATTCAAATGTAGAACTCATCAATTTCTACGTTCGTCATCAGCATTTTACACTTCGGGATTTGTACGAAGAATATCCGGATTTTCATATAGCGGCTTTCAGAGAACGAAAAAGGCTTCAGCAATACGACCGTTTTATTTTTCAGTTTCCTATTATTTGGTTCGGAATTCCACCATTATTAAAATTGTGGATTGATGAAGTTTTCGACCGCAACTGGGTGAAAGAAGGTGAAAATAACCCACTCAAAAACAAAGAAGTTTACATTGTTGTAACGACCGGCGGAAAAGAAAGATCATTTTCAAAAGACGGCACTTACCAATACACGATTGACGAAATTATCAGCGGTTTGATTGTTTCCCTTAAAGTTTTTGATGCCAATATTAAAGACATCACGATTGTTTACGAAGCTAATAAACTGTCTAAAAAAGAAATCATTCTTCAAAAAAAGAAATTTGTCGAAATCCTAAATCAATAATATGGAAACCACTTTAGCAATGAACACCTTAATTTTTTTGGGCGTTGCCATTATCATGGTTCCGCTCGCAAGAAAATTAGGTTTAAGCTCGGTAATCGGCTATATTTTAGGAGGAATTATCATTGGACCTTATGTTTTAAAACTCACAGGAAACGATGTTAACGACATTATGCACGCCAGTGAATTTGGGGTAATCATGCTTCTTTTTTTGGTAGGATTGGAATTGGAACCAAGAAAATTCTGGGAAATGCGGAAGAAAATCGTAGGACTTGGTTTGACGCAGATGGTTCTCACTATTTCAATTCTCTTCCTTATTTTCATGTGGGCTGGCTGGAAAATCGATAAAGCATTTGCCATTGCGATGTGTTTCGCATTATCCTCAACTGCAATTGTATTACAGACTTTACAGGAAAAAAACAACCTGAAAACTTTAGCAGGGGAAGCTTCGTTTTCCACACTATTATTTCAGGACATAGCTGTGATTCCGATTTTGGCAATTTTGCCGATTTTAGCACATTCAAAAGCGAAAACCAGTGAAAATGAAGTTCAGATTCTCATCCAGAAACTTCCCGAATGGCTTCAGGCTGGAACGGTAATCTTTGGAGTTGTTACCTTAATTTTATTGGGGAGATATGTTTTTGTACCATTTTTAAGGTATGTTTCAAAAGCTGGAATGACAGAATTGTTGACCGCCACTTCCCTATTTTTAGTAATCGGAGTTTCAGAATTAATGGTTGCAATTGGCCTATCTCCGGCTTTAGGAGCATTTTTGGCAGGTGTAATGTTGGCAAATAGTGAGTTCAGACACGAATTGGAAGCACATATTGATCCGTTTAAAGGACTTTTGCTCGCCGTTTTTTTTGTGAGCGTCGGTTCTACAATGAATTTCAATGTGATTGCTGAAGACCCTATTTTTATTTTCAGTACTGTTTTTGTGGTTTTAGCAGTGAAATTTTTTGTTCTTTTTTCAATTGGAAAATTCTTTAAAATTGATACTCCACAAAGTTTATTTTATGCTTTTGCACTTTCTCAGGTTGGAGAATTTGCTTTTGTTCTAATTAATTACGCATCAGATTTATCACTTTTCAGCACTGAAATGAATGCACAAATGATGGCGATTACAGCGATTACAATGTGTATCACTCCAATTTTTTTAATTATTAATGATAAATTGATTACTCCGAAATTCATAAAAGAAGTTCCGGAAACAAAATCAGATTTCAATATACTTGACAGAGATATTTCACAAAAAAAGATAATCATCGTCGGTTTCGGACATTTCGGAAGCACCGTTGGAAGACTTTTGAAAGCCAACAAAATCACAGCAACCGTTCTCGACAGAGATTCTGAGCGTGTAAAACTGTTGAGAAGTTATGGTTTTAAAGTATATTATGGCGATGCTACAAGAATACCTATTTTAAGAGCTGCTGGAATTGAAGATGCCGAAATTTTAGTTTTATGTCTCGACGATCCCGATGATAATAAATTTGTTGCAGAATTGGTTCGTGAGCAATATCCAGATGTGAAAATATTTGTACGTGCTAAAAACAGAATTGATGCATATGCTTATCTCGACAACGGGATTGATAATATTTACCGTGAAACATTAGGAACCGCAGTTGATATGGCAGTCGATGTTTTACAGGAAACCGGAATGCGAAAATATGCAGCCCGCCGTCTCGGACAGAGATTTATGGCAATCGATAAAGCTTCCATCAGAAAATTGGCAAAATCTAAAGACGATGAAGACATCCGACTTTTCACCACAAAAGAAATCCTCCAGCGAGAGGAGGATTTATTGGCTTATGATAATTTAAATTTTGAAAATAAAGACTGGGAAACCTCATCAACAGATGATGACGAGGAAGGCGACAAGTGATTTATTGAATACTTACGCTTCCACCACTACTTTCTTCTTTTGAAACGGTCGTTACATTTCCTTTTTTTATTCCTTTGATTGAACCGCCGGAAGATGCATGAGCATCAAATTGAGAAGAAACACCAATTTCTACATTAGAGCCACTCGAAGATTCTGCTTTTACGTTTTCTGCAATTACTTCTTTTGCAGAAATTGTACTTCCAGATGACGCATTCAAATTTGCGCCTTTTGTTTTTCCTGAAATATTAACTTCACCTGCAGAAGAAGCTTCTACATTTAGATTCACAGCCCAGATTTGTCCTTTAAAAGTTCCGCTGCTTCCTGCATCAATATCTAAATCATTCGCTTCTAATTTTCCTGAAATATGACCTGAACTTGAAACTTCAACATCTGTTTTATCTTGAGTAAACTGGTCTCTCACCACAATAATCCCTGCAGAATTGGCTTCCAATTTTTTGAAATCTTTAGCATAAATTTTAGCTTTCACATTATTCGTATTCATCACACGAAAACCATTTTTGTAATGAATATGAAGTTCACCACCACTGTTATCAACCAAAACTTCATCAATAATATTGGCAGGTGCAGAAATTACAACTCTTTCCACATCAGACTTAATTACCTCAGCTTCAATTGCCTGAGAAACTTCAATTTCGTCAAAATCTCCTTTAAATTCTTTCTGTTTTAGAGGTCCGTGATCTTTATTGGTTACATCCGGAAGCCATGTTGATTTTCCGTTTCTGCTCTCGTTTTCTTTGCAAGACGACAAAGTAATGATTCCTGATAGAAGTAAAATGGAAGTATATTTCATGGTAAGGTTTTAATAAATTTTATTTATACTAATTATGACAACTAAAATATAAAAAATATTACATAGTTATTTGCAGATTTCTCAATTCTTATTGATTTTTTATTTTAATTTAAAAGAATTCAGCGAAATCAGACTAATCTGCGAGACTTCATTTAATAATTATAAGTGAACAATATTTTGTGAATACAAGTCACTTTAAAATTCTCAATTACTTTTAATATCTTTAGACTTTAATAATAATTCATCTATGAAAAACATTTCATCAGTATTGTTAATTTCTGCTTTGGCATTCAATTATTCTTGTACTACGACAATGAAAACAAACGACATAAAACAGGAAATTCCTGTTCCTGACGCATCACTTTCTTCAAATCCATTCATGAAGAAAAGCAAACTTCAATACGAAGCTCCAGAGTTTGATAAAATTAAAAACGAACATTTCAAACCTGCATTTGAGTTTGGTTTAAAACAACACGATGCAGAGATTTTAAAAATCGCAAACAATTCTGAAGCTGCAACTTTTGAAAATACGATTGTTGCATTAGAAAAAAGTGGTGAAATTTTGAAAAGAGCTTTGATTACATTTTCAAATCTTACAAGTGCAAATACAAACCCAACCTTACAGGCTTTAGATGAAGAATATGCTCCAATTTTCGCAGCACATTCTGATAAGATGTATCTGAATGAAAATCTGTATAAAAGAATTAAATCTATTTCTGAAAACGGTTTAGATTCTGAAAGCAAAAGATTGGTACAGTTTTACAAGCAGAATTTTGAAATTGCAGGAGCTAATCTTTCTTCTGCTGACAAAGAAAAATTAAAGCAAGTAAATCAGGAATTAGCTTCACTTTCTACCCAATATTCCAACAAATTATTGGAAGCAAGAAAGCAAGGTGGCATTTTCTTTTCTGATGCAAAAGAATTAGACGGACTTTCCGCTGACGAAATCTCCGCAGCAGCAAGTGATGCAAAAACTGCAGGACAAGCCGGAAAATATCTTTTAGCTTTACAAAATACAACACAGCAACCTCTTTTGCAAAACCTGAAAAACAGAGCGACAAGAGAAAAATTATTCAAAGCATCTTGGACAAGAGCTGAAAAAAGTGATGCTAATGACACAAGAGAAACTATTGAAAAATTAGCAAAACTCAGACTTAAAAAAGCTCAAATTTTAGGTAAAAAAAGCTTCGCAGAATGGAAATTGCAAGATCAAATGGCAAAAAATCCTGAAGCTGCTGTAAAATTAATGAATCAGATTGCAACTCCAGCTGTAGAAACAGCAAAGCGTGAAGCAAAAGACATTCAGGATTTGATCGATCAGCAGAAAGGAGGTTTCAAAGTAGAACCTTGGGACTGGAATTTCTATGCTGAACAAGTGAGAAAAGCAAAATTCGATTTAGATGAAAATCAGATTAAACCTTATTTTGAAATCACAACTGTTTTAGAAAAAGGAGTTTTCTTCGCTGCTGAAAAATTCTACGGATTAACGTTTAAAAAAAGAACAGATCTTCCTGTTTATCATCCGGATGTTGTAACGTACGAAGTTTTCGATCACGACGGAAAATCTATCGCTATTTATTATCTTGATTTCTACACAAGAGATTCTAAAAGCGGTGGAGCTTGGATGAGCAATTACGTTGAGCAATCATATTTATTAGGAACAAAACCTGTAATTGTCAACTGTTATAATTACCAAAAACCAGCTGCAGGAAAGCCTTCATTGATTAGTTTTGATGATGTTTCCACAATTTTCCATGAGTTTGGTCACTCTATCCACGGAATGTTTGCAAGCCAGAAATATCCATCACTTTCAGGCACCAATGTTCCGAGAGATTTTGTAGAGTTCCCTTCTCAGATTAATGAACATTGGGCTTTAGATCCTGTCGTTTTAAAAAACTATGCTCTTCATTACGAGACAAAACAGCCAATCCCACAAGCTTTAGTAGATAAAATTAAAAAAGCAGGAACCTTCAATCAAGGTTATATGACAACCGAATTGGTTTCTGCTGCAGCTTTAGATATGGATTGGCATTCTGTAACCAATGAAAGTCAGTTATTGCCTGTTTTAGATTTTGAAAAACAATCTTTGAACAGTCACGGATTTACTTTGGCAACCGTTCCTCCGAGATATCATACTCCTTATTTCGCACACATTTGGGGTGGTGGTTATTCTGCAGGATATTACGCTTATTTATGGTCTGAAACTTTAGATAATGACGCTTGGGAATGGATTGAAAAAAATGGTGGACTGACTAGAGAAAACGGTGACCGTTTTAGAAAATATATTCTGTCCGTTGGAAATTCAGTTGATTTGAATCAGGCATTCAGAGATTTTACAGGACACGATCCGGACATCAAGCCGTTGTTGAGAAACAGAGGTTTTATTAAATAGAAAATATCGCAAATGATGTCAAATACTGGTGTAAAAGCAACAATCTTTTCATCCATAATTATTCTGACCTGTTTTACAATGAAAAATAAAAGATTCGAAAACAGGTCAGAATCTTTTTATCAAACAAAATCTGATACCATGTCTGAATCTATGATGATAGAGATGAGAAAATGGATGGAAGAAGAAAGAAAATATTGGGGTTCAGCTTGTCAAGAAGAGACTAAAAAAGCGAAAGAAGATATTAGAAAAAATAAACTCGTTTTTTTCCATTATTTTGGAGTGGTTGAGCAATACAAAGGTAATCGTGAAATGAATGAGCTTTTAAAAAAATATAATATCGAAGTCGATTCTGTATTAACATATTGTACAGTTCCTTCAAATCTTCAAAACTGTTATGCCAACGTGATGAGTGAAGAAATTGATAGGAAATTTGGATCTAAATTTATTGATTCTTTAAGAAATGTTGCAGAAATAGAATATGTAAAGAAAAATCCTGACAAAATTTATAGATTTGAAGAATGTGACTGGGTTTCCCGATATCCTGGAGACAAGTCTTATGAAGAATTTAGTAAAAGTTATGAAAGAGATTTTTGGAAAGATGCAGAATATCCCGATGATTTTGAAGTTAGAAATGGGAAAGAACTTTATTCCTCAATATCTGCTGGTTTTATCTTGTACAAAACCGGAAAAACTTCAGATATTAAAATTGATATTACTTTTCAGAACAAAAAGAACTACAGATATTCATCTTATTTTATAAACGAATTAAAAAAATTCATTCAGAAAACAAAATGGGTTCCTGCAAAAAGCTCAGGAATACCTGTAAATAGTGAAATGAGAATGACAATACATTTTAAATAACCATGAAAAAAATTATTTTAAGTACATTAATTTTAGGATTTGGAACGATGTACGCACAAAAAACCAGACCGCAAGCCAATAAAATCGACAAAAAATTGGTTGGATTATGGAAAGGAGGAGAAAAAGACCAACAGATTAATGGTGTAGAAAAACTTTGGGTAATGGATCGAAAAGAAGATGGAACTTTCACTCTTATTTTTACTACAGTTCAGGAATGTGAAGTAAATCAACACATTGAAAAAGGACAATGGTGGATTGAAAACGGAGAATTTCATGAACTGCATTTTGATTCAGGAAACACAGATGTTTACACTTATGAAGTTCCCGACAAATCACATATAAAATTTAAGTCTAAAAGTTTATCAACGGATATGGTAAATAATGAATACTCATTTGTTGACACAAAAATTGAAGATAGAAATTAATAACTAATTTGAGAAGCATTCATTAATTTGGATGCTTTTTTATTTTTAAATACTAATGCCACGAATGTTTTGCATGAATAGCACAAATATTCTTTGCAGATGACGCTGATTTTAAAATTATAACATCAACATCTGTGAAAATCTGTGGGATCTGTGGGATAATTTTGAACACAAACGTCACAGATATTTTTACAAATAACACAATATAAATCTGCTTCATCTGCAAAATCTGCATGAGTTATAGCTTAGTGAAGTTCGTGCAAAAATATTCATGTAAATTTGTGTTTAAATAAAAAGAAATGAATTGTCCATGCTGTTCTGGTAAAACTTATGAAGAATGTTGTAAACCTTATCACAATGGAGAAAAATTTGCACCAACTGCAGAAGCCTTGATGCGTTCTAGATTTTCTGCATTTGCCATTCCTAATGGAAAATATTTAATAGAAACAACTTCTCCAAGCAAAAGACAATTTCACAATACAAAAGATTTGCAGGAATGGGGAGAAATTAATGAATGGACAAAACTGGAAATCGTTAGTAAACCATCGATGAATAAAGTAGAATTCAAAGCATATTATACTGATGAAGACGGTGAAAAAAATATTCATCACGAATTATCGACTTTCAAAATGATTCAAAACCGTTGGTATTATGTGACTGGGGAATTTTTAGACTAACTACTTAACAAAAAAATGTCCGACAAAAACGTCGGACATTTATATTTAAATAAAATATTTTTCTTAGTGAGCCTCGTTTCCGTCAATTCCGTGAGCGTGACCGTGAGATAATTCTTCTTCAGTTGCAGGACGGGTGTTTAAAATTTCAACCTGAAAATCTAAAACTTTCCCAGCCATTGGATGATTTAAATCTGCCACTACAACTTCTGGTGTAACTTCTACTACAAAAGCCTGGAAATTATTTCCTTCGTTATCAGACAAAGGCAAAATAGCTCCAACTGGTGGAATTCCAGCTTCACCAAACATATCGATTGGCAATTGAGCAATCGCGTCCTCTTGCTTTTCACCGTAAGCTTCCTCAGGTTGAATTACAAAAGCAGCAGTATCTCCAGCTTGCAAACCGTGGATATTTTGCTCAAATTTAGGAATCATCATTCCCATTCCGTACAAAAATGTAAGCGGATTTTCTTCTGTAGTTTCTTCTACCAGGATTTTGCTCCCATCTTCTTCAATAGTATGTAGAACGTATTTTACAGCTACAACGTGATTGTTTTCGATTGTCATATTTCTTTTTTTGCGTGATTCTTATCACGATTAAACAGCACAAAGATAAGGTTTTTGAAATGATTCAAAAGATCATAATCTTCTTCAACCCATTATTTAACATGTCATAAATATCATGCTGAAGCAACTCGAAGCCTACTCTTCCTTGTTTCTCGCTTCTTTTTTCTTCTGCCTCAAAACATACAAATACAGACTTTCAACTTTCGTCCTTGCCCAATCTGTTTTTCGTAAAAACTTCAGAGAAGAATTGATGCTCGGATTATCCGTAAAACATTTGATGTTGATTTGTTTTCCCAATTCGCCAAAGCCTTGATAATATTCTACTAATTCTTCAAGAATGGTATCCAGACGTTTTCCGTGTAAAGGATCTTTAGATTGTTGTTCCATTTTGTAAAAATAGAGATAAAATTGCATTTCGTTACAAACAAGGTTGTTTTGCCTTAATGTAAATTGCATTTGATTACAAACCACATCGAAACAAACTAACTGCAACTGCATTTTGTTACAAACAGGGTTGTTTTAAATAAAAGTATTCTGCATTTGGTTACAAACAACTTGAAACAAAACAACTGCAACTGCATTTTATTACGAACAAAGTTGTTTTAAATAAAATGCAAGCTCTGGAAGTCGCAAACGGATCTTTTAAAGATTTTTGAATCAGGTAAGACGTATAACTAAATATCTAAATTCCATTCGAAACAAAGTTTTTATCTAAAGAATAGATTAATTTAGCTAATCCAATTGCAAAGCAAAGCTTACCTAAAATAAAGTTGAGATGAGTAGAAATACAGACGCCAATAAAAAAATTCACAATAAGAAAATTGCTAACAAGAAGCGTAAAATTCAGGAAGCCGAAATAAAAAGAAAAAACCGTCTGAAAGAAATGCGTGAAAATAGAAAAGAAAAATCAGCCGAAGATCAACAAAACGAAGATTAAAGATGAAAATCTTACACACCGCCGATTGGCATTTAGGTAAACGTCTTGACCGTTTTTCCAGACTGGAAGAACAGGTTTTGGTTATGAATGAAATTGTTCAGATTGCTGATCAACAAAATGTTGATTTGGTTTTAATTGCCGGAGATTTGTTTGATAATTTCAATCCGAGTGTTGAAGCGACAGAACTTTTTTACAAAACTTTAAAACGTTTATCATTAAATGGAAAACGTCCCGTTATCGCTATTTCCGGAAACCACGATTCTCCGAGTCTGATTGATGCTCCCGATCCTTTAGCGAGAGAATGTGGGATTATTTTAATCGGTTATCCAAAAGCTACAATCCATCCTTTTGAATTGGAACATTTTAAAATTTCTCAATCAGCAGAAGGTTTTATTGAATTGGAATTTAAAAATCAAAATTTCCCTGTCAGAATTTTGCATACACCTTATGCCAATGAAATTCGTCTGAAAGAATATTTCGGAGGAAATAAAGAGGAAGAGCTCAACAACATTCTGAGAGAAAACTGGAAACAAACTGCCGATGAATTTTGTGATGAAAACGGGGTCAATCTTTTGCTTACCCATTTGTACATGAACAAAAAAGGAGCACATATTTTAGAGGAACCGGAAGGCGAGAAACCAATCAAAATCGGAAATGCTGACCTTGTTTTTTCAGATATTATTCCGCATCAGATTCAATATACGGCTTTGGGACATTTGCATAGTTTTCAAAACATAGGAACAGAAGAAAAACCCGTTGTTTATTCGTCTTCGCCTTTGTGTTATAGCTTTAGCGAAGCCGGACAGACAAAATATGTTTCCATTATTGAAGTTGAACCCAATAAAACAGTTTCATTTGAGAAAATTGCTTTACAAAACGGTAAACAACTCATCAGAAAAACATTTGATTCCATTGAAAATACAATTGAATGGCTGAATGAAAATCCAAATACTTTAGTTGAACTGACTGTAGAAAGCGAAACTTTTTTAAAAGCTGATGAAAGAAAACTCATTTATCAATCTCATGCCGGAATTGTGCATTTGATCCCGAAAGTTAAAAATCAGGATTTTAATGAAAATCAACTTCGGGATATTAATTTAAATCAGGATATACAATCTTTATTCAACGATTATTTTAAATCTAAAAATGGAGGTCAGGAAGCAAATGAAGATTTAATTAATTTGTTTAATGAAATCGTTAGTTCTGACAAATAATCCATATTATTAAACCATTAAGATAGATTTAAGAAGTTAAGTTTATTTAAGGGGAATAAATTCTTAAGATAGTACTCTTCGCTTTGCTTGCAAAGCCTTAACTATCCTCAACTTCTTAAATGTCCTTAATGATTCAAATTTTAAATTTATTCTTTACACTAAAACCGAAAACCATCAACCAACAACTAATTTCATGATTCCAATTCAACTTACCATAGAAGGTCTCTACTCATATCAGGAACGTCAGAAAATTGATTTTGAAAATCTGACGGAAGCTGGTCTTTTCGGAATTTTCGGTTCAGTTGGTTCCGGGAAATCTTCTATTTTGGAAGCCATTTCTTTTGCTTTGTACGGCGAAACGGAACGTCTCAACGCAAGAGATAAACGAACGTACAACATGATGAATCTAAAATCAAACAAATCCTATATCGAGTTTGATTTTATTAATTATGAAAACAAAAAATTCCGTGCAACAAGAGAATTTAGTCGTAATTCTAAAAATTTTGAAGATGTAAAAACACCAACCGTCACTTTCTACGAATGGAAAAATGAAAATTGGATTCCTTTAGAACATTCTAATGCGGAAAAAATCATTGGTTTAAGTTATGCAAATTTCAAGCGAACGATCATTATTCCTCAAGGTCAGTTTAAAGAATTTCTTGAATTGGGAGCAACAGACCGAACGAATATGATGAAGGAAATTTTCAGTCTGCAGCGGTTTGATTTACAGAATAATGTTTCGGTTTTAAATGCAAAAAACAGATCAGAACTCGATCAGTTAGAAGGACAGTTAAAGGGTTTTGAAGAAGTTAATGAAGAGCAAATTTCGATTCAGAAAGACAGTTTGAAAATCGAACAGCAAAAATTTGAAGAAATAAAAATTCAGTTTAAAAAGATTGAAGAAAAATATCAGCAACTTAAAAATTTAAAAACAGATTTTGAATCGCTGAAAGAGAAAAAATCTGTTTTTGAAAAATTGAATTCTCAAAAAATAAACATTGACGAATTAGAAATTAAAACTGAACTTTTTGATCAAGTTTTCAGGATTTTCACACCGATTATTACTGAAAAAAACAAGCTTCAGAAAGAGATTTCTGAACAACAGAAAAATAAAGAAACTCAGTTCAAAAACTTACAGGAAACTGAAGTACAATCTGAAAATATTAAGAATAAACTTTTGGCAATTCAGCCGAAATTTGAAGCTTTGAATCAGTCTAAAATTCAGGAGAATGACTTGAATTTGATTCTTCAGATGTTGAAATTTTCAGATGAAATTGAAACTTTAAAAGAACGAACAAAAAATGGTTCTGAAAAAGTAAAAGAAGTTGAAGCCAACCAGAAATTAATTCAAAACAAGATTGAAGAACTTTCTAAAAACACAGAACTTTTAAAGCCAAAAAAATTAGATTCCAACTTACTTTTGAATGTCGGAAATTGGTTTTCAGAAAAGAAAAGATTAGCGGAAACTTTAGAGATTCAATCAGGAAAAATTGAGTCAAAAAAACTTGAAATCGGAAAAATTCATGAAGAATTAAAACCTTTTGAAATCAATCCTGAAACTTTTAAAAATGATTTTAAAACTCAGATTGAAACGCTAGAAAATAAGAAGAAAATACTTTCTGAAAAGAGAAACCATCTTGAAGTTCAGCAAAAATTGACACATTTTGCAAATGAATTGCACGACGGAAAATCATGTCCGCTTTGTGGTTCTTTGGAACATCCGAATATTGTGGAATTTGATGATGTTAATTCAGAGTTAAATGAAATTCAAAAGCAGATTCAGCAACTTGAAATTCAAAAAGAGAATATTCAAAAACAATCTTTGGAAATTGAAAAAATTCTTGACCGAAAAAAGATTTTTGAGGAACAGTTGAAATCCGAAGAAGAAAGTTTAAAGCAGATTCAAATAACCATTGAAGAACATTTAAAAAACTTTAGTTGGGCGGAATTTAATGCAGAAAATCAAACCGATTTTGAAGAAAAACGACAACAATCTTTTACCATTGAAAAACAGATTGACGAACTTAATCAGCAAATTACTTTAGAGCAAAAGAAATTGGATAAGGAAAGAGAAAATCTTGATAACTATAATAAATTTTTAGAGAAATTTAAGCTTGATGAGGCAAAAAAAGAAGAACAAATCAAAACAAATGAAGCGAATCTAAAAGCTTTACCATGGTTTGATTACAAAGAAAAAACAATTATTGAAGTTGAAGAAACTTTCACTCAGCTTTCAAAATCAAACCTTGAAACAGAACAAAATTATCAGCAACTCATCAAAGAAGAAAAAGAAATTTCCCCAAAATTAGCTGAACAGAAAACTATTGTCAGCCAATTAGAAAAACGAATTTCAGAGTTAGAAAAAGAGATTTCAGACAATGAAAACATTTTAACGAAATCATTAGTTGAAAATAATTTCAGTGACATGAATGCGGTTCAAAATATTCTTTTGCAGGAAATTAATGTTCAGGAAACAAGAAATCAGATTCAGCAATTCAGAATTCAGTTTGAAATTGTAAAAAATGACATTCTTAATCTGGAAGCCAAACTCAAAGATTTTTCATTTGATGAACAACAGTTTTCTGAAACAGAAAATCAATTCAAAATTTTTGAAAATGATTTGAAAACAGCCAATGATTCTGTTATAAAAATAATGACAGAAATTGAAAGACTAGAAAAAGAATTTAAGAAAAAAGAAGATTTATTAAAGAATTTATCTCAACTTCAAAAGCGTGCAGAAAATCTGAAGATTATGACCAATCTCTTTAAGGGAGCAGGTTTTGTACAATATGTTTCTTCAATTTATCTTCGTCAATTATGCGATCACGCCAATGTACGTTTTCATCGAATGACGAGAAATCAACTAAGTTTACAGTTGAACGAAAACAACGATTTTGAAATCATCGATTATCTGAATGAAGGCAGAAGCCGAAGTGTGAAAACGCTTTCCGGAGGGCAATCTTTTCAGGTTTCTTTAAGTCTTGCTTTGGCTTTGGCAGAAAGTGTTCAGACGAATGCACAGTCGGAGAAAAATTTCTTCTTTATTGATGAAGGTTTTGGAACTCAGGATTTAGAATCGGTAAATATCGTCTTTGAAACACTGATGAATCTTCAGAAAGAAAACCGAATTGTGGGAATTATTTCGCACGTTGAAGAACTGAAGGAGAAAATTCCTGTATCACTCCATATTACTAAAGATGAGGAGCGTGGAAGTTTGATTGAGATTGTTTAGTTTTAATATTTTGAAAATATTTTAGAACAAATGAGCAGAAAAATCATAGATTTTTAATTTTTACCTACATTTGAAATAATCTAATTTGTTAGGATTTAAAATCAGTGAAAAAAATTGTTCCGCATATCATTCTTATTCCGTTGTTACTTTCGATTCCGATAGTTTCATCGCCGGATTTTGACGGGACATTGTCGGTGTTCAGAGTTTCACCTTTTCAGAGGGAATTTATACGATTTGTACTCGTTATTTTTTTCTTTTATCTGAACCTGAATCTTTTTCTGCCTAAATTTTACAGCAAAAAAAGATTTCTGGTATTTACAATTTGTATTGTCATAAGTTTCGGATTGATGGTTGCACTTCCCTATCTTTTGACTTCAGGAAATTCTTTCTTACAAAATCCACCTCCGATGGAAATGAGAAATCCGATGCCTTCAGGAAACATGCCACCTCCACCAATGGATGGAAAACAATCGTTTCCAAGATTTGGCCCGCAAAATGATGGCACGTATCATCAAATGATTTTCTCTTCGGTTTTACCATTTTTATTTTCGTTCCTTTCTTCACTTTTCATTTTTAGAAACAACGAAAAAAAGGAACTTGAGCGTTCAAAAGCAAAAGCAGAATTATTAAACTTAAAATATCAGCTACAGCCGCATTTTCTTTTTAACATTCTGAATTCTATCTATTCTTTGGCGTTGTTAAAATCTGATGATGCACCGAACGGAATTTTAAAACTTTCCAATGTGATGCGATATGTTGTTCAGGAAAGCAGTAAAGATTTTGTGGATTTATCGAAAGAAATTGAATACATTAAAGATTATATTGCCCTTCAATTGGTACGAACAGACAGCAGTCTCGACTTTAACTACACCGAAATCGGAGATTTGAAAAACCTGAAAATTGCACCTTTTATTTTAATTAATTTCATTGAAAATGCTTTTAAATACGGTTTTAATGCTGAAGAAAATTCAAAAATATCGGTAAAAGTGATTGTTCAGGAAGGCGTTCTAAATTTTGTCGTTTTTAATAAGATTGTCAATACCAATGTAAATGAAGAAAACAGTCTTAAAGTTGGTTTAAAAAACACTTTTGAACATCTGAATCAGGTTTATCCTGAAAAACACACCATCACAATCAATGAAAATGAAGAAGAATATGAAGTTGATTTAAAAATAAATTTAATCTAAAATCAGCAAAATATGATTAGAGCCATTGCCCTGGACGACGAAATTCTTGCCCTTAGAATTATTGAAAATTATGCTGAGAAAATCGAAAATTTAACCTTAGAAAAAGTTTTCAATAAACAAAGTGATGCTCAGAAACATTTAAACAAATTTC
Source organism: Chryseobacterium formosum (assembly GCF_026460885.1). GTDB lineage: Bacteria > Bacteroidota > Bacteroidia > Flavobacteriales > Weeksellaceae > Chryseobacterium > Chryseobacterium formosus. The sequence goes on from NZ_JAOVZW010000017.1 coordinate 50,492, forward strand.
CTGTTGATTTGATATTTCTCGACATAGAAATGCCTGCAAAAAACGGTTTAGATTTCTATAAAAACATTTCACAAAATACCAAAGTCATTTTCACAACCGCTTATTCAGAATATGCAGTTGATGCTTTTAGCGTAAATGCAGTCGATTATCTTTTAAAACCTTTTTCGTTTGAAAGATTTAAAACTGCGGTAGAAAAAGTAAAAAGCAACATCGAAAATAACGATGCAAAACATCTCTCTATTCGAGCAGATTACAAACTTCACAAAATTAATTTCAACGACATTCAACTGATTGAAGGTTTGGATGATTATATTCAGATTCACCTCAAAGATTCTACCAAAATTACGGCACGTTCTTCCATGAAAAGTATTTTAGAAAAGCTTTCCGAGAAAGATTTTGTGCGTGTTCATCGCTCTTTCATTGTTCCAGTGAATGATATTAAAACGATTGTCAATAAAAATATTCATATTGGGGATTTTATAATTCCGATTGGGGAAACATATAAGGAAGATGTGATGAGGATTTTGAATAAATAAAATTTTCAGGAGCTATTTCCAGCTTTCACTACTCGCTTTTTTGGTTTCGGCGCAGCAGCTTTTTCACCCCGCCGAAACCAAAAAGAGCTCAAACAAACCGTTCAATCTGGGCTAGGAAAGTCCACTTTCTCATCAAAATACATTTTCACCGACACATTTTTTCTGTTTACCTCATAAATTTCTCAATCCCTTTTTTTGAAAATACATTTGATCTAAGAAAAATGAGAAAGTATGAAAACAATTGACAGAAAAGGCTTTTTAAAAAGCTTAGGTTTAGCAGGCGTAACTGCTTTGGCAGCCCCGATTCTGATTCATTGCAGAAAAGATGATGACGAAGATTCTACAACAGGAGTTATAGACAATTCGATTTCTACCGCCTGTGCGGTAACAAATTCTGAAACTGAAGGTCCGTTTCCTACGAAATCTCCATCCACTTTGGTACAAACGAATATTGTGAGTGACAGAACTGGAGTTCCGTTTACGATTGCGATTACCGTTCAGAATGTGAATGCAAGTTGTGCAGTTTTACAAGGTGCGATTGTAGATATTTGGCATTGTGATAAAGACGGAAATTACTCTGAATATGGAGGAACGGGAATGCAATCTGCAAACTACACTTCCGTACATTTTCTGAGAGGAAGACAAACAACCGACGCAAACGGAAAGGTAAATTTCACTTCAATTTTTCCGGGTTGGTACAGCGGAAGAGCGACTCACATTCACGTTCATGTTTATAATGTTTCGGGACAATCTTTGTCGGTTACACAAATTGCATTTCCTGAAGGAACTGATAGCGCAGTTAATTTGGTTGCAGCAAGTACAGGTTATAAAGGAATGAGCGGATATACTTACAATTCAAATGATAACGTTTTCAGTGATGGAACCTCCAACGAAATGTCCAGTATTTCGGGAAGCGTAAGCGGAGGTTTCGCACTGTCTCACACGATAAAAGTTTCGGCTTAAAAGATGGTTATTAGTTTTTTTAACAGCGGTAAATGACGATGAAATAGATGATGAAGCAGCAATCATTTATCGCTTTTTAATTTTTTAATGATTTAAATGATGTTAGTTCAAACTCCTTCCCAAATATTTAAAGCTGATTTTGCATTCTGGAAAAAAGAAAACCAAGCAGTGATTAATCAAATCATCAGCAAAGAAAATAATGCAGGTGACTTAAAAACCGTAACCGAAGTAGTTTTGGATGAAAACGGAATCTTCGAATTTGAATCTGAGGAAAATTCAACCCTAATTATTTTGACGCTTTACGGGAAAATTCAATTAAATCGATTCAGAAAAGTAATTTCTTCTGAGGAAGTTTTCACTTTAAAAACAAAAGAAAAATCAACCGTTACAATCAAGAATTATCTGAATAATGGAAAAACAGATATTTTGATTATTGAACTACAATCTTTAAATCCTGAAAATGCTTTTTTTATTGAAGAACTTACTATTGAAAAGCAAAATACGCTTATTCCGGTTTCAAAAAAACTAGAAACACCTAATTTTATCGGACTTTACGAAGGACGAAAAGAAGAAATCTATTCACTTTACAATCCTGATAAAACAATCTTTGGAATGGTCATTAACGGAGCTTTTGAATTTCAGAACAGATTGTTGGAGACAAGAGATTCTATTTTGTTGAGAGAAATTAGTGCATTGGAATTTGAAGCTTTAAGTGAAAATGCCTTAATCTTACTTTTAGAAATCTGATTCGTGAAGAAAATCCAGAATTTTTTCCGACAAGAAACGGAGTTTACCATTTTTTTGGACGACGTTTCTACAGTAACCATCAATCTTTTTGACGGTACCGGAAAAAAAATACTCTCGGTGATTGAAAAACTAAAACTCAGTGCCGGAAAACAGGAAATCAAAATTTCTCAAAACCAGATAAGTTCGGGAATTTATACTGCAAAAATTTATATTGAAAATCTGAAGGGCAAAGATTCTAAAGAAATGGAAATAATTATCAATTAATATATTCTGCAATAGATTATTTTTTTTCAACGGAGGGACAGTGAAAAGCTGTCCTATTTTTAAAATCTCAAATTGAAAATCTATCATGAAAGCAAAAATAAAACTCGCATTTCGCATCGTTATCGACCAAAATTCTGAAATGATTTGGGATAAATATATTTTTGAAGATACTTATTTTGAATATAAAATTCAGCATCAGGTTTTTGATGATAAAGAATATCCCGTGAAAAATTATTGGGAACTTTTAGCGAAAAATCCTCATGCAGAAAGAATACCGTTTTTACTGAGTTCTGCGGTGGTAAATTATGTTTCACAATTAAATGGAGAAATCAAAAGTCTGCCTGATGTTTTAGGAAATACTTTTTTTCCGATTGAAAATTTTAAGCTTGATTTAATCAGTTCAAATCTTGAAGATTCTTCAAAACACAAAATCGGACTTACATTTTATACTCCGGAATTAGTTTTAATTGATATCATCGACAACAAATATCTTCTGAGTAAAAATATAGACAAAGAAAATGGTTTCGAAACGTTTATGTTTGCTTTTCACCCTCAAGTTGCGATTTCTTATTACGAACCAGTTAATAATTCATAAATAGTTTTTGTAAAAAATTCCGCTGAAAATATTTTCGGCGGAATTTGATTTTTATCTTACTTGTGGAGCGACTTTTTCTCCAAATAATTCTATTGATTTCATCATCACATCATTTGCAGGATCTCCAACATCCATGTGACCGATAAATCTTGTGATTCCGAAAATTTCTTTCATATAATCAATTTTATCAGCAACTTCATTGGCATTTCCAATAAATAAAGCACCTTCTTTTGCTCTTCCTCCTTCATATTGCATCTTCGTATAAGGCGCCCAACCTCTGGATTTCCCGATTCTGTCCATTTGAGATTTGTAGTTGTGGAAATATTCATCTACAACATTTTGATCGTCACTTACAAAAGTATGCGAGTGAATCGCAATCTGCATTTCAGATTCAGAATGACCTGCGTTAAGATATTCCTGTTTATAAAATTCAATTAAGTTTTTGAACTGAATTGGCATTCCTCCAATAATTGCAACCACCAAAGGCATTCCTAATTTCGCAGCACTTAAAACCGATTGCGGAGTTCCGCCAACTGCTCTCCAAATCGAAAGTTTTCCGTTATTTTTTGCTCTTGGATAAACCGTTTGATTTTGCATTGGAGCACGCAATTCCCCAGTCCACGAAACGTTTTCTTCTGAATTTATTTTTAATAATAATTCTAATTTTTCGTCGAAAAGCTGTTCGTAATCATTCAGCGAATAACCGTATAAAGGAAATGATTCTATAAAACTTCCACGACCGACAAAAATTTCAGCACGACCATCAGAAATCAAATCTAATGTTGAAAAATCTTCATACACTTTCACCGGTTCAGACGAACTTAAAACTGTTACTCCACTTGCCAGTTTAATGTTTTTGGTAACACTTGCCGCCGCTGCCAAAACCATTTCCGGTGAAGAAACTGCATAATCGGGACGATGATGCTCTCCCATCGCAAAAACGTCAATTCCAACTTCATCCATCAGTTTTACCTGCTCGATAATTTCACGAATTTTAATTCCTGCGTCTTTATATTTTCCAGTATTTTGGTCAAAACCTAAGTCGCCAAACATTCCTATTCCTAATTCCATATTGTTGATTTTTAGATAGGACAAAATTAGTGCAATGAAAATTCAAAAGCATTGATGAATGATAAGAACGAAAATTCTTAACAAGTACTGATTCTAAATTTATTTTTGATTTCCTAAAAGACCGAAAAGTATTTTATCTCTGATTTCATCGGTAATTTCAGAAGTAGATTCTATATTTCTTTTAAACCAGAAATAAGAATTATTCAAAGTATGAAGGATAAATTTTGTAGTAAAAGAAGGAGACTTCAGTTCCCAGTTTTGAGCTTTGTAAATTTCAGAAATCAACTGCTCAACTTCCTGTTGATAATTTTTTCTTAATTCTACAAACTCAGATAATCTTACTTCCAGATGTTTCCATTCATTAGAATAAATATGCGTTACATCGCGGTTTTTCAGAACAACCGATAAATGTTTTTCAATAAATAAATTAAGCTTTTCTTGTGCAGGAACTTTGGTGTTTTTTACTGTTTGAAGCTCTTCAAAAAACTCATTGGCAACTCCGAAACAAATCCATTCTAAAATTTCTTCTTTAGAACGGATGTGAGCATACAAAGATGCTGCTTTTATATTTAGTTTTGTAGCCAAATCTCTCACCGAACTGCCCATATAACCTTTCTCTTTGAAAAGTTCTACAGCAACTTCGAGTATTTTGATTTGTTTTTCTTTTAGCTCCATTTGGTAAAAGGCAAAAGTAATTATTTTGATTTTAATAATCTGATTTTCATGAGATGATTTAAAACAATGTTTAAGATCAACGATTTTGGTTTATTTAAACTGACGGTTATTCCATAAATTTTATTTGAATTCGATGAATTCGGAAATTTTGTCTTTATAAAAATTCACCAAAAATGAATATTTCGGAAATTTTGTCCGTTATTTTTAAAAATTCAATAATTGAATAGTTTTTGAAATAATAAATCCGAATTAAATGATTGAATAAGATTGAGGGCATCAGAAATTAGAAAATCAGATTTAAAAATTAACATTTATTAGACTCTTATGGTCTGAAATCTGATGTCTAAAATCTTAAATTTAGAACAAAAAAATAAGAAATCAAAAATACATATAATATGAATCTAAATCAATATACCGTAAAATCACAGGAAGCCATCCAAGCCGCGCAGCAAGTCGCAATGGAATTTGGTAACCAGCAAATAGAACCTCAACATTTACTTGAAGGAATTTTTCAGGTAGATGAAAACATATCGCCTTTCTTACTCAAAAAATCTGAAGCAGATGCAACTTTGGTAAGAGAGCGCAACCGTGAAAATCTTGAAAGACTTCCGAAAGTTCAGGGTGGAAATATTTATCTTTCAAATTCAGCGAACAAAGTTTTGTTGGATGCGCCAAACATCGCCAAAAAAATGGGTGATGAATTCGTAACGATCGAACATTTATGGCTTTCTCTTTTGGAAACAAATTCTGAAGTTTCGAAAACGTTGAAAGATATGGGCGTAACCAAAAGTCTTTTGGAGGGTGGAATTAAAGAATTAAGAAAAGGTTCGAAAGCTACTTCTGCAAGTTCCGAAGAGACTTATCAATCTTTAAATAAATATGCTAAAAACTTCAACGAATTAGCAGCAGAAGGAAAACTAGACCCGGTTATCGGACGTGATGAGGAAATAAGAAGAGTTTTACAAATTCTTTCAAGAAGAACCAAAAATAACCCAATTTTGATTGGTGAACCTGGTGTTGGTAAAACAGCAATCGCAGAAGGAATTGCGCACAGAATTATCAGCGGAGATATTCCTGAAAATTTGCAGGATAAAACTTTGTATTCTTTGGATATGGGAGCTTTGATTGCCGGTGCAAAATACAAAGGCGAATTTGAAGAGCGTTTGAAATCTGTGGTGAATGAAGTCATTAAATCAGACGGACAGATTATTCTTTTCATCGACGAAATCCATACATTAGTTGGAGCCGGAGGTGGTGAAGGTGCGATGGATGCTGCCAATATTTTAAAACCAGCTTTAGCAAGAGGAGAATTGAGAGCGATCGGTGCAACGACTTTAAATGAATATCAAAAATATTTTGAAAAAGATAAAGCTTTAGAAAGACGTTTTCAGAAAGTAATGGTGGAAGAACCGGATACAGAATCTGCGATTTCGATTCTTCGTGGAATTAAAGATAAATACGAAGCGCACCACAAAGTAAGGATCAAAGATGAGGCAATTATTGCGGCGGTTGAAATGTCTCAACGATATATTTCAGACCGATTTTTACCAGACAAAGCGATTGATTTGATTGATGAAGCTTCTGCAAAATTGAGAATGGAAATCAATTCAAAACCTGAAGAATTGGATGTTTTAGACAGAAAATTAATGCAGATGGAAATTGAATTGGCAGCGATTTCAAGAGAAGGAAGCCAAACGAAAATCGACCATTTAAAAGAAGATATCTCGAAAATTTCTGAGGAAAGAAATGAAATTAATGCAAAATGGCTGAAAGAAAAACAAAAATCTGAGGATTTAACATCCATCAAAAAAGATATTGAATCTTTGAAACTTGAGGCAGAAAGAGCTTCAAGAGCAGGTGATTACGCCAAAGTTGCTGAAATTCAGTACGGAAAAATCAAGGAAAAAGAAGATGCTTTGCAGAAACTCGAACTGGAGATGCAAAACCATCAGAATGAATTAATTAAGGAAGAAGTAACGGCTGATAATATCTCGGAAGTGATTGGAAAATGGACAGGAATTCCTGTGACCAAATTGCTTCAATCTGAAAGAGAAAAGTTATTACATCTTGAAACCGAACTTCATCACAGAGTTGTCGGTCAGGAAGAAGCGATTGAAGCGGTTGCAGATGCCATCAGAAGAAACAGAGCGGGTTTAAGTGACGAGAAAAAACCAATCGGAAGTTTCTTATTCTTAGGAACAACCGGAGTTGGAAAAACTGAACTAGCAAAGGCTTTAGCAGAGTTTTTATTCGATGACGAAAACAATATGACGAGAATCGATATGAGTGAGTATCAAGAGCGTCATTCGGTTTCAAGATTGGTTGGTGCGCCTCCAGGATATGTTGGTTACGATGAAGGAGGACAATTGACGGAAGCTGTGAGAAGAAGACCTTATTCAGTCGTGCTTTTAGACGAAATTGAAAAAGCACATCCTGATGTTTTCAACACGTTGTTGCAGGTTTTGGATGACGGTCGTTTGACGGATAACAAAGGTCGTGTAGTGAATTTCAAAAACTCGATTATCATTATGACTTCGAATCTCGGTTCACACATCATTCAGGAAAACTTTGAGAATATTACTGAAGAGAATCAAGACGAAATTGTGGACAAAACAAAAATTGAAGTTTTTGATTTGTTGAAACAGACTTTGCGTCCGGAATTTTTGAATAGAATTGATGAAACGGTATTGTTCCAGCCTTTAAGAAAAAAAGAAATCGGGAAAATCGTTCAGTATCAGTTGAGAGGTTTCAATGATTTGTTGCTGAAAAGAAACATCATTATGACTGCAACACAAGATGCTTTAAATTATTTAACTAATAAAGGTTATGACCCAGTTTTCGGAGCAAGACCTTTGAAGAGAGTGATACAGCAGGAAGTCTTAAATAAATTATCAAAAGAAATCCTTGCGGGAACCGTGAATGACGGCGACAGAGTTACCTTGGATTATTTTGAGGAGACGGGTTTGGTTTTCAGACCTTCAGAAAAATAAGTAGTTATTTTCATACATATTATTTTTATGATGAGGTGCTGTAGAGAAGTCTGCAGCACCTTTTATTTTTACACAATCCGTAAATTCACGATTTTTTTCATGGTAAAAACACGATGCCGTGATTTAGTATTTTTTTCTGACCTTTGTTAAACTAACTGAAAAACCTATTAACATGAAAAGTGAATCTACAGAAAACAAAGGGAAACCTCATTCTTCCGTACCAAGTACACTTCCTACAGCACTTGTGCAAAGTTTAGTTGATAATTACCGAGACAATCAACTTACTTATATTAATGAAAATTTAGGCGTTGACGATGCTCATTCTATTTGGTTTGATCTTCCCACTCTGAAAAGTTTCATTCAGGATATTGAGGAACAAGTACATTTGATTGATCCAAATATTCCCGATGCAGATCTTGGAGTTCGATTTTATTACGCTGCTTATCCCGAAGAACCTCAAGAACCAGTACCTACAGATTATGGACTAAGACATACTTTGGTTTTAATTCCTACAAAAAAAGAAGAAAATGTAGTTTGTGATTTTAACCCTTTCCCAGAGGATAAATCTGATGTAAGACCGGTAATGGCGTTGGCTCAAAATCATGGATGTTTGGTTCCACCGAATACAACGCAAATAGAATCTTACTAACAGAGTACTTAAAGATAAATGATATTCCAAGAATTCCTAATCAATAGTATGGTTTTTGCTGAAGGTATTGCAGCGTTGACTTCTATTTTTTTATATAAGAAAACAAAAAATACACCCTATCAGTTTTTTTCGTACTATCTTATTTTTATTTTCATTAGTGAAATGTTAAGCCGTTTCGGATACTTACCATTTCCAAAAATTTCATACTATAATAATTTTGTTATTCCGGTAGAATTTATAATGCTTTATTGGCTTTATGCATGGAAATCATTGAATAACAGGAATCTCTTTTTCATTTTCGCAGCACTTTATTTACTGTCATTTATACCAAACGAATTGTATTTTACAAAAAACAAGGTAATCTACTCTTTCAACTACACATTTGGAAGCTTTCTTCTGATGTTTTTGGTGATTATGGAATATTATAAACAAATTAATTCAGATAATATTCTCAATTTTTCCAAAAACAGAATGTTTTACATCAATCTTGGAGTAACTTTGTTTTATATAGGTACACTTCCTTTTTGGGCATTTTATTTTCCTCTCTTAGAGCATATGGAAATCTATGAAATTTACCGAGACTATTTTTGGATATCAGGAATTATCATGTATCTCTTATTTGCAAGTTCATTTATATGGGGGAAACGGAATTATTCTTAACGATTATTACTTTCAACTTATTTTTTGTGATGTTTATCGTCGCAGTGATGATTTATATTCGAAAATATAAGCAAAGAAAAATGGAATATCTAAGTGAAATTCAGCTTAAAAATGAAATTCATCAAAGAGAATTATTGACAACACAACTTGAAATTCAGCAGGCAACAATGCAGCAAATCGGTCGTGAATTGCATGATAATATCGGTCAAAAACTAACCTTAGCAAGTCTTTATACTCAGCAATTGCTGTACGAGAATAAAATTGAAGGAGAAATTGAAAAAATTGATCAGGTTTCACAAATTATCAATCAGTCATTGCAGGATTTGAGGAGTCTTTCTAAAACTTTGACAGACGATAATATCAACCAAAAAGAAATTGTAACTTTAATTCAGGAAGAAGTTGACAATGCCAATATTTTGAAAAAATGCAAGATTAGTTTTGAGCATAATTTCGAATATCTCGATTTAGATTTTGTTCACAAAAACGTTTTACTGAGAATTACACAGGAGTTTATTCAGAATAGTTTTAAACATTCTCAATGCGAAAATATTTTAATTACATTAAATACCAACGAAGATAATCTTTGGGAATTTAAAATTACTGATGACGGAATTGGTTTTGATATTGAGAACATCCTTTCCAACGGAATCGGGCTTACCAACATGAAAAACAGAGCTGAAATCATCGGAGCAACTTTTAATCTTGAAAGCAATGAAAGCCATGGAACTTCTATTGAAATTAAATTAAAAAAACAGTCATGAAAAAGACTATTGTAATTGTTGACGACCATTTATTGATTGCAAAAGCACTGGAAGGAATTATCGGAAATTTTGGTGATTTCGAAGTAATTTACGTGGCTGAAAATGGCAAAGACCTCATCGAAAAACTCGAAAACGGAGAAAAAATTCCAGACATCATCCTTCTCGACATCAGTATGCCATTAATGGACGGTTTTGAAACTGCTTTTTGGTTAAAAGTAAATCATCCCCACATCAAAGTGATGGCTCTGAGTATGCAAGGAGACGACAATAGTGTGATTAAAATGATTAAAAACGGGGCAAAAGGTTATTTGCTTAAAAATACCCATCCAAAAGATTTAGAAACCGCTCTTTCCAAACTAAACAGCGACGGATTTTTCTATCCAGATTGGGCATCGAAAATTATTTTCTCAAACATTAACGGAGACAAAGGATATGAAAAGACGGTAAGAATTTCAGATAGGGAAAAAGAATTTTTGACTTATACTGTTACCGAACTCAGCTACAAAGAAATTGCAGAAAAAATGTGTTGCAGCCCAAGAACAGTTGAAAGTTATAGAGATCAGCTCTGCGAAAAATTAGATTTAAAAACTAGAGTCGGCTTAGCTGTTTTTGCTTTGAAAAATGGTTTTGCAGAATCGTAGGAATTTATTTTTCATCTGCTAAACATAAATCTACAAAACAAAAAACCAAAACAGAATATTTCTGCTTTGGTTTTTTTTGAACTAAAATCTTTTTTAGATTTTAAAATTTGTGAAAAATATTTGGTCTATTTAATACTTACCAATTCTACATCAAAGATGATCGTAGAACCTGCCGGAATTGCAGCACCTGCTCCTTGATCTCCATAAGCAAGGTCTGAAGGAATATAAAATCTGTATTTAGAGCCTTTGCTCATTAGTTGAATACCTTCTGTCCAACCTTTGATTACACCGCCAAGATTAATATCCATTGGATTCCCGCCATTTTTATCAGTAGAGTCGAAAACCGTTCCGTCCAAAAGTTTCCCGGTATATTTTACCTGTACAACGTCTGTTGCTTTTGGTTTTGTTTTACCATCACCATCCTGCAAAACCTCATACTGCAAACCTGAAGCTGTGGTTTTTACTTTCGGATTAGTTTTATTTTTAGTAAGAAAATCCTGACCTTTTTTCTTATTTTCACCTGCTTGTGCTAATGCTGCAGATTGCTTTTTTTCATTTTGCTTCTGCATAAAATCCTGCATAAAAGTATTCATTTCTTCAGCAGGCATAAGTTTCTTAGTTCCATTCATCTCTTCTTTTATAGCCTGAGCCAAAAGATCTGCATCTACTTTGAAACCTTCCTGTTTCATGTTTTGGGCAATATTTAGACCTATATAATATGAAGCTTTTTGGTCATCTGTATATTTACTGTCACTTTTTCCTTCATTTTTCTGAGCGCATGAAACGCTGAATATTGCCATGCAAAATAATGCAATAGTCTGTTTTTTCATTTGATAATATTATTATTTATAACTGATTAATTAACCGCTGCAAATCTATCATTAATTGAAGAAACTTTCCTGCTGTACAAAACTTTTTTCTGTTAATTTTTTTTTAAAATTGAGAGAAATCAAATTACTCTACAGTCTTTCCTGCTCATCAGCTTTTTTAATTGTTTTTGAATTTTTCACCGATTGATTTCCGAAATTATATTTAAGTGAAAATGTAAAACCCTGCGTATCCTGATAGTCTAAAAAGTAATTATCCTGATTGCCATATTTCGTACTTACTTTTTGCTGAGTAGACCTGAAAATATCGTTAAAAATAAATGCTGCTTCCAATTTTTTATTGAAAAATTTCCTGTTCATTACAAAATAAGCAGACCATTGACTAGAGATTGTAAAAGTCCCCTGTATTCCGGGAGAATAATACTTGTGCCCAAGTTCCATTTTCCAATCTGAATTTTTGTCTAAAGTGAGACTTGTCGAAATATTAGAAACCCAATTCCAAACCTTATTTCTATTTAAAACTCCATCAATTCCTTTGAAATAATTTTCATTATGTTCTAAATTTTCAGAAACAATTAAGCTCCACCAAGGTTTGATTTCAAAACTTTTATAAAGACTTAATCCAAAAGCTTGTCCTTTCTCTATATTGGTAAAATAATAGATCAGATTATTATTTTCATGCTGCTGAAAAGAGATTTCCATGGATGGAAAAAGTTCTTTCCGATAATAAAAATCGACATTCCAGTTTTTGAAAGAATAGGTCAGATTTAAATTGTGAATAATAGTCGCTTTTAATTTCGGGTCACCTTGATAATAAGAAAACAGATTGTAGTAAGATTTTGCAGGATTTAACCAAGAATAAGATGGTCTACTGATTCTTTTTCCGTAAGAAAAACCAAATTCATGTTTATTATCCGTCGTATATTGAGCATAAAATGTAGGAAACAAACTCCAGTAATTATTTTTATTCACTTCATAAGGTTCAGAAACAATTCCTTCCAAGTCTGTCATTTCAGCACGAAGTCCACCTTTAAAACTCCATTTTTCAAGATTATAAGCCATTGAAGTATAGATTGCAAAATTGTGTTCTTTATAATCAAAAAGGCTGCTTTTTTCAGGTCTATATTGAAATTCTCCACTTTCATTATCCGAAAAATCAAGTTGACTGTCCGTTTTCACAAAACTATATTTTCCACCTGATTCCAATTCGAGTTTATCATTTTTCCATTGGTAATCAAATTGTGTGGAATACAATTGAACATCACTTTTATTATTTGTCATAAAATTCGTTTCCCTCGGAGTTTGATTGGCAAAATTCAGATACGTGAGAACATTTTGATATTTACTTGAATTATTTCCTGTAAAATAATTAATCCATGAAAGACTACTTTTTTTATTTAATTTCCTATCAATCTGAAAGCTCAAAGAATTATTAATTGTTCGTGAATGATGGTCATTAATTGTCGTATAATTTGATTCAGCAACGTTTTGAGAATTGTAGATCAAAGTAGGAACATTGTACGTTCCAAAAGATTTTGGATTAAAATATCCTGAATAATTCAAGCTTGCTGTTGTAAGGCTGTCGATCTCGTATTCTACATTAAAATTTACCGTATTCTGACTTTTTGCCTGATCTTTTCTGTTCATCGTACTGATCCAGATTGTACCGTCTTCAGGATAATTTACAAAATCAGTTCCTTCACGATAATACGTTCCTGTTCCTCGAAAATAACTTCCCATGATTGAAAGTTTGTCTTTTTTGTAATACTGTGAAAGCCCCGCAACTGCTTTTGCATATTGAGTCTGAATATATTTTGAAGATAAAACTCCGCGATAGCCTTCTATTTTATTTTTCTTCATGACAATATTCAAAACAGCTCCACCTTCGGCTTCGTATTTTGCAGGCGGATTGGTAATCACTTCCACAGTTTTTACATCATCACCTTGTGTATTTTCCAGAAAATTTTTGAGTTCTTCACCTGTCATCATCACTTTTTTATCATTAATGGTTACCAAAACTGAAGTTCCACCTTTTACAGCCAAAATATCATTATTGATAGTAACTTGCGGAGTTTTTTTAAGAATTTCCCAAGCGTTGAGTGATGAAATATTAGAATTTTCAACATTAAATTCCAATCGGTCTACTTTTCTTTTAACCAAAGGTTTTTTCTTGATTAGTGTTACACCTTCAATGTCTTTATGATTGTTTTTTAGAGTGATATTTAAAATTTCATTTTCCGATTTAGCACTAATTGACTTTTCAAAAGACAGATATTTTTCATCACTAATTTTTAGCTTAAATAATTGTTCAGAAAGATTTTCAAATGAAAAATTTCCTTCCATATTTGTGAATAAGCTTTTAATTAAAATATTTTCAGAATTATACAATTCTATTTTTACAGAATCGAGTTTTTCCTTTTTAGAATTAAAAACAGTTCCTGATATTTTTTGCGACTGCGAAAAAACAAAAACAGGAAAAAGAAGTAAGAGAAGATATTTATACATACTGGTAATTTTAAATTTAATTCAAACTGATTTGATATTTTCTTGGTGCAAAATTCAATATTGCAGCTGAGAATTTCGGTTAACGGAAGGTTAATGCGAGGTTAATGGTAAAAGTGAAGTCCCGAAATGTATATATTTGCTTTAATGATTTCTAAAAGTAAATATCTTGTATCGCTTTTTGCCGGTTTATTCCTGCTTTTGTTGGGGATTCAAGTGTATTTTATGTACAAAACCTATCAGGTAAAAAAACGTGAAATTTATAGCGATGTACACAAAAAAATCACAACTCACATCGATAATTTAGAAGATCTGGGACAGCTTAGCAAACATGGAAGCAATGACTCAAAAGATATTTTTGTAAAATTTACTCATCAGGAAATCACGAAAAAGGAACTTTTAGCCTACTTTGAAAAGTATAAAAATTCAACAAGAAATAATTTAAGTAACTACATCGATAAAAAATTTGAAAAAGATGATTATGAAGTTGCTGTAAGAGTCGTTTATTTGTCAGTAACCTCCCTTCCCGACAGTACAAAATTGATTGATAAACCAATTGTACTTTACGAAACAAAAAATAAAGTTCTGAAGCCCGGAATTTCAGAAACAGGAAAATGGGAAACCTCATCCACTTCTACTTCAGATAAAGCAGAAAAGCCTGAAAGAAATGATTCCTTTATTGTAAAAAGCCAGACAGATTTTGAGATTTTAAACATCAATTACATTGTCTTTAAAGAACTCACTTTACTTATTTTATGCTGTATAGCTTTACTTTTAAGCGTTTTGCTTTTATATATTTTCACTGTAAAAAATTTAATTAAACAACAAAAACAGATTGAGGTTTTACACACTGTTGTCGACAATATTTCTCATGAATTTAAAACTCCAATTGCAACTCTTAAAATTGCTTCAAAAACATTAAAGAAAGAATACAATCAAGAGATTTTTCCTTTAATCGACAGACAGATTTCCAGATTAGAAGATCTAATGAAGCAACTTCACGCAGAAGAATTTGATGAAGAAATTTCAATAATTCATCCACAAGATTGGTTTTTTTTCATTCAAGATTTAGCATTCACTTATCCTAAAGCTGATCTTGAATTGAATAATTCCGTTTCTACAGAACTTCCGTTTGATAAAAAATTAATGGAAACGGTAATTAAAAATCTTTGTGAAAACAGCGTAAAATATGGCGCCTCAAAAATTAAAATTAATTTAAAAACCATTCAAAACAAACTCGAAATCACAGTTTCTGACAACGGAAACGGAATCGAACAAAAAGAACTGAAAAATATTTTTGAAAAATTCTACCGAATTCAGCCTAATAACATTCACAACAGTAAAGGTTTAGGTTTGGGTTTATTTTTCGTGAAGAAAATTATTGAAAAATATAACGGAAAAACGGAAGTTTCAAGCATAGTGAAAGAAGGAACAACTTTTAAAATCTCAATTCCTTATGAAGGTTAAAATTCTATTGGCAGAAGACGATTCAGACTTCGGGATGATTTTAAAACAATATCTCGAGCTGGAAGGTTTTGAAGTTTCATGGTTTCATAATCCTGAAGATGTGGTTTCTATTTTGCAGACAGATTTTCATTTTCATATTGGGATTTTAGACATTATGATGCCCAATATTGACGGTTTTTCTTTGGCTAAAATGATTTTAAAAGCTAAACCCGATTTTCCAATATTATTTTTAACGGCTAAAAATCAAAAAATAGACCGCTTAACCGGACTGAAAATCGGAGCCGATGATTACATTGCAAAACCCTGTGACCCGGAAGAACTAATTCTAAGAATTAAAAATATTTTAAAAAGAACTTTAATTTCTGAAACGATTACTCAATTCAAAATTGGGAACTATATTTTAGATACAGAAAAACTTCTGCTTATTCATCCAAACGAAAAAATTAGGTTGACTATTCGTGAGAAAGATCTTTTACTTTATCTCTTAAAATTCAATCACAAAATCATAAAACGAGACGATATTCTCGATAATCTCTGGGAAACGAACGATTATTTTACAGGAAGAAGTCTTGATGTTTTTATAAGTCGGTTACGGAAATATTTTCAGCACGATGACAAAATAAAAATCCAATCCCTGCGAGGAATTGGATTTGAAATTGATTTTCCAGAGAATTAATTTTTAAATTGCAACTCAGTCAAAACAGGAAAATGATCCGACGGATAAAGTAGATTTTCTCGTCTGTCATTGATGTGTCTGTGAGATTTTATTTTAAAACCTTTCACAAAAATATAATCAATTCTGTCTTTCGGAATTTCGGTGATATTGAAACCTGTGAACGTTCCAACAGGGCCATAATGTTTCGTTTCTGATTTATAAAAAGTATCATCCAAGTTTTTTGAAAGAATCTGTACTGGTTCTGTATCTTCTGTCAAATTGAAATCACCTGTTAAAGTCATCGGTAAATTTTTCGGATTCAGTTCTTTTGCTTTTTTTAGAATTAAATCGGATGATTTTACTCTTGCCACATTTCCGATGTGATCGAAATGAATATTCATCGCTAAAAATTCCTTCTTCGATTTTTTATCTTTAAAAATTGCCCACGAACAGATTCTGTTCAAAGCAGCATCCCAACCTTTTGATGGTTTTTCAGGAGTTTCAGATAACCAAAAAGTTCCTGATTTAACAACCTGTAACTTTTGTGTATCATAAAATATCGCAGAAAATTCACCTTTTTCTTTCCCATCTTCACGACCAACTCCTACATAATCATAGTTTTTAAGTCCTGTTTTAATATCTTTCATTTGCTCCGGAAGCGCTTCCTGAACTCCGAAATAATCTGGATGATAGTAAGTCAACAAATCAAGCGCATCTTGTTTTCTATTCGTCCAAGAGTTTTCTTTATCAGAATCTACATTGAGTCTGATATTGAAAGACATTACTTTTAAATTCTGAGAAAAGCTCCACGCAAAAACAAGCATTAACAAAGCTGAAAATCTGAAATTCATTAGGTTTTTATTTTAATTACAGAACAAAAATAAAACTTCTCTTTCAGAGAGAAGCTTTATTGTGATGATTATATTGTTAAATTAATTGAAGAACTTTATTTTGAACACTGAGTTCACAATGTTTTATTAATAGAATGTATTCAAAAAGTTTCACAAAGCCGCTAAAGCCTATATAAGTTTTAAATTATCACGAAATTAATTCGATTTTTTCGCTTTAATTATTGCTTCCAAAGCATCCCACATTTCTTGCGGAATATCTTCGAGCATATTAAATTCTCCTGCGCCTTGAAGCCATTCTCCACCATCAATCGTCACCACTTCACCATTCATGTAAGCGGAGTAATCTGAAACTAAATAAGCTGCAAGATTTGCCAATTCCTGATGTTCTCCTACTCTTCTCAACGGAACTTTTTTTCTCATATCAAATTTTTCCTGCAAGTCTCCCGGAAGCAATCTGTCCCAAGCTCCTTTTGTAGGAAACGGTCCAGGTGCAATTGCATTGAATCGGATTCCATATTTTGCCCATTCAACTGCTAAAGATCTTGTCATTGCTAAAACTCCGGCTTTTGCGCAAGCTGATGGAACAACATATGCAGAACCAGTCCAAGCGTAAGTTGTGACAATATTTAAAACGGTTCCTGAGGTTTTTGAATCAATCCAATGTTTTCCGATGGAAAGTGTGCAGTTTTTGGTTCCTTTTAAAACAATATCTAAAATAGAATCGAATGCAGAATGCGTTAATCTTTCTGTAGGTGAGATAAAATTCCCTGCTGCATTATTCAAAAGAATATCAATTTTTCCGAATTCTTTTAAAGCAGCTTCTTTCATTGCTTCAACCTCATCCCAGTTTCGAACATCACAAGCAACACATAGAACTTTTCCTCCGGTTTCATCCTCTAATTCTTTTGCAGTAACCTGAAGTTTTTCTAAATTTCTTGAAGTGATGACCACTTTTGCCCCTAATTCTAAGAAATATTTGGTCATTGCTTTTCCCAGTCCGCTTCCGCCACCTGTAACTATTGCAACTTTATCTTTCAGAGCGCCTTCACGCAACATCGGTTGTGTATAAAGATTCATATTTTATTTTTTCTTAAAAATAATAAATATTAAAATGGTATGCTTTAAAATAAGTCAAGAAATAATGCTGTAAATAGTTGTTTTATTTTATTGGAAAGGTTCAAAAGATATAAATGACAAATTTTGAAATTATGACTTCAATCCTAGCCTCGATTGCAGCATTTGTTTGAGCTCATTTTTTTGAATTAAAAAATAGCGAGTGCGGAAAGCGAGAATTGCTCTTAAAAGAAATCGACGTAATCAAATAGCTCCAAATAAAAAAACAGTCTAATAAATAATTTATCAGACTGTTTTCTATATAAGAAACAAGATTAAATCGATTATTTTACAACCGTACCTTTGAAAGATAGTGTTTTGGGCTCATAACTACCTGCTATAGTTACTGTTATTGATTTTGAAAATGGTCCTTCTGCAGCAGCATTGTAACTTGCTTCAACAAACCCTGTTTTTCCAGGCAAAACTTTAGTTTTTGTATAATCTGCAGTTGTACATCCGCAAGAAGGTGCAACTTTGTCAATCATAATAGGCTGTGACGAAGTATTTGTAAATTCAAATCTGATCAATTTCGGTTTTCCTTGAGGAATGTTTCCTACATCGATCGTTTCAGATTTCCATTTCGCAGCTTCTGCAACTTTTTTAACGATTGAAGCTGGAATTACCGGAAATACATTTGCATAAAACGGATAGAATGCTAAAACTGCAAGAAGTGCTGTAATTTTTAAATTTTTCATAGTGTAAATTTTAAATCAAATATTATTTTTTTGTTTAACAAATGTAGACCTTAAAATGACTGCAAGTTGTTAACCGTTATCAAACATTTGTTAATGAGTTGTTAATGGTGAAAAAATTATAGATATTTTTGGATAATATTGCCTTTGAAAATGGAAATCAAGAAACTCAACATTATTATTAGCCTTGGATTGGTCGCTATCATCGGAATTTTGATCGCTCAATTATTATGGACCAAACAAGCCTATAATCTTGAGGACAGAAAATTTAATCAGAAGGTAAACATCGCTTTGATGGAGGTTGTCGACAAAATGACTGAAGGGAAAACTTCTTTTACAGAAAATCCCGTTCAGATTATTGCCAATGATTATTATGTGGTTAATATCAATAATGAGTTTCATCCTGCAGTTCTTGAACATTATTTGAAAACAGAGTTTACGAGATTTCAAATTAATACAGATTATGTTTACGCCTTGTACAATTGCCACAGCGACCAAATGGTTTACGGAAAATACATGACTCAACATCAGGAAGAACCCAGTGAAAAGGTGATTCAGTTTCCTAAACATAAAAATTTAGTGTATTATTTTTCGATACGTTTTCCGGATAAAACTACTTATCTGATTAGCTCATTACGGTTTTGGTATTTGCTGACTTTTGCTCTGATCATTATTTTGCTGGTATATGTTTATTCGATTTACACGATTATTCAACAGAAGAAATTCTCAGAATTGCAGCGTGATTTTATTAATAACATGACGCATGAATTTAAAACTCCCTTATCATCAATCCTTTTAGCTTCAGAATCCCTCAATAAGCAGGAAATTGTTCAGGAAAACCCTAAACTTCAGACTTACACTTCAATTATTATTAATCAAAGTCATAAACTGAATAATCACATCGAAAAAATCTTGAATATTGCCAAAAACGATGCTTCAGGATTATCATTAAAGCCTCACAAAATTATTTTGCTACCTTTCATTCAGGAAATTGCAGAAAATATCAAACAGAAAAATGAAAATGTTTCAATAAAAATAGATATTGAAGAAAGTATTTCAATCTTAGCCGATGAATTTCATTTCACCAACATCATTTACAACCTTTTAGACAATTCAATTAAATATTGCGAAACAAATCCTGAGATTCTCATTTCTTCAAAAAAAGATTCAAAAGGCTTATATTTAAAGTTCAAAGATAACGGAATGGGAATTCCTGCAAAAAACATTGCTCATATTTTTGATAAATTTTATCGAGTGAATGCCAATAAAAGTGATGAAATCAACGGTTTTGGTTTGGGATTATTTTATGTAAAAAAGATTGTTCAACAACATCATTGGAAAATTTCGGTTGAAAATAACTCCGATAAAGGAATTACCGTTACTTTGTTTTTTCCGTTTTAAAACTAATTTGTAATGATGGATAAATCCAAAATTCTATATGCCGAAGATGATGCGACAATTGCTTTCCTGATTCAGGACAGTCTGGAAAACTATTATGAAATTGAACATTATTCCAACGGAAAATCAGCGTTTGAAGCATTCAGCTGTAAAGATTTTGACATTTGTCTGCTTGATATTATGATGCCGGAAATGAATGGTTTTGATCTTGCCGAAAAAATCCGTGATAAAAACTCAGAAATCCCAATTATTTTTACCTCAGCAAAGGCTCTAAAAGAAGACCGGATTAAAGGTTTAAAAATTGGAGCCGATGATTATTTGGTAAAACCGTTCAGCATTGAAGAACTCATTTTAAAAATTGAAGTTTTTCTGAAGCGTTCAAAAAAAACAGAAAATACTCCTCAAAAATACAAGGTCGGAAAATATCATTTTGATTCTAAAAATTACACTTTAAACGACACTCAGAATACCTTTACACTTACTCAAAGAGAATCAGATTTATTATTTTATTTCATCCGTCACAGAAATACAATTCTCAAAAGACAGGATATTTTAAAAGCAATCTGGGGTGATGACGATTATTTTATGGGTAGAAGTTTGGATGTTTTCATTTCAAGACTGAGAAAAATATTTGCCGGTGACAACAATATTGTTATTGAAAACATTCACGGGATTGGCTTCCGTTTTTCTGAAACTGAACAGATAAATTAGGTTTAAATTAATGTGACCAATTTTTTAATTAATTTTAACCTTTGCAAAATTACCATTCATGAAAAAGTCGGGAACAGCTTTATTAATATTTCTATTATTTTTCAGTTTAAATCTAAATGCTCAAAAATTCGAAAAACTTTCTCAATATGTCAATCCATTAATCGGAACTGAGAAAATGGGACATACTTATCCCGGAGCGACTGCGCCTTTCGGAGCTGTCCAGTTAAGCCCAGAAACAGATACTATTGCCTACGAACTCAACGGAAAATACAACGGTGAAGTTTATAAATATTGTGCAGGATATCGTTATGAAGACAAAACAATCGTAGGTTTCAGCTCGACACACTTTAGTGGAACGGGACATTCTGATTTGGGAGATTTTCTGGTCATGCCGACTGTCGGAAAATTACAATTGAATCCCGGAACTGCAACAAATCCTGAAAGTGGCTACAGAAGCAGATTTTCTCATCAAAACGAAAAAGCAGAGGTCGGATATTATAAAGTAAAACTCGATGACCACAATATTTTAGCTGAATTGACAGCGACAACCAGAGTCGGTATTCATCGTTATACTTTTCCAAAGTCTGATCAGGCTCACATTATTTTAGATTTAATGGCAGGAATTTACAATTATGACGGTAAAAACGTATGGACTTATGTTCGTGTAGAAAACGGAAATACGATTACAGGTTACAGACAAACGAATGGTTGGGCAAGAACAAGAACGGTTTATTTTGCGATGAAATTTTCAAAACCATTTAAATCTTACGGTCAGAAAAACTTTGATGGAAAACAGGTATACAATGGATTTTGGCGAAAATTTGACCAAACCAAAAACTTCCCTGAAATCGCAGGAAAAAATCTGAAAATGTATTTCGATTTCGATACGATTGAAAATGAAGCGATTGAAGTGAAGCTTGCCATTTCTCCGGTGAGCCAAGCCAACGCCTTAGAAAATTTAGAAAAAGAAACCGGCAATCTATCTTTTGATCAGGTCAAAGCACAAACTCAGGAAACTTGGAATAAAGAATTAAATAAAATTGTTGTAAAAGGTTCTGAAACAGAAAAAACAAACTTTTATACCGCAATGTATCACACTTTTATAAGTCCGACAACTTATACCGATGTCAACGGAGAATATAAAGGTTTAGATCAAAACATTCACAAAACGGAAGGTTTCACCAATTATACAACATTTTCAATTTGGGACACTTACCGAGCGTTGCATCCATTTTTTAACATTATTCAACCAAAACGGAATAATGATATGGTGAAATCGATGATGGCACATTACAATCAATTTTCGATGAAAATGCTACCGATTTGGTCGCATTATGCAAACGACAATTGGTGCATGAGCGGTTATCACAGTGTGAGCGTGGTTGCAGACGCGATCATTAAAGGAAATTATCAAGGAGATGCAAAAGAAGCTTTGAAAGCCTGTGTTGCGACTGCTAACAAAAGAGATTACGAAGGCATCGGACAATATATTGATTTGGGATATATTCCTGCTGAAAAAAACGGAACTTCGGTTTCTAACACTTTGGAATACGCTTACGACGATTGGGCAATTGCTCAGTTGGCAAAACATTTGGGTGAAACGGAAATTTACAATCAATTCATCAAACGTTCTGAAAACTGGAAAAATAATTTCGATAAAACAGTCGGATTTATGCGTCCTCGCTTGGCGGATGGAAGTTTTAAGAAAGATTTTAATGCTTTAAGTACTCACGGACAAGGCTTTATTGAAGGAAATTCTTGGAATTATAGTTTCTTCGTTCCACAGAATCCGGATGAATTAATTCAATTAATGGGTGGAAAGAAAAAATTCGCTTCAAAACTGGATGAACTGTTCACGATGCATTTACCAGACGAGTTTTTTGCAGACACAGAAGACATTACAAGAGAAGGAATTATCGGCGGATACGTTCACGGAAACGAACCGGCGCATCATGTTGCCTATTTTTACAATTGGGCAGGACAACCGTGGAAAACTCAGGCGCAAATCAGACGAATTTTAGAGATGCAATACAAAGCAACTCCCGATGGATTGGGCGGAAATGATGATGCGGGACAAATGAGTGCTTGGTATATTTTAAGTTCTCTTGGTTTTTATCCGGTTGCTCCGGGTTCAGAAGATTATGCGATTGGTAGTCCGGCAATTGACCATGCAGTTTTAAACTTAGAAAATGGAAAAACTTTTGAAATTGAAGCGATTAATCAAAGTCCGAAGAATGTATATATTCAGAAAATTGTCTTGAATGGAAAGGAAATTAAAAACTTTACATTGAAACATTCTGAGATTATGAATGGCGGAAAATTGAGTTTTTATATGATTTCTAAACCTCGAAAATAATTTTATTTAAACACAAACTACACTAATTTTCTCAAAGAAACTTAATGAATATTTTCACCGTTTGTCATTCAGAGCGGAACAAAGTGGAGCGTGGAATCTAAATATCGCTCTAATTAAGTTATTTAGATTCCTACCGAATGATAAAATTATCATGATTATTCTCTCGCAGATTTTACTGATTACGCAGAGTTTTTGATGATGATTATACTTGAAAATCACAATCCGTAATTTGCATACGATAATCTTCATTTTGCATACATCCGATTTCTAATTTCTGCTGAATTTTGTATCAATAAAAATCAACAATATGAAATTGAATCAGGTAAAATTAGGAATTCAGGGATTAATCATTCCGAATATTGGTTTGGGATGTATGGGAATGACAGGTTTTGGCGATGCCGATATGTATGGCAAAACCGACGAAACGGAAGCCATCGCAACCATTCATCGCTCTTTGGAATTGGGTGGGAATTTTCTCGACACAGCAGATTTGTACGGACCTTTTACAAACGAACGATTAATTGCAAAAGCCATTGAAGGCAATCGTAACCAATATATTATCGCTACGAAATTCGGTTGGGAAATCGATGACAATGAACAAGTCACGTGGAAAATCAACGGAACAAAAGATTATGTAAAAAAATCGGTTGAACGTTCACTGAAAAATCTGAAAACCGATTACATCGACTTGTATTATATGCATCGTCTCGATAAAAATGTTCCGGTTGAAGAAACGGTTGGAGCAATGAGTGATTTGGTAAAAGAAGGAAAAATCGGGTACATCGGTTTGTCGGAAGTTTCTTCTGAGACTGTGAAAAGAGCGCACGCAGTTCATCCGATTTCGGCAGTTCAGAGTGAATATTCTCTGTTTGAAAGAACGGTTGAAGAAAAAGGTGTTATCAAAACTCTGAATGATTTGGGAATTGGTTTTGTGGCTTATTCTCCGCTGGGAAGAGGATTTTTGTCCGGAAATATCAAAACAATTGAAGATTTGCCTGAAAATGATTTTCGAAGAGGAATTCCACGTTTTCAAGGGGAGTATTTTCAAAAAAACATTGAACTGGTGGAAGCAATTGAAAATATGGCGAAAGAAAAAGATATCACTTCTTCTCAATTGGCTTTGGCGTGGATTATCAGCAAAGGAATTGTTCCGATTCCAGGGACGAAACGAAGAAAATATCTTGAGCAGAATATTGAAGCCAGCAAAATCGTTTTGAGCGAATCTGATATTCAGAAGCTGGAAAGTATTGTACCTTTGGGAACAGATACTGGAGCGACTTACGATGAATTCGGGATGGGACTTTTGGATTATTAATCTTTTCTAAACTTAATTTATTTGTAGTTTGTCATTCTGACGTAGGAAGAATCTCAACTTTATTTTTAGAGATTCTTCACTCCATTTCATTTCGTTCAGAATGACAAACTGCCTATAAACACAATACGATTGCGCCCCGGCTTGAACGGAGCTCTTTTTGTGGAGCAAAGCGGAACAAAAAAGCGGGAGTGGAAGACGGATTAAGGCGCCCAAACCTAACAAAGTGGTTCGACAGAGTCAAATAATTACTACCTTTAATATTTAGAATTTCAAAGTATGAATACTATAAAATCTATTTCGGCTTTTCACAGACTACTGTCGCTTCCGGAACCGAAGCATCCGATGGTAAGTGTCATCAATCTTTCTGAAAGTATTTTTATTGAAGATGAGGTTTGGAAGGGTTTTGTGAGTCGTTATTATTGCGTCGCGTTGAAACGAAATGCGACCGGAAAAATAAAATACGGACAGCAACATTACGATTACGACAAAGGCGTATTGAGTTTTACGGCTCCGAATCAGGTTCAGTATCTCGATTTGAAGACGATGGATTGTGAAAATACGGGTTACCTGTTAATTTTTCACGAAGATTTTCTGTTAAAACATTCTTTGGCAACTACGATTTCGTCTTACGGATTTTTCTCTTATGCTGTGAATGAAGCGTTGCATCTTTCTGAGGATGAGGAAAACGATTTGCTTGAAATTCTGAATAAAATCGATAAGGAATGTCAGCACATCGACCAGCATACGCAGGAAATTATTTTGTCTCAGATTGAGTTGCTGCTGAATTATTCCAAGCGTTTTTACGAAAGACAATTCATTACCAGAAAAAGCGGAAGTCATCAGCTTTTGACGAAATTTGAAACGTTTTTGAATGATTATTTTGATAAAGAATCTTCTGAAAAAGGACTTTTAACCGTTCATCAGATTGCAGAAGCAATGAATCTTTCTCCTAATTATTTAAGTGACTTATTAAGAATACAGACCGGACAAAACACGCAGCAACATATCCACGAAAAGTTGATTAGCAAAGCGAAAGAGAAACTTTCTACTACTGAATTAACAGTCAGTGAAATTGCATATGAACTGGGGTTTGAACATTCGCAGTCTTTCAGTACGCTTTTTAAAAAGAAAACGAAAATGTCTCCTTTGGAATTTAGGCAGTCTTTTAATTAATTATAAAATTTATTCTCTCGCAGATTTTGTGGATTGAGCAGATTTTTTTTCTAATTCATCTGCCAAATTTGCTAAATCTGCGAGAGTTATTTATTTTCAAAAACATCTTCTCTGATATTATTTTTATGTGTTCGTCCCCACTCGGAAAGCGCTATTATAACCGGCTTCAGTGTTTTGCTGTAGTCTGTCGAAATATATTCTACCACGACAGGCGTTTGCTCGCTGTGAACGATTCTTTTGACAAAACCATTTAATTCTAAATCTTTCAACTCGTTCGAAAGCACCCTTGCCGATATTCCGGTAACGATTCTCTGAAGCTCATTGAACCGAATATTGCCATGTTCCTGCAAAGCAATAATAATTTTCAGTTTCCATTTTCCTCCAATGACGTAAATCGCATCTTCAACGGAAGAAAGACTTTCAGTACATCTTTGATGAGTAATAGGCTCTTCGATAGCAAAACTTGTTTCCATACGTAAAACTTTAACTAACCCAAAGGTTACTACTAACCTTTTGTTTACTACTAACTTTTGATAAGCAAATGTACATAATTTTGTCAAAGAAATTTAAAATTAAAAAAATGAAACAAATTTTGCGCATTATCTCAAGCCCGAGAATAGAAGTATCTGCAAGCAGAAAATTAGGAAGTGCTGTATTGGAAAAAATTCTGGAGAAATACCCTGACAGCAATGTAAAAGAACGTGATTTAACCAAAAATCTCGTTCCGCTTTTGGAAGATGTCCACATCAATTCATTTTTCACACCGTCAGAAAGCCGTTCTCCCGAGCAGGAAACCATCAATCAATATTCCGAAAGTTTGATTTCGGAGCTGCAGGAGGCAGACATCATCATTATAGAATCTCCGATGTACAATTTCTCTGTTCCTGCCACATTGAGAGCCTATTTTGATTACACTTCGAGAGCAGGATATACTTTCAGTTATGACGAAAATGGACCAAAAGGACTGCTGAATAATAAAAAATTATATGTTGCTTTTTCGTCAGGAAATATCTATTCACAAGGGCCTTACCAAATTTACGATTCTAATGTACCTTATGTCAAGAATGTATTTGGTTTCTACGGTGTCACTGATGTCAGTGTTTTCCGTGCAGAAGGACTGTCAATCCCGGGAATTATGGAAAATGCTTTAGAAAAAGGAATTGAAAGTATTGTGATTGATTGATTTCAAGTGATTGTTAGATAAATTTTCTCTCGCTGATTAATCAAATTTTGCAGATTATGTTTTAAATCTGCTTCATCTGCTCAATCTGCGAGAAACAAAAAAAGACTGCAATTTGCAGTCTTTTAATCTATTCCTGAACTTCAAAAAGCAATCGCTCTCCGAATTTCTCTTCATTGATTTTTCCGTTGTCATAAACTAGATTTCCGTTGACAAAAGTATGGGTGACTTTAGAATTAAAATTCATTCCTTCAAGCGGACTCCAGCCACATTTGTAAAGGATATTTTCTTTGGCAACCGTCCAGTTTTCTTCTAAATCTACCAAAACCAAATCTGCTTTATAGCCTTCTCTCACAAAACCTCTTTTCTCCACTCTGAAAAGAATAGCAGGATTATGACACATCTTTTCAACTATTTTCTCAAGAGTAATTTTTCCGTTTCTAAAATTCTCCAGCATCACGACCAATGAATGCTGAACCAAAGGCGCTCCGGAAGGGCATTTTGTATAAACATTTTGCTTTTCTTCCCAAGTGTGTGGCGCATGGTCTGTAGCAATCACATCGATTCTGTCATCAAGCAAAGCTTCCCAAAGCCCGTCTTTGTCTTTCTGAGTTTTTACTGCTGGATTCCATTTAATTAATCCGCCTTTGGTATCGTAATCTTCATTCGTAAAAGTCAGATGATGAACACAAACTTCGGCCGTTATTTTTTTATCTTTTAATGGAATGTCATTTCTGAAAAGCTCCGTTTCAATCGCTGTTGACAAATGGAAAACGTGAAGTCTTGCTCCAGTTTTCTTCGCTAGTTCAATCGCTTTTGATGACGATTTATAACAAGCTTCCTCACTTCTTATCAAATGATGGAATTTTACAGGAATATCTTCGCCGTATTCATCTAAATATTTTTGAGTATTTTCTCTAATAGTTGCTTCATCCTCACAATGAACCGCAATAAGCATTTTGGTATTGCTGAAAATATTTTCTAATGTTTCAGGATTGTCAACCAACATATTTCCTGTTGATGAACCTAAAAATAATTTGATTCCGGGAACATTTCTTGGATTTGTTTTTAAAACTTCCTCTAAATTATCATTTGTTCCGCCCATCATAAAACCGTAATTCGCATAAGCTTTTTGAGAACCAATCTCGTATTTATCTGCCAACAATTCCTGAGTTACAGCATTTGGAACGGTGTTCGGCTGGTCGATGAAACTTGTGATTCCGCCTGCGATTGCAGATTTTGATTCGGTTTCGATGTCACCTTTGTGCGTTAAACCCGGTTCACGGAAATGCACTTGGTCATCAATAATTCCCGGCAACAAATATTTTCCGGAAGCATCGATAATTTGGTCAACATTTTCTTCAGAAATATTTTTCGAAATCTGTGAAATCAAATCATTTTCAATCAGAATATCACTTTGGAAAACCAGATTTTCATTGACGATTTGGGCGTTTTTTATTAGAATTTTCATTTTTACTTTTTAGATATAAAGATTTGTATTGCACAAATTTAATATTTTCAGGAATGATTTTTAAACTTAAGTCTGAAAATTGTGAATTCTAATATTTACATTTGCACTTTAAAAAAATTAATTTGTACAAGAAATTATTTGGGCAAACCGCTGTATATGGACTGAGTTCGGTTTTGGTAAGAATTTTTCCGTTTCTTATTGCGCCAATCGTTACGAAAGCTTTCGGACCTTCTGCTTCGTCACCTTTTGTAGATTGGTATTCTATTGCTGGAGTAATTACGGTTTTCCTGACTCATGGAATGGAAACTTCTTTTTTCCGTTTTGCTCAGGAAGGTGATATTGATAAGAAAACTTTAGTTTCAACTTGTGCTTTAAGTGTTTTAGGAACAGGATTTATTTATCTGATTTTAGGGTATGTTTTTAGGCAGGATTTAGCAAATGCTTTTGAAACTCCAGATCAAGTTAATTATCTGATTATTTTTCTTTTTATTTTATCTTTTGATGCATTTTCAACAATACCTTCTGCAGTTTTAAGGCTAGAAGGAAAACCTGTTCAATATATGCTTTCAAAAGTAATCGGATCTTTGGCTTATTACTTTTTGGTTGTATTTTTTATTAAATGGCTTCCAAATTATCCCAACGGAATTTTAGGAATGAAATATGATCCTGAAATTGGTGTCGGGTATGTTTTCATTGCCAATTTGGTGCAAAGTATTATCACTTTAGCTATTGTAGGAAAGGAATTTGTGAATTTCAGTTTTAAAAAGTTTGATTTTAAACTTTGGAAAAGAATCATGAATTATTCATGGCCGGTTATGATTGCGGGATTGGCAGGAATCATTAATCAGACTTTAGACAGACAGTTTTTGAAATATTTACTTCCAAAAGAAGAAGCTAAACATCAGATTGGAATTTACGGAGCGGTTTATAAAATTGCTACATTTATTACAGTTTTCAGACAGGCATATCAATTGGGGATTGAACCTTATTTCTTCTCAAGTTTTAAAGATAAAAACAACCATAAAACTTATGCAGTTTTGATGGATGTTTTTGTGATTTGTAACTGTTTAATTTATATCGGATTGATGGTAAATCTTCAGTGGATTTCTGAAAAATATTTAAAAAACCCATTGTATTATGAAGGAATTGAAATTATTCCGTTCGTGATGTTAGGTGCGTTATTTTTAGGAATTTATTTAAATCTTTCAATTTGGTATAAACTTTCAGATCAAACGAGAGTAGGACTTTACATTTCTTTAATTGGAGCAACAATTACAATCTTCATCAACTTTACATTTATTCCAACTTATGGGTATTGGGCAAGTGCATTTGCTGCATTAATTACTTATACAAGCATGATGGTAATTTCATATTTTTGGGGAAGAGCACAATATCCCATTCATTATAACGTCAAAAAAATAGCAGTATATTTATCGCTGTCAATTGCCATTTCGATGGTTTCGTTTTACTATTTCCGAGAGAATTATTTAATAGGAAACGGCTTGTTTATCTTCTTCATAGCTTTTTTAATTTATAATGAAAAAACGATGATCAACAAAATACTTAGAAAATCTTAAAATTCAAATTAAAACTATACATATAAAATGAAAATAATTGTTCCAATGGCCGGAAAAGGCTCAAGATTGAGACCACATACGTTAACCGTTCCAAAACCATTGATTCCGATTGCCGGAAAACCCATTGTGCAAAGATTAGTAGAAGATATTGCAAAAGTTGCAGGAGAAACAATTGATGAAGTAGCTTTCATCATTGGTGATTTTGGAGCTGAGGTAGAGGCTTCATTAATTAAAATTGCTGAAAAATTAGGCGCAAAAGGAACTATTTATCATCAGCTTGAACCTCTTGGTACAGCTCACTCTATAAAATGTGCAGAAGAATCAATGCAGGGAAATGTTGTAATTGCTTATGCAGATACACTTTTCAGAGCAGATTTTACGTTAGACACCAATTCTGACGGTGTAATTTGGGTAAAAAAAGTAGATGATCCTTCAGCTTTTGGAGTTGTAAAATTAGATGACTACGGTTTTATTACTGATTTTATAGAAAAACCACAAACTTTCATTTCAGATCTTGCGATTATTGGAATTTATTATTTCAACTCAGCAGAAAAATTGATGGATGAGATTAATCACATCATGGATAACAACATTAAAGTTAGTGGAGAGTATCAATTAACAACGGCTTTAGAAAATCTTCGTCAGAAAGGTGCAAAATTCTCTTTAGGTAAAGTTGATGATTGGATGGATTGTGGAAATAAAAATGCTACAGTTGAAACCAACGGTAAGATTTTGGAATACGAAAAAGACGAATTTACAGGATTTCCTCAGTCTGCAAATATCCAAAACTCTTTGATTATTCAGCCTTGTTATATTGGTGAAGATGTTGAGATTTCAAACTCTAAGATTGGACCTTACGTTTCTTTAGGAAAAGGTACAAAAATTATCAACTCTAATATTGATAACTCTTTGATTCAGGAAAAAACAGTAATTGATCATGGAAATCTTTCCAACTCTATGATAGGAAGTTCAGCTCATTATTTCGGAGTTGCAAGAGAAATTTCTTTAGGAGATTTTTCTGTTTTAGACTTTTTATCAAAATAAATTAAACTAAAATAACGTTGACAAAACCACACAATACCATTTTGTGTGGTTTGGCGTTAATATTGTAAAAGATTATTTAAATTTGAATATGAAAAATTGGGCTATCTTATTGATAATTACACTCACAATACTTTCCTGTAAAAGCAGAAAAGCACTAAATCAGACTTCTTCTGAGAATGATAGCATCCAAGTGGAAAATTCAGACGATAAGAACGACCCGAAAAATGCCAAAAACATTCAGGATCGATTGACTTTTTATGAAAAAATTCTTCTTCATCCTAAATTTGAGCATGTAAAAATCAATAGTAAAATCACAGCAAGCGATCTGAGAGTAAGCCCACTTGACGCAACAATTTATATTGAAAACGATAAAAAAACATGGGCAAATATTTCTTTTTGGGGAATTAATGCTGCGAGAGCAATTATAACTCCGGAAGGAATAAAAGCTATTGATAAATACAACAAAAATTACATCGATTCCGATTTTGATTATCTAAATAATTTTCTAAACGTTAATTTCATTGATTATAAAACTTTGGAAAAACTGTTGATGGGACGTACTTTTATGCATATTACCAATAGCAACTCAAATATTGTTAAAAATAGTGAAGGATATCAGTTAACTTCAATTACCAACCAGAAAATTGTAACGGATGATGTTGTACGTGAATATAAAGTTGAAATGCAGTATACTAACGATTTTAATTTAAATTGGGTAAAATTACAAGATGTAAAATCCAATGATGCCATTGAAATCGTATATGAAAACTGGGAGACCTTCCCGAACGAAGTAAAGCTTCCTAAAAATGTTAAAATAATTATAAAAGGCTCAAAATCGAGTCAAATTTTACTGGAAAACACGAAATTTGACTTTTCGAGGATGGAAACACCCTATTCAGTTCCAGCCAATTATAAGAAAATTGATATTAAATGATTAAAAAAATTAGCTTTTTATTAGGCATTTTACTGTTCGGTTTACAATATGGTCAACAAAACAAAGAAC
This sequence comes from Chryseobacterium formosum, assembly GCF_026460885.1. Classification (GTDB taxonomy): domain Bacteria; phylum Bacteroidota; class Bacteroidia; order Flavobacteriales; family Weeksellaceae; genus Chryseobacterium; species Chryseobacterium formosus. The sequence goes on from NZ_JAOVZW010000017.1 coordinate 82,379, forward strand.
AGTTACAAAAGCAAAATGCTGATCTAAAAAAACAGATATCACAGATAAATTCAGATTTGGCTAAAACCAGAAACGAATCAAAATTATCTTTATCATATTTAAATAACGTTAATAAAAAACTAGCGCTCAGAGAAAAAGTTTTTAATAATACACAGAAAGAAAAAAGATTTATAGAAGACGAAATCTATCTGCGTCAGCTTGAAATAAACAAACAAAATCGTGAACTTGCTGTCTTAAGAAAAAACTATGCGCAGGTTTTGGTGAATGCCTATAAAAACAAAGGTGTACAAAATAAAGTAACTTTTATTCTTTCATCAAAAAGTTTAGGTGAAGCATTACGAAGAGTTCAGTATTTGAAGCAATATTCAGATTATCAGGATAAAAAAGCAGCAGAAATAACGACTGCAGCAGTTCAGCTTAAAAAATCTGTTGATCAGAAGAAGAGATCAGCTATGGAAAAAGAAAATTTACTTGTTAATCAGAAAAAAGATTTAACGACAATAAATGTTGAGCGTGAACAGAAAGAGCAGTTGGTTACAGAATTCAAAAAGAATGAGTCTAAGCTTACTGCCGATTTAAAGCAAAAACAATCTCAGTCTAAAGCTTTAGAAGGACAAATCAGAGCAATTATTGCAGAAGAAATAAGAATTGCCAAAGCAGAAGAAGAAAGCAGAAGAAAGGCTGAAGCAGAAAAAATTCGTTTAGCTAAAATAGCAGCAGAAAGAGAAAAAGCAAGGATTGATGCTGAAGCAAAAGCTCGTGCAGAAGCTTTAGAAAGAGAAAGAAAACTAGCTGAAGCAGAAGTAAAAAAAGCAAATGAATTAGCCGCAAAAAGAGCAGAAGAAGAAAGGAAAAGAAATGAGGATGCTGCAAGAAGTGAGGCAAGCGCAAAAGATGAAGCAAGAAAAATAGCTGCTAAAAAAGCTTCTGAAGATGCAACGACAAAAGCAAAAGAAGCGTCTGAAAAACTAAGAGAAGCAAGAGAAGCAGAAGCAGCTTTAGTAAAGAAAAAAGATGAAGACAAAAAAGCTGCAGAAACTAAAGCGATGACCAATTACGGAGTTTCGGCTCCAGCTGCAGGAAGTAATTTCGTTTCCAACAAAGGAAGAATTTCTATGCCTGCTCAAGGAACAATTACCCATAGATTTGGTAAACAACAGCATCCTGTCTTTAAAAATATTTGGGAGGAAAACAACGGAATAAAAATATCTGTAGCAAAAGGAACTTCGGCAAGAGCAGTTTTTCCTGGAACAGTTTCTCAGGTGATTCCTTCCGCAGACGGTACCAAAACCGTAATGATAAAGCATGGTGATTATTTTACCATTTATTCAAATCTTAGTAGCAATACTGTTTCAAAGAACCAACAGGTTTCTGCGGGAACAGTTGTAGGAGCAGTTGCACAGGATTTTGATGGAAGCTATACTCTTGATTTCCAGATTTGGAACGGAAGTCAGGCTGTCGATCCTCTTAGTTGGGTTTCGTATTAAAAAAAGATTAACTTTACAAAAAATTTAGAAATGAATACACTAACAATATTATCATTATCATGGCAACACATCCTTATTGTTGCTATCATCCTTTTATTGCTTTTCGGAGGTAAAAAAATCCCCGAATTGATGAGAGGTATGGGTTCTGGAATTAAAGAATTTAAAGATGCTATCAAAGAAGAAGACAAACCAGGTTCTAAAACCGAAAACAATTCTTCAAATAATACAAACAGCAACTTATAATTCTCAATTTCAATGAATTTTACTGATACTGCTTGGAAAATCTTCAACCAATCTATTGAAGATTATCATGTATTAGACAGCGTAGAAACTTCTGTAAAAAACCCGTTTGAAAGTGACACTTTGGAACGTATTTTGTATGCTAAAAACTGGATTGATACCGTTCAATGGCATTTGGAAGATATAATTAGAGATGAAAATATAGATCCTGTAGAGGCTCTTCAGCTAAAAAGAACAATAGATTCTTCAAATCAGAAAAGAACTGATTTGGTAGAATTTATAGACAGTTGGTTTTTAGATAAATATAAAAATATTACTCCAAAATCTGATGCTAAAATAAATACTGAAACTCCAGCTTGGGCTGTTGACAGGTTATCTATTTTAGCATTAAAGGTTTATCACATGTCGTTAGAAGCAAACAGAGAATCTGCTTCTGAAGAGCACCGTTTAAATTGCCAGGCAAAATTAAATGTACTGCTTACTCAGAAAGAAGATTTATCTACTTCTATTATTCAATTGCTTACAGATATTGAAAACGGTGATGTTAAGATGAAAGTGTACAAACAGATGAAGATGTACAATGATGAAAGTCTTAACCCAATCCTTTATCAAAAGGAGCAAAAATGAAACGACTATTTTTTCTTGGAATACTTTTAATAATCACATCTTCCTGCGCTACCGAAAAACTGAATATGTCGCCTCTGTCAAACAGTTTTTCAAGTGATGCAAAAACAGAATCTGATAACAAAAGTATAAGCATTAATATTACAGAAAATGTTAATGCATCAGAAATTACCAATCTGATTTCTACTTTCCCAAAGTTTTCAAATACAGCCTTGAATGAAGAAGTGAGCAACTTAAAGTACACTCTTCAAAACTATCTTTATGCGATAGAATCCGGGAATAAATCAGGAAAAAATAAAACCATCCGAAATCTAGAAAAATCTTACAAAAGTATTCAGAAACTTAGAAAATATCTTAAAAAAGATGAAGACGAAGTTTTGAACAGATATTTGGTAAGACTAAAAACAAACGTTACCGTAATAGAAGATTCTGTCAACGGAAAAAAATAAACAAAATTCAATGATTAAAATTCAGGCGGAAGCTAATGTTCCTACAGAGCACGGTAATTTCCGAATGATTGCTTTTTCGGAAGACGAAAATGATTGGATGCCGCACATGGCAATAGTTGCTGAAAACACAGATTTATCACAACCTGTCAATGTACGTTTTCATTCTGAATGTATTACCGGAGAAGTTTTTCATTCTAAAAAATGTGAATGTGGACAACAGCTTGATGCAGCAATGAAATATATGCACGAAAATGGTGGATTAGTTATTTATCTACGTCAGGAAGGCAGAAATATAGGGATCATCAATAAACTTAAAGCTTACTCTTTACAAGAAAAAGGCTTTGATACAGTTCAGGCAAATTTAGAATTGGGTCTACCTGCAGATGACAGAAATTTTGGTGTCGCTATCGAGATTTTAAACCAACTTAAAATTGAAGACATCAATCTTTTAACCAACAATCCTGATAAAGTAAGATTTGTACAGGAAAGTAATGTTAATTTAAACTCAAGAATTCCTCTGCAAATTCCGGCAAATGAAAACAGCAAAGGATATCTTCAGACAAAAAAAGACTTTTTTGGTCATTTTTTAGACGATCAGAAATAAGTTTTACAGACAATAAAAAATCAAAAGCTCCGAAAAATTAATTCCGGAGCTTTCTTTATTATAAAAATTTGAAAAGATTTCTTAGTTTACCTTTGTTAGAGAAACATTTGAATCATTAAGATTAAAATATTTCACAACAGCTTTATAATCATTGTAATCTACAGTGTTTGCATTTTTCCCTGCAACCGTTGGAATCAATACAACTCTAAACATTTGATTATTCAAATAAGAATTTGTTTCTGTTACTGTCATTTGAGTAGATTGATTAAAATTCGCTTTTGATGTAATTTCAACATCTACCGTTGTAAAATCAAAATTATAATCTAACTCTCTGTTCGCTGGAAAAGAAACATTGTTATCCAAATAATATGTTTTAGGAATCAACTGCCAAACTGCATTTGTACCTGACCCAGATCCTACATTTCTATATACCAAAACAACATCCGTAACAGGAATACCAATTGGCACAGTTAAAGTAAAATTATTTGATGAGTTTAAATTTCCCGTAAAGTCTTTCATTTGAGGGTATTCATACTGTTGAGTATTATCAACTACTACATCGTCATTATTATCGCAGCTGTAAGTAAATAAACTCACGAAAGCCAGCATTAGAATTGGAAAAAATTTTCTCATTATTTAAATTTTATATTATTATTAAACATGCCGAATCAAAACATATACCAAAAACTGAAAAAACTTTAGTAATCATCTTTTTTTTAATCGTATTTTTGTTCATATTCAAAAAATCATGAAGAAATTAGTTTTTAATTTTCTCTTAATTATAGCTTTTTCAACTTCTCATATTAAGGCACAATATCAGCCTAAAGACATCTCAAGAGCTGATATTAAGAAAGCCAATCAATGGGTAGATCAAACTTACAACAGTCTTTCTCAAGACGAAAAACTCGGTCAGTTATTTATTGTTGCATTATATACTAATAAAGATGACAACCATATCAATCAAGTGAGAAATATTGTCACAAATGACAAAATTGGCGGACTAATTTTGATGCAGGATGATGCAGCGAGAGAAATTAATCTTGTAAATGAATTCCAGCAAAAATCTAAAGTTCCTTTAATGATTGGGATGGATGCAGAATGGGGAATTTATCAAAGAATCAATACCGCTCATAAATTTCCCTGGGCAATGACTTTGGGAGCTATTCAGGATAAAGATTTAATTTATAAGATGGCTGCAAAAATTGCGGAAGACTGCAAAAGAATGGGAATCAACTGGGATTTTGCACCGGTTGTAGATGTAAATACCAATCCAAACAATCCGATTATAGGAAATAGAAGTTTCGGTTCGGAAGTTTCTAATGTAACACAATCTGCTTTACATTATGCAAATGGTTTACAAGACAACAATATTCTTGCGGCAATCAAACATTTTCCCGGACATGGTGACACCAATACAGATTCACATTTAGATCTCCCTGTAGTTTCCCACAGTTTGGAAAGATTAAACAAAATAGAAATCGCTCCTTTTAAAGCTCTGATGAATAAAGGAATTGGCGGGGTAATGGTTGCACATTTATATGTTCCAAGTCTGGAATCAGGGAAAGGAATTCCTGCTTCTGTTTCCAAAAAAATTGTGACCGATTTATTAAAAGATAAACTGGGCTACAAAGGTTTAATTATTACTGACGCTCTTAACATGGGCGCTGTTGCCAACAAATACAAACCCGGAGAACTGGATGCTTTAGCTTTCAAAGCAGGAAATGACATTATGCTTTTCTCACAAGGTGTTGCAGAAGGTAAAAAACTCATCCAAAATGCAATTGATAAAGGTGAAATTTCACAAGATCGAGTTGAAGAAAGTGTAAAAAAGATTCTTTTAACTAAATATTATTTAGGGTTAAATCAATACATCTCTAAAAATCCTGAAAATGTTAATAAAGACATCAATAATGAGTCTCATTCAAAGCTGATTCAAAACCTATATGCAAATGCATTAACATTATTAAAAGATGAGAAAAAACTGCTTCCTTTAAATCCCAACACAACGTATTATTACGTTCCGTTGGAGGAGGCACCTTATCAGACTTTTGCAAATCAATTAAATTTAAATTCAAAAGTGATTGTAAAAAGAGCTTCTGAAATTAGTTCAATTCCCGCAAATTCTACAGTGATTGTTGGTTTTCATAAAGACAATTCTACAGCATATAAACCTTACAAAATTTCAGCAGAATCAAAAAAAGTATTGACTGATTTAACTAAAAGTCAAAATGTAATTCTGAATATTTTTGGAAGCGCGTATGCATTGAAAGATATTGATATTTCTAAAGTTTCCACAGTTTTGGTTTCTTATGAAAATAATGATGACTCAATGACAGCAACTGCAAATGCGTTGAACGGAAAAACTAAAATTTCGGGAAGACTACCCGTTTTAGTCAACGATAAATTAAAACCAGGGATGGGAATCGATTTGAAAGTTTCCCACACAAAATAAATTGACATCAAATAAAAAATAAGAGATGAAAATAGGCATACTTTGCTACCCAACATACGGCGGAAGCGGAATCGTGGCAACAGAACTCGGAATGTCTTTGGCAAACAAAGGCTATGAAGTACACTTCATCAGTTCGGCACTTCCGGCGAGATTAGATATTACCAATCCTAATATTTTCTTCCACAAGGTCAATGTTCAGACCTATCCACTTTTCCAGTATCAACCTTATGATATTGCGCTAAGTTCGATGATTTACCGTGTTGTGAATCTCTATAAATTAGATTTACTTCATGCTCATTACGCCATTCCTTATGCTTATGCAGCTTTTACAGCAAAGCAAATGTTGAAGGAAGACAACAACGATATTCCTTTGGTGACAACACTTCACGGAACAGACATTACTTTGGTAGGGCAACATCCGAGTTACAAACATGCGGTAGAGTTTTCGATTAATCAATCAGACGCTATTACTTCGGTTTCTGAAAGTCTGAAAAAAGATACACTTCAGTTTTTCAATATTAAAAAAGAGATTCAGGTCATTACCAATTTTATTGATAATTCTGAATTTGACGAGCTTAATGAATGTCAGCGAACACAATTTGCCAATCCTGATGAAAAGATATTGATTCACGTTTCCAATTTACGTCCGGTAAAACGTGTAGATGAAGTTCTTCAAATCTTTAAAAACGTTGAGAAAAAGGTTAAATCTAAACTGGTAATCATTGGCGAAGGTCCCGATATGGAAAAAGTCAATCAGTTTTTGGAAGAAAATCCGGAATTGATTTCTAAAATTCGTCTTTTGGGTAAAGTGAATGATTTGTATAGAATTTTACAGCTGTCAGACGTCTTTTTACTTCCGTCTGAGCAGGAAAGTTTTGGTTTGGCAGCTTTAGAAGCGATGGCGGCAAACACTCCTGTTATCAGTTCGAATGCCGGTGGAATTCCTGAAGTAAACATTCAAGGAGAAACAGGATTCTTAGCAGAAATAGGTAATGTGGAAGCAATGAGTAATTATTGCATCAAATTATTGAGCAACGAGGAACTTTTAGCTCAAATGAAAATCAATGCTAAAGAACAGGCAATAAGATTTGATTTAAAAAATATTCTTCCTATTTATGAAGAGATGTATAAAACTACGATTGAGAATTTTAAAGGAGAGCTTACCAAAGTTTAAGCTTATTTGAAATACATTATAAAATCAGGGCAATTGCTCTGATTTTTTTTCTAAATTAAGTTTTAAAAGTTTATCTTTAAGATTATTACTTTAAGCACGATGAAGTACTTTAATCTAATTTTATTAGCATTTCTATTATCAGTTATTTCAAGTTGTAATAAACAGAAAAGTGAATTTCGTTACATTAATCTCTATACAACTACAATCGTAGCAGTAAAATGTGAGAATTTAAGAAAATCTTCTAATCTTAAAACCATTCAATTATCTGATATTGAAACCAATAAATTAATAGAAATTTTTTCGACATTAGAACCTATAAAAGAATACAGTAGAATTGATTCTCGTCTATTTGGATTTTTTTATCAAGATTCCGAAAAAATAAATATATGTATGAGCATAAACATAATTGAGATTAACGGAAAACAGTACTCAGTAAACAGCGAATTAAGAGATTACATGATGCATCTTACAGAAAAAAAATAATGAATTTGGAAGATTAAATTCATTGTAACCATATTCAAATTTTTCCGTAAATTAGTTGTTACACAAATACACAACTGATGAACGAAAAACTCCTTCAATATCTTTGGAACTTCAAAGTATTCACCAGCTTTAATTTTACCGACACAGACGGAAATCCTGTTGAAATTATAGATTTCGGGAAATGGAATACCGATTCAGGACCTGATTTTTTGATGGCCAAAATCAAAATCAAAAATATTATTCTTGCCGGAAATATTGAACTGCATGTAAAATCTTCCGACTGGATTTTCCATCAACACTCAAAAGATCCCGCTTATCAAAACATAATTCTTCATGTAGTTTTTCAGAATGATATTGACATCAAAGAATTCATAGAACAAAATATTCCTACACTGGAATTAAAAGATAATATCGATAAAAATATTTTTCAGAAATACGAAAACCTATTAAAAGAAAGTCAGTTTATTCCGTGTGAGAAAATTTTTAGCACTAAGAAAATTCCGATTACCTTTCACGAAGAAAATTTATTGAAAAAACTTGAGGAAAAGTCTTTAGAAATAGAATCTGATTTACTGAGAAGCAAAAACAATTATGAAGCAGTTTTATTTCATCATCTCGCCTACTCTTTTGGTCTAAAAGTAAATGCTTTCATCTTCAAGCAAATTGCCGAAAGCATCAATTTCAATACAATTATTAAAATTCAACAGAACAAAACTCAACTTGAAGCATTATTTTTTGGAATTTCCGGTTGGCTTGAAAAGCCACAAGACGAACAAATTCAATTATGGAAAAGAGAATTCGATTTCATTAAAGCCAAATATAATCTTCCCGATATTAAAATTTACCCTAAGTTTCTGAGATTACGACCGCCAAACTTTCCCACAATTCGTTTATCGCAATTTGCAGATTTGTATTTTCAGCATCAAAATTTATTTTCAAAGATTATTTCAGCACAAAATGCGAATGAATTAGTTGAAATTTTTAAAGATATAAAAGCTTCAGAATATTGGGATAACCATTTTAATTTTGGTAAAATATCACCTGTAAATCAACCAAAAATTTTAACGAAAGATTTCATTGAATTGGTTATTTTAAATACTATTCTTCCAATAAAATACACTTACCATAAACATCAGAATGAAAATATCAATGACGAAATTCTAACTTTTTATTGGGAAATTCAAGCAGAAAAAAATTCAGTTATTAATGAATGGAAAAATTTAGGTCTAAAAATTAAAAACTCAATGGAAAGTCAGAGCCTTATTTATCATTTTAAAAACTATTGTGAAGCAAAAAATTGCTTAAATTGCGGTATCGGATTTAAAATTTTAAAAGAATCTTAAAAAATGTTTGATAATCTACGTCACAAAATGGAACGCGAATGGTTTGGTGTACTCACAAGAATGGGCGCTAAACTGGGAATTCCTGTTTCTAAACTGAGAGTATTCTTTATTTATTCAACTTTTGCGACGGCAGGATTTTTCTTTTTAATTTATCTTGGTCTGGCTTTCACGCTTTGGATTAAAGATATTTTCATCACAAGAAGACCAAGCGTTTTCGACCTTTAATCATGGAATTTTTACAGATTACTTCGCCCGATGATTATCGTGTGCAACAGATTTTCAATTCTTATACAACATCTTTTCCTGAGGATGAAAGAAGAGATTGGTATAAATTTATAAAGTTATTTGAGCATCCAAAAGTGAAAGTAATTTCTGTTTTGAATGATTCTGAAAATATTGGTTACCTCGTCATTTGGGAATTGACAAATCATGTTTTTGTAGAACATTTCGAAGTTTTCTCTGAATTCAGAAATCAAAAATTAGGTTCTCATATTACTGATTATTTATTTAAAAATCATCCAAGAATTATTTTGGAAATAGAACCTGAACATCTGAACGAAGATTCTAAACGACGTTTTTCATTTTACCAGCGAAACGGCTTTAATCTGATTGATGAAATGTACGTACAGCCAAGCTATGGAGAAGGTAAAAAGAGTCTTCAACTATGGCTTCTTGCCAACTATTTCCCTGAAAATTTAGAGGAAGTTAAGGATGAAATTTATGATATTGTTTATCATTAAAATATTCGACTAAGTTAAATCAAGGATGCATTAAGTTTTTATTCTTTTGATTTGGAGTTTTCTTTAAGCCGATCAACGAAAACAGGAAGTATTTCTTCAAGGTTAAAAATTACTCTTGAAATATTTTTTGCTCTTACGTAAGTTCTTATTTCTGGTTTTACAGTAAAGCTAAATTCTAAAAACTCTGAAATTCTCTCAGCCGGAATACCTTCCTTTTCAAAATATTCATTATCTATTCTTTTGCGTATCCACAGAATATCACTTTGTAAATCTTCATATTTGTACCGTCTTTTCTGCCTTCTCGCTTTACCGCTTATCAAATCGTAAGTTCCCTGAACGTCTAAATTCCCTAAAGCTGCAGCCAATAAAACTCTTTTTACCTCCGCAGGAACTTCACGAGGTTTTTCACCGGTTTTAGGTTTGGGAAGACCAATAGCCTTCTGAAGTTGGTCTTTTTTGTCAATTTTAGCTCCGGTTGCAGAAACAATTTCAACTTCTTCAATCTCCTCTGGAATTCTCACTAGAACAACATTAATAGGAACTTCTGTACTGTAAACTTTTTTTGAAACTCTTTCGTAACCTTCTTTCACAAATCTTATCTCATCATTTTCGGAAGCTTCAATCGAAAATTCACCTAAAGAATTGCTGTAAACTTTCTTGTCATTAGAAATATTAACGACTAAAACTGAAACCAAAACCATGTCGTTTTCGCTCATCGTTTTGCCCGAAACTTTCTGCTGACAAAAAAAATGTACTGCAGTACAAAAGAAAAATACTACAAGAATTTTTCTCATCTTTGGTGTTTTATTTTTGTGTTTGTGGAGCTCGGTAAGAAGAAATTCTCATCAAAACAGAATTTTGAAACCTCATCAAATCGCCATCACTTACAAAGCCGTATTTCAAGATTTTCTGTCTTTCAAATCCACCTGCAAGAACATATTTGATAAAATGATTGATAAATGGTTTTTCGATTTTTAAATCTGCAAAATATTGATCTCCCAGAGCGTAAGCAAGATAATTTTCAAAATCAAGATCATCCCATTTATTTTTTACTTTACCCACAGAGAAACCTTGACCTTTCGGCTGAACAAATTGTCCTGGTCTTGCCGCTAAAATTCTCGGGTCAGATTTTTGTTTGAGATAAGCATTAATCTCTGCTTTTAGTTTTTGAACTTTTGCAGGTTGATTCAACGCTTTAGAATCAATTTTCAGATCTCCGCTCAAGCCTTTTTTTATTTCTACTTCAGCAATTAATTGAGCCGCTCTGGTCAACTGAACATTCATCGGTGATTCCAGATTTTCTTTCGAAACCTTTCTGTCAATTCTATCATATCCACTTTTGAAAAAGCGAAGTATATCGCCTTCTCTCCCGGAAACCATAAAATGACCGTCTCTATTGGAAAGAACCTGTTCGTTAGTTCGCATATTGATCACGGTCACACCCGGAACTTCAGTAAGATCTTCAGAAGAAATCTTCCCAAAAATGTAACTTTGAGCATTGATTTGGACGAAGAAAATGAATGACAGGATAAAAAGTAGTTTAAATTTCACGAATTATTGTTTTATTCAACAAAACTAAAGTTATTTTTTAATTCAATCATAAGTTTAACCAGACTTAACGTGATTTAGTATTTTTTTTGAATTTTAAGCTCAAAACTGTTAAAATATAGGCTCGAATTTGTTAAATTTTCAACTAAATTTTATTTAAATTGCACAAAATCTTCCGCTAAAATGTCAAACTCTTATACTGTAATCAATGCATCGGCTGGTTCGGGCAAAACTTACGCTCTTGTACAGAGACTTTTGATGATTTGTTTGAGATATCCGAATCAACAATCGTCAATAAGAAATATTTTGGCATTGACATTTACCAACAAGGCGGCTAACGAAATGAAAGAAAGAATTCTTTCTTGGCTCAATAAGTTTACAGCGGAAAATTATCTTGAAAATAATGATTTAAAAAACATTCAAAAAGCTTTCGAAGCAGAAGGTTTAAAAATTACAATTGACGAACTTCATTATCGTTCGAAAAAACTTTTAGATTATATTCTTCATAATTATTCAACCTTAAATATCGGGACAATTGACCGCTTCAATTCACGATTGGTAAGAAGCTTTTCTTATGAATTGGGTTTGGCTAAAAATTTTAATCTTGAAATTGATGCAGAACCATTTTTAATTGAAGCTGTTGATAAAATGCTTGACCAAATTGGAGAAAACGAGAATATTTCCAATTCGTTTATGGATTATGTGGATTACAGTCTTGAGAATAATGAGCGAATTAATCTGAATAAAAATCTTTACGATTCTGCGAAAGAATTTGTAAAAGATATTCATTACGAGCATCTGAAAGACAACAAAGAATTTGATGATGCTAATTATGAAGACATTAAGAATACTCTAAGAAAAGAAATTACCGCAAACAAAAAGCAATCACTAGAACTTGCTTTGAGCTCGATTGAATTATTCAAGTCAAGAAATATTGAGATTGATGATTTTGCACAGGGAAAAAATGGACTTGGCGGATTCTTCCCAAAAGTTGTTGATTTTTATCAGAAGAAAAGACCTGGGTTTCCTTTTCCCAGTTCCACCGAAGAATCTGTTGTTGAAAAGTACCGAAAAGGTGCCGCTGCAAAATCAAAACACAAAGACGCAGAAATTTCAGAGATTCTGGAACAACTTCTTGAAAACAGAATGAAACTGATTCTTTTATTCATCGAAACTCAGAAAAAAGAGAAAATACATTCCGCTTTATTGCCTTTAAAAGTAAATAAAGATATTCAAGATGAACTAAGAAAAATTGAAGAAGAAAATGATTTGGTTTTACTTTCAAAATTCAATATTCTGATTAATGAAAATCTTAAAAATGAGCCTTCTGCTTTTATTTATGAAAAAGTAGGTTCACAGTTTCAGCATTATTTCTTTGATGAATTTCAGGATACTTCAGAGTTACAATGGCAGAATTTTGTTCCGTTGAGAGATCACAGTATTTCGACAGAAAACACTTCATTTACTTTGGTTGGAGATCCGAAACAAAGTATTTACCGTTTTCGTGGCGGTGAAAGTAAATTAATGTTGGACATTATCAACAAGAAAGAATTTTCACCCAAACAAGCGGAATTATTAGTTCTAAAAGACAATTGGCGAAGTGCAAAAAATATCGTACAATTTAATAACGAACTGTATCATTTCCACTCATTAAATCTTGAAAAAAAACATCAACATATTTTCGGAGTTGACGGAGAACAAAATCCTAAAGCGAATATTGAAGGGCGTGTAAAAATAAATCTTATTGAAAATTTAACCAATGAAGATTTTTACAATGATGTTTCCGAGAAAATGCAGAAAGATATTCAGGAATCTCTCGATAACGGATTCAGATTTTCTGACATTACCATTCTTTGCCGTGGAAACTTCGATATTTTCTCTTATTCGCAAAAATTAGGAAATTTGAAAGTCAATTACAATGGTGAAGAAACAAATATCAAAACGATTTCCGACAAAGGTTTAACCTTAGAATTATCAAACACTTTGCAAGCTGTTGTGGAGTTTTTGAAGTGGGAAACCAATCCTAAAAACAAACCTCATCTAATTATGATGATGTTTTACCTCAATAGACTCGGAAGAATCAATATGCCGGATTTCACTTTAGGAATGAAAGAAATTCTGGCTTTGGAACAACATGAAGAAATCATTCAGTTTATTGAAGAAAAATATAACATTAAGTTGAAACAGGATCGTTTCCCTAAATTTAATCTTTATAATTTCATTGAATATTATATCAACGAATTTTCGATTGAAAACAAAGAAACCGACTTCCTGCTCAACTTTTTAGAAATGCTTTTCAATTTCACCCAAAACGCAGGAGCAAGTACAAAAGAATTTTTGAAATATTGGGATGAAGAAGCTTCAACTTACACCATTCAGGCTTCTGAAAATATTGATGCTATTCAGATTATGACTATTCATAAGGCAAAAGGTCTTGAATTTCCGATTGTTTTTATTCCGATGATGAATAAAAACCGTGATTCCGAATTTACCAATTGGTTTGAAAATGATGAAAAATCTGTTTTAAAATCGGTAAATATCAATCAATTCAATAAAAACCTTGAAGTTTATGATGAAGGAATTGAGAAGTTTAATCATGAAAATTCTTACAAAAATCTAGTAGACAGGCTTTGTCTTCAATATGTTGCGACAACGCGACCTGTAGAACAATTGTTTTTTTATCTTCAAAAACAAAACAAAACTTCGAATAATTTAGAAATCTTAGAGTTTGTTCAGTCTAAAAATTTACAGGATCTCGATGAATTTGATTTGTATGAAACTCATCCTGAAATGCTGAAAAAGCAAATCATTCACAAAAAACCTGAATTTAAAACCGAAAATATTCAAACTCTGAGAAATGAGCATGAAAATACAAGTTCGATAAAAATCGCTACGCCTTCAAAAAATTATCAGGTAAGAAATGAAAAAGTAAGGATCGGACTTTTCGTACACGAATTGCTTTCAAAAATCAACACCGAAAAAGATATTGATAAAGTTTTGGAGACTTATGTTTTGGAAGGACAAATTACGCTTGACGAAAAGGTAAATATTAAAGAAGATCTAAAAAAAATCATTGATCAATATACCGAGTTTTTTGATGAAAAATGGAAAGTGATTAATGAAAAAGACATCATGATTTCTGAAAGAGGAATCAGTAAAATTTATCGTCCAGACAGGATTTTGAAAGGTGATGAAGGCTACATCATCGTTGATTTCAAAACCGGAATGGAAACCGAAAAGAACGAAAAACAAATTGAAACCTACAAATCCGTTTTAGAAAATCTGGGCATGAAAGTTCTGAAAACTCAACTGATTTATATTCCATAAAATTCTAAAATTTAAAAACTAAAACAGTTTCGGGGGGGCCC
>NZ_JAOVZW010000018.1 GCF_026460885.1 Chryseobacterium formosum
GGCGGCACCTTTGGTGCCGCCGAAACTTTATCATATTAATTAAAATAACTTACGCTGTTGCATCTGCTACAAAAACTCTTTTCGCCAGTTCCTGATCAAAAAGATATAATGCAGAAGGATTATCGCAAACCATTTTAATTTTTGTCACATATTGAGAAGCACTTGCCTCTTCTTCCACTTGCTCATTGATAAACCACTGCAAGAAGGAAGTCGTTGCAAAATCACCTTCGTCATTTGCATTTTTCACGATGTTGAAGATGCTTTTTGTTACTTTCTTTTCGTGTTCCAAAGCTTTTTCGAAAATATCTACTGCGCTCTCAAATACATGAGGCGGCTGCGCAATTTCTCCAATAACAATTTGACCTCCTACATCATTTAAGTAATCAAACATTTTATCGGCATGCATCAATTCTTCTTTGCTCTGAACTCTGAAGTAATTGGCAATTCCGTCTAAATCTTTTGCCGAAAACCAAGCCGACATAGAAAGATAATATTGAGCCGCATATTGCTCGTGTGCGATTTGTTCGTTTATTAACTGTGCAATTTTTTCACTTACCATAATAAAAAATTTATACTCAAATTTACGGATTATAAGGCGAATTGGAAAGTTTTCACAAAATTTAGATTTAGATTGAATATAAAAAAGGACAGAATTGCTTCTGTCCTCTAACATTAAAAATCAAAATTATAAACTTCTACATCAGCTTAGATTGAAGCTCCAGACTGAGGTTTCGCCATCATTTTTCTTTCACCTTTAAAACCTCTTTCTTTCATCGCAGCTTTTCTCTCTTCCATTTTTGCTTTTCTTGAAGCCTGCCATTTATCATATTGTTCTGGAGACAAAATGCTTTTCATTTCGGCATCCATTTGTTGTCTTTTAGCTTTCATCTTCTCCATTCTTGCCTGTCTTTCACCTTTGTTTTTTTCAAAGTTAGCTTTCATTTCAGCTTTTCGTTTTTCGTGCAGACCTTTTATTTTAGCAACCTGAGCTTCGTTCAGATTTAAATCTTTTTGCATTTCAGCCATTTTTTCTTCATGCTTCTGCTCCATTTTTTTATGCATTTCCTCTCTGTTGATTTTTTTATCCTGAGGATTTACTTGCTGTGCCATTGCGAAACTTCCTGTTACGATAAACGCTGCGGCTAATACTAATTTTTTCATGTGCTTAAATTAATTAATTGTTTGTTATATCTTTTTGATACTAAATTTCAGAAGAAGTTAAAAACGAAATTCATAAATATTGTTAAATTTTAATATTAAATATTTAAACATTTTTAAAATAAAAAAGAGAGTAGATAAAAAATCTACTCTCAACACCACTCAAATATAATATATGAAAACTAATTACTCACTAAATTCCCTCTAAAGCCAGAGCCTCTTCCTTCACCTCCTCTGCTTTCCTGTCTTGGAGAACTATTTTGTCTCGGGCTAAAACTTTCGTTTCTCGGTTGAGATCTGAATCCACCATTTCCGTTATTTCGAGGCGAACTGCTTTCTGATCTTGGAGAAACCGTTCTTGGAGTTTCTGATCTGAAGCCGCCATTACCATTATTTCTCGGAGAACTGCTCTCAACTCTTGGACTTTCAGATCTGAAACCACCGTTTCCTGAATTTCCTCTCACTCCATTGTTTCCGTTGTTATTTCTTACACCATTATCAGAATTTCTGAATCCACCATTACTTCCTCCTCTTACGCCACTTTCATTTCTTGCTCCTCCAGAATTATTATTTCTGAATCCTGAATTTCTCACCATATTTAAAGTTGGGTTATCATTTCCACGGAAACCGCTTCTTTCAACTTTATAGACATTGATGTTTACATTTCTATATCTCGGAGTTACTCTAAATCTAGGAACATAATGCGTTCTTCTATAATTTTGGAAATATACAACCGGGCTCGCTCCGTGATAATAATTATTCTGGAAAACCACAAAAACTCTTGGGCCTAAAATTCTTTCCATTGCATAAAATCTGTCGTAATACCATCTGTCTGGATTGTAACGGTAGAAATTATTCCAAGTTGCAAAGTTTGAGTATAAATTATTCAGATACAAAATCTGATCAATTTGCCAACGGTTTAATCTGTTCTGAGCAAAGAAACCGTTCCAGTTGATATTTATAATACTTTGTCTGTAATCGTTATAATAACTTTGGTAATAATCCTGAGGATAATAATCTTGAGGATAATTGTAGTAATAGTCATCCGGAAAATAATTCCTGTCATCTTCATCACTATAATATCCGTCGTTATTTCCGTAATAGCCGTCATTATAGCCACCGTTATTTGGATATTGCTGAGCAAAAGTTAAAGTTGCTAATCCAAGTGCAAATCCTATAAATATTTTTTTCATTTTTTTAATCATTAATTGGTTAAATAAGAATTCTCATTCTTGTCTTTTTGATATGAATAAAAAAAAGAAGTTAAATCCTCAGATAAAACTTCTTCTTAAAATATTTTTAAACAATTGATTTTCAATTAAATAATTTTCATCAATTTCGACCACTGTCATTAATCCAAGTTGAAATTTTCTGGTTAAATTCTGAATTTTTCATTAAATTTTCTAAATTTAAGTGCATTCTGTATCGCCAATAGTGCGGAAACTCTGCAGGATTGTTAATTCGTTCATTATCTATTTCAAGATTAACCAAATTTTCGTTAAGAGCAAAGAATTCCTGAATCGGGAAAATCGCCAACATAGCATCGTTGTAAAGATGTTGCTTCATAATAATTTCCGCTAAATATGGACTCAAATCTTCCGGAGCTTTTCCTTGTTGATTTAATTGTTGATTAAAATAAGTCTGCGTTAATTGAGGATTTTCTTTCCACCATTGTCGAAGCGTCGAGCTGTCGTGAGAAGAACCCGTAACCACATTCAAATACTCTGCCTTTTTAGGATTGTAAAACTGAATATTTCCTGAAGGCATTCGCTGAACTTTCAAAGCAATGATTGCCAATTCATCCATCACTTCGGGAACACAATCGGGAACTAAACCTAAATCTTCACCGCAAATCAGCATATCTGTAGCATTCAAAATCACAGGAAGTTTCTCCATTGCATTTTCTTTCCATAAATAATCTTGTCTTTTGAAGAAATAATCCTGATAAAGCTCGTAAATCGACCTTTTCTCCCAGTCAGAAAGATATTGGTAAGATTCAGTTTTAAAAACATTGAATCTTGGATGGTACACGGTATCACCATTTTTTTCTTCCGTTAAAAACAAAACATTGGCGCATAGTGAAATTAATTTCTCAGCTAAATCATCATTTGATTCTTTGAAATAATCTGAAATTTTTCTCTGCGTATTAAATTCTTCTTTAAAATGATATTTTCCGTCTGAATTTTTATTAATAAATTCTAATGCTTTGAAACTTTCTTCCCCAAAATATTTCCACAAAATCTCATCATTGATGAAAGGTGTACAATATCTTTCAAAATCAAAAGGAATATGTCTCGCTCTAAATTCATCCAAAACTACCGGAACTGCAGGGTAAAAATAACCCAAAATTCCCTGAGTTGCAGAAATAGGCATTCTCCAGATTCTGAAAAAACCAAGAATATGATCAATTCTCATTGCATCAAAATATTTCTCCAATGCTTTGAATCGGTTTTTCCACCATTTATAATTGTCATTCTTCATTGCTTCCCAATTATACGTCGGGAATTCCCAGTTTTGTCCGATTTCCGTAAACTGATCTGGTGGAGCTCCTGCCTGAAAATCCATCCCGAATAATTCAGGTTCCGTCCAAGCTTCTACAGAATATCTATAAATTCCGATTGGTAAATCTCCTTTCAAAGAAATTCCTAAACCATGAATATATTCTACCGCATCTTTTAGTTGCTTATTAAGTTGAAATTGCACCCAAGCATGGAGCATTGACGCATCATAATCTTTATTTTTAGCCGAGAAAAACGGAGTAATTTTTCCTGCAATGTATTTTTTATGGGTTTTCCAATTGTTGAAATTCGGAGTTTTATATTTATCTCTTAAAACACAAAAAGCTGAATAAGGTAGAAGCCATTCTTCGTTGTCTTTTAAGAATTTTTTGAAACTTCTGTCTTTGTAAATTTTCTCTTTTTCTACATTGAAAACAGCTTTCAGATATTTCCATTTTGAAGAAATTACCTTTTCATAATCAACTAATTCCAACGAATTTAATTCATTTTTCTCAGCTTGATATTCTTGAACTAAATCCTTCGGTAATTTAAAATCAAGATTTTCTATAGAGATATATTGTGGATGTAAAGCGTAAACAGAAACCGCTGCATAAGGATAAGAATCTGTCCAAGAATAATTTGCAGTTGTGTCATTTATTGGTAAAATCTGAATAATTCCCAACGAAGTTTGATTTGCCCAATCTGCCAGTTTTTTTAAATCTGAAAATTCACCTACGCCAAAACCATTTTCGGTTCGTAAAGAGAAAACAGGAACTGCAACTCCTGCATCGTGATACATTTGATAAGATTTAAATCTAAAATAATGATCTGAAACAATCTGCAAGACATCATTTTGTGGATTGGGATGAGTTGATCTGTTTTCACCACTTTCAACATCAATTATTTTCTGCTGTTTTTTATCAAAAATTGCATATTTGTATTGAATCAATTGAATTTCGGCAATTTCAACCGAAGCTTCCCAAATTCCGAAATCTGTCTGAGACAAATGAATTGAATTTTCATAGCTCCAATTTCCTAAAGAGGTAACATTTCCAATTAAGATAATTTCCCAATCCGGATTATAAACTGGTGCTTCAATTCTGAATAAATGAGTGTGCTTTTTTAGAACTAAAGTTTTTCGTGGACTGAAATGATTAAGCTTATTTTTAAGAATTTTATTATTTAAATAATTTTCAGGAAAGTTTTTACTGTTCCATTCATCAAAAATTAAAAACTCTTTATAGTTGTGAGGAAAATTTAAATGATGCTGAACAAATTCTTCATGCAAGACATTTCCTTTTTCGTCTTTAAGCTGATATTGATAAGCAATTGATTTTGAAAAAAAATCTACTTCACATTTCCATAAGCCATTTTCGGCATGAAACATCATGTGATTTCGAATGGCAGAATCTTTTTCCTCAATGATCAATTCTAGTTTTTCGCCCGGCTTCGCATGATATTCTATATTAAAATATAATTTCATCTATGTATATTTTTCTTAAAAATACGTTTAAAAATTGAAAAACAAGTTGTTGCAACATCAAATATTCATTAAAAAACCTCTTCTCAAAACTGAGAAAAGGTCTTTAAATATTATAAAAAAGTAAATTTATTTGGTAACCAAAATTTTCTTAGAAAGTAAAATCTTACCAGATTCTTCTGCAATATTTACGATATAAGCTCCTGTCACAAGATTTCTAAGCTGAATCTGCTGATTAAGATTTCCGTCTTTAACCGATAAATTAGTTGTCATTACAGATTTCCCGGAAGCATCGAAAATATTCACTTTAATATTTCCTTTTACAGCTTTATCGTTCACATTTACAGTGATGTTTTGCTCGTCAACTCTTGTAGGATAAACATCAATATTCGCCAATGCAGCTACAGCCGCAACTCTTTCATTTGCAAAATACTTACTTGCCAAATCGTAGATGTGAAGATTTTGTTCTCCCGGAAGCTGTTTAGCTTCTAAATTTTCAAGATTTAATTCATATAAAGCAGCTCCTTTTGCACTTGCAACTACTACTTTTCCTTTTGAATTTACAGCCGCTCCGTTTACGGAATACGTTTCAGGCAAACCAGTGATTTTTCCGACAAATTTTGCGTTTAATTCTTTTGTTGAAACTTTAAACACATTTCCTGAAGTTGAAAAAACGAAGAAATTATTGTCTGCATCGGCAATCATATCGCCTCCAAAACCGCTTGACATTTCGGTAAACGAATTTTTACCATTTGAAGGATCATCTTTAATCGTTCCAAGATCGTTTACAGCATATTGATTATTTTTCTTGGTGATTTGTAGGAATTGCGTTCCTGCATTGTTAATTGCATAAATATTTCCGTCGTAACCGGTTGTCATTCTCGTAATATGCGAATTGATATCACAAGATGTAACTCTCGCAACTGAATTTTCAACTAAAGTAATTTCTTTTGTTTTTTGATTTAAAACATAAATATTAGAAGAAAACATCGGCATATACACCAAATTATTTCCAGAGGAATCTAATGCTAAAGCCGCTAAAGTCATCGACTGAGCATGATTATAAGTGTTTTTATCTTCGGTAACCGCAGTTTTTCTTTCCTGAGAAATAACTTTTGCTTCCGAAGAAACGCCGAAAATACTTTGCCCAGAAGTTCCATCCGAATTCATTGCACGGAAGTCACTAAACTCAATTCTTGGAGAATCTTTTCCTGTCAATGCAAAAAAATCTTGTTGTGCGTTGATTGTATTTCCAAGTAATAATAAGATAATAGGGAATAAATGTTTTTTCATATATCGATTTTTATTTGTAATGTTTTTGTTCTTACTAAGTTAAATAATTTTATTGAATAAGAAAATAAAAAAACTCTCAAAACTTAAAGTAATGAGAGTTTTGATTTTTAAATAAACTTAGAATTATATTTTATCGTTTCGCAGTATTTAACGTCAAAGAAAATATTTATTCTTTAATGAATTTTCTATAGTGATAAATTCCCTGATGCAACACAGAAACCTGATAGACACCTTTGCTAAGCCAAGAGACATTTATTTTATTATCGTTACTTTTTCCTTGCCAAATTAATCTTCCTGAAAAATCCCAAATTGAGAAAGAATCTAACAATATTTTAGATTTAATATTTAAAAAATCACCTGTAGGAATAGGATAAATACCAAAAATATCAGATTCACTTCCTGATCCTATCTGAGGACTTCCCGGAACGCCTGGAACACCGGGAGTTCCCGGATTTTGGGGACCTTGCGGATCAATCGGTCTTCCATTTAATTTCACAATTCTCCAATAATCACTATCTCCACCCAAACCGTCCCAACCGAAAGCAAAAGTCATATCGATTCCTTTAGACTTTATAAACATTCTGCCTATATTATTAATAAGAACCCATGTAAGACCGCCATCAGTGCTATACTTTGACCCTCTTGAAGTTCCTGGGTTGAAGCTTCCCGAAACAGCAATTAAAATATCGGTATTAGGTATTTTCTCTAAATAAGTTTGCCGACCAAATCCGGGATCACCAACGTATTGTTCCGTTAAGAAACCATCTGTAGTTTTATACAATTTTCCTGTATTATAATCAGTAAAATAGGCACTATTAGAATCAATCATTGCAAAATGCCCTAAGCTTTTAGCACCAAATTCATAATGAGAAGAATCGTAAGGCGATTGTGTTACCGACCATGTTGTACCTTGATTATTCGTTTTTATCATTTCACCATCGCTAGAGCCAAACCAAAAGGAATTTCCCAAATCATCTTTTATATATCTAGGAATTTGATTAGGCCGTGAATTTGTCAATAAACTACCACCTTTCGCAATCCATGTAACTCCACCATCTATAGTTTTAAATATTTCTATTTTTTTAGAACCATTACTACTATTATCTGGATAACAAACAGCAATTCCGACATTTGCATCCCAAAAATGAATATATGATAATAATGTAGAAAAATCTTTTACAGCATTCCAAGTAGCACCTCCATTTACGGTTTTGTACAAACGTCCTCTTCCGATATTATTCTGATAAGATGCCGCTAAAAAAGCGACATTTTCCGAAACTGCAAAAAAATCTGTAACCCGAAAATTGTAATCATTATATTGAAATACAGTAGGTATTGCATTCCATGTATTTCCGCCATCTGTACTTTTTGAGTAAGCTACCCTTCCCATATCATTCCAAGAATTTGCCCAAATCACTTGGTCATTAACAATACTGTAATTAATAGAAATATTATTTACACCTGAAGGATATACCGTGTTCATTTTCTGCCAACTAAATTGTGAAAACAAGAATAGATATGAAAAGAATAAGAGAATAAAAGAGAGTAGTTTTTTTATCATAGTTAATAGTTTTAATTGATGCTTCTCAAAGTTAATAAAAAAATCCCTTCCAAATGATAAATTTGAAAGGGATGTAAATATTAAATATTTAAAACTTTATGATATTGAGTACGTTGTACCGTCTCTGCCGTCTTTTAGCTCAATTCCTTCTGCTAGAAGTTTATCTCTGATCTGGTCAGAAAGGTCAAAGTTTTTAGATTTTCTTGCTTGATTTCTCAATTCAATTAAAACCTGTAATGTCTGATCTAATTTTTCGTTGTTATTTTCTTCGATATTCTGTAAACCTAAAACATCAAAAACAAACGCATTTAAAGTTGATTTTAAATCTTGCAAATCCTCTGCTGAAATGGTTTCTTTATTTTCTTTTAATTTAAAAATAAAACTAACCACTTCAAAAATATGTGAAATCAAAATCGGTGAATTGAAATCATCTGTCAATGCATCATAACATTTTTGTTTCCAACCTTTCAAATCAAATGACGATGAATCTGAAACCTGAAAATCAAAACTTGAAACAATTTTCAATGCTTCCATTAATCTGCTGAAACCTTTTTCACTTGCCAACATTGCGTCATTAGAAATATCTAAAACACTTCTGTAATGTGCCTGTAAAAAGCAAAAACGAACAATCGCAGGATTAAATGGTTTTTCAAAAAAATCATTCTCTCCAGAAACCAATTGTTTAGGTAAAATATAATTCCCTGTAGACTTGCTCATACGCTGAGAATTCATCGTCAACATGTTGGCGTGCATCCAGTAATTAACAGGTTCTACACCATTGCAAGCTTTCCCTTGTGCTATTTCACATTCGTGATGTGGGAATTTCAAATCCATTCCACCACCGTGAATGTCGAATTTATCGCCAAGATATTTTGTACTCATCGCAGTACATTCAAGATGCCATCCCGGGAAACCTTCCCCCCACGGAGAATTCCAACGCATAATGTGAGCTGGAGATGCTTTTTTCCAAAGTGCAAAATCCTGTGGATTTTTCTTTTCACCTTGTCCGTCAAGATCTCTTGTATTGGCAAAAAGCTCTTCGATATTACGTTTTGAAAGTTCACCGTAATTCAAGCCTCTTTTGTTATATTCTAAAACATCAAAATACACCGAACCTTTGCTTTCGTAAGCAAAACCTTTCTCTATTAATTTTTGAGTCAGTTCAATTTGTTCAACAATGTGACCTGTGGCAGTCGGTTCTATATTTGGTGGAAGTAAATTAAACATATCCAAAACTTTATGAAAATCTACAGTGTACTTTTGTACGATTTCCATTGGTTCTAATTTTTCAAGACGTGTTTGCTTTACAAAACGGTCGTTATTTACGTCTCCGTCGTCGGTAAGGTGGCCTGCATCGGTAATATTTCTTACATATCTTACCTTGTAGCCTAAATGCATCAAACTTCTGTAGATAAAATCGAAGGAAAGAAATGTTCTCACATTCCCCAAATGTACGTTGCTGTAAACTGTCGGTCCACAAACGTACATTCCTACATTTTCGTCTAAAATTGGTTTGAATATTTCTTTTTCCGCTGTAAGCGAGTTGTATATTTTTAGTTGCATTATTTGATTTGAAATTTGAGGTTTGAAATTTAAAATTGATTCACAGAAAATTATCCACAACAGACAATGGTTGTGATGAAAATCTGGTTTAAAACTTTTTTAAATTTTATCATTTCCTGATTATTTTTTCAATTTAAAATCATTATTTTTTTGTACTCCGACTCTTGCATTATCAAAAAAGCCATGCCCAAACTTAGCCGTAATGCTATTGTTCATCTTTGTTTGATAGCAAATTTCACTTTCTTCAAGTTCATTCCGGTCATTAGGCAAGCAAGAAACAGGATATTTTGTTTTAAATATAACTTTAATATTCTTTTGTTTCAAAATATTAACAAAATCAACATTTTTAGATTTATCATCATTCAAATAGATATTCATAAAAAACGTATTTCTGCTTATCGAAATCTGCTTTTGCAATCTGGCGGGCTTCAATACAAGTAGGTATGCTGTTCTTTTCTTTTTGGCAAGAAAAAAATATCACGAAAATCAGAACAAATTTTAGATCACTTCGTATAAATAAAGGTGAGAATCTGTTCATTTTTCAAGTTTTAATAATCCAGTTTCGCATGACTTCCTACATAATGCAGAAACTCTTGTCTCGTAATAGGATTGGTTCTGAAAATCCCGCTTAATTCTGCCGTAATTGTAGAACTTGCGGTGTCTTTTATTCCTCTACAATTCACGCAAAGATGTTTTGCATCGATGATACAGGCTACATTTTGAGTTCCCAACGCATCTTTCAACGCATCTACTATCTGCATCGTTAATCTTTCCTGAACCTGTGGTCTTTTTGCGTAATAATCAACAATTCTGTTGATTTTTGAGAGTCCGATCACGTCGCCGTTTGAAATGTAGGCAACGTGCGCTCTTCCGATGATTGGCAAAAAGTGATGCTCGCAGAATGAGTAAACTGTGATGTCTTTTTCCACCAACATCTGGCGGTATTTGTATTTGTTTGAAAATGTAGAAATTCCTGGTTTGTTTTCCGGAAGAAGTCCGCCAAAAATTTCATTGACATACATTTTTGCAACTCTTTTGGGAGAATCTTTTAATGAATCATCGGTCATATCAAGACCTAAGGTTTCCATGATTTCTCCGAAGAGTTGGGTAATTTTTTCTATTTTTTCCTGTGGCGATTTCTCAAAGGCATCTTCACGAATCGGCGTATGCTCTTTCCCTGTGAAAATATCATCATCGTTATCGGTAAAATCAACCATTTTTATTTATTTTGCAACAAAAATACGGATAAAATTAATTCTATATTTTAATTTAAACCTAAATTGAATTACCTTTCCCATCTAAAGTCTATAAAAATATGGTCACTGCACAAGAAGTACTGAATAACGCACAAAAGAAAGAATTTTTGGAGTTTCCTGCGAGACTTTACAGGAATGACGAAGCGTACATTCGACCATTGGATAAAGATATTGAGTTCGTTTTTGATCCTCAGAAAAACAAGTTTTTTGACAATGGTGTCTGCAAACGTTTTTTATTTTCAAATAAAAATGGCGAAACCGTAGGAAAAGTTGCTGTTTTTAATCATCAGCTGTATCTGCAGGATCAACCAACAGGTGGAATTGGTTTTTTCGACTGCATTAATGATCAGGAAACAGCTAATTTCATTTTTAATTTCTGTAAAAACTGGCTTCAGGAAATCGGAATGGAAGCGATGGATGGCCCGATAAATTTTGGAGAACGGGATAAATTCTGGGGCGTTTTAATCGATGGTTTTACGCCGCCTTTGTACGGAATGAATTATAATTTCCCGTATTACAAGGATCTTTTTGAGAATTATGGTTTTCAGGTTTATTATGATATGTTGTGTTTCAGCAGAAAAGCACACGCTCCGACTTCCAGAATTTTCAATCTGATGCACGCGAAGCATTCAAAAAACGAAAATTTTTCTGCAAAACCTGTGACTAAAGCAAACATGGATCAGTTTGCACAGGATTTTTTTGAACTTTACAACAAAACGTGGGAAAGCCATGGTGGCGGAAAACAGATGAATTTAAAGGAAGTTAAAAAAATGTTTAATCAGATGAAACCAGTAATGAATGAACACATTGCGTGGTTTGCCTACGAAAATAACAAACCGATTGCGATGTGGATTAATATTCCGGATTTGAACCAATGGTTTAAATATCTAAACGGGAAATTCGGATTTTTGGATAAACTGAAATTTTTATACTACAAAGCCACAAAAACCAATACCAAGTTTGTCGGCCTGATCTTCGGAGTGGTTCCTGAATGGCAAAATAAAGGTGTGGAAGGCTATCTGATAGTGGAAGCGGCCAATCATTTCAGGGTTGCCACAGAATTTTTAGATTTTGAAATGCAATGGATTGGTGATTTTAACCCAAAAATGCTGGGACTCGCGAAGCATTTGGAGACTGAGGTGACAAGAAAACTCGCAACTTACAGATATTTATTTGATCCCAGCAAGGAATTTGAAAGACATCCAATGATATAAGTTTAAACCAAAATAAAATTATGGATTCTTTAATTTTTTTCTTTATCGCAATTGTATTTTTCATCCTGTTAATTCCGGTAATTATTCTTTTGATAGCCTATTTTGCGGCGCAAAGCAGAAAAAAGAAACAAAAAATTCTTCTTGACGAGGTTGGAACAACTGAATTTCATGCTTTTGTAAGGTATAATCTTGGGAACGCACAAAACGAGTTTTTTAAACTGAAAGCATTCCAGGGAAGTGGGATTATTTATATTGAAGACCGAAATATAGTTTTCAGGGATACATTAAATCAACATCCGTACACGTTCAATTTAGATGAAGCTTCAATAAAATGGGAAGACATCAATCTTGTAAATGGTCTGTTGAAATGGTTTTCAGTAAGCGATGAAACGAAGAAGTATTACTTTAATATCGACAGTGGAATGTTTATTTTTAATACCAATTCTTCCAAACCCACGACGAAAAGTGTTTTTGACAAACTGATTCAATACCAAACAGAATACAAACAATAAGGCTTCGGAAAATTCCCGAAGCCTTGTCTTTTCACTTTTACTGACTATTTAAAACAGCTCTCCGGCTACTTTTTTAATATTATCACTTTTACCCATCGAGTAAAAATGCAGTACGGGAACGCCAAAATCAAGCAATTCCCTGCATTGGCTGATGGCCCATTCCACGCCGATCTGTTTTACGGCTTCATTGTTTTTTGCACTTTCTACAGCGTTGATTAAGTCTTCAGGCAGATCAATTTTGAAAACCTGAGGCAGTAATTTTAAATGTTTCTTCGTCGCAATCGGTTTAATTCCCGGAATAATTGGAACCGTGATTCCCATTTCACGGGCTTTTGTGACAAATTCGATGTATTTTTTATTGTCAAAAAACATTTGGGTTACAATATAATCTGCTCCTGCATCTACTTTCTGTTTGAGCCATTTCAGATCGTAATTCATTGACGGAGCTTCCATGTGTTTTTCGGGATAACCGGCAACTCCGATGCAGAATTTGTTGTTATCATCGCAAGCCTGATCGTCGTGAAGATATTTTCCTCTTCCTAAATTATTGATTTGATTCACCAAATCCATTGCACTGGCGTGCCCGCCTGGGGTTGCTTCGAAATACTGATGACCTTTCATCGCGTCGCCACGGAGTGCCATGATGTTGTCGATTCCCAAATACATACAGTCAACCAAAAGATATTCTGTTTCTTCTTTGGTAAAACCTCCGCAAAGCAAGTGAGGAACGGTATCTACGCCATATTTGTGTTGAATTGCCGCACAAATCCCCAAAGTTCCGGGACGCATTCTAGTGATTCGGCGTTCCATTAAACCGTTTCCTTTGTCGATATAGATGTATTCTTCTCTGGAAGTGGTGACATCGATGAATGGAGGTTTAAACTCCATCAAAGGATCGATGTTGGTATATAAATCTTCAATTCCAATTCCTTTTTGAGGCGGAACAACCTCCAAAGAAAATAAGGTTTTGCCGTTGGCGTTTTTTATATGGTCTGTGATTTTCATTTATTATAATAGTCGTTTAATTTTTGTATATCTAGTCAGTAATTAATTTGTTTGATTCTCCACAGCGAGCGTAAGAATCGAGAGGAAAAGAAATTTTAAATCTGTATTTTCGGTCATTAAAGGTTTCGAAAAAATCAGTCGATTGCAATACAGCAAGATCAGATTTGATATCAACTGTGTAAATATTGGTTTTAGCAGGTTTAAGCTTTATTGATTTATCTTTAAAATCAAAACAATCAATATCTTTTTTGGCTAAATTTATTTTTTCAAAAGATTTTTTACTTTCATCATACATTTCCAGATCGATCAATCTCAAATTGCACAAATTAATTTTTTTCGGAATTTTGAAAGATTGAGAGTCTGTGCTTACAATAGTTAATTTAAATTTCCCTGTTGCTTTTAAATTTTCTGAATTGATGGCTACCTGATATCTACAGTTCTGCGCAAACGAAAAACTGTAGATCATAAAAATTATAAAAGAAAAAAGTTTTTTCATTTTAAATTCCATCTGCCAAATTAGGGTTCAGCCATTTTCTGGCTTCCTGTAAAGAAATTCCCTTTCTTACAGCATATTCTTTCAACTGGTCTTCTGAAATTTTTCCTAAACCAAAATATTTGGCGTGCGGACTTCCAAAATAATATCCGGAAACGGCTGCTGTCGGGAACATTGCTAAACTTTCAGTCAGATAAACCCCAATTTCTTCTTCCACATTCAAAAGATCCCAAATAGCATGCTTTTCCAAATGGTCAGGACACGCGGGATAGCCCGGAGCAGGACGAATTCCTTTGTATTTTTCGGCAATTAATTCTTCGTTGCTTAAGTTTTCCTGATTGGCGTAACCCCAGTATTCTGTACGCACTTTTTTATGTAAAAATTCGGCGTAAGCTTCTGCAAAACGGTCGGCAATAGCTTTTACCATGATCGCGTTGTAATCGTCGTTGTCTTTTTCATACTGATCAGACAGTTCATCTGTTCCGAAACCTGTGCAAACACAGAAAGCGCCCATGTAATCGGTCTTTCCTGAACTTTTTGGTGCAATAAAGTCGCTTAATGCGATATAATCTTTCCCTTTCGATTTCTGAACCTGCTGTCTTAAAGTCAAAAACTTAACTTTTTCCTGATCATTTTCATCATAAATTAAAATGTCATCGGTTTCGTTTGAATTGGCTTTAAAAATTCCGAAGACCGCTTTGGCAACCAAGAGTTTTTCGTCAACAATTTTCTTTAAAATTTTCTGTCCGTCTGCAAACAATTCTTTTGCCTGCTCGCCAACAACCTCATCATCAAAAATATTCGGATATTTCCCATGGAGATCCCAGCTTCTGAAAAACGGCGACCAGTCGATAAACGGAATCAGTTCTTCCAAATCCTGATTTTCAAAAACCTGAATTCCCAAATTGTTAGGCGTGAAAATTTCTTCGTTTTCCCAATCGATTTTAAATTTATCTTTTCGGGCATCTTCGATGGTAACGTAATTTTTATCAACTTGTCTGTTTAGGAACTTTTCTCTAAAATCTGAATAGTCATTTTTCAGATCGTCAACATATTCTTTATTTCTGTCCCCAAGCAATGAACTTACCACGTTAACCGCTCTGGATGCATCATTCACGTGAACGACTGCATTTTTATATTTTAAATCAATCTTTACAGCTGTGTGAGCTTTAGAAGTTGTCGCACCACCGATCAGCAAAGGGAAATTTAAATTCTGTCTTTCCAGTTCTGATGCGATGTACACCATTTCATCCAAACTTGGCGTGATCAGTCCGCTCAGACCAATAACATCGACGTTGTGATCAATCGCTGCCTGAATAATTTTCTCGGCAGGAACCATCACGCCCAAATCAACAATATCGTAATTGTTACAACCCAAAACGACACTCACAATATTTTTTCCGATATCGTGAACATCGCCTTTTACGGTTGCCATCAAAATTTTTCCGTTAGGTTTCTGAGCGACGTCTTTTTCAGCTTCAATAAATGGCTGCAGATAAGCAACCGCTTTTTTCATCACACGGGCAGATTTCACGACCTGCGGAAGGAACATTTTTCCTGCACCGAAAAGATCACCGACAACACCCATTCCGGTCATCAGATTGACTTCGATCACGTGAAGAGGGCGGTCAGCAAGCAATCTGGCTTCTTCCACATCTTCTTCTATGAATCGGTCAATTCCTTTCACCAGAGAATGTGTAATTCTTTCCTGCAAAGAATGTGTACGCCATTCGAGCTCCTCAACTTTCTCTTTTTTAACAGATTTATTCCGTTCAGAATAATCCAAAAGCCTTTCAGTCGCATCTTCTCTTTTGTCGAGAATAACATCTTCAACGAGCTCGAGAAGTTCTTTATTAATTTCATCATAAACTTCAAGCAATGCAGGATTTACAATTCCCATGTTCATCCCCGCCTGAATCGCGTGGTACAGAAAAACCGAGTGCATCGCTTCACGTACCGTATCATTTCCACGAAACGAGAACGAAACATTGGAAACTCCTCCACTGACTGAAGCATAAGGAAGATTTTGTCTCACCCATCTCGTAGCTTCGATGAAATCGATTGCGTTTCGACGGTGCTCATCCATCCCAGTGGCTACTGGGAAAATATTTAAATCGAAAATAATGTCTTCAGCAGGAAAACGAACAATTTCAGTTAAAATTTTATAACTTCTTTCGCAGATTTCGAGCCTTCTGTCATACGTATCGGCCTGCCCTACTTCATCAAAGGCCATTACAATCACGGCGGCTCCGTATCTTTTAATGGTTTTTGCCTGTTTTATGAATTCTTCTTCACCACCTTTCAAACTGATGGAATTCACCACGCATTTTCCCTGAACAACCTGCAAACCGGCTTCCAGAATTTCCCATTTGGAAGAATCAACCATAATTGGGATTTTGGAAATATCCGGTTCGGAGCCAATCAAATTCAGGAATTTAATCATGGAAGCTTTTCCGTCGATCAAACCGTCGTCAAAATTCACATCAAGAATCTGAGCACCGCCATCCACCTGATCTCTTGCGATCTCTAAGGCTTCAGAAAATTTCTCTTCTTTTATTAATCTTAAAAACTTTTTAGATCCGGCAACGTTGGTTCTTTCGCCCACGTTGATAAAATTTGATTCCGGAGTAATAATCAGAGGTTCCAGCCCTGATAATTTTAAATATTTCATTTTTATTTATGTAACAATTGATCAATTTAACAGTATACCACTGTTTGGAATCGCTAAACTGATTTGTTTTTAATTTAAATTTTTAATCATCATTTTGAATACTAAATACACTAAGTTTTTTAATGCTTATTGTTTTAAGTTTTACGAACCGTTAAACCTGTAAAAGCAAGCTAAGTTCTTTATCTTAAACAGTACTCAATATTCATTTTTTTTATTTTAAACCATTTATTCTTCTAAAATAAAATAAGCGTTATTCGCATTTTGCTTCAGCAAATCGACGTGTTTGCCCAAAGCAGTAAACATTGGAAAGCGTTTGTAACCCAGATTGTTTTCTTTGGCAAACTGTTCAATTTCCTCTGTAATTTCGTTGTAATACATATAGCTGTAGTTTGGGAAAAGATGGTGGGCAACGTGAAAGTTGAAATTTCCCAACACATTTCGCACAAACCAGTTGTTTTCTTTTAAATCATTCGTTACTTCTAGCTGATGACGGATCCAGCTGAACGGGAGTCCGTTTTTTTCATCCAATTTCGGAAAGGCATTGTCTGGCAGCGGATGTAGTGGCAACAGTACAAAAAGCGCAAAAATGCTCGCTGCAATCACCTGTAAAAACCATGCGCCCAAAGCCAACCCCAAAGAAACCTTTAAAAATAAAACCGGTACGGCGATCTGGTAGAAAAAGTAAAATAATTTAAAGCAAATCATCTTAATTTTCTCTGAAACCGGAATCTTGCCCTGCGTTTTTAAAATCACTCTGTCGTTATCAAAAAAATCTCTGAAATCCCTGATAAACATCCAGTTGAACAGATATAAAGGATACACCAGAAAGAAAAAGAAGTGTTGATATTTCTGAACTCCTTTAGCCTTGATCCATGGCACGATGAGTAAAAGACCGCTCTGCTCGATGTCGGTATCCCAGCCGTCAACATTCGGATAGGCGTGGTGCGCTGTGATATGTCTTTTTTTCCAGATGTAGGAATTGGCTCCCACAAAATCGAAAATCTGCAGTACAAAACTGTTGAGTTTTTTACTCTTAAAAATATTGTTGTGAGCAGCCTCGTGAATCAGATTTAAATAAATTAAAACCAGAGAAATTCCCATCAGAACAAAACTGGAAATGTAAACCCAAGGTCTGTCTGCATTGAAAAGTGCAAACACATACAAACCAAAATAGACCAAAGGCAAAATAATGGCTTTGATCCGGATGTAAACATCTCTGTTTTTGGGAAGTGTTTCTACGCGCTCGTTCACTCTTTTTCTCAGTTCATTAAACAATTTTGTATCGTCGGAATTTTTAAGGTAAAGTGGCTTGTCCATAAGATTGTTGATTTGATTTAAAAAAAGTTTTCACACTCGTTCTAAATTTTCAACAATCAAAAATCATACAAAATCCTTTACTTTTCTCGGTTCGTATTTATCTACAAGTTCGGCAATAGCTTTGATGTGTTCAGGCGTTGTACCACAGCATCCGCCGATGATATTGATCAATCCTTTTTCCACATATTCTCTGATCTGAGCAGCCATCTGATCCGGCGATTCATCGTACTGACCGAACGCATTCGGAAGACCCGCATTGGGATAAGCCGAAACGTGGAATTCTGAATTGTGCGCCAGTGTTTCCAGATAAGGCGTCAGCTGATTGGCTCCCAAGGCACAGTTGAACCCGACACTCAGTAAATTTAAATGCGAAACTGAAATTAAAAATGCTTCAGCTGTCTGTCCGCTCAATGTTCTTCCTGATGCATCGGTAATCGTTCCTGAAACCATAATTGGAATTTCAATTCCTCTTTCTTCCTGAATTTCGTCAATGGCGAACAACGCCGCTTTTGCATTCAGTGTATCGAAAATAGTTTCTACCAGAAGAATGTCTGAACCGCCGTCCAGCAAAGCCTCCGACTGTTGCTTGTAAGCCAGTCTCAAGTCTTCAAAAGTAATTGCGCGGTAGCCCGGATCATTCACATCCGGACTTAAACTTGCCGTTCTGTTGGTCGGTCCGATGGAGCCTGCAACAAATCTTGGTTTATCAGGATTTTGAGCAGTAAACTCATCACAAACTTTTCTTGCTATTTTAGCTGACTCATAGTTAAGTTCGTACACCAAATCTTCCATGTGGTAATCTGCCATTGCGATGGTCGTTCCGGAAAAGGTATTGGTTTCCAGAATGTCCGCACCGGCTTCCAGATACTTTCTGTGAACTTCCTCAATCGCGTGAGGTTGAGTTAAAGAAAGCAGGTCGTTATTTCCTTTTACAGGATGTTCCCAGTCTTTGAAACGCTCACCACGGTAGTCTTCTTCTTCAAATTTATACCGCTGAAGCATGGTTCCCATCGCTCCGTCGAGAATAAGGATTCTCTCGGAAAGGGCTTTGTATAGTTGTTCTGAATTTTTCATTTTTATTTATTTTTTAGCTCCGGTGGCTTTTCATTAGTAGTAAAATTAATTAGTATTTTTTGATACCGTTTAGCCCTGAAAGGGCTCTGTCATTAGCATTGGGTGAAGCCCAATGATTTACATCTGCGGGTTCATTAAGCCCTGAAAGGGCGACATCAATCCCACACATAATCTTCATTATAATCAATGTTATACTTTTTTAAGAACACCCTGAATTCATCCTGATAACTTTTTGTTTTATGATGTTCTTCCTGATTCTGAATATAGTTTTTGGCCACTTCAATCTCTGTAGGATTTACTAAAAATGCTCCGTAACCACTCTGCCAATAGAAATTTGAAAATTTTTCGTCTTTTGTTTTAATCCATTTTGATGATGAAGATTTTACATCCTCTAATAATTTGACTAACGTTACCTTTTTCGAAAGCAGGCACAAAATATGAACATGATCGCGATACCCACCAACTTGTAGAGGATTACATTCCAAACTTTTGCAGATGCCTCCTAAATAGCTAAACAATTCTTCTTCAATTTCTCTAGAAATAACCGGTTCTCTGTTTTTTGTACTGAAAACGATATGAACATACATTTTACTTAAAGATTGTGGCATAATATTTTACTTAAAAAAATTGATTCCGCCCTTTCAGGGCTACATAAAACCTGACCATTTTCCTGCGGCTGCACCGCAGGCTATTGATTTTGCCCTTTCAGGGCTTGCAACTAACATTCTTCTTAAAATTTTCTAAATAACAAGATGTTATCTCGTCCTTTCAGGGCTACATCCCGTTATTTCATTTGTTCCTTTGGCTTCACGTTGATTTTGTCCTTTCACGGAAAACCTAAACCATAAACTATCCCAATGCCTGCTTCAAATCGGCAATAATATCATCCACATTTTCCAGACCTACCGAGCAACGGACCAATCCCGCAGTTATTCCAACTTCATTTCTCTCTTCGTCAGAAAGTTTGGAATGGGTTGTAGATGCCGGATGAGTGACAATGGTTCTAGTGTCGCCCAAGTTTGCAGACAGTGAGCACATTTTTATTTTATCTAAAAAGTTTCTTCCGCCGTCAATGCCACCTTTGATTTCAAAAGCAACGACGTTTCCGCCCAACTTCATCTGTTTTTTGGCAATTTCATAGCTCGGATGCGATTTTAAAAACGGGTATTTTACCAATTCCACATTTGGATGATTTTCTAAAAACTCTGCTACTTTCAAGGCATTTTCGCAGTGTCTTTCTACACGAATCGCCAAGGTTTCTAAGCTTTTTGAAAGAACCCAAGCATTGAAAGGCGACATTGCAGGACCCGTATTTCGTGCAAAAAGATAAATTTCTCTGATTAAATCTTCTCTTCCAACGGCTACTCCGCCCAAAACACGACCCTGACCGTCAATCAGTTTTGTGGCTGAATGAACCACCAGATCAGCTCCGTATTTTATTGGCTGCTGAAGGTAAGGCGTCGCAAAACAATTGTCTACAATGAAAATGAGATTGTGTTTTTTGGCAATCTGACCAAAATATTCCAAGTCTAAAATTTCTATGGCCGGATTGGTCGGCGTTTCCAGATATAGAATTTTTGTGTTGGGTTTGATGTACTGCTCTACGTTTTCAGAATCTTCGGCTTTGAAATAGGAGGTTTCGATATTCCATTTCGGGAAATATTTTGTGAACAACGTGTGCGTAGATCCGAAAACCGACTGACAGCTCACAATGTGATCTCCAGCATTCAGCAATGTTGCAAAGGTAGAGTAAATTGCGGCCATTCCGGTGGCGAATGCATACCCTGATTCAGCACCTTCCATTTTGACGATCTTATCTGTAAACTCTGTCACATTTGGATTTGAAAACCGGCTGTACAGATTCTTGGATTTCTCCTCAGCAAAACTTGCTCTCATATCTTCCGCATCTTCAAAAACAAAGCTTGAAGTAAGATATAAAGGCGTAGAATGCTCGTCAAACTGAGTTCTTTCGGTTTGGGTTCTTATCGCGAGGGTTTCGAAATTTTCGTTTTCCATAAATTTAATCTAATGTAACAATGTACCAGTTTAACAGTTTACCAATGTTTACAGCATTTTACGATTGGTACATTGGTACATCGTTATATTGGTACATTTATCTATTTTGTTTCACTTAATCTTAAAATATCTCCAAAAACACCGCGGGCAGTTACTTTTGCGCCGGCGCCAGCTCCCATGATGACGATTGGATTTTCACCGTAACTTTCTGTGTAGATTTCGAAAATTGAGTCTGAACCTTTCAATTGTCCTAAAGCGGAAGTTGCGGGAACGGAAATCAATTTCACATCCAGTTCACCTTTTTCTTTCTGTAAATCTCCGTGCAGATCGCCAACGTATCTTAAAACATGATTCGGTTCCTGATTTTTCTTGATTTGATCGTATTCTTCATCCAGTTCTTCCAATCTTGAAAGAAATTCCTGTTTTGAAACTGAAAGCAAAGCTTCAGGAACCAAATTCTGAATGTTGATATCACTAAATTCATTGATTAAATCTAATTCTCTGGCTAAAATCAAAAGTTTTCTCGCCACGTCATTTCCTGATAAATCTTCTCTTGGATCCGGTTCGGTAAAACCTTTTTCTAAAGCTTCATTAACGATGGTTGAAAATTTATCATCTCTCAAAGAAAAATTATTGAAAACATAACTTAGCGTTCCCGAAAATACACCTTTGATTCTCGTAATATTTTCTCCGGAAAGATGTAAAAGTTTTATAGTATCGATCAACGGCAAACCTGCACCTACATTGGTTTCATAAAGATAACGTTTGTTATTTTTGTTCAACGTATATCTTAGTTTACGATATTCTTCAATCGGAAGCGTGTTGAAAATTTTGTTGGAAGAAACCAGATCAAAACCATTTTCTGCCAAAGCCTGATAATTTTTCACGAAGTCAACACTTGCTGTATTATCTACAACAATCAGGTTTTCAAGTTGATTTTCTTTTGAAAAATTAATTAACTCGTCTACGCTTGTAGATTTTTCCGCTGTAAAAACTTCATCACTCCAAGTGCTGTCAAATCCTTTTTTGTTAAAAGCAATTTTGCGCGAATTGGCAACAGCTACAACTTTCAGGTGAATATTTTTTCTTCTTTTAATTTCTTCTGAAGAATGTAAAACCTGCTCTATTAATGTCTTTCCAACATTTCCATGACCAATAATTGCTAAGTGAACTGTTTTTGGTTTCTTAAAAATTTCCGATTCAATGATATTTTTAGTTTTCTCATCCTGAGAAGACGTCACCACAATATTGATTCGCTTTTCGCTTGAATTTTGGTTTAAAAGTAATGGAAAAACGTTGTTTCTCGCCAGCTCAGAAAGTATTTTATTTAAATCATCTGCCACAAAACCAATGACAGAAACATTATTGATGCTGTAAATCTGAGAAACTTTTCCTGATTTTCTTTCGGGAGCAAATTCCTCAATCAGACAGGTTACTGCTTTTTCAGAATCATCTTCGTGTACAAGAATTGACAATCCATTCTCAACGGCCTGCTGAGAAATTACGCCTACACTAATTCGTGCCAAGGTGAGCGCCTTAAAAACCCTGCCGTCAATCCCGATTTCGCCTAGAAAATCTGCTCCTTCAAATTTGATGATTGATCTGTTTTTTAAAAATTTTATTTCGTTTGCATTAATCTTACTCATCTCTACAAAATATTTTTTATGATATAATTTAACTGTTGATATTCCATTAAAAAGGCGTCGTGCCCATGAATTGATTTGATCTCGTGATAGAAAACATCGTCTTTCTCAGCCTTCAGCTTATTAAAACACATTCGGATTTCAGAAGCTGGGAAAAATAAATCAGTATCTACAGAGATCATGTGCATTCGTGCTTTGATTTTACTTAAATCTTTATCGTCTGCATTAATATTCATCAGTAAATGATTCATCAGCTGATAAGCTTTTAAACTAAATCTATCGTTTAAAGAATTTCCGTGATAAACAAGCCAGTCTTCAGATTCTAACTTCTGCTTTTCCTGATTGAATTTATTTTGAAATCTGTCATTTAAAGACTGTGGTGTTCTGTAGCACAACATCGCATGAATTCTGGCTTTTTGAAGTGGCTCATCATTTCCGTTCAGTAAAAATTTCTGAACCAGACATTGAGCGTGCAGCCAGTCATGGGTCTTGGAATCACAGGCGATCGGAATGAATAGCTCAGCCAAATTTGAATTCTTAGCAAGCATTTCCCAACCGATCCCGCCTCCGAGCGAGCCACCTATAATGGCATATAAGTTTTTAATATTTAAAATTTCTAAACCTTTCAGAAATATATTCGCAATATCTGAAGGTGTGAAATCTGAATATTCATCAATAAAAAAATCATCATATCCGTTTCCGGGAATATTGAAACAGAGAACTGTATATTTATTGGTATCAATGACTTGGTTTTCCCCAATCAGTTGTTTCCACCAACCTTTTTCTCCGGAAACATTTGAATTTCCGGTTAAAGCATGATTGACCAAAATAATGGGTGCAGAAAACAAGTCTTTCCCAAAAAGCTGATAGCTTAATGAGATATGATATTCCTTTTGGGAATCGGTTGTGTACAAAAAATTAATATGTTGCAGTTCTGTTTTCAATTTTATATTATTAAAATAAATTTGAAAATGCCATAAGAAATGGCTGAAAAGAACTTCAGTAAGTTATCTGTCCAAAATAAAATTTTATTTGGTAGAACGTAGCACCTTCTTCGCTTGCGCAAAGGGTTGCTAAGGTTTCACAGGGTCTATCCCTCAACCTTTCTTGATAACATTTTCAATATGTAAATGAACGAATGGTGCAAAGATAGAACTTTTCTTTTTAAAAATTAAAAAAAATTAATAAACATCATGAAACTTAATATTAGAGAGGTTTTAATTGGATTGTTAAGAATTATTCAGATTAAAAAAATTGGAATTATTTCTCAAAAAAATTAACTTAGCGATGAAAATGATTGGCAATGAACATTGAAAAGCAAAGATTACAAGATAAAAGCTGGAAAAACTGGGGACCTTATGTAAGCAACAGACAGTGGGGAAATGTGCGTGAAGATTACAGCAACAACGGAAATGCATGGCATTTTGCTAATCATGATATTGCAGAAAGTCACACTTACAGATGGGGTGAAGAAGGTATTGCCGGAATTTCAGACCCCAAACAAATTTTCTGTTTTGCACTTTCATTTTGGAATAAAAAAGATAAAAGGGTAAAAGAAAGGCTTTTCGGACTGAGTAATCCGCAGGGAAATCACGGAGAGGATATTAAAGAAATTTTCTATTATCTTGACAATACACCGACTCACAGCTACATGAAAATGGTGTATAAATACCCTATAAATGAATTTCCGTATGATGATATTGTTGCTGAAAATGCAAGACGTTCAAAAAAAGAACCTGAATATGAACTTTTCGACACCGGAATTTTCGATAAAGATGAATATTTTGACATTTTTATAGAGTATTGTAAATCTGATGCTCATGATATCTTGGTAAGAGTAACGGTTTGCAACAGAAGTAACCGAGCTGCACCGATTGTTATTTTGCCCACAACTTGGTACAGAAACAACTGGAAATGGGGCTATAATGAGTACAAAGGTCAGGTTGAAGCAGGAAAAGATGGATGCATCAATGTCAATCACGACAGTATTCCTATTAAAAAGTTTTACTCAAAAAATAAAAATGCAGAACGTGTTTTTTGTGAAAATGAAACAAACAATCCTAAGCTTCACGGAACACCAATAGTTGAAAACGCTTACTATAAAGACGGAATCAACGATTATGTTACTCATCAGAAAAACACTATTAATCCTGAAAAAAGAGGAAGCAAAGCAGCATTTATAATTGATGAAATTATTGAAGCAGGAAAATCTGAAGTTTTCGAATTCAGATTGTCCCCCTACGATATGGAAGATGCATTTTATCAGTTTAATGATATTTTTAATGCAAGAATTAATGAAGCAAATGCTTTTTATGATGAAATTCAGCAGGATATATTTAATGATGATGAAAAAAATGTTCAGAGACAGGCTTTTGCTGGACTTTTATGGAACAAACAATTTTATCATTACAACGTTGGAAAATGGTTAAAAGGAGATCCTAATCATGAAGCTCCACGAGATTTCAACAATTACGTTCGGAATACGGAATGGGATCATCTTCACAATAAAGATATTATCTCAATGCCCGATAAATGGGAATATCCTTGGTATGCGACTTGGGATTTGGCGTTTCATTGCGTTCCGTTTGCGATTATTGATGCTGATTTTGCTAAAAACCAATTGCTATTACTGACCAAAGAATGGTACATGCATCCGAATGGACAAATGCCTGCTTATGAATGGAATTTAAGTGACGTAAATCCACCTGTTCATGCGTGGTCTTGTTTCAGAGTTTTTAAAATTGATGAAAAAACTAACGGGAAACCAGATCTTTTATTTCTTGAAAAAGTTTTCCAAAAATTACTGCTAAATTTTACTTGGTGGGTGAACCGAAAAGATAAAAACGGTAAAAATATTTTCGGTGGAGGATTTTTAGGGCTTGATAATATCGGTGCCTTTGACCGAAATATGGAGTTGAAAGATGGTGAACACCTAGAACAAGCTGATGGAACCAGTTGGATGGCAATGTATGCTTTGAACATGATGCGAATAGCGATGGAACTTGCTCAATATTATCAAGTTTACGAAGATATGGCAATCAAGTTTTTTGAGCATTACCTTTATATTGCAGAAGCCATGGAAAACATGGGAGAAGGCAAAGAAGGACTTTGGAACGAAGAAGACGGTTTCTTCTACGATGTTTTACAGTTGGCAAATGGAGAGAGCGTTTCTTTAAGATTGAGAAGTATTGTGGGTTTAATTCCTATGTTTGCTGTTGAAATTATCGATCATCATTTGCTTGATAAAATGCCGAATTTCCGTGAAAGAATGGAATGGGTTTTAAAAAATAAACCCGAATTAACTTCTTTAGTTTCACATTGGGATGAAGAAGGAAGTGGCAGAAAACATTTGATGAGTATTTTACGAAAAACAAGACTGACAAAAGTTTTGAACAGAATGCTTGATGAAAAAGAATTTCTGAGTTCTTACGGAATCCGTGCGATGTCTAAGGTTTATGAAGAAAATCCTTTTGTGTTTACCGTTCATGGCAATAAAAATGTAGTATATTATACTCCTGCAGAAAGTGACAGCCGAATGTTTGGTGGAAACAGCAACTGGCGTGGTCCGATTTGGTTCCCAATAAATTTCCTGATTGTTGAAAGTCTGCAACGTTTCCATTTTTATTATGGAAACAGCTTAAAAGTAGAATTCCCAACCGGAAGTGGAGAAAAGAAAAACTTAGATGAAGTTGCCCAAAATATCAGCGGAAGATTGTGCTCAATTTTCCTGAAAGATGAAAGCGGACAACGTGCTTTCAACGGTGGAAATTATAAATTTAATTATGATCCAAACTTCAAAGATTACATTACTTTCTTTGAATATTTCCACGGAGACAATGGAAGAGGAGTTGGTGCATCACATCAAACGGGATGGACTGCAACTGTTGCAAAACTGATGAAGCCGAGACTTGCGTAATTGGGTTGAAGTGTAGTAGTAGTAGTAGTAGTAGTAGTAGTAGTAGTAGTAGTAGTGTTTGAGCGTATTAGAGTTTGAAAATTGTAGATAATTTTTATTTTCTAAAATTCTCAAACTCTATTCATCTCCCACTCTATTGCTCTATCCCTCAACTTTCTCTCCGTTTACAAAAACTTCGTAACCAATTTCTACATTTGGTTCTAAAGTTTTAGAAACTGAACAGTATTTTTCAAAAGATAATTCTGATGCTTTTAAAGCTTTTTTAGGATCGATATTTCCTTCCAGTAAAAATTTTACCGTGATTGATTTGAATGGTTTTGCATCATCAACTTGAATTCTTTCGCCTTCAACTTCAGCTTTAAAATCGGTAATTTCCTGTCTTTGCTTTTTTAAAATTGACACAATATCTATTCCGCTACAACCAGCAACTGCCATCAAAACGCTTTCCATCGGAGAAACACCTTTTGCTCCTGGTTGAGAAGTATTATCCAATAAAATCGAATTTCCCTGCGAATTGGTACATTCAAATAAAAAATCGTCGTTTAGTCTGTTTAAAGTAATTTTCATTTTTAATTATTTCTAAATTTATTCATAAATCAAGCCTTGAGAATCCATTTGTTTCTTTTCTTCATCGGTCATTGTCTTTCTTAAAACTTTTACGGTATAAGCTCCTTTCACAATGTTTTTATCATAATACATCCAATCTGAAAGATTTTTAATGTTTACAACAACTTCATCTCCAAGTTTTACATCAAGTGGTTGCATTGGTTCATTTTGTACAATACCGCGATATTTTCCGTTATCAAAAACAATATCACCAATCCACATATGTTCCCCTCCTCCATCCGGAGTATCGAATCTCTGTTTTACAACGAAATTAGAAAAGTTCGGATTTTTGCTTAAAAGTGCTCGATGAAAATCTGTTTTGAAAGTTTTTTTAGCATTTTCAATAGCCTCATTCATCTCATTATCCTGATTTTCCACAAATATAACATCTGGTTCGCCTTCTCGCTGAACTTTTTCTCGTTTATTATTTTCGCAACTCACGGCAAATAATGAAATTGCCGCAACAATAATTATTTTTTTCATCTTATTTAATTTTTTCAGTATAATAATCTGCATAAACTCACTTACTCACCTTGAATATGCATCCAACTTATTACATTAAATTCATTTTTTCTGAATCTTGAAAACTCATCTTTATTAAAAATAAGTTAAACATTCTTATTGCTTTCATTATAATCTATTAACCATGGCATTGCAATTTTATTGGCGTACGATAAAATTTCGTTAATAAAATTATTTTTTTTTGAACCGAGTGAAATTTCAAATTCAAGTTGAAATGAGTTTTCATTTTTAAAATATTTCTCAATAGAAATAAGATTAAAATTTTCATCGCAATTTTGAAGTTGATGGCTAAGTTTTTCAGCTTTAATTTTGCTATTTTGATTTTCAGTAATTATAGTGAGATTAATTTTTTTCATAATATCTTGTCAAGAGAATCCCGTACTTAAAACTAAAAAAATTGCTACAGAATTCCTCTTGCTTTTATTTCAAGATATTTATTAATAACATCTACATTTAAATTTTCAGGCAATGTATACACTGAATAAATCCCATATTTTCTTAATTCCTGAATAATCAGTTTCTTTTCAAACTCAAATTTCTCTGCGATGATTTCGTCATAAATTTCCTGCGTACTTTCAGGATTGGTATGAATAAGATTCTGAATTTCAGTATTTTTAAAGAAAACAACAACCAACAAGTGATTTTTGGCAATCCCTCGAAGATATTTCATTTGACGATTTAATCCATCCAACGTTTCAAAATTAGTGAAAAGCAAAACCAGACTTCGCTGATTGATAGAATATTTCACATCCTGATACAATCTGTTAAAATCACTTTCAAAAAAATCGGTTTTAATATTATATAAAGCTTCAGAAATCTTTCTTAACTGTCCGGATTTATTTTCGGCAGCAACTTTATTTTCTGCCTTTTTCGAAAAAGTCATCATTCCGGCGCGATCTCCTTTTTTTAAAATAATATGAGACAAAGCCATCGTCGCATTGATGGAATAATCAAGAAGGCTCAACCCATTAAAAGGCATTTTCATTGTTCTTCCCTTATCAATCAGCATAAAAATTCGTTGCGATTTTTCATCCTGAAACTGATTCACCATCAAGCGATTCGTTTTTGAAGTTGCTTTCCAATTGATCGTTCGAACATCATCTCCGGG
The DNA here is from genome assembly GCF_026460885.1 of Chryseobacterium formosum. Lineage (GTDB taxonomy): Bacteria > Bacteroidota > Bacteroidia > Flavobacteriales > Weeksellaceae > Chryseobacterium > Chryseobacterium formosus. The sequence continues at coordinate 28,907 of NZ_JAOVZW010000018.1, forward strand.
AACATATTCTTTGATTTGTTCAAATTCCATCGTGTGTCCCAATTTTCTGATTTTCTTGATTCCACCTAAAAGAAATTCGTTCTGAAGCGCCATCAATTCATACTTTCTCAAATGAATAAATGACGGATATGAAGCTAGAGAAGTATCTTTCTGAAAAATAAATCGCTTTGAAACAAAACCAATCGGCGAAGAAGCATAAATATTTAACGCTCCAAAATGATATTCGCCACGTTCTTTAGGTTCTAAAAAATATTGAAAAAGTGTATTTTTCCCCGACTGAATCTGCTTTTTAATTAAAAAATCTCTCTTCTGAAATTGAAAAGGAATTTCATCAATAACTTTTACATTAATTTTAAAACTGTAATTGTTTTTAATATCAATTTTTACTGCATTTTCATCGCCATTTGATAGTTTTTCAGGTAAAATTCTCTGCGCTAAAATGGCATCTTTCTGTCTGAAAATAAGCAAATAATCAACAAATGCTGTAAGAAAAATCAACAATAAAAACCCATGCCCCAAAATCATAAAAAATGGAAAGAAAAATGCCAAAACATAAAGCATTCCCACACCGATGAGTGCGAAAAAAAAGCGTGTATTGATGTATAAGTTCTTCATTGGTATATGCTGTAAGCAATAGGCAGTAAGCTAAAAACCGTCAACCGACAACTTCTAACCAACAACCAATTTCTATCTCGGAATCTCTATTCCTTCCAAAATCTGTCTGATAATTTCATCTGCAGTTAAACCTTCCATTTCTCTTTCAGGCGAAACGATTACTCTGTGTCTCAAAACTGCATAACTTGCTTCTTTAATGTCTTCCGGAGTTACAAAATCTCTACCTCTCAATGCTGCGAAAGCTTTTGAAGCCGTCAATAATGCCAAACTCGCTCTTGGTGAAGCTCCTAAATATAAGAATTGGTTTTCTCTTGTATTGATGATGATTTTAGCAATATATTCAATCAACTGAGATTCAACAATAATTTCCTTTACTAATTTTTGATAATCATTAAGTTGCTGTGCTGTAATTACTTTATTTATTGCTTCAGTCTTATCAACCAATCTGTTATTATGCTGATTTTTAATGATTGAAACTTCCTGCTCAAGCGTAGGATAACCAACATTTATTTTAAATAAAAATCGATCAAGCTGAGCTTCCGGAAGTCTATATGTTCCTTCGTGTTCAATTGGGTTTTGAGTAGCAATTACCAAAAAAGGTTCATCCATTTCATAACGGGTGCCGTCAATCGTAATCTGTTTTTCTTCCATCACCTCAAACAAAGCAGCCTGCGTTTTTGCCGGAGAACGGTTGATCTCATCAATCAGAATAAAACTTGAGAAAATCGGACCTTTTTTAAACTCAAATTCCGAATTTTTCATACTGAAAACCGATGTTCCCAAAATATCTGAAGGCATTAAATCCGGTGTAAACTGTATTCTGCTGAAATCTACATCGATTGTTTTTGCCAATAACTTAGCCGTAATTGTTTTCGCAACTCCGGGAACTCCTTCAATCAAAACATGACCGTTAGAAAGCAAAGCCGCCAAAAGATGTTCAACCATATTTTCTTGTCCGACAATGACTTTTGCAATTTCCGTTTTTACTTTATTCAAATTTTCCCGGAGATCAATCATATCAATTCTTGATTCAAATTGACCCTGATCTTTTTGCTCTTTATTTAAATTGATAGAATTTTGGCTTTCTAAATTCTGTTCTATGTTATTTTCCATACTAATTTGTTTTTATTTTTGAAAAATAGTTTTGCTCCTACGGAGCTCAAATTCATTGTACACTTTTTTCTACAAAGGTCAGACTCCTACGGAGCCTTTTTTGCCTACTTCTTTATTTCAATATCCCATCTAAAAGCTTATTCATTCTTCCCAAATCTTCTTTCATTACACCTGCATAAGGATCTTGTGCTTTTTTAATCAGCGAAATTGCTTCATTCACCAATTCAGCCGATTTTCCAGTTTTTAGTTGAAGCTTTTTTGAAAACTCTTCATCCAAATTTTGAGTATCAATTAAAAGATCAAGCCTTACTTTATTTAAGAAATACTGAGCTTTCTTTGCCATCATATCGTGGAAATCTCCTTCTTGTAGATAAAGATTTCCAATACTTTTCACAAAATCGGCAGATGTATTTTTTAAAGGTTCAATGATCGGAACAATTCTTTGTTTTCGTTTTACATTAAAGAAAATAAATAAAACAATTCCACCTAAAAATACCCACCAAGCATATTTCAAAGCAGGATTTGCAAGAATAAATCTTAATAATGAACTCGATTCTTTGGTATTACTCTCTACAAACCATATTGTTTCTTTATCTCCCAAATAGGAAAAGATACTTTGAGCATATTTTACATTTCCTGATTTCAGCAGATAATAATTGGTAAGAAAAAGCGGTTCGCAATGCACATAAATATTTCCTTTTCCAAAAGTTGCTTTGATGAAATTTGCCTGATCTTCATTATTCTTTTCAACTGTTTTTCCTAAAACCTGAACGTTGGGTTTAATGTAAGAAAAACCTCTTCCAGACGGAAATTTATCTAATTCAATAAAATCATTTTGATATTTTTTGTCAGTTAGTTTCAAAACATTCTGTTCTTCAAAAGATATTTTTGAATTGTAAAAACCAATCGAATCTGAAATATTTTTCGGAATTCGGGTTGCAATAATCATCGCATCAGAACCTTTTGAAACCTCATCCAAAATTTTGTTCCAGGATTCCTGATCGACTTCGCTTTCTACAACAAGAATATTGTGGGGTTTCTTGTTTTTTTCCGAGTAATAATCGTACGGAGTAACATCTATTTTGGTAAAATTATTTTTAAATAAATCTTTTATTTCTTTATTAAAGACAAACAAACCGAAAGGCGATTTTTCATTCACATCAAAGTTTTTTCGCCAGTCTGTAACCTCCTTTTTACTCACTTCAAGCAATGCCAAAATCACCATGATAATGATGAAGATAACAGCATATATTTTGAAAGTTTTATTCATTATAAGAAGTTTTATTTAAGGCTTAAATCCTTGAAATTGATTTTTAAATTTATTGTAACTCTGCTCATCGATACTGAATTCACCGTACCAAACGTAATCGAAAATATAAGAAAGATTGTAAAAATCGTTTTTTAAATGGTTCACTTTTAATTCTGAAACGTATTCTTTATTTGTTTTTTCGGGATTCCAAAGGATGAGCTTTTTATCACTTAATTTTTTAAGGATAAATAAAAACTGATAACGAACGGCAGAGCGATAATCTCCGTCATTTTCAAATTTAGCGATACTTTGTGGAAAATTGATTTCGTGGATGTTTTCGTGAAGCTCTTCGTCGTTGATTTCTATTTTTTTATTTTTCTTTCCAAAAAATAGACTTCCATTATTTTTAATTAAAAATTTAACGATAAAATACAGTAAAAAGCCTACCACAATAATCGCAAAAAGTCGAATGATTATTCCTGTAATTTGTGAAGAAGTTTCTAAGCTTGTATCACCAAAAATACTTCGGATTAATTGAATCAATTTTCGCTGAAGTTTTTCAAAAAATGACTCTCTAGGCTTTGAAGTGGTATAATCGAATTCGTTTCCTTTATATCTAGAAGGTAGATTTTCTTTAAATTTCTTTGGAAAAACTGTATTTTCAGTCTGCGGATTGGCTTTTAAAATTGAATCTGCAATATACATATTTTTGTAATGACTAGTAAAAACAGTATCTGTAGTCACAACTTCTGTATAATCATCAGAATATTCATCATCATATTCCTGAGCTTTTACAAACCCAAGATGTAGAAAAATCAGTAAAAAAAATAACAATTTATTCATTGATACCGATTGTTTCAATTTCTTCCAACTCAACTTTTTGGTGAAAATCTCTTCTGCTGTCGTAATACATTAATCCTGAATTGACGTACAATATATTCGAAAGGAAAAATGAAATCAACGTTGAAACACCATACATTACAAAAATTATTATACCGAAACTTCCGGCAAAAGGATTTTGTTCAAAATTTCCATCGGGTGCCATTGTGGTAATTTTCAGCATGAAAAATATCATCGGGATCATCGTAAAAACAGTTGTGATGACATACAAAATAATAAGTATAACTATAGTTGCACCCCAATATTTCCAGAAAGGTGAACCTTCTCTGTTATTTGCATAAGAAAATTGTGAACGAATGGAATAGCTTAAACTTTCAAAAAAACCTCTATTGCTGTTAAAATAATCAAACATCAGAAAATTAATCACATTGATCACGACCGGAAATATTAGCAGCAAAAGAAAAAAGCCAATAATAACAAGCATTAATGCGTAAGAAATTCCGATAATGATAATTGATATTGGGGTCACTATAAAAATCAACCCCAACAAAAGTTTACCGATTCTTCCTGCATTTTTCTTAAAATCACCAAAAATATCGTCGGTTTTTATTTTGGTTTCACCCTGAGCTAATCTTTTCAAATAAAAAATAGGGAAAAGATAATTGACAATCATCATTGTCATGAAAAGCAAAAATGTGATTACTCCGATTACAATAAACATTCCGATGTTGTCTTCAAAATAAGACTCGAAATAATAACTTTCTCCGCTCATATTTGAACCGAAAATCTGCATAAATAATTCCCTGTAGCCGAAAATAAAAATCGTCACCATGAGAATCAGCAAAAGACCATTCAGCAGAATATAATTTTTGAAATAATTTTTACCGTAAAGTTTGAAAAATGTAAAACTATCTGTGATAAAAGCTCCGAAATCTCTTTTTTTATAAAATTGCATCATTGATAAGATTTTTTATTCTTCGGTTAACAATTCTTGGGTACACAAAATAATAAAAGCCGATGATTCCCAAACAGCCAAAAATAATGACAAGATTTAATATTAAAGGCATTTCTAAAGCGTGTCTCGTAACATAACCTTCAAGAATTCCGGCACAGATTGTAAAGGGAATTGTGCTTAAAAATATTTTGAATGAATTTTTAAATCCATTTTTAAAAGAATTAAATCTTGAAAGCGTTTTAGGAAAAAGAATAGAGGTTCCCAAAATCAAACCGCACATTCCTTCCACTACCATACTGAAAATTTCAAATGCACCGTGAAGCCAAATTCCTCTTGCGCTATCTCCCAAAGCTCCGTGTTGATAGAAAAAATACTGAAAAGTTCCCACCATAATCGAGTTATGCATCAAAAGATATAACGTTCCGATTCCGCAAGTGATTCCGTAAATATAAAGTTTTGCGCCAACAATGATATTGTTGAAGGTAATCCCAATTGTACTTCCCCAAGTTGAGCCATCCTGATAAACACCAACCGCATTTCCATTTTTGATATTTTCAATGGTCATATTTACATAACCTCTACTTAGAATGAGATTGGCAAATTCATTATCATAAATCGCTGAAAGTACACCAATCAGCATAAAAAATATAAAGAACAAAAACGAATAAACTAAATATCTTCTGTTTTCATAAACAATCAAAGGAACTTCGGTTTTAAAGAAATAAATCAGCCTGTTTTCTTCAACCCTTTTAGTTTTATAAATTTTCTGGAAAATCTGAGACGAAAGATGATTAAGATAAACCGTCGTATTGCTTTTAGGATAATAAGTTTGAGCAAAGGAAAGATCATTGACAAGGTTGATATACAGCGAAGACAGGTCATCAGGATTTTTTTTAATTTTCCCTTGAACAACCTGCTCAATTCCCAACCATTTTTCTTTATTTTGTTTAATGAAATAAACTTCTCTCATAATTGTAAGGCTAAAATAATAAAAATTATGTCTCAAATTGCGATAAATACCTCCCAAAATGTAAATATTAATTTTATCACTGCAAGTATCGGAGAACGAATAGTAGCGTACCTTATAGATGGTCTCATCAAGGTGGCTTATCTTGTTGCAACTTTTTATTTATTTTTTAATATTTTAAATTTAGGCTACCTATTAGACGGGATGGATTCCTGGTCTCAAAACGCAATTTACATTGTCCTTACATTACCTGTTTCGCTTTATCCGTTAGTTTTGGAAAGCTTAATGGAAGGACAGACTCCCGGAAAAAAAGTGATGAAAATACGTGTGGTAAAAATCGACGGTTACCAAGCGAGTTTTGGGGATTATTTGATTCGCTGGGTTTTCAGATTAATCGACACCACTTTTGTAGGAATTATTGGTTTAATTTCTATGATTGTTTCTAAAAATAATCAGCGTTTGGGTGACATCGCTTCCGGAACAGCGGTGATTTCATTGAAAAACAACATCAATATTTCCCATACAATTCTTGAAAACATCAATCATGATTACATTCCAACTTTTCCACAAGTGATTGGTTTGAGCGATAATGATATGAGAATTATTAAGGATAATTATTTAAAAGCTTTAAAAATTGATGACCGACAAGTCATTACAAAGCTTTCAGACAAAATAAAAAGCATTCTCAAGCTGGAAGTTGATCCTACAAGAATGACCGAAAGGCAGTTTATCGGTGTTGTTATCAAAGATTATAATTATTATACGGGAAAAGACAGCTAAATTATTGACAATTTTGCTCCACAAATGAATTGTTATTTTTTAATTTAAATACTAAAAAATTAAAATAGGTTATTTCAGAAGCGACCAAATTCCAACACCAATTCCCGCATAAGCAGCAATAGTAATAATATCTGCGATAGGTTTTGAAAATTGTTTTTCAGCAATTTTTTCGCTATTAATTTGGTTCTTATGGAATTTGAAAATTACTTTAGGATTACTAACCGAATGTGCAACCAGACTATCACTTTCCCATCGGTCAACTATTATTTTATAACTCTTACCATCAACATCAATTTTAAAATTCTTATTAGGAGCAAGTTTCTCCTGAACATTGATTGGGATAGGTGTTTGTTGTGAATTTAGACTTTGGGATTTGGCTTTTTCACTATTCATCTGTATTGAAGACTCCTTTGCAAGCTCAGCACTTCTCTTAGAATCTTGCTTATTATCAATTGCTGTAGCATCCAAAGGTTTTTTAACTTGGTACGTATAGCAACTCACAAGACATAACGATACAATGATAAGATAAAAATTCTTTCGCATAAGTCAAATTTAAGAATTAAACGGAATATTTGGTATTTTCTTTTGAAAGATTCTGTTTTAAAAAAAAGATTCTGCAAAAAAATTGACAGGTGAAACAAATTAACTATTCACAAACCACATCAATTCATTTCTTGATGTAGATCAAAACTGCTGCGGTTCAATTTTTGTATTTTTAATTTTAATTAAAATATAGATTATGAAATTCGAAAATAATAAATCTGGAAACGGCGGAGTCATTACACTCAACAACGAAATAAAAGAAGTTGGAAGATTGACTTACACAATTTTCCCGGAAGACAATAAATTGATTATTTCTTTTGTTTTGGTTCATCCCGAGTTTGAAGGTCGTGGAATGGGAAAATTTCTTGTAGAAGAAGCTATAAAATTTTCAAGAGAAAACAAATGGAAAGTTTATCCGCATTGTTCTTACGCAAGAGCGGTGATGAAAAGAATGAATGATGTGGAAGATATTTTTTTACAGAACTAAAACTTCATTCAGAAGAATATCTTCAATATTATCTGGATAATCAACTTGAAAATGAAGATCAGAAGCTACCCAATTTTTAATTTCTTCTAAATCTAAAATTTTAGAATTCGGAATTCCCATTTTATTTAAAGCACATGCATTACATTCCTGTTCATACTGGTTATGAATAGGAATTACGAATAGTTTTTTATCCATAAAAAGTGCTTCAGCCGGAGTCTCAAAGCCAGCATTGCATAAAATACCGTCACAGTTTTCGAAAGATTTTAAATATTGAATTTCATCAATCGGGAAAACCTCAACATTCCTCTCCTTTCTGTGAAGTTTGCTATGTTTGGAAAAAACTTTCCACTCTACAGGAATTTCACTTAAAACTTTAATGATATTTTCATCTGAAAAACTCGGAAGATAAACCACGTAAAATCCTTTTTTATCAGGATTTAAATTTCTTATTTTCCTTCTGATAACCGGTTTTTTAATTTGTGGATGATAGTTATTAAAATGAAAACCTATTTTCCTTTCACTTGGAACATAATATTTTAAAATCAATTCTCCGAAAAAGTCTTTTTTATCAGGTTTTGGTGTTTCTTTAAAACTCATTGAGGCTTGATGACTCAGCTCAATCATATTTAAATTTTTCGTTTTACAAGCCCAACCCGTCAAAGGTTCATAATCATTAATGATTAAATCATACTTGCTTAAATCGATATCTTTAATGGTTTTAAATGCTTCTAGAAAAGAATTTTCAAAAAGAATTTTTTTATAAGAAATTCCTCCTGTTTTATTGTAAAGCAGAGAAACACCTTTGTGTTGAAAGTTGATAGGAAAATCAGCTTTTAACTGAGATTGATGACCACTGATTAATGTATCTACAGAAACATATTTTTTAAGAATCGGAATAATTTCCTGCGCTCTCGCAACATGACCGTTTCCTGTTCCCTGAAATGCATACAAAACTTTCATGCTAAGTAAATTGGGTTACAATTTTCAAAAGATCCGAACTTTTGATATCCTGAATTTCTTCAGTTTCGTCATCTTTAAGTAAATGTTTGTAATCTTCATAGTGAAAAATCGTCCATTCATTCTGATTAAATTCTAAAGCTGATAAATTTTCAATCCAATCTCCTGAGTTCAAATAAGTACATGAACCTTTTTTGTTTACTACTTCACGCATTTGAGGTTGATGAATGTGACCACAAATTACATAATCGTAGCCGTTATCGATTGCCAGTTCAGACGCCGTTAATTCAAAATCGCCGATGTATTTTACCGCCTTTTTTACGTTATTCTTGATTTTTTTTGAAAATGAATATTTTTCTCTACCCATTTTTTCTAAAAACCAATTCACAGCATTATTAATGACGATGAGAAGATCGTATCCTTTTCCACCTAATTTTGCAATCCATTTTGAATGCTGAACGGATGCATCAAAAACATCTCCATGGAAAATCCACGTTTTTTTGTGATTAATTTCAAGGCAAAGTTTGTCGCAAACTTTTAGTTTACCCAATTCGAAGTCGGTAAACTTTCTGAACATTTCATCGTGGTTACCGGTAATATAGTAGACATTTGTGTTTTTCGTAGCAAAAGAAATAATCTTTTTGATTACTTTTAAATGAGGCTTAGGGAAGTAAGACTTTTTAAACTGCCAAATATCGATGATATCACCATTTAAAACTAATGTTTTCGGTTGAATAGAATTTAGATATCTAAGAAGTTCTTTAGCCTTACATCCGTAAGTTCCCAAATGTACATCCGAAATAACAACCAGTTCAACGTCTCTTTTCATTTGCAGATATTTATCTTACTAAATGATCAAATGTGATCGCCATATCAATTAGTATTTTTGTATTACCAAGGATGGCGATTGCACAATTGATTCTTTTGCAAAGAAACTAATTGAAAATGAACTGTGTATGAATGCTATATTATTTTTTATAAACAACTCTAATTTTAATCTTAAAAAATAGCCACGAATTCACGAATAATCAATCTTTCCTTTTAAGGGATTTCATTTGATTACCTAATTCGTAAATTCATGGCAAAATATTTAGAAGTTTATAAAACTTGTGAATTTTTATAAAGACTCCAATAATTCGTCTGTGATTTCCATGTTATGATATACGTTTTGTACATCATCATCTTCCTCAAAACGATCAAGCATTTTCATATTTACTTTAAATTGCTCTGCATTGACTTCTTTTATATTATTCGGAATCCTTTGCAATTCTGCACTTTTAGCTTCAATTTTAAGCTCATCTAATTTGTGAGATAAAGAACCGAAGTCCTCAAAAGCAGTTGTGATCATTACTTCCTCATCATCTTTTTCTACATCTTCTGCTCCACCGTCAATCATTTCCATTTCAAAATCATCCCAATCCATCGTAACTTTAGCTAAATCGATTGTAAAAATTCCTTTTCTGTCGAAGATGAAGGCTAATTCGCCATTCTTTCCAAGATTACCATCAAACTTATTGAAAATTGCTCTTACATTAGCTACAGTTCTTGTAGGATTGTTTGTAGTACATTCTACGAAAAATGCAACACCACCTTGTCCGTAACCTTCATAAGTGATTTCCTCATAATTTTCTGCATCTGCACCACCTGCTTTTTTGATTGCTCTTTCAACATTATCTTTAGGCATATTTGCACCCTTAGCATTCTGGATACATCTTCTCAATGCAGGATTGGCTTCCGGATCTGTTCCTCCAGCTTTAACTGCTAAGGCAATATCTTTACCTATTTTAGAAAAAGTCTTGGCCATTTTATCCCAACGAGCCATTTTGGATGCTTTTCTATATTCAAACGCTCTTCCCATTTTTTGTATTAAATTTTGACAAAAATACTCAAAATCAACAACAAAAAAAATACCCCCAGAAACCTGGAGGTATTTATTATTTAGAAAAATTAATTATTTTTTCTTTTTAGCTGGAGCTTTTTTCTTTTTAGCTGGAGCTTTTTTAACTGGTAAGTCAGATTTCTTGTAAGTTTCCCACTCTGATCCAGAGATAGCTCTTACAACAACTCTTCTATCAGCTTGTCTTTCTTCATCAGAAGCAGTTTCAGCAACTTTAGCGTCTTGCTCACCAATACCGATAGATTTCAATACTGATGGATTAACACCTCTAGATTCTAAAGCAGCAACTACAGCAGCAGCTCTTTGCTTAGATAGGTTTAAGTTATAAACATCACTACCTTTTTTGTCAGTCATACCAACAATTACAAAGTTTTGACCTGCAGCTTCATCCTTAATGATTCTAGCAGCTTGATCCAATTTACCATTAGATTGTGCTTTGATTGTAGCTTTGTTGAAGTCAAATAATAGATCTCTAAATTCTTCAGTTACTCTCTCGTCAATTGGCTTAACTGGAGCTGGAGGAGGACATCCGTTAAATTCTGGAACTCCAGGAACTGTAGGACATGCATCATCTTTATCTAAGATTCCGTCACCGTCTGTATCTGGCCAAGGACAACCGTTGTTTTCTGCAGGACCTGCAACTGATGGACAAGCGTCATCTTTGTCGATTACACCGTCACCATCTGTATCTGGCCAAGGACAACCATTGTTTTCAACCGGACCAGCAACTTCTGGACACTGATCGTCTTTATCTGGAACTCCATCACCGTCTGTATCAGGACATCCTTGGAATTCTGGTAAACCTGGTGTATCTGGACACAAATCATCTTTGTCTAAGATACCATCCTTATCTCTGTCTCTGTTTCCGAATCTGAAGTTCAATGAAGCAGAAGCTTGCCAAAAGTTAGCATAGTTAGCTTTATCTCCAGGAGTTGAAACGTAATCACCTTGAACACCTAAACCGAAGTTCTTAGTCAACCAGAAGTTAACACCTGCACCTGTAGAAACTACGAAGTGATTAGCTTTACCTGGTTCCATTCCATTATCACCATTGGTAGTCATTTCTGCTGGATTACCGTTGATGAAAGTTTGTCTTGGGAAAGAAAGACTTGTGTAGTCATGTCTTAAATAGTTAGCACCAACTCTCAAGTATGGATCAAACCAAGACTCTTCATTCCAGATAAGTCCAGCCGCTTTAGCTTGGAAACCTAAACCTGTCATCAACATGAATTCTTTACCCATGTTAAGTCTTTTGTTTTCAACATTTCCTACACTAGTTTGCCAGTCGATAACTAAACCTTTACCGATGTTTCTTGCAACTGTTAATTTAGAAAGTGGTGGTGTAATTGAAAAATTGTTCACGTTGAACATATTTTTCGTCAAATTAGTAGCAGAAAACGTATTGGTAAAATTACCACGCTGTGCTGTATGGTTTTCCGCATGAGCACCAACTCCGATCATCCACGGATTGTTGGTAGTCTGAGCGAAAACAGTAGAAGCAACCGTAAGCGCCAATACTGAAATTCCTAATTTTAGATTTTTCATAGAATTAAATGATTAAATAATTGATATTGCAAAATAAATATAATTTTTCTTTATAAACAAAGTTTTCAGGATGATTTTTAACTTTTCTTTAATATTCTATCGAGGTTTCGCTTATTTTCTCTATCTTTTATACTCTCCCTTTTATCAAAGAGTTTTTTACCCCTTCCCAAGGCGATAATAATTTTAGCTTTTCCCCCATCGTTTATATAAAGCTTAAGCGGAATGATTGTATTCCCTGCATCCTTAAGTTTTTTTTCAAATTTTAACAGTTCTCTTTTGTGCAACAGCAACTTCCGTTCCCTTTTTGTTTTGTGGTTATAAAAAGTTCCCAATTTATATTCATCAATCATCATATTAATGATATATAATTCCCCATCAATAAACTGGCAAAAAGACTCTGTGATAGATGCTTTAGAAGAACGAAGCGCTTTAATTTCCGTTCCCATCAACACCATCCCAGCTTCTACCTCTTCTAGAATTTCATATTCAAACCGAGCTCTTTTATTTAATATCCTGACTGTTTTTTCAATCTTCATTATTCTTAATTTTGTTAATAAATATACAAAATTTGCTTTCATATAAAAACTTGAGTATTACATTATTATAATTTACCCAAATTCTTTTCGTAATTTTGCGCCAAATTTACAAAACTATATGTTAACAGTATCTAACTTATCTTTACAATTCGGGAAAAGAGTTCTTTTTGACGAAGTAAACATTATGTTTGCGAAAGGAAACTGCTACGGAATTATCGGAGCAAATGGTGCAGGAAAGTCTACATTCCTTAAAATATTAACAGGAAAGCAAGACCCAACAACAGGGCACGTATCTTTAGAACCTGGAAAAAGAATGTCAGTTCTTGAGCAGGATCACTTTGCTTATGATGAATTTACTGTTCTTGAGACTGTTTTAAGAGGTAACAAAAGATTATTTGAGATAAAGGAGGAAATGGATGCGCTTTATGCAAAAGAAGATTTCTCTGACGAAGACGGTATTAAAGCCGGAGAACTGGGTGTAATCTATGATGAAATGGGTGGATGGAACTCAGAATCTGATGCACAAACAATGCTTTCAAACGTAAGAGTGAAAGATGACATGCATTATCAATTGATGAGCGAACTAGAGAATAAGGACAAAGTAAAGGTTCTTTTAGCTCAGGCACTTTTCGGTAATCCTGACGTATTGATCTTAGATGAACCTACGAATGACCTTGATATTGAAACAATTTCTTGGTTAGAAGATTTCTTGGCCGATTACGAAAATACAGTAATCGTAGTATCTCACGACCGTCACTTCTTAGATACGGTTTGTACACACATTGGAGATTTAGATTATGCTAAATTAAACCTTTATACAGGTAACTACTCTTTCTGGTATCAAGCTTCTCAATTAGCAACGAGACAAAGAGCTCAAGCTAACAAAAAAGCAGAAGAAAAGAAGAAAGAACTTCAGGATTTCATCGCTAGATTTAGTTCAAACGTTGCAAAAGCTAAACAGGCAACTGCAAGAAAGAAAATGATCGACAAGTTAAACATCGATGATATCAAACCGTCTTCAAGAAGATATCCGGCGATTATTTTCGAGATGGAAAGAGAAGTTGGAGACCAGATTCTAGATGTAAAAGGTCTTGAAAAAACTAAAGATGGAGAATTATTGTTCTCAAATATCGATCTAAATCTTAAGAAGAATGATAAAGTTGCTATTTTATCTAAAAACACTTTAGCAATTACAGAATTTTTCGAAATTTTAGCAGGTAATAATGAAGCAGATAAAGGAACTGTTGCTTGGGGAGTTACTACAAACCAATCTCAAATGCCTTTAGATAATACTAAATTCTTTCAGGAAGACATCAGTTTAGTTGATTGGTTAAGACAATTCACCAAAAATGATGAAGAGCGTCACGAAGAATTTATGAGAGGATTCTTAGGTAGAATGCTTTTTTCAGGAGATGAAGCGCTGAAATCTTGTAAAGTACTGTCCGGAGGTGAAAAAATGAGATGTATGTTCAGTAGAATGATGCTTCAGAAAGCAAACGTTCTTTTATTGGATGAACCAACAAACCACTTAGACCTTGAAAGTATCACAACATTAAACAACTCATTGTCGAACTTCAAAGGAAATCTTTTATTGTCATCTCATGACCACGAAATGCTTTCTACTGTCTGTAACAGAATCATCGAATTGACTCCAAACGGAATCATCGACAGAGAAATGACTTATGACGAATATCTTGCCGACAAAAAAATCAAAGAATTAAGAGAAAAAATGTACGCTTAATCTTTAAGATACATTTAAACTTATACTAAAGAAAACTCCTCAAAATTAATTTTTGAGGAGTTTTTGTTTTAAATATTAAACTAAATTATTTTGTAAGCTTTGTTGTTGGCAAAGAAACTGTTCCCGGATCTTTCCAAAGACCGTCTTTTTCAGCTTTTTTCTTAATCGCCTCCGCTCTTTTATTACTGTCGGGATGAGAATTAAACATTTTTTGGAATTTAGACTGAGTTGAACCTCCTTCAGAAAGTAAAGCCAACTTCTTGAATGCCGTATAAGCTCCTACAACATTGTATTTATTAGATTTCATAAAATCATAAGAATAATCATCAGCTTGATTTTCCTGTTTTTTGCTATGCGAAGCGTCAAGGAAAGCATTTGCCATTTTTCCAACCTGAGTTTCGCTTAGATTTGCTACAGTGGAAGAAGCAGATGAAGCTGCATCCATTGCGGCAGCTTTCAGATAAGCAGACTTTATTCCATCTTTGGTGTCTTCGTTTTTGACATGACCGATTTCATGACCGATTACCGCTAATAATTCATCATCAGTCATTATATCCATTAATGAAGAAAAAACACGTACACTTCCATCCGCACAAGCAAATGCATTGATGTCGGTCACTTTGTAAACTTTATAATTTAAGTTTAAACCATCCTGAGATTTGTGCTTTGCAAAAAGTTTGTTTAAACGAACCGTGTAAGGATCTTTCGGACCTGCAATCGGGTTGTTTTTATCCATATAATCTACCGATTCTTTAGATAATTTAATTGCATCTGCATTAGAAAATGTTAAAGCTGAAGCGCCTTTAGAAACTACACCTGCAGCTTTCCCTAAATTGATTTTTTGAGCTTGAACGTCCGTTACAGCACTTATCAAAAGTGCAGAAATTAAGATTTTTTTCATACTATAAAAATTTGTGCTGTGAAGATAATACTTTTTATAAAATAAAAATCCTCTTCCGGAAATGTACCGAAAAAGGATTTACTATATATGAGAATTTATGCTTTAAACAATAAACAAACCGGCAATTGCAGCCGCATCTGTACCACTTAAAATTTCGTCATAAGCAGCAGAACCAGCCGCTGCACCGAATTTCGTGGCAGTATTAAAACCAGCCTGCATTGTCACGTCTTCTCCTGCGTAAACAGGATTTGTTGCAGCAGGCATATTTCCACCATTTGCTAATTCAATCCAGCCTTTGTTTGAGCGCATTCTTCTTACTTGAGAAGCATGTCTCGCTTCTACGGAATGAATTTGTAAAGCCGCCTGAAGAACCGCTTTATTTGACATTACATTTCCCGCTTGTCCTTTATATGCTCTTACTCCCGTATCTTCAAAAGCCTGAGCTAAAATCAGAAACTGTTGATAATTAGTAAAAGGTGTAAAGTTTCCTCCCGCTGTAAAATCGAAAGTTGGCTTCGCTTTCGGTGCTTCACCTAAAGAAGTTAAAGTAGCTTTTAAAAATGCAACGTGAGCTGCTTCATGTTTAGAGATCTGCATAAAAACAGTACGATCTGCCGTAGGAATCAATGTTCCTGCATTAAGACCGATTCGGTAATATTCATCTTCAAGATATTCAAGCGTTAAAGCTAATTGTAAAGCATCGGTTAAGACAGTTTTAGCGGTGATAGGATCATTATTTACTGTCAAAGTTTCAGCTTTTGCATTAGTTGACATTAATCCAGCTAGTCCTAAAGGTAATGCAGCAACTGCTGCTTTTTTTCCAAATGCTGAAATATCTGAAAATGTTTCTGATCTGGACGTTTGTCTTGTGAAAAAAGAATCGTCAGAAAGTTTATCTAATAATTTTAGAATGTTCATAATAATAGGTTTTGATGTGATAATTAGTTAATACCCTGTTCTTTCCAAGTGAAAGGTGTTTTTATAAATCCTCCTGCAGCCATTACAATTTCTTTCGGTTCTTTAGCTACATCAAGTCCGTTTGCATTGATTACATCATCTCCTGAAAATGCAGCCGTTCCTGGATTAATCAAATCTCTAATTGCAGCAGCATGTCTTGCTTCAACAGAAACAATTTTACCTGCAACAACTAAGTAAGTAGGATTTGTAATATACTTTCCTGCTGCGTTATATGCAGCAACACCTGTATCTTCCAATGCTTTTGCAGTAGCTAAAACAGAAGCTCTATCATTAAAATTCACATTTGGATATTGAAATTCTAAAGTCGGTAAAACATTTTGTGTCGCAGCTGAAATTGCAGCTTTAAAAAAATCACGGTGAATAACTTCATGGTGATAAAGATCTGTTAAGATTTCCTTTTCAGCATTTGAAATTCCGCTATAGAAACTATTAACAACTTTCGTATAAAAATCAGCTTCTAACTGCTCCAAAGCATATGCATAATTAAGAATACCTACATCTCCCGAACCCAAATCAAATATTCCGGGGTTTTCCATGTATTCCATATCGTCATCGTTACATCCTACCAAAGTAAGACCAGCTACGGCAAGACCAATACCGCTTAGTTTTAGGAAGTTTCTTCTACTGGTGTCCAGAGTGGCTCCCTGGCTTGAAACTTTAATTGTTTTTTTCATAATATAATTTTAAATAGGTTTAGTATTTAAAATCATCTACGAGAACAAACAACATTTTGGTTTTAATAAATTGTAATTATTTTTAAATTTTACTAAAAATTTAATTACACATACCACATTTAGTTAAGAATATTTCAAAATTTCACCTCAAGAGAATTTGAATTTGCTTATTATTTTCAATAGCTTTTAAAATAAATTTTGCCTATTTTTGTGAAATGAGTCAAAAATGGATTTATAAAACCGAGCCTGATGAAGAAATTGTAGATGGATTGAGTTCATCGCTTGGTTTTGGAACTTTTGAATCCAAGCTATTAGTTCTCAGAGGCATTGACAATTATCAGAAGGCTAGAGAATTTTTCAAGCCTAACATGACCGATATTCACAATCCTTTTTTAATGGCGGATATGCAAAAAGCGGTAGAACGCATTGCAACAGCTATCGAAAATGGAGAAAAAATAATGGTTTACGGAGATTATGATGTTGACGGAACGACCGCCGTTGCATTAATGTATCTTTACTTAAGTAAAATAGTTCAGAAAAAATATTTAGACTACTATATTCCAGACCGAAATTCTGAAGGTTATGGAATTTCAACTGAAGGTATCGACTTTGCTAAAGAAAATGGTTTTTCGTTGATTATCGCACTTGACTGCGGAATCAAAGCGATTGACATGATTAATTATGCTAAAAGCAAAAACATCGAATTTATTATCTGCGATCACCATTTACCAGGGGACGAAATTCCTGATGCGACTGCAGTTTTAGATCCCAAAAGAAACGATTGCCGATACCCATTTAAAGAACTTTCAGGTTGTGGTGTTGGTTTTAAACTTTGCCAAGGTCTGAATACCATTTATAAAATACCGGAACAGGAACTTTTTGAACTGACAGATCTTTTAGCAATATCAATTGCTGCAGATATCGTTTCAATGACCGGAGAAAACAGAGTTTTAGCAAAAATGGGACTTAAAATGCTCAGAAAAACCCGAAATATGGGACTGAGACTTTTGATTCCGGAAGATAAACTTTCTCATTTTGAAATTTCGAATATTGTTTTTGAAATTGCGCCTAAAATAAATGCTGCAGGTAGGATTTCTCAAGGAAAAGCTGCCGTAGAATTGATGGTTTCGGATAATTTGAAACACGCACATCAAATTGTAAGCGACATTATGAATCTTAATGATGAAAGACGGGAACTCGATATGAATTCTACAGTTTCAGCATTAAATCAAATTATAGAATCACAACAGGAAACAAAATTTTCAACAATCGTTTATCATCCTGAATGGAACAAAGGCGTAATCGGAATTGTTGCTTCCAGATTGATTGAAACTTATCACAAGCCAACTTTGGTTTTTACCGATGGAAATAATGGTGAAATGGTTGCTTCAGCAAGATCTGTTTCAGATTTTGATGTACATGAAGCTCTTGATTTATGCTCTGAATATTTTCTAAAATTTGGAGGACATCATGCTGCTGCAGGACTTTCAATGGAAAAATCTAAGTTTGAAGATTTTAAAATTAAGTTTGAAAAAATTGTATCTGAAAAAATCAAAGATCATCAAAAAGAACCATCGATAACCGTAGATTGTGATATTAATGCAGATGAAATCAACAGAGATTTCATTAATTTTCATAGAAAACTAGCTCCATTCGGACCACAAAATATGAAGCCTAATTTGGTTTTAAGAAATCAGAAAATTTCAGGTTATTTAAAAACGATGGGTAAAGATAATAATCACCTCAAATTTTACATTAAACAGGAATCTACAGGTAGAAATATTGAATGTGTTGGCTTTAAATTAGGTCAATTTGCTGATGATTTCAGAACTAAAAATTTCGACATTGCTTTTACACTTGAAGAAAATCACTGGAAAGGAAATGTTACGCATTGTTTAAACATTAAAGATGTGAAGTTTCATGAAAGTGAATAGTGAAGTTTCCTTTGGAAGTGAATGGTTAATCTCAATCTAAAATTAATTTCTATACAAATTTCATAATACTCATCAACATTGAAAAAAATCGGCTTATTTTTCGGTTCGTTTAATCCCATTCATATTGGACATTTGATTTTGGCGAATTATATTCTTGAAAATTCGGATATGAATGAATTGTGGTTTGTGGTAAGTCCACAAAATCCGTTCAAAGAGAAAAAATCATTACTAAACGATCATAACAGACTGGAAATGGTAGAATTGGCGATAAAAAATTATCCCGAAATGCGCGCTTCAAATATCGAATTTTCGCTTCCTACACCAAGTTATACAATTGACACACTGACTTATCTTAAAGAAAAACATCCGGACTATTCTTTTAGTTTAATAATGGGTGAAGATAATCTGGAAAACTTGCACAAATGGAAAAACTCTGACTTACTAGTTAAGAATCATCATATCATTGTTTATCCAAGAGTTTTTAATGATGATAAAAAGGAGTCTGAATATTTAAAACATGAAAATATTTCTTTGATAAAAGCTCCTGTAATCGAATTGTCTGCAACAGAAATTCGAAACATGATTAAGCAAGGCAAAAACGTAAGACCAATGATTCCACCGGAAGTTTTTGAATATTTGGATGGAAGTAGTTTTTATAAGTAGAAATTAGTTGTTAGTTGTTAGTTGTTAGTCAAAATTAATTCTTAGTTTAAAATGGAATTTCTCGAAAATCTTTTCGCAAAATATAGTCAGGAAAAAGTTATCAAATGGTTTAAACAAATCTGTTTAGCTGAAGCTATATCATGGTTTTTTCTATTCACTGCAATGATTTGGATTCGGGTTGACCCAGAAGGCATTTTACCGATTGTTTACATCAGTACAATTGGAAGCATCCACGGATTATTTTTCACGCTTTATCTTTTATTTTTACCTTCTGTAAGAAAAATTTATACTTGGGATGATGAGGATACAGTCTTCTCATTAATTTCTGCATTCTTTCCTTTTGCTACCATTTGGATTGATAAAAAACTGGCTCGTTTTGACAGAGAATAAAAATAAAAAAAGGACTTGAAAAAGTCCTTTTTTGTTATCATTTTTTAAGTAATTCAATTAGAAATCTCTTTTTACATGTCCTGTTACAGATAATGTTCTTGTTACTGGAACCCCATTAAAATTCTCTGAATAAGTACCGTTTATTGTAAAATCTACGTAATTATTTACTGTTCCAAACTGGATTATCTGTAAAGTTAAATTATTTCCTACCGCAGGAATTGGAACATTAGGTAATAAGAAAACAGTAAAATCAGTTGTATATGTTCCAGCTGAAGTTATTCCATTAGATTGGAATTGAAAATACGGAATACTACACCGTGAAAATTTCGTTAAGCAGTATTCCCAAAATTGAAATCTATTGCCATATTTGGCTGCTCGTCATCCTCTATGTTAATATCGCTTTTGCAAGAAATAAGCATTAACACTAAAAATAATAAAGGATAAAGTTTACTCATATATTAATAATTAAAAGTTTAGGCTAATTTAATCAAAAAACGGTGATGTAAATTATTTTTAAAAATTATTGTAACAAAATTGTCATTCCAGTTGTCTTATTAAGTGTAAAGATGAAACAATAAATTTTAAAACATATTTTTAATCACTAACAATCAACTAGTTAAAATTAAAATCAAAACATTTTTACTACTTTGTATTGCATGATACTATTTTTATTATATATCTTTGCAATGTAAATTAATAACAGATACAAGCATCTAAACTAAATATACAATTATGAAAACTCAAATATTCATTGCGGCACTTTTTTTCAGCGGATTTGCATTTGCTCAAGAGAAAAAAACAGACACTACAAAAACTAAGAACATTGAAGCGGTTGTTTTAACAAAACAAGTATTCAAAAAACAAAGCGACCGGTTTGTATATGATGTTGCAGCCTCTCCGATTGCAAAAGGAAATACTACTTTTGATCTTTTGAGACAAACACCTCTACTTTCTACAACTGATGATAAAACTTTAAAAATTGCAGGAAAAAACAATGCGCTCATCTATATCAACGGCAGAAAATCTAATATGGATGCCGAATCTCTGGCTCAGTTTCTAAAAAATACTCCGGCTGAAAATATTCAGAAAATTGAGGTCATTACAGTTCCAGGAAGTGAATTCCAGGTAGAATCTTCAGACGGAATCATCAATATCATTTTGAAAAAGAAAATGAGCGACGGTTTGAACGGAAATATGAGAATGTCGAATACCCAAAATAAATACAATGCAAGTTCTGCAAGTTTCTCTGCAAACTACAGAAAAAATAAGTTAGGAATCAGTGCCAATTTGTATGGAGGAGAGAATATTGACGCTCAACAATATGTTTTACGAAACGGAAATGCTTCTTCTTCTAATGAATCTACCGGAAATATTGATGACCCGAATCAGTACATCGGAGGATATTTGAATATAGATTATCAACTCACGGAAAAAAGTAATTTAGCTCTTTCATGGAATTCTAATGCCAACAAAAGTTATAATTCTACAGTTAATTTATTCAATAATATTCGTTCTTTTGATAAAGATACTCAGTCATACATTACCAATTATACTAACTCAAGAAACAATGAAGATGCGAGATCATACAACAATTCGGTTAATTTAAACTATGAATTAAAAACCGATTCTTTGGGAAGTAAGTTAAATGTAAATGCAGCTTATCTTAATTACAGAAGATTTCAGTTTACCAATAATAAAACATATTTATCTGATGCAAATGGTACAGATGGATTACTAAGCCAGACCATTGACCAGAATCTACCTCAAATCATCAATAACTTTTCCGGTACTGTAGATTATATTCAGAAATTTAAAAATGACTTTACAGTTGCTATTGGTGGAAATTTTAATAAAACCAAAACGGATAATGACACTCAGAATATTACTTATATAACAGGAAAAGATGATGAATTTGCACCTAACCATTTCATTTATGACGAAAATATTTATGGCGCCTATTTAACTTTAGAAAAGAAATTTTCTGATAAATTTTCCGGAAAAGTTGGTACTCGTTATGAAATCACGAACAGTTTAGGAACTTCGGACAATGCAGCTCCTGAATACAGAAAGATTGAAAGAGATTACCATAATGTACTTCCTTATCTAAGTTTTAATTACGCAATTAACGATAAAAACAACATCTCTTACGCATTTTCAAGCCGAATGAGAAGACCAAGCTTCTGGGAACTGAATCCCGTAAGAAACATTCTTACAGAAGACAATTATACTCAAAACAATCCTTTTGTGAAAGCTTCTTCTACTTACAGTAATGAATTAACCTATATGTTTAAAAACTCATATTTCTTAATCTTAAGCCATTCATTATTTAAAGATAAGATTACCCAAGTACCTTTGCAGAGAGATATTCTGAAACCGAGAAAAGATAAAGACGGAAATATTATAATTAATCCAGTAACTGGCAATCCATTTTTAGATCCCTATAAACAATTAAGATACATCCGTACCAACTTCGGTGACAAACAGGAAATGTCTGCCATGTTAGGAATTCAGAAAACATTCTTTAAACAATATTTAACAACAAATTTCAATGTCGGAATTCAAAGAAATGTAAACGACGGAAGTTTAAGCGTTGACCCTACTTCGGGAGATGTTTTCCCGATTTATGAAAATAAAATAAGTTCTACAAGTATTTTGATTCAGACCAATAATACAATCCGTTTAGACAAAAAGAAAACATGGTTTTTAGGTGTAAATTATTTCTTCGTCGACAAACAGCAAATCGAGTTGGGGATGCTTAAAAATCTTTCAAGTCTTGATTTAAGTTTAAAGAAAAACTGGAATGATTGGACTTTTGCTTTAAACATTACCGACGTTCTTAGAACCAACATCGTAGAAATTGAGGATTATCAAGCCAACGGAAATTACAACTATGTAAGAAACGACCAGTTTAGAAGAGGCGGAACTTTCAGCATAACGTACAACTTCGGAAACCAAAAAGTGAAAAAAGTAAGAGACATCGAAGGCGCATCAGACGCTATCAAAAGCAGAACACGTTAACATTCAATCTTCATATACATTTATTTTGTACAGAAACCCGCCGAGAAATTGGCGGGTTTCGATTGTACTTTTACTATAAAAAAAACTGCGCAACTTTAGCATAATAGCTGCGTAAGTTTTGTACAACTCTTGCTTAAAAGTTACTCAACTCTTGCTTAGAAGTTAAGTAACTCCACACAAGAGGTAAAATTATCTTATTAAAATATAAATTCTACTCAGACTTTACAACCTCCGTTCTCTCAGACATTCCATTCGCATTGAAAGCCTCTATTTGGAAATAATAAGAATCTACTCTATCTGCTCCAGTGAAGAAATATTCATTTTTTCCGTAAACCATGATGCTACCATATAATTTATCAGGAGATTTTCCCCAATAAATAACGTAACCATCTGCTTCGGAATTTTGTTGCCATTTCATCCAGATGCTCCTTCTTTCGCCATATTTTTTAGCATCAGCTCTCAACGGAACAAAGTTCTGAACTTTTGCAGGTTTTGCTCCTGCTCCTTTTCCGAATACTCTGAAACCGCTTAAGGCAAACTTCCCTGTAGGCATTTTCAAGTTCTCCATTTTTAAATATCTTACTGAGGCAGGTTTTTCCAATTCGATATAATCGTGAGGAACATCTTTGGTGTTCTTACTTTTATCAACAATAACTTTCCATTTTTTACCATCGTTTGATCCGTAAACTTTATACTGATGCATTTTACCTTCCGTTTTTCCCATAAACTCAACATCCTGATCTGCATAATTGATCTGAATGGCATTAATCGTCGAAACCTCTCCTAAATCTGTCTGAAACCACTCTCCCGAATTTCCAGTTTTTGCGCTCCAATAGGTTTTAATATCTTCATCCACTGCATTATTCGAGTGATAACCACCTAAAGTTGACGAAACTTGAACGGGTTTGTTGTAATTCAGCAACATCCACCCTGTGAAAAGCCCTTTAGAGAAATCTTTTCCCTGTGCAAACTGCGGAAGTAAAGTCGGATAATCACCATAAGCAGTGTTGGTATACATGACATCATCTTTGTCGAAACCTGCAGGCCAGATTCCCAAGCGTCTTTCAAAATTGTTTTTAGTAGAAATAAAAATCGTTGAAACGTGCCACCAATTTTTGAAATTATCTTCGAATGTTGCTCCGTGTCCCGCTCCTCTTGCAAAACCTCCCGGTTTATAAGAAAACGGATTGTGCTGTTGATATTCGTAGCCTTCCAAAGGATTTTTTGAAACATACACTCCATCAGAATATCCGCTGAATTCTGTTGCAGGAGCTCCGTACTGCATATAATATTTGTCTTTGTACTTCGTTACCCAAGCTCCTTCCACAAAAGGCTGAAGAAAAACATTATCATTATATTCTCCGAATCTTTCCCAACCGTGATCTTCAGGTTTCAATCTTAAAATAGGTTTTACAAAACCTTCAGACTGCAAGTTTTTTACTTTAACTTCTGTTCCTAAAAGTGGCCATTCGTTGCTTGAACCCCAATATAAATACAGTTTGTTTTTATCTTCATCGTAATGAAAAGCAGGATCCCATGCTCCAACTTTCAGAGTATCAACTGCAATCTTCCAATCATCTACCGTAGGATTTGTAGATTTCCAAATAGGAAAGTCGGATTCCCAAGTTGAACCATAAACGTACAAAGTGTCTTTCATTGCCCAAACTGCGGGAGCATTCAAATCATGGGTATATTTATTGTCTCTGAGGAATTTCCTTTTCACAAATTTCCAATCGAGCATATTATCGCTATGCCAATATCCTTCTTGGTTTGTAGAGAAAAGAAACAGTTTTTTCTGAAAATTAACAATCACAGGATCGGCTGTTGCACGGTGTTTACCCTGTTTTGAAAAGACTTCAAAAGGTGTGTAACCATAGTCGATGTTGATTGGGTTACAGTAGGTTTTTTGCTGCGCGTTAATGGTAAACCCTAATAAAACAGCTAGTAAAAGAATGTGTTTTTGCATCTAAATAATTTCTTGAAGACAAATTTAATTAAACATTTTGGGTTAAGTCTCAAGATGAGAAAATAAATCAGTATTGGTTTTTTACCTTGAAGATAAATTTAATTAACCTTATTTGGTCTACGCCAAATAAAACCATCCAATAAATAATGGGTGAGCTGGGGAACAACTAACAAAGGAATTAACAGTTGAAACCAAAATTCTGAAAGCTTAAAATTCCAGGAAAAGTGTTCACGCCAAATTAAAATCTCCCAAAGAAACTCTTCAAAAAAGGCAAAGGTGAGAATGACAACAATAAATAAGAAGACTCCGAAAGTAGATTTGAATATGGATAATTTATTTAATTGAGTCGATTCTTTCTGTTTAATTTCTCTGATATAAACTAATGCAACATAAGGAATTCCGTGGGAAATAACATTCAGAAAAGTAAAAACCAAATCATTATTGAAGTAAACGATCCCAAAATACCACGAAAGATAAGTTCCTGTAATTAAAGCATTTTTAGGAAGATTAATTTGTTTGGTCTTAATGATTCCAATAACTGTTTTAATCATCCAAACCAAAAGAATAATGAAATACAAAACCTTAAGAAAAGGGACATAATTGGGAATATGATGAAACCATTGAAACTCATTTTCCACAAACCAGTTGAAAGCTCTCGGCGTTTTAAACCAATACAACATCGGGAAAATGGTCGCCGAATAAATCGCAACCTCATCTATTTTTTTGCTCCAGTTATTTTCCTCAAATCGAGCATAAATTCTCATGAAACCATATTGCTGTCTGATGAAATGAAAAACAGCAATCAATGCCAAAGCTGACCAAAAAGTAAGGCTTCCAAACTGGTGTAAAATCAGACCTAAAATCCAGCTCAACAAAGGAATTCCATAGTACAAAAGTTTTCTCTTTTGAATTTCTGCTTTTACAAAATACGTTTTAAATAAAGTGGAATAAACATGCGCAACATCCACAAAAACAATCAGAAAAAGCCATGTGTAAAATGAATAATGGTTTTCTAATCCTTGAATCTCTTTTTGAAAAAGTAAAATGATAAGCAAAATGACAAATGGCGGCGAGAGAATAAACCAGCCGTCTGTTTTTGCATTATGTATCCAAGGTTGCTTCATATTTTTATTTAAACGCAAAGTTCGCAAAGATTTTTTTAGCTACTATCTGTTTTTAAGTTCGCAAAGGCGTTTCACTCAGCTAAGAACGTGAAAAGAATTTAGGTTTTTGCTCTCTTTATATACTTAAATTCACTCATTTTCCTTGCGGTATTATATCCCTGATAAAAGGCTTCCTCAAAAATTGAAATTCCTGATAAATCTGAATGTGCAAAGAAAATTTTATTGTCAATAGATTGTTTTGCATTTTCTGTTGCTGCACCAAAAATTTGATTCGGAACCGGAGCAATCATCGCATGACCGATTTTGTGAAACTGCATTTCTACAATATATTCTTCAATTAAAGGATGTGCTTTTTTTAAATCTTCCAAAACCATATTTCGAAGCTGATCTTCCTTCATCGAATACAGTTTCTTTCGTGCTTTTCTACAATCATCCGAAGAAAAACTTTTATAATAAGTGATTACTTTTTCTCCCAGAATCTGATCAATATTCTGATGCTGATCGTAAATATATCCCAAACCTTCCGAACCGTAAATTACATTATCCCAAGCCAATTCTTCATCTCCACCAAAATCATTTTTCAGCGTAATTGTCGTTAAAAGCCACGGAACATAATTGAAAGATTTTGTATTTCTATCTTTAAAAATTCTGTCATTCACGAATTGAGGCGTTGCAAAGAGAACTTTTTCAGCAATAATTTTCTTTGTTCTATTTTGAGTATTATCGAAACTTAAAACCTCAACATTATTTTCTTTCAACTGAACATTAAAAACTAAATTTTTAATCATTTTTTTGCCATCAACATATTTTGAAAAATGCTTAACCAATCTTGCATTTCCTTCAGGCCAGGTAAAAACCTGATCTTTATATTTTTTGCTCCAGTTATTTTTTCTTCCTGCGTAATAATGAATTCCCGACCAGGCAGAAACGTAGTCAATACCCAAACCGTAATCATCTCTGCAGGAATAATCTAAAAACCAAAGCAATTCATCAGATTTAAAATCGTTTTTATTTAACCAATCTTTAAAAGTAATTTTTTCGAGTTTTAAAACCTCTTCTTCTCTACTTGAATCCTGAACAGGAATGGCAAACCAATATTTATTGTGATTGTCTTTTTTCAAACGAAATTCATTCATCAATACAAAAAATCGCTTCAATTCATCCTGAGCTTCAGTGGAAATTCCTTTTTGAGGAACGATGTCGTTTTGCCATGAATTTTTATAAAATAATCTTTCCTGCTGTGGAAAAGTCATTTGATATTCGTCTAAAATAGGCTCTCCAATTTCATCTTCTCCCAAACAGATTTTACATTCTTTCAGAAAGTCGATAATTTCTGTATTCTCTTTGTTTGGTAAAGGTAAATAATGTGCTCCCAAAGGAAATTTCGAAAACTTATTTTCTCCGTTAGAAGAGTTTCCACCAAGATGATTTTCCATTTCCAAAAGAAGATAGTCATTTTCGTTATTCTGATTTAGAAATCGACAAGCAGAAAGACCTGAAATTCCACCACCGACGATTAAATATTTAGTATGAATTTCTTCTGAAAACTCAGGAAAATCTTTAGCCCAAAGTCGGTGACCAAGAATGTGGTTTGTTCCTGTAATTTTAAGTAAAAATGTTTTGCCTTTCTTTCCGCAATATTGCAGAAAAGGAAGAAAAAGACTTCCAAAAATGATGGTTTTAAGAAAATCTTTTCTACTGTATTTTGCCCCACTCTTCATCAAAATAGCGTACTAAAATTTGATTATCCAAACGATTGACTTCCACAGAATCTGCTTTCATATCTTTTGTAAAATAAGACAACTGTGAAAAATTATAGTCATAAAATTTAAGATTAGGAATCTTTCTGTAAATCTTGTTATGTATCGGTTCAAAAGATGCCATCGAAAAACCCCATTCTCCAAAAGACGGAACGTAAGTATGATAAGCCTGTGTAAAAGGAAAAATCTGACTCATTGTTTTTTCTATACACCAAAAAGATTTCGGTGCAAAATAAGGTGAAGTGGTCTGTACCACAATTTTCGTGTCTGTTGTAGTTACTTTTTCAAGCTCATGATAAAACTGTAATGAATAAAGTTTACCTAAGCTATAATTGGAAGGGTCGGGAAAATCGATAATAATGACATCAAATTTTGCTTTGTTTTCTTTAATCCAGATATAAGCGTCTTTATTGATAACTTTCACTTTTTTATCAGACAAAGAATTCTGATTGAGTTGACGCATTGTTTCATTGGTTTTAAAGAAATTCGTCATTTCACCATCCAAATCTACGAGTGTGATATTTTTCACATCTTTATATTTTAAAACTTCACGAACCGCAAAACCATCGCCGCCACCAAGAATTAAAATGTCATCAATTTTCTTCGCCATAGACATTGCAGGGTGAACCAAAGCTTCGTGATAACGATATTCATCGGTGGAAGAAAACTGTAAATTGTTATTTAAATATAATCTGAACTCTTTACTATTTCTCGTTAAAACAATTCTTTGATAAGGTGAATTGTTGGTATAAACTACATTTTCACCATACAATTTTTCCTCAGAAAAAGATAAAATTCTGTCTGAGAAAATAAATAATACCAAAAGCAAAAGGAAAGCTCCGATGGATTTTATTTTAAGCGAAAAAGAATTTTTTAAGTCTTTTTTTAAATAAAAACATAAAAATATGGCAATTGAAATATTAATTAATCCGAAAAAAAGTGGTGTTTTAATAATTCCAAGATTCGGAATTAAAATTAAAGGAAATAAAATGGATGCCAATAAAGCTCCTACATAATCAAAGGCAAAAACGTTTGAAACTAAATCTTTAAATTGAACTTTATCCTGCAGAATGTTCATCAATAAAGGAATTTCCAGCCCAACTAAACATCCCGTTGAAAAAACAAAGGTATATAAAGCCCACTCAAAATTTCCAATCGTATTGAATAAAAGAAAAAGCACGACAGAGCTTATTCCACCAACAATTCCGACTAGAATTTCAATTTCGATAAATTTATCTATTAAACTTCCTTTAATGAATTTCGCTAGATAAGACCCCACTCCCATCGAAAAAAGATAGACACCGATAATGAAAGAAAACTGCTTCACAGAATCTCCCAAAAGATAACTCGCCAAAGCTCCTGCAACCAATTCGTAAATCAATCCGCAAGTTGCAATAACAAATACCGAAGACAGTAAAAGAAGTTCTAAAGACAGTCTTTTTTTATCCATGAACCGCCGAACCGATAATGATGGAAATCCCAATAATAAATGAACCGAAAATAATTGCCAACGCTACATTTTTGTTTTGTGCAATCTCATGCCATGTTTTTTCAGGAGTCAGTTTTTCGATGATAACGTAGCAAACCAACAGAATTGCAATTCCCAAAAATGAATAAATTACTGAATTGATTACCGGTAAAAAGTTTATATTTTCCATGATGTTTTATTTTTATTTGTGATGATATCTGTAAAATCCGTGTGTTCCTCCTGTTCTGTGAACTCTTGTCGTTCCGTCTCGATACTTTTCTGTTTTTTCGCAGTCGCACAATTGGTTTCCATCATACGTCAGATAAGCGAATAAGCCTAGAAAAAAGCTACCGAACAGAAGAATGATAAAATGCTTTTTAATATAATTAATGATATTTTCCATGATTTAAGAGCTTTGAGGATAAGGCGAATTTGAGCTGTTCTTCCATTTAGAAACATTGAAAAGATACCTTCCCCAGTAAATGATACTAAAAAATATAATCATTGTAATCAAAATAATGGCAAAATTCCAAAAAGAAACCGGAAGCCAGGTTGCTTTTATCGTAACTGAATTATTTATTGGAGTTGTAGATAAATTAATCGCTTCTGCATTAATTAAAGAATCCAATTTTTGATGTCCGAAAGATTCCCGAGTCAATTTTGCAATGGAAGAAGTATCTTTTTCTAAAGCTTTTGCATCGCTGAAAGTTGTAATATTTCCTAAACCCGTTTCGGTAACATTGATCATTCCTGTTTTGTCCCGAGAGATTTCTACACGAGAATCGGGAGATTTTAAATTATCTAAAGGAATAATTACAGAACCATCTTTTTCTGCAGAAATAGCGAAATGATATTTTCCGGATGTTACCCCACAAATATTAAAATCCGCAGATTTTTTCCCTTCGCTCCAACTTTCCCCATCTTCATAACCATGATATTCTTCAATATCTTTTGATGCGTAAGTAATTTCATTTGTTTTCTCGTTGACCAGACTCAACTGAAAATTTGCCCAGGAATTATCAACATCAGAATGAGCTTCAATTTTCAATGGAGCAGAACCTCCGGAAAGTGTAAAGCTTTTGGAAATCATTTCCTTGCTCTTCACATCTTCAAATTTGATGGCTTCTTCAAAAACAATATCGTTGGTTCTTGAATAAGATACATACAACTGCAAAAGACAAATTAAAAGCCCAGTTATGCTCAAAATATTCATCGCTTGTTTAACATCTAAATAATAAGGCTGAACAATCCCAATTCCCGAATAATTGGGCATTTGAGAAATACCAAAACTTTTTTTAATGATAAATTTAGAAATATGCTTTCCAAAAAAATAATGGTTCGTATTTCCAGACTGTTCCTGAGAAATCATTTCGGTACCGTTGACATATTCTTTGTATGTTGCAAGTTTAAAACTCAGTTTGTCTTCGAAAAAACCGGTTGCAGAATCAACAGAACACGGTGTAGTTTCGTACCAACGGTAATTCTTTGTATTTAAAACAGCTATTCTGTCGTTTTGTTCTTTTTTTACATCTTCAGAATGAATCGACTTCAAAAAAATCCAGTGACCATCACTTTCGCTGAGAAAAGCATCATTATTTTTGTAGTCTTTCAAGAAATATTCTCTCCAAAAAATATCTGATCCGTATTTTCTTACGATAATTGCAACGACGGTATATTGAACATTTTCAATAATACCTTTCTGACCAACTTCTAAAACGACGTTTTCGGTTGGTTTTTTGATAACTTTTTGAGAGGAACTTCTGTTTACATCAATAAGTTTACTGCAGGACTTACAAATATATTCTGTGATGTTGAATGTAAGCTCCGATTTATTTTCTGTATTACAAACGGGACAAATGTAATGCATCTTTTTTATCTGTAAATCTTGTGTTCTTGTATAATTTTAGCTTCAAAATACTTGGTGACTTCATCAGCAATTTCTTCAACTTTTTCCGTATTGTCTTGTGTATAATTACAAAGGAAAACATCAAAAGTAAGTTGCTTAAATTCTGGCCAGGTATGAATGCAGAGATGAGATTCTTTTAAACAAACTGCAGAAGTAAAGCTTTGGTTTTCAAAATCATGATTCGTAACGCCCACAATTTCCACTTCTTTATTTTCTAAAATATTGGTCATATATTCCAGAAACTGCACACTGTCTAATAACAAATCTTCTAACTCTGTTTCCAAAGTTAGAAGAATGTGTAAACCTTTATTTGATAATGGCTTCAATTAAATAATTTTTAACAAATATATCATTTTTTCGGGAGGAAAACTTCAGCCAACATACATCTTGCACTTCCACCACCGTTTACTTCAATAGTATTTAAATCTGAATAAATAATTTCGCAATATTTTTCAATATTTGAAACTTGTTCGGCATTTAATGATTGATAAGCAGTTTGGCTCATTACCAAAAACTTTTCTCCATCTTTATTCTGAACCTGAAGCATATTTCCTGCAAATTGCTGCATCTGCTCTTCCGAAATTTCTATAATTTCTTTTCCTGAATTTTTAATGGTTTCAATGACTTTGCTTCTTTCCAATTCGTTATCGATACAGTCTAAACAAATGACCACAAATTTATCAGCAACGC
Source organism: Chryseobacterium formosum (assembly GCF_026460885.1). Classification (GTDB taxonomy): domain Bacteria; phylum Bacteroidota; class Bacteroidia; order Flavobacteriales; family Weeksellaceae; genus Chryseobacterium; species Chryseobacterium formosus. The sequence goes on from NZ_JAOVZW010000018.1 coordinate 60,604, forward strand.
ACATCATGACATTGGTATGATAAATCGGAAGTCTTTCTTCTCCAACTGTTTGAAAAGAATGGAAAACAACAGGCGTGAAATCATATTTTTCACAAAATTCTCTGAATAAATTTTCATCTAATCTCAAAGAAACTGAACCGTAAGCAATTTTATTGTCGTGATCGAAAATCATACTTCCCGTTCCTTCCAGATAATGACCTTGGATTTCCGGCAATGACCAATCGTCAATTTCAGCAACTTCAAAACCTTGGTTTTTGATGCTTTCAATAATATCTTCTCTTCGCTCTACTCTTCTGTTTGAAGCAAACATCGGATATAAAACTACCTTTCCATCTTTGTGAAAACTCACCCAGTTGTTTGGGAAAATTGAATCCGGTGTGTGTGGATCGATGGTATCCTTGATGGAGATAACATTGATTCCTTTACTCTTTAATTTCTCTACAAAAATTCTGAATTCTGCCAAAGCTTTTGACTGAATATCTGCACCTTTCTGTTCTACTTGAAAATAATTATTTTCCGCAGTTTCTGCGTTGTAACCGAATGCAATCGGCTCTATCATTAATACTGTATCTGTTGTCTGCATTTTTTTAAATTTTATAAAATAATATTAAATCCGGAATAAAAATCTGTCAGTCCATAATAGCTTAATGTGAGAAATACTGTATCTATCAAACCGTGAACAATGATATTTATCCAAATATTATTGAATTTTAAGTATATAAATCCGAAAGCTAATCCGAATAAGAAAGTCATTACCAATCCCGAAATCCCTTGGTATAAATGAGGCAATGAAAACATAATTGCACTTAAAAATACGAGTAATATTTTCTTTTCACCAAAAAGCTTCCTAAACTGTGAAAAAGCAAAACCACGAAATAAAAGTTCCTCGCCAATTGCTGCACTAATCCACATGTTAACAAGCCATTTAAAGTATTGATGGGGATTATTTTCTATTATTTTAAAAGATGAATAATCTGCCGGCTCATTAAAAACTTTGCTTGTCAAAGGTTGGAAAATAAAATCCATAGAAAGCTCTAAAATGAGATAGCAAATCAGAATGATTTTAATTTCTGAGGATTTTATTTTCTTAAAATTAAGATTTTTAAAATTTCCATCTTGTAAATATGAAAGTAAAAGAACAGCTAAAATAATGATACAAAATGTAAATGGAAACTTTGTGAACGGATTATAAATCAATGAAAAAGTTAGCATTAAAAGCAATAATGCAACCCATTTATTATTTAATAATACTTTCAAATTCATTCTCTAACTTATTCTCTTACCAATGGCATTGTAGAACATCTCAACAAACCACCCATTTTAGAAATCTCTCTGTAAGGAATTTCTTCAACGGTCATACCCCAAACATCTCTTAAATGATTGTTCATTCTTTTGAAAGCTTTATCGGAAACTACAACTTCCGGAGATATTGAGAAAATATTCGGGAACATTTCAAACATTTCTTCGGCAGTCACGTGGAAACAGTTTTCTTCACCGAAAATATCAATGATTAAATTATAATCGCTTTCATCAACAAATCCGTCTTTGTAAATAATGCATTTATCTTTTCCAATCGGATTGAAAGTGCAGTCTAAATGCAAAATTCCTTCGTATGGAATTCTGTCATTTTTCTTTAATTCTAAATCGATAATTCTCTTTTTAGGAAAATATTCTTTAAGAATTTCGATAGCGTATTCGTTAGTTCTCGCTGTTTTATAACTTCTGTAATCTTCGCTAAAACAAGTTCCGATAAAAATGAAATCGTTCCAAACGATAACATCGCCACCTTCAATATGCGCTGTTTCTGGAAGATTAATAATATCTCTCCATTTCACATTTTCATATACAGTTTTATAAGCTTCCTGTTCATCGGCTCTATCTGCAATCACATTGGAAATAATCATTTTATCATCAATGACAAATGCAACGTCTCTTGCAAACACCTGATTGTAATCTTCGATAATATCCGGGCGAAAAACTTCGACATTATATTTTTTCAAAACAGCTTCAAAAGCGTTCATTTCATCAATAATATCTGCTTCTTTCGGATACATATTGTGCTCAATCGTGTAGTAAGATTTAGCATCATAGCTTTCTTCCAAAGTGGGAATTCCTCCCATAGAATTGGGCTGTCCTAATACGACCGACCTCAGTCTTCCTGTTTCGTTTTTTATATTTAATTTCATTTGTAGAAATTTTTATTCTAAAGGTCAAATGCAATCGCCTTATATCGTTGGGTATTTATCTTTAAATTTAGTAAAGGGCGATTTCATAAATAATGAGAATTACGCAAATATAATCAAACGGTTGTGATGTGGAAAGCTTTTTATTTAGCTAAGATTGAGACGTGTTTTAATGGTTTTGAAGATTGTTGATTCTTCACTAATTTCATCTGATGAACTAAAAACTCACAGATAGAATTAATGATAATCAGTGAAAATTCAAGCACAAAATCTGTGTTAAATTTTAAAATAATTTTTAAAAACTAAATTATAGAACAACAAAAATCCCAAAGCAAAAAACTTTGGGATTTTAAATTGATATGAGAAGTCAATATTATCTGTTTGAAATATCGATATAATCTCTTTTTTGAGCTCCTTGGTAAACCTGTCTTGGTCTTCCGATCGGATCTCCTTTTAGTCTCATTTCTTTCCATTGAGCGATCCATCCCGGAAGTCTTCCCAATGCGAACATTACGGTAAACATTTCTGTAGGAATTCCTAATGCTCTGTAGATGATTCCTGAATAGAAATCTACGTTTGGATATAATTTTCTTTCGATGAAGTATTCGTCTTCAAGAGCTACTTTTTCTAATTGCATTGCAATATCAAGCGCTTTGTCTTCAATTCCTAAAGCAGCTAATAAATCATCAGCAGCTTTTTTGATGATTTTTGCTCTTGGATCGAAGTTTTTGTAAACTCTGTGTCCGAATCCCATCAAACGGAAACTGTCATTCTTATCTTTAGCTTTAGCCACCCATTTATTAACGTCTCCACCATCTTTTTCGATTAATTCAAGCATTTCAATAACCGCTTGGTTTGCACCACCGTGAAGTGGTCCCCAAAGTGCAGAAATACCCGCTGAAACTGAAGCGAAAAGACCTGTGTGAGCAGAACCTACCATTCTTACAGTAGATGTAGAACAGTTTTGCTCATGGTCAGCGTGAAGGATTAACAATTTATTTAAAGCAGCAGTAACCACAGGGTTGATTACAAACTCTTCGTTGGGTAATCTGAAAGCCATTTTATAGAAATTTTCTACATAATCAAGGCTGTTATCTCCATGGTTTAATGGTAAACCAAGAGTTTTTCTGTACGTCCAAGCTGCAAGATGAGCAAATTTAGCTATCAATAATTCTGCTGCAAGATCCATCTCTTCTTTAGATTGTACATTAACAGATTTAGGGTTAAATGCTGTTAACGCAGAAGTAAGAGTAGACAAAACTCCCATTGGATGAGCAGAACGAGGGAAAGCATCGATGATTTTTTTCATCTCCTCTGCTACGAAGTTATATTTTTTAATATTACCGTTGAAAGTATCAAGCTGATCTTCTGTAGGCAATTCACCGTGCAATAAAAGATACATTACCTCAGTAAAGTTTGATTTCTCAGCGATTTGCTCGATAGGATAACCTCTGTAGAACAACTCTCCTTGGTCACCATCAAGATATGTAATCTCGCTTAATGTAGCACCTGTATTTTTGTACCCTAAATCTAAGGTAATAAGACCAGTTTGGTCTCTTAATTTTGAAATATCTATTCCTCTGTCTCCGATTGTACTATCCACGACTGGATATTCATACGAATTACCGTCGTAATTCAATATAACTTTGTTGTCTGACATTATTTTAAATTTATTTTTTTAAATATACTATTTATTATAAAATACGGCAAACAAAAAATTTCGTTCGCCGTTATTTATAAATTCGATTAATTATCTTTTGATTTTAAAAGCATCTAATCCTGGGAAATAAGCTGTATCACCCAAAGCTTCTTCAATTCTTAATAATTGGTTGTATTTTGCCATTCTGTCTGATCTTGAAGCAGAACCAGTTTTAATTTGACCACAATTCATCGCAACCGCTAAATCTGCGATTGTAGAATCTTCAGTTTCACCAGATCTGTGAGACATTACAGAAGTAAACTTGTTGTGTTGAGCCATTTGTACAGCTGCCATTGTTTCTGAAAGCGAACCGATTTGGTTTACTTTAACCAAAATTGAATTTGCGATTCCTTCGTCAACTCCTCTTTTTAATCTTTCAACATTAGTTACGAATAAATCGTCACCAACCAATTGTACTCTGTCCCCTATTTTATCGGTTAACATTTTCCAACCTTCCCAGTCATTTTCCTGCATACCGTCTTCGATCGAGATAATTGGATATTTGTTTGCCAATTCAGCTAAGTAAGAAACCTGCTCGCTGCTTGAAAACTGAGGCGCATCTGCAGTTTGGAATTTTCTGTAATCGTAAATTCCGTCTTTATAAAATTCTGAAGCTGCACAATCTAATGCAATCATTACATCATCACCTGGTTTGTAACCTGCTTTTTCTATAGCTTGTAATAAAGTATCTAAAGCGTCTTCAGTTCCTTTGAAAGTTGGTGCAAAACCACCTTCGTCACCTACAGCCGTTGAAAGGCCTCTTGAATGAAGAATAGATTTCAAATTGTGGAAAATTTCAGTTCCTTTTCTCAAAGCATGAGAAAAAGAGTCCGCTTTTACCGGCATTACCATAAATTCCTGGAAAGCAATCGGCGCATCTGAGTGAGATCCACCATTGATTACGTTCATCATCGGAACAGGAAGTGTATTTGCATTTACACCACCTACATATTTATATAAAGGCATTTTTAATTCAGCAGCAGCAGCTTTTGCAGCAGCTAAAGAAACACCAAGAATTGCATTTGCACCTAAATTTCCTTTATTATTAGTACCATCCAATTCAATCATAATCTGATCAATCAAATTCTGATCAAAAACCGGAAGACCCACCAATTCCGGAGAAATAACGTCTCTTACATTTTCTACAGCCTTAGAAACACCTTTCCCCATCCATTCTGAACCGCCATCACGCAATTCAACAGCTTCATGTTCACCAGTAGATGCTCCAGAAGGAACGGCAGCACGACCCATCGCACCACTTTCTGTAAATACATCAACTTCAACTGTAGGATTCCCTCTAGAATCCAAAATTTGTCTCGCTTCTATGTAAGAAATGTAACTCATTTTTCTGTTTATTTTATAGTTTAGACAAATTTAGTCAAAATTTAATTTTTTACATTATATTGAATGCTTCATTTGAGTTTTTGTGAGTTAAATTTTAGTTAATTCTTAAACTATAAAATACATTTTATAAATTCAAGGAAGAATTTTAATAATCTAGAATAAGAAAAAAGTTTTCATGGCTATTGGTTCTTAATCTTTACCATTCAAAATTCTGTTTATTTTAATTTTCTAAACGATTAATTTTACAATAAAAAAGCATCATTTTTTAATGATGCTTTTTTGCTTAAAATAATTATAAATCTATTTTGAAAAACAAATTCGTTCCGTTATCGTTCGTCACTTCGCAATGTCCTTTTTGTTCCTCCATTCTTCGTTTCATATTTCGGAGTCCATTTCCGTCTGTTTTTTCATGACTGATTCCTATACCGTTGTCTGAAATTTTCATTATGAATTCTTTATCATTTTGAATAAACGATAGTTTTAGTTGATCAGCCTGACTGTGTTTATAGGCGTTATTCAAAGCTTCTTTTAAACATAAGAAAAGATTTCTTCGTTGCTCAGTCGTGATTATTCTTTCAAAAGCTATATTTTCTTCTTCGAGAATAAGTCGAATTTTTGTTTTTTTAAGAAAACTCGCTGCATATATTTTAGCATATTCAACTAAACTCCCAATAGTGTCATTTCCTGAATTTAAGCTCCAAAGCATTTCTCTCATAGAAATATTCATTTCTTCAGATGTTTTCAGAAGTTCGTCGATATCTGTTTTTAAATCTTCGTCTTCTGCTTTTTGTTTGAGAAATTCTGCCTGAAGTTTAAGTGCAGAAATTCCTGCGCCAAGATCGTCGTGCATATCGTGGGAAATACGTTCACGCTCGAGTTCTATTGATTTTTGCTTTTCAAGTTCTTTTTGAAGGAGTTGGTTTTGATATTCTGATTCTTGAAGTTGTTTTTCTTTTAAATAAAGCAGTTGTTTTCTGTTATAAATAAAAACTACAAAAACGATGAACAAAACTAAAATCATCATAATTGCTATTGCAATGATGTAAGTAATTTTTATTTCATCCTGAAGCTCACTCATCATTAGAATTCAAATATATTTTATTTTCATATTTTTTCATTCCTACATATAGCAAAGCGTACATAATTATATTAATTATATTTTGGTTTACCCTAATTAATTTTAAAAATTCGGGATCTATTTTATTAAACAAAAACATCGGTACGGATCTAAATACGAAGAAACAACTCCACATTAATATTGCGGTCGATATCCAAAAAACAGGATCAGATGTAATTTTATTTTCATCAAACAACATAATTTTCTGATAAAACCATAATAAAGAAACAACTATGTAAAATAGAGATATTAAAACTCCAATTTTAATATCAAAATCTGTTTTATAAAATTTTGTAAAACCAAAATAAACGAATAGTGAAGCTGTAAAAATTATATCTAAACTTCTTTTCCTTAATTTCTCGAAAATTTTCCTGTAAAAAAAATAAAAAAAACCTATACTAAAAAGGCAATAAAAATTATATAAGATTCCTGTTGATATCGATGTATCTATGTTTAGCAAAACATAAGAATATATTTCAAGACAAGCTGTAACTATGATATAAACATTCAAAAAGTTTAGTCCTGCAAATCGATATTTTCTTAAACCAAATATCGATTTAAGAGCCAGCAAAAATAATACTGAATAGTAAGTAATCTCGATTATTAAAGAAATCATGGTCTCAGACTTCCCATGTCATAATAGTCAGCTCCTGACTCGAAAACCATAGTTAACTGTTTTACACGAGATTCAAAATGTTCTTCATACAATGCTACATTAAGTTGATCACCCAAATTATTTTCTTCAATAATTGCCAAAACATCACTTATTTCACACATATACACATTAAATTTAAGAGTGTTTACCTTTGCCAAAGTATCTTTTATATCTTCTATATTATAAAAAACAGAGCATGTATTTTTCTTAGATGAATATGGCCCTGGAAAATACTCTTTAAGTTTAGAACTACTACTATTATCAAATACTTCCTTATACATTAAAAATTCAGTATCCGTAATTTTCAATTCTTCTAAACTTTGATCGCTTTTTGCATTCATAATTAAATAATTAAGCTCAGGAATATTTTTTTCATCAATTGTTTGTAGAGACGCAACCATATAAATCATTTTACCACTAGTCATAGGATTTACATCTAGTCTTGAATCATTAGAAGGTATTTCTACTAAAGTAAAATTGAGGTTTACAGCATTATTATCTTCCATCATTTCACAAATTTCTCTTAGCAAATCGCAACTTACCTCGTAAATACCATCATTGTTATAGTTTATATTATTTTCATTCAAAAATGGTAGCATTCCGTTATTTGCATTGTCAATAAAACTTTTTGCTATTATAGTGTTAATTCCGCCAATTGGATTGACATCAACTAAATGATCTAATTTATTACCAATTGGCCCTTTTGCATAATTCTTATTTTCTACTTTTCCTTCCTGATTGATCTCGTTTAAACTGCTCATGTTTTTTAGTTTTTAAAATGGTTAAATTTATTTATAGCTTCAACTTTATTATTTACCTGAAGCTTTCTATATATATTACCGACGTGTTTTTTTACGGTATCGATGCTTACGAATATTTTATCTGCAATCTCTTTGTATAAAAGACCTTGAGACAAAAGTTCTACAATTTCCGTTTCCCTTTTTGTAAGTTCTTCAAAGTATTTTACTTCAATTGTTTTTTTTTCAAAATGAGTTAAAACTTTTCTGGCAATTGAAAAACTCATTGGGGCACCACCGTTGTAAACATCACGAATTGATGAGAGAATTTTATCCATGCTTTCACCCTTTACGAGATAGCCCATTGCTCCGGCTTTTAAAGAATTAAAAATCATTTCGTCATCCTCAAAGCTTGTACACATGATAAATTGTGTTGAAGGTAAATCTTTTTTTAACTTAGTAATGATTTCTATACCAAGCATATCCTGTAATTGAATATCCATCATCACAACATCCGGAGAAATCTCTGATAGATTTTTGAGCGCAGCATTTCCGTCAAAGAACTGAGCAATTACCTTCATATCAGTTTGGTAATCGATGATTTTCTTCAACGCATTGTTGTAGTTTTTTTCGTCTTCTACTATGGCTATGGAAATGCTCATGTTTATGATTTTGTTAAGACAAATTTCATTAAAAAACAAAGCAGAATCAATTACACCTTTGGGTAATTTTTAAAGTTTTGGGTTTTCGGTTATTGGTTTGTTTTTTGTTTTATTAAATTTAAAGAAATTTCTGCAAATAGAAAATTAATTTAAATTAATAATAAATAACTGAATGAAAAAAGGACTTATACTATCCATTGGGATTTTAACTCTTTCGTTATCAAGCTGTAAAAAGTCAGAAGAAGGAAATAAAGGAATCATTAAATCTGATTCTGAAAACATTGAAGTTCTTGCCGATAATGGAGCGATTGATTCTACGATTGCCTACAATACAGATATTAACGGCAATAAAAGCATAAAAACAGATTACGTTTACAAGGCAACAGACGGAACTTTGGTAAAAGTAGTATTTAATTACGATCCTAAAAGTAGAAATGTTTCTATCACGAATAACAAGAAAACCTTTGTTTTGGATAAATCTGAAGCGAAAGTAAATGAAACCATTTATCAAAAGGATGATATGAAAGCTACCGTAAAAGGTGACAGCTTAATTATTCATCAAGGTGAAAACATTATTGAATTGGTAAAAACCAAAATATAAGAAACAAAAAAACCGCTCAGAAATCTGAACGGTTTTTTTATATATCTGTAAGAATATTATTCTCCAGATTTTTCTTCAGTAGAATCAGTTGATTCAGCTTTAGCCTCTTTAACTTTTTCTATTGCTACAGGAGCAGCTTCAACAGCTACTTTTGCAGTAGTAGATCTTCTACTTCTTCTTGTCGTCTTTTTCTCCTCAGCATTAGGATTGTAAAGTTCGTTGAAATCAACAAGCTCAATAAGAGCCATGTCTGCAGCATCACCTTGTCTGAAACCAGTCTTGATGATTCTTGTATATCCACCGTTTCTTTCTGCGATTTTAGGAGCTACTGTTCTGAAAAGTTCAGTAACCGCCTCTTTACTTTGAAGATATGCAAAAACAATTCTTCTATTGTGTGTAGTATCTTCTTTTGCCTTTGTTAATAAAGGTTCAACATATACTCTTAAAGCTTTAGCTTTAGCTACAGTAGTGTTGATTCTTTTATGCTCAATTAGAGAACAAGCCATATTAGAAAGTAAAGCGCTTCTGTGCGAAGACGTTCTTCCTAAGTGATTGAATTTTTTACCGTGTCTCATTATTATTTAATTATCAGCGTCTAATTTATATTTTGCAACGTCAAAACCGAAGTTAAGACCTTTTGAATGCACCAATTCTTCTAGTTCTGTCAAAGATTTTTTACCAAAATTTCTGAATTTCATCAAATCAGACTTACTGTAAGAAACAAGCTCACCAAGAGTTTCTACTTCAGCTGCTTTCAGACAGTTTAGGGCTCTTACAGAAAGATCCATATCTGCTAATTTAGACTTAAGTAATTGTCTTGTATGAAGAGTTTCTTCATCGTACTGGATAGATGCTTTTACAGCTTCAGTCTCCAAAGTGATTCTCTCATCAGAGAACAACATGAAGTGATAAATTAATATCTTAGAAGCTTCAGTTAAAGCATTCTGAGGGCTGATTGAGCCATCAGTTTCTATATCTAATACAAGTTTTTCGTAGTCTGTTTTTTGCTCTACACGGTAATTTTCAATACTATACTGTACTTTTTTGATCGGCGTAAAAATAGAGTCGATAGCAATAGTTCCTACAGGAGCATTGTTTGACTTGTTTTGTTCAGAAGGTACATACCCTCTTCCCTTTTCTATGTTAAACGTAATTTCAAAAGTAACATCAGAGTTTAGGTTACAGATCATCAAATCTGGATTCAAGATCTCAAATCCGTTGATAGACTGTCCTAAATCTCCAGCAGTAATTACGGTTTGACCAGAAACTTTAGCAACAACCTGCTCTGAAGCTTGGTTTTCTGCTGTAGCTTTAAGTCTCACCTGCTTAAGGTTAAGAATAATTTCGGTAACGTCTTCGATTACTCCTGGAATAGTTGAAAATTCGTGCTCTACACCTTCTATTTTGATAGATGAAATAGCGTATCCTTCCAGAGAAGAAAGCAACACTCTTCTCAAAGCATTACCGATTGTAAGCCCGAAACCTGGTTCTAAAGGACGAAATTCGAATTGACCTTTAAATTCATCAGAGTTAAGTAGAATTACTTTATCGGGTTTTATGAATTGTAAAATTGCCATATTATTGGGTTGAGCAAAAAATTGATTAAAAAATTATTTAGAGTAAAGTTCGACGATAAGCTGTTCCTTGATGTCTTCCGGGATTTGGATTCTCTCAGGAGCAGAAATGAAGGTACCTTCTTTTTTCTCGTCGTTGAATTGCAACCACTCATAGTTTGCTTTTGATGCCAAAGCATCAGCAACTACTTCAAGAGACTTAGATTTCTCTCTTACAGCAATTACATCACCAGCTTTTACTAAATAAGATGGAATGTTAAGAATCTCACCATTCACAGTGATGTGTCTGTGAGAAGTTAACTGTCTTGCTCCAGATCTAGTTTTAGCAAAACCTAATCTGTAAACAACGTTATCCAATCTTGATTCGCAAAGCTGTAATAGAACTTCACCTGTTACACCTTTACTTCTGTGCGCTTTTTCGAATAAGTTAGCAAACTGTCTTTCTAAAATACCGTAAGTATATTTAGCTTTTTGCTTTTCCATCAACTGGACAGCGTATTCTGATTTCTTTGCTCCTCTTCTTTTGTTAACGCCATGTTGTCCTGGCGGTTGGTTTTTTCTTTTCTCGAAGTTTTTATCATCTCCGTAGATTGCAGCACCAAACTTTCTAGCAATCTTAGTTTTAGGTCCAATATATCTTGCCATAATGGGTAAATTCTAAAAATTAAACTCTTCTTCTTTTCGGTGGTCTACATCCATTGTGTGGCATAGGAGTAACGTCGATAATTTCGCTTACTTCGATACCTGAATTGTGAATTGTTCTGATAGCAGATTCTCTACCTGCACCTGGACCTTTCACATACACCTTTACTCTTCTAAGACCCGCTTCGTGAGCTACAGTAGAGCAATTTTCTGCTGCCATTTGAGCAGCAAAAGGAGTGTTCTTTTTAGAACCTCTGAACCCCATTTTACCGGCAGATGCCCAAGAGATAACTTCTCCGCTTTTATTTGTTAAAGAAATGATGATGTTATTGAAAGAAGCTTGAATATGCGCTTCACCAATAGCCTCAACTTTTACTTTTCTTTTTTTAACTACTTTAGTTTGTTTTGCCATAATTCCTAACGATTATTTACTTGCTTTTTTCTTGTTAGCAACTGTTTTTCTCTTTCCTTTACGGGTTCTAGAGTTGTTTTTCGTTCTCTGGCCTCTTAAAGGTAGTCCTAGTCTGTGACGTATTCCTCGTTGGCATCCTATGTCCATTAATCGCTTAATGTTCAATTGCACTTCAGATCTAAGCTCTCCTTCCACTTTAATGTTTTCTGAGATATAAGTTCTGATTGCAGCCAATTCATCGTCATTCCATTCGTTGACTTTCTTGTCTTCGCTGATACCGGCAGCCTTAAGGATTTCAGAAGAAGTACTTCTTCCAACTCCATAAATATAAGTTAAACCGATAACACCTCTTTTGTTTTTTGGTAAATCAATACCTGAAATTCTCGCCATAATTTAGCCTTGTCTTTGTTTAAATTTTGGGTTTTTCTTGTTGATTACGAAGAGTACACCCTTTCTGCGTACAATTTTGCAATCAGCACTTCTTTTTTTAATTGATGCTCTAACTTTCATTTGAAATATTTATATTTTTTTAACAATAGCCAAATGGAGATCAGAAGATTCCACTTGGCATTTGTTTAATATCTAAATGTAATTCTCCCCTTCGAAAGATCGTAAGGAGACATTTCTAATTTTACCTTATCACCAGGTAATAGTTTAATATAATGCATACGCATTTTACCAGAGATATGAGCAATAAGAATATGCCCATTTTCTAGCTCTACACGGAACTGCGCGTTCGAAAGTGCTTCCGTAATAACGCCATCCTGCTCGATATGTTTCTGTTTTGCCATAAATTAATATCCAGTCGATCTTGATAATTTAGACTGCATTAAGCCATCATAATGATGATTCAGCAGATAAGTGTTAATCTGTTGAACAGTATCTAATACTACCCCAACCATAATTAGCAACGAAGTTCCCCCGAAAAATAGGGCGAACGCATCTGTCTGAACAAGACTTCCATGCACTATTGCTGGAAGGACTGCAAAGATAGATAAAAATATTGCACCTGGCAAAGTAATTTTTGATAAAATATCATCCAAATAATCAGCGGTTTCTTTACCGGGTCTTACTTTAGGTACCAAACCTCCGTTTCTCTTTAAATCATCGGCCATTTGGTTTACCGGAATTGTAATTGCGGTATAGAAAAATGAAAAGATAATAATCAGTAATGCAAACAATACGTTGTATTGCCAGCTGAAAACATTTTTGAAACCAGCAAGAAAAGTATTAGACTCATCAAATTTAGTCAACAAACCAGGTACGAACATCAATGCCTGAGCAAAGATAATCGGCATTACACCGGCCGCATTTACTTTTAATGGAATCCACTGTCTTGCTCCCTGCATAAGATTTTTATTTACACCTCCTCTTGCCTGAGCTCTGCTTACATACTGAATAGGGATTTTCCTTACTGCAACAGATAATACTACTGCTAAAAGAACCACCAACATCCAGAATATTACTTCAACAAGGATCATGATTGAACCTAATCCTCCTTTTCCGTTTTGTACTGCGATTTCCTGTACAAATGCTTCTGGTAATCTAGATAAAATACCTACCATAATAAGGATAGAAATACCATTTCCAATACCTTTATCGGTAATTTTTTCACCCAACCACATTGCAAATACAGAACCACCCACCAAGATTACAATACTTGGCAACCAGAACATAATAGAATTAGGATCTACAAAATATGCAGACTGGAACTGAGCATAAGGTAAGAACAATTGAGTAATAGAAGTTAAGTAAGAAGGCGCCTGTACAAGACAAACCCCAATTGTTAACCATCTAGTAATTTGATTCAATGTATTTCTACCAGATTCTCCGTCTTTTTGAAGTTTCTGAAGATAAGGAATTGCCATCCCCATCAACTGAACAATAATAGAAGCAGAAATGTAAGGCATGATACCTAACGCCATTACAGAAGCGTGGCTGAAAGCTCCTCCTGTAAACGACGAAAGCAAGCCAAGGAGACCTGCTCCTTGCTTGTTACCGCCTTGATTTTTATAATGCTCTAAGAGATCACCTACTTCTGCAAGGTTAATTGCGGGAAGTGAGATGAAAGATGCGAATCTATACACAAGGATAATACCCAAAGTAAAGAGAATCTTATCTCTCAATTCTTTAAGGCTCCAAATATTTTTGAGGGTTTGTATAAATTCTTTCATTAGTAATTATTATAAAGTAATTGCTTGACCACCTGCTTTAGCAATAAGCTCTTGAGCAGATTTAGTGAATTTGTCAGCTGTAATTGAAACCGCAGATTTCAATTCTCCTCTACCCATAATTTTCACTAATTCGTTTTTAGTAGCTAAACCGAATTGTACCAAAACTTCTTTTGTAATATCTCCTGTTACAGATTTATTTTCAATTAAAATTTGGATATCATCTAAGTTGATTGCTCTAAATTCTTTTCTGTTTACGTTTTTGAAACCAAACTTAGGTAATCTTCTTTGTAAAGGCATCTGTCCACCTTCGAAACCGATTTTCTGAGAATAACCAGCTCTAGCTTTTTGACCTTTATGACCTTTTGTAGAAGTACCTCCTTTTCCACTACCTTGTCCTCTACCAATTCTTTTTGAACTAAATGTAGAACCTGCAGCAGGCTTTATGTTGTTTAAATTCATTTTAAAATTATTTTAAAAATTATTTTTGAACTTCAAGTAAGTGGCTAACTGCAGCTATCATTCCTAAAATAGAAGGTGTAGCTTCGTGCTCGATAACTTGGTGAAGTTTCTTAAATCCTAATGCTTCAAGCGTTCTCTTTTGGGTTTTTGTTCTACCAATAGCGCTTCTTACTTGCTTTACTTTAATTGTTGCCATTGTTTATTTATTAACCGTTAAACACTTTAGTTAGAGAAACTCCTCTCATTCTTGCAATTTCTTCTGGTCTTCTGATGTCTAACAATGCTTTGAAAGTTGCCTTTACAACATTGTGAGGGTTTGAAGATCCTTTAGATTTTGAAAGGATATCGTGAACACCAGCAGATTCAAGTACCGCTCTTACCGCACCACCTGCGATAAGTCCTGTACCGTGAGAAGCAGGTCTCAAGAAGATATCTGCACCACCGTATCTAGCAGAAGTTTGGTGAGGGATAGTATGGTTCATTACAGGAACTTTTACTAAGTTTTTCTTAGCATCTTCTACCGCCTTAGCAATAGCAGAAGCAACTTCCTTAGATTTTCCTAAACCAAAACCGATAGTTCCAGCTTCGTCTCCTACAACAACAATTGCAGAAAATCCGAAAGCTCTACCTCCTTTAGTTACTTTTGTTACTCTATTAACAGCTACGAGACGATCTTTTAATTCTAATCCTCCCGGTTTTACTCTTTCTATATTATCTAGTCCTAACATATTTCCGAAATTTAATGATTAGAATTTAAGTCCTCCTTCTCTCGCTCCGTCAGCTAGAGCTTTTACTCTACCATGGTAAACGAATCCGTTTCTATCAAATACAATAGATTCGATTCCTGCAGCAAGGGCTTTAGCAGCAATTGCTTTACCTACAGCAGCAGAAACTTCACTTTTTGTTCCGTTAGCATCTACTCCTTTCTCTCTAGAAGAAGCTGAAGCTAAAGTTTTTCCGTCTTTATCGTTGATTAACTGAGCGTAAATTTCCTTATTACTCTTGTATACAGATAATCTTGGCAAATCAGCAGATCCAGAGATTTTTCCTCTTACTCTTCTTTTGATTCTTATTCTTTTTTCTAATTTACTTAGTGCCATTTTCTTAAATTTTATTAAGCAGATTTACCAGCTTTACGTCTTACAATTTCTCCTACGAATTTCACACCTTTTCCTTTGTATGGCTCAGGTTTTCTGAAAGATCTGATCTTTGCAGCTACCATCCCTAAAAGTTGGTTATCGTGAGACGTTAAAGTAATAATTGGGTTTTTACCTTTTTCAGTCAATGTATCAACTTTCACTTCATTTGGAAGTTCTAATACGATACCGTGAGAGAATCCTAAAGCTAGCTCAAGTTTTTGACCTGCGTGTGAAGCTCTGTATCCTACCCCTACTAATTCTAGTTTCTTTTCGAAACCTGTGTTAACACCAGTGATCATATTAGCGATTAACGCTCTGTATAAACCGTGAAGTGCTTTGTGTTGTTTAGCTTCAGATGGTCTGCTAACAGTTAACTGACCTTCGTTTTGCTCAATAGTAATTCCTTCTGTAAGCTCCTGAGAAAGTTCTCCTTTAGGACCTTTTACTGTAACTACACCTTCTTTTTCAGAAACTGTGATACCAGCTGGAATTGTTATAATTGCTTTACCAATTCTTGACATTTTCCTTTGATTAAAAATTAATAAACATAGCAGATTACTTCACCACCTACTTTCTCTTCTCTAGCTTTCTTGTCAGTCATTACTCCTTTAGAAGTAGAGATGATAGAAATACCCAAACCGTTTAGTACTCTTGGAAGTTCACCTGAACCTTTGTACTGTCTCAAACCTGGTCTAGAAGCTCTTTGGATAGATTTAATAGCTGGTTTGTTAGTTTGCTTATCGTACTTCAAAGCGATTTTGATGTTTCCTTGAACAGCGTTATCTTCAAACTTAAAGTTTAAGATATACCCTTGATCAAATAAAATCTTTGTAATCTCCTTTTTGATTTTCGATGCAGGAATTTCCACCACTTTGTGGCCTGCGCTTTGTGCGTTCCTTACTCTAGTCAGGAAATCTGAAATTGGATCTGTTACCATTTCTTTGTTTTAAATTATTGGTTAATGACAATCAGTATTGAAAAGACTTGAAGATTAAAGACTATATGGTTCCGAATATTTCTTCACCTGATCTCTTTACCTTCAGTATCTCAACAACTTAATTGTCACTTTGATTTTTTTAATTTCATTTTATTCTAATAAACATAGCCAAAACGAAGATTAGTCTCCCAGAGAAATAATAATTTTCCTGAGCGGGTGCAAAAATACAAAAAAAAATTAATAATATTTATTTTTTTCTCTGCCTCTAAGCCGACTAAATTTTGTACTTTATTTATTAAAATACAGCTGACTTATAAAAATATAGAAGTCAGCTGTAAAAATTTTTATTGCTTACCAACTAGCTTTTTTAACGCCCGGGATAAGTCCGTTGTTTGCCATTTCTCTGAAAGTTACTCTCGAAATACCAAACGTTCTCATGTACCCTCTTGGTCTACCTGTCAATTTACATCTGTTGTGTAATCTTACAGGAGAAGCATTTTTTGGTAATTTTTGAAGTCCTTCATAATCACCAGCTTCTTTTAAAGCTTTTCTTTTCTCAGCGTATTTAGCTACAGTAGCTTCTCTTTTGCGCTCACGCGCTTTCATTGATTCTTTAGCCATTTCTTAGTTCTTTTTGAACGGTAAACCGAAGTGAGTTAATAATGATTTAGCTTCTTTATCTGTTTTCGCAGTTGTAACGAAAGTAATGTCCATCCCTTGGATTTTCTTTACTTTGTCGATTACGATCTCAGGGAAGATAATCTGCTCAGTAATACCTAAGTTATAGTTACCTCTACCATCAAAACCATCAGCTTTGATACCAGAAAAATCTCTGATACGTGGTAAAGCAGAAGCAGTAAGTCTGTCTAAGAATTCGTACATTTTTGTAGCTCTAAGAGTTACCTTAGCTCCTACAGGCATACCTTTTCTTAATTTGAAAGCAGCTTCATCTTTTTTAGAGATAGTACCAACAGCCTTTTGACCAGTGATATTTGTAAGTTCTTCTACAGCATAATCGATGATTTTTTTATCAGCAGTAGCGTCTCCTAAACCTTGAGATAAAATAATTTTCTCAAGTCTTGGTACCTGCATTACTGATTTGTATCCGAATTCTTCCATCATTGCTGGAACAATCGTTTCTTTATATGCTTTTTTGGGTCTTGCTATAAATTCCATGTGTTATTTAATTATAAAGTTTCACCCGTTTTTTTGTTGATTCTTACTTTCTTATCTCCTTCGATTTTGTAACCTACTTTGATAGCTTTTCCGTCTTTATCAACTAGAGCTACGTTTGAGATATGAACAGAAGCTTCCTTCTCAGTGATTCCTCCTTGAGGGTTAGAAGCTGAAGGCTTAACGTGTTTTTTAACGATGTTAAGACCTGCAACAATAACTCTAGGGTCTCTTCCTTCTTTTTTGATCACTTCAATAACTTCACCAGTTTTACCTTTGATATCTTTTTTACCAGTAGTAATGATTACGTTATCTCCTCTTTTTATTTTTAACTTTGACATTTTCTTTTAAAAATTTTAAAAATTAAAGTACTTCAGGAGCTAATGAAATGATTTTCATATATTCTTTGTCTCTCAACTCACGAGCAACCGGTCCGAAAACACGTGTTCCTCTCATTTCTCCTCCAGCGTTTAGTAATACACAAGCATTGTCTTCGAATTTGATGTATGAACCATCTTTTCTTCTTACTGCTTTTTTAGTTCTTACTACAACTGCTTTAGATACCTGACCTTTTTTTGCGTTTCCTGATGGTGTAGAATCTTTAATAGTAACTACGATTTTATCACCAACTGAAGCATATCTTCTTCTGGTTCCTCCCAGAACTCTGATAACCAATACTTCTTTAGCACCTGTGTTATCAGCAACTTTTAATCTTGATTCTGTTTGTAACATGATTACTTAGCTTTTTCAATGATTCTTACTAATCTCCATCTTTTACTCTTGCTCAAAGGTCTAGTTTCAGAAATTAAAACTGTATCTCCTTCGTTGCATTCGTTGTTTTCGTCGTGTGCAGTATATTTTTTCGTTTTCAAAACGAATTTACCGTACATCGGGTGTTTTACTCTCGTAGTTTCACTAACAACAATAGTTTTTTCCATTTTATTACTGGAAACCACTCCGATTCTTTCTTTTCTTAAATTTCTATCCATTGTAAAAAGGAATATTATTGTTTGTTAGTTAACTCAGTGTTTAATCTTGCGATTGTCTTTCTCAAATCTCTGATTTGGATCGGGTTTTCAAGTGGGCTGATTTTGTGAGCCAATTTCATTTTTGAAAATTGAGCTTTAGCTTCAGTCAATTTAGCTTGAACATCTTCCGCGCTTAGATTTTTAATTTCAGCTTGTTTCATTGTATTCAGAGATTAAAGAGGTTTAACAAAATCGTTAGCAACTACAAATCTAGTCGTAACTGGTAATTTTTGTGCAGCAAGTCTTAATGCTTCTTTAGCGATTTCGTAAGATACACCTCCGACTTCGAACATAATTTTACCTGGCTTTACTACAGCTACCCAATATTCTACAGCACCTTTACCTTTACCCATCCTTACTTCGGCTGGTTTTTTAGTAATAGGTTTATCCGGGAATATTTTGATCCATAGTTGACCTTCTCTCTTCATATATCTTGTCGCAGCGATACGAGCAGCTTCGATTTGTCTTGCAGTGATCCAAGCACCTTCGTTAGCTTTGATTCCGAAAGTTCCATAAGCAAGTTGATTACCTCTTTGAGCAATCCCCTTCATTTTCATCTTATGAACTCTACGGAATTTGGTTCTTTTTGGTTGTAACATAATTTTAAATTTTAGATTTTAGAATTTAGATTTTAAAAAAGTAACGGTCGTTTAAAAACTATCCTCTAAAATTTTATTAATTATTTTTTTTATCTCTAGAAGGTCTTCTGTTATCTCTATCTCCTCCTCTTTCTCTGTTTCCACCACCTGAAGGACCACCTTTCTTCTGTTGTCCTACTAATGGCATAAGATCTCTCTTACCATAAACTTCTCCTTTCATGATCCAAACTTTAACTCCTAGTTTACCGTATTGAGTTAAAGCTTCACCGATATGATAATCGATGTCTGCTCTGAAAGTAGACAATGGGATTCTTCCGTCTTTGAAAGACTCAGATCTTGCCATTTCAGCACCGTTCAATCTACCAGAGATTTGAACTTTGATACCTTCAGCACCCATTCTCATTGTAGAAGCGATAGCCATCTTCACAGCTCTTCTGTAAGAGATTCTGTTTTCGATTTGCTTAGCGATACTGTCTGCAACTAATACTGCGTCAAGTTCAGGTCTTTTGATTTCGAAGATGTTGATTTGAATATCCTTTTTTGTAAGTTTCTTCAATTCTTCTTTCAACTTGTCAACTTCCTGACCTCCTTTACCGATGATTAATCCCGGTCTAGCAGTAGTGATTGTTACAGTTACTAATTTAAGTGTTCTCTCAATATAAATTTTTGAGATCCCACCCTTAGATAATCTTGCTTCAAGGTATCTTCTGATTTTGTAATCTTCAGCGATTCTATCACCGTAGTTTTTACCACCAAACCAGTTAGAATCCCATCCTCTGATGATACCTAATCTGTTACCAATTGGATTTGTCTTCTGTCCCATACCTTGAATTAATTTTTAGTACCTAAGATTAATGTAATGTGGTTTGATCTTTTTCTGATTCTGTACCCTCTACCTTGTGGAGCTGGTCTTAGTCTCTTCAATTGTCTTGCACTGTCTACAAAAATTTCTTTAACGATAAGGTTTGCTTCTTCAATATCAGCACCTTCGTTTTTAGACTGCCAGTTTGCCATTGCAGAAAGTAAAACTTTCTCCAATTTGTTTGACGCGTCTTTCTTTGAATATTTTAGAATGCTTAATGCTTTATCTACTTCTACTCCTCTGATGATATCAGCTACTAATCTCATTTTTCTTGGAGAAGAAGGGCAATCATTGTGTAACGCTTTCGCTACATCCTGATTTGTTAATTTACGTGCTAATGCACTTTCTCTTTTTCTTGATCCCATGATTATCTGCTACCTTTGTTTTTGTTACCACCATGACCTCTGAAAGATCTTGTTGGAGAAAATTCGCCTAACTTGTGACCTACCATGTTTTCTGTAACGTAAACAGGGATAAAAGATTTCCCGTTGTGTACAGCAATAGTTTGTCCTACGAAGTCCGGAGAGATCATTGATGCTCTAGACCAAGTTTTGATAACTGTTTTTTTACCAGCTTCTACGTTTGCCTGAACCTTCTTATCTAAAGTATGATGAATGAATGGTCCTTTTTTAAGTGATCTTGCCATAATTATTTTCTTTTAGATACGATGTAACGGTTAGACGCTTTGTTTTTCTTTCTGGTTTTGTAACCTTTAGCCGGCATACCGTTTCTAGATCTTGGGTGACCTCCAGAAGAACGTCCTTCACCACCTCCCATTGGGTGATCTACAGGGTTCATTACTACTGGTCTTGTTCTAGGTCTTCTACCTAACCATCTGCTTCTACCAGCCTTACCTGAAACAGTTAACTGATGATCAGAGTTAGAAACAGATCCAACCATTGCATAACATTCAGTAAGGATCATTCTAGATTCTCCTGAAGGCAATTTTACGATTGCATATTTACCGTCTCTTGAAGTTAATTGAGCTGATGAACCAGCACTTCTAGCTAAGATTGCACCTTGACCTGGCTTCATTTCGATACAAGAAATTACAGTTCCCAAAGGAATGTTTTTCAATTTCATTGCATTACCTACATTAGGCTCTACACTTTCTCCTGAAATGATTTTTTGATCAACTTTGATCCCGTTTGGAGCGATGATATATCTCTTCTCTCCGTCTGCATATTCAACTAAAGCGATGAAAGCAGTTCTGTTTGGATCGTACTCTACAGTTTTTACCGTTGCTTCAACATCATGCTTGTTTCTTTTGAAGTCGATAATTCTGTATTTCTTTTTGTGTCCACCTCCGGTGTAACGCATGGTCATTTTACCAGTTTGGTTACGTCCACCTGACTTACTAATACCAACTGTTAGAGACTTCTCTGGTTTGTTGGTAGTAATTTCCTCAAAATTGTTTACAATTCTGAATCTCTGTCCTGGGGTGATAGGTTTTAATTTTCTAACAGACATTACTATTATTTATAATTAATAATTAATTTACAGCAAAAATGTCGATTACTTCTCCTTCAGCAAGAGTGATAACCGCCTTTTTCAATTTGTTTGTCTTTCCTACTTGAAGACCTTTTTTAGTGTATTTCGAAGAAACTTTAGGAGCATAAATCATGGTTCTAACGTCTGCTACTTTCACACCGTAAGCTTGCTCAATTGCATTTTTAATTTGGATTTTATTCGCCTTAGGTTGAACTAAGAAAGAATAAGCACCTCTTAAATCTGTAAGATAGTTAGCTTTTTCTGAAATAACTGGTTTAATAATTAGTGACATGATTTATTTCTTTAAATTTTCCTGGAATTTTTCAACTGCACCTTCTAAGAAAACAATCTCACCTGCATTAATTAAGTCATAAGAAGAAATTTCGTTGAATTTCATAACTTTAGTCTTAGGTAAGTTTCTTGAAGATAAATATACATTCTTGTTTGTTTCAGGAAGAATGAATAAAGATTTCTTATCGTTCAATGCCAATGCATTCAAAATAGTGATGAAATCTTTAGTTTTAGGAGCAGCAATGCTCAATCCTTCAACAATTCTGATGCTGTTATCTCTCATTTTCTGAGAAAGAACAGATTTTTTAGCTAATCTCTTAAGAGCTTTGTTCAATTTGAATCTGTAGTCTCTTGGCTTAGGACCGAATACTCTACCTCCACCTCTAAAAGTAGGAGATTTAATATCACCGTATCTAGCAGAACCAGATCCTTTTTGCTTCTTAAGTTTCTTAGTAGAAGCAGTAATTTCGCTTCTTTCTTTTGATTTATGAGTACCTTGACGCTGCGCAGCAAGATATTGTTTTACTTCTAAGTAAACCGCGTGCTTATTTGGCTCAATTCCGAATACTGTTTCGTCTAGAGTTACTTTTTTTCCGGTTTCTTTTCCTGATGTATTTAATACTACTAGTTCCATTTTCTGATAATTACATAAGAATTTTTAGCTCCCGGAACAGCACCTTTTACTACTAAAAGATTTTGTTCTTGATCCACTTTTAATACTTGAAGGTTTTGTACAGTCACCTGCTTACCTCCCATTCTACCTGCCATTCTCATCCCTTTGAATACTCTCGAAGGATCCGATCCCGCACCGATTGAACCAGGAGCTCTTAATCTGTTGTGCTGACCGTGAGTAGCTTGCATTACACCTCCAAATCCGTGTCTTTTAACAACACCTTGGAAACCTTTACCTTTTGAAGTTCCTGTTACATCAACAAATTCACCTTCAGCGAATAAATCAACTTTTACTTCTTCTCCTACTTTTACTTCGTCAACGAATTCTCTGTAGAATTCTACCAACTTAGCTTTAGGAGTTGAACCAGCCTTTTTAAAATGACCAGCTAACGCTTTACCAACGTTCTTCTCACTCTTGTCATCGAAACCTAACTGAACAGATTTATACCCGTCCTTTTCAATGGTTCTGACCTGTAAAACTGAGCAAGGACCTGCCTGGATAACGGTACACGGCATATTTTTGCCGTTTTCGTCAAACAGAGAAGTCATCCCAATTTTTTTTCCAATAATACCTGACATTATTTATATAATATGTTATAAAATTTTCTTGTATTCACTTTCATTTTTCGGGTTCTCAAATAATTACCAAGTTTGAATTGGGCATATTCCTCCCCTAAAATGAGTGTGCAAATGTATGAATAAAATTTAATTTGACAAATATTTCTTGCAAAATATTTTGATTTTTAATCATTTAGCAGATTTGCATCATTTTTGAAATAAAATTCTTTTAATTAATTTTTTAATTTTGAGAAAAAAGAAATATGAGAGCTATTTTCACCACGCTTTTAATATGTTTTAGCATTGTCGTGTTTTCACAGGCTAAAACACCTTTTATAGGCAAAAGACATTTCAATATCGAACAGGGAGCAAGCGGTTCCGGAACTCCTGCCTATTATTTAGATATAAGGAAAAATGGAAATGTACATTTTGGATTTCTTCAAATCAACCAAGCCGATGGAAAAGAAACAAAAGAAGAAATCAATGCAGGAAAATATAATCCTGAAGCAATGAGAGTTCATTTTAAAACTTATAATGAAACGTTTTATGTAAAATTCAATAAAGAAAAAATTTACCTGACTGACGAAAAAGGGAATATAAAAAAATCTGATGATTGCTGCCCTATTTCTGAAATGGCTGAAATGAACTGCAACTGTCAAAGCATTCTTTACAAATAATGAAAGTCTTATCTTATCTTTTTATTTTCCTGCTCATCTTTTCATGTGGCAAAAAAGAAAAACATCCTTACTCTTTTTATTATTGGAAAACCAACCTCAAACTCAATGATACTGAAAAAGAAGTTTTAGCCAAAGCTAATACTTCATATTTATATACAAGATTTTTCGATGTTGATAAAGTCAATGGAAAATTTGAACCAGTTGCCGTTATTACAAAAGACAAAAGTTTTAAAACAGAAAAAGAAATTATTCCAACAGTTTTTATTACGAATCGGAGTTTTATTAATATTCAAAAAGAAGAAATTGGTTTTTTGGCTGAAAAAGTGAGCGATTTAATTCAAAAGAAAATCAAAGATTACGGTTTAAAAGTCAATAACGAAATTCAGATCGATTGCGACTGGACTTCCGGAACGAAAGACGATTATTTTGAATTTTTAAAACAGTTAAAAAAGATTTCACAAAAAGAAATTACCTGCACTTTAAGACTTCATCAGGTAAAAGATAAAAGTCTCACAGGAATTCCGCCCGTCGAAAAAGTTTACTTGATGTGCTACTCTACTTCTTCACCATTAGAAAATTCAGATAAAAATTCAATTTTAGATTTGAATGTTCTGAAAAGCTATTTATCAAAACTGGAAGATTATCCCATCAAAAAAATTGAAGTCGCACTTCCGATTTATTCGTGGGGAATTGTAACCAATCATTTCGGAAAGCACAAGCTCATTAATGCACTTTCAACAAAAGATTTAGATAATCCTGATTTCAAAAAAATTTCCGAGAATGAAATTGAACTTTTAAAAGACGGATTTTACTTTGGAAACTTTTTAAATAAAGGTTTTAAAATAAAAATCGAAGAAATCTCTGAAGAACAACTTGAAAATGCCATTCAGTTTTTAGATAAAAAAATCGGTTCTTATAACATTATATATTATCAATTAGATAGTAAATTTGTGGAAGGACGGAATCTTTGATTTGCTTGATGATAGAAGTTTTTAAATGCATCAAAAAATTCGTGCATTCGTGGCAGTAATTTCACTCACAGATAAATTGAAACACTTATAACCATGTCTAGACTTAAAAGCTTGACACGGTTGTTAGAAAAAATATATAAAACACCAACCAACAATATGAAAAAGTATATCATTTCACTTTCAATCGCATCGCTGTTCTACACAAAGACCGAAGCTTGTGCATGGTCTGATCCTGATCATGATTATTTTAATCTTTTCACGCAGAGCATTATAAAAGACAAATCTTATCTCCCATTTTTACATAATTATTCTGACCGATTTTATACTAACTATAAACCTTCTCAGATTCCTGATGAAAATATTGAATCGTGGAGAATTTTTTTTGGAAATCAATTGAGTTATACCGAGACAAATTATTTGGTAAACAAAATCAGCTTAAATGATTTAAACGAATTAAAAAAAGGGAATCCCAATAATCAGCTTTTAAAGAAACTAGGAACTGGATTTTATGCTAAATATCGTGAAGCTATAGATTATTTAATTGAAGCAAAATATCTTGAGCCTTACATGAGAATTAATTTTGTGGAAGGTGCAGATTCTTTTTATTACAGAGAAAACGAAAATGATAAAAATGCAACGAAATTAGATTACAACAAAACCATTTCAGCATTAAATTCTCTATATAACGCAGCAAAAAATCCTGAAATCAAGCAGCGTTATGGTTATCAGTTGGTGAGATTCAATCACTATACAAGAAATTATGATTCTGCGGTTGAAGCTTTCAAAAAATATGTACAACCTATAAAATTGAAAGGCGCTCCTTATTATATGGCGCTCGATCAATTAGCAGGAGCTCAGAGAGGACTTCAGTTGGGAAATGAAGCCAACTGGAATTTTTTTCAGGTTTTTATGAACTCCAAAAGCCGTAAAGAATCTTCTTTTGTTTCGATGAAGCTTTCAGATTCTGCTTCTTTTAACAATATTATGAAAAGAGCGGGAACGAGCGAGGAGAAAAATATGGCGTATTTTCTGTTGGGATATGAAGATTTTACCAATCCGATTCCCATGATGGAAAAGATGTACGACATAGATCCAGACTCCGAAATTCTAAAAGTAATGGCTGCAAGAAGCATCAATGAACTCGAAAGAAATTATCTTCCTACTTACTATTACTCTTCGAAAGATTCAAGTAAAAATTTAGATAAAAAAGACAATAATTCTACCACTACAAAAACAGAAGTCAAGAAAAAGGAATTGAGTTTCTGGCAGAAAATTGTTCTTTTCTTTAAAAACCTTTTTGGCGGAAAAAAATCTGAAAAAACGGATTCTAAATCTGAACAAAGCAATGATGAACTGTTTGAAAACCCAGACAGGATCCCAACTTTTGTAAAAAATAATTCTTATTACTGGTCTGAAGATCAAAATCAGAAAGATTTCATCGATGATCTTGAAAAATTCACGGCTAAAACGAAAGAGAAATCTAAAGATGAATATTGGCAGATTGCAGATGCGTATTTAAAATTCCTTAAAAAAGATTACGAAGATAGCAGTGATATTTTAGCAGATATTAAAACGAATAATCCTGAATATCTTGAAGAAATCAAGCGAATGAAAGTATTGAATGATATCGTTTCACAACCAAAAATCGATGCGGATTATGAAGGCCATTTAATGAAAGATTATCCTGAATATTTTGTTGCGAAAAAACAAAAAAGAGACAGCGTACTGATTGAATATGATAATTACGATTATTTTGGTGAAGCCCCTTCAACCGCAGAATTTCTGAAAGATGTTTTGGCAAACCGTTATTTCCTTCAAGGTGAAGACGGAAAATCTTTCTTGATGAATAATAAACTTTCTGACTTACAATACAATCCTAATTCAAGTCTTGTAAAAAGTGTAGAAGAGTTTTACAGAAAACCGAATAAAACCCAATTCGAACAGCAGATTATTGCTAAAAATCTTGATAACGTAGGAAATATTGATGCATTCTTTGCCGATATTTATGGTGACAGAGCGATGAGGCTGGCTGATTTTGATAAAGCTAAATCTTATTATCAGAAAGCGCTGAAATTCTCAGGAATTCCTAGAGAGAACTATGAAACTTATAATTCTGAAACCGGAAAATATGAAAAACTAGTTTACAATGGTGAAAATTATGATGGTTACAACAATATTCCGAATCTCGTTTTCGGACATAACAATTGGGAAAGCTTCCAAGGTTCTGATGCGGAAAGTATGAAAGCCGAGGATTACACTCAATTTCCTTTTATTAAAACCAAAATGAATAAGCTGGAATTAGCAGATGCATTGGTTCAGCTTAGAAAAATAGGAACCGGAAAAGATGCAAAAGCAGTTCAAGCCAACCAACTTATTGGAAATGTTTTGTACAACACTTCAATTCTCGGTTATTACAGACAGCTTTTCGTGATGGATGTTGACAACAGCAACGGCGGAAAATATGATTTCTGGGCAACGGAAAGACAAAATCCTTTTCAGTATTATTATAAAGATTTCACCAATACTACTTTCATAGAGCCAGATAATTTTGATTTAGCAATTAATTATTACAAAAAAGCATTTGATTTATCGACCGACAGAGAACAAAAAGCGAGAGTTTTATTTCAAATGGCAAGTGCAGAACAGGGAAAATATTACCAGTACGAAGCGAAACATCAAGCCAATATTGATTATTCTGATCCAAAATGGTCTGAGAAAAATGACAGCTATGAAAAACAGATGGGCGATCTGAAAAATCAAAAATACAGAACCTACTTTACACAATTGAAATCTCAGTTTTCAAATACAGAAACTGCGAGAGAACTTTTGGGAAGCTGTAGTTATTTTGATTATTTCATGAAGAGATAATTTAAAAACAAAGCCTTACAAAATTTTGTAAGGCTTTGTTTTTTTATTCTACTTCAAAAGGATCATAAAGCAAAGGTTTAGATTTAACAACCATTGTTGAGCCATCTGCATTTAAAGCTTTACCGTGAAAAGCTCCCGGATTGTCATGATACGTTTTTTCAACTTCTCTAAATTTTGTACGGTTAATTTTTAGGATTTCTTTGTCGTTTCTTAAATAAATATCCATTGGCTTTTTATCAATTGCAAATGCTGTAAAATGATATTTGTTTTCTGAATCTTCCAGTTCCAAAATCAAACCCGGTAATCCTTCAAAAACAAACGGGCCATTGTTTACAGGAATTTCTGATGTGTACCACGCTGTAAATTCTCTTCCTCTGTATTTTACGGTTGCTTTCCTACATTGATAGTCAAGAATTTTTTTTGATTCGTTATGAAGTTGCCATTTGAATTCCGGCTGCAGTTCTTCATATTCGTATTTTGTTTTATATCTTCTTTGGTAAATAATCTTCCTCTCGACAACAGATTTTAAACTTTCAATTTCCCATAAAGGTTTATGCATCAAAAGCTGATTCATTTCCTTCGCTCCGTTAGTATCTCGATCAGAAAAATTCTCAGACAAAGAATCTATCTTCAGTGTTTTAATATCGCTGAATTTTGAATAGCTTTCACCGATTTGTAACACACACAATCCCTCTCTTGGATTTTGAGACAACTTGATGTCTTTTAAAAACTTAAATTGATAATAAATATTAAACTTGCTCTTTTCAAAAACCTTTGCAGAATAGGAAGATGGTTTCATCGAAAAATCGCCCAAAATTTTGGGTTGTGCTGAAAATAAAACCGAACAAAATATCAAAATTGAAAATAAAAATTTCATCGTAAAAAACTTTAATCACAAAAATAATGTGAAAAAGTCAATTCAAACTACTTCAATCAATAAAAACACACCCAAAAGTGACAAATTTAATCTTTATTGGTTTTTAGATTGCTGTTTCAGAAGCCATTCCTCATGCTTCCTCTTAAAAAAATGATGCTTATAATCTTGATTTCTTTTGGCTGCATCAATAGAATGTGAAGTGTGAATATCCGTATCATCTTCAGCAAAGTCAGCAAGTTTTTCGTAATAGCAATGTAATTGGTCGAGTTCTTTTTCGGTGAGATCTTCGATGTCAACAATTCGGTTGCTTGCTTTTTCATTAGCGGCAATTAATTCATTTAATTTTATCTGAATCGCTTTTGAGTCTTTATTCTGAGATTTTTGAATGAGGAAAACCATTAGAAAAGTAATAATAGTTGTTCCAGTATTGATGACCAATTGCCAAGTTTCAGAATAATTAAAAACCGGTCCGGAAACTGCCCAAATTACAACGATAGCAACCGCTCCTATAAAAGCATACGAACTGCCCGTAAATTTCGTCGCCCAATTGGCAAATTTTTCAAAAACACTTTTATCTGATGTCGACATTTATTTTTAATTAAAATTACAAAAAAACACTTACCATTAAGATAAGTGTTCATAATAACTTTTCATCATTCAGAAACTCTATGTTTAAAATAAAAAATATGGTTATTAGTTTTTATCGATTACTAGACATTTCGTTTCCTTAAATTTTTTCTTTAAAAAATCATTTATTACATTTAATGTTTTAAAGATTGTCTCATTATGTTTAAGACTCTCCAAAAATATAGGTATATTATAAAAATACAAAAAAACTGGGGTGGACAATAAGGTGGACATTTTAAAATAAACTAATTATCAGAAACTTGCATTTAAATCTTTCTAAGCACTTTTAGTTAATACGTCTATTTTAAAATTAACATAAAGATTTAAAAAACAGATTTGAATATTGAAAATCTATGGTAAAATTTTTATCATTTTTAATTCTCATTTTCTTTAATGCATTTTTTTGTGCACAGATTTTCTTTACATCAAATCATTCTTCGTCTGATAAAAAAGTAATTGATGAGATTGCCCATCAATATCCTGATTTTAAAAATAAAACAACAAAGGATTTCACCGATTTTATTGATGAATACACCCGAAAAAACTCTTTGGAAAACCCAAAAGTTAAAGAGATCGTCATCAATGTTTTTTCAGCATTAAAAATCGCCGAAAAAAGAGATCAACTCAATTTCACCTCCAATCGTCTTTTTGAAAAAGCGATTGCAGATTCCCGAGCTGAAAAAAGAATTGACCTTGAAATTTGGGCTTCATTGCATTACGCTTTCTATTTTTATACTTATCGGAAATATGAAAAGTCATTTCCTCTTTTCATGTTTTGCATTGAAAATTTAGACAAAACTGAAGATGAAGATGTAATTCAGATAAGTGAAACCTATAAGAAGATTGCCTATTTTCTGACAACAACAGATGAATTTTCAAAAGCTGAAGAATACCTGAAGAAAGCCAAAAAATATGCAGAGCCAAACAGCAGCGAATTGGCAAGTATTCTAAATACTTTAGGACATTGCAGCGCAAAAACGAATAAATTATCAGAAGCGAAAAATTATTTCGAACAAACTTTAAAAATTGCTCGGAAAAGTGGAGATGAAGTTCGGTATGCAAAAGCATTGGGGAGTTTAGCTGAAATCGAACTTAAAAAGAAAAACTACGACAAAGCAATCTCACTTGTAGAAAAAGATATTGAGATTTCGGAGAAGAATAAAAACAATCAAAATACAATGTATGCTTTGACGGTTTTGAGTAAAATTTATTTTGAAAAAGGCGACGTCAACAATGCCGAAAAGTATCTTGAAAAAGCTAAAAATTATTCTCAGTCTAAATCTTATTTCAGAAGTGCGGAATATGGTATCAATGAAATGATTTTAAAAATTGCCGAAATTAAAGGTGATGACAAAACAGAGCTTCAGGCAAGACGCAGACTAGAAAAGCTAAAAGATTCTCTTAAAGATTACGACGGGAAAGAAACCGTTCTAAAAGTTGGTTGGGAATCTCAAAAAAATCAGCTGCAGTTAAAAATTCAGATGGAACAGGCAAAACAGGAGAAAGAATCTTACATGAAAATGGCAGCGATTGTTGTCTGTTTTCTGCTTGTTTTAATCATTATTTCTATTATTCGCACTTACCGTCACAAGATGAAAAGTAAAAAAAGCGAGTATGAGGCAAAAGTTTTGAACCTTTTAATAGATAAAATAAAATCAGAAAATAAGCTCAATACCACTCACAAAACCATTCATTCTTATCAGGTTTATCTTGCTGAAAAAAATAAGCAAATCGAAGTACTCGAAAAAGAGATGGAAAAAGTAAAAAACTCATCTTTTTCTGAGCTTGAAGAAAAATCTGGTGAGCTGCAAAAACTATTGGAATCTCATTTGATGACCGATGAAAACTGGAAGAATTTCAGAAATGCATTTATTCAACGGTATCCGTCGCAATATAAAGAGCTCACAGATCAATATCCTGATCTAACCGATTCTAATATGCGAATCATTATTCTTACCAAACTGAATATGAATAACACGGAAATATCGCGTCTTTTGGGCGTTACTTTGGATGCGGTAAAAAAAGCGAAACACCGTCTCCGCAAAAAGTATGAAAATGATTATAAAAATCTTTTTGAGCAGATTTTATAATATTATTTGACGGGATATTTTACTACTTTATCAATTTCTATAGGATTATTTTCTTTGAGCATCGTTTTTCTTCTCTCATCAGACATTCCTTTTATTTGATCTAAACTTTTTATCTGCACACCCATTACATAAAATGTGTTTTCAGAATTGGTATTAGACTTGAATGATTCTGCAATATCCTGCAAGGGATTGTTATAAAGTTCTAGTTGCTTTTTAGCAATGATTTTTTCAGAGACAGGAATCGGTTTTTTCCCGATAAAACTATCAAGGAATTTAGCTTCATAGGTTTTAGGGAATTTCATGCTTTTTGAGAGTTTAAAAATGAAGTTTTTCTTATCATCTTCAATCTCGAAAATCAATCCGGGAAGTCCTCTAAATTTATATGGACCTTCACTCAAATTAACATCTGTAGAAAACCAGGCAATCCAATTTCTTCCACCGAAGGTTGTAGTTGCTTTTTGTAATTTGTATTGTCCTTCAACTTTTGTATCATTTAGAAGTTTCCAATTCATTTTGTCTGTAGATTTTAAAGAAAATAGATCATTCAGCAAAATCAAAGAAGTATTTTCAAAAGAATCTTTTTTTCTGATAATCGCAGGAAGATGATCATCCCATCTTGACCTTCTCTGACCACGAATAATATTTAAAGAATCGGTTTCGGCATACGAATATGGGTAAAATTTAACATCATCAGGATTGATGTCCAAAATCATATTTTCGGCAGCTAATTCTATTGCTGTTGAATCTAATTTATAGTGAAACTGATAAATAAAACGGTGCGTCTGTGCCGAAAAGAGTAAAGGAAATAATAGCAGAATCAGTTTTTTCATTTCTAAATTTTAATCAAATTTATCAATACTATTTGAATTAACTGGGATTGTATTTTAATTAATTCAATTTAAAATAAAAAATCCCTCTTTTATTGAAAAGGGATTCAGTAAGTTTATCTCATCGGATAATGAATTGCTTTATCAAGTTCTATTGGATTATTATTTTTGCGAATATTTATCTGCATCCTGTCCGATAACTCTTTAATTTGCTCTGGACTTTTCACTTCTATTCCCATAACCATAAATCTTGCATTAGGATCTGTATTATTTTTATAATGCTCTTTAAACTCATGAAGAGGATCATTATAATTATCAAGCATCATTTTTTTGAGTTTTGCTTCGTTGATTTTAACAGGTTTTTGTCCGGCAAAGTTTTCTATAATTCCTATAGTTTCATAAGTTTTAGCAAGTTTATAGCTTTTGACTAAAGAAAATTTAAAATTATTTTTATCATCAGAAATTTCAAAAATCATTCCTGGCAAACCGTTAAATTTATATGGACCTTCGCTGAGAGCAATATCTTTTGTGAACCAAGCCGTCCAGTTTCTACCGCCAAAATTTGTTGTTGCTTTTTGTAATTGATAACCTGCCACACTTTTAGTCTCATTTGAAAGTTTCCAATTAACTTTGTCTTCTGTATCTACAATAAACATGTTTTGTACATGGATATAATTGGAATTCACACTTGAATTTTTCTTTCGAATTACAACCGGAGTATCATCCCAAATGATATTGTTCTGACCTTTCGTTTTATTGGCAGAATCGGCAACAATAAAATCATAGTTATAAAATTTAACATCTTCTGGATTTACATCTAAAACCATACTTGATTTTCTTGCTTCTGCTGATGTGGAATCCATCTTAAATTGATATTCATAAATAAAACGATGTGTTTGAGCACTCAATGATAAGCTAAATGTTATCAAAAATAATAATACTATTTTCATTTTGTTAATTTTAAGCAAATATACAAATTAAATAGAACCTTGCAATACATAATAGTATTCAATGTAGCATAATCAATTTAAAAACAAAAAATCCCTCTTCTTTCGAAAAGGGATTTATATCAATATGATAAGCCAAAAGGCTTAATTATCACACCTTAATTTCAACGTCAACTCCTGAAGGAAGTTCTAATTTCATTAGAGCATCAACAGTTTTAGAAGAAGAAGAGTAGATATCCATCAATCTCTTGTGAGCTGATAATTGGAACTGCTCTCTAGCTTTCTTGTTTACGTGCGGAGATCTCAACACTGTGAAGATTCTCTTGTTCGTAGGTAATGGAATTGGTCCGTTTACAACAGCACCAGTAGCCTTTACCGTTTTTACGATCTTCTCAGCAGACTTGTCTACCAAGTTGTAATCATAAGATTTTAATTTTATTCTGATTCTTTGTGACATTTCTTGTACTTTAAAAATTAACCTTTTGCTTTAGCAATGATATCTTCAGCAACGTTTTGAGGAGTCGCTTGGTACTTCTCTAATTCCATAGAAGAAGTAGCTCTTCCTGATGAAAGTGTTCTTAGAGTAGTTACATATCCAAACATTTCAGACAATGGAACTGAACCTTTGATAACAACTGCACCGTTCTTTTCTTCTTGTCCACTGATTGTACCTCTTCTCTTGTTAAGGTCACCAATGATGTTACCCATATACTCTTCCGGAGTTACAACCTCCAATTTCATAATAGGCTCCATAATTACTGGCTTAGCAGCACGTCCCGCTTCTTTGAATCCTAATTTTGCAGCTAATTCGAAAGAAAGTGCATCAGAATCCACTGCGTGGAAAGATCCGTCTTTAAGAGTAACTTTAATACCTTCAACTTCGAAACCAGCCAAAGGACCGTTTTTCATTGCAGCTTTAAAGCCTTTTTCAATTGCAGGAACAAATTCTCTAGGAACGTTACCACCTTTGATCTCATTGATGAATTCTAAACCAATTTTACCTTCGTCAGCTGGTCCAAGATCAAATACGATATCAGCAAATTTACCTTTACCACCAGATTGTTTTTTGTAAACTTCTCTATGGCTGGCAACTTTTGTAAGATTTTCTTTGTATTCTACCTGAGGCTGTCCTTGGTTAACTTCAACTTTGAATTCTCTTCTCATACGGTCAACAATGATATCCAAGTGAAGCTCACCCATACCAGAAATGATCGTTTGTCCAGAAGCTTCATCAGTTCTCACTGTGAAAGTAGGATCTTCTTCAGCCAATTTAGCTAGAGCGTTACCCATTTTATCCTGGTCAGCTTTAGTTTTAGGCTCAACAGCGATACCAATTACCGGATCAGGGAAAACCATCGATTCTAGAACGATTGGGTTTTTCTCGTCACACATTGTATCACCAGTTTTGATAGATTTGAAACCTACCGCTGCACCAATATCTCCTGCTTCAATATATTCTACAGGGTTTTGCTTGTTAGCGTGCATCTGATAGATTCTTGAGATTCTTTCTTTATCTCCTGAACGCGTATTCAAGATATAAGAACCAGCATCTAGTCTTCCAGAGTATGCTCTGAAGAATGCTAATCTTCCTACGAAAGGATCGGTAGCAATCTTAAATGCTAAAGCCGAGAAAGGCTCTTTTACGTCTGGTTTTCTGAAAATTTCAGCGTCAGTTCTTGGGTCAGTACCTTTAATATCATCTTTATCCAATGGAGAAGGCAGGTATTTACATACTGCATCCAACATAAACTGTACTCCTTTATTCTTAAATGAAGAACCACAAGTCATTGGGATAATAGACAAATCGATAGTAGCAGCTCTCAATGCAGCATTGATTTCTTCTTCTGTAATTGAATCCGGATCTTCGAAGAATTTCTCCATCAAAGTTTCGTCATATTCAGAAACAGCTTCTACTAATTTCTCTCTGTATTCAAGAACTTCATCCTTCATATCTTCCGGAATTGGAACTACCTCGAAAGTAGCACCTTGTCCAGCTTCATCCCAGATGATCGCTCTGTTTTTAATCAAGTCAACAACACCTTTGAAATCTTCTTCAGCACCGATTGGTAAAACGATTGGAACTGCATTTGATCCTAACATTGTCTTAACCTGGTTTACCACGTTAAGGAAGTCAGCACCTTGTCTGTCCATTTTGTTTACAAATCCCATTCTTGCAACTTTGTAGTTGTCGGCAAGTCTCCAGTTTGTTTCAGACTGAGGCTCTACTCCATCTACTGCAGAGAATAAGAATACCAATCCATCCAATACTCTTAAAGATCTGTTTACTTCTACTGTGAAGTCAACGTGTCCCGGTGTATCAATGATGTTGAAGTGGTAAGGTTTAGTATCAGCTAATGGCTTACCTTGGTCTGTTGGGAAATTCCAAGAACAAGTAGTTGCAGCAGAAGTAATAGTAATACCTCTTTCAGCTTCCTGCTCCATCCAGTCCATTGTAGAAGCACCATCGTGAACTTCACCAATTTTGTGGTTTACACCTGTATAAAATAAAATTCTTTCTGTAGTGGTAGTTTTTCCCGCATCAATGTGCGCAGCAATACCAATATTTCTTGTAAATTTAAGATCTCTACTCATTTCAGATTAGAATTTAAAGTGTGAGAAAGCTTTGTTAGCTTCCGCCATTTTGTGAGTATCAGATTTTTTCTTATAAGCAGCACCTTCTTCTCTTGAAGCAGCTACAACTTCGTTAGCCAATTTCAAAGCCATTGACTTATCATTTCTCTTTTTAGAGTAAAGGATCAACCATTTCATTGCCATAGAAATTTTTCTGTCAGCTCTGATTGGCATAGGAATCTGAAAGTTAGCTCCACCTACTCTTCTAGAACGTACTTCTACGTGAGGCATAACGTTAGTTAATGCATCTTTCCAGATTTCTAGTGCAGTCTTTTCAGTTTCTCCTTTTTTAGTTTCTACGATCTCTAAAGCATCATAGAATATTTTGAATGCGATTGACTTCTTACCGTCAAGCATCAAGTTGTTTACAAATCTAGTTACCAATTGATCATTAAACTTTGGATCTGGTAACAACGGTCTTTTTTTCGCTTTTGTCTTTCTCATTGTTTCTGTACCTTATTTAATGATTATTTTTTCTTTCCTTTAGCCGGTGCAGCTGCAGCTTGACCTGGCTTAGGTCTCTTAGCTCCGTACTTAGATCTTCTTTGAGTTCTTCCGCTTACTCCAGCAGTATCCAACGCACCTCTTACGATGTGGTATCTTACTCCTGGTAAATCTTTTACTCTCCCCCCGCGTACCAATACTATCGAGTGCTCTTGAAGATTATGTCCTTCACCTGGGATATAGGCGTTAACTTCTTTACCGTTTGAAAGTCTTACCCTTGCAACTTTTCTAAGTGCAGAGTTAGGTTTCTTAGGTGTGGTAGTATATACTCTCGTACATACACCTCGTCTTTGTGGACAAGAATCAAGTGCAGCCGATTTACTCTTCTTGGTAAGTGCGACTCTTCCTTTTCTAACTAATTGTTGAATAGTAGGCATTTAATTGCTTTTATTTTAGGGTGCAAAAGTAGTAATAATTTTTTAATCTACAAGTAGTTGCGAATAAATTATTTATATTCTTAAAAATTAATTAACAGAAACTTACGTTGTCATTTCATGATAATCTAAAGAATCTATTGTGTCGAAAAATTTATTTCTGAAGTATATAAAACTTTAGACTTATCTTTTATAGTGTCCTGCATCAACCATTTTATTTTAGGATTTAAAGACCCAATAATATTTTCTTTAATGCTTCCTATTTGCTTATTGGTGTGGATATAATTGAAAGATTTATTAATAACAGGAATATGATAATTTGTGGTTGTAACTTTATTTTTTTCGTCATTAAACAAATACTTCTTACCAACAAAACGTGACATCTGAGGCTCGATTTTATTTTTATTTTTCAGGAAATTACTCGGATCTTTTAAATTATAAACTGTAAGAAAAGCAAAGAAGAAACATCCAATTCTCCAAATCCATTTATCGGATATTGAATATTTAAAATATAAAATAAGAAACGAGAAAAAGATTGCAACATTTGCGGCGGCCAACATTCTCACATTCATCTCCTCTATCTGTTGAAACCAACCAGAAACAAATAAAGCTATCGAATATACAAACGTTATAATCCACAAAAATATATGAAAGTAATAATTTGAATCATTTTTAGCCTTTTTAAGAAATTTCAGCATATAAATAAATAGACAAACATCTATTAAAAAAACAAAAAATTGAAATGTTATACTTAAAAAACTATTAGATGCCGGTTTTATCCCAATAAAAGGATCGACAACATTTGTCACACCTAAAATACTTCTCAATATAAATATTGGAGATCTTCCCATCGGAGCACCACGTAAATTTTCACCGGTAAAACTTCCGAAATGCAAATAATTAAATAATAAATAAGAACCAATTCCCAATCCAGACAAAAAAACAAACAACGTAAAAGGCTTGAAATACAGTTTAATTTTCAGCTTAAAAAACAACAATAAAAAGAAAACCAATATTGATGCATATATATAGATACCGGAATACCTTACCAGAAACATACAAATCAACATTACGGAAGCATAAATTGCATTTTTATAATCTTTTTTTTCTTCAGAAAACAATTGATATAAAAAATAGAAAAGAAAATATAAGAAGAAAATAAAAGGCTCTTCAGACATTGCCTGAGTAAAGACAAAAAAGCAGGTTTTTCCTGTGAATAATAAGACAGTTTCTCTGAAATAAAACTTTTTAAAATATGAAAAGCTTAAAATAATGATCATAAAAAGCAGACTCAGAATTCTGGCCGTCCAACACCAATCGCCTACAAGATTATAAATCATTCTCAACATCACAGGATAACCCAAAGGAAAAAGATTGGTTTCAGGATGCGGCAAATCAACAGCAATTCCAAAATAAGAAAGACTATCTGCTCCAATCCCGCCATTTGAAAAGAAAAATGGCTGTATAAAATAAATGATTACTATTAAGACCGCTAAAACTTTGTACTTAAACATTGCTTTCTGTATATTTTTTCACAATAATAAGAAATCTTATTCAGACAATTTTTAAAAACTTGCCATAGTCAACTTCTATCAGATTAATCAGTTTTATGGCACAATATTTCCTTCTAAAATCACAAATAAATAAACTTATGAAAAATGCCAACATTATCGGTCTTGAAGAATCCGATTGCAAAAACATTTCAGAGAAGCTGAATGTACTTTTAGCCAACTACTCCGTTTTTTATCAAAACACAAGAGGTTCACACTGGAATATTAAAGGAGAACAATTTTTCACATTACACCCAAAATTTGAAGAACTTTACAACAGTTTAGTTTTAAAAATTGACGAAATCGCAGAAAGAATTCTTACACTTGGCGCAACTCCGGCTCATAATTACTCAGATTATTTAACGGTTTCTACAATTAAAGAAAGCAAAGAAGTAAGCGACGGAAATAAAAGCGTCGAAATTATTCTAAATTCTTTCAAGATTGTCATCGATTTACAAAGAGAGCTTTTAGACATCACGGAAAAAGCCGGAGATGAAGGAACAAATTCACAAATGAGCGATTACATTACCGAACAGGAAAAAGAAGTTTGGATGTACAATTCGTACTTAGGAAAGTAAACTGGACAAAAACCAAACTTATATTAGAAAAAATCGTCTTACATTTAGACGATTTTTATTTTTAAATAACTAAATTTGTGTTAAAATTACACAATATGCAAAATATACATTTAAACTCTATTCTCGACAACGATTTCTATAAAATCACCATGCAAAATGCGGTGGTCAAATTGTTTCCAAGTCAAATTGTAAAATACGAATTTATCAATCGTGGAAAACATCATTTTCCTGAAGGTTTCGACCATTCTTTAAAAGAAATCGTCAACAAAATGGCAGAACTTAAGCTCACAAAAGACGAGAAAAAGTTTTTAGCTAAAACCTGTCCGTATTTAGATTTGCCGTATTTAGATTTTCTTGAAGGTTATCATTACGATCCGTCAGAAGTAAAAATTGTACAAACAGGAAATGATTTATCGGTTACTGTTGAAGGGCTTTGGTACAGAACAATTCTTTGGGAAGTTCCTTTATTAGCCTTAATCAGCGAACTTCACTACGAAATGAATCACATGGAAAGAGATTCCAACGAAGTCGTAATGAATAAAACTCTTGAAAAAGCAGATTCTTTAAATAAACTTGGCGTTACTTTCGCAGAATTCGGAACACGAAGAAGACATTCTCACAAAGTACAAAATCTTGTAATGGAAGCTTTAACACAGAAAAAAGATTCTACGTTTATTGGAAGTTCTAACGTACATTTTGCGATGAAATATAATGTAAAACCAATCGGAACCCATGCTCACGAATGGTTTATGTTTCATGGAGCAGAGTTTGGATTTAAAATGGCAAACGAATTAGCCCTTGAACATTGGGTTGATGTTTATCGAGGTGATTTGGGAGTTGCACTTTCTGACACCTATACAACAGATGTTTTCTTCCAGCAATTTGACAAAAAATTCGCAAAACTTTTTGATGGAGTTCGTCATGACAGCGGTGACCCATTAGAATTTGCAGACAAAACCATTGCGCATTATCAGCGTCACGGAATTAATCCTTTATTTAAATATATTATTTTCTCAGATAATCTGAATCTTGAAAAAGTCGAAGAAATTACCAATTACTGCAAAGGAAAAATAGGAGTTTCTTTCGGAATAGGAACTAATCTGACCAACGATGTCGGTTTAAAACCAATGAATATCGTGATGAAATTAATCGGTGTACAAGCCACAAACAAAGAATGGATTCCTACAGTAAAACTATCAGACGAACACGGGAAATATACAGGCGATCCAAAAATGATTGAATTAGCAAAGGAGTTTTTGAGAATTAAAGATTAACTTTCATCTTAAAATCAAATGCGAATTAAACATTTTGTTATCATAATATTGCTTCTTTTTTCTTGTAATAAAAGAGGTAATTATCATAATGAATTTGAGAATATCGATGTTTTCAATGAAGAACAAATAAATAATTTTACTCAGTTTTTCATTGAAAACTTAGATCACAAAAATGATTTACCTTCATTTGTAAAGAGCACAAAATTTTATGGTAACAAACTTGAAAAAAATTCAATTCTATTAAAACCTGAGAGATGGATTATCACAAAAACTCAACAGGATTCTTTATTTACCAATGAAGATTTAATTTTTCTGAAACAACAAATTACTGATAAGAAAGAATATTCTCTTAACAGAAAAAACTTCACGCAAAAAATCATCAATTCTGATTCCTTGAGAAAAGAAAATAATAAATTTAGTGATTGGCAAGATAAAAAAACAGACTCTTTAAGAAAAATAAGCATTTCAAAAGCAAAGGAATATATCTCACATGAAGCATCTAGCGAATATCAGAATTACATCAAAAAATACACTCCAATATTACATATCAATAAGCCAATATTTTTAAAAGATAAAAACAGAGTTATTTTTTCCTATTACATGTATTCAGGATACTTGAGTGCGTATAGTGAAACTGCCATTTTTGAATTTAAAAATGGTAAATGGCATAAACTGAAAATTATTTATTCTACAATTAGCTAAAACTTCCGACATTTATAGTTGCTAATAAACTTATTATAAAACTTCAAGATGATGAAAAATTTATTTCTACTTAGCGGAATTATCTTCACTTTAGTTTCCTGCTCGATTCAGACAAAAGCACAAAATGGCAAATCTGGAAAAGATGGTGTTTCTTCAAATTCTAAGATTACATTTAATCAAAAATTGGCAGATTCTTTAGGTGCAGACAAATACGGAATGAAAGGCTACACAATTGTAATGCTCACCACCGGAACTGCAAAAATTGATGATAAAGATAAAAAAGCCGAACTGATGAAAGGTCACATGGAAAACATCGGAAAGCTTGCCAAAGAAGGAAAAATCACAGTTGCCGGTCCGTTCTTGGAAAAGAATAAAGAAAACTATCGTGGAATGTTTATTTTTAACACAAAATCAAAAGAAGAAGCCGAGTCTTGGGTGAAAACCGACCCCGCTGTTGCTGCCGGAATTTTCAATTATGAAATATTTTCTTGGTATGGTTCTGCAGCTTTGCCTTTGTATTTGAAACATCATGACGAGATTGCGAAAGAAAATCCTTAAACCTTTTGTTTATGAAATCTTACAGCATCTTACTTTTTCTGTTAGTTTTAATTAATTGC
This sequence comes from Chryseobacterium formosum, assembly GCF_026460885.1. Lineage (GTDB taxonomy): Bacteria > Bacteroidota > Bacteroidia > Flavobacteriales > Weeksellaceae > Chryseobacterium > Chryseobacterium formosus. The sequence goes on from NZ_JAOVZW010000018.1 coordinate 101,727, forward strand.
AAGAAAGAGCAAGAACCAAAAGTTTTTGAATATACAACAGAAACTGTTGATAAAAATATTGTCCAAGAATTAAAACAAATAAAAAGCTGGAAACCTTACGGCTTACTTTTTCAAGATGAAAAATATGAAGTATGGAATAGTTGTTCTGGAGAATGGGGCGGAACCATTTATTTTAAAAATAAACACAATGGAGAAATTTGCCATGCACGTTCTACTTGTGCCGTTTCAGTAAATAAAATCAATGGCAAATATTATATTTCTAATACTTTGGCTCATTTATATGAAAGTTCTTCTGTTTTAGAAATAACAAATCCTGAAAAATTAGAACTTACATCAAAATTACCACTCTTTCATCCTGAAATACTAACTAGAGAATACGAAGCTGAAACCGATTTAGGAACAACAAGAATTGCAGATTCTACCGGAGTGATTATTCTTACAAGTTTTTCCTACAAAGACAAACTCTATTCAGTGATAAAAGACATTACGGACGAATCACTTACCATTTCTGAGATTAAAAACAATAAGTTTAAAACGGTTCAAACATTGGATGGATTAATTTTAAACGACTCACCACAGATTTTAAAAGAATCAGAAAATCATCAAAAAATTTATTTTCAAAATCCCACATCTGGAGTTTTAGATATTAAAGACAACAAAATAAAATTTACATTTTACAAAAATAACTGAAAATTCAATTTCGCAAATCTTTGAGGTTTTTTCTTATCTTTAAATAAAACTAAACCATCATGAAAACCATCGAAGAAGTTCTGAAAAAATTAGATGAAATTATTCTCTGGAGCAAAACAAACCAAAGTCCGGTTGGATATTTTGCGTGTACTTACAGAATTATGACTGCTCAGGTTTTGAAAGGAATTCAGCAGAAAAAATTTGAAGACAATCCGAGAATGACAATGATGGATGTTGCTTTTGCAAGTCGTTATCTTGACGCGTGGGAAAATTATTCTAAAGGTAGAAAATGCAGCAATTCGTGGTATTTAGCTTTTGAGGCAACAAAAAACAAAGACCTTTTAATTCTTCAGCACATCTTTTTGGGAATAAATGCTCACATCAATTTAGATTTGGGAATTTCCGCTGCATCGATTATGCCTTACCGAAAAATCAATCCGCTGAAAACCGATTTTGAAAGAATCAATTCTGTGATTTCTTCGATTAATCAAAATGTTCAGGATTCTTTAAATAAAATCTGCTATCCCGTCAATCTCATCGACAAACTTTCAAACGGAAAAGACAATGCAGTTTTAGATTTTGCCATTTCAAAAGCTAGAGATACTTCCTGGGCAACCGCAGTAATTTCTTCAAATACTCCAAATTTTCTGAAAGATTCGGTTATCCATATTGTAGATTACGCAGCAGCGAAAGTTGCTTCACAGATTTTAAATCCGAAATTACTTTCATCATCTTTAGCAAAAGAATTAAAGAAATGCGAAAGCAATGATGTTGTGAAAAATATTGAGATTTTAGAACAAACGAAGACAACTTAATTTATCAACATTAAGGTTTTCCTCAAAGAAGCTATTTTATTGTTTTGTAATTTTGAAAAATGGAAATCACTTATCTTATCATCGGATGTTTTGCCGGAGGAATTGTCGGAGCTATTATTATTTACTTTGTTTTGAAATCTACGATGATTTCAAGAAACTCTTATGATGAAATAAATAATTCCCATATTAAATCAAATGCAGATTTAGAGAATTCCAACACTAAAATTAGGGAATTAGATCAAATTATCAAAAATGAAAAAGAAAACAATCTTCAACAATCAGATCTTTTAAATGATTTAAAGGCAGAATTTGCAAAAGTTTCTGCCGAAAATACTTTTCTTAAAGCTCAGAAAGAAGAAACAAAAAGAATTCAGGAAGAAGGGAAATTGCAATTTGAAAATTTAGCGAATAAAATTTTAGAGGAGAAAACTGAAAAGTTTACAACACTTAATCAAAATAATTTAAAAAACATCCTCGATCCTTTTCAGGAAAAAATAACCGATTTAAAAAACAAGGTTAACGAAGTTTACGAAAAGGAAAACAAAGAACGTTTTTCATTGGGCGAAAAAGTAAAAGAATTATCCTTACTCAATCAACAAATTTCTGAAGACGCAAAAAAATTAACCCGAGCTTTAAAAGGCGAAAGTAAAACTCAGGGGAATTGGGGAGAAATGATCCTGGAAAGTATTCTGGAAAAATCTGGCCTGGTAAAGGGAAGAGAATATTTTCTGGAGCATGAACTTAAAGATGAAGACAACAAGGCTTTATTTTCAGAATTTTCGGGTAAAAAAATGCGTCCGGATGCCGTTGTAAAGTATCCCGACGAGAGAAATGTGATTATTGATTCTAAAGTTTCTCTTACCGCTTTTACAGAATTAGTTGACGAAACAGATTCAGATATTTACCAAATCAAAGTGAACCAACATTTGTCTTCTATCAAAACTCACATCAATCAACTAAGTCAAAAAGCTTACGACGATTATGGAAAATCATTGGACTTCGTAATGATGTTTATTCCGAGCGAACCAGCATATATTGCAGCAATGCAGGCCGACCAAAATCTTTGGAATTTTGCTTATGAAAAAAGAATTTTACTTTTAAATCCAAGCAATCTTATTACTTCCTTAAAATTGATTGCTGACCTTTGGAAAAGAGAGTATCAAAACAGAAACTCTATGGAAATCGCAGATCGTGGAGCAAAGCTGTATGACAAGTTTGCAGGTTTCATAGAAAATCTTGAGAAAGTAGGCAAGAATATCGATCAGGCAAAAAATGTTTATAATGACGCTTTCAAGCAATTATCAACTGGAAACGACAACTTAATTTCTCAAACCCAAAAACTAAAATCTTTAGGAATTAAAAACAAAAAAGAGCTTCCACAAAGTCTAATCAACAGTATAAATGAGGATTTATGATGGTTAAATGATTTTTAAAAATTATTTTTGCATCAATTATCATTTATTATTCATTAATCATGATTATCGAGAGCTTCCAAAACGAAAAGATAAAACACATTACAAAACTTCTTACAGACAACCGATTTAGAAAAAAATCAGTTGTTTTTGTTGTTGAAGGACAACAAGAAAACGAAAGAGCACAGAAATACGATTTCGAACCAGTTGAGTTTTTTATCTGTGAAAATATTTTCAAAGGAAAACTTCCTACTGAAAAAACTCATTTTGTAACCGATAAAGTGTATGAAAAAATTGCTTATCGTGGAAGTTCTGAAGGAATCATCGGAATTTACAAAGCTAAAGAATCAAATTTAAATGATTTTAAACCTAAAAAAGATTCTACGATCATTATTGTAGAAGGTGTTGAAAAACCAGGAAATTTGGGTGCAATTTTGAGAAGCTGTGAAGCATTTGGAATTGACGCATTGATTGTTGCGGACGGAAAAACCGATTTTTATAATCCAAATGTTATTCGTTCAAGTGTAGGCTGTCTTTTTGGGATGGAAATTTTTCAGGGAGAAAATAATGAAGTGTATGAATTCTTACAAAAACAAGATTTCAATATCTACACAACAATAATGGATGAAACTTCCGAAGATTTATACAAAAGGGATTTCAAGAAACGTTCAGCAGTTTTATTTGGAACAGAACATTCTGGATTAAGTGATTTCTGGTATGGAAAAGGGCAAAATACTTTAATTCCTATGAGCGGAAGTATTGATTCTTTAAATTTGAGTAATGCCGTTGCAATTACTTGTTACGAAACTTTGAAACAGAAAAAGTCTTAAGCTTTAAAATTATAAGACATAAAAAAACCGTCTCACTGAGTGAAACGGTTCTTTTATTTTAAGTCGGAGCTGATTAGTGTTTAGCTTCTTCTTTCTTAGCTTCACCTTTAGCAGCTTCAGTAGCAACTTTAGCGTCAGCTTTTACTGAATCAACAGCAACATCAGCAGTAGTTTTGATAGAATCTACAGCAGCATCTTTAGTAGAATCGATAGCAGTAACTACTGAATCTTTGTTAGCTTCTACAGAATCAGTTGAAGTTGTAGCTTCACCTTTTTTACAAGCAACTAAAGAGATTGCAGCGATAGCAGCTACGAATAATGACTTTTTCATAATAAATTAAATTTAATTTGTTAATATTGTTTTTTTAAATCTTTTTCTCTGTTCGGTTATTTGAACAAGACAAAGGTATAGCAGATGTAAAATTTGTTTATGAAAAATAATTGTAATAACTTTGTAAAATAGTTTTACAAATAAGATAAACTGAAAATCAACATTTTAACTACTTTTTTAAAAAGTGACAGATCTAGACCTCTTACATTTTGAGCAACTTAAAAAGGACGTTCAAGCTCAATATTTGAAAGAATATAACCCTTCCTATGATGAAATTTCAAAATGGAAGGGTATTGATATTATCTATTTTCAGGAAGACCTTAGAAAAAAGGCTAAAGGTAACATCAGCGAAAAGTCTTTTTACACTTACTTTAAATCTTCTCCGGTTTCAAAATTACCACGTATTGACATGCTTAATTTATTGAGTATTTATACGGGTTACAACTCTTGGTACGACTTTAAAAAGAGCCATCTTTTTGCAGGAGAATTATTGACAGATGATAAAGATTTAAGTGATGATGAAATGAAAGAACTTGAAAAAACAGTTTCAAGCGCATTAAACTTACCTAAAACTGAAGAAGAACCTAAAAAAACAGAGTTTAAAGCAGAAGAAACTACTATTTTACAAGAAATCAATACTGAAAATCAACACATTGAACAAAATACAATAAATTCAGATATAACTGAAAAATCACAAATAAAACTGGTAAAAAAGAATTATCAAAGAACCGCTTGGATTGCCGCAACATCAATTTTTGTGGTCTTATTAGGACTTTTAGGTTTCAAAGACGAAATTTTTCAAAAAAATTACGTGTATTGTTTTACTGATGCTGATAGAAATCTAAGCGTACAAAGAGATATTGAAATAAAAGTTATTAAAGAAAACGAATCTCCTATTTTATACAGAATAAAACCAGGTGAATGTTTCAAATACCAAACTAAAGACAAAACGCTGAAAATGCAGATTAGTTCTACGACTTATGAAAATCTTGAAGTCAACAGAACTCTTGAAAATGCACCTGAACAAGAAACCATTGAGCTAAAACCTGATGATTATAAGATGGCGCTTTATTATTTCTCTATGAAAGACATCAATGGAGAAAATTCTGAGGAGTTAATCAAACAAAAAAGAAAACAATTAGAAAATCTTATCAGTAATGAAGCTGTTATTACACAGGTTTATGACAGCGATGTTTACGGTTTAGAGTCACTCGACAAACAAAAATACATAACACTAGTAACCACACCTACTACTGCCTTAAAAAACCTTAATGTAATTGAGATGAAAAAAGAAAAAGGCAAAATAGTATCTATTAAATTCAAAATATCGACCCATGAAAACAGCAAATAAACTATGGATTTTCATCCTATTGATGGGCTTATTTACTTCTTGCGTAAAGAAAGAAGAACCAACCGTAAGTGATCTTGAAAAATTAAGAACCAGCAATAATACAAAGTCATATCCGGCTGTGCAGATGGACAGCGCTCAGGTAATTAAAGATATTACCACCCAGAAAGTACAGCAACTGCTTGAACTTTCTACGCTCTATCTTTCAGGAAATAAAAACACAGAGATTGACAATACAATTTACTCTCAAATGCAGGGATATTTTCATAATCCCGATAGTTTGACGCTTAAACCTTTATTTAGAGAATTAGACAGCTTAAAAGTAAAAACAATCAAGGTTAACAATCTGCAAGTGTACAAAGAAGTACAGAATCAGGATACTTTGGATCTTGCTAAATTTAACGTAGAATATTTTGACAGTAAAAATAAACCCATCGGAACATTTGAAAGAAATGCACGTTACACATTGATTTCAAAGGAGAAAAAGGAGTTTAAGTTTTATTTTATCAGCATTTATTCTCAGCCTAAAAAAGACAGCACATCAGTTGGCGTAACAAGATAATCTAAGGGAATGTCATTTTTCCAAACATCTTCAACCATAGCTTCGGGGTTAAAATAATTAACTCCGATTTTTTTTGTTTCTTTTGAAATATTTTCAAAAAAATGATCGTAAAAACCTTTCCCGTAACCTACTCTATTTCCATTAGAATCACAATACAGCAAAGGTGTAATTACAAAATCAAAGTCTGAAATTTCGGAATCTTCAATAGAAATTGGCTCAGAAATACCCCAACTATTAACTTCAAATTTTGATTCAGTAAAAATTTCGACCGAAATCAATTTTGTATCGACGATTTTAGGAACAAAAACCTGAATATTTCGACTTAAAAAATAGTCGATGAAAATCTGTGTTCGTATTTCGTTAAATTTCTCAATTGGAATGAAAACATGTACTTTCTGTCCGGAAATTGGTTTGAAATAATCAATAAAATTTTTAAAAATATTTTCTGAAAGAGAAAAAATCTCATCGGATGATAAAGCTTTTCGTTTTTGCAGATACAATTTTCTGATTTCAGATTTCTTCATTTTCAAATTTAAAAAAAGTTGCGTTCCTGAGAAACGCAACTTTATAGTTTTAGATGAATAAATTTAAATCTATTTTATCCAAATATGTTTAATTCTAAAGAATTTTATACATTTTATCTGACAAACGCACTCTAAAAGGAATTTCAAATGTAATTTGATCACCGATATTTGCAGTTTCAACAGTATTTCCGTTTACATGAAGCTCAGTAATCGTTAATTCTTGTTCTCCTGTAGTAGATCCTGAAATTAAAACTTTGTCACCAACAGAAAGCTCTTTTTCAATTAGAAACTGTCCGATTTTAGATTTTGTGTAATAATGTTCAACTTTTCCAACCAAAACTTTCTTAATCTTAATTTTCTGACGAATATCTTTTGTTTCAGTTTTTGCCGCCTTTGCTAAAGTCTGAGTTGATAAATCTCCAGAATTTTTAAATGTTAAAGCATCAGATTTACCCTTTCTGAATACTTTATTTCCAACTTGCAAGCCTTTTCTTAATCTCAATTGTTCTTCAACAGGTAAATGCGTGATGTCTAAACATTCTGTTGAACAAGTATTTTCCATCGCAACTTTACAATCATCACATTGTATAAACAAAAGGTGACAAGCATCATTTGCACAGTTTGTATGATTATCGCAAGGTTTTCCGCATTGGTGGCATTTTGAAATGATATCGTCTGTAATTCTTTCGCCTAAACGGTGATCAAATACGAAGTTTTTCCCGATAAATTTACTTTCAATATTTTCTTCTTTAATTTGACGGGTATATTCAATAATTCCGCCTTCTAACTGGAAAACATTTTTAAAACCTTGATGCTTAAAATATGCACTCGCTTTTTCACAACGGATTCCACCGGTGCAATACATTAATAAGTTTTTATCTTCTTTAAAATCCTGTAATTGCTCGTTAATAATCGGCAAACTTTCTCTGAAATTTTCAACATCCGGAGTAATTGCTCCTTCAAAATGCCCAACTTCACTTTCATAATGATTTCTAAAATCTACTACAATCGTGTTTGGATCTTCCAACATATTGTTGAATTCTTGAGCTTTTAAGTGAACTCCTTTATTGGTTACATCAAAAGTTTCGTCATTCAAACCATCGGCAACAATTTTGTTTCTAACTTTTATTGTTAATTTTAAAAAAGAGTGATTATCCTGCTCAACTGCCACATTCAAACGAATACCTTTCATAAAATCATAAACTTCTAAAGTCTCTCGGAAAGCTTCAAAATTTTCTGCAGGAATACTCATTTGAGCGTTGATACCTTCTTTGGCAACATAAATACGACCGAGTGTATCAAGTGCATTCCAGGCTATAAATAAATCGTTACGGAATTTTTGGGGATCTGAAAGATTGGCATACGCATAGAAAGACAATGTAAGACGTTCCTTACCAGCTTCATCAATAAGTTGAGCTCTTTCTTCTGCGCTTAAGGTGTTGTACAGTTGCATGCTATAAACGTTTTAAGTGAGAAAAATAATTTTTGCAAAGGTAAGAAAATTTTAAAATGACTTTAGCATGACATGAAGCACATTTTGACATATCTTTCAATCGGAAATTTAACCTTTTGACACTTTTAGCAATCTATAACTATGACATTTTGTCTTTAATAATTTTTTAAGCAGTGTTAAACTAACAGCAAAATTATTACATAAACTATAAAATGGCATAATTGTCGTTAAATTTTAGTTAAAAATGAAACACTTAAGAGTATTTACATACTTATTTAGCATTAAATTTGTGTAGATAAAAACAACAATTAAACAAACAAAGAAGACATACAATGAAGAGTACATTTAAAAAACTATTACCATTTGCCGTAGTTGGAGTGCTTTCAGGAGCAACAACAGTCGGTGTACAACAATACTTAGGTCACGATTCTAATAGCGGAGACCAATCTTATTTTACAAAGTCGAATAACGCATCTTTTGTCGGCATGAATACCGCAAATGTGGGAGACGATTTTGTGAAAGCATCAAAAACAACAGTTCCGGCGGTTGTTACGATTAAAAATTATCAAAACAGGGCGACAAGCAGAGCTTCAGAGCAAGATTTGTTTGAGCATTTCTTTGGAAATCCTTTTGGAGACAGAGGTCAACAAAGACAGCAACAGCAATCACCTGACAATATGCCTTCAGGATTAGGTTCAGGAGTAATTATTTCGCCGGATGGATATATCATTTCAAACAATCACGTTGTTGCAGGAGCGAATAAGCTTGAAGTTGTTTTAAGCAATAAAAAATCTTACATCGCAACTTTAGTAGGTACTGATCCCAATACAGATATTTCCTTACTAAAAATCGAGGAAAAAGGACTGCCATTTTTAAATTTTGCCAATTCGGACAACATCGAAGTTGGACAATGGGTTTTAGCAGTGGGTAACCCTCTTGGATTAAATTCTACGGTAACAGCGGGAATTATTTCAGCAAAAGGAAGGGGTATAGGAATTTTGAGCGGACAAGGAAAAGCAGCTAACCCAATTGAAAGTTTTATACAAACAGATGCAGCGATTAACCCTGGAAACTCTGGAGGAGCTTTGGTGAACGTAAACGGAGATTTAATTGGAATTAACTCTGCGATTTCTTCTACAAACGGATATTACCAAGGATATGGTTTTGCCGTTCCAGCGAATTTAGCAAGAAAAATTATTGAAGACATTAAGAAATTTGGTATTGTACAAAGAGGTTTCTTGGGTGTAACATCTATCGATTTATCAAACGATCAATTGGTTGCAGCTTATAATAAAGATAAAAAGACAAATCTTAAACCAGGATCCGGAGTTTACGTTACAGGTTTCTCTGCAAGTAGCGGAGCCGAAGATGCAGGTCTGAAAATTGGTGATATCATTACAAAAGTAGACGGTGTAGAAATTACAGATTTTGCAGACTTATCAATCTCAATCGGAAGCAAAAGACCAGGAGATAAAGTACAGTTAACTTATTCCAGAAATGGTAAAGAAACTTTAACAACAGTAACTTTAAAAGACCAAAAAGGTGGAACCTCAGCAAGAACAAAAGCTGATCTAAGCGTAACTGAAAAAATTGGAGCCGAATTCCAAAGCTTGGATGACAGAACAAAATCTTACTATGGTCTTACCAGCGGAATTGTTGCTAAAAACGTTATCGAAGGAGGCGAAATGGCCAAAGCCGGAATTGTAGACAATTACATCATTACAGATATCAACGGAAAACCTGTTAATTCTCAAAAAGATGTAGAAAATATCTTAGGTAAATTCTCAGGAACAGTTCAGATAAAATATATGGACGACTACGGTAGAAATTATACCAGAGGATTTAAAATGCCTTAATAAGTAAAGTACATAAACGAAAAACGCTGCAAAATCTGCAGCGTTTTTTTATTTTCTGAAATGAATTTTTTATTTCTTATTCATTTTCTCAGCAATTCTTTTCTTTTTATTTCTTTCATAAATTACCTCAACGATTTTCCCACCCATCCAAGCAAATGGAAAAAAGACAAGGAAAATAGAAATTTTATAAAATGTAGGATGATAAGGAAGAATAATTACATCAAGCATTGCAATAAACAGCATGATGAAACCAATAAGAATTGCATAAGCTACTTTAGCATATTTTACAATCATGGCAGTAACAACACCTCCAACTGTAGTTCCCAATCCTGAAATAAACAGCAAAAAACCAAAGAAAGCATCGTTATTTTTCATGCTTTCTAAAAATCTCTGCCAATGCTCAAAAGGAGCGAATGCTTCAAAGGTAACCCACTTGGGAAATGCTCTTATGCCAAGCGTAATAATAAGCCCTGCAATCGCAAGACCCACCAAAACAGCAAATGTATTTCTTATAAAACTCATTAATCCTGATGTGCAATCATAGAAATTTCGATGTCAACATTTTTAGGAAGACAAGAAACCTGTACCGTTTCACGAGCGGGGAAACTTTCAGCATCAAGGTATGATGCATAAATATCATTCATCACCGCAAAATCATCCATACTTTTTAGGAAAATACTAGCTTTTGCAACATTTTTAAATGTCATCCCGGCTTCTGTAAGAATCGCCTCAAGATTTTTCATTACCTGATGTGTTTCTTTTTCAATACCTTCTACTAACTTACCTGTTGCAGGATCTATAGGAATTTGTCCTGAGATATACAAAACTCCGTTTGCAAGATTTGCCTGAGAATAAGGTCCGATTGCCGCAGGAGCATTTATTGTGTTGATTATTTTTTTCATGTATAGATTTATCTACTCTGGGTGCAAAGATAAAATTTAAATTGTAAAATCAGTATGACTTTAGAAAGGAGCATTAGGTTGAGTAAAACTTCTGTCTTTATATTTCAATGCATCACTTAAGATATTAGCTTTAATTCCGATAAAGAAATCATACACTTTGTACTGCCCGAAAGGAACCCAGTTGAAATTTATCGTAAAACTTCGCTGATCTCTCGAGAAACCAATTCTTGTATATGCCAATTCTTTTGAAACCATATCGTAATGCGTACTTCCGTTGATATTCCAGTAAGGAGTTAACTTAAGACTTCCATCTAAACCAATTGAAGCCATTTTTGTGGCTGTTCTCGAAAGATTTCGGGAATATTGGTAATTTGCATTCACATTTAAAGTCCAGGCTTGTTCGAAATGAGCATAATTATCATCATCGAAGAAATAATTTTCATTTCGAATTTCTCCTTTTTGAGAATATACTTTAGAGTAGTCCTTTTTCTCCCCAAATAATTCATTGCTTAAAGGATAAGAAACCTGCATATTGAAACCTTGCACACTGAATGAACCAAAATCTTCAGTTCTGATTCCTGTATCTGATCCCGGAGCAAACAAAATTTTGTACGGATCTATTGTTAAACTTGTATTAACGCTTAATTTATTATCAAAGAAAGAAGATTGTCCGTTCACAGAAATAATTGACCAAGGATGGTCTTTTGCAGCAAAATTGTAGTTTCCACTAATGTTTAAAGATTCAAACAATTTCATTTTTTTCACACCGGTAGAATCGCTTTTAGACCTTACTTTCATCTCGACGTTATTACCTATGCTGTAACTTAATGCTCCAACCATACCTGTAGAAGGTGACCCAACAATTCCCTGATCAAAAATAGAATACGGAGTTAAAGCGCCATTCGCATTATAATAATTTCGGGTGTAACCAAACTGAGAACCTCCAAAATCTGGTGAATAGGTAAAACCAATACTTGGCGTAACCATGTGTCTGATTGCCTCAATCGCAGATCCTTTTTTAAAATTCAGCATTCCATAAAGCTGAGTCTGCACACTTGCGGTAGTAGAAAAAGTACTGTAACCTGCAATCTTTTTATTGAACTGATCAACCTCAATATTGATAACCGGGTCGTAGTATTTGGTAAGTGTCTTTGTTGTTAATGCATTATCAATATTTGCTCCTAAACTAAATGTAAAATATTTTGCAAATGTAGTATTGGTTCCTAAAGCGATATTATTTTTCAAACCAGTCTGCAATTTATCCCACATTGCATCGGTAAACATCTCACCAGACTCTGTAACTACAGAATTTGTTAAATTTAAACCTGTATTTACGGTAATATTCTCCAGCAAACCAGATCTTACACCTGTTTTTGATTTAAATAAATAAAACTGATTGATGGCTACGTTCATTTGAGGCAAACGCAAACTTGCACTTCCATCTGCAAAATTCTGAGAGTATGAAGCTGTACTGGTAATCGTTGCAGGAAGCTTTAAAAATCTTTTAGTTAATGAAAGCGTTGAGTTTTGTTGTGTTCTCAAGACACTTTGATCCATAATAAAGTTATTATTAACTGTATTATTGTAAAAAGAAGTACTCGTCATATCCACAGAGGCAGAAAATGTAAGAAAAGGATTTGCTTTTGCATCCTGAGTATGTCTCCAAGCAATTCTGTACGTTCCTGTTTTTGAATAATTGCTCAAACCTTTAATTCCACGAACTGTACTTCCAATATCTGCTGAAAAGTTACCTGTGTATCTGTATTTTTTAAGATAATTTACTTCAGGCCGTAAATTCCAGCTTCCTTTTGTATAAACATCTGCAAGAACTTTAAGGTCGAAATGCTCTCCGATCGGTTGATAATAGCCAATTCCATTCAGGAAGAAACCAACATCTTCTCTTTCCCCAAAACTAGGAATCAAAATACCCGCAGATCTTTTACTTGAAAAAGGCAAGATCGCAAATGGCATTACTAAAGGTGTGGGAACATCTTCAATATACATTTGAGCTGGGCCAACAATTAAAGTTGAACTCTCCTTCCCTTTCTGCATTTTAATATAAGATGCCAAAAGGTGATAATCGGGTCTTGTATCTTTTTTGGAGATGTAATAAGTATCTGTTGTAAATTCTGCGTGACGCATCACAAAAACAGAATCGTTGTATTTTTTGGTTTTATCAGCTACAATTAAACCTTCGCTTTCTTCAGTTCTTGCATTGTAAGCAATGGCTTCTCTAGTTTTTGTATTATAACTAAAGCTTTCTACTTCATACTTTTTTCCACCCTGATTTACCTGAGCCCACTCAAATACTTTGCCTAAAGAATCTAGCTTTCCGCGGGCAAAAAATATGTTTCGCTCTTCGTCAATTGATATATAATCTGCATCAATCTGCATATCCTGATATTTTACCTGAGCATTTTTGTTCAGATAAATCATTTTTTTCGGGACATCTCTACGAATATCATCAGCTTTGTAGTCTAAAACATCCTCAAGAGATTCTTTTGCTGCAACTGTGGTATCCTTTTTGGAAATGGTATCATTAATTATCGTAGCTTTAATTGGTCTTTTAGGACTTTCCTGTGCTAAAAAACTGTTAAAAATTAGGATAATTAAAATTTGTAATATATTTTTGAAGACGGTTTTGTCCAATTTTATTTTGTATAATTTGGCTCAAAATTAATATAATTTTTAAAACTGTAAGATGTACAAACTAAATTTTAAAACAATTTTAGCATTTCTCCTCATATTCTCTTCCACATTTATCTTAGCTCAGAAAAAATTCACGGTCGTTTTGGACGCAGGACATGGGGGAAGTGACAACGGAGCCAACCGAAATTATCCGGATCTAGGTCTTGTTCAGGAAAAGTATGTTACCTTGGGAATTGTTCTTAAATTGGGAGCAATGCTTGAAAAAAATAAAGATTTTAAAGTAATTTACACCAGAAAGATTGATGAATATCCTTCATTAACCGACAGAACGAATACTGCAAACAGAAGTAAAGCAGATTTATTTATTTCAGTGCACGTTAATTCTTCGCCAAGCAGGTCTGCAACAGCAAGAGGTACGGAAACTTTTGTACAGGGACCTGCTCAAAACAGAGAAAATCTTGAAGTGGCAAAACAGGAAAACAGCGTAATTTATCTTGATGAAAAAGATAAAGAAACCTTTGCTTCGTACGACGCCTCTTCTCCCGAATCTTTAATTGCATTAAAACTTCAGCAAAGTAAATACCTCGAAAACAGCTTAATCGTTGGAAGTTTCGTAGAAGGAAATTTCGAAAAAAGCGGTCGTTTTTCAAGAGGTGTAAAGCAGGAAAACCTTCACATTTTAAGAAGAAGTGCGATGCCATCAATTCTTATCGAGACAGGCTTTGTAAATAATTATGATGATGCAGCTTTCTTAAATTCAGAAAAAGGTCAGGAAGAGACTGCCGAAAATATTTACAAAGCCATTATTGACTATAAAAAAGCAGTTGACAGAAAATCTGGAACTCCTCAAATAGTTAAAAAACCTGAGCCTGAAAAACCTGCAGAAGTTGCATTGAAGAACGATTTCAGAATTTTATTGATGACAATGCCTGTAAAATACAACGATGGAGATCCTGAATTGAGAGGTTTAAACTATATTTTACCAATCAAAGAAAACGGATTGTACAAATATTATTACGGAGTTACCAACATGGCTTCTGTAAAAGATATTAACTTAAAAACTGCCAAAGATGCAGGTTTCAGAAATTCTTATGCGGTAGGATTTATGCCAAATCAAAAACTGAGCATCGGATATTATAATATTGAAGTGTATGTAGGAAAAGATAAATTGAGCGCCAATTCGTTTATTCTTCAGACATTAAAAGATGTAGAAAGAAACAAATCAAACGGAATGTTCTACTACACCTACGGAAAAGTTTACACCTTGGAAGATGCCGTAAAGCTTCAGAAAGAGTTGGAAGGCAAGGGAATAAAAAATACAGTTATTCAGAAGAATTTTAAATAACCTTTGTGATTTTGAAGTTTAAAAGTTTATCAATACTTTTGCGACCTCAAAATTTGGTCTATTCGTCTAGTGGTTAGGACTCAAGGTTTTCATCCTTGCAACAGGAGTTCGATTCTCCTATAGACTACAAAATGGAATTGAACTACATTAAAAAAAGCTCTATTAATAGGGCTTTTTCCGTTTCTATACTTTAATTTAGTTGACATCATTTTATATTAATTCATACAATTTTGTCCCCTATTTGTCTCTGATAATATTGCAGTAAGCTACAAGGATCACAAGTTTATCTTTTTATACTGTCGTGGAGTTTTACCTGTCCATTTTTTAAAGAATTTGGAGAAATTAGAAGGGTCGTAGGTAAGGTTTTTGGCAACAGCTGCAGGTCTCATATTCTGATCCGTCAGCATTTTTTTTGCTTCTTCCAATATTTTTGTTTCATAAAAATAGCGCGGTGATTTTCCTGTATGTGTTTTTACAATATCTATGAGATGTTGATGAGATATTGCAATTTCAGTGGAGATTTTTTTTAATGTTAAAAACTTTTGAGAGCTTCCATCCACCACATTCTTCAAATGATTGTCTAAAAATGAGAAATACTTACCAATAATTTCTTCGCTTCTCAAATTATTTATTTTGCTCATTGGTGTTTTTAATTTAATAATACATTTATTCAAAATTTAAAAGATCAAAGTCTTCTAAACTCTTTATAATCGATATTTAGTGAATCCTCAAAGAGATTTAATTAAAAAAAGAAACTTCTTTATATTCCGGATTTTGACCCTCCATATAAAAAATGCTTTTTACTTCCCTCCAAAGAAAATATTTATTGGTACAAATATCTACCACCACATCATCATCAAAAATGAATAGTATTTCATCTTTATAAGGACTTAAATGAAACTTCCTATAAAACCAAACTCCATCATCTGATTTTTTAGAAGGTGTTCCAAAAACTATTTGTATTTCAGTTTTAGATTTACCCAGATTTTCATTAATCAGTTTTTTGAGTTTCTGTATGTCTTTAGTCATTGTTATTGTACGGTATGGATATATTTTAGAGGCTTATCTTTCCTGACTTGTTCATTTCATCTACTATTAAATCATCCTCTTTTTAGCTGAAAAAAAATCCTCCTTTGCATTGCTGATATTGTGGGGAATACAATACAAATCCCTATAAAGAATCAGTTTTTTAGTTCTCAAGAGTTTTATACAGTCTTCTCCATTTGCTCACTGTATTTCTGCTCAGTTTAAAATGATTGGCAAGCTGAGCATTGTTGAGCTTCTCTTTGTTTTGATATGCCAAAATCTGAAGGATAGCTTCCTGATCATAAGACCTATGCTTTTGATTGAAGGTGAGTGTATCTCTATCTTTTAATCCGAATATTTTATTATTTAGCTCAATCACATTCATAATCGAAAGGTTTTCTTTTTGTAAAAGATTGCTAAATTCTTCTCTTCGCTCCGGACATTTTTCAGCAATGATATCTTCGAATATTTTTTTATAATTGGGTTGTTTTAATTCTTTCATAATGTGTTTTTCAATGTTAGGGTGATTATTGGTGAAATTTCGGTTTGGGTTATGAGTGAATTACTCAATTCCATCTGTATTGTATTTTGAAAACCATTTGTATAAAGTGGTTTTAGGGATATGATAGGTATTAATGACTTCTTGCCGAGTCTTTTCCCCCGAGTTTATTTGGTTGAGGATAAACTCAATAATTTCTTTGGTATAAATGTTTTTCCTGAACTGAGGTAAGGAGGTCTTATCGCTTTTTACAGTCTCTTTTGCAGTAGAAGAAAACAATAAAATGTGTTGTGAATAAATTCTGAAAAAATCATAATGCAATAACTTGCTCCATTTAAGAAGTTGTTGAGAGTCTATACTTTCTAACTTATATGTTTCTATAATATCCTTTTCAGAGCATTTCAAAAAATTACATGCCCTTATCATATCAACCTGGGTTTCCTTCACTCTTTTTTCAATGATCTCACCGATATGTATCCTTTTAAAATTCATCACTGTGTTATTTTATATTTAATTTTCTGTAACGTGCCTTTTCAATCATATTTTCACCTGATTGATTAATTATTGTTTTCTACTAAAAGATTATTCTACTGGAGCACCGGCGCTGTATTCCCTGCCTTGCATGTGGAAACCGAAAAATTATCAAACAGATAATACGCTCCGTTTGATGCAGCTAAACTTGTTCCTCCGGGTCTGAACTGTCCTACAGTCATGTATTGTTCTCCTCCTACCGAAGTGTAGCTTAGGGTTACTTTTACCCAATTGTTACGGGATACTGCTCCGTAAACATCTGTATTGGTATTGGGAATTAATGCTCTGCCGATTCCAAAATCATTTCTAATGGAATTGTATCTCGGGTTTCCGCCACCGCCGTTCCCTGTGTTTGTAGCAGCAGGAACCGCCGCAGAAAAAACCAATCCTAAATATCCCTGCTCTGCAGCCGGTAAATCAGTAAGGTTAACTCCCGCAGGAGTAAAACTTGTAGGTGCTGCACCATATAGATGATTGGTGTAGAAGGAAAATGAATAAGTAGTACCACTTACCAAAGGAGTTGAAAACTGCGCCGTAAAATATTCTTTGTAATCAGTAAAGGTACTGTTGAACTCTGCATAAATTCCGGCAAACCCGACTCCGCTCTGAGGCAAGATAGGTGTTGGGTAAGAAGACAGATTAAATACTCCGCAAGAGTTATAGTAATCCGGAGTTCCTGCCATCGCTCCCAAAGAAGACACCCAGCTTTGAACATTACCGGCAAACCTTGATTGCTGCGTTGGACAGGTGGTGTATAATTCAATATCAGGATTGGGGATGCTTTGTGCCGAAACCCCTACACTCATCAACGTAAGTAATGATAAAATGTTGATTTTATTCATTCTTTTACTTAGGTATTGTTTAATAGTATTTTTCATCAACTTTTAAATAATTAATTGAAACTATTGTTAGCCCGTTTTGTATTTTGAGAAGTTTCCGTCACTTCGAGTAGATTTTTAAAGAAAATCGTATCGAGAAGCTTGTAATTGCAAGAATAAACCCTATTCTCGATACATTTTTTCTCCACTTTGTTACGAAAAAACACTCGAATTGACGAATCTCCATTTAAAACTTCGCAAAATGCATCACGGATATTATATATTAATAAGCATGAAGATTTATGGTTTCCAAAACGACCAAACGGTACCGTTGTAAACCGCAATCTGTTTTTTTGTAAGATCATAAACCATCATTCCGGAAGCAGGATTAATGATGTTGAGATGCGGACTTGCCACTCTTGGTAAAATCATTGCCTTATCGCTATCAGACAAAACCAGTACTCCCGCTGTACCATCTGTAGCACCGTTGGTTCCTATTGCAGATTTTGCTGCTGTGTTTTCGGTTTTTGTAGTTTGTATAGCTATACTTGCTGCGCCTGTTGCGTCTACAGACATATCAAACCAACTGTTGTCTTTCAGGTATTTTACCTTATAATCGGTAACATCGTAAATGATGGTACCATTTTCTGTGATAGACGATTTATTTTCTACGTAAGGCAATATCATCCCTTTGTTTTCTGTGTCGGCGAATTCCAGAGAGACTGAGGTATTAGATACAGCTGGTTTTCCTATTGCGACTTGTGATTTTGCTGCAGTTGCTGTGATTAGCATGGCAAGGATTAGGAAGGTATTTTTCATAGTGTGTATTTTAATTTTTTCACTCCTTATACGGGAGATTGTTGTTTTTGTTTGTTATGTTGAGCAGAGTGTAACGACATCGAAACATTTCTGCGGCTTTTATATGAACTTCTTCTCTTCGTGGAGATTCTTCGACCTCGTTTCAGAACTCCGTTCGTTGACCTTCAGTCAATGCTCAGAATGACAGTGTCTCATAATTCTTATATCTCATCATTTAAAGATTTCCATTCGGGATTAAAAGCATTAATCAATTTTTCTTTCTTTTCCCTTTTCCAACCTTTCAGCTGTTTTTCTCTGTTAATCGCTACTTCCACATCTTGAAAGTGTTCATAGTAGATGAGATAAAAACTTTTATACTTCTGCGAGAAATGCAAATCATGAGCTTCCGGATTCCGATGCCAAAACAGCCTTTCTTTTAAGTTGTTTGTAATCCCTATGTACAAAACAGTTTTGATTTTGTTTGTCAGGATGTATACATAATAATTATGCGTTCCTTTTGTTTTGTACATTTTAGTTTTACTTAAACTGTTATTGATTTGTCATGTTGAGCAAAGCAGCAACGTCGAAACATCTCTTTATCTTTTATAAGAACTTCTATGCTTCGAGAGATTCTTCGACTCCGTTGCACTTCGCTCAGAATGACATTAGTTCGCTTTAATTTACGGCGGTTTGTCATGTTGAGCAGAGCGTAGCGGCGTCGAAACATCTCTGCAGTCTTTGTATGAGCGTCTTCTCTTTATTTTTATGAACTTCTATGCTTCGAGAGATTCTTCGACTTCGCGCTGCTTCGATCAGAATGACAGAATCTCTCTTTTAGAATCATCGTCTCTCACCGTTCGGGTGAAGACTCTCTTACCGCTCGGGTGAGGGGGTCTCACTCGGGCGGTGAGAGCATCTCTTCCTATTGTACTGTTAGTACCTTATCAAATTCTGCTGTTCTAGGGTCTTTTAAAAGCTTACTTGCAGAATATTGCGTTACCACCTCAAGCTTGTAAGTTCCGGCAGACAAAGCAGGAATAATCACGATTAGCTCCGAAGGATTGTTCACTACTACCTCGCTTTCTTCTACCTGAGTACGATCATTAGTATCTGTATTGATAAAGAATATCCCGTTTGCTGCGGCATCTCCTGCTACTTTAATTTTGCTTCCAGATACTTTCAGATTTCGTCCCGGTGTAAGTATATCGTTGATGGTACCACTTTTCACATCTTTTACCTGTAAGATGGCTGATGAAGCATCTGCCACACCCAGAATATTAATTTCTATATTTGGGATTTCTGCTCTCAGCTTTTCTCCCTGGTTGAACTGGAAAAGAATGCTGTGCTTGGTGCTGTTGAAAGTCTCAGACGGACTGTCAAATACCCCACGGATCTGAGTTCCTGCCGTGAAATATCCCGTGTTTACCGAATAACCGTCGCATAGTTGATACGCCATTTCCTTAAGAAAAAGCTCTGTAGCATGCTCCATGGCACCGGCAGAAACATCTGCTCCTCCTCTATTTGCTGCTGATTCACAGATTTGTTTTACGGATAATGAACGCTCACTCACAGTACGTGCGATGAAATCGTTCGGGTTGTCTTTGGTTAAAAAGTTATCGTATAGATACGCTTTGATTTTGTGTAAGATTGGCATTTGTGTATGTATTTAATTGTTAATTTTTTGTTTTCGTTTGTCATGTTGAGCAAAGCGTAGCGACGTCGAAACATCTCTGCAGTCTTTGTAAGAACTTCTTCTCTTTGAGAGATTCTTCGACTTCGCTCAGAATGACAATACCATGTCTGCCGAAGTCGATCTCTCTCTCTTTTATTATTTTTAGCTTCCGTTGCCACTAAGCGCCGGAGCAGTTGTACCCGCTTTACAAGTGGTAACAATCGATGTACTACAAATTGCCAGCAAAGCACCAGAGGTACCACCACCACCATTCATCGTTAGTGTTGTAAAAGGTGCAGGAGCATGTATGCGGAAGCGACCACCACCACCATAAGGAGGAAGAGTTCCTGTCCCGGTTATAGTATTCCCGCTGATTGAAGTACTGCAGCTATTGAGTGCAGTTATAGAGATTGTCCCCCCATTGGATACAAAACGGAAATTTTCACCAGCCTCTGTAGCAGATATTAAAACCACAATATCATTAACGGGATAAGAAAAGGTAAGTGCCGTTTGCCATGTAGCACTTCCACCAGAACTACTTCCTACCAAAAGACTGTTATTGGAAAATGAATCTACACCGCAACTTGAGTATGTAGCAGCAAATGTTGATACAAATCCTGTAGAAGCAGATGTTACTGTGATCCCATTAACACTAAATGTGCCATTGGGAGGTATGTTTGCTGTACCTCCACATGCCTGTGCTTTTACCATACCGGCACCGGCAAACAGCATTGCCCCCAAAGCCAATATCTTGACTGACGCAAAGGTTTTTCTTATTAAATTATTTTTTATTTTATTCATCTTATTTGTTGTTATTTTTTTATTAAAGATGTTTCTGCAGGTCAGCATGACTGCGCTCTATTCTGAGATCCTTCGGCAGGCTCAGGATGACAGTGCTATACTCATAATGACAGACTTTTGTCATGTTGAGCACAGATGAGGTACAAGCACAGCTTGTAACGAAATCTTCGAACGTAGTTCTGTAGCGACGTCGAAACATCTCTGCGACTTTATAAGAACATCTTCTCTTTTTGAGATCCTTCGGCTGCGCTCAGGATGACAGTGCGCAAGCTTAGGATAAGAATACTTTGTTAATAGATTCTTCGGCGAGCTCAGAATGGCAGTGAATATGCCATTCTGAGCGTTTGCCCAAGCATA
The DNA here is from genome assembly GCF_026460885.1 of Chryseobacterium formosum. Lineage (GTDB taxonomy): Bacteria > Bacteroidota > Bacteroidia > Flavobacteriales > Weeksellaceae > Chryseobacterium > Chryseobacterium formosus. The sequence continues at coordinate 122,946 of NZ_JAOVZW010000018.1, forward strand.
TTTTTATTTTAATTAATACTAGGTCCCGTAGATAAGCAACAATTGATTGTTACGGTTACTGCATTACTTACAGGGCTATAGCAATTATTGGTACTGTCGTAATAAAAAGCATAGTATGTACCTGCCGTACCTACAGCAGCAGGAGTGGAAACAGCTGTACCGGCATGTGTATTATTATTAAACCATACCAAGCTCGATCCCGAAGGTACGGTTGCTGTATGCAGACTGTTAAGATTCACTGTAGTAGTAGTAGTAGTAGGACACGTATTGCTAAGCGCAGTACCGGTAAGTGGTGGTGCAGTATATCCTGCGCTACACTCTAAAGAAGTAGTAGAAACAGGACAGAAACTGTTAACATTTGCTGCTGTTTTAGACCATGCTCTGCGAGTTATCATAGCAGCCGGGTTATATAGAAAATCATACATCAACTGAGCCAGATTAATGTTTGCCTGACTATTATCTCGAATAGCTGTTGATGATGGTGTTAATCCTGTCAGAGAACCTTGCACTTCTCCACTGAGATAGGCGAAACCATTGATTCCCGCTGCTTTTGCATTAACATCTCCCGGATAAGAGGGAGCAATAAAATCTGAAGCTGGAGTTCCGCATGTTGCAGCGCTTATAGGTTTTACATATGAGAATACAACAGATTCACGTGGTATACCGGAAAATGAATAAGCAGAACCCGTGGTGGCAACAGAAGTAGCTGAGGCATTTAGATTCAACGGACCGCCATTGTTATGATAAGCTCTTACAGGATTGGGAAAAGAGGTTGCATCCCATGTACTTACAATAGTTACTCCTGATTGTATCAAAAGCTTTTCGCCAATATATTTATTGACTTCTGTTCCACTGGCGCTGTCAATGAATACACGCTCCATACTCCCTATCAATATGCCGCCCTGCTTTACGTATGCCACCAGCGCATCTGCCTGTGCCTGTGAAATGATACGTGAAACCGCAAAATCATTTATAAAAATAGCCTGTATATTTGCATAAGCACTTACCGAAGTAGCCAGGTTAGATGCTATTATTCGGAGCAGTATCTGTAGTCCGTACGACTCCGTTCATAGTTACATCTCCAAATATACTAGTCAATGTGCTTACATCAACAGGAGTAGCACCAGTACCACTCCCTCCAAATGCAAGCATATTCAGGTTTTGCTGTCCTTTTGCAGTAACTGCAGTAAATAACAGTAAAACTCCCAAAGCCAATATCTTAAACGATGCAAGGGCTTTCCTTATTAAATTACTATATGTTTTATTCATCTTATTCGTTGTTATTTTTTATTAAAAGATGCTTCGGCAACCATCATGTTCTGAGATCCTTCGACTGTTTCGCTTCGCAGAACTACGTTCGCAAACTTCGTTACAAGCTGTGCTTGCTTCTCATTTGCGCTCAGGCTGACAGAGTGCCATACTGAGCGCTTGCCGAAGCATCTTATTTATTTAGTCCGGGCAGGTTTGTGTGGTTACACAATGCCATGCCATCGCAGTATCACCAGCTTTTAATGTATATATTTTCAGACACTTATTTGTAGCATCATATACCATCATCCCTTCTACAAAGTTTGCCGGTGCAACTCCTACCGGGTTTCCTCCTGAGAATGCTACACGGTTTGGTACAAATCCTTTTGTTTTAGATTCAAGAGCAATCCAGCCTCCTTTTCTTGCCATTGGCCAGTTATCATTGTCTGTTGCGCCAGCTCTTCCAAGAGATGTAATTCCTACCTTGGTATCAAGGGTTGTACCTGTGGTTACACCAGGTTTGTAGCAAGCTGTATTACACTGGCTGTCTACTCCTACTAATACCGGCGTACCTGCCTGAGAATAGCAATTAAGAGCAGGGTCATAGAAGAACGGCCAATAAAGACCGCTGCCTATAGCTGTAGGATTGTTCACTTGTGATCCTGGTAATCTGCCACTTGTAGAATACCACACCAGCTGCGTTCCTGCTGGTACAGCGCTGTGTGACAATGCTGCAAGATCTACCGTAGGATAGTTACAACAACTGTTACCTACTACAGTTGCTTTACTTCCCGGGCTGTAGCAATTGCCTACAGAATCATAATAATAAGCCCAATAGTTGGTAGGTGTAGATGTTGCATTTACCGTAGTGCTGCTAAGCAAGGTAGATGCAGACGGCGTTGCAGAGTTGTGCCATTGCAGCACAGATCCTGTAGGGGCTGCTGCCACAGTAATTGAAGTAAGGCTTACCTGTTGAGGTATTGCTGCCGTACAAGCTGAGCATACTACTGCCAAAACATTGACCGGAGATGATGCCGGAGAATAGCAATTGCTTGAAGAGTTAAAGTAGAATGCATAATACGTACCCGCTCCCACCGCTGTAGGATTGGTTACCATATTGGTACGGGATGCATCTGTGTACCATATCAACGTAGAGTTAGCAGGTACAGCTCCTGTATGCGCCTGAGTATTAAGGTTGGCAGTGCCTGCAGGACATTGCGTTGTAGTAAAGGTATTTACCGTTGGCGCTGTAGTTGCACCAGCGCAAGGCGTTACATTTACCTGTACAGTTGCAGAAGGCGTGCTACAAGCCGCATTTGTTGCAACCATGTAATAATATCTTGTTCCTGCAATATTGGTAGGCGGAGTATAAGTAGTAGAAGTTGCACCCGAAATCAATGTACCGGTAGTGTTATCATTAGCCGTATTGCTGTACCATTGATAAGAGGTAGCCCCCGTCGCCGAACCGGTAAGATTGGTTGGCGTTGCATTGTATGCTACGGTCTGTGTAGCAGGAGTTACTGTAACTGCAGAAGGTGCAGCCGTAACGTTAATTGTAGTCTGAGCTGTGCTGGTACATGTTCCCGTTGTAATTGTCCAGTCGAAAGTGTAGGCTCCTGTATTCACAAGATTGGTTACTCCACTGTTGTATTGAGCCGGATTTGTAATTACCGGATCTGGTGCACCAGCAGGTTTGGAAGCGATTGTCCATAATCCTGTGCTTCCTCCTGTTCCCGGATTGTTTCCGTTAAGAGTGGCTGTGGTAATACATGAAATACTTTGAGCTGATCCTGCATTTGCCCCCACTTGTCCAGATACAAAAACAGAGAATGTATCTTCAAGTGAAGTTCCTGAACATGCATATTCTGAATCTATCATTTTTTGTGCACCACTACCGCTGGTAGCCTTTATTTTGAAAACATATTCTCCCGCTTTGTCAAGGTTACTGATGATTGTTGACGTACTTGTGAATGATCTAGAGGCTGTACCCTGATATGTTGTTACAGATGCCCCTGCAGGACTTGAAACCAAAGTGAAATCATATCGTCCGCTAAACTCTTGAAAATAGGTTGTTGTCTGATAAACTGCAGGTAATGGCACTGTTGCTGTTACTACCCCCGAACCAGAATAACATACCGTAATATTGTTTACATTAACAGCAGGACGGGCACCATCTGAGATATGCGCATAAAAAGTATGTTGTCTCGTACAACCTCCTGCTGCGGTAAGCGTAATCGCTATTTTATACGTTCCTGCTCGCCATCCTCCTGATGGTGGTGTAAGGGTTACACTTCTATTGGCAGTTCCTGCACCACTCTGTACAAATGTAGGTGATCCTCCTGCAGGCCCCGGTGTCCCGTTTGATATGGCGTCTGCAATGGTAGGCGGATCTGCCGCATTAATTTTATAATAAAAAGTAATGGGAGTAGAAGTGCCTACCATACCACAATATACTGCTCCTCCTGTATTACCGAAACTGTACAATTCTGTCTGATCAGGATGTGCCGCATCTAAGAAAGTTAAAGCACTGGGCGTGGTACCATTAAATCTATAGGTAAGTCTGGTAGTAGAACTTCCTGTGATGTTTGAAATGGTAAGATCGAATACATAATCGCCTATAGCTGTAATTCCTGAAAAGTGAAGTCTACCGTTCGATATACGAGAATATTGAATATTCCCCCCAGGCGGCTGGCTTATTGCTGTCATAGCCACTGTTGTACCAGCAGCAATAGTTCCCGATGAGTTGGCAGTTGTTGTTGCCAATTTTGGTGAAGCACTAATAGGATCAATATAAAACCCATCGCCCGTAGTACCAGGAGCAACACATTGAGTATTAATAGAATTCCAAAGCATATTAGGATTAGGAATAAACCTAACGATTGCATCATCCTCATACCAACAACTCGAGTTTACATTAGAAGTAATTCTTACAATGACACGGTAAGAAGGATCTATGGTATGATTTGCTGTGTTGGTAAGCGTTAATGTAGTACTTGCCGTTGTCGTACTGGTAAGCGCAGCATTGGTTGGATTCATTGCTCCTGAGAAGGTTTCAAAATCATACATGTTATAAAACCTCCATGAAGGGGTGTATCCATCTGGTATCGTAGCATTAAGAGTCGCTACTCCTGTAGTTGCAGGTATTCCTGTAATATCGGGTCCTGCGGTAAAGCCTGTAGTTGCACCTGGTGACGTAATCGTTACCTGAGAAGTTCCTGATCCGGAAGGACTACAGTTCTGAGCCACTTGAAAAACATAGTTCCCGGGAAAGGTCATCCCTGTGACAGTGGGTGTCAGAATATTAGGATTGCTGAATACCGGGTCTGGTGCACCGGCAGGCTTAGTCACGATGGTCCAGGTCGGTGTTCCGGTTGGAGTTCCGATTGTTGTTCCCTGTAGTGTATAAGAAGTTCCACATATAGCAGCGTTACCTCCGGCATTCACACTACACTGTCCGTAGAGTACTAAATTACCCAGAAACAGCAATAGGACAAAAAAGAGACTTCTTGTCTGTTTCATTGTTGATTTTGTTTTCGTTTGTTTCATCATTCTTGTGTTTTTAATTTTTTTAATCTCATACTGTTTTCTCTATGCTGAAAAGGCGAGCAGTATTCAATAAGTGATTTGAGCATCGGGGGATCATGGGAGCAATCTCTAGGACTCATCTCCCCGTACATGTGTAAATTTCTTTTTTTCATCTTCGAAATTTCTTTTTGTGGTTAATAATCATTTGTCTCAGTTTCTGTAGGTGTTTTTCCGATCTTATAAAGCGTAGCCTTTATGTAGCTGTTGTCTATAAGAAAGTCGTCGTTTTGTGTTTTAAAACTTATTTTAAATCATTTGTGTTGGTGGGTGGTTTCCCCGCTTTTTACAGCGGAGATACACCAAACCACATCTATCGAAAAAACTGTTTTTCAAGTCTTCCGACATATTGTTTTTTAACTAACTATTTATTCTAAAACAGTGAATATTATCTGAATTTGCATAAGAAATTCATAGGGTAATTGTGCCCTTTGCGCATGACTGCTTTAGCTTAGATTAAATGGAGGAGGACGCGAAAAACTATGCGCATGCATCGTATTTCGCGTAAAAGAAAATGCGTATTTGTGTGTCGCAATGATTTTGCTTAGATGTGCCAAGGAAACAGTACTGTTATAATGTACTGTAATGGCTTTGAAAGAATGATTAAATGCAAGAGTTCCCACTCCACATTGCTGCTTTGAAACCTCAAAAGAACTTTTTGATTGGTGAGAATAGAGATGAGCAGTAGCTTCAGGGCTGCTCTCTTTATGTTGTGCTTTTACCTTTTGAGTAATCTTCTCTACAGCAGTACCGCTTATGTTCTTTTTGGTAGCAGCTTTTTGAAAGCTTCTCTCTTTTGTAAAATGTTTAACTTCTACCTTTTGAGACATGCTATCTAGCCCAAATATTACGGTACCTTCCGCTATATGGATAGCATTATTTTCAACCTGATCCGTTTGAGCTGTTTCAACAACAGAATTGGCATGAACAAAAGTTTCTGAAGATGGGTTTTCTGAAGCAAAGAGAGAAACTGAAGTAAAAATGAAAAGCAAGTAAAAAAAAGAACCCAATCTCCACATGATACCTTGAAGCATCAAGTTTTGGAAAATTAGGTTCGTGTTCTTTTTCATCAGTTTGTTTTTGTTTCAGTTTTTAGTTCCATAAGAAAGAGGAGGGAATGTTCTCTTATGAAGACGAAGCAATATTACACTGATCCTATTAATGAAAAAAAAGAACGGTATCAGCAATTCTGTAATTCTGATAAGATAAATTGTTTTACAAATAAACTATATTGATTTTCAATACATTAATTTTAACCAACAAAATCACAACATGATCATAAAAGCATAATTATCCATCATTTCAACCCTTAAAATAGGGTAAATTGATGGCTCATTATATTGTAATAATCTGTATAAAAAGTGTATTTCCTTTGAATATTGAACGAAAAGCCTTTTACGCTACACTAAATAAGTTACTCATTTGTAAATCAATTATTTGATGTGATTATGTGGAGGTTTTTGTTTGGGGGAAGGTTTTTTTGGTCAAAAAGGAGGAACCGTTATTTGCTATAGCTAAATCTACTATTTCTGAGCGGTGTACTGTCATTCTGAGCGCAAATGAAGAACAAGCATGGCTTGTAATAAAGTTTGCGAATAGCTCTCGAAGGATCTCATGAAGCATGGATGCAGAAGAGATGTTTCGACGGCGCTGCGCTTTGCTCAACATGACAAGCGGGACTTTATTCAAAGGTGGACTTTTTCATCGTAAGCTTTACACTGTCATTCTGAGCATTGACTGAAGGTCAACGAATGGAGTTCTGAAACGTAGTCGAAGAAACCTAACGAAGTGGTTCGACGAAGTCAATCTCTCGAAGCACAGATAATTATGTAAAGACCACAGAGATGTTTCGGCGACGCTGCGCTTTGATCAACATGACAATCGTGCTTTGCTTAACATGACAAAAATAATAAAGCCTTTAGATTATAGCTTATAACAAGCTTCTCGATACGATTTTTTTCAAAAACTTACTCGAAGTGACGATGATAATGATTCAAAATACACAACGGATTTATAGATTTATTCGAGAGGAATTATACAGGTTTGGTTACTGAGTACTTTCATCTTCACTCAGTTTCTGAATAAAATATGATGGTGTTACTTTATTTATTTTTTTAAAAGCTACAAAAAAGACCTGCGGTGATGCATATCCGCAAACTTCAGCAAGGTGGCTGGTTTTATAATTTCGATATTTTGGTTCATTATAAAGCTTATGGACAATGTAGTTGATCTTTAAATGATTAATATAGCCGCTGAAACTGTGAGATTTATGACTTTTTATGACTTCAGAAAGATACTTAGAGTTGGTATTTAGCTGAGTAGAAAGCAAACTGATGGTAAGATTGGGTTTAAGAAACTCTTCTGAGTTTTCAAAGGCTTCTAATTGATTAAGAATTCTTTTCTCTGTTTCTGTTGAAATTATATTTTTGTTTGCTGCATTAGCTTCTGTTTTTTGAGGTATTGATTCGTTTTTCAGTTTATCAATCATCAATTCATAGCTCTTATGCAGTTTTTTATTGTTTCTTCGCCAAAGAAAAAATCCAACTGATGCTGCAATTAATATGAAAGCCCCACCTGCAATTAACTGTTTTGTTGATTTTTCTTCGTGCTCAACTTCAACTTCCTTTGTTATTTTATTTATTGTTTTATTGGCATTGGTTCTACCTACATCAGCAATGCTGTCTTTTAGAAAAGAATAATTGGTCATATAAAATTTAGACTTTTCTTTTTCTCCCAGCTCCATATAAGAGGTTGCTAAAAACTCATAAGATTCTACTCTATCCTCTGGATCTCTAAAAAGTTTTTTCCAACTCTAATGCACGCTTTGCAAAGTCTATTGATTTTTGATACTCCTTTTTCTCCATATACAACCAGCTCATCTGATTCAGCATAGTAGTTTTATTTGTAACAGGTAAAGTATATCTCTTGTCTTCATAAATAGATAATCCTAGTAAAAGATATTTTTCAGCTAATGCTAAACTTCCTTTATTAATATCACTCTCCCCCTATATAAAACATGCCCATACGCATATAGTTAAAGCCAATCTGGTCATATTTCACATCTTTAGTGACTGACTTACTGTTATCGCTTATTTGCTTTGCAAATTCAATACTCTTGGTATAAGTATATACCACTGAATCTCTTGCATTTTTGTTTTCGAATCGTTTGAGATCATATTGTAATCCCATCTCATGATAAAACTGTGATGAATTATATGCCTGTATATTTTTATCTTCAATGTCCTTTGCATATTTCAACGCTATTTTCAAATCTTTCAAACTGGCATCACCGAACCCTAAATAGCCCAGAGCAAGAGCATTTCTATTGTATATGCTTGATATATAACCATCAGTATCTTTCTCATTTTTCGCCACTTTTTTCAACTCATCTCCAAGCTTAATAACATCATTATTTTTGCCTTCACCTAAGTATAATCTCATTAGTTAATCGCCACTAATTAAAATCCCTAATTTATAGTCTAGCTTTTCAGACTGCGCTTTTAACTCAAGGAGAAGAGCCACCTTTTTTTTAGGCTCAAGATCAAGGTCGGGATTTTTTGCAATCTTTCTTAACTTATCGCTAATTTCATGTTCAGCAGGAGTTGTTTGGGCAAAAGCCATTTGAAACGAAAAGAAGATAAAAAATAAGTAGAATTTCGTGTTCATCAGAGTAGAGTTTTCAAGTTTTTTGATTGAATCTAGGCAAATCAAAAATACAACAATACAGCGATGTGATTAAATTAAATAATGATAATTTTCACAAATTAATTGCAGATTACACAAATATTCTAGCTTTAGTTTTTATTAATCATTTTCTCGGAGAATAAAACTAAATATACTACCATTACCCATCTTACTTTCAACCGTAATAGTTCCACCCTGCGATTCTATAAACTCTTTACTTATGCTCAAACCTAAACCGGTTCCTTCCGTCTGAGTTTCGGGAATACGAAAATATCGGGTGAATATCTGTTTTAAATACTGCTCTTCAATTCCCGAACCTTGATCTACAACCGAAAATTTAACTTTATTGAAATCTATTTTCTCTACTTTAATAGTAATATTTGATTTCTCAAAAGAATATCGAATGGCATTAGATACCAGATTATTAAGAACCCAAAGTGTTTTATCTTCATCAGCCGAGATTGTGGTTAATTGAGAATCTATTTCCGTAGTAATGCTAATTTCTTTTTTATCCGCAGCAGATTTATTGGTATTTACGACTTCCTGAATAAGAGCATTTATTTCAAACGGATGAATGTTAAGTTGTGTAACTCCGGTTTCTAATTGGGCTAAATTCAATAATTCTCCGGTAATCTTTAATAACCTCATCGCATCATCACCTATGCCATGTAAAAGCTTTTGCTGTTCTTCGTTCAGGCTTCCAATTTTTTCATTTTCTAATAATTGCAGCCCCATTTGTATCGAAGAAATAGGTGTTTTAAATTCATGAGAAACGGTACCGATAAAACGTGTTTTTGCTAAATCGAGCTCTTTAAAAGGAGTAATATTTCTTAACATAATAACCTGACCAATAAAGCGGCTTTCTTCTTCTCCGGTAGGAATTACATTAATATCAACAATATCTTTTTCGAAATAATTTTCTTTTCCCTCTACATATATTTTTAAAGCTTCAGATGCGTCTTTTTTTGATTCCGGATCTATGATTTCTTTAATTAAAGTTCTTATTAAATCATTGCTCACAGCAACATCCTGAATCTGCTTACCAACAAAATCTACTCTTTTTAAGCCTGAAATTTTCAATGCTTCATCATTTACAAAAAGAACTTTACGGTTTTCATCAATCCCGATTACGGCATCATGCATATTATCAATAAGGGTTTCAATGCGTTTTTTTCCTTTTAAAATTTTATCGATTCTGCTTTCCGAATATTCCTGTAATTTCTCTGCCATCGTGTTGAAAGAACGAGCCAATTCTCCAAATTCACTATTTCCTTCAAATCTTACTCTTTCTTTATAATTCTGTTTTGCTATCTGATGAATACTTGAAGTAAGTTCTCGTATTGGATTCGCAATATTGGCAGGAAGATTCACCATGAGAATAAAAGCAACTAAAAAACACAATATTCCTACAACCGAAATGACGGCAATTGCATTTTGTGCAGTAGAATTTGCAACACTACTTTTGAGCTGAATGGCACTCATATTTAACTGCATTAATTCTGTAATATCCTTGCGAATAGAAGACTGCAGATTAAGGCTATTTTTGTCTCTTTTAAGCTCTAAGAAATGATTTTGAATGTTTTGAGTGGTTTCTTTTTCTCCGGCTTCTGTAATATTTTGAGATTGCAGATTGAGGTTTTTTTGAAATTCTAAAATTGCAAGAGGATCTGTATTGATTTCTTCGAGTGCCAAAAGCATATTTCGGGAATACTGCAACGTATTGTAATTGGCAACCAAAATATTTTGCGTGTCTTTTTTAAGCTGATAAATAAACCATCCTCCCAAAGAAGACAGTATTATAATCATTAAAAACAGCAGTCCGACACCTGCATTAAGTTTTGCTTTTATTTTCATCAGGACAAAATTACTAAATCTACGTTTTGCTTTGAAAGTCTTTTTAATAATGAATTAAATGTATCTGTTGCCAATATAATCCTCCAAATATCCAAATGTGGTTTACCAATACATACCGTTGTAATGTTTCTTTCATCACATTGTTCCATGATAGACAGCGCTATGTTTTTGCTCTCAATTCTGATAATTTCAGCACCGAGTTCCGTCGCTAATTTAAAATTGTTTATTAAATATCTCTGTTTACTCAACGGAATTTTGTCTGATGATTCTCTTGGAACCTGAACATACAAAAGAAACCACTGACTGTTGTAATAATTCGCCAGTCTTGCGGTTTTTCGAATGACATTTTTGGCTGTTTTTTCATTTGAACTGATACAGGCAAGAAATCTTTCTTTTTTTAAACTTTTACCAATTGTAATGTCTGATTCAACTTTTCGGGTGACTTGTGACGCTACTTCTTTTAAAGCCAATTCACGAAGCTGTAAAATATTTTCATTTTTAAAGAAATTACTCAGAGCAGACTGGATTTTACTGCTATCGTAAATTTTTCCTTCCTTCAATCTCGCAATTAACTCATCGGCTGTAAGGTCAATGTTGACGACTTCATCCGCAACCGCAAGTATGGTGTCCGGAATTCTCTCAGCTACTTCTACTCCGGTAACTGCTTTAACCTCATCATTAAGACTTTCTATATGCTGAATATTAACCGCACTGATTACATTGATTCCCGCATCCAAAATATCCATTACATCCTGCCATCTTTTTTTATTTTTGCTCCCTTCAATATTCGTATGAGCGAGTTCATCAACAATCACAATTTCAGGACGGAGGATAAGAATTGCAGGAACGTCTAGCTCTTCCAACTCTTTTCCTTTGTAAAAAAGTTTTCTTCTGGGAATAACAGGTAAACCCTCCAGTAAACTGTGGGTTTCTTTTCTGTTGTGGGTTTCTACATACCCTATTTTCACGTCGATTCCGTTTTGTAAAAGAACATGAGCTTCCTGTAGCATTCTGTACGTTTTACCTACGCCTGCGCTCATTCCAATATAAATCTTGAGTTTTCCTCTTTTAGATTGATTAATGAGATGCAAAAAATCTTCTGCTGATTTTCTTGGTTCTTCCATTGTTTAAAAAATAAAATCCGTCGGAAAGTTTTTATAAAGCACTTAATTTCAAATGGACTTAAAATACTTTTCTAACTATTACACGAATGCTGAATAAATTACTTTCCTTCGGATTTATAAATAATCATTTATTAAAGTCTGAAAATCATCGCTGCAGTAATACGGTTGTCAGATTTTCTAAGATCAGGTCTCCAAGTATCGGTAGGAGTATCTATCCATCCATCGGGACTTGTTGTTCCTTCAGGACCGGCAAAATAAGGAATGTTGCTGCTTCTATATCCGTATTCCAAACGGAAAGTAAAAAACTGATTAGGCATCCAATCAAAAGTAAGAGTTCCTTGTAATGCGGTCAATCTTTTTCCATCTGCCAAAGCATCGTTGAAATCATTATTAGCAACAGGAGAAGGAGAAAATGCCAAATAAGCTCCCGGATTTGAAACAATATCCCCACGAAGAGTTACTGCATATTGATTTTTATTAAACCAGACTCTGTTTGCCAATGATGTTCCGAGCATATAATTGTTTTTTGATGAAATACCTCCACCTGACTGAAAACCATAATGGTTATTCAAACTGAATGCTGCCTGAGAAATACCTTCGCTATCTCTGTTGTTGTAATATCTTGCCACAATACTGTTGTCATGGTGAAAACGTCTTACTCCCGGATTATTTCGGGTATCTTTTCCATTCAGGTAAAAATTTGCAACCAACTGAAGGTTTTCATTAGGTCTGTAGTAAGTTGAACTTCCAAATCCTAAACCTTTGTTCCATGAATTATAAGATTGCCATCCGTTTAAAATCCAGATTTCCTGTTTCAATTTTTTTGAAGGATACATCTGAACTCTCGCTCCCTGAAAGTAGAATGGCGTAAAATCACACGGAAGACTTCTTTGGTAATTCCAGTTTTCATTCAGAACATAACTTTCCAAACCAATGTAACTCATAAACATACCTGCTTCAACGTTCAATCCGTGCATTACATTAAAATGATATCCTGCAGCAGCTTCACGAATGTATTTAAGATTATTGATATTGGTGTTACGACCATGACCTGTACTTCCATCCAAATCCTGTACAATAGACCCCATTTGTCCGAATTGCAGCCAAAGTCGTCCGATAATATTTTTGTAATTGGTTTCGACTCCCAAACTTGCCATGTTAATGGTTACTTCATTTGATCTTCCTATCGCTGATGAAATAGTGTGCGTATTATCTTTTGGCTGATGAAAATTATGATTATAGTATGCATCAACATAAGCTACAGCGGTAAGTATTGTCTCGCCGCTTTTATCTTTTAAAGTTAAAGGATAGTCTGTTTGGCGGTTTTGTCCATTAATCCATGAAAGGTCATATCCTTCAAAAGGAATTTTTGAAATCGGTTTTATTGAATCTTGAGAGATATTCGAAATTTTCAGACTGTCTTTCTCAATATTTTGAGCTTTCACAGCATAAGAATTCAGCCCAATAAGAGCAATTACCATTAATGGTTTAGTAAATGATGATTTCATTATGTTTTAGATATAATTTAAGTTTTAATAATTTATTTAAGTTCGTCCAGTGCAAGATTGAGTTTAAGGACATTTATTTTTTCAGGACCAAATAATCCTAACAAGGGTTTTTCTGTTTGCGAAGCAATTAAATCCATAATCTGATCTTCTCTGATTCTTCTAGCTAAAGCAATTCGTTTCACCTGTATTTTAGCACCTTGCAGAGATATATCAGGATCTAGACCGCTTCCGCTTGCCGTAATTAAATCTACAGGAACTTCCGCTCTTTTCAAACTTGGATTTTTCATTAATAAAGTATCTAACCGTTTCTCAACATCCTTTAGATATTCTTTATTTGATGGACCTTTATTACTTCCGCCTGATCCCGCTGAATTGTATGCAACAGCTGAAGGTCTAGACCAAAAATATTTATCCTGAGAAAATGACTGACCTATATTTGTATAATAAGTTTTATTACCTGATTGTATTAAATCGCCTTTGCCTTTGGAAGGAAATAGCTGTGCAAAACCCCAGATTATTGCTGGATAAATCACCGCAAAAAGTACGATACACAAACCCGTAAGTTTTATAGCTGGAAAAATTTGTTGTTTCATGAGAATGAAATTTATTGGGCAAAGAGCAGGAAGAGAGTCGAAAAAGTTAATTTTTATGTCCAAAAAAATCCTTCCTGTCTTCACCTTAATTGTTTAAAAAAATAATGAGACGATAATATCAATGATTTTTATTCCGATAAAAGGAATGATAACACCACCCAATCCGAAAATCAGTAGATTTCTTCTCAGAAGTGCCGAAGCACCAATCGGTTTGTATGCAACACCTTTTAAAGCTAAAGGAATGAGAATAGGAATAATTACAGCATTAAAAATAACTGCTGATAAAATGGCTGTTTCCGGACTGTGAAGATTCATAATATTTAAACCTTGCAAAGCTGGAATTGCAGTGATAAATAAAGCTGGTATAATGGCAAAATATTTCGCAACATCATTCGCAATACTGAATGTCGTCAATGTTCCTCTTGTCATCAACAATTGTTTTCCTATTTCTACAACTTCAATCAGTTTTGTAGGATCATTATCGAGGTCAACCATATTTCCGGCTTCTTTTGCTGCTTGAGTTCCGCTGTTCATTGCAACACCAACATCTGCTTGAGCTAATGCAGGAGCATCATTTGTTCCGTCACCCATCATCGCTACCAATCGACCGTCGTTTTGTTCTTTTTTGATGTAATTCATCTTGTCCTCCGGTTTTGCTTCAGCGATAAAATCGTCCACTCCCGCTTTTTCGGCAATAAATTTTGCAGTCAAAGGATTATCTCCGGTAACCATTACTGTTTTGATTCCCATTTTTCTTAACCGGTCAAAACGCTCACTGATTCCTGGTTTGATAATATCCTGAAGTTCTACAACTCCTAAAGCTTTTTCGTTTTCTGAAACAACTAGTGGAGTTCCACCATTCTGAGAAATCTGTTTGACTATTTCTTCAATTTCTAAAGGAAAAATATTGCCTGCATCGGTTACGATTTTTCGGATGGCGTCGGTAGCTCCTTTACGAATTCTGATGTTATCATAATCAATTCCTGAACTTCTGGTTTCAGCCGTAAACTGAATAAACTGCGGATCATTAATTTCATAGCTCAAAGGATTAATTCCCGCCAATTCTATAATTGATTTTCCTTCAGGAGTTTCGTCTGACATTGAACTGAGAACAGCTGCTTTAATCAAATTATTTTCATCTACGTCATTTGCGGTGTGAAAATGAGTAGCTTTTCTATTTCCTATGGTTATTGTTCCGGTTTTATCTAAAAGAAGCACGTCAATATCTCCCGCAGTTTCTACCGCTCTTCCGCTTTTTGTAATAACGTTGGCTCGTAAAGCTCTGTCCATTCCTGCAATTCCAATTGCAGATAATAACCCGCCAATTGTTGTTGGAATCAGACATACAAAAAGTGAAATAAATGATGCTATGGTAATACTTACATTGGCGTATTCTGCAAATGGTCTTAAAGTAATACAGACAATGATAAAGACCAATGTAAAGCCTGCCAATAAAATGGTTAAAGCAATTTCATTGGGTGTTTTTTGTCTTGAAGCGCCTTCTACCAATGCAATCATCTTATCTAAAAAACTTTCACCTGGCTGAGTGGTCACTTTTACAGTTATTTTGTCTGACAAAACTTTTGTTCCACCAGTTACAGAACTTTTATCACCACCTGCTTCACGAATAACCGGAGCTGATTCTCCCGTGATGGCACTTTCGTCAATTGTTGCAAGACCTTCAATAATTTCTCCGTCAGATGGAATAATGTCACCACTTTCACAAACGAAAATATCTCCTTTCTGAAGTTTTGATGATGAAATAAGCTGTCCATCCCGAAGTTTAGCAGGCGTTTCTTCTCTTGTTTTACGCAGACTGTCTGCCTGAGCTTTCCCTCTCGCTTCTGCAATTGCCTCTGCAAAATTTCCAAAAAGTACAGTCAATAAAAGGATGATGAGAACTACAAAATTATAAGAGAAGCTACCTTGCGACTGTTCTCCTGTTAAAATCCAAATATTCACAAAAAACATTACCAATGTTCCCAACCATACAAGAAACATGACCGGATTTTTAATCATCAGCTTAGGATTCAGTTTCACAAAAGACTGTATTAATGCTTCCTGCATTAAGTCTTTCTGAAATAATGATTTATTATTATTCATTTTAATTCTACTAAAATTTTAGTTCATTGAAAAATATTCTGCAATAGGTCCTAATGCCAATGCAGGAAAGAAAGCCAGTGCCGCAATAATTGCTATGACAGCAAAAACCATAAGCCCGAATGTGGAGGTATCTGTTTTGAGCGTACCTTCTCCTTCAGGAATATATTTTTTCTGTGCTAATAATCCCGCAATTGCTACCGGACCGATAATGGGCAAGAAACGACCGAGAAGCAGGACAATTCCGGTAGAAATGTTCCAAAACATATTGTTATCACCCAAACCCTCAAAACCGCTTCCGTTGTTGGCAGCTGAAGAAGTATATTCATAAAGAATTTCACTGAAACCGTGAAATCCGGGATTATTTAAAGTAGAGGCTCCAACTTCAGGAAAAGCTGTGGCAATCGCTGCTCCTACCAAAATAAGAAAGGGATGAAAAAGTGCCACAATCATTGCAATTTTCATTTCACGGGCTTCAATCTTTTTCCCCATAAATTCGGGAGTACGACCCACCATTAATCCGCTGATAAAAACCGCAAGAATGATATAAATGAAGATATTCAGAATTCCAGCTCCATCACCGCCATAAAAAGCATTAACCATCATTCCTACCATCTGCGTCAAGCCTGAAAGTGGCATCGAGCTATCATGCATTGAATTAACAGATCCTGTAGAAATTACGGTCGTAACAATACTCCAAAACCCCGAAGCAGCTGCACCAAAACGGATTTCTTTACCTTCCATTGCCCCTAAAGAATTATCAATTCCTAAATTTTCAATCAAAGGATTTCCGTTCATTTCCATAATAACAGTGGGAACTGCAAGAAGTAAAAATCCCGCAGTCATAACACCAAAAATCATGTACCCGAATTTCTTTTTTCTGATGAAATAACCAAATGCGAAAACCATTGCCATTGGAATTATAAACTGACCAATCATTTCTATCATGTTGGTAAAATAGCTTGGGTTTTCCAGTGGATGTGCGCTGTTTGCCCCAAAAAAACCTCCACCATTGGTTCCTAAATGTTTAATCGGAACAAATGCAGCAACAGGACCTGTGGAAACTTCTACCGACTGACCTTCGAGACTTGTCACTGACTGTTTCCCTTCAAAAGTCATAGGAACTCCCTGAAAAAGAAGAAAAATTGCCATCACAATGGATAACGGAAGTAAAATTCTGGTGGATGATTTCAAGGAGTAATCATAGAAATTCCCCAATTTATCTGCTGCTTTTTCACGAAAAGCTTTAAAAATAACGATTGATGCAGCCATCCCCGTTGCAGCAGATACAAACTGAAGAAACATAAGCCACATCTGCCCAAAATAGCTCATCGCTGTTTCTCCTGAATAATGCTGTAGATTACAATTAACTAAAAAAGAAATGGCAGTATTAAAGGCAAGATCGGGTGACATATCGGGGTTTCCATCCGGATTGAGTGGAAGCCAACTCATATTCATCAGGACAAACATACTTATCAAAAACCATAAAAGATTAATAATCAGTAATGCAGAAAGGTGCTGTTTCCAGCTCATTTCCTTTTCAATATCAATTCCGGAAAATTTATAGAAGATTTTTTCTACAGGCTTCAATATCGGATCGAGAAATGTTTTTTCGTTGGAATATACTTTTGCAATATATTTCCCTAAAGGTATTGCTAATAACAAGGTTATGAGAAACATTGCTACAATACCAAAAATTTCAGTATTCATAGTTCGTTTAGCGAATTAATTTAAATTCTTTTACAGTGATGATTAAATAAAGAAAGCCAACAACAAAGCACATCCAAAAAAGTAAAGTGCCACATTCTTTGATTTTATTTATCGTATTACGCTTCATTTTGTTGGTTTTAAAATTTTTCAGGTTTTACAAGCACGTAGCACATATAGAAAAAAATGGCTATTGCTGTAATGAATAATAGTGTCATATCTAATATTTTAGTTCTTTATCAAGCTTTGATTGTGATGAATGAATTTTTTGAAAATCACCTGGAATTTCCTGATAAAGAAATTTCCATTGTTGAGGTTGAAGGTTTTTTCTCAAACTTTCAAACGACCTTACGAAAAGGTTTTCTATAATGTATCTTATGTATGAGTTTCCGTTTTTGTAAATCCAGTATATTCGCTTAATTGAAATACTGATTTTCTGAATCTTAGAATTTTGAGACAGGCTTTTCATATTGTCTATTGCGACCTGTATTATTCCGGGAAAATTGTTCTGTACAGAAAGTTCTGTAATCTCGTTCCGAATAGAAGGATAAAACACTTTCATGTATTCTGCTGCGGTTATTCTGTTAATCTCTTTCAAAACTTTATCCTTTTTTAAATTTCATCGAAGTATTCAATAATCCGAAAGAACAATGCGAAGAGAAGCAGCCCCAAAATCAATAAAATAATAGTTGTCATGATAGATTTATAATTATTGAATTACTGCCGCTGCTACAAAAACACCTACAATTACGGCGATGTTGATTGTAATAATTTCAAGATTGTGCTTTGTACGAATAGATTTCCATTCTTTCCAGCTTCCGATTTTTCTGATTTTTGATTTCATATTTTTAAAAATTAAATACCTGATTTATAAACCTGATGCAAATAATTATTCTGTAGACTTAATGACATTTTATCAAAAATCATTTTTTTGTAAGCCGGTTCGCAGCAAAACGTAAAACTATCTAAGGAATAAACAAATACATTTTCTATGGCATTTTTTAAAGCCTGATCGCCTTTACTGTAAAGCGTATTCATCTTCTGAATAGACTTAATCAAAATTTTTTGGTCATTATCTTTTATGAGCTTTTTAATTTGTTTTGTGAAAACATTAATTACCATAAAAGGCGAATTGGTTTTGTAAGATTCTTTAAAATCTTCTTGAGTTTCAGGGATTACTTTGATGATCTCTGTAACAGCATCTGTATGATTCATTTAATTCTATTTTGAATACTTAATGCCAAGATGTATTCCGAGAGCGAAAAATAATTTATAAATATTTGAAAATCAAAATATTAAAAATAAAATCCAATCTATTTAAAAACAAAAAACCCTATCAAAATGATAGGGTCATTATCAGAATGGAAGTATTCTGTTTATAAAATTTTGTATTCTTCTATTTTTCGGTACAATGTTGCAATACCTATTTCTAATAACCGAGCGGCTTCGGCTTTATTACCTTTTGTATGATTAAGCACTTTTTGAATTTGCATTTTTTCTGCACTTGCCATTGAAAATGCTGACATTAATTTATGAAAATCACCACTTCTTTCAGAGCTGTTTTCTGCAATATCTGAAGGAAGTGTTTCAATATCTAAAATAGAGGAATCTGTAAGAATCACACTACGCTCAATCACATTTCTAAGCTCACGAATATTTCCTTTCCAGCTATGTTTTTTCAAAGCTTTAATATAATCTGCGGAAACAGTTGAAATATTTTTCCCGGCTTTTCTTGCAAAGGTTTTCAGAAAAAAATTGGCAAGTAATTCAATATCTGTGGTTCTTTCTCTCAAAGAAGGAAGGTTAATTTTAAAAATGTTGATTCTATAGTACAAATCTTCTCTGAAGTTTCCTTTTTCAATTTCTTTTTCAAGATCTCTATTGGTTGCAGCGATGATGCGAACATCAGTTTTTATGGGTTTACTGTCGCCAACTTTCAGAAATTCCCCTGATTCTAAAACCCTTAATAATTTTGCCTGTAAATCTAAAGGCATCTCACCGATTTCATCTAAAAAAACAGTTCCCAGATTGGCTTCTTCAAAAATACCTTTACTGTCTTTTAATGCTCCTGTAAAAGCTCCTGCTTTATGGCCGAAAAGCTCATTTTCCAATAAATCTTTTCCAAAGGCCGAACAGTTTACCGCAATAAAATTTTTCTTATTTCTTTTACTCGCATGATGAATTGCCTGTGCAAAAACTTCTTTACCTGTTCCGGTTTCTCCCGTAAGAAGTACAGTTGCATCAGTTCCCGACACTTTTTTAGCAGAATCGATGGAAGAAATTAAGACATCTGACTTTCCTATAATACTGTCGAAAGACTGCTTATTATCCAGTTGTTTTTCAAGCTGAATAACACGTTTGTTCAGTGCAACTTTTTCTGAAGCTTTATAGATAAGCGGAAGAATTTTAGTATTATCGTCGCCTTTCGTTATATAGTCAAAAGCTCCGTTTTTAATCGCCATTACTCCATCAGGAATATTTCCGAAAGCTGTTAAAAGAATAACCTCAACAACCGGAAATTTTTTTTTAATTATTTTTGAAAACTCTACTCCGTTACCATCGGGAAGTTTAACGTCACAAATGACAATATCAATGTCAGAAACTTCAAGTCTTTTTAGTCCGGACTTCAGATTGCTTGCTTCGTAAACTTCAAAGCCTTCCAAACTGATAATACGTGACAGAAGTGATCTGATTTTTTCTTCGTCGTCAATAATTAAAATAGTATTCAATGCTGTAATTTATAATGGTCAAAATTAGAACTTATACCGGATAAAATAATTAATTGCTACTGATAATTTTCTATACCAATTTCCGCAACACAATAATTAAGTTAAATACGAAAGAAAAATCTACTACTCTTCACAGAATCAATCAAGATTATTATATGTTTTATCTAATACATATTGATTAAAGTTGTTTTTTCTATAAACTTTAAATTTACCTGTATTCGCTTCTTTAGAAATAGAATCTCCAACTTTAATATCTAATGGTAAAATTCCAGTTGAATCAACTCTTAATCCATTTTTTAAATAAAACTCAGTCGTTCTTAATTGCCAATTACTTCTTTTTACAACTTTGGAGTTCACTTTTTCAAGATAAAATCTGTTGTTAAGATGATTATTATAAACTAAAAATACGACAACAGCTATTATAACAATAACGATTGGCAAAAATTTTATGTACTTGCTCTTCATCATATTTTAAAATTAAATTTTATTTAGAATGCCTTAATAGTTCTTTATTTCATCACTATTAGATTTTCTTATAAACTCTCCAAAACTAATCATTTTTTAAAAACAAAAATCTACTTCAGCCTCCCTGAAAAAATATTCCCTAAATTTGTGGCTTCTATCATTTCAACTCACTCTCAAAATTTAAGCAGGTGAAAATTCATAATAAAAGAAAGTTTCTTAGCTTTTTGAAGTTTAAAAGAGACTTTCAAAAGTATGGACTTGAAAAAGCCCGCAGCTACGAACTCATACTTCATTGGCTAAACACCAGATTAAGCCGAAACCAATTTCTCGTACTTTCGGGAATTCTTGTGGGCTGCACCGCAGGTTTAGCAGGAGTTGTTTTAAAAACTTTGGTTCACAGTATTCATAACTTTATCACTACTAAAGTTCATTTTGAATATCAGATTTTATTCTACATTATATTTCCATTTCTAGGAATTGTTCTCACAACACTTGTTGTTTTAAGCATATTTAAAGGACAAGACAGAAAAGGAATTGGTGCTATTTTATATGAAATCGCCCAAAATTCGAGCATTGTTTCTTCGGTAAAAATGTATTCACAGATTATCCAAAGTGCAATTACCGTTAGTTTGGGAGGTTCAGCAGGTCTTGAAAGCCCGATTGCAGTTACAGGAGCAGCAATTGGTTCTAATTATGCACAAACTTACCGCTTAACTTATAAAGAAAGAACTCTTTTATTGGCTGCAGGAGCAACTGCAGGAATTGCTTCAGCATTCAACGCTCCGATTGCAGGAATTATGTTTGCTTTCGAAATTTTATTAACCGGAGTGGTTTTTACAGATTTCATTCCTTTGGTTGTTGCGGCGGTTTGTGGAAGTTTACTTTCTAGAATCTTACTTCAGGAAGATGTACTTTTCAGATTTTATACAAGAGAAGCTTTTAATTATCTAAATGTTCCTTATTATTTAATTTTAGGAATTTTCAGCGGATTGTATGCAAGATATTTTGTTGTGATATCGCAAAAAGTGGAGCATTTTATAAAGAATTTAAAGTTTTCCCGACTTAGAAAAGCAATGTTTGGCGGAGCGGTTTTATCGTTGCTTTGTGTGCTTTTTCCACCATTATTCGGCGAAGGTTATGATACGGTGAAAGCTTTTACTAACGGAAATACACATTCCATCATAGAAAACAGCTTATTCAGATATTTTGAGATTAAAAATTTCACCATTATTATTTTCCTGGTTCTTGTTCTCTTATTGAAAGCATTTGCAACCTCTTTTACCATTTTCAGTGGCGGAAACGGAGGTAATTTTGCACCTTCCCTTTTTGCAGGTGGCACGGTTGGTTATTTATTTGCGATTATTTGTCAGCAATTGGGTTTTGAAAATGTTCCGGTTACCAATCTTGTTTTGGTTGGTATGGCAGGAACGATGAGTGGTGTAATGTATGCTCCTTTAACTGCAATTTTTCTGATTGCAGAATCAAGTTTTGGGTATGATTTATTTATTCCTTTGATGATTGTTTCGATTATTTCTTATTTGATTGCCAAATGGTTTTCTCCTATTTCTCCTGAGTTAAAATCATTGGCAGATCAGGGGAAAATTTTCACGAATAAACATGACGAAAATTTATTATTTTCTCTTAAAACCGAAGATTTCATCGACAGATATTCTCAGACAATTTCCATCAACGCACCCGTTACAGAACTTTTTGATTTAGTAAAAAACGGAAGTAAAAATATTTTTGCTGTCGTAAATGATGACAAAACATTGAAAGGAGTTTTAACATTAGATGATATTCGACCTTATTTATTTTCAAATGATGAAGTTTCGGCAACTCTGATTCAAATGATGAAAACTCCTGTTGCCATTATTCATCCCGAAAATCAGCCTTTGGAAATCCTTAAAATATTTGACGACACGGGAGTCTGGAATTTACCCGTTGTGGATGAGAGAAATCAATTCATCGGTTTCATCTCTAAATCAACAATTTTAATGAGTTACAGACAGCTTTTGAAAGACTATTCCAACTAAAATTCAATCCCATTTTTAGTCTTTATTAAACATTTAAGACTTCTTTTCTACGTCGAAAAATAGGTTTTATCCGTAAGTTTTCCTTATATTTAGGGAACAACTTATTTTTATGAAAAATCCTATACTCTTCATTTTCCTCTTATTATTTCTCGTTAACTGCGACAACAAAGACAAAGCAAACGATTTAGAACAAAGAGAAAAACAATTATTAGATAAAGAAAAATCTTTCGCCGTAAAAGAAGCAGAGTACAATTCACTCATAAAAATGAGAGACAGTATTTTCTCGCTGCAACATTCAGATTCAATAAAAATTGTAAAATGGCCGGATGAAATTACCGGTTCGTGGACTGGAAAAGTAATCTGCACAGAATCTAACTGCAGTGATTATGTTGTGGGAGATCAAAGAACCGATACTTGGGAATTTGACAGTGATTCACTGCAATTATTCTCCAAAATCATCAACAATAATAATTTAGTACGATTATACTCCGGAAAGTTTGAAAACAACGAAATCAAACTTAATTTTAAAACAGATTCCACTGCAAAAAAGACAGTGGACATGAATGTTCTTTTAAATGATATTTCAGATACGAAAATGAAAGGCATAAGAACAATCGCCGTTGACAACTGTGTAGCAAAATTTTCTGTAGAATTAGTTCGTTCTAAAAAATAGACACCAATGACTTTACTAAGCATACACAACCTGAGTCTTCCCATCGAAGATCCGATACTGAAGTTTCTTTTGGTGCTTATCATTATTTTGGCAGCACCACTTTTACTCAATAAGATCAAAGTTCCGCATTTGTTGGGGTTAATCATTGCCGGAGCTGTAATCGGCCCGAATGGATTTAATGTTTTGGCAAGAGACAGCAGCATTGTAGTGACAGGAACCACCGGATTGCTTTACATCATGTTTCTCGCAGGTTTGGAAATCGACATGGGAGATTTCAAGAAAAACAAATGGAAAAGTTTAACGTTCGGAGTTTATACCTTCGTTGTCCCTTTTGTTTTAGGATATTTAGGTGGAATTTATATTTTAAATTTCTCGGTTTTAACTTCTATTCTTTTTGCCAGTTTATTTTCTTCCCATACACTAATCGCCTATCCTTTAGTCAGTAAATTAGGAATTGCTAAAAACTCAGCAGTTAATATTACGGTTGGAGGAACGATGATTACGGATGTTTTGGCGCTTTTGGTTCTTGCGATTATCGTCGGAATGTCTCAAGGTGATGTCGGAACAGAATTTTGGCTAAAACTTTCCATTTCATTTATTGTTTTTGCAGTGGTTGTTTTGGTTATTTTTCCAATGATTGGAAGATGGTTTTTCAAAAAAGTGGATGATAAAATTTCGCAGTATATTTTTGTATTGGTGATGATTTATCTCGCTGCTTTATTGGCAGAATTAGCCGGAGTTGAAGCGATTATCGGAGCCTTTTTTGCCGGATTAGCTTTAAACAGATTGATTCCGCATACTTCTTCATTAATGAACCGTGTAGAATTTGTCGGAAACGCTATTTTCATTCCGTTTTTCCTGATTAGTGTCGGAATGTTGATTGATTTTAAAGTTTTCTTTAAAAGCTGGGAAACCTTGGAGGTTGCAGGAATTATGCTCGTTGCATCGATTGGAGGAAAATATCTTTCGGCTATTGCGACTCAAAAAACTTTCAGACTTTCTAAAGATGAAGGGAAACTGATTTTTGGTTTAAGTTCGGCTTCCGCAGCGGCCACATTAGCTTCCGTAATGGTTGGTTACAACATTATTCTTTCTGAAACTGAAACCGGAGAACCAATCAGACTATTAAATGAACACGTTTTAAATGGAAGTATTTTATTAATTCTGATTTCGTGTACCATTTCATCATTTATATCAATGGCAAGTGCGCAGAAAATTGCAGAACAAGATAATGAAGAAACCGTTTCCGGAAACAGCCATGAACAGGAAAATATTCTATTAGCCTTAAATTATGAGGCGACCGTCGATAGAATGGTAAATCTTGGAATTTTAATTAAAGCCCATTCAAATACAGAAAATTTGTTTGCACTAAATGTGATTAATGAAGATAAAAATGAATCTTCCGTAAAAAATGCAGACAAACTTTTACATCAAGCAACCGATGCAGCTGCAGCAGCGGATGTGAAAATTCAATCTTTAAAAAGATACGACAACGATGTCATTAATGGAGTAAATAACGTCATTAAAGAACAAAATATCACCGATTTAATTATAGGTTTGGAAGATGAGAAAGGTTTTTCTCCTTCTTTTGCCTACAATCTTTATAATGGATATTTGCAGAGCGATGATGTAAATGTTTTGGTTTATCATGCAGCGCAACCTTTATCTACTATAAAAAGATATGCTGTAATGATTCCGGAAAATGCACATAAAGAAGCTGGATTTTTCCACGCTTTGCTGAGAGTTTGGAATATGGCAAGAAATTCCGGCGCTACAATTACTTTTTATGCAACAGAAGAAATTTTAGACATTTTACAAAAAATCATTAAAAAAGCCAACATCGAAGCCGAATTCATCATCATGAATACATGGAAAGATGGCGAAAAAACAGCAACTCAATTAAAAGATAATGAAGCGCTTATTGTTTTTATGGCGAAAAGAGGCATGAGATCTTATATTCCACAAATGAGATTGATTCCTGAACTCATGAACAAATATCTGCATGACAAAAATTATCTGTTGATTTTTCCTTTTTCAGAGTTTGACAGTACCAATTCCGAGAAAAGATCGGTGGGAAATCATGATGATTTTATGGAAATAGGAAATGTAATTAAAAAGATTTTCAAGTAATTATGTAATATTTTGCGTAAATTTCAAATTTGATTTTGTTTAACATTTGAAAAATATTACTTTTGCAAAAGTTTAGAATGACTGAGAGATCAGTCAACAGGATAAAAACTGATAAACATTTACACTTATTTTTAAGCGTAAATAATACAGTCCTTATAGAGCTACCAAATTTTATATCATGCCGAATTTAAAAATTCAAGAAGCAAAACTGCTTTTTAATAAGATTCGCTCTAACCCAAAAAGTTATGATTTAAAAACTAGTACGGAAGGGATTACAGGCAAGGATGATAAAATTAGTTTCAAACTCTATAAGAGCGGAGAAAAAAGTACTTTTGAAGTAACCATTGATGGACTCACTTTTTCCAACTCTACCGGAGAATGGAACAATGCGATAATTATGTTGGAAAACATAATTCATAAAATTGAGAAGGAAACTGAAAACAACAAAGTACAATTAGCCTTAGACAAGCTTAAAAAGTACCTTTCAGAAGAAAACTAAAAATATTTTAAATTAATTAAAAATAAATTTGGTGGGTAATAAAAAAGTTTATAAATTTGCACTCACATTTAAACGATATGGCTAATCATAAATCAGCACTTAAAAGAATAAGACAAAACGAAGTTAGAAAAGTTCGTAACAGATACTATCACAAGACTGCTAGAACAGCTCTAAAAGTTTTAAGAAACGAAGAAAACAAAGCAGCTGCTACTGAGCAATTGCCAAAAGTTATCGCTTTGTTAGACAAATTAGCTAAGAAAAATATTATTCACAAGAATAAAGCAGCTAACTTGAAAAGTAAATTGACTAAGCACGTTAATAAATTAGCGTAATTATATAGTAGGCCCGTTCGTCTATCGGTTAGGACCTCAGGTTTTCATCCTGGTAAGAGGGGATCGACACCCCTACGGGCTACTAATATTAATTGCTACTAACCGAGGAATTAAATAAGAGTTGAATCTTATAAAAACAAAAAAAGCTACCCCTGTAAATTTATTTGCAGATTGGTAGATGGCCCGTTCGTCTATCGGTTAGGACCTCAGGTTTTCATCCTGGTAAGAGGGGTTCGACTCCCCTACGGGCTACTAATTTTAATTGCTACTAACCGAGTAATTAAATAAGAGTTGAAACTTATAAAAACAAAAAAAGCTAACCCTGTAAATTTATTTGCAGATTGGTAGATGGCCCGTTCGTCTATCGGTTAGGACCTCAGGTTTTCATCCTGGTAAGAGGGGTTCGACTCCCCTACGGGCTACAAAGAGATTTCAAAATTTTGAAATCTCTTTTTTTGTTTAGATATGGTCAAAAATCATATCTGAAATAGAGTCTATGTTCTTTTAAAATTATAATTTTGTAATTCATCAGATGATATGATGTTATAATATGCAGATTCAAAGAAAAACTTTAGCACAGGAAGTGGCAGATAGATTAATCGAAGGGATATCCAGCGATGAATATGCTATTGGTGAAAAACTTCCGATTGAATCTGAGCTGATGAAAATATACGGCGTTGGCCGATCAAGTATCAGAGAAGCAATAAAAATTTTATCCATCAAAGGAATTCTCAATGTGCAGCAAGGCGTGGGAACCTTTGTGGTTGCTAAAAATGCTCAGGAATCTTTAGAATCGCAAATGAATAAAGCAGAGATTCAGGAAGTACAAGAAGTTCGTTCTCTGTTGGATTCAAAAATTGCAGCAAAAGCAGCGATGAACCGAACGGAGGAAAATTTAAAAAATATTAAAAAATATTTGGATCTAAGAACTCAGTACGCAGATGAAAATCTCGCGACAGAATGTTATCAGGCGGATATCAATTTCCATCTGGCCATTGCAGAAGCTTGCGGAAACAAACTTTTACGGGAAATTTACAAAGTGGCAACAAAACATATTCTGAGTTCTTTTGAAATCAGACATCACAATAATACGGACTCATTTAAAATTTCTCAAAAAATACACGCTGACCTTTATCAAGCTATCGAAAATGGTAATGCTGAAAAAGCGTCCATTATTGCACAAAAAATAGTTGATCAGATTTACTAAAAAAAATTTAATAAAATTCATCAGATGATATGATGAATAAAAGTAATATTATGGAAAATATCTCTACTAAAACAATTGACTCCACAAAAATTGTTTATCCTATCCTGTTCATGATTAGTTTTTCTCATTTTTTAAATGATTTAATTCAATCTACCATTCCGTCACTGTATCCTATTTTAAAAGGAGAATTCAGTTTATCTTTCGCTCAAATCGGAATTATCACCCTGGTATTTCAGCTCACTGCTTCTATTTTGCAACCCTTTGTAGGAATTTATACTGATAAGAAACCTAACCCCAGATCTTTAGCCATCGGCATGGGATTATCAATGGCCGGATTACTATTATTGGCCGCTGCTCATCAGTATTATGTCATTCTAATTTCTGTTGCATTAATCGGAATGGGCTCTTCTATTTTTCATCCTGAAGCTTCAAGGGTTGCACAATTGGCATCGGGTGGACAAAAAGGATTGGCTCAATCTATATTTCAGGTGGGTGGAAACTCAGGAAGTGCTATCGGACCTTTATTGGTCGCTTTAATTATTCTTCCTTTAGGACAAGGTTATGTAGGCCTGTTTGCCATTGCAGCTTTCATCGGAATCATCGTCCTGTGGAGAATCGGGAATTGGTACGCTGAAAGATTATCGTTGAAAAAATCTGCGAAACATCCCAGTGATATCATTGAAATACAGCTTTCTCGTAAAAAAGTTCTGTTTTCAGTGACTATTTTATTGTCTTTGGTATTTTCAAAATATATTTATTTAGCATCAATGACCAATTATTTTACTTTTTTCCTCATTGATAAATTTCACATTTCGGTACAAGATTCTCAGTTATTTTTATTCATGTTTTTAGCGGCAGTTGCTGTAGGAACTATTTTAGGTGGAAAATTGGGCGATAAATATGGCAGAAAAAAAATAATCTGGATTTCTATTTTAGGAGCCGCACCATTTACACTTTGCCTTCCTTATCTTTCACTATTCTGGACCATTACATTTGCAGTTATCATTGGACTGATCATTGCTTCTGCATTTTCTGCAATATTAGTTTACGCCACTGATCTAATGCCCAATAAAATCGGATTGGTTGCAGGATTATTTTTCGGATTTATGTTTGGGATGGGAGGAATTGGTTCTGCAATATTAGGCGCTCTTGCAGATGACACCAGTATAGAATTTGTATTTAAAATTTGCGCATTCTTACCTTTAATGGGGATCATCACCGCATTTTTACCCAATATAAAAGGACATAAAAAATAGTCCCCAACACTGTTGATGAGAACTATTATCATTAAATAGTAGAATTTAGGTTTAAGAAAGAATTACTACAATTGATTTTTTACTTAAAATTCTATTTTCTATTTATTTTAAATTCCAAAGTTGATAAAAATACTGAATCTTGATTTCGCTTCAATATCGCCTCCAGCTAAATTGGTGTAAGCCGGAAGCATGACTTCTGTTCCCAAACTGAATTTTTTATAAGAAGCTTCGAAACCTAACTTTCCATACAAAGCACTTCCTGCAGTTTTCGGAAGTGCTTCTTTATATTGACGATTTCGGTCATAGACTTCACCCTGAAAACCTAATTTTGCAGAAAGAATGCTTTTCTCATTTCCAAAAATTTGATAGAATCCTGTGGCTGAATAATTCCACTGATTGCCGAACTGATAGTGTTTTTTGTTTTCAGTTTTAATCGTGTAATCGGTATTGAGAAGCACAGCCAGTTTATTTTTCTGAAATCTGTAATTTAAAACTGCCTGATAATCCCAACTTCCGGTTCCCAGCTGAAAACTCGGATTGACTCCGGAAATTCCTTTTTCATCAAACTTTCCGAGCGGCATTTTTACTCCAACTCCGCCATTGAGTTGATGGATATTATCTTTTGAACTCATCAACTGATAAATTCCCATTACATTAAAATCGCCTATTCCATTGATATCGATGTCACCCTGCAAAGTTTTCTTTTCATGAAAATGAAACAGCAGACTTCCGTAAATACTCAATTTTTGAGTCAGAGGAATTTTTGCCCAAAGCTGAAGGGTATTGAAATATTGATCCTGCGTTAAATCATTCACAAACAAATTCTCGTTCGCCTTATAATGCTGAGCGAAATATTTAATTCCGATAAACTGAGGATTTAATAAAGATTCAAAACCTGACGAACCATTTCCTGCTGCACAACCACAGGCATCACAATCATTAAATAAAATTTCACTCAGATCGTTTGGAATATATAAACTGTCATTGATCGTTTTAGCCTGATTTAAATTAAATAAAATCAGACTTAAGATTAAAAATATCTTCTTCATTTTAATTAAAATTTATTCCGCAAACTTGGGATTAGAAATAAAACTTTTGTCGGACAAAGTCTTGAGAAAGGCAATAATGAATTGTTTTTCCTGAGTATTCATAGTGATTCCGACATGATTATTTTGTTTCAATTGCGGATCGAGATTGGGATTATCCTCAACATTGTCTGAATAAAAATTAAGTACCGCATCCAACGTGTAAAATCTTCCATCATGCATGTATGGTGCAGTGTATTCCACATTTCTTAAGCTTGGAACACGGAATTTCATCCAGTCATTTTGATCCAGCGTTACACGATGTCGTCCCGCATCTTTAAACTGGGTATTGTAATACATTCCCGTGTTCCTGAAACTTTCATCGGTAAACAATTCTCCGCTATGACACGAAGAACATTTCTGCTGAAACAAAACCATTCCCTGAGATTCTTCAGAAGATAAATTTAATTTCCCCTGCCTAAACTGATCATATTTGGAATCCGCTGAAATTAAAGTGGCCATAAACTGCGACAGTGCTTTCAACACTCGTTCTCCAGTAATACTTTCGTCACCGTAAGCCTGCTTAAACAATTTTTTATAAATACCTTCTTTACTAAGTTTTGCGATTACTTCAGGCATTGAACTATCCATTTCGTTTGCATCTGTAATTGGAATGATTGGCTGTTGGTTTAAATTATGAATCACGCCGTCCCACATATAGCGTTTCAGAAAAGCCATATTTTGAATAGCCGGCACATTTCTAATTCCGATTCTGTCGTCAATTCCATGACTTACCGTGTGACTATGATGGGTAAATGCATGTTCCTGAATGTGGCAGAAACCACATGAAATCGTATTATTCCTTGAAAGTCTGCCTTCATAAAATAATTTTCTTCCCAACTCTACTCCATTTTTCGTCACTGGATTTTCATTTTGATCAAAAGTCATTTCCGGAAAATAAGACGGAAACTGAAGTTGAACTGCTTCATCTTTTTCTAGAGGCTGAATTACCTCATCAGAACAGGAAATGAAATTTAGAAAAGCAATGATCAATAATCCTGTTTTTAAAATAAGCTTAGTCATTATGAACGTGATCTACTTTAAACATTTTCGTTAAATTATTGGTCACATTCACCAAATGCTGATTGGATCCCATCGCCATATTATTGGTCGTTGAAAGACTTAAAGCAGTTTCTCCACTTAAATATTGGTTGAAATCTGCCAGAATATGAATCGAAGGTTTTACAGTTGCCGAAACTCTTGCGGTTGTTGGAAGATCCAAAGTCACTTCACGGTACAGATCAGGAGTATTGTTGGCGGTTACATTTCCCATGTTGCCGGTGTGATTCATAAATTCAGTGTTGGCAGAACTCGTTCCGTATTTTCCTTCGAGTTTTACGAAAATATATCCGGCAGCCCAAAACCAAGTAAGGCTTTCTTTCTTGGCCTTTTCCCAAAACTCTGCCTGTCCGTTTTGTCCAAGTAAATAAGCATTCTGACTTATCCCTAATCCGAATTTTATTTTTTTGTAATTGCCTTTAGGGATTTCATCTAAGTCTACATAAACAATTCCGGCAACGGCTTTCTCCTGATTGATGATAAAAGCACCTTTGTCGGGATTATTTTCGTTGTATTTGAATTCATTTCCGTTTTCGTCAATCAAACTGACGTTGCTGATGACATATTTTAAGGTTGAAAACTTATGTTTTTGTCCGCTTGAAGATGTTTGAGTCGTTTGATTGAGCACAATATTCCCGAGATTATTGAACCCGTTTTCAAATTTGAGCTGAAGTTTTCCTTTTGTTTCCGGTGAGGAATCGTCTTCATCATTGTTACGGCAAGATGTGAAGGTTAGAAAAGTAAGAACAGTAAAGAATAATGATAAAAATTTATTGATGTTCATTGTTGATTTTTTAGTTGAAATGTTGATTTAATGCTGTATCCCGCGATAGGGATGGTAGCGGTTATCCTTTTTGTCTTATCTGAATCGTTGTTTTTATAGACTCATTTCATAGACAAAAAGATATGAGCGGACAGCCCGACCCGAGCTAAGGGTTTAGCGTTGGAGAGGGAATCGCCCAAAAAATTGGTATGTACAACTAAAAAATCGGTGGTCTGAAAATGTTTTTCAGAAAGAGGAAGGTGTAACCTTTTTGGTAAGTGAAATTCAGGTTTGGGAATGAGAAACTGTTCCCGATTGAGGTTTTGAAAATTTCTGTAGGAATGTAAAAATCCAGTACTTTTTGAATGGAATTTTTATCTTTTGAAAGTGGTAAAGAATCGATATCGTTGGTTTTTGACAATTCTTTGGTCAGATAACATTTACCGTTACAATGAAGGTCAACATTTTTCTTATTGACGCAGAGTTCTTCACTGATGTATTGATAATTTACAGCATACTCCACCAACGGAATCAGAGGCCTGAATACCGTAAAAAAGGTGAGAAATATGCTGCAAATTAAATTCAAAGACTATTTTTTGCTTAACGCTTCGTCATATCTTCTGCTGATTTCTTTCCAGTTGGTCACGTTCCAGATGGCAGTTAAGTAATCCGCTCTTTTATTCTGATATTTCAGGTAGTAAGCGTGCTCCCAAACGTCGATTCCGAAGATTGGAGTTCCTTTTTCTTCTACAACATCCATCAGAGGATTATCCTGATTTGGTGTTGAAGAAACAAATAATTTCCCACTTTTATCTACAGAAAGCCAAGCCCAACCAGAACCGAAACGCTCTGCTCCTGCTTTAGCCATTTTCTCTTTGAAAGCATCCATGCTTCCGAAAGCATCCGTAATGGCTTTTGTTAATTTTGCTGAAGGCTTTGTATCTTTTTGAGGAGTCAAAACCGTCCAGAATAATTCGTGGTTGTAATGTCCACCCGCGTTATTTCTTACCGCCATTGGCAAAGTTCCTGCTTTTGAAAGAATTTCAAACAATGTTTGCTTTTCCTGTGGAGTTCCGGCAATTGCTTTATTCAAATTCGCAACGTACGCAGCTGCGTGTTTTGAATAGTGAATTTCCATAGTCTGTGCATCAATATTACCTTCCAATGCATTGTATGCGTACGGTAAAGGCGTTTGCTTAAACTGTGCAAACGCAAACTGCGCCGCAAAAACTGCACTTAGTGCAGCGATTTTAAAAATCTTCATAACTTTTTGTTTATATGGTTTAACATTTATTTTTTATTTGAGCTGGAAGCGGGGTGATGGAAGATGGATGTCTTTTCTCGGTGTAATATTACTTCCAGTATCTAGCTTCAAACTTCCTGCCTTATTTCAATAATTTCTTGATATCCTCAATTAAAATTTCCCGGTCAGGATGGAATTTCCCATTCAATTTAGGGATTTTTCCTTCGGCATCTTCATAATTCAATCCTGAATAATAGAGAATCGGCATATTTTCTTTGTTGTACCTGCATCTGATGTTTCCGTCTTGGTCTACTAAAGCAATCATTCCGCTGTGATTGAGGTTTTCGCTTTCATCTTCTTTATCTCCTACATAAATATCAAACTGATCAGCCAAATTTCCGATATAAGTTCGGTCACCAGTCAAAAAATGCCAGTTTGGCGATTTTACTCCTATTCTTTGAGCATGATTTTTCAAAAGTTCAGGAGTATCATTTTCAGGATCGATACTGATGGAGATAATTCCAAAATCAGGATTATTGATCTCGTCTTCAATCGCTCTCATGTTGGTATTCATCACCGGACAAATCGTTGGACATTTGCTGAAGAAAAACTCAACCAAATAAACTTTTCCCAGCATATCTTTATTTGTCACCACTTTATTATTCTGATCCGTCAGTTCAAAATCCGGAACTTTCATCACCGTATAAAGACTGCTTTTAAAATAGCTTATGCCAACTCCAATTCCCACAAACAATAAAGCAATCACAACAATTGGAACAATGATTTTGCTTTTCGTATTGCTTTGCTTCTTATTTTTGGGCATACTTCTCAGGATTTTTATTAAACTCATCCTTACAGTAGCTACTGCAAAAACCGTACGTTTTATTTTTGTAGACTGCGGTATGCTTCATATCAGGTTCTGTTTTCATATCGCAAATGGGGTCAACAGCATTGGCAAACTTTACTGTTTTCACATTTGACTTCGAAGCTGTATTTTTTGTTTTGTGCTTTACTTTTAGGGGTTCCTGCGCACAGGAAAGTAATGAAACAGACAAAAATGCTGTTAATAAAATCTTTGATTTCATTTTATTTAAATTGAAATTAATACTTGAATTGAATAAAATTAAGTGGATTTTTAAACTAAATTTAATGTTGATTGGCTGAAATTTGAACCATTAAGATCAGTTAAGTTTTAAGTTTCTTTAAGGAAATCGGATAGATTTTTAAGCATAAAACTTACACCTTTTAATCTTCGATAGTTTATAGATTAAACACAACTAGAAATTTAGTTTAAATAAAGTTTAGGATAAAGGAGGATGGAATATTCTGAAGAAATATTCTGAAGTATGAGAATCAACGTAATCAGAATCGGGATTTTTTAATTGAATCTCTGATTGTGACTGATTTGAAAAAGAAAGAATTTCATGAGACAGAAAAGCATCTAGGCCCGCAATTTTTATATTTTGTGAGTTATTGGATTGCTTTTCGGTTTTTGACAATTCTTTACTGACGTAACATTTTCCTTTACAGTCAGACTCAATTACTTTTCTGTTCTCACAAAGATTTTTCACGATGTAATCATAATTGACAGCATAATTGACCAATGGCAAAACCGGACGGATTGCAATGGTAAAAACAATGAAAAAGGATAAGAGAAACTTCAAGTATCAAATCTTTACCACAAATATAGTGTAGAAAATTGAGTTGAGTAGTCATTTATGATGAAAGTCAGTTTTGTTGTTAGAATTGGATGTTTGTGATTTTTTGTAGGACAAAGTTTGAAAGCTTACAATTGCCTTTTCATTTAAATTATTTAAATTTATCCTATGAAAGTTTTAATTGTAAATGGTCCCAATCTCAATCTTTTGGGAACAAGAGAGCCGGAAATCTATGGAAATATTTCCATGGAAGATTATCTGGAAAAACTAAAATCTGAATTTTATTCGCATGAAATAAATTATTACCAATCAAATATTGAAGGTGAAATCATTAACAGACTTCAGGAAGATGATTTTGATGCACTTATAGTTAATCCAGGAGCTTTTACGCATTACTCTTATGCGATTGCAGATTGTTTAAAGAATATTCAAAAACAAAAAGTGGAAGTTCACATCAGTAATATTTACAAAAGAGAAGAATTTAGGCAAAAATCTGTAACTGCAGCTTGTACGGATGCAGTTTTGTCTGGTTTTGGAATGGACGGATACCGATTGGGAATTTTGAGTTTGAAATAAATTTCCCGCAGATTTCACAGTTTTTAAAGATCATGTGTGAATTATATTTACGTAAATCAAACTGATTATGCAGATTTTTCTTTAAAATAAAAAAGCCTCATCAATTGATGAGGCTCTTCACTATTTCTAAATGGTCTGTTCCTGTAATTGAGGACCAGAAGCAATCAGCTTTTTGGCTTCGTCATTACCGCAGTACTGCTCGAAGTTTTTGATATATTTTGCAGCAAGATCTTTTGCTTTTTCTTCCCATTCTGCAACGTTATTGTAAGTATTTCTTGGATCTAAAATGCCTTCAGAAACATTTGGCAATGAAGTAGGAACTTCAAGATTCATAATTGGAATTATGGTTTTCTCAGCATTTTCAATTGATCCGTCAATGATTGAATCAATAATTGCTCTTGTATCTTTTAATGAAATTCTTTTTCCAGTACCGTTCCAACCTGTGTTTACCAAGTAAGCTTTAGCACCGTGTTCTTTCATTTTTCCGATTAATGTTTTAGAATACATTGTCGGGTGTAATGTTAAAAATGCTTCACCAAATGCAGGAGAAAAAGATGGTTCTGGTTCTGTAATTCCTCTTTCAGTTCCTGCTAATTTTGAAGTATAGCCACAAAGGAAATGATATTGAGCCTGGTTTTCATCTAAAATAGAAACTGGAGGCAAAACTCCAAACGCATCTGCAGAAAGATAAACAATCTTGCTTGCGTGACCTGCTTTTGAAGGCAAAACGATTTTGTTAATATGATAAATCGGATAAGAAACTCTTGTGTTTTCAGTGATTGAACCATCTGTGTAATCAGCGATTCCATCGTTTACCACAACGTTTTCAAGAAGTGCATCTCTTTTAATCGCTCTGAAAATATCCGGTTCTTTTTCTGCTGACAAGTCGATTACCTTAGCATAACACCCGCCTTCGTAATTGAAAACTCCGTTGTTATCCCAACCGTGCTCGTCGTCACCAATTAAATATCTTTTAGGATCTGCAGACAAAGTAGTTTTTCCTGTTCCTGAAAGTCCGAAGAATAACGCTACATCTCCTTCTTCACCAACGTTTGCAGAACAGTGCATTGATGCCATTCCTTTTAACGGAAGGTAATAATTCATCATCGCAAACATTCCTTTTTTCATTTCTCCACCGTACCAAGTTCCGCCGATAATCTGAAGTTTTTCAGTAAGGTTGAACATCACGAAGTTTTCAGAATTTAATTCCTGCTCTTCCCAGTTTGGATTTGTAGTTTTTGAACCATTAATTACTGTGAAATCCGGCTCTCCATAATTTTCTAAATCGAAATGAGATGGACGAATGAACATATTTGTAACGAAGTGCGCTTGCCACGCAACTTCTACGATAAATCTTACTTTAAGTCTTGTATCATCATTGGTACCGCAAAATGTATCGACAACATAGATTTTTTTGGCATCAGAAAGTTGATTTAAAACTAAATCTTTACAAGATTCGAAAATTTCGGGTGTTGTAGGTAAATTTACCTTACCATCCCAGAAAATAGTATTTTTTGTAACATCATCCTCTACAATATACCTGTCTTTAGGTGAGCGACCTGTGAAAATTCCTGTTTTTACAGATACTGCACCAGATTCTGTTAATTCAGCTTTCTCAAAACCCTGATTTTCAGGTGACATTTCCGCTTGATATAATTCTTCGTAAGAAGGATTATAAATTAATTCGTAATCTCCTTTAATCCCTAATTTTTGTAAATCTTGGACGATTTTAGCGTTTTTCATTTTACTTATATTTTCTGTTTCTTTTTGTTGGTTTAACAGCAGTAATATTAACTAATTGTTAAACTTCGATAAATATAAACATATAAGTGAAAATGACAAATAAAAAATAGACCTTTTAACTAATTGATTAACAATTTATTAAATCATCCCATTCGTAAATAGTGGTAAAACCTTTGCCCCAAAAATAGTCTTCAAAGCCCTCAAATTTTGCACTCATTACAAAATCTCCGCCCCAAGCGCCCAAACTTTTGACAAATTTTGCACAATCTGCAAAATAAATTGATTTAACTGTAGGAATTTCAATAAAATCAGAAATTCGTTGTTCATGTAACATAATTAAATCAGAAAATTTATCTAATTCATCACACAATAAAATATTTCTTGTGAGATTAGAAAATTCGTCGACCAATTTTTGAGACTTTATTTTAGACTTATAAAGATTGATTCCTTCCCGGCTGTCTTGCTTTTGATTTAAGTGAATGAAAATCAGTTCATTCTTAAATTTCGGATTAAAATTTACCTTTTCAAAATGAATTTCAGGTTTGTTTTGGAATAACACTGCAGACTTAGCATGAGCAACGGCAATATCATATCCGCTCCCTCCCAAACTTATTGAATTTAAATGAAAAGGATTAATTTGAGCCCATTCCGCTAAATTGTTCATTAAAGTTGAACTGCTTCCCAAACCGTAATCAGCAGGAAACTGAAGGTTTGTTTTTAAATAATAAGAATCGGTATTTTTAAATTTAATTTCAGAAAGATTCTGAACGTTTTTGAGAGTTTTAAGAATAAACTCTGCGCTTGAAGTAATATTGGTTTCTAAAATCTGCCAGTTTTTATAATCTATAACAGCCTTTAACCATAATTTATTCTGATGATAAGCTTCCCAGAAAACAACTGATTTTCCGTCTGGCTTTTCTTCAAAAAAAAACTCCTGTCCTAGCTTTGTGGGTACAGCTAAGACAAGAGCTCCGTCTACAGCGAAATATTCTGAAGTAAGCATCAGCTTTCCCGGTGAATAAATTTCGCCCATTTTATTGTAATTAGATTGCAGAAGCAGAAGTTACTTCGCCATCAATTTTCTTAATTAAACCTTGAAGTGTTTTTCCAGGACCAACTTCTACAAAGTGAGTTGCGCCATCTTTAATCATATTTTGTACAGATTGCGTCCATTTTACAGGACCTGTTAATTGAGCAATTAGATTTGCTTTAATCTGATCAGGATCTGTAACCGAAGTTGTGGTAATATTCTGATAAACAGGAATTGTAGCTTTTCTAAACTTCGTATTTTCAATTGCAGCAGCCAATCTTTCTTGTGCAGGTTGCATTAAAGGTGAATGGAAAGCTCCGTTTACCGGTAATAACAATGCTCGTTTTGCTCCGGCTTCTTTTAATTTTGCACATGCTTCTTCTACAGCAACAGTTTCTCCTGAAATTACCAATTGTCCGGGACAGTTGTAATTGGCAGGAACTACGATTCCGCTGATCGATGCGCAGATTTCTTCCACTTTAGCATCATCCAATCCTAAAATTGCAGCCATAGAACTAGGATTTGCATCACAAGCAGCCTGCATCGCTTTTGCTCTTTCAGAAACCAATTTCAAGCCGTCATCAAAAGATAAAACCCCGTTTGCAACCAATGCTGAAAATTCTCCTAAAGAGTGTCCTGCAACCATTTCAGCTCCAAGACCGTTTACTGCTTTTAACGCAGCAACAGAATGTATGAATATTGAAGGTTGAGTAACCTCCGTTTTCTTAAGATCTTCATCTGCACCACTAAACATAATGGATAGAATGTCAAAACCTAAAATTTCATTGGCAGATTCCATCAAATCTTTAATGTCTTTACGGGAATCGTATAATTCTTTTCCCATACCTACAAACTGTGATCCCTGCCCAGGAAATACAAGTGCTTTCATTTATTTATTTAAAAATTAATACAAATATATAGTTTAATTATAAAGTTCCTAAAATTACGGAACCAATCTGATCACACGGAAACCAGTATTTACATAAGCTCCGTTTGCCTTAGATTTTACAAATTCAAATTTAGTAGCCAATTGAGTCTGCACTTTATTGATTTGCTTAAAGATTTCTCCTTTTTTGTTTTCTCTCGTCAACATATCGTTCACAACATCAAAACCAATTACCGCATATTTTCCAGGAGTTTTGCAATACTTAGCTTTGTAAGCAGCTAAAATTTCTTTTTCAAAATTTCCGTCAGCATTGATTTTTCTATCCATCAAATAAACCAAACTTGCTTGGCTCAACTCATCAACTTTCTTATCAAAGCTTGGAGCAGCGTACATACTGAATGCTTTTACGCCTTGAACTTCTTTGGATAAAGCAATTACTTTATTAGAAAAAGCTTCACCTACCGCATCATTATCACTCGCCAAAATTGCAATAACCGGAGCAGATTGTCCCGTCATCATATTTTGATCCAACTGAATGTCTGAAGCCGAATTTACAATCGTAATCTGAGCATTTTTTACATTCTTCTCAAGACTAGACTTCAGATAGTTTGCATTTTCTTTTTTAGCGTCTGCAACAATGTAAATTTTCTGATCAGAATAAACAGATTTTACTTCTTCTGCAATTTTATCTGCATAAGTATGCTCATTAGTTTCAACGATAATTAAATTGCTGTAGTTATATAATTCCGGAGAGTTTGCAAATGGAGCAACCACAGGAATTTTCTGAGTTTTTGTAAAATCTAAAAGATCAATTACGTTTGATTTAAAGAAAGGTCCGATAATTAAATCGGTATTGTTAGGATTGATTTGAGATAAAGAGCTTTTAAATGAAGCTTCATTACCAGAATCAACGATTTTTATATCTAATTTTTGTCCGCCCGAAGCATTTCTTTCGATTGCTAGTTTAGCTCCCGTAAGAAAATCTGTCGCCATAGCACGATATTGAGTTTCGTTTGTGCTATATCCGAAAGGAAGCATCAAAACAACACTTAAAGCGTCGCCATTCTTTTTGATATATGCTGCGTCAAGCTTTCTGATTTTTAAAATCATACCGCCTTTCAATCCTTTTGATAAATCAGGGTTTAAAGCAACTAACTCATCAATCGAAATTCCGAATTTGTTAACAATTGAAAAAACAGTATCTCCTTGCTCCACAACATAAGTTGCGTATTCATCCTGATTAGAATGAGAGTTGGAAGAAGACCTTTCGTTTCCAGAATCTATTTTGGTTTTATTATTATTCGTAGAAGTGGTTTCTGCAACAGTTTCAACAGGTTTTGTAACTGTAGTAGCTACAGCTTGGCTTCCACCATATTTTTTGATACTGTCAAAAGGCAAAGTAATTTCATCACCAATTTTTAAGTGAGAATCCAAATCAGGATTTAGTTTTCTTAAATCAGTTTCAGAAATTCTGTATTGTTTCGTAATACCGTAAACTGTTTGTTTAGGCTGAAGAATAATTTTTCCGGTTTTAGCAGATGTGTTTGTAACAGGGGTTTTTGCAGCAGTATTTACAGCACCTCCCGATTTTACGTTAACAACATCTCCTAATGTAAGTTTTCCGTCTTTCACTTTAGGATTCAACTTCAACAATTCATCTACAGAAATTCCGTATTTCTTAGAAATATTATAAGGAGTGTCACCTTTTACAACAGTGTGTGTCTTCTGAGCCGTTAAACCCAAAAACATACACAAACCAGATAGTATAAAAAACCTCTTAATCATTTTCGATATTATAATTTACAAAAATACTTCTTTAAAATTAAATGGCAACAATTATTAGTTTTGAATCATCAACCACCATTTCTTCCAAACAAAATTCTATCCATGAATATCCAAAATCCGCAAAAAAGACAGAGAAATTATAAATTCTTTCCTGCCATGTTTTCGAAGGATGTACATCTAAAAATAAATTTTCCAAACGCTCCAATAATTCACTTTGCTTGATTTTTTCAGCCCGAAGAAGTCTTTTCTTCATTCTTCCAAAAGATTTCAACTGCCTTGTTTCTTCTGCTTTCACTAAATTTCCAAAAGATTGTTCTGTAGTTTCCGCAATATTTTTCAATTCTGAAAACTGTTTCGTCAGAAGATTTTCTTTTTCGTCAAGCAAATTAAGGATTTCATTGTTATCTAAAATCTTCTCATTGGTAATTTTAGTAAAATTCTGGAAGAAATCATCTATTTTTAAATCCAGTTTATTGATTTTTCCTAAAGTTTTTTCCTTTAAAAACAACATTGAATTTCTAGGAATTAAAATTGGGAACGGTAAATTTAATTTAGTAAAATAATCTTTCAATTCAAGCCAATACATAATTTCAGCATTTCCACCAATGTAAGCGAGATTTGGCAAAACAGTTTCCTGATAAACAGGTCTCATTAATGCATTTGGACTAAATTTTTCAGGAAAATTTTCAAGCTCATTTAGAATTTCTTCTTTTGTAAACTGAATATTTGTGTCAACAACTATATATTTTTCACCATCAAAATCTATTCTGTCACGAGTTTCAGAAAGATAGAAAAGGTTTATTTCACGAGGATTTACCTGAACTTTACCATATTTTTCCGTCAGAAAATCAACTTTATCTTTTGAATTTTTATTTAAATTAAAATTTTCAAGCTCATCTCTAAAAACATCTTTAATTTGAATTTTTAAAACTTTAGAATCTCCATCTAAAATCAACAAACCAAAATCTGAAAACAATCTGTTAACCAAAGTCTGAATCGCTTTCGTTAAAGTATTGCCAACTTTGTAAGCTTCTTTCAGCATTAAAATCAATTCGGTTCCGAAAATAGAATCTTTAAATTCTTTCTCAAATTCAGAAATGAAAAATGTATCGTTGATTTGAATTTTCCCAACTGCACTTCCTGACTTTTCATTGATTTCGTAATAATTATTATCCGTTTTAAAATGATTAATTTCTGCAAAATCATGATCTTCAGAAGCCATCCAATAAATCGGAACAAAATTAAAATCAGGAAAATTTTGCTTTAGAAACGAACAAGTTTTAATCGTCTGAAGAATTTTATATACAAAAAAAACAGGTCCGGAAAACAGATTCAACTG
Source organism: Chryseobacterium formosum (assembly GCF_026460885.1). Classification (GTDB taxonomy): domain Bacteria; phylum Bacteroidota; class Bacteroidia; order Flavobacteriales; family Weeksellaceae; genus Chryseobacterium; species Chryseobacterium formosus. Next base: position 164,837 of record NZ_JAOVZW010000018.1, read on the forward strand.
ATGCCCGGTTGTAATCGTAAACGTGTTTTTTAGTTTTAAATTTTCTAAATTTTCTATTTGATTAGAAGAAATTTTAAAATCTGAAAGTTGAGATTTAATTGTTTCAGAAAGAGTTTCTCTTTTCTCTGAAGTGAAAGAGTTTTGTTTTAAATTAATTTGCTGAGCAAAATTTTCCAATGAAAAAGTCTGCGCTTCAAATCCTTCTATATCATGATTCAGGAAATCTTTTACCAATTGTGGAATACTTTCGATTTCGCTGAAAGCTATTTTATTTATTGTTTTCAACCTGATAAAATTTTAGTTGAACAGATACCATACAATTCCGATGTTTAATCTAAAATCATAGACCGGATAATGTGGAAATGCGTATGCTTTATTGTGTGAAATGAGCGTTCCGATTTGCTGACCTTCAATGAAGAAAAACATTCTTTTCACTTTCATATTAAAATAAAGATCGGCAATCGGCTGTCCTCCGATGGAGAATGAATCTGCGCTTGGTAAAATATATTCGTTAAGAATTGGGAAATATTCTCTCGTTGCAAATTTTGAGAAATAATACACTTTTAAACCAGCCTGAATTTCTGCTGAATTTTTGAATGCCTTAGACTGAAAGAATAAATTGGCTCTTCCAATAAAAGAAGGCATTGGTAACAGTTCTTTATTAGTCAAAGCATTCTGAAATTGCAATCTTGTATTTAAATGGAATTTTCCATAACTAAATGTTGCATCACCTCCGATTTGAGAAATATTCAGAGAATTTGCGCTTTGTTTCGGCATTGCAGCCGCATCAAAATAGGTGTAATTATCGATTCTGAAATAGTTAGCAAATAGTTCTGTCTTGAACCACTTCAAATTTAAACTACCTCCAATTTCTGTTACTGATTGATTTTTTGCATCTGAAAGGAAATAATTGTAATTATTGTAAACAGAAGAATTGGCAAGATAATTAAACGAAGGATAAGCACTTTGGAAATTTACCTTCGCATTCACAAAGTAATCTTTGATAGGCTCAAATTTGATATTGTTCGTAGTTTTTAAATAATCACCAAACTGACTTCCTTTTGAAATTTCTAAGAATGAATTAACTTGAAATTTATCAAAAAGTTTGATCTGAATATTCCCGACAGCTCCAAGTCTACTTTCTTTAAGTTCAGCTGGGATTTCAAGATTCGGCAATGTAATCTGATTAACTCCAAATTTCAACATTTGATATCTTAAACCAGCATCTAACTTGAAACGCTCATTATCGAAAACCAAACTCAAAGTATTACTAAAGTTATTTGAATATTTTTTTGTGGCTAAAGGAAATCCATTAACAATTTCTGCCGCTGTAGAATACCAATATGGTTCTAAGTTGTCTTGATTATAATAATATTTGTTGCCTTGATTAGAAAGTGTGTGCCGAATTCTAAAAGGAAATTTTTCAGCATCGAAAGGTGTAAATTGATGACTTAAATAATATCTTCTAAAAGAATACTGTGAACTGGATGATGTTAAATTCACCTGAGCTCGATCTCTATTTCGAAATTCACTTTCTCCGGATTGGAAAAGATCATCGTTTATAATTCCGCCATTTTCCTGATTGTTTACATTTTGATTAAGATAATGTGCAAACAATTCATAATTACCGCTTTTTGAAGTGTAATGTCCCGAAAATAAAGTGTTATTATTTGCCGCCAAAGAATTCCTATAAAAACCCTGAGAACGAAGTCCCATATAATCCAAAGCAAAATTGAATCTTTTACCAATATTTTGAGTGTATGTTGACTGCAACGCCGCACCATTTTTCATCGCTGTATGATAAATAAATGTTGCAGTTGGTGTTTTTACATCGTAATATTTTATATCATTAACCCCTAAAATTCCATACGATTTATTTGTTGGTAATAAAGACAGATTCTGTTCAGCATTCGTCTCATAAGATAGAGGATTGAATCCTGCTCCAATATTTGCAAACTGTACTCTTCCAAAATTATCTCTGTTATTATATTGTGAAAAAATATAAGTTTTGTTAAATGTCATCGCTGTATCAAAAATCTTCTTTTCAGAATATTGAGTTTGATATTGATAATCATTAATGGTAGGCTTAAATATCTTCAATGAATCTTTCGTTCCCGAATCTACTATTAAGGTATCTTTTAATTTTTTCTCCAACATATTAGAGTCAGTTTTATTAACGATAACCTGAGCTTTAATAAATGAAGCAAAGAAAAATATGATGAGGAAAAGGTATTTCATGTAAATTTTTTGTACAGCAAAAATAAGAAATAAAAGGCAATAAAAAACCCCGTCTTGAGACGGGGTTAAGATTATCTTAATAAGAAGATTATTAATTAAGAGCTGGCCAGTTGCCACCAGTTTTTGTAAGTGTAGTAGTACCATACTCACCATATGATGTTGACCATCTGAAGGTTAATTTATCCCCATTTACTACAACATTTGAAATAGAAAATGAATCTCCATATTGGTTTGTTCCTAAGAAAGATAGTTTACCACAAAGATCCTGTAGTCTAACACCTGATGCAATAGTAGTTCCACCATATAACACTCTGTAACCGCCAAAACTGGCATCGGTAATTGTATAAACACCATCAGAAGACTGCCCTAAAGTGACATTTCCTGTCACAGGTGTTGTAACAACTACTCCAGTATCAGGAGTAAAGAAATTTGTTGTAGAATAAGCATAAGTGCCAGCTAAGGCAGAATCACATCCAAAAATCAATGATAGACTAATTGTGTTATTATAATTAGCTTTAGGTACGGTTGGAGAAACTAAATCAAAAACTAAAGTTTTAGCTACTGTAGAAGACAAACCTGCTCCATAGACTCTAATTTTGATTACTCCAGAATTACTACCAGCAGGAATTTCTACAGAGCCATTATTTAAAATGACATAATCTGTACCTGCAATTGCATTTCCACTAAGTCTAGAAATACTAAAGGTAGCTGCAGACCCAAGCGGACTCATAGTTCCTACTCTAATATCAAAATCTCTATACCCAACAGCAGGACCTTTAGCTACAGCAAATTGATCTATAAAGAAAGCTGTAGATTCCCCATCATATATTGAGTTTTCAGTCCCATCTTTACAAGCCCCAAGACTCAGTAATACGATAAATAAATAAATAAATTTAGATATATTTTTCATTTTTGTAATGATTTAAAAATTAATAACCAGGATTTTGTACAATCAGACTGTTTACGTTTGTTTCGATTGTAGGAATTGGCAATGTCCATTTATAACTTGTTAATGGTAAATTTTGAGGATTTCCACCAGGATAGTTAGAAGTCAAAGAGCTGTAATCTGCAGGATCTCTGTCAATACCAGCATTAGCCTTTGTTCCTAATCTCTTAAGATCTAAAAATCTGTATCCTTCAAAAGCAAATTCTAATCTTTTCTCATCTAAAATCATCTTCCAAGCAGCAGTAGGAGTAGTTGGTGCTGTAACAGTAGTAGAAGCTCCATACCTAGCATCTCTAATAGCTTTAATTGCAGTACGTACACCTACAAAATCTGAAGCATTTGCTCTAGCTTCTGCCACAATTGTATACATTTCAGACATCCTCATTACTTTAAATGAATTATTAAATGTATTAGCTGTCGTACTTGCTGCTGTATTAGCTGAAATATTTAACCTTCCTCCGTGCTTGTTAATAATCAATTTATCGGAATTTCTATAATCTGCTGCAGATGAATAGTTAGGATCTATACTTGAGTCAGGACCAATGATAAGATTAGCTCTTACATCAGGAATTAAAGTACCAAAGTTATTGGCATCCGTATTATTATTAGGATTCAGTTTATTGTGTAATGCTCTACTAACTTCGTAGTAAGGAGAACCAGCGGCTGAAGGTCTTACAGAAAACCAAGCATTGTGAAGATTGGTAGCTTGAGCATTTTGTTGGTTATTTCTTTGAACTCTGAATAATACTTCAGGAACAACAGCATCGGTCCAAAAAATTGTTCTATACTGAGCCTTTGTTGCTAAAGTCAATCCCGCTGTATTAATTACTTGATTTGCCCAAGATTCTGCGTTAGTATAATCACCTTTATACGCATATGCTCTAGCTTTTAGTCCTCTCGCAAAATTAATATTCCCATAATTTGGATTCGAAGCTAAGTTAGAAGATTGAAATAGCGTAATTGCGCGATTAAGGTCATTGTGGATAAACGTGTAGAATTCTCCATTAGTATTCCTAGGAAAATCATTCACATCATATTCATACAAACGATTAGCAATAATCCCTGCTAAAGCAGTATTGCTTGTCATATCAGTTGTGAAATAACTCAAAATACGAAGATGCCCATAAGCTCTCAAAGTCAAAGCTTGAGCTCTAATATTATCAATAAGCGCAGCATCAGTAGCGTCTTTCGGTTTAATCTTATCTGCTGCGTCAAGAATTCTATTTAATCTAGAAATAGCTAAATAAGTTTCAGCCCATATAGAAGCTGGAAAATCAGAACCTGAGTTTAGGAAAAAAACGTATTCTTCAGTAATTCCTTGACCACCGTTTGCAAATCCTATACCGACTTCGTCTGTAAAGATTGAAACATATTCGGATTCTGATCTTGTAACTAATATACTAAGAGTAGAATTCATTAATAATTGTAAATCTGCACTTGACGTAAGTCCGTCTGCCTCATAAATAACACCAGGTGAATAAGTGTCGAGTAAATCATTATTACAAGAACTTGAAGCAAGTAATCCCAGAGTTAATATTGAAAGTTTAAAAATATTTTTCATTGTTTTATCTTATTAAGTAATTAAAATTTAACATCTAGACCAAAAGTGAAAATTTTAGGTGTTGGATAACCATATTGATCTGCAGATCTAGTACTTTCAGCATCAAAGCCTCTCCATTTTGACCAAGTGTATAAGTTTTCTCCTTGAACCATTATTGTTAAACTTTTAACAAATGTTCCTTCAATCATACTTTGTGGTAATCTATAACCTACTTGAAGATTTCTTAGTCTTAAGTAAGAAGAATCTACTAAGAAACGATCAGATCTTACCTCATAACTTCTATTAGATGCTGTATTTGAAGGAATATCAGTATTTGTATTTGTAGGAGTCCAAGCGTTTAATAAATCTCTTGAAACATTAAACTGACCTACATCGTCTGGACTATAGTATCCTGACATATCATAATCATATCTGTAAAGACCCGCAACATAGTTAAATGTTGTATTTACAAATATCCCTTTATAATCGAAATCAAATCCAAAACCACCTACATATTTAGGGTTTCTAAAGTTAGATTTTAAAGGTTTCAAATCTGCATCAGTAGGAGTTTCTGTAGGAGAACCATTTGCACTTTCAAAAAGTAAATTTCCATTATTAGGATTTACACCTAAATAGTGGTAAACATATGGAGCTTGCCACAGCCCACCGTTAGCAGAATATGTTTGAACCGAACCACCATCAATTAAAGGAGATTGGTATAAATCATATACTCTTTCTCTATTTAATGCTCCGTTACCTCTAAGAGTTAAAGTATAATTTTTCTCAGTATTTTTAAGAACATCTATCTCCAAATTCAATTCAAGACCTGCGTTAACAATATCTATTTCAGTATTTTTATTTAAAGTAAGCTGTCCCAAAAGTGCACTCTGTGGCCAAGGATAAAAGATGTCCATTGATTTTTTTTCATAAACATCAAATTGACCTCTTACTCTTCTAGATAATAATTCAAAGTCTAAACCAATATTGGTATTTCTAGTAACTTCCCATTTCAAGTCAGGATATCCTAAAGAAATACCTAAACCTAAAGCAGTTCCGTATGCAGGCGTTGTTGTTTGTGCAAAAGTATTCAAATATCTAGGCGGGTTAAGACCATCAAATAATCCTCCTACGACTCTTTCATTACCTTGTGTACCAATTGACCCTCTAAGTTTTAAATCGTTTACCCAGCTTACATTTTGCATAAATGCTTCACGGCTAATATTCCATCTACCACCAACAGACCAGAATGTACCCCAAGCATTTTCTCTAGCAAAACGGCTTGAAGCATCGCGTCTAGCATTAACAACTAAACCATATTTCCCAGCATAACTATAGTCAGCATTCGCAAAATATGAGAATAAATGTTGACGAGATTGTCCCGCAGAAACATTAGGAAGATAAAGATCATTTGTACTTCTTATGAAACCTGTACCCGTTCCTGGAACCCAAGTACGTAGATTAAGACCATTTTGAGTTAAAGAAGAACTTTGAAGCATATTACTGTTAAATTCGAAAGCAGCACTTGCATTCAATCTATGCTCTCCAAAAGTTTTGTTATATTCTAACTGTGCCAAATTGTTAAATGCAAAAACTCTTGAGTTAGCAAAAGTTTCAAAACCTCTAAACTCCTGTCCTGTAGCAGCGAATAAAAATGAATTGAAAGCATTAGGATGCTGCCAAACATTATCATTAAGGTTTCTAAATGTCATATTAGCTCTTACACGCCCAGTTAAAGATGGAAGAAATTTATAAGAAGCCTCAGTTGTAACATCAACTCTCACCTCGTCTGTTGATGACTTATAAGTTTTCTCTTTGTCAATTAAGAATAAAGGAGTGTATAATAATGTTTGATTACCTAAATATAAATTAAAAAGTTGTTCCCCATTTTGATATGTATTCGGATCAAGATGTGGGGCACCTTTCATTGCACCAAGAACTAAGTTTTGATTAACACCTCCAGTATTTAAACTTGAAGCTTGAGTATTCCTAGTTAATGACAATGCTGTACCAACAGAATAATTAAATTTATTATTTTTAGATTTCCCATTTAAGTTATTTCTCAATGTAAATCTCTTCATTCCAGTTGTAGCCAATAGTCCTTGTTGATCTAAGTAACCGATACTCGTAAAATTATTAAGATTTTCGGATCCTGCAGAAATTGAAACATCATGTGACTGCAATACTGATGGCTGAAAGAAATAATCTAACCAGTCTGTATCTACAGTGTATGCTGCAATCTGGGCATCAGTCATTCCAGAACCTACACCTTTACCTAATCTTTTTTCTAGAGTAAGCAACTCTTGAGCATTTGCCAAATTATAACGATGTTTCTGTAGAGTCGAAACACCAAATTGCGTACTATATCCAAAGGTAATTGGTTGTGAAAACTTACCACGTTTAGTTCTAATTACCACTACACCATTAGATCCTCTGTTACCAAATTGTGAAAGCGCAGAAGCATCTTTAAGAACTTCCATACTTTCAATATCATTTGGATTGATATTACGGAAACTCTCACTTGTACCTGGAAAACCATCAATTACATATAGAGGCTCTGTATTCCCAAGTAAAGAACCTTTACCTCTTATCGTTAATGATGGCGTAGCACCCGGCTGACCTGTACCTGTTGTAACATTAACACCCGCAAGCTGGCCTTGAGCAACATTAAGAACGTTTGCATTTGGTCGGTTATTAAGAGTTTCGCTGCTAATCTTCGCAGTCGAAGTTACAGCATTACTCTTTGTAGAAGATGTATATCCAACAACAACAACTTCCTCAATATCCTTTACATTCCCAGTACCAATAGTATCTTTCTTTTGACTTTCTTGTGCCATGATACTTTGAACACCTAAAAAAAACAGTGCGCCAACACTTAACACTTTTAATTTTACATTCATATTAACAAATTTTAATATTATTTTGTTGCAAATATGTTAAAAATATTTAACACTTGCAAACGTTTTATTATCAAACTCTTTTATTCTTTAATAAATTTTAAACTAACCTGTCTATTTTTCTTATCGTTATACAACATCATGTAATTACCTGGTACTAAAGATTGCACATTCAACATGCCGTTTGTAACTACATTTTTCATAATTACTCGACCACTTAAATCTAATATCACAACTTGCGCTTCAACTAAATTATTATTTTTTATATTTAGTATGTCTTTAACAGGATTAGGTACAATCTGTATTTGATTTTCAAGAGATACATCATCTTTAGTTCCTAATGTTACTAAATTTTGCGAACTTGCAATTAACGTGAAATTTTGATTACCTCCCGTAAGAGATCCCTTATGAGTAACTGTAATTGTATATGTTCCACTTGGATTAGGAATATCTATTCTTTCAAAATTGTCTACATCGTTTGTCCCCGTATTTGTAGCTGCTGCAAATGCGTTAGACATACCTTGAAGTTTCCACGGATAATACACTGTACCTGATGCTGATGTAACTTTAATATCTAAATCATTAACAAGGTATTTTGTAGCAGGATCTACAGTACCAGTATTATTTGTAGGATAAGCAGGATCTGTCCACGAAATTGACACTTTTAAAGGCCTAGAACCATTCGCTGTAATAGTCTTTGTATAAGTTGCTGAATTATTAAGATTTAATTCTTGAATAATACTTCTATTAGTAAGTAAATTTTTATCTCTAATTACTCTTGCTGCCGCATCAGCATTTATTAAACCCCATCCAAATTCATAATCGGGTCCGGCAGCTCCTCCAGCCTCATCCGCAGTATGCAAAATCAAACCCTTGGTTGTTGCAGCCCTCATGAAATTATTGTATAATGTATTATGATATTGTTGCAAAAGCGTAAGAACACCAGTTACACCAGGAGAAGCCATTGAAGTCCCAGACATAAACCCTGTAGCTGTATCAGAGCTACTTAAAGTAGACCTAACATTAACCCCTTTCATGGAAATATCTGGTTTAATTCTACCGTCATCACTAGGCCCCCAACTACTAAATGAAGACATTACCACACTGTCTGCTCCTGTATATTCAGTAACCTGATTAACCGCAGCTACAGTAACAATATTTTTAGCAATACCATCACCTGCGATAAGATCATAACCAAATTTGCTGGAAATTTGAGTAGACCAAGGCGCAGCTGTATCATTTCTACTATTACCCGCAGCAAAAACAGGAAGATAATAAGGGTTATTAAAACAAAGGCCGTCGAGCAATCTTGCATCGCTTCCATAAGCTCCCAACATCCATAATTGACTATTATTTGTTAAATTAGGTCCATAAGAGTGATTCGATACTAATAATCCAGTTGAAGCTTGACCAAGCATTTCAGATAAGTCATCATTCCAGTCATAAGATAAAATTGAAGCATTAAAAGCAAGACCCCTTGCTGCCGGTAGTACACCTTTTGCAGCTATAGTACCAGCAACGTGTGTTCCATGGTTAGACATTGAAGATGTAAAATCCATGACAGAAACTTTAGTAAAACCATCTACCATAAATTCTTGATGAGAATCTCTGACAGGACCTCCATCCCAAACTCCAGCAACCATTCCCTGACCTTGAATATTTATTCCAAGTGCACCTCCGCTATATAAAGAATTTGCTCTTGCAGTAAGTGCTGCTCCCTCATTGTATGTCTTTATAAGTACAGGAGTTCCATCTAAAAGAATATCTCTTATCTCTTCTTTCCCTAAATCATCATCTTTTAAAATCCTTTTAGAATTAGGATTCTGCATTAAATAATCTGTAATTCTCGACCTCCTTCCATTTTCTACTTGTTTAATTTCAGATAACAAAATTGCATTTGCAATTTGATCAGATTTCGCAGCTATCTCTTTTCTTTCTTCAGCCGTTTGTGAAAAATAAAAAGAAGGAATTAAAAGTATTAAAAAATATGTTTTTTTCATTTCTTTATAATTGAATAGATTTATTTATTAATCTTTAAAAATTTTCGCAAAAATGTTAAAAAAAAACTAATTACACAAATATTAATTCTTAAATATTAATTTCTTATTAACAAAAATCATCAGTTTTATATATATACGTAATAAATTTGAACTTTGGTTTTCAAATTTACAGCAATTTTTATTGTTTATTATATACATTCTACATTAAAAGTATTTTATTTTTCGTAATTTTGAATGTAATTAATCTTAAGAATATGAAAAAAATATTTTTTGCACTTATTGTTTTAATAGGATCTTATGCATTTTCTCAAAACAATATCATTTTGTCAAGAAACGATCTTTTAGCAGGAGCTTCATTCGACAATCGTATTAGTGGAGCTTCAGGTAAAATATTGAGCTATGATGATATATCTGGATCACCTTACCCTGAGAAATCCTTTAAGGATGCTAAAATTGCTGAAAATTATCAGAATACCGCTGTTCGTTATAATGCTTATAAAGATGAGATAGAATTTAAAGACGGCTCTGAAATAAGGATTTTACCAAAAGACTCAAATTTTCAAAGAGTCGAGATTACTTCTCCTAAGCAGACTTTAGTTTACTTAACTCTTGAAGATGAGCCAACAGGTTATTATTATGAGATTGCGAATGGAAAAACAGCTTCAGCTTATAAAAAAATAAAAACGAGCTTTAAGGATATACAACCGGCCTCTACGCCATATGGAACAGATCAACCTGCTTCTTTCAGCACGACTGCTCCTACATATTTTATAGTACTGGATGGGAAAGTGATCAAGAAACCTAAAAATCAAAAGCAAGTAATTGATCTCCTTCCTGAGAAGAAAGGGGTGCTTAATTCTTTTTTTAAGGAAAATAAAACTAAACTTGACAAGGAAGAGGATTTAAAAAAATTAGTTACATTTCTTAATCAAAATTAATATTTTCCCTCAAATAGAATAATAAAAACTGATAACAATCGGTTTTTATTATTTGGTTTAAAGTCTACAAAAATAGAAGTATGTATTAGTGTGAAATGAAACACTAATTTCATAATACGCATTAAATTTTCTTCGGAAGTATATTAGAGCAATTAATCACACCATTTTCGTTATAAATGTAGTACCCAACTAAGCGATCTTCATAATTTGTAATCCCAACTTCACTGGGATTATTGGCTACCGTTGTACAGTCCGGTGGTGTTCCAGGGTCTGTGTTGCCATTGCCCCCCGTTCCCGAACCTCAAGGATAATCGATCACTTCTGGAAGTTCCTCCATATTGCAGCCTCCTGTAATTATTGTGTAAACACCGGATGGCGTATCTGCTTTTCATTTTGGCCACTGGCTACATTTGAGGCATTATGCACATTGTCACTACAGATCACATAAATAATTTCCTCATTCCAATTGCAGGTCATCTTTGCCAATTGTCAACCACTATTAAAACTTCCGTTTGCCAATTCGGTAATCGTAGTTTTCCGTCAGTATTTACTGGCTCTCCGTTTCTTACTTTCTCTCTTTCCTGAGGAGTAAAATTGTAGGTTACCAAAAACTCTTTGTAGCCTCCATCAGCTTTCGGTACGAGTAGGGCAAAAAAACACCCTATTTTAAAGGGCGTTCATTTTACTGCTTCGTAAAAACCATGTTCAGGGGGAAAGTAGAACCACTGTACAAAGTCCTTTGTTTATCACCATTAATATATGAACTATGCTGGTCTATATCACCATCAAATTTCATTTGGGTTGGGGATAATATTTCTAATCCTACAGAGATCATCTTTTCTTTTTTGACATCTATAAAAACTCCTGTATTTACTTTTGAACTACAAGAAATTCCAAAGTAGACACTTATTCCAAAATCACTTTGAAGATCATCTCCAGATGTATCGGCTATCACAACTCCATTTTCCTTATAAATATAATAGCCTACTAAACGATCTTGATAATAATTATCAGTGTTGTTATTATAGTGATATTTATTTTGCTTTAGCAAAACTAAAGTCATCTCCTTATTTCCAGACGACCATTTCCATGTGCCTACATAAGGAGCATAAATATTGGTAATGTCTTTTAAATAAAGACTTCCATTATCAGTTTGTAATGGAAGATGGTTGCATCGTTCCGGAATATTTATAATATTCGTTTGCGCCTTACAAGACAAACTAAAAAATAATGTTAATAATAAAACTATTCTATTCATTACCGCTTTGTAAAAACCATTTCCAAAGGAAAAGTAGAACCGCTATACAAAGTCTTTTGCTTATTCCCATTCACATAAGAGCTATGCTGCTCTATCTCACCATTAAACTTCATCTGGGTTGGGGATAACATTTCTAAATCTACAGAAATCATCTTTTCTTTTTTCACATCTATAAACATTGCAGTGCTAACTTTTAATGTACCCTTATGTGAATAAAATGATACACTTATACCATTATCTGTTAGTAAATTCTCATTTGAAGTATCAGCTATCACAACTCCATTCTCTTTATAAATATAATACCCAACTAAACGATCTTCATAATAGTTTTGTGGGTATGAATTATAATGATATTTAATCTGTTTGGTCAGAACCAATATCATTTCTTGATTTCCTGATGACCATTTCCAGCTCCCTACAAATGGCATGTAGATATTACTAATATCTTTTAAATAAATACTACCATCTTTAATATTCATTGGCCCACTATCACCTCTTCCTAAAAGATCAATCACATTATTTTGACCTTTACACGATATAGATATTACTGTTATAATACTTAGTGAAATATATTTTATTATCTTCATATTATTAAATTTAATTATTTTTTTCTTACTCATAAAGGACAATCATCCTTATCTACTTCTCCATTAGATTTCAACTTGAGTTTCCCCCATCTATTATTAGTTTTATCTTTTCTGTATAGATGAACACCATCTGCACTTCCTATTTCTGAATCATTTAGAACTTTCATTAATAGCTTTAGAGCTTCATCTTCAGTATAATCTTTATTTTTATCAAACTCGTATCTTTCAAAAATTTTATAAATTTTCCCACGAGCCACTTTATCTTCATCTGTTGTAGAGGTTGTACCCTGATTAAGACCGGCAAAAATTGCATCCAACGCCGTGGTATCATTCATCCTGAACGCATATTCCGTACCATTAAAATTTACGGTGTAAGCAACATACGTGTTTTTCCTTGGGGGAGCCAATTTTTTATATTCCACATACAAATCATGAATATCGCCAAACTGCTGAACCGGGAAAGTATTTTCGTAATGATTGTGCGCTACAAGAATATCCCAGGTATGATGCACTATTTCCACCGTTACGGCACCCGCTACACCGATATCAATCGGTTTATCAAAAACATTATATTTTAAAACCTCACCTCTTTTGGTTATGGTAATCCCTGTTTCATGATTGTGCTTTTTGGGATTCGTAGGATCTACATATTTCTTAAGCGTATCTAATTTAGGTTGTATAGCAGGATCTAGCGAGTTCTCTTTCAATATTTCACAAGGTGTTCTTTCATCTTGTTGGTTAGGATCATTCGGCTGTGTAGCCCCACCAACATGACACCCGTTTTCATCGATGATACCGACTTCCCCAGGATTATTGGCGACTGTAGTACATTCATCAGGACCATTTCCTGCGGGTCCGCCACCACCACCTCCGCCACCAACTCCGGGATCCGTAGGCATTAGTGTTTCGTCTACCTGTTCCACACAGCTGTAGGTGCTTACAAGGTA
>NZ_JAOVZW010000019.1 GCF_026460885.1 Chryseobacterium formosum
GAAAGTTCCTCTCTTTAAAGTAATGTTGCTGAAAGTTTTCAATCCAGGCATCTTGATTTTACTAAAATCCGGACTTGCTCCATGTCTGTATTCAATTAAAGCTGCTTCGGCATTTAAACCGCTCACCTCCTGAAAACCTACTTTTGTTCCGCCCCAATCTACTTCAAAGGCAAACTTTACTAATGGATATGTACTCATAATTATTTTATATTTTTTTTTATTAAGTTTAAATTATTTTATGCTTCCTGTAATTTGTGTGAAAAACGAAGCACAATAAATTCAGCAGGACGCACTGCAGCCATACCGATTTCAATGACCATTTTTCCTTCTAAAATATCCTGAGCCGACATTGTTTTGTTCAAACCTACACTCACATAATAAGCTTCTTCCGGCTTGCTTCCTGCCAATGCGCCATCTTGCCATTGTTGATTAAGGAAATTTTCGATCATTGTTTGTACACGAATCCATGTATTGGCAGTATTTGGTTCGAAAACGAAACGTTCTGTAGCTTTTTTCACAGACTCTTCTACCATGTTGAAGAAACGACGTACTGAAATATATCTCCATTCGTTGCTGTTTCCGTCCAAAGTTCTTGCTCCCCAAACCAATGTTCCTTTTCCTGTGAACGTTCTGATAGCGTTGATCGACTTTCCTGATGCAGCATCTACATTAAGCAAATCTTGTTGTCTGTCAGAAATTTTTTCTGTTGGTGCTACAACATAATTAAGTCCTAAGTTAGCCGGTGATTTAAATACTCCGGAAGTACTATCCACTTTAGCATAAACTCCTGCCATTGAAGATGATGCACCCAATACTACAGATTTAGACTCAATTGCTTTTTTAGCTTGATTATAGAAATCAGAGTTTGTTGATTTTAATCCTGCTAAAGTTGAAATACCAAATGTACCAGTAACTAAAACATCAGCTTCATCAAAACTATAGCTTAAAACTGTTTTTAATTTTGGATGATAAGCAGCTCCGTAGTTTAAACCTTTAGCCGTAACTTTTTCTCTAAAAATAGCAGTATCATCTCCAAGAACATCCATGATAACAAATCTATCTTTCATCAATTCTGCCTGATTCAAAGCACTGTTGTATGCAGAGTAAGCAGTAGTAATATCAGTAGCGTCAATGTCAGCAAGATATTCAGCATAAGCAGCAGATGCTGTAGCTGTATTTGTAGCAGTAGTTGAAACTGTAGTAAAAACAGCAGCAGCAGTTTGAGCAGCAATTTTAACAGTGCCAACGGTAGCATTAGCCGCATCTGCAGCAACTTGTGTAGCAACTACTACAGCTTTAGCAGCTTGATTTTCGACAACTTGATCAAGGTTAGCAGGATTTGTAACAGGATAAGTATCTAGCTTCAAAACAGCAGCATCAATAGCAGCTAAAATATCATCACCACCATCAATAGCTGTCGTCACAGCAGCTGAAACAGCTCCGGCAGCAGCTTTAGCTTTAGTAGCTAAATCCTCGTTAACTTCTGCAACTAAAATAGCAGCTTCGGCAGCAGCAACATCAGCAGCAGTAGGAACTAAGCCTTGAAGATCCGGGAAAACGATAAGTGTAGGTTCGTCTTCTTTCTTTAGTAATTCAAGACCTTTTAGTAAAGTTTTATTTGTAGTAGTAGATTGTACAAGAACATCGTCTGAGTAATTTCCTACCGCTACAATATAACAAGGACCTCCACCATTTGCAAAATACATTTGCATCGCATAATACATTTTGTAATCACTTACTTTAGGTTGCGTTGCCGTTACAACATCGTCTTTGAAAGCTACAGCAAAAACTTCAGGATTTACTTTTCCAAAAAGAGCTTCGTACTCCATCATAGAAGAAATTCTTGTTGGCTTCATTTGCTCTCCTTCTGCAGTATACCCGATAAAAGCAGGAATAGCTGTTTCAACTTGCGCTACGGAAGGCGGAAATTTTGCCAGTTCCTCCACATAGACTCCAGGGGTTTTGTAATTCATTTTTAAAAAAATTTAAATTAATATTAATTATATCTCGAAATAATACTTCGAATTTTCATCAGTGATTGACTGTTTTTTATGATCGTTGTAATTTGTGTGAAAACTGCAATACAATAAATTCTGCAGGACGTACTAATGCTATTTCAATGGTTGCATTTAAAATATTATCATTCGTAATTGAATCTTTGGTTGCGTCAACTTGTACTTTATAAGCTTCTTTCGGAGTACTTCCGGCTAATGCACCATCCATCCACTGTTGATTAAGGAAATTTTCCAACATTGTTTTTGCTCTTAAATATGTAAAAGGAATAGTAGGCTCATCAATAAATGTTTTGAGTGCTACATTAATCGATTGTTCAAGCATATCAAGATAGCGACGTACATGAATATATTTCCATATATTATCTGTATTATCCTCATTTTTATCTTTCCCTTGAAGCGTTCTTGCTCCCCAAACCAAAATACCTTTTCCTGTGAATGTTCTGATTGCATTGATTGATTTTCCGGTACCATCGATGTTTAGACCTGACTGTTCTTCTTCCGAAACTTTTTCTGTAGGAGCTACTACATAATTAAGACTTACATTTGCCGGAGATTTCCATACTCCTCTTGTATTGTCTATTCTACCATATACTCCAGCCATTGCTGATGACGGTGGTAAAACAACTTTCAACGACGCAATTTCTTTTTTTATCTGATTATATAAAGCTGAATTTGAAGATTCTAAATCTTTAAGTTTTATTCCATCAGCATCACCTTTTTCGTCTTTTATATTAAGAATTGCATCTCTTAGTGCTTCAAATTCTCCGCTAAAAATAGGTGCATCTCCGTCAAATTCTTTAGGCATTACAAAATCGTCTATTATTCCGTTATGTATAGCGTCTAATACAATTTTTGCTTCCTCAATTGCCTCCGCTAAATCTGATTTTGCATCGACTGCATGACCTGTTGTATCATCAGCCGTTTCATTAATTTCTTCAGCAATTGCAATAGCTTGACTTAGTAAATCAGCAAGAACAAAAGCATCTGCAGATTCGCTCAAGATTTCTTCGCTTGCTAAGGTTTTTAATCCTTCTAAAGCAGCAATCTCACCTGCATAAAAGACAGCACTATCTTGTCCCGCTTGTTGTAAACCAGTGTGTACAATATCTGTTTCAGTCTCATCAAAAGTATAATTGAGAATTGTTTTTAAATGAGGAAAATAAGCTGCTGCGTAACTGGTTGAATCTACTTCAGCTCTAAAATGCCCAATGGTATTAAGATTATTTGATGAGGTTGTAGAATTTCCGTAATATGTATCTAAAATGGCAAATCTATTTTTTTCTTCTAATTCTAATTTTTCGTTTATTGTGTAATTATAAAGATCATAAAAATCAGTTTCATCTAATGAGACAGCATCTGGGAAAAGAATAAGGATGGGTTCTTTAATCGATTCTAAGGTTTCGATCTTATGCAGTCCGTTTTTCAGTGAAGATAATTCTACTCCTTCCGAAGCCGATGCATAAGTTCCCACAGAAACAATGTAACACGGACCGCCACCATTGGCAAAATACATCTGTAGCGAATAGTACATTAAAAATTGTACATCCGGCTTTACAACAGTTATTCCCTTATCTTTGGTATCTTTTAATTGAAGACTTTCTTTTTTTGCTTTTCCAAACTTATCTTCATATTCCAAAAGAGAACCTATTTTAAGATTTTCATTAGTCGTATTATTAATATTTGTCGTATTATTATTAATATCATAACCTTGAGGTACTAGTTCGGTATACCCGATGAATGTAGGTATAGCGGTATCTATTAATGAAATTGAATTAGGAAATTTTCTAATTTCTTCAACTGAAACACCGGGTGTTGTTGGATTTGGCATGATTTAAAAAATTTGAGAAATGGTTATTAGTTTTTTTTGGTTTTATGATTAATCGACTTTAAAACTTTTAATATTTACCTTATCAATCAATTCAATATCTTTAGCAGGTAGATTAGGGGCAATTTTTATCACACTGATTTTATAAAATGCAGAAGGCATTATCTTTCCGCCCAGCAATCCCCACACATAGCTTAGCTGTTCAAAAGGAATAGTGTGTAATTCGATTCTGAAGCTAAAACTTTTTGATGGTGTAGAATCAACATATGTCAATGTATTGTTTACCTGAAATACTTCGATAGTTTTTGAAATATTAATCAAAGCTCTATCATAACTAGACCTGTTTGCTGCAATCATTACATATAGATTTAAGTAAGCAGGGGGACTTTCCAATTCATAACCGGTTACAGTATTTCCAACTTTTACCGGAGTATATCTTGAGGCATTTTTCATGATAGATTCTTCCTCCACATTTAGCAAAGTGATGACTACTTTATCGTTGATACCAGAAGCATCCTCCTCATCATTTTTTGCGATGTTATTTACAGTAGCGATATCAACATCATCTGGAACATTCGGATCCCATAAACCATCCTGGCTATTTAGTTTATTTTTTAAAACGGTTAATACTTTATCAATCATAATTTCTGTTCTTGATTATTATGGTGCAAACATACAATCATCCCCAATCAAAAGACAAATATTTTGAGGTATCTATACAGTCTTTGCAGTAAACAATATTTTCACATCATTTTGATAAAATAAAACCTTAACACATTTAAAACACTATAAAACAAATTATTACAAACACAAATTAAAAGATAAAATTTAAATAAAATTATTTTAATCTAATGACAGTGAAATTACACCGAGTGATTTATTTATAATTCAATAACTATATTTTGTTTTATTTCAACAGAAAATAAAATATTTTTTTAGCAGTTTTAGATTGCTTCTTTAAAATCAACTTGTATTGTAAATAATTTAATTCAATAAATAATTGTCTTGTTTTTAGCTTTAAAAAGAATTTCGATTTTTTTGATTTTTTTTGATTTGAAGTATCATTTTTTTCTTTCTAAAAATTATAATTCCCAAATATTAGAAATAATTTTATGTTTTACTGCAAAGACCGAATAGAGCTGCCTAATAATTCTAAAAATGTCTTTTGTTCGTCTAATTTTGTCCTCAATAATTTTAAAACTTAAATCATATGAATATCAAAAACCTTTTTGGCAAGCGTAATGAAATCATTGGCGGTCATTTCAATGAGCTACGATCAAAATTGGGTGTAGCTAATCAAAACGAAGAATATATTTTTTCTGTGAGGACAGAAATCTGCAACCAATGTCCTTTAAAAAATGGCAACAATTGTAACGCTGTAAAATGGATGAATCCCAATACTTTAGAAGTTTCAGACCATCCAAAAGACGGATTTATAAGAGGTTGTGGATGCAGATTGAGTGCAAAGCAAAGATCAAAATTAAGTCTTTGTCCTGCTGGTTTTTGGGGAGGAGAATTTGATTAAAATCAAAACAATGTAACAACTTTTTTTTATAATTAAAACCATTTTAGCGTGAAGCAAGATCATATCATACAGAAAGTTTTTGTTGAAATTACCGTAAACAACAAAGAAAAAGCATTTAGTATAAAAGAAGATATTAGTAGCTTCTTATCTATTGATGTTTTTCCGGAAATAGAAAAATACATCAATGCTTTAGAGTACAAATTAGATGATCATACTTTGCAAATTCCTCGATTGGAACTGAATCTAGACGTAAAAAACAGCTCTCTAAATGCTGAACTAAAAGATAAAATTGCTCAACTCTTTAAAGATGAGCTCTCTGAAATTACAAAACCAATTACAAATTCAGATCAAGAAACAGAAAATGATTCTAAGGCATATCTAATTGACAATCAGGAAAAAATAATTCAAACGTTTATCTATTTTTTAGAAAAAGGATATATGCCTTGGTGGAATTCGGATACAGATGGGATTCCTTTTTTAGAGTCGACAGTATTTAACACATTGATTTTAAACAATAATTTTCAAAAAAGGATTAGATCTATTTTACCAAACGAAAATGTTAAGGAACGCATAATCAATCAACTTTCAAATGAACAAATTGCGCAATTATGTTTATCTATTTCAAAAAATAAAGAATTAAAAATCAACTTAGAGACCGATATAATACAACACATCTCAAAACTGAATCATGCCGAAAGACAAATTGTTTGGGGTTTAGTGTTAAATGTATTATCAGAGCATTTAAACTCATCAACTATTAATCTTAAGGAATATTTTTTACAACAAATAGTAAAAATAGAATCATTTTCACATAATTTATCAAAAGTAAAGGCTAACTATCAGAAATTGAGAATTGTAGCTAAGATATTTCCTTTAATTAAAGAAGAAGAAATTCTCGAAAGCATTGAAAGCATCAAAAATAATACAATAAATAATTCTGAAAATGCAAAAAATTCAGCGGAAACAGTTTATAAAACAGATGAAACATTAAATAATATTTTAAGCCAAAAAGATGAAAATTTAATTAAAGAAGATGGGCAGTACGTTCAGAATGCAGGGCTTATTTTGATACATCCATTCATCAAAACTCTTTTTGAATATTGTAATCTTCTACATCCAAAAACTCATCAACTTACTGATCCTGAATCGTGTGCACATTTACTACATTATATTGCTACCGGAAAAACAAATGCTCCAGAATATGATATGACTTTTGAAAAATTCTTATGTAATATTCCGATAAATCAAACCATAAACAGACATATTAAAATTTCTCGTAAGCATAAAACCCAAGCCAAAAATGTTATAGAAAGTGTTCAGCACAACTGGAATCCAATGAAAAAATCATCTGCAGCATTATTACAAAACGAGTTTTTCCAACGTTCAGGCAAATTAGTTGCCTCCGACCATGATTTCACTTTAACAATAGAACGAAAAACACAAGATATTTTGCTTGATAAACTTGGTTGGGGAATTAGTATGATTAAATTGCCGTGGCAGGAAAAATTTATATTGGTAAATTGGTAATTAAACGTGTTTAAATACTCTCTGCTTTTGTTGTTGTAGGAGGCTGTTTAATGATGATCACTTCGGTTATCGGTACAAAACCTCTGATTATTTCAGCGGTTTTTTTATTTACTTATAAAAAATCACACAAAAGTGCTATTGTTTTACAGAGGCTTTATTTATTAATTTTAAACTATAAAAATCTTAAAACCAAAACCATGAAACTATTCACAATTGGAGACAGCATTAGTCAGGGATTTATGTCTGGTGCAGCAGCAAAAACTGAGCTATGCTACTCTACTCTTATCGCCCAGCAATTAGGAATTAAAAATTATCAGTATCCGACGTGGCCTGAAGAAGGAATGCCCGTAAATGTTGAGAAACTATTTAGAAATTTAGAAGAAAAGTATGGTTCAAGTATAAGCACATTAGAATGGACATTAGCTTTAGCGACAACTATTCCATCCTATCTTAACACTGTCGAAAAATACTACGAAAGGGGTAATGGTGCAGCAGACAAACCATATCCCGGTAAAATATCTTATTTTGATAATGTTTCGGTGAGAGGATTTAACGTTTCTGATGCATGGCTTATTAATGCCAAATACTGTAAAGAACAAATAAAAGCAAACAGCTCCGGAAATGGTGTTTTTTCCAGTGTGGACAATAGTTTTCTGAGAACAGCATTGCGGGTTTTAAATCCTCAACTTTCAAAAGAACATGATGAAAAAACTCAGTTGGATTGGCTTAAATATCATTCTGATAAAGAAGGGGTTGAAAATGTTATCATTTGGTTGGGTTCTAACAATGCTTTGGGAACTATTGTAGATTTAAACATCCATTTTACAGAAGGAAATGGTAAAATAACCGATAAGCCAAGTGATACTTTTATTAAAGAAAGTAATGGAAGGGGAAAAGAAATAGCCTATAATCTTTGGCATCCAAAAGATTTTGAAGCAGATTATATTGAATTATTAGACAGAGTGGACAGAATTTTAGAGGGCAAAAACACGAAGGTATTTTTAGGAACAGTTCCTTTGGTGACGATTGCCCCTTTAGCAAAAGGTGTTGGTGAAACATTTACCGTAAAAGTTGAAAATGAAACAGAAAAAGATAAATTTGATGATGTAATTTATTCGAAATACTATACCTATTTCCCATTTGAAGAGGATTTTGCAGCTAAAACGGGAATTAATTTGGGATATAATCAGGTAACACATATTGACAATTGTATCCGAGAATACAATAAAACAATTAAACGCTTGGCTGAGGAAAGAAATAAGAAAACCCCCGGAAGATACACCATTATAGATTATAGCAAAATGCTTGACAGTATGGCATTCAAAAGAAATGGCGGAACACCTACCTATAAATTTCCGGCATATTTTGATTTCCAATATCCACTTCCCAACACAAAATATTACCACGCCGATACAGACGGAAACCTAAAGCAAGGCGGAATTTTTTCTTTAGATGGCGTTCACCCCACTGCAATTGCACATGGTTTGATTGCCTACGAAACTTTGAAAATCATGAAAGATTTAAATGTTCCGGATGCAGATCCTGACAAACTAAACTGGAAGAAAATCATAGAATCAGACACGCTTTACACCAAGCCAATCTCTTTAATGCATGAAATCTACGACAATAAGAAACTTGCAGAATGGCTCATGGATATTTTAAAGAAAATAAGAAAGCATAAATAAAAACTAATAACCATTGATATAACCAAGCCTCTGAGATTAATAATTTCAGGGGCTTTTAATCATTAATAAATTTCAAATTAACGCTGAATGCTTTTCAAAGAGTCTTTTTAAATTTCAATAATCTGAATCACTTTTGTTCTTAAGAGCTTAGCTTCTTTAATAGTTTAAAATCTTACATTCAATCTTTTTAATTGACTTGAACAACTTTATTCTTCAAATTATAAATTTATTTGTAAATTATTGTCCGATAAAAATGATTAACCCTCAACTTTCGAGACATGAGTGTATTCACTTACCACTTGGTAAAAACATCTTATTTTTCAGCTCTAAAAGCAATTTTATTTCCACTTAATCCGAAAAAAGTTAAGGGTTTAATTCATGCGGAATCCATGACTGTCATGACGCTGGGTTCACCTGTATTTTCACCTTCCCGAATGCTGATTCGGCAGATTGCAGTATTTGCACAGTGGGAAAATGAGGCGGTAATCGATCAGTTTTTAGATAAAAACAGTTTCGGTAAAATTTTAGCAAAAGGTTGGCATGTGAGATTAAGCTACTTGAGACAGTGGGGGAAAATATCCGGATTTGTAATTCCTGACGAAACTTTAGAAATAGACCCGCCCGATGCTCTTGTTGTGGCGGTTACCATTGCCAGAATGAAACTTCCCGAGGTTCCGAGATTCATTCATTGGGGAAGACCTGTAGAAAAACTGGTGCGAGATCATCCCGGAACGACGCTCTCTTTGGCTTCAATAAGACTTCCTCAAACAGTTTCTACTTTTTCTGTATGGAAAAATCAGAAAGAAATGACCGATATGGTTCGTGGTCACAGTGCGGTGCCCAACTCAAAAAAACATGCTGAAGCAATGAAAGAAAGAGACAGGAAAGATTTTCATTTTGAATTTACCACGCTTCGTTTCAAACCAATTTCTGAATCTGGAACATGGAACGGAGAAAAGAATTTCACCATCAATCCCAAAGTTGCTCAATGAGATTTGCTTATCCAATGCAGAAAATTCAGGATTGGTTTACTCAGCAATGGGTTATTTTCCGGGGAAGAAAAATTAATCCCGATGAATTCTTATGGCTGATCGGACCTTTTGGATTGCTAGATTCCATCGGGAAAGATTTCATTGAAAAGTTTGCTGCAAGTGAAAATCTGTCCGTCGATTATCATACCTCTTCGCAAGGTTTAATACCTTCCATGAAGCAGCTTAATCTATCGGAAGATGAGTTTTCACAACTATCAAAACAGGTCATCTCATTTTATGAAAATACAGCTGACTATGATTTGAATTTCTCAGTCAAGTGGAATCCGTTTTTCAAAGTTTTCGGTGTATTAATAACGAAATTATTCAGTGTAAGAATCAATCAACTTAATATTCCTACCGAAAACATCAAAGACACAGAATCTTTGGAAAGCGAAATCATCACACTCATTGATCCTGATTCTAAAGAAGTAAAATATACCATTTGGTTCAGATCAATAAAATCAAGCGGACAGGTGGTGTACTCAGGAATTTATGGAGTCTGTACTTTACCATCGGGACAAACCTGCGTGAAAGCCGTTTTCCCGTTACCCAACGGAAATGCAACCGTTATAATGTCGCCAACTGTTGGTAAAAACGGTGAGTTAATATTAGATTCATCAGGAAAGAAATTTGGGGATGCAGGATTTTATTTTCTTTTAAAAGATTCTAAAGGTGATTACTGGTCACAATTCATTAAATCTTTTAGAGACAAATTAATTATTGGTGAAGATGACGATGGTATTTCGGCAGAACAAACACTGACGCTTTGGAACAAGATGGTTTTGAAATTCAATTATAGAATTAAAGTTAAAAAGTAATTTTCAAACTTTACTTTATTAATGCAAGAGATAAAAGAACAATGTAATATCTTGAAGTTTTATAATAATTTATTTTAGAAAATTTAATAATAAAAAAATAGGTTAAAGCCATTCTTTTAATTCCATTACAAATGAAACGTCTACTATAGTTGTAGACGTTTTTTAATTGTAATCACAAATATATAAACCGTTTTCGCAAAGGATACAGAAGTAAATACTTCATAACAACACTTAAAAAAAAGATATTATTATGAAAATTATATGAAAAAAGATATATTATTCATGTGGTATCTTTATATAATATTGTATTTTTGAAACTGATATTAATAATCTTTTTGCCTAGATTTAATAATTCAAAAGAACACATGCCTATGAAAAAATTTATTTACTTTTTCATTTTTATCTTTTTTCCCAACCCCTACTTACTCAAAATACTGAGCCGACCGGAACAACACCACAAACCAAAACAATAGATAAGCAGCTTAATGACATTGCTGAAAAAAGTAAAACTTTTGTTGATCCTAAATACGAAGCACCACTACTCAAACTAAAATCAGATTCTGAAAAAGAAGGCTACGATTGGGGAGTATTAAGAAGCGGTAATTACCTCACCTCTGTTTATTTGGGGATGGGTGAAGACAAAAAAACAATTGATATTGCCAATGATCTCAAAAAAATCGCAAAAGATAAGAAAGATATCTATGGTCACATATCGAGTATATACCGCAGAAGCGCATTGGCATTAGGATATTTAGGTTTAAATGATGCAAGCTTCGAAGATTTTCAGGAAGCAATTGCACATGCCAAAACGGTAGAAAATAATGACCGAAGAATGCAGCTTCTATCTTTTGCATACGAGAATATTAATGTGTATTATGAAAATCGAGGAGCCGAACGTGCGGCAAATGATTCTATGTTCATCAATTACAAGAGAAGTCTTGCGATGGCAAAGATGATTAGTGACAAGGACGATGTAGTTCATATAGACCAAAAATATGATCTTATCGCATATATGAATATGCGTCTTGGACTTTTTTATCTTGAACATGAAGCTATAAAAGGATATTTAGAATGGCAGAAAAATATCTTCTAGAAGCTCAAAAGATATATGAAAACAAAAAATACAATATTGACCCTGCAAATAAAGCACAGACTTTAAATGAATTAAGCAGATTATATATTTTAAAAAGGGATTATCAAAAAGCTATCGAAAGTGCGACTCGATCCTTGGAATTTGAAAAATTACATAGTTATCCGTTAGTTAGAAAAAAATCTTATGAATTTCTTCTACAGGCCTATCTAGAAATTGGAGATAATGAAAGTCGAAATTTTATAGAGATAAATATACTATTCTTAACGATAGTTTAGATTACGTAAAAAAACGAGATGCGAATACCACTATGAAAGAAATGGTTTCGGAAGTTGATAATCAGCATAAACAAAACTATAAAAAACAATGGATCATTACAGCAATCTTAGTCTTTGCAGCAGCAATAGCTACAATTATCATTTGGAGGGTAAGAAGTAAGATACAGC
This sequence comes from Chryseobacterium formosum, assembly GCF_026460885.1. Taxonomy (GTDB): domain Bacteria; phylum Bacteroidota; class Bacteroidia; order Flavobacteriales; family Weeksellaceae; genus Chryseobacterium; species Chryseobacterium formosus. Next base: position 11,963 of record NZ_JAOVZW010000019.1, read on the forward strand.
GTAAAAACTATGAACAGACCATTAATAATCTGAAAAACGCACCTTCTATCAGCTCATTAGAATCTATTAATATTATAAATGAAGCCGATGTTGAAGAATCTGACAGTATTATTGATGAATTACAAACTTCATCCCTAAAAACTCAAATTTCCTCAGAAACGGAAACAAGACTCTTAAAAAAGCTTAATGCATTTGAAAAATCAGAGAAATTCTTGAAAAAGGATCTTACCCTGAGTATTCTATCTGCTCAGATGAATACCAATTCTAAATATCTCTCGGAGGTAATAAAGAACAATAAATCTCTAAGTTTCAGTAATTACATTAATAATCTAAGAATCAATTATATTGTACAAAAATTATATAACGACCCAAAATATAGAGAATACAAAATCAGCTACTTAGCAGAAGAGAGCGGTTATTCTTCATCACAGGTTTTTGTTGTTGTTTTCAAAAAAATCTATGGGATGACACCTTCTTATTTTATACAAAGTTTAAAAGACGACAATATATAGCTTCGCAAATACATTAATTATTTCTAAGAATTGGTTTCAATATATTATTATTTAATAATGAAAATAGTCTGTATTTTCGTCTCACTTTAATGCTTTAAAAGTTTCACCAATTTCATAAATAATCTAACAATTTCCATATTTCTTCAGAAGTAAATCATAAGATAATGTATTTTGAAAATTATTAATCTTCTTATTTTCTTGAACAAAATTATCTTAACTACCATTATCCCTTTCTCAATCATCATCATTCGCAACTCACATTACGTTAAAACCTGTTAATTTTTTACATTTTCACATCCTAAAACCTCTATTTGCTGATTAAAAACACTCTAAAATAACGCAAATACAGCATCATTTTCAATTATATTAAAATAATCATAAAAACACATAACAAATTAATAAACAGTACTATAAATTTGTAAAATAAGCATTATCAATAGAATGATTTCCGAATTTATGATACCATTTTGTTTTTTCATGCCTAATATCAGTGTAATATTGCTAAAGCTTCAATAGAGAAATTCCCCTTTGTCTCTTTGAACTTAAAAACCACAATAAAAATAGCTTGTGATGAAAAAGAACAAGAACCCAATTTCAAAATGCGTGAAACTTCTAGGTACCACGTGGAAATTGGGTTCTTTTGTTTTATTATTTTTTATTTTACTTTCATCTTCTCTTTTTGCCACAGAAAATTACCCTTCATCAGAAACTGTTGTTCATTCCGAACCGTCTCCTGAGATTGATCAGCATCAAAAACCAGTTGTATTTGTAACTGAGGGTACTGTTATCTATGGGATGGAGAATATGTCTCAAAAAACAGAGTTCAAAGCTTCTGAAGAGACAAAAACAGATAAGAAAGCTTCTACAAAAAAGATTAAGAGCATAGCTGTTTCAAAAAAGATTATTCAAAAAGTAAAAATAGAACGTGAAATTCAAAAACTTGAAGCTACAGCACACATCTCTTCTCATCAGTCTGAAAACTCTTTTGAAGTTTCAAAACAACGATATGGAGTCGGTACTCTTACTATTAACAATTCTTTCAAAGCAGCAATACTCAAGGATATTGCTAAAATTTCTGTTCCTGTAGCTGATAACACAAATTCTTCATACGAATACTGTGTTTTTTTTAAAGGAACAAAAATAGAACTTTTCAGCTTTACCCGGCCTCCCCCATTTTCTTAATGAAACAATTCCATTAAAGGAATTTTATTCTTTATCGAAACCATACTCTATTTGTAAAAACATAAAGATGTTTCTTACAACAGTATCTCTATCTTATTATGGTAACACCTTCATAATATTATAGATAGATGAAAAATACAGTTAAAAACACTGTATTCGATTTCGTATTGACTTTAGTTTAACTGTAACTGTTTCTAATATAAATTGATGTTAGATGCTAGTGATTTCATAAAAACTAAGAACCAAGACTAACGCACATTTAAACTGATAACATGGTAAGAAATCTATTACTTATTGTAATATTTTATATAGGAAAACTATTGATTTTCTCGCAGATACACTCTGTAAGCACAGGAATCAATACAAGCTTAGCAGTTTGTTACAAAGCTGCGGCAGCATCAGGAAGACCATTGGAAACTAAACATGTAATTACTGCATTAAACAGAGGAACATACAAAAACAATTGGCTAATGGAAAGAAAAGGAGCATGGACTGTTTTAGAATCTAAAGAAAAAGGATTCGTTATAAACAGAGTACCTACTACAGCAAGTTTAAGCTTAATTACTAATCCTATTGAAGGAATGATGGTTTACGATGAACAAGCGGGCTGTCTGAAAATTTACACTATAAAACAAGGAGAAACTGTTGCCAATTGGCATTGTTTCAACACTCAGACTTGCCCGGATAATTAATTCAATTCGATAGGACGAATAAAGAAGTGAATACTAATTGTCTGTTTACGCTCTTCTTTAATTTAAAAATCAAAACAATGAAAAAATTAACAATAATACTTTTAGGACTCTTTTCAATTTCTACGTTTTCGCAGATTGCAGTTGGGAAAAGTGCAGTAACTGCTGGTTCTAATGTTTCTCTTGAGTTTTATGATTCTTCTGATAATGCCAAAGGAATTGTTGTTCCATGGACTTCAACTGTTGCTAATAATCCTGTGACTTACAATGCCACTACAGGTGCAGGTTACAGAGGAATGCAGGGAACAGTAGTTGATGGCACTATCATTTTTGATCTTTCAGATAAGAAAATGAAATACATGAAAGCAGGCTCATGGTCTGATCTTACAGGAAGTCCAACTTTCCCGTTGACGGTAAAGGACGGAGCTAATGCAGATGTTACTTTTACGTAGTTCAATGCTATCAATTCCACATTACAGGATAATGCCAAAGAAGTTGATAATGCAAAAACTGCCATAGGAGTAAATGCTGCAACTGATACTACTAACGGGATTTTGGTTTTGACAGATACTGACAAAGCAATGGTTCTTCCTAAAGTAGCGAGGCCTCATCTTACCATTCAAAATCCGGCTCCGGGAATGATGGTTTTCGATACGGTGAAAAGACAACTCGCTGTCTACAACGGAACGGTGTGGAGTTTTTGGAAACCCTAACAATACATATTGCACAGGCAAATCTGTCTGTGCAATTTTTAAAGATTCATTATAATCTAATTTAATATTAATGATATGATACTTTTAAAAAAAATAACATTTCTGTCTACTCTGTTTTTGTCAACGTACATGCTATTTGCACAGGGAAAAAGCAGTCACGAAGATCATAAAATCATAGACTCCAACCCTATTTATACGATCACAGGAAACGGAATTTCAAACTCAGGAACGCAGGAAAAACTTTTTTTTTCCACACAGAATAACAGCGAAATAGAAGTTTTAGACAATACTGTGAAAGTAAAAAAGGATGGCATTTACAGATTTACTTTAAGCACCAACCTGAATGCTGCAGAAAGAAAACAGAAAGACATCAGCTATTATGTAAGCTTAAATGGCAAAGAATCTTTTAATAAAAATCAACGTAATATTCCTGCAAACGGAGAATATTATTTTCAGATTCAGTTGAAAGCAAATGATTTGATTGCATTTAATGTAAAAGGAAATGAAGAAATAAATAACAATCTTCAAAATACTTTAAAAATACAATTTACAGATCCTAAACTTATTAAAACAGAAGACAAACATTAAAAAAAGTCTGTTGTCATGTCAAAGTAAATCCTGCTTTGGCATGACGTAACAGATTTAAATAAAACAAAAAAAATAATATGATAAACATTTAACATAATTTAAATTTTGTAGGCATAATATATGATTATAATCATATATATTTTGCTCAAAAAAGAAAACCAAAGACAAATTTTTCATCGTAGATAATGTTGTTTTACTCTCTTTTAAAGTAATCATTTCACTTTCATGTGTATTGGTAGGGATTTAAAACATCCGAAATGATTCACAAAATATTATAAACCAAACAATTATAAACAATGAAATTTAGACAGTCATGGACTTTAAAAATATACACATCGGTAAAATGGTAGAAAAGAGAGTGAAGGAGACGAATACTGATGTATCAAGAATTTGCAAATTTTTGAAATGTACCGAAGAAGATATCAAACAAATGTATGCTTCACAAAGTATAGAGACGCAAATTCTTTTAAGATGGAGTAAACTTTTAGAATATGATTTTTTCAGAGTATATTCTCAACATATATTGCTTTTTACATCTTCACATAAAGAAAAAAATACACCTAAAACCAAAGATATTCCCACCAAACTTCCTCAATTCAGAAAAAATATTTACACCAAAGAAATCATTGAGTTTATATTAGAATCTGTGAATTCTGGAGAGAAAACAAGGCAAGAAATTATCGATACATATCATATCCCAAAAACCACTCTGTATAAATGGTTCTCAAAATACAATTCTGAGCAAAACGGACCAGAAGAGTAATTTCAATAAATCAATATTCAAATAAAAAAAACAAAAACAACTGTGCAAGAACTAAGACCTAACTATAAGAAAATATTCGAAGATATTGTAATGAAAAAATGTCCTGAACGTTTAGAAGAATTTAATCATTATTTCAAAAAAGAAAATCTTACCATCATGGATGTAATAGATTTGAATGATAAAATATTCGGACTAAAAGATAAAGACACCCTCAATTTCAATCAGCAACACAGATCTTACGATCGTGAAACAATTTTGCAAATATTGGCTTATCAAGATAAAGAAAAACTAAATAATATTCAGTTGGCAAATCATTTTAATCTGAGTAGAAATACAGTAGGTAAATGGCGAAAACTGTATATAAAAACTATGAGTAACTGATTTATTCTATTGATAAATCCACATCAAAACAGGTTTCTGAGAATTTTGAATCATCGGATCTATTGCTCTCATCGCATTGTTAGAAATTGTAGGGCAACCCCATCCTTCCGGAGAACCTTTCGGAAAAGTTTCTTCATCACTCATCAAATTCCAGGAATGAAAAACAATAAATCTTTTCAACGCATTATTATTTGATTTTTCCATTCCATGCATCAGATATTTTACATGAATTCCCCAATCACTGTAACCTCTCCCCGATAATTTATATTTTCCCAAAGATGAAAGATGACTCCCATCTTCATTACTGAAGGTAGGATTATCTTTAGACTCGTCACGACTCCAAGAATTGTCTCCGCAACCGTGACCAACCAAATATTTACCGGTAACTTTCTGTTCTTTAAAATTCCAGACCACAAAACGGTTAACTCCAGAATGCAAGCTCATATCAATTAAGATACAAAAATCTGTACTCAATTTATTGTCTTTGCTAAATTGTAGCGCTTCAATTGCTTTCTCTTTTGTTTTATTTAAATCTAAAACTGGCTTTTCCTCTTCTTTTACAATTGCATTTTGTGCTTTAACAGGAAATTCTTTCTGGCATGAAAGAAAAATCATCATGATAAAAAGTGTTGAGAAAAGTTTCATAACTTATTTATAATGTAAGAAAATTCCGTAGTCTGTAGGAGTCCAAAGTGCAGCTTTTTGTCCGGCAGATTTCAAAGCATCATTTGCCCAAGTATTGCAGGTATTTAAAAAACTGTATTTTCCTTTTGCATCATAAAATGCATCATTATCACTGTAAACTGCATCTGTTGGAATTAAAACATAATTTCCGTTTGCATCCTTATCAAATTTTTCATCTACAAATTTCACCAATTCTCTGTACTGGCTTTTGCTGATCATCATCATTTTACAATCATCTGCGACAGTCATTTTAGAATAATATGAACAGTGCATTGCAGAATCGCTCAACCAAAAAGCAGCATTAAAAGCTGTAGAAAACTTCAAATCTGCCCAAGTTGGCGTATCAAGGTAAAAACCTTTGTCGCCCCACCCGATTCCGACATATTGATAATCAGTTTTTTTAGATTTTGTATTGGCAAAAGGAATTTTTGTGCTCCAATCATGCAAATCGTTTTTTACAGGCATTACAATATCGGTGTGAACACCATTCGTATAAATATAAATCGGAATTTCTTTTTTCTCACCGTCATCTTTTGCCGAAACTTCAATAAACGGAAGCAAATAGCCCAAAAGAGCATATACAACAATAATTCCAAGGATAATTCCCAGCGTTTTCAGAAAGTAAATGAAGACTATTTTCACACTCATGTTTAAATATTCAAGTTTAATAAAAATTAATTTTAAATTTTTCCTAAAAGTATTTATTTTAATTTAAAAATTAACTAAATTTAGATATCAAACACTCACAAATATGCACAAAAAATCAAAATCTCAGAAGAAATTTAAAATCAGAGTAAAAATAGCTCCAAAAAGAACACAGAAAAAGCGTTGATTTTCTTAAAGATATTATCTTTTTGAAAGTCAATTTTACTTTATAGGAAAGGCTTTTTTGATTTTTTATCTGATTAAATTTTCAGTTTTCTTAGAACATAAGTTTTAAGAATCATGAAACAACCACCTCAATTCTCCGGAAGTCATTTTTCCGGAAAGATATTTTACCCTAAAATATTGACGTTATCTTTATCTGAAGTTTCGTTCAAAAATTCAATATTTCTTTTTAAACCAGCAAATTTCGTCCGTTTCACAGGAGATTTTCGGAATATTTCTGAGAACAACTCCTGAGTCAATTCCTTCCACTCTCCTTTTTTGAAATTCTTTAAAGAATCATTTGGTTTAAATCTACTTTGCAAATTCGGTGCAGAAAAACGATTCCACGGACAAACATCCTGACAAATATCGCAGCCAAACATCCAGTTTTCCATTCTATTTTTAAAATAATCGGGAATTTCAGATTTCAACTCTATTGTAGCATAAGAAATACATTTGCTTCCATCAACAATTTTTTCCGAAACAATAGCATCTGTCGGACAAGCATCAATACATTTTCTGCAACTTCCGCAGTGATCCGTCGTTTCACTGTCTGAAATCAGTTCCAAATCACAAATAATTTCAGCTAAAAAATAGAAAGAACCGCTTTGTTTAGTAATTAGATTTGCATTTTTTCCAACCCAACCGATTCCAGATTTTTTTGCCCAACTTCTTTCCATAATTGGTGCAGAATCAACGAAAACTCTAAAACTAAATTCGCCAATTTCACGTTGTAAATCAGAAACCATTTCACGGAGAATCTCTTTTACAACTTCATGATAGTCTTCAGCATAAGCATATTTTGAAATTTTAAAATTCTCTAATGCTGAAATTTTCTCTTCCGGAAAATAGTTGTAAGAAAGCGAAATTACCGATTTTGAACCTTCCACCAAAAGTCTTGGATCGAGTCTTTTATCGAAATGATTTTCCATGTATTTCATTTCGCCATGATAATTATTCTTCAACCATTTTTCGAGATGTCGTGCATCTTCTTCCAAAAAATCTGCCTTGGAAATTCCACAATTTTGAAACCCAAAACTTTTAGCTTTAGACTTAATTAATTGTGAATATTTTTCGGCTGTTGAATTCATATTTTCGCATTGCAAAATTAATATTATTTTATAAATTTGTTGAGATTTGGATGTCTGAAAGTGCTTCATTCATTTATTTTAAAATTTTAACATTAAAAATTAAACATTATGTCATTAGCAGATGTATTACAATCAGGAAACTATGAATTAATCGACGTTCGTGAGCCAATGGAGCTTGAAATGGACGGAAATATAGATGGCGCTAAAAATATTCCTTTAGGAGAAGTTGAAGACAGACAAGATGAAATTTTATCTATCGAAAAGCCTGTAATTTTGTTCTGCAGAAGCGGAAACAGAAGCGGAAAAGCTTTGGAATATCTAAACTCTCAAGGTCTGAAGGAAGGTTACAACGGTGGCGGTTGGGCTGAATTGAAAGCGCATTTAGAAGCAAATAAGGGAACTTTTTAAGTTCCTTTTTTTATTTAAATAAATTTGACATCATGATTTTGAAAGAAAAATTTGAAAGACTTTGTCTGAATTTCACTAATGATTCTGACCTAATTGAAAAATTTTGGGTTGAAATTGAGAAAAATTATTCCGCAAAAAGCAGACATTATCACAATCTTCAGCATTTAGAAAACATGTTTGGAGAAATTGAGAATGTAAAAGATAAGATTGAAAACTTCAATATTATTTCTTATTCTATTTTTTATCATGATATAATTTACGATGCAACTTCAAAATCAAATGAGGAAAAAAGTGCAGAAATTTCAAAGGAAAGACTTGAATATTTAGGTCTAAACAATGAAGAAATTCACAAAGTTTACGAACAAATTTTAGCGACAAAATCTCACAAAAAATCTGATAACGAAGACATCAATTTTCTTTTGGATGCAGATTTATCAATCCTTGGAAAAAATGATGAGGTTTATTTGGAGTACACAAAACAAATTAGAAAAGAGTATTCTATTTATCCCGATTTTCTTTATAAACCGGGAAGAAAAAAGGTTTTGGAACATTTTCTACAGCTGGAAAATATTTTTAAAACAGATTATTTTAAAACAAAATATGAAGTTCAGGCAAGGAGAAATATAGAATCTGAATGGAGAAATTTGTAGGCTTTGGCTAAAGCCACTCTTTTTTTATCCAAAAATTAAGGTAGGCTAAAGCCCACCTCTATTGAATTAATCTTATGAATATTTTCCTATAAATTCAATCGATTTATTCAGAACAATTTCCGGAGATTCTTTGTGAGGTTTATGTCCAATATTTGGAATGATAAATTTCTCTGCAATTCCGCTAACTTGAGAAACCGTTTTTTCAACCTGTTCTAAAGTTCCGTATTCATCGGCTTCACCTTGAATAAACAATAACGGACTTGTAATATCTTTTAGCAGATATTCAATATTCCAAGATTTGAATTTTTCACTAAGCCAGATTTCAGTCCAAGCTTTAACTATAGTTTCTACTTTCTCGCCATGATACTTTTGCAAACGTTCGGGAAGATTGGTAGTTTTGTAAGCCTTTAATGCTTCTTCAACTCCATTTACGGTAATATCTTCCACGAAAATATGTCCGGCTTCACAGATTACGGCTTTTATTTTTTCAGGATATTTTGAGGCTGCAATTAAGGCAATTGTTCCGCCGTCGCTGTGTCCGAAAAGAATAGTTTCGTTGATATTTAATTCAGAAAGCAAATCGTTTAAAACATCAGCCTCTAGTTCCATATAATTATTTTCTCTTTCATGAGTCGTCATCGGAAATGATTTTCCGTGGCCTAAACGATCATAAATTAACACATTGCATTGAATCGCTTCAGTTAGTTTCTCGGGAAAATCTCTCCAAAGCTCAATCGAACCTAAAGAATCGTGCAAAAAGACGATTGTTGGTCTGTTTTCAAATGAATTATTAAACTTTATAAATAAATTTTTATCCTTTACATTAATTACCTTCTCAATCATTATTTATAAACTTGGATTAGCAGCTTCGCTAAATTCTTTCAAAAGATTTTCGAAAACTTTTTCTACAGGAAGAACTTCATCAATCAAAGCAGAAACCTGTCCGATTTCTAATTCACCATCTTCCATATCGCCTTCAAACATTCCTTTTTTTGCTCTTGCTCTGCCTAATGAAGCGACCAAAGCTTCGGCATTTCTTCCGACGTCATAGATTTCCTCCAACTCGTTGAAAAATTTATTTTTAACCATTCTTACAGGCGCCAATTCTTTCAAAGTAAGATGCGTATCGCCTTCATTCAGTTCTGTGATTTTCTTTTTCCAGTTTTCGTGAGCACTTGCTTCTACGGTTGCAGCAAAACGACTTCCAATCTGAACTCCATCTGCACCTAAAATCATGGCTGCTTTCATTTGAGAACCCAAAGCAATTCCTCCTGCAGCAATTAATGGTTTTGAAATATGCTTTTTAACATTCGGAATCAGGCATAAAGTTGTCGTTTCATCTCTTCCATTGTGACCTCCAGCTTCAAATCCTTCAGCAACAATCGCATCAACTCCTGCATCTTCACATTTCACAGCAAACTTGGTTGAAGAAACTACGTGAGCTACTTTTACACCTTCTTTCTGAAGCGTTTCTGTATAATTTTTAGGATTTCCGGCAGAAGTAAAAACAATCTTCACTCCTTCCTCTAAAATAATCTGAATAATTTCATCTAAATTCGGATAAAGCAAGGCCACATTTACGCCGAAAGGTTTATCAGTAGCTTTCTTACATTTCTGAATATTTTCACGTAAAATATCGGGATACATACTTGCTGAACCGATTAATCCCAATCCGCCACAGTTTGAAACAGCTGAAGCCAATTTCCAACCGGAATGCCAAATCATTCCAGCCTGAATGATGGGATATTTAATATTGAAAAGTTCTGTTACTTTATTTTTACTTTCATTCATTTGATGAAGTTTTTTAGCGGAGGTGAAATCTATAAAATTACTCATAAGGTAAAAATACTAAAAACGTACATTCTATAACATATCTCTCAACTATTTTCACAAAAAAACCTCCAGAAATTCTGAAGGTTTTTGTTTTATTTTGTAAGAGATTCTTTTTTCCAGTTCCCTTTAAAATTACAATTGTCATATCGACCGTCAATAGAAATAAATGTGGTTGGAAGTTTTGAATTAATAAATTTCTCAATCATTTCACCTTTTCTCTTATTCAGCGCCATCTGCTTTATTCTGTCATAATCTGTTTCAAGAGTAATCTGGTGTGAAGGAATTACATCTTCGATTTTAATCATCTTCACCACTTTTCTATCTCTCTCGTCTACATCGTCAAAAGCAGTCGTAATATCACTTTTATTAAGACCTGCAAGCTCATAACTGATCGTTCCAGGGATAGATTCTCTTTCGATTTTACTAGAACCGTCTGCTCCAGTTATTACACCAGCGTTAAATTTAGTTCTTTTATCATCAGAAAATTTAAATGCTGCATCTTTAAAACTCAATTTTTCAGCCAAAATCAATCCTCTGATACTGTCTAATTTTTGTTTTGCAGTAGTAATTTCTCCGTCTGTAGGCGTTGCCATCAAAAGAATGTGTCTTGCTTCGTAAGCTTTACCTGATTTTTTCACCAATTGAATAATGTGATAACCAAACTCAGATTCTACTGGTTCTGAAATTTCTCCTTCCTGAAGATTTAATGCTGCAGCCTCGAAAGGTTTTACCATTTGTCCTTTAAGAATATTTTTCATCAAACCACCGTTCGGAGCCGTTCCTTTATCCTCAGAATAAATTCTTGCCTGACTTTCAAAACTTTCTCCCCCTGCAATATCTGCTTTAATTTTCTTTAATTTACCAATCAACTCATCTTTGTGAGCTTCGGTTAATTTTGGAAACATGATAATTTGCGAAAGAGAAACTTCATCTTTAATTTCAGGCAACTGAGACTTGTACATATTGAAAAAGTCGGTTACTTGATTTGGCGTAACGTCAGCTTTTTCTGTAATTCTCTGGTATTTTGCCTGTCCGTAATACTGGTCAGTATCGATCTTCTCCATAACGTTCTTCATTTCATACTGATTTCTGAACTTATACGCAGCAAGCAATGTTTTTTCATCTGGAAACTGAGATAGCAAATTGTTATATTTTGCATTTACTTGATCTTTAATTGCCGCAGAACGGTTATCAATTAACGTATCTCTTTTTGCTTCGTAAACAAGAAGTTTATTATTGATTAAGTTTTCCAAAAACTCACATCTGTCGGTTGTTGAAGCTCCTTGCTGTTTTCCGTAATTCATCTGCTCTTCAACATCAGATTCCAAAACGATTTCATCACCAATTACCGCCGCAATACCGTCTATCAACTGTCCTTTCTTCAATTGAGCATTCATATTCCCTGAGAACAACATCGTGAAGACTCCAAGAAGGAAAGTGATTTTTAGTTTATTTATCATTATACTATTTTAAAACAAGTTGCAAATTTAGAATTCTTAATGAATTGCACTCAATTTTTTATTATAAATATTTCTTAAAAAGAGATTATTTATTGCAGTTCTACATCAAAAGTTGTCAATTCTTTAAATTGTTTCAATCTGCTTTCAACATCTGCTTCGTTTACTTCTTCAATTCTTTGAGTTCCGAATTTTTCTACCGTGAAAGAAGCCATTGCAGAACCTACAATTAATGCAGATTTCATTGTTTCGAAATCGAATTTTCCTTTTTTGGCTAAATAAGCAGCAAAACCACCTGCAAAAGTATCTCCAGCTCCAGTTGGATCGAAAACTTCTTCCAAAGGAAGTGCAGGAATTGCAAATATTTTATTGTCATGGAACAATAAAGCTCCGTGCTCACCTTTTTTGATGATTACATAAGCAGGTCCCATTGTGTGAATTTTCTTAGCCGCTTTTACTAAAGAATATTCTCCTGAAAGTTGTCTTGCTTCCTCGTCATTGATACTGATTACGTCAGTTTTAGCAATCATATCTTTTAAAATATCCATTGCAGAATCCATCCAGAAATTCATCGTATCTAAAATAACTAATTTTGGACGCTGATTCATTTTTTCAAGAACTGAAAGCTGAACTCCAGGATGAAGATTTCCTAATAATAAAATCTCTGCATCCTGCATAGAATCTGGAATTTTAGGATCAAAATTTTCCAAAACATTTACTTCAGTAGCTAAAGTATCTCTTGTATTTAAGTCGTTATGATATTTTCCTGCCCAGAAAAACGTTTTTCCTTCTTTTACGATTTCAATCCCTTCGATATTCACCTCTCTATTGGTAAATTTATCAAGGTATTCTTGTGGGAAATCTCCTCCAACTACAGATACAATCCCTGATTTTACACCTAAAATAGAAGATGTAATCCCAATATAAGTTGCTGCACCTCCTAAAATTTTATCTGTTTTACCAAACGGCGTCTCAATTGCATCAAATGCCACGCTTCCTACGACTAAAAGTTTCATATGTATTTTTAATTTATTTAATTTTAATAAGTAATCAATTGATTACAAACGTTTTTATTAATTTAAAATTTATTTTTTCCATTCAAAAGTATCCAGCAAATGCATCATATCTTTTTTAATATAATCAATTGCAGGAGCTAAAGAATCTGGTTTTGGTCTAGAATTAAAGTATAAATATCCTGTCACGAAATGCTTTGTACTGTCGGTTGCATAAAACTGTAAATTTGATGCAGCCTGACCTTTAAGCTCATAAAAATTCCCAAAGACTCTTCTCTCAGGATATTCGAAAGATTTTGTATCGATTGAACTTGCCTTCACGGTATGTTTGTAAACCATTTTTTCGGTTTCCATAATTTGCTGAGCAAAATCGTTATTGATTGGGTAATACGTCAGGAAAATCTTCGCCTTCATTTTCGGATAGTTCAGATAATACCAACAAGGTTTCTTTGCATTATAAATTTTAGCGTAATCTGAAATCTCAAAAGAATACAAACAATTAGGCTCAAATTTTTGATATTTTGGCGAAGGATATTCTAATCTCAATTCCCCGTAAGGTTTTGGAGTAGCCTCTTTTTCGCACGAAATAATCAGCATCGAAACAAAAATAAAAATGACTTTTTTAATCATTTTGCAAAAATACAAATTAGATTTAGATTTTAAGAGACAAATTTCAGCATTTCAATGAGTTTTGAAATTTGTTGGAGAAGATTTTTTTAACGCAAAGTGCGTAAAGATTTTTTTTTCGTCACTTACTGCATATTTTTCATTCGCAAAGGCGTTTCACTTAACAAAGACAACAAAGTTAATGAAGTAGGAATTTTTGTCATTCTGAACGGAACGCAGTGGAGTGAAGAATCTCTATTCTCAATAATTTAAACTTCCAACATCCAGCTTATCAAATAATTCTGTAAGCTGTTTCATAATTTTGGATATAATTCTCCAAAGGTTTTGGGAAAGATCTTTCGTGAGAGCCTTCAACATCCGTTACGATATAATCGTTTTTAACAATAAAATCTGACCAAACTGATTCAGAATCAACTTCAACATTAAAAATTTCTATGCTTAAATTTTTGTGGGTAAGTTTATGATTAACCGTTTTTACACTTTTAATGAACGGAATTAAATCATCAGAAATAACAGGCGGAAATTCAAACAGTTTTTTCCAGATAAAATCATCTTTTCTTTGCTGAATTAAAAACTGCCCGTTTTTGTGAACGAAATAATATTGTAATTGTAAATCCTGAGCTTTCGTTTTTTTAGTTTTAACAGGAAATTCTGAAACTTTATTTAAAGAAAAAGCAAGACAGTCATCATTTACAGGGCAATCTCCACACAAAGGATTTTTTGGTTTGCATATTTCCGAGCCTAAATCCATCATCGCCTGATTAAAATCACCAACATTTTCAGGCATGATTAAATTTGATAATTCTGAAAAATAATTAAACGCCCGAGAATTAGAAATATCAAAATCATCTGCGAAAATCCGACTTAAAACCCGATAGAAATTTCCGTCAACGGCAGGCATTTTTCCTTCAAAACAAATACTGGAAACTGCAGCTGCAGTATATTTCCCAATTCCTTTTAGTTTTAAAATTTCATCATAATCAGAAGGAAAAACTCCGTTATAATCATTGATGATTTGCTGAGACGCTTTGTGAATATTAATCGCACGGGAATAATATCCTAAACCTTTCCAATACAACAAAACCTCATCTTCGGGAGATTCTGCCAAAGTTTTCACATCAGGAAATCTTTCGATAAAATTATTGTAATGATTCAATCCCTGAGCAATTCTGGTTTGCTGAAAAACAATCTCGCAAATCCAGATTTTATAAGGATCTTTGGTTTTTCTGAACGGTAAATCTCTCGCATTTTTATCATACCATTTCAACAATTTGTTTCCAATATGATGAAAGTCTGAAGTATTTTTATTCTTTTCCAAAAAACCTATTCATTTTAATAGAGGCAAAGATAATTTATTTTTTCTCGTTGTCAAGATGATAAACGGGAGCGCCTTTTAGCCATTGATATTTGATTTTTTTCATCTCTGCAATTGATTTATATCCTTTTAAAATCTCTAAAAAGACATACACCGAATCATTTTTTTCTTTTTTAAGATTTAATTTTTGATTGGAAAGAAATTGAAACGGATATGAAATCACAGAATCTCTTTTGCTAAACAATAAATCTCCTGAATTGATTCTGTAAATATAAAACGGTTTTCCCCGCGAAGAACTGTCGGAAATGGAAATATCTGAACTCGCAACCACCATATCGCTAATTCCGTAAGCTTCATCTTCTGACATCACATAAGCTTGAGCGGTATCTTTTCTTTCATTGGCAAAAAGATCAATCTCATATTTTCGAGGTCTTTCATATTCCTTTCTACAACTTACAATTGAAAACAGAGAGAAAAACAAAACAATGTAAAACGTAAAATTTTTCATTCAAGAGTTTTAAAATAATTAGAAACAAAAAACCGATGTTTTTGACGCACCGGTTTCTATATTAAATATTGGAAAATTAATCCTGAATATATTCTGCATCCCACTCATTACCGTCATCACCTTTGTGACCGTCAAGTTTAATTACAAAACTTTTTGTTGGGAAATAAGGAGTCAGTCTGATGTCTAACCAAACTCTATCTTTATTTACCTTATCTTGTTCAAAACGTACAATTTTAAACTTTTCAATCAATTTATCTGCACCCTTGATACCGTCTAAGAAACTTACAATCTGTCTTCTCAAATCATCTTCATTTCTTGCATTCCAGTTTTCAAAAGCTCTTCTGTTTAGGAAATCAAGCAAAACTTTAGTTACATAGTCGAATACACGAACTACAGAATATGTTTGAAGACCGATGTTGTCTCCCGTAAACAATGTTTTTGCAGAGAATGCCATGATTTTGCCGTATTCGTTGACCATAGGAACCAATCCCATTTTTTCTAACTGAGAAATTTCGCTTTTTTTCAACTCGAATTTTACAGCGTCTACTTCGTTGATATTACCGTGTTTTTTACCGGCTGCAACCTGGGACATTAATGTTTTATGGATTTTCCCTGCCAATGAAGTTGAAGGCGGAAGTTCTACATTTTCCTCTTCACCTACTTCTTCTGCTCTGCCACGACCAACTAACCAGTTACAAGTCATGATAACGTTACTTCTATGCAATTCACCACCTGTAAGATTCGCCGAGTGGAATAAATCTACAACATCATCCGGTTTATCAAGATTAGCAAAATCGGTAACCATCATTACTTTGTTTTCGTTACAGATTTTCGCCCATTTTTCAATAACTTTATTTGATCCCAAATAACCGGGAATCGCTAAAATAGAATAGTTATCTCTTAAATCTAAACGGTCATAATATTGCTTAAATTCTTCAGCAACCGCATCAATAAACAGAGGGTTATCTAGATCTGAAACCTGCTCTAAAGTAGCATTCACAATACTTACGTTATCTACTTTGTCTAATTCTGTATTTTTGTAAAACTGAGCGACCGTTCTGTATGAAGTCTCTAACTGTCGAACAGAATCTAAAGTATTTTTAAGATTTTGTTTAAGATTTTGTTCAGCATTTTGAGCTTTGCTTTTACACGTATCTGCCATTTTTTCGGCAGGTTCATTTGTGCTTAAAAGATCAACCCAAAGATTGATTTTTTGAAGAAGCTCTTTTCTTTCATCGGCTTTATTACCATCGTTCAAGAAAATTTCTTTCCTAGCTTTTCTGGTTGGGTTCATGTTTGCAATTCCGTCTACGACAGATTCTATAAAACCGAAACCTCCGATTTTGCTTAATTCTTCAAGCGGGTTACCTTTTGGTCTTCCGGCTTGCTGCTGTTGATTATGTTGTTGGCTTTCTGCAGCCTGTAATTTACTATCCATGATTTTAGTGTGATTTCGTTAAATTTATTTTTCAAGTTCTTGTGCCACATCCTTTAATGCCTCAATAAAAGCAGCTCTTGTCTGCTCATTTTCAAGCATATTGCGTAAAATTTTATTGTTTTTCAGCTGACGTACAATTTTGTTGTACTGTTCCTGCTCCATGCTAAGCTGCTGAAGGTAATTAGATTTTTGCGTAAGATTTTTGGGAGTGAAATCTGCAAGATTTTGAAAGCGAAATTCTTCTTCCACTACATTTCCATCTTCAGATTCGTGCTGTACAGCAACTGAAGGCTGAAAATGTCTGAAAACATCATCTACTGTTTTTAATCCTGTAACAATTTCGGGAACATAAGATTCGTCGGTTGTAAGCTGGCTTACGATAAGAGATTTGTTCTCCTGAATTTCCTGAATAGCTTCATTAGCGTCAACTTTTACTTCGTTACCACCAACGCCATAATTGAACATTGCCATATTATTATTATTTTGTGATTGTTGATTTTGGTTTGAATTAGCAAATTTTTGACCAATCCATTGTTTAAATTTATAAAAAAACTGTAACATACAAAATTTTGTGATGGTTTTTCTTTAAATAAATCAGATTACCTATGATAATCTGATGATTATTAATACTTTTTGGTGTCACTAAGCTATGAAAAACAAACAAAAAAACGCACCAAAATGATGCGTTTTAACAGTAATTTCATATTAAGAATTACCAGATTTTAATTCTTTCAGCAGGGGCTTTATATAATTTGTCTCCTTGTTTAATATCAAATGCTTTCATGAAAGAATCTTGGTTCACCAAAGGTCCGAAAGCTCTGAAATATCCCGGTGAATGCGGATCTGTTTTCACCTGATTCATCATATACTGATCGGTAGATTTGGTTCTCCAAACCGTTGCCCAACTCATGAAAAATCTCTGATCTTGGTTAAATCCTGAAATTAATCCCGGATTCCCTTTGTCTTTTAAATACATTTGCAAAGCATCATAAGCAACCGCAACTCCACCTAAATCACCGATATTTTCACCACTTGTAAACTTACCATTCACAAAACTTCCTTTTACGGGTTCGTAAGCGTTGTATTGAGCTGCCAATTGACCAACTTTAGCATCAAAATTCTTACGATCCTGATCTGTCCACCAATTATTAAGGTTCCCGTCGCCATCGAATCTTGAACCACTGTCATCAAAACCGTGAGAAATTTCGTGACCGATAACTGCACCAATTCCTCCAAAATTAACAGCTGCATCAGCTTTTGGATTGTAAAAAGGAGGTTGAAGAATTGCTGCAGGGAAAACAATTTCGTTATTTGAACCGCTGTAATAAGCATTTACAGTTTGAGGAGACATTCCCCATTCTGTTTTATCAACAGGTTTCCCTACTTTTTCTAAACTTTTCTGATATTGCCAAGCTGAAACATTCTGAAGATTTGAATATAAACTAGCACCTTGAGAAGGTGATTCTACTTTTAATTTAGAATAATCTTTCCATTGATCAGGATAAGCGATTTTTACAGAGAATTTAGACAGTTTTTCCTGAGCTTTTATTTTGGTTTCAGCAGACATCCAATCCATATCATTGATATGTTTTTTAAATGATTTTAAAATGTAATCGATGTACATTTCCATCTGTTTTTTAGATTCAGGACTGAAATGTTCGTCAACATACAATTTCCCGAAAGCTTCCCCCAAAACACTATTCACCAACGCCAAACCTCTTTTGTTCATTGCACGTTGTTCTTTTTGTCCCTGAAGATATTTAGAATAAAAATCAAATCTGATATTATCTAAACTGTCACCTAAATTACTTGCATTGCCGTTGATTACATGATATTTCAAATAATCTTTCAACAAAGGAAGATTTTTCTGGTTGATAAACTGATCCATATTCTGGTAATATTTCAGTTCACCAACAATTACTTTATCTGTTTTTACACCTGCATCTGTAAGATATTTAGCGAGATTTACATTTTTAACCAACCCAGAAAGTTCAGATACATTTTTAGGATTATATCTTAAATTGGCATCTCTGTTTTGCTCTAAAGTCAATAGATAATTAGCCAGCTGCTTTTCAAAATCAACAACATTCTTTGCAGCGACATCAGAATTTTTATAACCTAAAACTCCAAATAACTGTCCGACATATTTTTGATATTCCGCTAAAGTTTTGGTGTTGGCTTCGTTTACTTTTTGGTAATAATCTCTACCTAAACCTAAATCCGGACCACCCAAATAAACCGCATTCATATTAGAATTCTTCATATCTGCACCAACTCTCCATCCATAAAATGAATTGTCGCCCAGTTTTGTAGCTTCTAAAAGATATTTCTGAAGATCATTAACGTTTTTGATGGCATCAATTTTAGCTAAATCTGATTTAATAGGAGTAATTCCTGCAGCATTTCTTTTTTCAACATCCATGAAAGATGCGTAAAGGTTCTGAATTTTCTGACCTTCGGAACCTTCTGCGTATTTTTCAGTCAAAATTTTATTCAAAATATCAAGTGAAGCATCGTCTACATTTTCTCTCAATGCATTGAAAGATCCCCAACTTGCTTTATCAGAAGGAATCTGAGTTTCTTTTACCCAATTTCCGTTCACATAACTGAAGAAATCATCTTGGGGGCGAACAGATTTGTCCATATAAGCAAGATTCAAACCTTCTTCTTTTTGTTCTATATTTTTCACCGGTTCGGCACGAACTAAATTGATTGTTTCTTCAGGTTTTTCAGTAACTTTTTTTGCAGTTCCGCAAGAATTTAAAAATACAACACCCGAGAATGCAAGTGCTGCGATATTTAGTTTTTTCATTAAATTAATTTTGAATTGTAATCCGTTTGATCAAATATAAGAATTTATGTTAAATTGTTTTTGTCAGTTTTTTAATATTTAAAAATAAAAAATAGGTTTTGGCTAAAGCCAAATGAATATTTTCATTAGAAAAAACGGGCTAAAGCCCGTTTCTATTGAATAAAAAAAACCGCTCATTACTGAACGGTTTGATATTGATTACCAGATTTTAATTCTGTCTTCCGGTTTTTTGTATAATTTGTCTCCAGGTTTCACGTCGAACGCTTTATAGAAAGCATCAACATTCATTAGAGGCGCAAAACTTCTGAAATATCCAGGAGAATGCGGATCTGTTTTTACTTGGTTGATCATATATTTTTCACTTGATAAAGTTCTCCAAACGGTTGCCCAGCTTAAGAAAAATCTCTGATCTTGTGTATAACCACTGATTGAACCAGGATTTCCTTTATCTTTCAAATACATTTGAAGTGCATCGTAAGCTATATTTACACCCCCTAAATCTGCAATGTTTTCACCGTTTGTGAATGTTCCGTTGACGAAAGTTCCCTTTACAGGTTCATATTTATCGTATTGAGCAGCTAAAGCTTTTGTTGCTTTTTCGAAGTTGGCTTTATCTTCCGGAGTCCACCAATCTACCAAGTTACCATCTGCGTCAAACTGAGCTCCTGAATCATCAAATCCATGAGAAATTTCGTGACCGATAACAGCACCGATTCCACCAAAATTCACAGCAGCATCAGCTTGAGGATTAAAGAAAGGCGGCTGAAGAATTGCAGCAGGGAAAACGATTTCGTTATAAACTGGGTTATAATATGCGTTCACCGTTTGAGGAGTCATTCCCCATTCTGTTTTGTCAACCGGTTTTCCGATTTTTGCCAACTCTTTGTTGTATTGCCATTCACCAATATTCTGAAGGTTTTGATATAAATTTCCACCTTTAGATTCCGGAGTAATTACCAATTTAGAATAGTCTTTCCAAGTATCAGGATAAGCAACTTTTACAGCGAATTTATTCAGCTTCATCATTGCTTTTTCCTTTGTTGTAGAAGACATCCACGTTAATCCGTTGATGTGAACTGCAAAGCTTTTCTTTAAATAATCGATTAACTCAACCATTTGTGCTTTTGCTGAAGCCGGGAAATATTTTTCAACATATAATTTACCGAAAGCCTCACCAAGAGAACCGTTGATTAATTCATACCCTCTTTTGTTTAAAGCTCTCTGCTCTTGCTGACCTCTTAAATATTTACCGTAGAAAGCAAACTTCATGTCACCTAATTTTTCACTTAGATAAGAAGCGCTTCCGCTAATCATATTAAATTTCAAATAATCTTTGATAACTGGAAGATTTTTTTCGCTTACCAACTGATCAAAGTTTTTGTAATATCCTAATTCCCCGATGATTACTTTATCTGTATTTACTCCAACTTTTTTAAGATAAGCAGGAAGATCTACATTTTTAACTAAAGCTTTCAATTCTGCCATTGTTTTCGGATTGTACTGAAGGGTATTATCACGACTTTGTTCGTTTGTCAACAAATGTTTAGCAATACTTTTTTCGTAATCTACAATTCCTTTCGCAGCTGCATCAGCATTTTTGTAGCCTAATTCTTTCAACATAGAAGCCACATACTTTTGATATTCCGCAAGAGCTTCCGTGTTTTTAGCATCAACTTTTTGGTAATAATCTCTTCCCATTCCCAATGAAGCGTCACCTAGATAAACAGCATTCATATTAGAATCTTTAAGGTCTGCATAAACACCCCATCCATAGAAATTATTCTCTCCTTCTTTCGTTACTGAAGCTAAATAATTCTGTAAATCTGTAAGGTTTTTAATAGCATCAATTTTATTGATATTTTCCTGAATAGGTTTGATTCCGTCTGCATTTCTCTTCTGCATATTCATGTACGTCGCATACAAATCCTGGATTTTTTTACCTTCACTTCCGTCTGTAAATTTATCTTTCAGAAGAGAATTTAAAATCGTCATTGAATTGTTATCCGTATCATCTGCCAATTTGTTGAAACTTCCCCAAGTTGGTTTATCAGAAGGAATTTTAGCCGTTTTCATCCACGTTCCACTCACGTAGTTGTAGAAATCATCTTGTGGACGAACAGATTTATCCATCAAACTGATGTCTAAACCTTTATCTGCTGCAGTTGCTGTTTTAGTAGTTTTAGCCTGAGCGTTCAACGTATTTTGTGAACAAATTCCAGCCAATAAAAACAAAGAAAGCGTTAATTTTTTCATTGTAATAATAATTTATACAATATGTATATTTAATTTAAATTTTGTTACGGTAAAGTTAATTTATTTTGAAATTCAATCTTTGGAAAAACTGTTAGTTGTTTATTTAACGCAAAGTGCGCAAAGTTTTTTTTGACTACTAACTGTTTTTAAGTTCGCAAAGGCGTTTTTACTTAAAAAAAGATCAATAAGTTTTTTATGTAATAATTTTAGATTATTAATTGATTAAAATTCCAACCAAATCCTGAAGAATCTTCTGTGAAACAAAAGACACAAAATCTGGTCTATCAAGATGTGGAAGATATAATTTAAAAGTTTCTGAATTATTGTTAACTCTAATTGTGTAATAAACTGTCCCAATATCTTTTCCATCCTCCCCTTTTCCGGGACCGGCAACTCCTGTTGTAGAAAGGGAAATATCGGTTTTAAATAAATTCTGACAACCTTCTGCCATTTCTCTTGCAACTTCTTCACTTACCACAGTAAAACGCTCAATCGTACCTTCAGAAACATTTAGAATATCAATTTTCTTTTCGGTTGCGTAAGCTACAATTCCGCCGATAAAATATTTTGAACTTCCTGAATTTGAAGTCAGTAATTTTGCCAATTCTCCACCTGTACAACTTTCAGCCGTAGAAATTGTCAATTCCTTTTCGTTTAAAATTTCGGCTAAAATCTTTTCAATTTTATCTTCATTGGTTGCAATAATATTTTCACCAATAATCGGAAATAATTTCTGAATCTGATTTTCAAGTTGAATTTGCAAAAACTGCTCGTTTTCTCCGGTTGCAGTTAATCTCAATTTCACTCTGGTTCCAACAGGAAGATAAGACAACGCCATATTTTCAGGTAATGCCAATTCCCACTCTTCAATTTTATCGGCTAAAATACTTTCGGGAATTCCAACAACAGAAACAATTCTTGTAGAAATATAATTCAGATTAAATTTTTCTTTTAGATAAGGAATAATCTGGTCTTTAATCAACGGTTTCACTTCATAAGGAACTCCCGGCAAACTGAAAGACAATTTTCCGTCTCGTTCCATCATCATACAAGGTGCGGTTCCGTAATGATTCTGAAAAACAGTAGATTTCGTAGGAACAAAAGCCTGTTCGCGGTTTCTTTCAAGAATTTCAATTCTTCCGCGCTTTTCCATATACGCTCTAAGATGTTCAAAAGTAACCTCATCCAAAGCTATTTCATCATCAAAAAATTCAGCTAAAGCTTTCTTAGTTTTATCATCTCTAGTCGGCCCTAAACCTCCTGTTGTAATAACTAAATCTCCAATTTCAAAAGCTGATTTCATTGTGCTTTTAATAATGTCTATTTCGTCTGAAATAGTGAAAATCTGTACAACTTTGATTCCGATATTTTTAAGTTCAGTAGCGATGAAATTTGAATTGGTATCGACCGTATTTCCGGAAAGAATTTCGTCACCGATCGTGATAATAACTGCGTTTTGCATATTTTAAATTTGAATAAATTCATTACAAATGACGTGAAAATCTCCGTAGCGAACAAAAGAAAATGATTTTTTATATCTTTGATTTGAACTGTCTACAACTATAATAAAGAATATGACTAAATATGATGATGCTTCATGGCATTATGGAGGAGATTTTCCAGAAGGAATTCCCGAGAAAAACAGTGCAACTCACACCGGAATGTTTCTCAATTGGTGTATTAACAATGATTTGATTTCAGAAGAATTTAAAGAAGATGCTGAAGAAGAAATCGAAAAATTAATGAGAAGAGAAATCACTGGTGCAGAATTTATCCTCCAATCTATGGACGGAAAATTTTCGGAATATGATTTAAATGATTTGGGAAATGCTTTTGCCAAAGATTATTATGTTGACGAAACAGATTTTGCAGATAAATACAGTTCATTTGCGACTGATTACATTAATATTTTTGATTCTGTAGCGGAAGAAAGCGATTTTGAATATGAAACTTTTTATCACATTGAAGATAGTTGGGAAAACTATGATTTGATGAAACAGATTATAGATCATCGTTTTTTGGAGTGGAAAGAGTACAGAAATTTGAATTAAATCATAAGTTTTGTCATTCTGAACGAAATGGAATGAAGTGAAGAATCTATTTTTTAATGTGGAGATTCTTCCTTCAGAATGACAAACTATATATTAAATTATTTTAAGATTGCTTCGTTGGCAATGACAACTAATCATGTTTTACCCAAATTAAATCACCGGTATTGTAACCTAATTTCTGAGCTTTTGCTAAAAATCGTTCTTTAATACTGTTTGGAATTTCTTTGTTCCTAGATAATATCCAGATATATTTTGTGGAATTTCCTACAACCAAAGCATTTTGATAACCATCATCGATGTCGATAACATTATAACCAGCCCAAATTGGTTTAAAAAATGAAACTTTCAGTCTTGCTTCTGATTTATCGTTAACAAATTTAGCCTCACCAATTGATTCTTTCCATTCTTTTTTAACGTAATTGTAACCTCTGTTCTGAACTTTAATCGTTCCGTCTGAATTGAGTGAATAATTGGCGGTGACATTATCCATATTTTTCTCGAATTTATAATCGAAACGGGCAATTTCGTACCATTTTCCAAGATATTTATCTGAATTAAAATTGGTAATGGCAGTTGCACCTTTTGGAATTCCGACCGAACAAGAATTGAAAATCATTAATCCTATAATGCCTAAAGTTACTGGAATAGTAATTTTTTGAAACGTTTTCATAATACTAAATTTTGTGTATGATAAAAAATTCAAAAATGATGCCTTTTAATTTTAAATCATTGAGATTTATTAAGCAGTTGAGACAGGTTAAGTTGAGCTTCGATTAAAGTTGAATGCTTATAAAATCTATTTGAACTCTCCTTAAAAAACTTAATTCCTGAAATAATCTTAATTGTTCAAATAATAAATATGTTTAATTAAACCATTAAGATTTATTAAGTTGTTTAGAAAAATTAAGATGAGCCTCGCTTTAAGCAGAATACTTATTAAAATCTATTAGATTTTTCCTTAATAAAACTTAACTACTTAATAAATCTTAATGGTTAAAATAATTTCTACATTTAAAATTTTCAAGAAAAAACTTTCAGAAACTGTTCTTTAAAACTTCCGGAAACCTCAATTTCTGTTTCGTCTGAAAGTGTTGCTGTTCCGCTTTTGTGGTAAGATTTCACAAAATTAGTATTGATAATATGAGAACGATGAACCCTTACAAAAGGATTTTCAAGTAAATCATCGAAATGCTTTAAAAACCTACAAACCATTTTCTTAGAGCCGTCTGTAAGATAAACCTGAGTAAAATTTCCGTCCGCCTGAAGTCTTACAATATCTTCTGTTTTTACCACATCAAAACCTTGTAGAGTCGGAAGAATTAACTGTTGCTTTTCTGGTTTTAATTTTAAGTTTTCTAAAAGAATTTTATTTCGATTGAGCTCTTCTTTATTTTCAAGACTTTCTACGACTTTATTCACAGCCAAAATCAATTCCTGAATATCAATTGGTTTTAAAATATAATAACTCGCAGATTTGTTTAAAGCCTGAAGAGAATATTGTGAAAACGCCGTGATAAAAATGGTTTCGTATGAAAATTCTTTAGTCGCTTCCAACACATCAAAAGCATTTCCGAAAGGCATTTCTACATCCAAAAAAACGAGTTGAGGTTGTTTTTCTGCAATCAACGGAACGGCTTCTTTGATGTTTTCCGCTTCGCCCAAAATCTCGACTTGCGGACAGTATTTTGCGAGATAATTTCTCAGAACTTCTCTTGCAATTTTTTCGTCGTCTACGATTACGGATTTTATTTTCATCTTTTTAAGTTGAAATTAAGGTTGAGGTTTAGCTATTGATTAATTTATAAGAAATTTCAACAAAAACTCCATTTTCAGAATCTTTTACAGAACACAAAATATCTTTTTTATATAAATCATTCAACAACGTAATTCTTTCTAAAGTATTCTTCATTCCTCGGCCTTTTCTGCTTTTTTGGTGTTCGGTTTTTTGTTTTTTGCTTTCTTCGATTCCTATTCCGTTGTCTTCGATGAAAATGTTCAAAGAATCGTTGTTTTTTTCAAATTTTAAACTTAAAAATCCTTTTTCGGTTCTGTATCTTAAGCCGTGCCAGATTGCATTTTCAAGAAAAGGCTGAATGAGCATTCCGGGAACTTTTAAACTTTGGGTATTTAGATTTTCGTCGACTTCAATTTCATAATCAAACTTATCTGCAAAACGTGTTTTTTCTAAAGCTAAATAATTCTGAAGTAAATCTAATTCCTGCTGAAACGGAATAAAATCTTCTGTAGAATTTTCCATCACGCCACGCATCAGCTTTGAAAATTTG
This sequence comes from Chryseobacterium formosum, assembly GCF_026460885.1. GTDB lineage: Bacteria > Bacteroidota > Bacteroidia > Flavobacteriales > Weeksellaceae > Chryseobacterium > Chryseobacterium formosus. The sequence goes on from NZ_JAOVZW010000019.1 coordinate 38,083, forward strand.
GTTAAATATTGATTGGCTTCCAGTTCGTTATTTGTGGCAATAAAATGATTCACAGAATTTAAACTATTAAAGATAAAATGCGGATTCATTTCACGACGAAGCGATTGTAAAGCAATTTTTTTGTTTTTGATCTGAACTTTTTTTAAGGTTCTGAAAATAAAAAATATCAAACCAATTAAAATAACCAAAGCTCCAATTAAACTATAATTAAATAGGTTTTTCTTGCGAATCAACTCGTCTTTCAGTTTCTTTTCCTGCAGAAGTTGAGAAATTTTCTGTTCGGTATCTTCAAGAATTTTATTATCAACCAAACTTCGGTCTTTTGAAACCAAATCAGGTAACTTTCCAAGAAAATCACGGTATAATTTCACAGAAGCATCTGTATTTTCTGAAATATTATACAGACTGTCGAGTTTTTGAACACTTTTTTGAGCTTCTAAAGTATGACCTTTATTTAATGCAATATCGTAAGCGTTTTTCAATAAAACAATGGCTTCTTTCGGATCATTTTTCTTGATATAAATTTCCGCCAATTCCTGAATCTGCTCTACTTTTTTCTGAGAATTATCTTTAACGAAATCTTCCTTTAAAACAGATTTTTTTGCTTCAATGGCTTTGTCAAAATTTTTATTTTCAACATACAAATCCGTCAGTTTTTGGTTGATAGCTAAAGCTTGTTGTGGAGCCTGTTCTTTTGAAATTTTATAGGCATTATTTAGGTTTTCTTCAGCTTTGGGAATATTTTTATTTTCGATATTTAGATCTGCCATTTGGCTATAGCCTATCGCAAGATCTTCTTTATTATTTTCTTTTTCGCTAATCTGAATGTTGTTTTGTATGGCATCCATTCGCATTACCGGAGAACTTGATTTTAACCTTGATGCATCATTAGAATTCTGCATTTTTTTAGCTTTAGAATAGCCTACATTCGATGCTGCTTCATAATTTCCTGCCGCTGCTTTCAGTTTATTCTGACTTTCCTGTGACTGTGCTAATTTTCGGGTTACTTTTTCAAAGTTTTGTTTGTCTTTGAGCTTTTCGTAGATATTTTTTGATTTAATAAAATATTCTTCACTTTTTGGGAAATTTCCGCTGTTGAAATAAGTTTCGCCAATATTATAATACGAGTCGGCTTCTGCAGATTCGTTTTTGGTATCGACCGCTTTTTTAAGCTTTGAAGATTCGGCAACAATTTCTTTAGTATCTCTGCTGCTTTGCGAATACAAAATATTCGCAGAAAACAACACCAAAAAAAATGCAAAAAGCCTAATAAATTTCATAAAACAAAGATATACATATAATTGATGTACGAAAAATGATTCACCAAGTGAAAATCTGCATTCACCAAGTTGACTTTAAATTGTTTTTGATAGGCGATTAAGTTTGCAGTATAATTTTAAACTTAATTATCATGAAAAATTTATCTTTTTTATTACTTATTGCACTGGTATTTTCTAATTTTCAGATTTCTGCTCAAACTAAATTAATCTCCTATAAAAGTCACAGCGGAGATATGAAATATTTTGAAAAAAGTATTGTAGAAAACAGTTCTAACGCTAATTATTCCAATCTGGGAATGGCACCTGAAAGATATATTACTAACTCAAAACTAGACAGCGTGATTATCATCGACGATAAAAAAAGCGTAATTGTAACCTCAACATTTTGCAAAACAAGAAGAAGCGAAAATCCCGAAAAATGGAGACCTGGAAGAGATACCGTTTACAATCATCAAGTTTTTTCAAATGAAAACATAGAAGGCATGAAAAAAACACTTAAAGAAAAATACAACTTCCAGAATGACATCGACAGCACTGTTTTTCTGAAATTTGATAAGAAAACAAAAGAATACAAACCGATTTCTAATAAAAAAGTAATCAAAACAGCAGAAGTAAAAAGCTTAAAATCTAAAGATGAAATGCTGTATTTATTTGTGGTAACTATTGTTTTTGTAGCATCGGTGTTTGTTTATAGAAAAAATCGTTAAAATTTAAATGGTGGATTGTAAATCAAATATTACAAGAAATTTTGCTGTTTTCTTTGGTGTCTTTTGTCTGCAGTTTATTCTTTTCTTTCCTTTAAGTTTTCTAAGTGATTTCCAGTTAAAAATTAGTCAATTCGTATTTGGAGATTTCACTCAATTTCTTTTAGACATTATTTTTAACAAAAGGAATAACAGAATAGATTACAGTTCGGATAGTTGCTCGATGTTGATTTTAATGATTGTTTTATTGATTACCTCGGCAATTTTCAGTTTTCTGATAAAGAAAAGATGGACAAAACGTTTTTTATTAATAACAGAATATGTTTGTGTAATTTACATTTCTATTATCCTGATAAAATACGGCATTGATAAAATTTTTAAAACGCAATTTCCCGAACCCGAATCTAATATTCTGTTTACAAGATTTGGGAATTTAGATAAAGATATTTTATTCTGGAGCACAATTGGAACATCAAAAATTTACAATATTATTACAGGTTCAATTGAGATTTTTTCCGGCATTTTACTATTACTTAAACGTTCTCAGTTTTTGGGATTATTGCTTGCAATTGTTTGTTTTAGTCAAATATTAATTATCAATATCAGTTTTGATATTTCGGTAAAATTATTTTCATTGATTTTACTTTTGATGAATATTTTTTTGTTGAGAAAAAACGGTTGGGAACTTATTCTGAAAATTATTAGCCTTCCAAAAAAGACTTTTCTTGACCAAACTTCAACTCTTCCGTACAAAATTTTTCTAAAGATTTTGATTTTAGGAATCGTATTGGTGAAAATTGGAATGCCGTATTTTAATAAAGAAGAAAATAAAAATTCTGTGCAATTGACAGGAGTTTATGAAATAACTTCTCACGAAAGTCCTTACAAATATTTATTTTTTCATAAAGACCAGTACTTGATTTTTATGGAAAAATCTTCGGAAAAGATGACTGCATTTCATTATGATATTTCTTTTGATAATCAAATTATCCTTGAAGATTATCAACACAATATTTCTAAACATTTATTAGTGAAAGATGAGAAAGACAGCACCATTGTTTTTTCTTTTAATCATCAGATGATTCACGCTAAACCTATTAATTATAAAAAAATGAATGCAATGCAGGATCGGTTTCATGTTTTGGTTGATTAGCCACCAATCATTATCTCTCTCACCAAGTGAAAATCATTTTTCACCAAGTTTTAGTTAACTAATCTTTCCTGAGCTTTTAAGTTTGCACTATTAAACTTAAAAATTAGTCATTATGAAAAAACTTTCTTTATTTTCTTTTATTGCTTTATCTTCATTTACTTTTGGACAGGCTTCTGGAAATATTAATTATCAAAATCAATCCAACAACCAATATCAGTTTAGATATCCTGATGCAAATATTAATGTAAACTCACCCTCATCAAATAATATTTTTATCAATATCAAAGGCTTGGCAAATATAAAAGCCGATCAATATGTTGCGATTTTCAGTTTAACTCAGGTCGCAGAAACTGCCGAAGAAGTAAATGAAATGATGGATAAACGCTTAAATTCTTCAATTTCACAAATCAAACTTTTAAAAGGAAGCGAAACATTTATTGATATGATATCGTTCGTTCCCGTTTACAATTACGATGTTGAGAAAAAAGTATTCAGTAAAAAAACATATAACGAAGTTCCAAAAGGATTTGAACTGAAGAAAAATCTACACGTAAAATTTTCAGATCCGGCACAACTAAATCAATTGATTACCATACTTTCTAAAAACGAAATTTATGATTTAGTGAGAGTCGATTATTTTGCAAGCAATCTTGAAAATATTAAAAAAGAGTTGATGAACAAAGCAAAAATAGCTTTGCAGGAAAAAACAAAAAATTATGAATTCATGATTGGCGAAACTTTCACTAATTCAACCAGAAGCTTGAGTGATGGCTACAAGATTGTTCTCCCTTCTGAAATGTACAAATCTTATGAAGCTTACAACAGTTCGTCTCTTTCACTCACCAAATCAGCCAATGTAAATCAGGCAAACAAGTCGACAACGATGTTTTATCAGCCGATTTTAGATAAAGAATTTGATTTTGTAATTAATCCCACAATATTAGAACCGGTTATTCAGATAATGTATGAAGTTAAAATGATAATTACTAAAGAGAAAAAACAGGAAGTAAAAGATCAAAAATCCTATATTTTGATTACTCCAAATGGTGATATGAGAGATTTGAATATAGCTAAATAATATTTTCTAAATCTTCACCAAGTGAAAACCTCAGTTCACCAAGTTTACAAAATTTCAGTTTTTATTCGAAGTAATTTTACTTTAGAAATTTAAAATAAAACAATTATGAAACTGAAACACCTTTTATTAGTAGGAATTTTTGCAGCAGGAAGTTTGGTGAATGCGCAGGAAATCAAGAAAAATGCAATTGAAGTAACCGGAGTTGCCGAAATGGAAGTAGAACCGGATGAAATTATTTTTAACATCGGAATAAAAGCCGACAACAAAAATCAATTGGCAGACAGCGAAAAACTTTTATTTGAAACCCTGAAAAACAACAGTGTAAAAAATGAAGACATCAAGTTCAAATCGATGTACCAGAATTTGTATTCGAAAACAACGAAGTTTACCAAGAGTTTTCAATTTAAAGTGAATGCTAAAACCAATGTTAGTAAGCTTTTCGAAGATTTGAATCAGAAATGGGTAAGCAATCTTAATATTGCAGAAATTAAAAACACAAAAATTGCAGATTTCAGAAAAACAGTAAAAATCAATGCATTAAAAGCCGCCAAAGAAAAAGCTGATTATCTTTTGGGAAGTATCAACAAAAAGACAGGAGATGCGATTGAGATTACAGAAATTGAAGATTACATGAGCGATTCTATTATGCCCGTTGCTTACAGAAGTAAAATGGCAAATGTACAACTGGAAGCTACCGACCAAAGTATGGATTATTCGTTCGACAACATCGAAAATATCAAGCTGAAATACAGCATCAAAACAAAATACGAAATTCTTTAGTTTTTAGGAGGCAGTCAGAAATGGCTGTCTTTTTTTGTTCTAAAAATTTACACCAAGTGAAAACCTCAGTTCACCAAGTCTTCAAAACTCCGGTTTAAAATCAGGGTAATTTTACTGTAGAACTTTAAAACAATAAACAATGCGACACTCTATTTTCATACTCATTTTTATGGTTTCGTTTTTTAAATCTCAGGAAATTAAAAAGGAAATCGATGTGAAACAGGCAACTGTATTTTTGCATGGAGCGAAAGTTTTCGGAAGCACGAATGTAACTCTTCAAAAAGGAAGAAACACGGTGAAAATCATCAATCTTCCGAATGATTTGGACGAAAACACTTATAAAATCAATCTTGAAAAAAACACTACCCTTTTATCAATTACTCCACAAAGCAATTATCTTAAAGACGATGAATTAACCGAAGGAGAAAAAAAACTGAATGATGAAAAGAAAAAATTTCAAAGACAAGCTAATTTATTAAATATCCAGATTAAAAATCTGACGGGCGAACAAAATATCATTAATGATAATCTTAAAGTTTCAACCAATGATAAATCGACCCCCCAGGAACAACTGATTAAACTGACTGAATTCTACAGAAAAAGAATGCTGGAAATCGACAATCAGGTTTTTCTTCTGAACGAACAAAAAACTACGCTTGATGAAAGCATCGCTAAAATCAACAAGCAATTCTCTGAAGAACAGACTCATAAGACACAAAACAGAAAAGAATTAATTCTTGAAATTCTCGCCGAAAATGAAATGAATCTGAACTTGGGTGTGAGCTATATTGTTTCCAATGCAGGCTGGGTTCCTTCTTACGATTTGAGAGCTTTGTCAACTAAAAAGCCTTTAGAAATTGTCTACAAAGGAAAAATCTACCAGAAAACCGGACAAGATTGGAACAATGTGAAACTTTTTGTCTCCACTTACAGACCTTCTTATAATCAAAACAGACCGATTTTATCGCCACTTTATGTCGCAGAATATACCGCTTACAATAATGAAGATGTTGTAGCAGGTTACAATAAAGTTAAAAAAGCGGAAATGTCAAATTCTTATCAGATGAGGGCGGAAGTTGCTGCACCAAGTCAGATTCCTGTGGCTACCGTTTCAGATAATCAGATGAATATTTTGTATGAATTGAATTACAATCAAACTATCGTAAGTCAGGAAAAAGAGCAATATGTGATTTTAGATAAGAAAAATGTCGAAGCCAATTACAAATATCACACGGTTCCGAAACTGAACAATCAGATTTTCCTGATGGCTTTTGTGAAAAACTGGCAGAATTTAAATCTGATTTCAGGTGAAGCGAATATTTATTTTGAAGATAATTACATCGGAAAAACCAATATTACCAGCAATTATGTAAAAGATGAATTCCCAATTTCTTTAGGTGTTGACGAAAGAATTGTTGTTAAAAGAATCAAGCTTGAAGACAAAACTTCACAGAAAACGCTCAACTCAAATAAATGGGAAACTGAATCTTATGAAATATCAATCAGAAATAACACGAAAGAAAGTATCGAGCTGGAAATTTTAGACCAGATTCCATTAAGTGAAAATCAGAAAATCACAGTCAAAACATTAGATATCGGAAACGGAGAGTTTGATGCTAAAACCGGAAGTATTCTTTGGAACAGAAAAATCAACAGCGGAGCTTCAGATAAAATCAATTTCTCTTATGAATTGAAATATCCTAAAGAAATGCAGATTCAGTATTACAGTAGATAATTTGAAGTTTTGAATATAAATAATTGTTGGATTATCGCAAAGGCGCAATGGTTTTAGACAAAATAAACTGTTTTAAGGCGCAATAAAATCAAAGATTTTCATTTAGAAATTGCTAATAAATTTTATCGAAGATAAAATCCTTGCGCCTTTAAATTATATTAAAATTCTTGCGCCTTTGCGAATACCAACAAAATCAGAAATCTTTAAAAAACTAAATTAAGAATAAAAAAAAATCATTAAAAACATACAATATGAACACATTAAAAGTTTTAACAGTAACAGCAAGTGTAATTGCTTTTTTGAGTGCAGGTAAAATTTCAGATATTCGTTGCAGTAAAAATAACGACAGAGAAATTGTAGAAAGTACTATTTCAAATCAACCACAAATTTCAATTTCAAAGGATAATAAAATTCAGGTGGCTTTACTTTTGGACACGTCCAACAGTATGGATGGCTTGATTGATCAGGCAAAATCCAGACTTTGGAATATTGTGAATACTTTAACCACTTTAAAATACAACGGAAAAACACCGCAAGTGGAAATTGCTCTTTATGAATACGGAAATGATGGATTACAAGATGAAAATTACATCAGACAAGTAACTCCGCTTACACAGGATTTAGATTTGGTTTCAGAAAAACTTTTCGCTCTAAAAACTAATGGCGGAAATGAATATTGCGGAGCGGTTATTCGTGATGCCTCAACCAATTTGAAATGGGACGGAAACGAAAAAAGCATGAAACTGATTTACATTGCCGGAAACGAGCCGTTTGATCAGGGAAGAATCAGTTATAAAGATGTTATTTCTAAAGCCAAAACCAAAAATATTTACACGAATACGATTTTCTGCGGAAGCCGTGAGGAAGGCATTCAATCTCATTGGCAAAACGGAGCGACTTTAGGGGACGGAAAATTCTTTAATATCGACAGCGACCAAAAAGTAATTTATATTGAAACGCCTTATGATGTGAAAATTTCGCAATACAATTCTCAATTAAACAACACGTATATTTCATATGGAAGTCGTGGTTCTGAAATGAAAAACAAACAGTCTGTTCAGGATGTTAATGCTGAATCTGTTTCGGCTTCCAATGCTGTGGAAAGAGCAGTGAGCAAATCGAAGAAAAATGCTTACAAAAATGATCATTGGGATTTGGTAGATAAATTTGAAAAAGACAAAGCCTACATTTCATCGATAAAAGAAGAAGAATTACCTTCTGAACTAAAAGGAAAAAGCAAAGCTGAAATTCAGAAAATTGTTGCTCAAAAATCTGCAGACCGAGAGAAAATTCAGAAAGAAATTGAAGTTTTAGCGAAAAAAAGACAGAAATTTATTGATGCGGAAACCAAAAAACGTGGAAATTCAGATTCTGATGATTTGGGAAAAGCGATTGAAAAGTCAATTGCGGAAATTGCGAAGAAGAATGGATACGGGTTTTAAATTTGAGATTTAAATTAAGATTGTTAGATGTGGTGGCATCAAACATTAATTTTTAGAAGTTTCAGTTTTGGTTCCAAATATATTTTTGAATTAATGTGAGTGTTACTATTGTTTTATTTTGTTTCGGGCTCGGCTTCGCCGAGCCCTGATTTTTTTTAGTTTTTATCAATAAATTCTCAAAGTAGTTATCTCCCAAATTTAAAGTATTGTGAAAGTTGATGTGTTTCATTTCTCATAAACGCAGAAGCCATTTCCATTCCGGTGACGGAAAAAGTAATTCCGTTTCCGCCAAAACCTAAAACAAAATAGGAATTTTTAAAATTATCATGCGTTCCGATGTATGGAAGTCCGTCTTTTGTTTCCCCAAAAGTTCCTGCCCAGACAAAATCTGTGTAGAAATGATAATCAGGTTTTATTCTTTTCAGATTTCTCAGAATTTCTTTTTCTTTTTTGTTTAATAAAGAATCACGTTTTTCGGGATTTGAGAAATCTTCATCACCACCTCCGATCAAAAGTCTTTCATCATCGGTTGAACGCATATAAATGTAAGGATCATCAGTGTTCCAAACGAGTATATTTTCGATATTTTTGAACTTATCTGAATCGACCTCAGAGACAATTGCATAGGTACTTTTTAAGTCTACAAAATGCTCTTTAATCATTGTTGAGCTTTCGTAACCAACACAGTAAATGATTTTTTTAGCTTTAATACTAAAATTATCTTTCGTTAAAGCCAAATTATGATCACGTAGATATTTCACAGATTTCATTTCTGTTTTATCAAAAATTTTTAAGCCTTTATTAACGTTAAATCTCAGCAATTCATGAGCAAATTTAAAGGCATCAATACTTGCGCCCTGTTTTGATAGAATTCCACCATACGTATTTTGGAAACCAAACTTTTCTTCAATATCTTCAATTCCGAGCCAGGTTACATCAAACCCCGCTCTTCGTCTTGCCTCATATTCCTTTTCAAGCCAAATAGCATCTTTCTTTTTGGAAGCAAAATACAACGATTGTTTTCTTTTGAAACCCGAACGAGCCTTTATTTCTTTTGTTAATTTTTCCAGATCATCTATAGATTTTGAACAGGCCTTATAACTTTCTATCGCCCCTTTTTCGCCAATCATTTCAATCAATTCGTACAACGGAGTATCAATTTCGTATTGCAACATTGAAGTTGTCGCAGAAGTACTTCCGTTGCAGATTTCACGTTTATCAATTAAAATGGTTTGGTATCCGTCTTTTATCATTTGATGGGCAATAAGACTTCCGGTAATTCCACCACCAATGATGAGAACGTCGCATTCTTCATCAGATTTCAGGGAAGGATAGGAAGATATCAAGCCATTTTTCAAAAGCCAGAAAGGTTCGTTAGATTTCAGGTCCATAGAAATTATTTTTCAAAATCTTAGCAATAATTAAGCCTTAAACGTATTCATTCTTTAATTATGGTTTAATTATTGATAATTTAAAGTCACCAAAACCATTTAAAATATAAATTATGATATCAATTATTAATGATGCTCCTGAAAATGTAGCGGCATTTAATGCAACAGGCGAAGTGACGAAGGAAGATTTTGAAAATCTTGTTATTCCTCATGTGAAAAGTAAAGTAGAACAGTTTGATGAACTGAATTATCTGCTTTATCTCGATACAGATTTAAGTAATTTCACAATGGGAGCCTGGCTTCAGGATGCACTTTTAGGAATAAAAAATCTTTCAAAATGGAATCGTGCAGCGATTGTAACAGATAAAGAGGGTGTACAGAATTTCACTGATATTTTCAGTGTTTTAATGCCTGGAGAGTTTAAATCTTTTCCAAAAGAAAACCTTTACAACGCTTTGTATTGGTGCCAAAACGGTAACGAAGTCGAAAGTTAGTTAACAAAAAAGAGAAGCATTGAACTTCTCTTTTTTTATTTATTTATCGCAATTCGCAGTTTTTAATTCTAAATCCTTCTCTGAAACTTCTTGAGATCGATAGAGATACATATACCTTACACTGATAATTAATCCTATTAGTGTCATAAATACGCCGACCAAAGAAGGATAATTATATGAAAAACCGTTTTCCAAAGGAATTCCGCCTAAAAACGCTCCCATTGCATTGGCAATATTAAATGCAGCCTGCATAAATGCTGCAGCCATCATTTCGCTTTTTGGAGCGGCTTTCATCATCATAATGTTAATTGGTGCTGCAACAGACATCGATAATGCTCCACAGATAAAGGTTAATCCCAAAGAAATATATTGATATTCTGAAAGGAAAAATACACCCGACAAAGAAACCATCATCAAAGCAAGCAGTAAAATACACGTTTTTTCAGGGCTTAATCGGTCTGATAAATATCCGCCAACAAGATTTCCCACTACCATTCCGGCTCCAGCAAGAATCATTACATAAGCCATACTGCTTTCTGCTATTCCTGAAACTACTGTCATTAAAGGGGTGATATAACTAAACCAAGTGAAAAGTCCGCCAAACCCGATTGCTGTAATCGCCAAAACCAACCAAGCCTGTTTTCTCTTTAAGAATTTAATTTCTTCTTTAAAATGGGTATCCTGATTCGCATCCATCGCAGGAAGCCATATTTTTAAAAACAATAAAGCAACCAAACCTATAACGCCAACAATCGCAAAATACCATCGCCAATGAAATTCATGACCGATGTAAGTCACCAAAGGAACCATCGCCAAATTGGCAACAGTTAATCCCGTAAACATTAAAGAAATATAAAATGCTTCCTTCCCTTTTGCTGCCATTCTAGTTGCAACAACAGTCCCAACTCCGAAAAATGCTCCGTGAGGAAGTCCTGATAAGAAACGGATAATCATCATCGAATTGTAATCTGGTGCAATTGCAGATAACGTATTAAATAATGTGAAAATCATCATCAATACAATCAAAACTTTTTTTGGTGGAAATTTCACCGAATATCCAATCAAAATTGGTGCTCCCACAACAACTCCAAAAGCATAAGCCGAAATCAAATGTCCCGCTTCCGGAATGCTGATTTGTAAACTTCTTGCCAAATCGGGAAGCAATCCCATAATGGTAAATTCCGTTGTTCCAATTCCCAAACCACCTATTGCGAGCGGGATAATTCTTTTATCAATCTGCATTTTAAATACTTTAAAATAAACCTATTCATGCAATTATTTATTGCTTCTTTTAAAAGCACAAAATTCGATAGAATAAATCATTTAAACTTTAACAGAAATGATATAAATTTGCTCTCTATTAACTTTTTTAGTTTAATTTAAATCAAATATTAATCAAAAGAGAACCAAATGAAAATACAGAAAGAACTCATTCAGTTTGAAGACGGGAAATCTTTTAAGCTGTTTTCACCTTCATTGAAAGACTGTTTCTTTTGGCATTATCACCCAGAAATAGAGCTTGTTTATGTAGAAGCCTGCAAAGGAATCCGCCATGTCGGGAAAAATATTTCGGATTTTAAAGACAACGATTTATTGTTAATTGGTTCAAATGTTCCACATCTTAATTTTGATTATAAAATCCAGACAGAATGCAAACAATTGGTTTTACAGATGCGGGAAAACTTTCTTCAGGAGCTTATTTTTCCTATTCCTGAATTTGATAATATTAAAAAATTGCTGGAACGCTCTTATCTGGGATTATCATTTTCGGGGGATGCAAAAACAATTGTTGTTGAAAAACTTCATCAAATTAAAGATGAAAATTCCTTCGTTTCTTTCATGGGTTTGATTGAAATTTTGCAAATTCTTGCAAACTCAGATGAGGTGAAAGAACTCAACACTGAAGACACCAGAATTAAATGGTTTTTGAATGACAAAATCAGGATGGGAACGATTTACGATTACATCCACGAAAATTATGATAAAAGCCCGAATGTCAACGTAATTGCTGAAATTGTAAATTTAAGTACTCCCGCTTTTTGTCGTTATTTTAAAAAGCAAACCAATATGACGTTCACCGATTTTGTGAATAATTACAGGCTTAATCAAGCTAAACTTTTACTTCTTCAAAATGAATGTGTGACTGAAGTCTGTTTTCAGGTTGGCTTTGAAAGTCTTTCCTATTTTAATAAATTATTTAAAAAATATATTGGAGAGACACCTTCTGCTTTTAAAAAAAAGCATTTGAGTAAAGTTGAATAGTTTTTTTCTCCCACTGATTTCACAGATTTACACAGATTTTTATGCTTTTCTTTCTAATTAAATCTTATTTTTCTTACTAAATCGTTTCATACAACACAGAGTTTGTCATTCCGTAGGAATCTAAGATAATATTTTAAATTTTTATTTCTAGTAATTTGTCTAGATTCCTACGGAATGACAGACTAGACGGTTATTTGCTACAATAAGAAATCGCTTCAAAAAATGAAGCGATCTATATTTAGTGAATATGTTTTTCAGCGTGATAAGAACTTCTTACCAAAGGTGAACTTTCAACGTGTCTGAAACCTAAACTTCTTGCAAAATCACCAAATTCATCAAACTCTTCAGGAGTAATGAATTTTTTTACAGGTAAATGTTTTTTAGTCGGCTGTAAGTACTGTCCCATCGTAATAACATCTACATTAGCATTTCTAATATCTTCGATTGTCTGAAAAACTTCATGTTTCTCTTCACCCAAACCAAGCATTAATCCTGTTTTCGTTCTGTTTTGTCCAGCTTCCTTTAAATATCTTAAAACTTCAAGACTTCTTTCATATTTTGCCTGAATTCTCACTTCTCTTGTCAAACGTTTTACCGTTTCCATGTTGTGAGAAATCACTTCCGGGGCAACATCTACCATTCTATCAAGATGTTTTGTCAACCCTTGAAAGTCAGGAATCAATGTTTCCATCGTCGTTCCCGGAGAAATTCTTCTTACCGCATTGACGGTTTCACCCCAAAGAATAGAACCCATATCTTTCAAATCGTCACGGTCAACAGAAGTTAAAACAGCGTGTTTAATTTTCATTAATTTGATCGAACGAGCTACTTTTTCAGGTTCGTCCCAGTTGACATCCATTGGTTTTCCGGTTTTTACCCCACAAAATCCACAGCTTCTTGTGCAGATGTTTCCAAGAATCATGAAAGTTGCTGTTCCTTCACCCCAACATTCACCCATATTCGGGCAGCTTCCACTTTGGCAAATTGTATTTAATTTATATTTATCAACCAAAGTTCTCAATTCTCTATAATTCTTTCCGGTAGGAAGTTTTACACGAATCCACTTTGGTTTTTGAACGGTAGTATCTTGAACTAAATTCTCCATTTATTTCTCAAATTGAGGTTCAAAGTTAGTGATTTTTTTATCGAAACAATCAAAGACAGACATTGATGAAACAGATAATTTCGTAATTTTAAAGATCAAAATATTTTTATGAAGACGACATTTTGCGTTCTATCGTTAATTTTTAGCACATTTTGTTTTGCTCAAAAAGAATTTCAGCCTAAAGGTTCTATAGTTAATGAAACCATTGATGGAGATTTGGATGGTGATAAAATTCCAGAGAAAGTAATTGTTTATAATATTAAAACCAATGATGATTTGGGAGATGCCAGAGAAATTCAGATTTTAAAAAAAGTTAATAATAAGTGGACAGTCTTAGAAAAATCCCGAAATGCAATTTTAGGAAGTAAAGACGGCGGAATGATGGGTGATCCTTACATGAGTACAACGATTGATAAAGGCATTTTAAACATTAGTCATTATGGTGGAAGCAGCTGGAAATGGGGCGGTACAGATAAATACAGATTTCAGAACGGACATTTTGAATTGATCGGATATTCTTCTGAAAGCGGAAAACCTGAGGAATATTGGACAACCGTAGATTTCAATCTTTCAACAGGAAAATTAATTTTCGACAAAGAAGTTGTTAATACTAAGGAATACGGGAAATCTAAAAAGGAAACTTTTATTAAAAAAGGAGTGAAGATTAATCTCCAAAATAGAAATCAGGAAAAACAAAGAAAAATTATTCTACCACAAACCAAAGAAGAAGTCTATCTATAATTAGTCCTCACCAAACTCGTTATTTTTCAGCAATTCGGCTAATACTTTTTTAGCACGCATCACTCGAACTTTTGTATTGGCAACAGAAATCCCCAATTCTTCGGCAATTTCTTTAATGCTTTTTTCTTCAAAAAATCTTAGCTTGATAATATCCTGATAATTGGCGTCTAAAGATTCGATTGTTTTGATGATTTTTTTTTGCTCTTCTTCCGAAATCATTAACTCTTCCGGAGATTTTGCATAATGATTTTTTACTTCATCCAGATTTTCCGTCGGATCTTGATTTTCTCTTGATTTTCTCCGCCAAAAATCAATAATTGTATTCTGAGCGATCGTTAAAATCCATGTTTTAAACTGAAAATGCGGATCATACATATCCAACTTTGAGAGAACTTTTGAAAAAACATTAACTGTAATTTCATCGGCATCATTTTCATCATGTACCTTTTTCATCACAAAAGAAAAAACATCCACCCAAAAAACATTGATGAGTTTAGTCTGCGCTTTCTGGTCTTTTTCCTTTGCTTTCTGGATAAGAGGAAATAATTGCTCGTCTTTCATTATTAACAAATTTATTAAAATTATAAAGATTATAGAATTAAAAGATTAAGAAATTTAGAGATTGGGAGATTTCTGCGTAAAAGAAGGACATTTTTTCGCATTCTATATTTACTTATCTTTGCAGCTTAAATTTTAAACTGAAAAATAATGAATTCCTTTATAGAAGAATTAAAATGGCGTGGTCTTTTTGCAGACATGATGCCCGGAACCGACGAACAATTAGATAAGGAGATGACAACTGCTTATATCGGATTCGATCCTACCGCAGATTCTTTACATATTGGAAGTCTTATTCAGATTAAAATTTTGGCTCACTTTCAGCAGCACGGTCACAAGCCAATTGCTTTGGTTGGTGGAGCAACAGGAATGATTGGTGATCCTTCAGGAAAATCTGCCGAGAGAAATCTTTTGGATGAAGAAACCCTTCTTCATTATGTTGAATGCCTGAAAAACCAACTTTCAAGATTTTTGAATTTCGAAGGAAATGAAACTAACAACGCAGAATTGGTGAATAATTATGATTGGATGAAGAAAATTTCATTCCTTGATTTTGCTAAAAATGTTGGAAAAAATATCACGGTCAACTATATGATGGCGAAAGATTCTGTAAAGAAAAGACTTTCAGGAGAAGCTGGTGTTGACGGGATGAGTTTTACAGAATTCACTTACCAATTGATTCAGGGATATGATTTTTTACATTTATATCAAAATAATGGTGTGAAGCTTCAGATGGGAGGTTCTGATCAGTGGGGAAACATCACAACAGGAACAGAATTAATCCGTAGAAAAGCACAGGGAGAAGCATTTGCATTAACGGTTCCTTTGATTACAAAAGCAGACGGTTCAAAATTCGGAAAATCTGAAAGTGGAGAAAATTATTGGTTAGATAAAAAGAAAACATCACCTTATAAATTTTATCAGTTTTGGTTAAATGCAACAGATTCTGATGCGGAAAGATTCATTAAATTCTATACTTTTTTACCAAAAGAAGAAATTGATTCTTTAATTGAAGACCATCAAACTGCTCCACACGAAAGAAAATTGCAAAAAAGATTGGCTGAAGAAGTTACAGTTTGGGTTCACGGAAGAGAAGAATATGAAAGAGCATTAAAAGCTTCTGAAATTCTATTCGGAAAATCTACTGCTGAAGATTTGGTAAGTCTCGACGAAGAAATTTTCTTAGAAATTTTTGACGGAGTTCCACAAAAAGAAGTAGCTAAAAATGATGTTTTAGGAATCAATATAGTCGATTTACTTTCTGAAAAATCAGGATTTTTAAAATCTAAAAGTGAGGCTACAAGAGAATTGAAAGGAAATTCAATTTCTGTAAATAAAGAAAAAATCAATGAAGTTTATACAGCCAATGAAAATGATTTGATTGACGGTAAATTTCTTTTACTTCAAAAAGGAAAAAAAAGTTACTTTATAGTAAAAGTAATTTAAAAAAATAAAAAATCCGATTCAAAAACTGAGTCGGATTTTTTTATATCAATATAATTATTTCTAAAACGTATAACTTGTCGAAGTCATAAGATTTTGTCCGCTGGAAACGCCTTCCGCTTTAAGTTGACCATCTACCCAAATCTGAACTTTTAAAGTAGATGTAGCATCAACTCCTGTTGCATTGACTACAACATTAGAATTATAAACTACGCCTTCTGCATTGATTTCAGGGCTTGTCCATGTTGTTCCGTTCAAACCGCTTACCGTAATAGGATTTCCGTCGATTCCGTAGACGGCTTTAGTTATATTAACTCCGGATGATGCTTCTGCCTTAAAAACTATTTTTTGTGTCTTAATCTCTTCAGAAGTATCATCATCTTTGCGACAAGACTCAACAAAATTTAAAATCATTACTGTGATTACAGCAACAAATAATCCTTTAAATACTTTATTCAATTTTAATTTTTTCATAATTTATTTCGTTAACAAAACAACACTTAATCCTCAAAAATAAGGAAAATATTCTATCTAATTTTAGACGTTATTTGATATTCTTTAAATAAAGCTATAATCTATGAAAAGTATAACAATGAAATAGATTCAAAATGAATGAATGCTCATTTATTTCAAGGCATTTCCATTCTGATGAAGTCGTATTTTATAAGATTTGGGAACAAAAAAACCTCTGAAAGTTTCAGAGGTTTATATATAGAATTTTAATATTCGATTATAATTCAAGAAAGCTGTAATCAATCGAAGCGCTTTTTGTTCCTGCACCAGGAGTTGTTTTTACAGTTTTAGCAACTTCTCCGTCAATATATAACGTTAATTCCAATTGAGAATTTGCATTTGGAAGTTCTGCATTTGCATCAAGATTAAGCTGAGATTGGCTAGAATTCACAAAAAATTCGTCACTTGACCAAACCAAACCTACATGATCAAAAATTGTATTCTGTACAGTTCCTACCTGTGTTACAATTGTTTTAAAAATATGAATCGGTGGTGTAGGAGCAGGTGTTCCAGGAATAATCTTTGCTTCAAATTTCACCAAGTGATCTTGAAACTGCTCTTCATCATCATCGTCTTTACAAGAATTAAAAACAGAAGCTACTGAAAATAATATCACTGCTAAAAACGAAAGTCTAAGTAAATTTTTTGATTTGTAAAATTGCTTCATTTCTCCAAATAGATTTTTAATGTTTCAAATATAGGTTTTTTATCAATATAAAAATAACTTTTATGAAAATTTTCCAACAAAGATTTCTAAATAATATCAAATCAATAAAACAGTCACAACACTTATATGCATTATTATTCAACAAATTATTCTTCTGAATTTTAAATCATTTCGTTTGAAAATTATCAATCAAAAATAGATCATTATTAATTATATTTGCTTTATGAATTTAGATTACATCGTAAGAGAACCCGAAAATATTACTCCCGAAACTTCTATTCTTTTTATGCTTCACGGTTATGGCAGCAATGAGCAGGATCTTTTCAGCTTCAGAGAAAGTCTTCCGGCAGATTGGATTATTGTAAGTTTCAGAGCACCAAAAACCACTCAGTTTGAAGGATATTCTTGGTACGATATCGATTTTAATAATCCTGAACAATTTATCGATATTGATCAAGCCAAAGAATCTCTAACTGCAGTTACAGAAAATATAATGGCAATTGTCAATAAATACGGACTTACTACCGGAAAAACACATTTATGCGGTTTCAGCCAGGGAGGAATTCTGTGTTATGCTTTGGCTTTAAAATATCCGCAATTATTCAATCTGGTTGCTTGTTTGAGCTGTTATCCTGAAGAAAAATTATTGCCCGATATTGTAAAAGAAAAAAAGAAATTAGAAAATCTTAGATTTTTTGTTTCTCACGGAACAGATGATGCTATTATTCCTTTTGAATGGGGAAAAAGAGCAGCCGATTTACTTTATGATTTAAGCTGTTATTTTACTTTCAGAGAATATATGAGCGGTCATGGCGTTAACCAAAAAAATTATATTGACTTGATGGAATTCTTTTCTAAATAAGAATCCTACTCTTTTCAATTTTCAAAATACTAAACATTCTTCAAAAAGAATGTTTTTTTGTTACGTATGATATAATTCACTAATTTCAGTTTATGAAACTGTGGATTTTTATATCGATTTTATTTTTAAACATTTTGATGAATGCGCAGGATAATTTTGAAATTAAAGATGCTAAAAAAGTCGTTATTCCATTTAAGTTTATCAACAATTTGATTTTCATTCCTATGAATGTGAATGGTGTTGAACTTACATTTCTTCTCGACACAGGAGTTGCAGAAAACACAATTTTCAGTCTTGAAAACAAAGAAATGGCTCTTACTTCAATGGAAAAAATGAAATTTTCAGGATTGGGAGGCAATGCAAGTATTGAAGGTTTTAAATCTGATAAAAACATTGGGAAAATCGGCAATCACTTTGTAAATAATTCGTTATCGCTTTATATTATTCTTGATGAAAGTTTTAATATTTCGTCGCATGTAGGAATTCCTGTTAACGGTATTATCGGCTATCATTTTTTTAAAGATCATCCGATTATTATTGACTATAACTCAAAAAAAATTACTGTTTATAAAGACTTGGAATTATTCAGAAAAAAAATTAAAAAATTTGATCAGCTTTCTATTTCTGTCGAAAAAAACAAACCCTACATCAATACTGAGGTTGAAATGACGAATGTAAAGAATGATTCAAAACTTTTAATTGACCTCGGAAACAGTGATGCAATTTGGCTTTTCCCGGTTTTAATTAAAGACTTTGTTTACAACCGACCGAATATTGAAGATTTTTTGGGAAGAGGTTTTAATGGAGATATTTTCGGAAAACGCAGCCGTATTCACAATTTTTATTTTGGGAAATTTAAATTCAATAAGCCTTTAACTGCAATGCCTGATGAATATTCTATTCAGCATTTAAACTTAGTAAAAGACAGAAAAGGTTCGCTTGGTTCGGAAATTATGAGACGGTTTACTGTTGCTTTTGATTATCCGAATGAAAAATTATATCTGAAAAAAAACAAATATTACGAAGATCCTTTTCATTTTAACATGAGCGGACTCGATTTTAAACAAGATGGATTGCAATGGGAAAAAGATTATCTGACTTTCAGAACTTTAAACGAAAAATCAGCTTCAGAAAACAACGAGACTTACAACAGTAATCTTCAATACAAATTTGTTTTAAAACCTTTGTTTTCGATTGCCGGAGTAAGAAAAGATTCTCCTGCAGACAAAGCCGGTCTGAAAAAAAATGATGATTTAATAATTATCAACGGAAAAAAAACTCTTGACATGACTTTAAACCAAATCATGGAAATGATGAAATCTGATGAAGGTAAAACAATTAATATGACAGTGAAAAGAAAAGGCGTAGAATTGAAATTTTCCTTTATCTTAGAAGATCCAATCCCCTATCAAGAATAATATGGAAACTAAAGAAACGACTCTAGATAAAATAAGAAACCGCCCGAGATTTAAAATGTACACCCATCTCACGAAAGAATCTTATGCTGAAAATCTAAAAAAATATTTAATCGAACACAAAGACGAGTTCAATGGCAACGTAAACACTGAAGTCGCAACAATTTCGGTAAAAACTTCAGATGATAATTACTGGAAACCATGTTTAGCTTTACGAACTGAGCTTGATGAAGAAATTACGGTTGTAAGAGGAGTTTTCGGTCCGAGTTCGGCAGTTTGGACGTTTTTTATGTTTCTCTATTTTCTTTTCTCAATTTGTTGGATGACTTTTTTCACGATGTATTATGTTGAAAATCAAATCAACAGTCATGAATTTCCTTGGGCTTTGAATGCTTCTTTTCTAATGTTAATTTTTATTGCAGCAACGTATGCAGCAGCAAGATTTGGGCAAAGTAAAGCAAAGGATGAAATGCAAAAACTCCGCAAATTTGCGGAGGAATCTACTTTAAAATTCGAAAAAACTCTTTAATTTTCAGAAACTTCAGTTTCCTGAATTGCGGCTTGTGAAGCTTTTGCTGATTTAATAGAATCGGTAACTTTTTCACGATTGGTTTGTTCGAATATCATTTTTTCAACATTAGGCTGAATTAATTTCGTCATTTCTTCTACCGAAATATTGTTTGCATTGGGATCGTTCAAAAGATTTCTCCAAGGTTTTCTTTTCCCCCATCCATAATCTCCGAAAACCATTACGGGTGTTCCTTTTGCTTTGGTTGTTGCTCCACCTGGATTTAAAACCCAAGTATCGGCGTAATTATATAACCAGATTGCATCTTTCATCAATAATCTTAAACAAGAATGCGATGCAGGATAACCGGGAAGGTCATATTGATGCCATCCAATTCCGTGAGTGTTGTGAATATTGAAGTTATAAGGAAGTTTCCATTCGCTTTTTACTGTTGAAATTGCCAATTTCTTTTTCCAGTTGGCAAACATTAAACCTCGGTCTGTCTGAGCTGCTTTTTTACCCATACTTGTAGGTCCCCATTTTACCAAAGCTCCGTTTGAATACACCCCGTAAGCCTGAATCGGGTATGAAAATACAACAAATTTCTTTACATCGCTCAACACATCAAGCTGTAAAGGAAAAGGCGAATACGACATCAAAGTTGTGTCGATTTTTGCAGGAACAACCAATGTATCAGAATTCCATTTGCTTTTGGAATCTAACCGGTTTAATGCTAAAATCGCATAACGTTCTCTCTCATTGTATTTTTTACTAAAAATTGCATACAGCGAATCTCTCATTTTTTTGTCTTTCGGAATTGCAAAAGCATTATAGAAACCATTTTCCTGCATCATTGGGGGTGCAGACTCTTCCACAGGTTTTACTTTTATAGAATCCGGATCTGCAGTATTTTTTGCAATCTCACCGGCCGTTTGACTTTGTTGAGCTTCATCGTTTTTTGAGACCTCATCTTTTTTACATGAAGTTAGAATTAAAGCGAAAAATAAGGTGTAAAGAATTGATTTTTTCAAAGTTCGGTTTTTCATAAATAAATGGCTCATTTGAGTTTGATATAAACTTACAAATATCAGACCTAAATTTAAAATTTACAGGAATTTTAATTCTATAAGTCTTGATTAAATCTACACAAAATATCTTTTATCTTAAAAAGATAAATTAAATCTATTCATCAGCTTCCTTGGAACCAATCCAAACCAAATTTCCGTTTTTATATTGATAAGAATCTCTCCACCATCTTGCTCCGCCTCTGCATTCGCTGGAAATTATTTTTTTAGCTTTATCTAATTTTAAATCGCAAAAACATTCACACTTTGATTTGCTGAAATCGGGTTCTTTCAATTCTTTAAATTTTTTAGTTTTAGAATCAAAAAGAAAAACCGTAAACGTTCTGTAAACTCCCATTCCTGCATCAGGAATTGAGAACGAAATATCATCAAAACCATCAAAATTATAATCCCCAATAGTTGCTTGTCTTGAGAAATTTGGGCTGTCAACATCAGGCAATTCTACATTGGTAATTTGTTTTTCAGGATAAATGAATTTCAGATGATTATCATAGAAAATATTGTAATCAATCATCACATCATGAATTAAAAATTGAGAGATCCCATCAAATTTTTCAGATTTATCTTCTTCAAATTTAAAAGTGCGATTGTCTTTTTTACGAATATATTTTACCTCAAACAAATCTCTCAGACCTTCTGTAAGATAATACGTTCCGTTGATTTTTCCGTCAATAATTTCATCCCAAACATAAGAAGTAAAATCAGGTTGAACGTCTTCCTTCCCACTTTTATCGACACGGTAAGTTTTTATTTTTAAAGGAATAATGCTTTTCTTGTTTTTATACTGTACAAAAGCACCTTTTCCTTTGGTTACGTAATAGATTTTTAAGCTAAATGGTTTAGGTTCATCAATAGATTTTAAGGTAAATGGTTGAGCATTAATTTTTAAAGTGAAAAATAACGTGAGAAGAAATAATATTTTAAAAGCTTTCATTTCTGACTAATTTTTTATTGAATTGATAATAATAAAATCCCCAGATTGAAAACCAAGGTAAACAAGAAATCATTGAAATCAATATAGTCTCCTTATCAAAAATACCTTCTGAAACTGCCAGAAAAAAGGTAATGGAAAAGAGAAAAGGAAATAAAAACCAACACAAAAATATTAGATTTTGAAAAATTTTATTTAAACTCAACAAAGCGGAAAACGAAATCAAGCTTAAGAAAAGAATACACATAATGATTAATCCATAAGCTAAACCGCTCATATCACATTTTCGATATTCATCAGTGGGATTTTTTACTGATTGCATATATAAATGCAGAAATATAATCGAAATGAAGGTTGAAAACAGCCAGGTTTTAAAAATAGACAAGAAAATAAATCTTTTCATATTGTGTGATTTGAATGATTTAAAAATAATGATTTTCTGCAATATGAGCTTCTGATATTTGTTGATTGTAATTTTAATCACAAAGTTCGCTAAGTTTTTTTTAACTATTAACTGTTTTTTAAGCTACACAAAGCCGCTAAAGCTTATAGAAGTTCGCAGAGTTTTTAGCTAATTATTAGAGAGGATTTAAATATATAATTATAGACATAAAAACAAAAAACCTTCCGTTTCGGGAAGATTTCTTGAGATTTGAAAATATAAGTTTAAAATAGGTTTAAATTCTAAGGATTTTGGTCATAACCAGCAATCTGAATCTGAGATAAAGGAACTTGGTATAAATAATCGTTGGTTGTAATTGTAAAGTTATAGTTTAAAGCCGCTGCAGCCTGATTGATGACAGCAACTCCTGTATTCCAACGTACTAAATCATGCCAATAAATACCTTCTCCTGCAAACTCTACTCTTCTTTCTTTACGAAGTGCCGTCGTGAAATCTGCTGCAGAAATTGATGCAGGAACGGCAGAAAGACCTGCTCTCTGACGAATTCTATTCAAATAAGGAACAGCTGTACTTGTACTTCCCTGAGTATTTAAAACTTCAGCATACATCAAAAGAACATCTTCATAACGGATAATCGGGAAATTAATTGGCCAATCATAACGGTTGGTAATAACTTTTCCAGGCTCACGGAATTTAATAAAATAATTTGCATTATCTACCAATCCATTCTGAGCGATAAACTGAGTTTTAACAGTTACTGCTTTTCTTAAATCTCCAGGTTCGTACGCATTTACTAATGATTGAGAAACCCCCAATTCACCTGAACTGTACAAACTACTTTGCGCATTATATAAAGGATCTGTAGTTCCAAAATTCGGTGAAACATAACTTGGCAAATAAGAACCTTGTGACAAACCTCCGCTTATATGTTGGATTTCGAAGATGTGATACTTATTATCATTGGCACTTTTAAACAAATCTGCATAATTTGGTGACCAGGTAACAAACTGACCTTCCCCCTGAATGACAGCAAATAAATGATCTTTTGCTTTCGCTACATAAGAGCTGTTATTTAAAGGATAACCTGATCCTGTAAGATAAATTCTACCTAACATTGCATGAGCTGCAGACTTGGTAATTCTTCCTTTATTTGCTGCATCATGTATATTTTTCAATCCTGCTACGGAAGCCTCAAGTTCTGAAGTAACGAAATTATAAAGTGTTGCTAAATCTGTTCTTGGTATTGCAGCCGCTTCTGTAGGACTCACCGGTTTTTCGATTAAAGGAACTTTCCCGAAAGAACGCATTAATTCAAAATAAGCATAAGCTCTTAAGAAACGGGTTTCAGAACGGTATTGTTCTTTAGTTGCTTCGCTTGCAAAAGGAACATTATCAATTCTCGCTAAAATATTATTGGCATACGTGATCATTTGATAGGCATCTTCCCACAGAATTTCCATTTCTTCCGTTGTAGAATTATCCTGAAAACGGTTGATTGCGTAATAATCTCTGTTTCCGTTTTGTGAAAGTGCGGTATAATTATTAGAACGAACTTCCGATGCCAATAAGTAAAAATTTACATCATAACCCCCTCTCGAAGAAGAATTAATCATCGCTGAATACACTCCCGATAAAGCCTGCTGAATCTGTAATTCTGTAGTGTAAAAAGAAGTTTGCGTAATATTATTTTCAGGTTCAAGCATCAAATCTTCTCGGCTACAATTTATTGTTCCCAATGTTAATGCTCCAAAAATTAATACTTTCCCTAAATTTCTCATATTAAATTGTAATCTGTATTTATTTATTGTCGTTGTTTTCATTGTTAAAATTTTAGAAATTAAAGTTTAAGCCCATCATATAGACTTTTGCATTAGGATATGCTCCGTAATCGGTACCGTCTGATTGTACAGATTCTGGGTTGTAACCACCGTAATAATTATCTTTTCTCCAAACATTTTCTAAACTCACATAGAGTCTAAGGTTAGAAACTTTTAATTTGCTTACCAATTCTTGTGGGAAATTATATCCTAAAGTCACATTTTTAAGCTGAATATAACTGGCATCATATAACCATCTTGTATCTAAAAGACCGCCTGTAGTACCATCTAACCTTGGAGTTTTACCGTCTCCCGGATCTTCATCAGAACGCCAACGGTTTGCCCAATTCCCCATTACGTTGGTTGTGGTTCCCATTCCCGGACGATCGATTGCACGACCTAATAAAGCGTAGCTATAACCTCCTTTCTGACCTTGAAAAAATACAGAAAGATCAAATCCTTTATATGAAAATGTGTTGGTGAATCCCCAATAATAATCCGGAGTTGGACTTCCAATGATGTGACGGTCATTGTCATCAATTTTACCATCTCCGTTAGAATCTCTATACTTTACGTCTCCAGCAATTGCACCTGTTGTTTTTGCAACACCTGCATTGTTGATATCTGCTGTTGAAAGAATTCCTATCGCTTCATACAGATAAAAAGAGTTCAGCTCTTCACCTACCTGTATAATATTCGTTAAATTGCTGAAACCTGTATAAATAGGCTTGTTGTTATTCCCTAATTTCAATACCTTATTGTTATTGAATGCAATGTTAGCTGAGGTATTCCATTTGAATTGCCCTGTTAAGTTTTTGGTGCTTAATTCAAATTCTAAACCTTTATTTTCCACAGAACCAACATTTCTCCACGCTGTTGTATAACCTGTTGCTGAAGCGATAGGCTCCTGAAGAAGAAGGTCGTTTGTTTTTTTGATATAATAATCTGCTGAGAAATCAATTCTGTTGAATAGTCCCAATTCAAAACCAAAATCTGAAGACTGTGTTTTCTCCCATGTCAATTCATCACTTTTAATACTATTCGGTACTAAACCATTCGATAAAGCACCTCCGAAAGAGTAGTTTCCTCCTGCCAAAGTTCCAAAATGTCTGTATTCACCAATAGCATTATTTCCGTTTTCTCCCCAACTGTATCTCAGTTTTAGGTTACTCAACCAAGATCTATCCTTTAAAAAATTTTCTTTATCTATTTTCCATGCTCCACCAAATGCTGCGAAATCTCCATAAAGATTATTCCATGAAAATCTGGAAGAACCATCTCTACGAATACTTGCAAATAGCATATATTTCTTTTGATAGTCATAGTTTACACGACCAAATAATGAAGTCAGCATCCATTCTGAAGCAGTATATTCCGAATTTAATACAGAAGCCGATTGCGTAAAGTTGAAAGTTTTCAAATCATCATTCGCAAAACCTTTGTTACGGTTGTATTGCCCGGTCGTTCTGTAATTTTCAGCACTATATCCTGCAAGAGCGGTAATTGTGTGAGATCCGAAAGTCTTTTTATAATTTAATAAAGCTTCTCCTAAATATCTGTTGTAATTTACCGTTCTACGGCTTGCAATACTTACCTGTCCCGGAATATTTGAAACTAAATTAAAAGTTGGTGTATAACCGTTATTAATGTTAAAATTATTGGTCGCCGCTCCTGAGATTTTAAAGTTCAAATCTGGTAAAATGTCGTAAGACATATACATACTGGATAACATTCTAAACTCGTTGGTATTATTCGTAGTATTTTCTAAAGTACCAATCGGGCTTACTGTAGAACCTGCCCATCTGTATCGAATATTGTTCCAGAAGTTGGTGTAAAGTCCCGCTCCTAATTCTGCTACAGGAACCATAGAAAGCATTTTGTGTGCTTCATTGTCTTTTCCGTCAACTGCTGCACCGTAGCTTTGTGAGTAACTTGGTCTCAGTGCAATTCCAGCTTTCCATTTACTGGAGATATTAACGTCAACTACTGCACTTAAATTAAATCTGTTGAAACCGGTATTCAAAGCCATACCTTCCTGATCAAAATACGCTGCAGAAATCGCATATTTTACATTACTGCTTCCTCCTCTTACTGATAATTGGTAGTTTTGAATTGCAGCTGGACGATAAAATGCATCCTGCCAATCAATATATGCCACCTGATTGGTTCCCCATCTTGGGTCAAGCATAGTATTGATATTTGCCAGATTATAATCAGTCGTATTTGGTAAATTATAATAATTTGCTCTTACTGTATAACTATCAGAAGCAGAATTACCGGGAGCTAAAGCCACCCATCTTTTATTGATAGCTTCAGTCGCATAATCAATCCATTCAGAACTGCTCATAATGTCCAGTTTTTTCTCAATGGTCTGTACTCCATAATATTGAGAAAATGTAAATGAAGGTTTTCCTGTATTCCCTTTTTTTGTGGTAACAATCACAATCCCATTAGAACCTCTTGATCCGTACATCGCTGTAGATGCCGCATCTTTTAGTACTTCAATCGATTGCACATCATCAGGAGAAATGTTTGCCATGTCATCGGCAACTATTCCGTCTATGACATAAAGAGGTGAATTACTAGCAGAAATAGAAGCAGTACCACGAACTCTGATTTCTAAAGGTTCTCCCGGTTTTCCTGTTGTAGAACGTGTTTTAACCCCAGCAATTTGTCCCGTTAAAGCTTGATCTACTCTCGCAATAGGACGATCTTTGAAGCTTTCTGCACTTACTCTACCTACAGAACCGGTAACTTCACCTTTTTTTTGAGTACCATAGGCAATAATGACTACTTCCTCAATCTCTTTCGTTTTATTTTTAGATTGTACTGTATCTTTTACTGTACCCGTGTTTTGTTTTTCTTGTGCAAAGATAAAACTTGTGGTACTTAGCAAAATACCCAGAGTCACTATAGATTTCTTCATTCTCTGATTGGTGATTATTAATTATTTGACATTTACTTATATATACTTTCTCTTAAAATTAAAACACAAGAAAAGTTAAATCTGAACAGACATGATATTTCTCATATTTCTATTTCATAAAAGTATACTTATCGGAAATTTCTGCTATCCTGTGGTTACCTGCCAATGTTTCGTTATGAATAATTATTTATTAATTTAATCATAACACCAATGAATTTGAAGTAAGTTTTATGAAAATGTATCATCAAACACCTTGGAGTATTAACAAATTGAAATAAAAGGTGTTTTTATCGCATTTAAAATTTTTAATCAAAATTTTCCGTAATTGATTAAAAGCATGAAATGAGCAGGTTGATATTTGTATATTTGAAAAACTATTAACCTGAATTAACGCTGATTATGAAAATTCTCAAGCAATTCTTTTTTTTTATCTTTATTATCAGTTATGTCTTAAGTAGCGGACAAGAAAAAGCTTATCCAAAAATCGATACTGCCCTTTCCCGTATCTATTTCCAATCGATAAACACATTTGATTTTAATAACGGGATTAGAGAAAGTACAAAACTAATTAACGAGTCTAAAAAACTTAATTATAAAAAAGGAATTGCAAAAGGAAGTTTAAATATTGGTAATTTTCTGGTTAATTTAAACCGCTACAAAGAAGCGCTTATTTATCTTGAAATCGCCGAAAAAAATAATCTTGAAACCGAAGATTTTCTTACAAGATCTGAAATTTATACAGAGTATGGGAAAGTTTACGGAATGCTGAACCTTCATCAACGCGCAATCGATTACTTTAACAAAGCTATTAATGAAAATAAAAAAGTAAAAGATTCTCATTTTAAAGTACTCAATCTACAAATTGCATATGCGTGTAAAGCTGAAAGTTCAAGACTGATTTCACAATACGATTCCACGTATATCTATTTCAAAAAAGCGTATGCACTCGATCCTGATCCTATAACAGGAGCTAATATCGCTGACTATTTTATAAACTATAAAAAAGAGCACATAGATTCTGCTGAATATTATCTTAAAGCTGCTGAAGTAAATTATCAACAAAAAAAATACGATCCTTTTCAAAAACTCGCTTATTTATTGGTCTATGGAGATTATTATTTTCAAAAAGAAGAATATAATAAATCTTTAGAAAAATATCTGGAAACCGAAAAGATGTCTGCCCAATTAAAAAGACCAGATGTACGAGTTGAGGCTTATGCATCCATTTCCAAGATCTACTTAAAATTAAATAATCCACAAAAATCTGCTGTGTATTTGAAAATGCAAGCAGATCTTTCAGACAGTCTAAAAACCATAAACAATATTGCATTAGATTTATCGGTTGAGAAGCTTATTAAAGAAAAGGAGCACGAAAAGCTGAAAGAAACAGAGACACTCAGTAAGAAAAATAGTTATATACTTGGAGCTGTGATTCTCATAACCATACTTATTATCATATGGGGATACCTTTTTTATATAAGAAAAAAACGGGAAAAAGAAGTTTTAATCAATGATCAGAGAGAACTAATTCAAAAAAAGGAAACAGAGAATAAAAATCTTGAATTTAAAGTAAACGATGCTTTTGAAGAAGTAATGCAACTGGCGAAAAAAAACAGTCCACATTTTCTCGCAAGGTTCAAAGAAGTATATCCCGAGTTTTGTCAAAAAATCATTGCATTACAACCGGATCTTTTAAACTCTGAATTGACTTTTTGTGCTTATTTAAAGCTTAATTTCACCACAAAAGAAATAGCAACATATACTTTTGTAACCGAAAAGGCAGTGCAGGGAAGAAAAAGCAGGATTAGAAAAAAATTCAATATTTCTTCTGATGAAGACCTCTACATGTGGTTTAAAAAGATAGACTCGTAACTGATTTTTTAATAATTAAATTATTGGTTTTGAAAAGAATAGCATTTTTATTTTTCACCTTATTTGTTTTCAATTGTGCATATTCTCAACAAAAAAGTTCCGAGAATGCAAATAATTTGCTTAGACTTTCCGAGCTGAATAGATACCAAAACGGGATAAAATCTTTGGAATATGCCAAAAAAGCATACGATATTTCAAAAGAATTAAAGAATGATGAGCTTATCGCCAAAAGCAGCATCAGCATCGCATATCAGCTTTTTGTACTTGAAGATTATAAAAAAAGTTTATCCCAAATCTCTGATCTTGAGAAGACTATATCTGTAGATAATGAAATTCTTAAAAGTAAAATTGTAGAAATCAAATATGTTAATTATAACATATTGGGTCTGGAAGATTTAGCAATAAAATCGCTGGACGAATATATAGACATTTTGGAAAAAGTACCTTCAGATTCTGCAAAGCAGGAACTCGTAAAAGGATATTTTTATTACGCTTACAGACTTCAGGATAATGATTTAAAAAAAGCTAACAATTACATTAATAAAGCTTTGCAAATCGGCAAAACTCTGAAACTTAACGAGACATTAAATACTTATATGATAAAGGCTTCCATCTGTATGGGGCTCAATCAGATGGATTCTGCCCAGATTTATATTTCGAAAGCATTTGAAGAAACCAAACTTAAAGAACATATTACTTATAAGTATGCTGCGTATGAGCTTCAGGGAGATTATTATTTTAAGATGAAAGACTACGAAAAAGCCGTCGTTGCCTTTCAAAATACTTTAGCAGAAATCGATTCGATGAAAATTGATGACTTCTTTTGCCAGACAAATACTACAGCCAAACTTGCAGATATTTATGCAATATTGCGCGATAAGGCTAAGGAAAAAGAATTTAGGGAAAAATATCAGAAATACAATGATCATTTAAAGGAAAGAAAAAACGAAGGCCTTAAGCAAACCATCGACAATATTCTAAATGAACAGGAAGAGAAAAATGAAACTTTAAACACCAAAAACAAATGGATTGTTTTTCTGGTGCTATTATCAATTACTATAGCAATATACTTCTATTTTAAAATTAAAAAAACAAAAAGAAGAAAGAAAATCATCTTACAGCAAAATCAGGTTTTACTTACAGAAAAATCAGAGCTGGAAAAAGAAAAAGATCATCTGAATAAAAAAGCTGATGAAAATAAACTTGCAGAATTGATAGAGCTTGCCAAAAAAAACAGTCCCGAATTCACGGTTCTTTTTGAAGAAATCTATCCCAATTTTATAAAGAATATAAAAGCCATCAATCCCAAAATAAGTAATTCCGAGTTACACTTTGTTGGTTTAGCTTTTCTGAATTTCACTACAAAGGAAATTGCAGATTTTACTTTTGTTACTGTTTCTGCAGTGCAACTCAGAAAATATAGGATCCGAAAAAAATATATGATTCCGTCTGATGAAGATTTTAATGTATGGATGCGTAATTTGAATACATTGCAAGACAATTTTTGATACCTGTTATCATTGATAACAAATTCTTATTTCTATACTTTATCATAACTCTACCTCCTCTTTTATTGGTATAAATAGGTTATTATTTAGTAATTTCTTAATTATTAAAGTCAAATCTTCAAAACAGCAACAAAACACCTATATAAATTTTAAACACTAAAAATCAACTACTTACACACTATGTAGTATCTGTGTAGGGTCACTTTTTTTTGCATATAGTTTATTTATCGATTCATTTGTAGCAGAAAATTCAGAATAGAATATCAGACTCTTTACAGTCATATTCTGTTGATTCTAAAAGCATACACAATGAAAAAAAAAGTACTCATCAATTTCCTTCAGGTTGCTGTTGTTTTCGGTGGACTTTACTTCTATTTAAAGAACAAACAAAAGAAGTCCACTGACAACAGTCAACAAAAAGATGCTGAAAAACCAGAAATCCTTCATATTATCAATGATGATCTTGAAGAAGTTTTTCAGCTCGCAAAAATTAATGATCCCTTTTTTCTCGCAAAATTCAAAAAGATCTATCCGGAATTTTGCAACAAGATTATCTCTCTTTATCCGGACATCCTTAATTCTGAGCTTATTTTTTGTGCCTACATCAAGCTTAATTTTTCAACAAAAGAAATTGCCAATTATACATTCGTCACCAAAAAAGCTGTTCAGGTAAGGAAAAGCAGACTACGAAAAAAGTTTAATATTCCTTCGGGAGAAGACCTGTATATCTGGTTCAAAAAACTATAATATAAATTGTAAATCACGAATCAAACAAAGCACAAACATATAAAAATCAAACAATTAACAAAACATAGTATCTATATAGGGTCTGTTATTTTCTCCATCAATTCTATTATTTATTCATTTGCCAAAGATTTTCTAAAGTGACAATACCGCATCACATTTTTAAAATTCTCTATTTAAAATTATTTAAACCGATAAACATATCAACTTTTATTCTTCATCACATTTCATCTACTCAAGTAGAAATTTAAACCAAAACAATGAGCAGAAATTCAATAACAACAATCTTTCAAAATACCCAACTCTTTTGTAGGGTAAAGATTCTGTTTGCTTTGTTTTTTCTGCAGGGTTTTCATTCAATTTATGGTCAGATGAGTTTACAGGGAAGCGTTGTTGTTATTGATAAAGAATTACGAGATAAGACAATAAATTATCTGTCCATCACTTCAGGAACATATATTTATAATATTACTGAAAGCAAGAATAAAAAAGAAAGCAAAACTATTTTAACTACTTGTGAAAAACCTCAAAAAACCAAATCCTCTAAGGAAATAGCAGTCATAAAAAAAGAACATCCTAAAGCTACCCCGCTAAAACATTACATAGGTAACAACTCCGAAGTTTTTTTGAATCTTCCTATTTCAAAAAACTTTGTTTGCGCCGGAAACAATTATCATATAAAAAAAGATGCTACTTTAAAGAAACCAGAACTTTCTGAAATTTTTCACTTTTCTGAAGACATCAAATTAACACTCATATATCATTTAAAGACACAATACAATCATTCTAACCGAAGTAGAATAAGACCTCCTCCATCATTTATATAATTTTTTGAAAGCCTTATTTAAAGGCAAAACACATAATGAAAAATTAATTTTCAAAACACATTAAAATTGAAAACGATGAAACGTAAAAATATTGTATTTTTAAAAGTATTACCTATACTTTTATTGATCCTTACAACATGGATAAATACTGCAAAAGCACAGGGTGTAGATGCTGTATTCTTCTTAGATAACTCAAGCTCCATTGATGATACAGAATGGATCGCTATGAGTAATTCTACTAAAGCTCTAATTGATAAAGTTTTAGAATGCAATCCCAATAACCGAATTGCTGTAACGCATTTTGCGGGAATTTATACAACTCCAAATCCAATAACAGATGCCAGAATATTTATAGAAAATAATTTTACTGATGATTCTAATTTAGCTAAAAGTTTTGTGAGAAGAGGTGGGCTTGCCACTCAAGGAGCAACTCATTATGCCACATTAGGCAATAACACTTGGTTACCGGAAAATACCGCACTATTACAAAATTCTTTAGGAAGCTCAGCAGCTAGCTCACAAATTGTGAGTACACAAAAAAAGCTAAGCCTTGATCCTAACAATAAGCTTGTTATATTTATTTTTACAGATGGAACAGCCGGTGGAAATGGGTTAACATCTGCTCTACTTGGATTTAGCAACTATAATACAATGAAAAGTTCTTTGGGAGCAACATTTGTTGTAATCCATGCACCCACAGGAGTTAGTACCTCATTTGACACAGCTGCCCGAGCTGCTGCAGCTGCTATCGCTTCGGTTGGAGGTGATTATAATGGAACTGTACAAGCTAATGCAGGTGACCCGCAAGGAAGTGGTGTAAAACCTAGAAAAGCCGTGATGAGCGATACTTTTGATATATCGTCAATCAATATAGAAACATTAGCTGGTAATATTTGTAAGTCTTGTGCTCCAGTAGTTGCAATTTCTGCTATTACTCCACCAACACAGAATGTATGTCTTAATGGAGTTGCCCAACCTTTAGTTTCCACTGCAACAGGAACTGGTACACTTACTTATCAATGGTACAGCAATACAACAAACAGTACAACCGGAGGAACACTTATTTCGGGAGCTACTTCAGCTACTTATAATCCGCCAACTTCTGCAGCAGGGACACGATACTATTATGTTGTAGTGTCAGATTCTTATTGTGAAGGGAAAGCTACATCGGCGATTGTTTCAGTTACTGTAAGCAATATAGCAGCTGGTCCAGTACCATCATTTAATAACACATCAGCATATTCAAATACTTCTTCGTTTTACCAAATTCCTTGTGGAAGTACTTCTGCAAACTTATCTTCTTTAGCAGTCTCCAATCCACAAGTAGGAACTGTAATTACTTGGCATTCCAGTCCTGTAGCTACTTCTGCTAATATTATAACTCCTGCTAATGCATTGCCGGGAACGAATAAATATTATGCAGCATTTTACAATTCAACAGGTAACTGTTATTCACCAACAAAGATGGTAACAGTAGTTGCGCCAATCTGTGCGGTAAACGATGATTATACTTCTACACCTATTATTGCAGGTGTAGGAGGTACGCTGCCATCTATTTTCGGAAATGACACTTATAACGGCACCGTAATATCTACTATGCCTGCTAATTCTGTAGACTTTTTCTATGAAATGTGGACAACTGCAAATGCAACAGTAGACGGAAATGGAAATTTAGTTATTCCAGCCACAACCCCACCCGGAACATATACTTATTATTATAAAATTTGTGATAAAGATTCTGATGTGGCAACGGAAACAAATTGCACAATAGCGGAAGTAAAATTCAAAGTAGAAGCAGTTTTCGGATGTGATAATAAGGTATATCTGTCACAGAACAATATACTCTATACCATAAATACTTCAAGTAATCCATTTACTTACCCAACAGTGGGATCTGCAGCTGTTAATCACAATGCAATGGGTCTTAACCCTGTAGATGGTAAAATATATGCGATGCAGGTTTTAACCTCCAATGTGCTGCTACAAATCAATACCGATGGTTCTTCTACCAGTTTGGGAGCAGTTACCAATTTGCCTGTTGCCACATATAATGCAGGAGAAATAGATAATGCAGGAAATTATTATGTGAAGTCAAATGCAGGTAATAATCAGCTATATAAGATCAATCTTACAACAAAAACAGCTACGCTTATCACGCTTTCAACAAGTGTAAATGTTTCAGATCTGAGTTTCAGTATTGCAACAGGGCTTCTTTACGGAGTGAATAGTGCAAATGGACAACTTACTACTATTGATCCTTCTACAGGCGCAGTTACCGGAGTGGGTATTACTCCCGGAAGTTTACAGTTTGGTGCAATGTATACCTCAAGTACGGGCGAAGTTTTCGGAGTTAATAACGCCGGTGGTTTTTATCAATTTAACCTTACCACTGGTGCAAGAGTTAAAATTTCTGATGCTCCTGCAAGTACAAGTAATGACGGAGCACATTGCGTAACAATGCCTATTACATTCAGTGCAGACTTGCAGGTTACCAAGTCAGACAACACCACTACTTACATTCCGGGAGCAGCTACTGTTTATACCATAACAGTCCGCAATAATGGTCCCTTTGGAGTTTTAAACGCTTCAATTTCAGATCCTGTACCTGCAGGAATTCCTGCAGCTAATGTAAGTTATACTGCAGTAGCCTCTACAGGTTCTACGACTAATGTTTCAGGAACACAGACAGGTGCTATTAACGATCTTGTTGGTATTCCTATGGGAGGAACAGTTATCTACACTGTAACAGTAAACGTTCCGATGAGCTTTACAGGAAATCTTGTCAATACGGTAACGGTGACTCCACCTACCAATATTTCAGATTCAAACATGGCAAATAATACGGCTACCGATACAGATACACACGGTTCGTGCTTTAAACCGGGAATTACTACGGGTACAGCTTTAGACACCAAACATGGTATTAGTGCATTAAACAGAGCTGGAAGTGATGCAGCAGGCAACTGGCCGATGGTAAGAAAAGGAGCATGGACAGCGCTGGAAGCAAAGACCAAAGGTTTTGTTGTTAACAGACTTACTACAGCAGAGATTGCAAGCATTCCTACCTCAAACCTTATAGAAGGTATGATGGTTTATAATAAAGATCTTAACTGTCTGCAGGTAAATACCACAGGTACAGCGACAGGATGGTCTTGCCTTTCTACCCCAACCTGCCCTTCAAACTAAATAATTTTTAATCGATTTATTATGAAATATATATTCACAGTAATCTTGGCTATGGCATCCTCACTGGCATTCTCTCAGATTGCCATCGGAAAATCAAATGTTAGCAACACATCGGTCTCTCTGGAGTTTGGAGATAATGCCAATAAAGGGATTATTTTACCCTGGGTAACTTCACAGGGGGACGTAACAGGAGCTGTAAACGGAACCATTATTTATGACGTTGCAGATAAAAAAGTAAAATACCTGAAAGGAGGAACCTGGTTTGATCTTACCAGAGATAATACCGGTGCTGTAAACACAAGCATTCAGGACAACCTTCAGGAAAGTAATTCTGCCAAAGCTGCTATCGGCAGTGATGGTGCTGCCGATACTACGCCTGGAATATTGGTTCTTACAGATACAGACAAAGCAATGGTGCTTCCAAGAGTGGCAAGCCCCCATCTGAATATTATTAGCCCTGCAGCCGGAATGATGGTATATGATACTTTTAACCATTTGGTTGCAGTGTATAACGGAACAGTGTGGTCTTTTTGGAGATAATAACTTGTGATTTGTGTTTTTACAGAATGCGGAAGAAATTCTACTTCCGCTTCTGTATTTCAAAACCAGCGTTCAAAAAAAACATTTATACTTTATTCATATTAACAGTTGGTATGCAGAAAGCGGAAAACAATTTCCGCTCCTGTTACCGATAATTAAAAAAAACAAAAAATTAATTATGCCAATCAAGTACAATTTAATTGAAAGAGGCGAGCCCGGCGTAAGCGGAGGCGGAATAAAAAAATGGTATGCCGTAGCCGTCAATGACGGAGAACTGAGCGTAGACGATCTCTCTAAACAGATTGAAAAATTCTCAGCATTATCTGAAGCGGATATCAGAGGTGTAATCATCGCCCTCGAAAACGTAATTACAGACAGCATTGCCAACGGAAAAATCATCAGAATGGATAAACTGGGAAGCTTCTACCCCAGCCTGAGCAGTAGCGGTGCAGTTACTAAAGATGAGTTCAACACAAGCTTCATCAAAGGTGCCCATGTAAACTACCGCCCCGGAAAACGCATCGATGATACATTAAAAACTGTAACATTTAAAAAAGCAGATTGATAACAAAAATGATGCGCATGACTCCCTCAACTCTTGCGCATCATTTACCCAACTCTTGCGCATCTTTTCCCAAACTCATGCGCATGAGTAAAAAAAACGTCCTCAGGTCTTTTTATTATAAAAAGACAGATTCTAGAAACAACAAATGAAAATTAAGCCCCCGAAAGGGCAAATGATGAAAATCATCTTTACAGAAAGCGGGGTTTACACAAGGCCCCGCAACTGTAAATTTAAAATTCCCTCTTAATGGTTCTCCCCCTCTGAATACCATTATTACCAAATCACTTTATTACAGAAAAACATTTTATCAGACATCGTATCTGAGCAGTAATTTATCATAAATAATTTAATACAATATGTGATGAACTTCAAACAAATTCATATAGGAAGCTTAATACAACAAAGAGTTAGAGAATGTGAGCTAGACTTTTCTCGTATTTGTAATTTTTTAAAGTGTAATGAAAATGATATTCGTAAGATGTATAATAGTGAAAGCTTGGATACTAAAATACTTTTAAGCTGGAGTAAACTACTCGAATATGATTTTTTTAGGATTTACAGTCAGCATTTAATATTATTTTCAGCGCAACAAAAAAATACAATCAAGAAAACCAAAACTGTACAAACAAGCCTACCGTCATTCAGGAAAAACGTTTATACCAAAGAAATTATTGATTTTATTTTAAATAATCTAAACTCAGGTAAAATGACATCAGTAGAAATTATTGAAACCTATAACATCCCTAAAACTACCCTTTATAAATGGGTGAATAAATACAATTCTCAAACTTAACAAACAGATTTGGAAATTATGATTAATAAACCTAACTATAAAAAAATATTTGAAGATATTATTTTGGAAAAATGTCCGGAAAGACAATCAGAATTAAGTTGTTATTTAAATAAAGACAACTTTTCAATTCTGGAGATTATTGATCTTAACAAAAAGATTTTTGGATCGACTGACAAAGAGATACTAGATTTTAATCAGCGACATAAATCTTACGATAGCGAAACTATTTTAAAAATATTAGCTTATCAAGAAGATCAAAAGTTAAGTAACCTTCAGCTTGCCAATCATTTTAAACTAAGCAGAAATACAGTGAGCAAATGGAAAAGGCTGTACATGAAAAGCAATTAATACTATTCTATTACTTTTTTTAAAGAGTTGCCAATTATGGCAGCTCTTTTTATTTTAATGATTACCTATCTAAAATGAAAACAGAATCTTCAATGAAGATTCTGTTTTTCTATTAATATATGTAATGATGGTGTCTATCTTACTTTCATCTTTACTCTAAATTGTTTTCTAAAAATTGTAGAGAACAGGGTTCATTTCCCTAGATAATTTGAACCCTGATATTCTACAAGAAAACTGAATGATGAAAATTTATTTATATATGATTTGGTGTCTTGTTTAACTATGTCAAATATATAATCAGAAAATTTCATCAGCAAGCTTTTGTGGGAACCATTTATAAATAATGACGTAAAAATTCGCAAAAAGCATCTGCATAACAAAACCATACGCACCTTATTATCAGAATATTACAACTAATAAAACAAATCATTATTAATAAAACAGAAATAATTAAGTAAAGTCAATTTAAATCGTAAAACAAGCTCATTACAGATTAAAATCATCATATCACGTCTTAGAAATTGACAATTAAAGAAGAAAATAAAGGTCAATTTTACAAAAACATATCGAAATTTTGATTTTTAGCTGTCTTAAAGTATGTCAAATAAAAAATAAATTAAGTGTAATGAATGTTGAAATTCGAAAAACCTTTTTAGTATTAATACAGTCCGAAAAAAGGTAGAATAAACTAAAACCTAAATTATTCCAACAATTTGTACAGAAATAGAAGCTGAATGTAAAATATAAATGTAATACATATAAAAAAATCCTGTCTCGTGATGAAACAGGATTTGCGATCCGGACGGGACTCGAACCCGCGACCTCCGCCGTGACAGGGCGGCATTCTAACCAGCTGAACTACCGGATCAATTTTCTTTTAAAGTTAAAATTGTAAAAACTTTTTGCGATCCGGACGGGACTCGAACCCGCGACCTCCGCCGTGACAGGGCGGCATTCTAACCAGCTGAACTACCGGATCAATTTTCTTTTAAAGTTAAAATTGTAAAAACTTTTTGCGATCCGGACGGGACTCGAACCCGCGACCTCCGCCGTGACAGGGCGGCATTCTAACCAGCTGAACTACCGGATCAATTTTCTTTTAAAGTTAAAATTGTAAAAACTTTTTGCGATCCGGACGGGACTCGAACCCGCGACCTCCGCCGTGACAGGGCGGCATTCTAACCAGCTGAACTACCGGATCTTTTTCACAAGTTTCAGAAGAATCTTCCATTATTGTGGTTGCAAAAATACAACTTTTTTCATTACCTGCAAACTTTACGTATGAATTTTATTCAAATTAAATATAAATTACAGATTATCAATTGCATTAATTTAAATAAATCTCTTCAGTTTTGATAAACGTAGAACTAACAATTACATTAAAATATTATTTACAGGCTGTAATGCAGGCGGAAGATCGGTTTCACCAAGCATTTCCCTAAGATCAATCTCAATATTTCTGGTAATTTGTGTAATCGGAACATCATTCGGGTTTCCTTCAAAAGGATTTTCTGTACTTTCACCGATTTGCTCCAAAACAAGGAAAACCCAGCCCAATAAAACACTAAATGGAATAGCCAGCCAAATAATATTCTCCCCAAACTTTTCAATCATCTTTGAAAACTCTCCTAAAAAACCTAAAGGCAACAAGAAACACAACATATTGGTAAAATACAAATTGATGCTTGTAAACTGTCTCGGATAAGGAAAATTCTTTATTCTTTCACATTTTCCTTGTTGGTCGTACAAATCTTTGAGTTGATTTTCTAGAGTCACGTAATTGTAATCTGAAATTAAACCTTCTTCATTAAGTTTTCTTAAATGTTCAGATTGAGTCGCCAAAATCTGCGTTGCCCGGTTTTTAGTTGATAAAATATAATTAAACTCTTTTTCAGACAAAAAAGGTTTAAGCTCATCAGAGATGTTACTTTCCCACTCCGGAACTTTGTAATACTGCAAATATTCTCGATAATAGCTTCTGGTTTTAACGTTTTCCCAGCTTTTTATTTCTCTCAATTGAAACCTCATTGCAGTTAACCATGCAAAATGACGGTAAATAATTTCTTTGTGAAGCTTAGATTCTTCAGTTTTATCATTTGTTCTTATAAAATCTTTCACCATTATTCCAAAAGCGCGACTGCTGTTGATAATGGCTCCATAAATTTGCCTCGCTTCCCAGGTTCGATTGTAGGTTTGTGTATTTTTAAATCCGGAAATGAAAGCAGTTGCTGTTCCCAACAAAGCCACCGGAACCCACGGAATCGCAAGCCAGGTCCATCCTAAAAAATAAAAAAGAAGCGTAGGAATAATACTTAAAATCAACATTTTGTAGATTTTAGCACGTGTCCAGGGAATAAAATGTTTTAATTTATAATGGGAATTTGTATTCATAGTTTAGCTAAAATTAATGTCCTGCTCCGGTAATTTTTAATTCATTTAAATCTAATTGCAATTCAGCTTTACGAATTTCTTCATCGGAAAACAGTTTTTCTTTTCTCATTCTGAATAATTCTTTCCTTTGAATCGAATAAATATCCAATAAAACGTGATGGTATTTTTCAATTTCCTGATGCTCCGTTTCATCACATTCTAAAGATTCGAGACGTTTATTGCCCAAATTAATATCAGATTCCAAATTAGATTTATAGAAACTAATCAACTCATTATCATTTAAATCAGACGAATATTTTTCATTAACTAATTGTAATGCCGTATTATCTAAAATCAATTGAATTCCAGTCTGTTGCTCTTCTTCAGGAACCAAATCATCAATTTCTTTAAGTTTAATTAATTTAATGATGAAAGGTAAAGTCAATCCCTGGAAAACCAACGTAATGAAAATGACAACAAAAGTTATAAAAATAATGAGATTACGCTCCGGAAAAACGGTTCCCTTATCGTCTAAATAAAGCGGAATAGAAAGTGCCGTTGCCAAAGAAACAACTCCTCTCATTCCTGCCCAACTGATTACCAAAGGACCTTTCCAACCCGGAGAAGGATCTTGTCTGGCTTTTGCACTAAACCATCTCGGAATATGTGCAATAGGAAAAACCCACAAAAATCTCAGTACAATAACAATTAAACTTACAATTGCTCCATATTTTATGCCTTGCCAAACAGAATATTTCCCTAAAGCTGCAACAATCTCAGGAAGTTCCAATCCGATTAATACGAAAACAAGTGCATTCATCACGAAAATCAGGGTCGTCCAAACTCCAAGCATATTTAATCTTGTATTTCCCGTTTGGAAAATCTCATGAGAACGCCAGGAAATAAACAGTCCGCCCGTAACAACTGCCATTACGCCCGAAAAATGAAACTGCTCTGCCGCAAGAAATAAAATATAGGGAGTCATTACTGTGAGAGCCGCATCAATTGCCGGAGTTGTGGGTAAAAACCGATGAATAAAATATACAATATGCGCTCCTACAAGCCCGACTACAATTCCCATTCCTGCAACCAAGAAAAACTGTCCCGTTGCTTCCTGCATTGAAAAAGCTCCTGTGATTACGGCTAATAAAGCAAATTTAAATACAATTAATGAAGACGCATCGTTAACCAAACTCTCTCCTTCCAAAATGGTCATTAATCTTTTCGGAACACCCATTCCTTTCAAAACAGTCGCTGCTGCAACTGCATCAGGTGGAGAAACAATTCCGCCTAAAAGAAATCCTAAAGCAATAGTAAATCCCGGGATAAATGATGAGGTAAAATACGCAACAATGGTCGAGGTGAAAAACACCAAACCAAATGCTAGTAAAGCGATTGGACGTTTCCATTTCCAAAAATCTGTCCATGAAGTGTACCATGCTGCTTCATACAATAATGGTGGTAAAAATATTAGAAATATGATTTCCGGATCTAAGCTCATGTGAGGAACACCAGGAACAAAACTGATTCCCAATCCTGCAATAACGAGAAAAATGGGATAAGCAATTTTGATTCGCTGAGCCAACATAACCAACAAGAAAACGGAAAATAAAAGTCCTAAAATAAGGAGTAAAGAATGATGCATGTATTTTTTTTCTATTTGTGAAAACTTCGAACGAATATATTATTTAAAATATTAATTTTCAAATATGTTCATACTTTTTTTAACCATAATTTCTATTAATTAAAATTAAACTATGTGGTATCCTTTTAAAAATTTACAGACAAGGATGTAGTTCCTGTAAAACTATTTGCTTCCAAGTTTTTATTTCGATTGAGAAAAACAGCGTCTTTATTATTGAGATTTCTAATTTCCGTTCGCCAAAGCAGGTTGGGAAGAATCTGATAATCAAAATTCAGAGAGTAATCGAGCATCTGAAATCCATTTTCAGTTCCGGTTGTTATTTTTGCCTCATTTTTGTCGTGATAATACTCTCCCCGAGCAGCAATGCTGACTTTTTCATTCGGAGAATATTTTGCAATAAAAACCGGAGTGTACCAAATATTGTAAGCATCACTTCCTTTAAATTTTTGTTCTGCTCCCAAATCAAAACCTGCTCTCACCGCCCAATGATTATTAATTTTATAAATTCCGTATAAATTGTGAAAGTAGCGCATTTGTCGAATACTGTCAGGTTTATCATTTCCGATAAATGAGCTGCT
Source organism: Chryseobacterium formosum (assembly GCF_026460885.1). Classification (GTDB taxonomy): domain Bacteria; phylum Bacteroidota; class Bacteroidia; order Flavobacteriales; family Weeksellaceae; genus Chryseobacterium; species Chryseobacterium formosus. Next base: position 80,352 of record NZ_JAOVZW010000019.1, read on the forward strand.
GTTAATTGTCAGTTTTTCATTTGGAATATAGGTCAATTGATGTCCAAAAGACGGCGCACTATTACCATCAACTTGTTGGATTCGCTGCCATCCGTTAATAATCAAACCGCTCATTAACCATTTTCCATTGTCTGTGGTGTATGAAATTTTAGCTCCGGTTTCGAAATAGGGCGAATTTTCTGCGGCAATACTTCTTGTCAAATTCCAGTTGTCCTTTACGACAGCACTTTCAAAACCTATATGAGAAGGGAAAATTCCGGCATCAATCCAGATATTTTTATTTTTTGAAATTTTAAATCCGATGTTGGCTTCATAAATATTTTTCAAAACACCTTGCTCTTCAGAGTAATTGGCATTCATGTAAGTTCCTGTTGCTAAAGCGAGATTGGCACGCAGATTTTCGGTTTCATAATTGGCTTTAATGAAAGCTAAATTGATATTAACCTCGTTATTCCGGTGATGGCTATAAATAAAACCCGGACGTGAATTACTTTCCGGGTTGTTGGAATCATATTGATAATAAACTTCTGCAAATCCACTTATTTTAAGTGAATGTTCTTTAGATTCCTGTGCAGAAAATCTCATTAGACTAAGCAATATGGGTAATAATAAAACTTTTCGGATTATCATTTTAATCATCAATTTTATCATTGAATTATAGTGTAACTCTCAAAAATGGTCCGAAGTTTCGTTTTTCTCTTTTCGTTGCACCATAATAATCATAATTTACTGCCGCTCCGATCGTAAACTGTTTATATGAAACTCCTAATCTTCCAAAATATTGACTTCTGGAATGTACATCATTTTTAAAATCATAAATATAAAGTGCCTGAAATCTCGTGTATAATCTCCACTTATGATCTTTGGAAATTTCAGGGAAATATTCAGCGACCAAAACATTATTTGTATTGGTATTTTTATTAATACTGATTGCCGGATTAAAAATTACAGACCAAGAAGGTTTTCTCCACCCAAACTGAAATCCTACACTCGGAATCCATCCCAATCCGGCAACATTTGCGGCAGATGGCCCAACTCCAATATGTTTTCCTAATTTGTAACTGACAATATTTACTGACGTAAAGTCATTATCACGTGCATTTTCGTTCTTATATTCCGTAGCATAATTGGTTACAGAGATAAATCTAAGCTTTCCTTTAGTTTCCGGAATATCTCTTGAAATAATTGCCTGGAAATAAAATCTGTCAGAACCCGGTACAAATTCAATTGGTATTGCAGGTTGCGGAGCTGCCATTGACGTTGGTAAAGTTTTCACCTGTTCTATTTCTTTCTCTTTTTGCTCTTGTGCATGCAATACACCAAAAAGCATTGAAAAAATAAGTATAGTTTTTTTCATTTGTTGTTGATTTTTTTAATGAGGGTTTGAAAATTATTAAACCAAATATTTATACAATCTTTTGGTTAAAAATGGCATTACGACAAAACTCACAATGGCAACCAGTGTCGCTACATTTAGAAAAATAATTAACAATGGCGGTGTTCCGAGAAATTTACCCAAAGGCATTAAAACATATTGCGCAAGCGTACTGATTAAAGTAAAAATCACACATACAGCCAAAACATACACCTTCAGTCGGTTCGGATGCTTTTGTTCTGCTGGACTACTTTCCTGATAAACTCCGAATTCTTCGAAAAGTGGAGCGTTATTAATATCCGCTAAGTTATCAGTTGCCCATAACATTTGCTCTTTTCGGAAAGTATTGTTTTCCCAAACCGAAAGGTTTTCTTTGGTATCAAATTGAAGAATGGTTAAAAATTCCTTTTCGGCAACCCTGCGATTGGTTTCAACAATTTCGGTTTTAATATAACCCGGCATTTCGGAGGCTTTCATTGCCATTTTCTGCATCCAGTCAAGTGTTGCATCTTCTTTATCGCTGAAAGGTTTGATTCTTATTACGTTAGTTATCATAGTTTAATTTTAATTGAATTATTTAAGAGCTAAACAAGCTTAAAGATTTACCAATATCTTTCCCTGCATAAGGTGGAAAAACATCCAGTTCCAAATCAGGATTGCCGACCAACATTGCTTTTGTATTGCTTAATGCATCAAAACCTGCTTTACCATAATATTTTCCCATTCCTGCAAAACCAACCCCGCCAAACGGAAGACTATCTATCCAGCAATGCAGATTGGTTTGGTTAATACAACCGCCTCCAAATGAAACTGAGTTAAGGAAATAATCAATATTATCTTGATTTTTACTGAAAATATAGGCTGCCAAAGATTTTGGCTTTCTTTTGATAATATTGGCAACTTCTTTTAAATCCGAATAAACCATAACAGGCAACACTGGTCCAAAAATTTCCTGCTGTAAAGCCGGATCATCCCAAGTACTCGGATATAAAACGGTTGGTTCCACATATCTCGCTGAAACATCATACCTTCCTCCAATCACAACTTTTTCAGGAATGATGTAAGACGCAACCCTTTCTGCATCATGTTCACTAATCATTCTAGCCAAATCCGGACTTTCCTGAGGATTCTCGCCATACATTTTTCGGATGGATGCTTTTAATTTTTCAATAAATATTTCAGCAATACTTTCGTGTACGTACACATATCCCGGAGCAATGCACCATTGACCGGAAATTGCATTGTGTCCCCACGCAATTCTGTCAACAGCAATATCGAGATTGGCTGTTTCATCTACAATTGTTGGGTTTTGCCCGCCTAATTCAAGGATAATCGGAGTAAGATTTTCTGCCGCTGCACGCATCACAACTTTTCCTACATTTGAACTTCCGGTAAAGAAAATAAAATCAAAAGGAAGCTTCAGAAGCTCTGTAATCTCTTCTCTTCCACCTGTTACAATATTTACAGCTTCAGGTTCGAAATATTTTGGAATCAATTCCTGAAAAAGCTCTGCAACAGTCGGTGTTGTATTAGCTGGTTTCAGAATCACAGGATTTCCTGCTGCCAAAGCCGCAATTGCAGGATCAAGCAACAATAGAACGGGAGCATTGAAAGGTCCGATAACCAAAGTTGAACCAAACGGTTCTTTATAAATTACACCTCTGTTTCCGGTTTCTTCTAAGCCTTTAGGAATGTCAACCTGTTCAGGTTTCATCAATTGTTTCAGGTTTTCTTTGTAATATTTAATTACACCAAGCGGAACGGTAATTTCAAATAACTGTTCAAATGGAGGTTTACGAAAATCTTTGTAGAGAGCCTGACAAAATGCGTCTTGATTTTCTGTTAGGAACTTTTCCATGCGATTAAGCTGATCTATTCGCCACTCGTAAGTTTTGGTGGCATCGGTATAAAAAAACTCTTTCTGAGTGTCTAATAAAGTTTGAAGTTTATTCATAATCTGAAGTTTTTCAATTAGTGAATATGGGAGTAAATGGTTAATTGAACTGTTTTTAATTTTGTTTTCCTTTGAAAAATGCAAACGCATAATTGAGCTGAATGGCGATAATTACAGCTATCGCTAAATAAGAATTAACAAAACAAAGTAAAGCTCCAAAGAAATAAAGTGACTGCGAAACAATAATGCGCCTTTTGATAGCTCCAGAAACTTCTTGTTCAACTTCTTTGTCTACAAAACCGTGCTTTGTTGCGTAATTCCAGCTGATATAAAGCATTAATCCTAATAAAAATATATTAAGCCAATAGATTGCAATTCCAAAATTATGGTCAATATAATCTCCCAAAAAGGCAGTTGTAAACGGAAGGAGCGATACAAAAAGAAGAAACAGAAGATTAATCCAAATCAGATTCCTGTCGCTTTTCTTGATATGTTCAAACTGAGAAGACTGTCCCATCCAGAAAATTCCGGCTGTCATAAAACTGAGGAAATAAACTAAAAATTTGGGCATCAACTTTAAAAAAGTCATTGCTAATTCTTTATCATCACCTTCAATTTCCGGAAACTTTATTTCTAAAACCAAAAGCGTCATGGCAACTCCAAAAACGGCGTCACTAATGGCTATTATATGACCAATATCGTGACCGGCGATTTTATTGTAACTGTTTTTCATAATGCAAAATCATTAGAATGTATTCAATTGATTATCTGAATGAAAGCGTAGAATCTTTTCAAAATAGCAGATATTTATTTATGATTTTAAGGGTACACAAAGGCACTTCACTTTTTTATAAAAGCAAAATATCTTAAAAAGATTTGTAATTCAGAAAAAGAGAATTGAGTTAAGAAATAAAAAAATTAATGAGCCTGACCAATATCCAAACGGTCAAATTTACCGTCAGCATTTTGATGAAACTTGAAAAAAACTTTAAAAGTTCCCCATTTTCCTGCTTTGAAGTTTCCTGTAATATCATTTCCATTATTTTCAACAGAATCTATAGTAAGGAATTTTTCTTCACCACAAGCTTCTTTTACAAAAACATGAAAGCCCTTTGGATTGCCATCATCAGTCATTGTGGGATTATCTGTAAAGTATGATAAAAATGTTTTGCTGTCGCCATTTTGCCAAGCTGTCATTGCAGCATTTACTGTTGGGTTTGTAACTTTTGATAAATCCATAGTTTTTTGTGTTTTTTTAGTTGTTGAGTTTTTATTACCAGATATTTTATCTGTATTATTATTCTGAGCACAAGCTGTCACAGAACAAAAAAGTACTATTGTACATAAGTTTAGAAATAATATTTTCTTCATCATTTGTGTTTTTATTTTTAAGCACTTTTCAAAGGATGCTGAAGATAGATGATTAGCAGATTGAGCAACAGAAAAGGAATTTCGATGGCAACACCTTTTAAATCTTTATCTAAAAGATGAAAACATATAATTAGCAAAATGCCTGCTGCCATTAAGAAATTTCCCCAAACAAAAGTTTTAGGAAAAAGAATTAATATCGCAGCAAGAATAGTGACTGCTCCATTAATCATTAAACCTGTTTTGCCAAATCCCCACTTTCCGAACATTTCCATCATTTCAGGTTTTCCGGAAAACATTGCATATCCTTGTTTGAATCCCATAAAAACGGAAACCAAAATCAGAACAGTGTTTATTATTTTAAGTATCATAGTGTTTTTTTAAGTTTTAGTAATGAAAGCTGAATACATTGTTCCGCCAAAAACAGATTTTCTCTCACCTATCTTTTCAATTTTTGAATAGCCTAATTGCTTAAACAAAGATTTTAATTCATCAAAAGTGATCGGAAAAGGTTCCCATTGATTGGGAATTGAATTATCATATTCTATAATGATCCATTTTTCATTTCCTTTCTCAAAGTATTCTTCAAGTTTTCGAATCAACTTTGTTTTATCTTTTACAAAATGTAAAGCATTTGCTAAAAGAATTCCATCTAAAGGTGAAATATTTAAATCTTCATTTTCAAAATCAGTCTGAATATAATCAATCATTATTTCATGATGCTTTTCAGAAAGATTTTGTCTTTGCCTGTCTATTGCAAATATTTTACTTTTATTTTCTAATTTTTCAGCCAAAGCATAAGTAAAAGTTCCGTTTCCGCAACCTAAATCTGCCCATATTTCAGGTTTAATTAAGGATAATTTTGGTAATAATAATTTAGCTTCGTTGATTTCCATAAAATAAAAGTTGGGAATTGAAGCTTTTTCAATTCCCAACTTTGAAAGAGCTTATGAATACTCTATTACCTCGTCGTGTATCCGCCGTTAGCAAAGATAGTCTGACCTGTAATCCACCATCCTTCAGTTACTAAAAACTCTACCAATGGTGCAATATCTTTAATATCCGTAAGACCTCCCAATGCTGCTGCAGATTTGTGATAAGCTACTGCATCTTCAGCTTCCTGTCCGTAGAAAAATGGAGTATCCATTGGTCCAGGCGCAACTGCTGTTACAGAAATCCCTCTTGCTCCGAATTCTTTAGACGCAGCTCTTGTGAAATGCTCTACTGGAGCTTTCATACCTGCATAAGTAGAATAAAGACCTGTATAAGCTGCAAGAAGCGAAGTAACAATTGTACAGATTTTACCGTTATCAGCTACTTTTTTACCAGCTTCCTGTAAGAAGAAATAAGCAACTTTAGAGTTGATATCAGACATTGTATCATACTCTTTTTCTGTAGTTTCAGTAAATGGTTTTTTCAATACCATCCCAACTGTATTGATTGCAATATCAATAGTTCCGAATTTGCTGATTGTCTCATCAAAGAATTTCGTGATGTTTTCAACCTTCGTAAGGTCTGCCTGAAATAAGAAAGCTTCTGCTCCTAAAGCCTGAACATCTGCTAAAGTTTTTTCACTTTGTTCTCTTGAACTTTCGCTGTTATAATGGATGGCAAGCTTTGCTCCTTTCGCTGCGAAATCTTTACTTAAAAGTCCGCCTAAATTTTTACCTCCTCCGGCAATTAAAACTACCTTACCTTTCACATCGTGTTTTGACATAATAATTTTTTTTAATTAGTTAACAATACAAATATGAAAATTTGTAAGTGTTTAATTATGGTGAACTTTTCGGATGTTGGAAGAAATTCGGAATTTATTTTATAATTAAATCCATTATTATGGAATTTAAACAACAATAATTCAATTAGATAAAATTAAAATCCGTAAAAATAAAAGATAAATTCAGAATGATAAGAAAATTCAATAATTAAGAGTATTATGTTAAACCGGAATATTTTTTATAAATACAATAAAGAAAAAAGATGATTTTCTAAAATAAAAAAAGAGCGAGATTCAATAAACTTTGATGAATTTCTAATTTATGACTAAATAAGTCTTCAGGAGTTTAAGTTGTGATATTTAATGACAATCTAAATCTTCTCAATACTCTCATAAAAAAAATATAGATATATACTAAATACATAAAAAATCCTGTCTCAAATGAAACAGGATTTGCGATCCGGACGGGACTCGAACCCGCGACCTCCGCCGTGACAGGGCGGCATTCTAACCAGCTGAACTACCGGATCTTTTTCACAAGTTCCAGAAGAATCTTCCGTTATTGTGGTTGCAAAAATACAACTTTTTTCTAATTCTGCAAATCTTTAGAGACAAAAAATGCTTCCCAAAACGGAAAGCATTCATTATCAAAGTGATTTTTTTATAAGTGTGCGCTTAATTTCTCAGCGATTACCTCTTTTGGAGTTACACCAACCAATTTATCTACTACTTCACCGTTCTTGAAAATAAGAACTGTAGGGATATTTCTGATTCCGTATTGCATAGAAATCTCCTGATTGTTGTCTACATCTACTTTTCCTACTACAGCTTTTCCTTCAAAATCTGTTGCAACTTCTTCGATGATTGGTCCCAAAGTTCTACAAGGTCCGCACCATACTGCCCAAAAGTCAACCAATACTGGTTTGTCTGATTTTAAAACCGTTTCCTGAAACGAGCTATCTGTAATTTCTAAAGCCATTTTTTTATCTTTTAATTATTAATATTCTTCTTTGTTTTCGTAATTCAAAATTACCACTTTAAAATGAAAAGCCTATCTATGCTCAACATTTGTATTTTCTATAACGAAGTCTTTAGAAATTTCTTTTAAAGCATCAACAAAAGCATCAATCTCATTTTTATTCGTTTTGTGACTGAATGATACTCTTAAAGGTGTTCCGTTATCCATTTCATCTTCAGATAAAACCATCATCATTACCATTGAAGGTTTTGAAGCTCCTGATGAACACGCACTTCCTTGTGAAACTGCAATTCCTTTCATATCCAACTGCAACCCGATTAGAGGATTTTTGTATGGAAGCAAAAGACTTACCACCGTATATAAACTGTTTTCAGCTTCGGAACTTCTTCCGTTAAATTTCACTCCCGGAATTTCTGCAGCTACTCTATCAATCGTATATTGTTTGATGTCCTGCATATGTTGAGTATAAGCTTCCATATTATTTAATGATAGCTCTAAAGCTTTACCTAAACCTGCAATACCTGCAACATTTTCAGTTCCTGCCCTCAAACTTCTTTCTTGAGGACCTCCTGTAATGATACCTTTTAAACCACTTGATTTTCTGATAAATGCGAAACCAATTCCTTTCGGACCGTGAAATTTATGAGCACTGCAAGAAGCAAAATCTACAGGAATATCTGAAAAATCAAGATTCATGTGTGCCATTGTCTGAACAGTATCAGAATGGAAAAGCGCATTGTTTTCTTTGCAAATCTGTGCAATTTTTTTAATGTCAACTATATTTCCGATCTCGTTATTAGCATGCATTAAGCTTACTAAAGTTTTTTTATCGGAACCTTTAAGTAATTCTTCTAATTTATTTAAATTGATATCTCCTTTTTCGTTGGGACGAATGTAAGCAACTTCAACACCTTTTCTGTTTTTCATATCCAAAATACTCTCAGAAACACATTTATGTTCCATCGGTGAACTGATAATTCTCTCAACGCCAAGATGCTCAACGCTGGATTTAATGATCATGTTGTTGGATTCTGTGCCGCAAGATGTGAAAATAATCTCAGCCGGAGTTACATGTAGATAATCTGCAACCTGCCTTCTTACATTTTCTATCAAAATCTTAGCTTCCTGTCCGAAACTGTGAGTTGAAGAAGGGTTTCCGAAATTCATTTTCATCGTGTCTATCATAGCATCGATTACTTCTTCTGAAAGTGGTGTTGTAGCAGCGTTATCTAAATATATTTTATTCATTTTTTATTTTGTCGGATTTAATTGTATTGACGTAAATTTGTAACTGGAAGGAACTGAAAATATAAACCAAGGATTAGAAAGCACCTGAATCTCCATCCCACCCGACTCGTACATCGGAACTTCTACATACAATACATTATCTTTTACTGAAATGCTTTTAATTTCATTTACTTTATGATCTCCTGAATTGAATCTTCCTAAATTATATAAAACGACTTTTTTATCATTCGGAAAAACAGGAATATCCATTACAGGCTCCATACCGCTTGAAGCAAAGTTTTCTGTGATCTCCTTTTTCAGCTGCTCCTGATCTTTTATTATTTTAAAACCTTCTTTCTCGGTTCCGCCGTTTGACTCAGAAGCGAGAATTTCACTTTTATTCTGCATATTATCAGATTTTTTTGCAGTTGTGCTTGCGCAACTCATGATGACTGCAAAACACAAAATCAGCAGTTTATTCATATTATTTTTATTAATCCCTCAAAATTAATGAAAAAATTGGTAATGACCTTCATTTGCCCATTTAAGCATTGGTTTATCTCCTGAAGTATCTCCGAACGCTATGATTTTATCGTACTTATCGTTTGAAATTTCTTTTTTAATACGTTCTAATTTCTCTTTTCCATTGCAATTTTTGCCGATAAAGTTGCCTGTAAAAACCCCATTTTTGAACTCAGCTTTAGTAGAGACCAGATTCATTTGTAATTTTTCGGCAAAAGGTTTAGCCCAAATATCAAGTGAAGCTGTTACCATTAGACTCTGCGTATTTTCTCTGTCAATATTTTTAATGAAATCTAAAGCATTTTCTCTCACAATTTTAGGGTAATTTTCTTCAAAAAATTGTTTAGATTTTTCTTCAATTTTAGACTGAAGCTGACCTTTTAAAACAGATCCAATAAAGCTTTTCTTTACTTTTTCAGTTTCAGCTAATTTTAATTTTAAAAGAATAAAAAGAGGAATATGTTTCAAAAACTGCACCCGGAATTTTGAAGGATTGTAAAATTTAAGATACATAAACATCGTATCTTTATAGGTAATAGTTCCATCAAAATCAAAACAATACAATTTTTTCATTCTAATTTTTAATTTTTTTAACACAAAGTTCGCAAAGTTATTTTAAAATCATTATGATTTTAAGTTCGCCAAGGCGTTTCACTCAGTAATGAACACAACAGTTTTTAAAGCTTTAATTTTTTAAAGATAAACTCAGGAATATTTCTGATGATTAACATTATAACGCCCCAAATCGGTAAAACGTATGCAATATTCTTTTGTTTTTTGAATGCTTTATAAATACAGTCTGCTGCTTGTTTGGGAGTTGCTGTCAATTTTGGGTTTAACGGTAAACCTTCTGTCATTTTTGTTGCCATAAAACCAGGTTTTACGGTCAAAACATGAACTTTCTTTTCAAAAAGATAGTTTCTAAGTCCGCTTAAATAAGCAGTAAATGCAGCTTTTGCACTTCCGTAAATAAAATTACTTTGTCTTCCACGATCTCCTGCAACCGATGAAAGTCCAATAATTGTTCCTGATCTTTTACCTTCAAATTTCTGAGCAAAATAATTGATGACAGGAACTAATTTTGAGTAATTAATATCTATAATTCGTTCTGTATTTTTATTATCATACAAACCTTCTTCAGTACCATCTCCCAAATAACCTGTTGCACAGAACAACAAATTTGAATTGATGTGATCGAAACTAAAATAATTAATTTCTTTTGTCAAATCAAGTTCTATAATTTCAGATTGCTGAAGAAATTTCACGTCAATATGCTGTGCAAAACGTTCTGTTGCTTCTCTGTTTGATGTAAAAAGATAAATTCTTTCATATTTTTCGCCTTCCTGTAAAGCTTTTTCCACAAAAGCCTGCGCTACTTCAGATGTACTTCCGAGAACTATCATTTACTTATTATTTAAGATTCTTTTGTGCTGTAACGACACAAATTTTGAACTTTCTACATTTTTCAGGTAATCCGTCAACGAAGATTTGCTCATACTGTCTTTCGTAAGGTAAATTCTCCCTCCAAAATCTTGCACAATTTGGTCTAATTGTGAAACTAACTTTTTCAATTTTGAATTGACTTTAAAATCGAGCGCCAAAGTATAACCTTCAACAGGGAAAGAATTATAAGCTTCCGGATTATCTTTCCCGAAAAGTTTCAGAACAGCAAGGAAAGAACCGTTTCCACTGTTTGCAATGGCTTCAAGAATTTTTTTCATTCCTTCCTTACCGTTTTCTTTCGGAATCACCATTTGATATTGAATAAAACCAGATTTTCCATAGATTCTATTCCATTCATTAATAGCATCAAGCGGATAAAAATAGGTTTCGTAATCGATGATATTTTTAAGCTCTTTTTTAGCCTGTTTTTTATAGTATAAAAAGTTGAAAATCTTTACAGTCAAAGCATTTAAAACAAATCCCGGGAAGTAAAAAGGAACTGTAGGAGAAAATTTCTTTTTTAACCGTAAAGGATTTTTAGAAAATTTCTGTGGAAGCTCGTGTGAAAAAGCGTGTTCACCTCTCATCAAAATACTTCTTCCAATATCTTTTCCTTTTTGAAGACAATCAATCCATGCAACAGTGTAAGTCCAGCTTTCGCTTTCATCAAAAAGTCTGAATATTTCGTCTAAATTTTCAGCTTTAATACTTTCCTGACGAATATATGCAGTTTCAATATTTTTTAGCTTAAATCTTGCCGAAAGAATAATTCCAGTTAAACCCATTCCTCCAATTGTTGCAAAGAACTTTTCGGAATTTTCTTCTTTTGAGCAAGTTATGATTTCACCATTTTCCGTCATCAATTTAAAATCAATAACATACTCTGAAAAGCATCCTTCAGAATGATGGTTTTTCCCATGAACATCGGATGCAATTGCACCACCGACAGAAACAAATTTAGTTCCCGGAGTGACATATAAAAAATATCCTTGCGGGACTGAAATTTCTAAAACTTCCGACAGAAGAACTCCGGATTCACATTCAATAATTCCGTTTAACCGGTCGAAACTGATGAATTTATTTAATTTTTTAGTTGAAAAAATACTTTCACCTAAAGACGCGTCGCCATAACATCTTCCGTTTCCTCTTGCAATAACTTCGTTATGATTCTGTACAAATTCTTTTATTTTCCTGTAGCTGTCTTCCGACTTCATTTCTTTTTCCACAATAGGAAAATTGCCCCAGTTTGTAACTTTTTGCGTGAAATTTGGCTTCATGATTTACAGTAAATTAAATTGATGAATACTTTCTTTAAAGTAAATTAAGATTAAAAACGAAACGACCCACAAAAGCAATGTAATCTGAATATAACGATCTCTGTATAAGATCTTTGTGGGAGATTCTGTTCTATTGTACACCAATGTCTGTTGTAAATACCTTAAAAATGCAAAAACTACAAAAATTACCGTATAAAATATACTTGAATGCGATTTAAGCTGAACTTCCGGAGAAAGTGTAAACATTAAATAACAAAGAATTGCCAAAGTGATGGAAATTGAAAGTGCAATATCTGCAAACTGTACATTGTAACCGTCTAAAGATTTTCTTGTTTTTCCAGAAATTTGTGCGTTGATTAATTCTCCTCTACGTTTTCCGATGGCTAAAACCAATGCTAAAACGAAAGTCAGTAAAGTTGCCCATTGAGAAATAAAAATCCCTGTAATGTAACCTCCGGCTTGAACTCGAAGCACGAAACCTATTGCAATAATGAAAATATCAATGATTGGAACGTGCTTTAATTTAAATGTATAAGCCAAATTCATCAGAAAATAAATCACAATGATTGAGGCGAATTTCCAAATTGGAGTATTTAAATAAAATTGAGCAAAGAGAGTCAGTAAAATATTGACAATTACCAATCCGATTAAAATTCCGACCGCAGTCGGTTTTGAAATAGCGCCACTTGCTAATGGACGTCTTCTTTTTTCAGGGTGTTTTCTATCGGCTTCAATATCATTATAATCATTTAGAATATAAACAACGCCCGCTGCCAAAGAAAATATTATGAATGCGAAAATACTTTTAGTAAGTAAATCTAAATTTTTAATATTACCTGAGAAAAAAAGCGGAACGAAAACAAAAAGATTCTTAACCCATTGTTCTACACGAAGCAGTTTTAAATATTTCTTCATTTATGTGGTTTCGATTGCAAAAATAGTGATTTTCAGACAAAAAACTCAGGTATAAAAATACAAAAAAACCGCTAAAAGCGGTTTTATGAAATAATATTTATATGTTAAATGATTATTGACCCTGTTGAGCATCATTAATCATTTTCTCATTTGCTGTAATTGCAAACTCTACTCTTCTGTTTTTAGCTCTACCAGCGTCTGTATCATTTGTTGCAACCGGCATAGATTCTCCTTCTCCTAAAGCGAATAATCTGCTTGAAGCAATTCCTTTAGAAACTAAGTAAGATTTTACAGAATTTGCTCTTCTTTCAGATAACTTTTGGTTATAATCATCTGCTCCTTTGCTGTCTGTATGCCCATAAACATTAATGTTTGTATCTGGATTGTTAACCAAAACCTGAGTTAATTTATCAAGATTCGTTTTTGCTAAAGCAGTAAGATCTGATGAGTCAAATGCGAAAGTTACAATACTTTCATTCATTGTAATTTTAATACCGTCACCTACTCTTTCAACTTCTGCTCCTGGTAAAGTTTCTTTAATATCTTTAGCCTGTTTATCCATTTTATTACCGATCACGTTACCTGCAACACCACCGATAATTCCACCTAAAACAGCTCCTAAAGCAGCATTTTTACCTTTTCCAACATTGTTTCCTAATACACCACCAATTACAGCTCCTGAAGCTACTCCTACCGCAGTACCTCTCTGTTGGTGATTTGAATTCTGCACTGCTTCACAGCTTGTTAATAATAAAGCTGATGATAAAAAGAATGCACTTATATATGTTTTATTAAATTTCATCTTAAAATATTTATAGTTAATTATCTAGTATAGTCCATTCCTGTTCTTTCGAAGTTGTAAACTACTTTTACTGAACTTCCGTCGAATGGTACATTTTGTTCTAAAGAAAACTGATCTGTTGTTTCGTTGGTTACTGTTAAAGTATAACCTGCTGTATTTTGTTTAGCTTTTGTACCGTCTGCAATTTTTTTGAAAGTGAAAGTATCACCTTTGATATCAACTTTTATTGCCTGAATTAATTTTGGACAAGAACCGCCACCATTTAATGTATAAGATCCTGAATAATTATTTGGAATAAATCTCCAGTGACTTCCTATGAAACACTGTGCATCCGCACCTTCGTCAAAAGGTTTGATTTTGTATTGCTTATCATAGTTGATGCTTACGATTTGCCAATCACCTTTCATTTTCAGAAATTCTGATCTTACAGCTTGTGCATCTTTTGCTTTCTTAACTGTGGAACAAGACACTGCAAAAAGTGAGGTTCCCACTATACCTGCAAGTAGTAGCTTTTTCATATTGTAGTTTTATTATTTTAACATTAAAGATACCACAAAAAACCATGCCAAATTCTATTTATTTAAAAAAAATAAAGCCTGAAAATTCAGGCTTTATTGTATTAAGATTTCAATCTATCTGATTATTATTTCTTTACAGATTTCTTAGCCGGTCTTGATTTTTTTACAGTTTTTGTTTTTACTGTATTTGATTTTCCGTCATAGAAATTTGCATACGCATATTCTGCCGCTTTTTTCACATCAATTACACCTCCTGCCTGAGATTTTTCGCCAAATTCATTTGCAGAACTCAAATTACTTGTTTTCACTAATGATTCGATGATCTGAGCAGGTTTAAGATTCGGCATATAAGCTAATAAAACTGCCGCTGCTCCCGCTGCAACTGGTGATGCCATAGAAGTTCCCTGAAGATATTCATATTTACCTTTTGTAACGGTAGAATAAATTTGATCACCCGGAGCAAAAACATTCACCATTTTCTTGTTGTAATTTGAGAAATCAGCTCTTAATGCGTCATTTTTGTTGGTACTTGCCCCAACAACCATAACGTTATTTATAAAAGGTGCTTCGTCTGTAATATTTTTAAAGTTTGTGGGATAAGCTAAATGCTCTGCAACATCTTCATTTTCATTTCCTGCAGCTTTCACCAAAAGAACTCCTTTATCCTCGGCATATTTAAATGCATCCCAAACTACATTTTTCCCTGGAGAAACAGGTTTCCCGAAGCTCATATTTAAAACTTTCGCTCCGTTATCCACTGCGTATCTTATTGCGTTTGCAACGTCTTTGTCTCTTTCATCACCGTTTGGAACCGTTCTTACCGTCATGATTTTTGCCACTTTTGAAGCAACACCATATTGTATTTCGCCACCTTGAGGAGATCCTGCAATAATTCCCGAAACGTGAGTTCCGTGAGTTGCATCAGGACCTTCATAATGATTATTTCCGTAGATTTTTTCTGAATAATCATCATAATGATCACCTACAATTTCCGCTCTCGGATCATAATTAATATCATATTGTTTCGCCATTGGACCGAAATGATCTAAAGCTTCCTTCATTTCTTCTTTAAGCTTCAATTCTACTTCAGTCGCTGGTTTTCCTGAATATTCAGGATTATTTATGACAATTGATAAAATTTCAAGCGCTGCAGCTTCTTGCTGAGTAGAAGGTTTTTTATTCTTTACTGTTTCAGTTGTCAAAGGTTTTCCTCCCAAAATCTTTACCATCTCAGGAATCGATTCGTTAATCATTGAATAACGCTGGAAACTTTGTCTTGCATCAACACTTTTCTTTGTAAAAAGTTCTTTCGACTTCATATACATCTCAAATTCCTCCTTCATTTTCGCCTGATTGGCTTTGTTTTGAGTAGAATTAGAACCTTCAAAAATAGGTTTATATTTAGCGACTACTCGAGTTACTTCCATATTGTCGATGTCGATATCGCCATTTTTACCACCAATAAAATTCCAGCCATGAACATCGTCGATATATCCGTTTCCATCATCATCTTTTCCGTTGTTTGGAACTTCATTAGGATTTGACCACATATTTTTAACTAATCCGGGATGATCAACCTGAACACCGCTATCTAAAACTCCTACAACTACTGTTTTAGGTTTTAAACCTTTAGATTTTAAAAATTTATAAGCATTTTCTGTATTTACACCATACACTTTTGAAGTAGCAAAATCTTTATGATACCAAGTCATTAAATCTTTATCTTCTTTCGATTCAGTTTTTGGCGTCTCTTGAGCTGAAGAATAAGTAAAACCTGCTAAAAAAACTGCTGCTAACAATACCTTTTTCATATGTATAATTTATTTATAAATGCTTTTTATCAACCTGTTCGTAAACTATTTTTCAACGATGAGTTAATATTATTTACATTTAATATTTTTAATATAAGTAAGAGATTCCGGGCCTTTGTTACAGATAAGATCAATTATGGATAAATCTTCCAAAAAACCAAACTTGTCTGAGAAGGTTTGATAATATTCTTCAATCTCGTATTCTAAAGGCTTTTTTGGTGAAAATTTCTCTCTGAAATTTACCTCTTCCGGATTTTTAAAATATTCTTTATTCAAAGAGTATGCCTTTTCTGTTTTTAAAACATTTTGAACGATTTCTATACTTTTCAAATTGAAATCCAGCAGAAATTTTTCTTTCTTTTCAAAAATTTTCTCCAATTTATCTTCATAGTATTCAAAATATGGTGAACCTTGATATACTGTTTTAATAGACTTCCAGTGAATTTTTTGCCAGTCTTCACGATAAGACATTTCGGTATCTTTAAATTCACGATTTCCATTATGAACAATCGGAATAATTAATGAAAGTTTACCATTGGCTCCATAGATATTTGTACGATTTCTAAAGGTTTGCTTAGGGAAGCTTTCAAACTGTTCGAAAATCACTTCGTTTTCAGTATTCAAAAATTCTGAAAACCAAGAAATAGGTGGTAAATAAAATACCGGTAATAATATATTTTGCATAGCCCTTTATAGAAAAATGAAGTACTTTTTCAAATACTTCATTTTATTTATTTTTTTATTATTGATTAAATCTCGTCTTCTTTTTTCTTCTTTCCGAATAATTTCACAAAATATTCCCAGCCAAAGAAAAGAACAAGTATCATCGCTGCAACCCACCAATAAGAAGTTTTGTTCGCTTCTCCTGTGTTTGTAGCTTTAAACATTCTGTCCCAACGAATTTTGAACGGAGCCTGATAAGAAGAACCCGAGTCCTTAAACGCTCCTTGTAAACTCATCCAGGTGAACATTGGTCTTCCGACAATATTTTCTTCTGGAACAAAACCAAAGAATCTTGCATCCAGAGAAGCATCTCTGTTGTCTCCCACCATCATATAATAATCCTGCTGAATGGTATATTGATTTGCTTCTTTTCCGTTAACGAAAATTTTCCCGTTTTTATTTTCTAATTTATTATTTTCATATTTAGAAATAATCCACTGATATTCTGGTAAAGTTTTCTCATTAAGAGCAACAACATCTCCTTTTTTAGGAATTTTAAGCGGACCATATTGATCTTGATTCCATCCGCTGTTGATTGGGAAAATAGATTGTGTTGTATCAATTTTTGTTCTTGCTTCATCTCTGTAAGAAACTGCAGATTCTCCTTTAGGCTGAATATCTTCCTTCATATCAATCACTTGAGGAAGTTTTTTGATTTCTGCAGCCGTTTTATCGGTTAATCCCTGGAAAGCATAAACAAATCCGTTCCCATTGGGAATTTCTTGTACTGGTAAAAATCCAAAAGTATTATATAAACTTGGAATATCAAGCTGACTTCCAGTATTTACGATATATCTGTGCTGAACTTCCTGATCTCCTAAAACTGTTTCCGGTTTTCCGTTTACGAAAAGTCTTCCGTTTCTCATCTCAAAAGTGTCACCAGCAACAGCAACCAATCTCTTTACATAAGGATCTTTTCTGTCAATTGCAGTGTGTACAGAATCTTGTGGATAATTGAAAACAACAATTTCGTTTTTCTGAGGCTTGCTGAATTGGAAAATTCTTTCGTAAGGTAATTTTATTCCATCAACATAAGACTTAGGATCGTCTTTAGGATTTCCAGGTTTTCCTGTATCCATAATAGTTCCCTGTAAAAAAGGAATTGCAACAGGACGCATTGGTAATCTGTAACCGTAGCTCCATTTGTTTACAAAAAGGAAATCTCCAACCAATAAAGTTCTTTCCATTGATCCGGTAGGAATTCCGAAAGGCTGTGTTACAAAAACGTGAATGATTGTAGCAAAAACTACCGCAAAAGTAATCGATCCCATAAAGGTATCTTTCTTTTTCGCATTTTTTTCTTCTTCTGTAAGATACAAGTCGTTTTCGTCTTCAATCTCAGTATCTTTAGAATAATTGATTGTCGCCATATAAATAAACGGCAAAATCACAGTCAGTAACTGATCTTTGAAAAGCGTTTTTCCGAATTTTTTCACCAAATACAAATGAAAAACACTCATCATAATAGGACCTACAATCGGTAAATATGATAAAAGCGCCCACCATTTCGGGTGTTTCGTTTCTTTAAGTATAATGAAATAATTGTAGAAAGGTATAAATGCGAATAACGGACTATACCCCAATTTCTTGAACAGCTTCCAAGTGGAAATCCCCATCAATACTGATAAAATGAGAACATAAACTGTGTACGTTAAAAAATAATTCATAAATTTTTGTGCCTAATCTATACTATAAATGATTAATGATGAGCGATAAATGATAATAGATTCACTATTGACAATTCATCATTCACTCGTATTAGTTTGCAATGTAGGGATTTTGTTACAAATCTAGAGTCCTAAAACGTCTTTCATTGTAAAGTTCCCTTTTTTATCTTTAATCCATTCTGCCGCAACTACAGCTCCCAAAGCAAAGCCGTTTCTGTTGTATGCAGTGTGTTTTATCTCAATCTCGTCGACTTCACTTCTGTAATAAACAGAATGCGTTCCGGGAACTTCATCTTCACGAATAGCAAAAATACCCAGCTGTTTTTGCTGAGTTTCTTCTAACTTCCATGCATCGAATTTATCATTGTTTTTAATAATTCCTTCAGCGAGAGAGATTGCGGTTCCGCTTGGTGCATCAAGCTTATGAATGTGATGAATCTCTTCTAACTGGCAAGAATATTCGTTCACACTTTTCATTAAATCAGCTAACTTTTCGTTTAAAGCAAAAAATAAATTTACGCCTAAACTAAAGTTTGAGCCATATAAAAATGCAGTTTCATTCTGAACTGCAATATTTTCAATTTCGGGTTTTCTTTCAAGCCAGCCTGTTGTTCCGCTGATTACAGGAATTTTATTTTCTAGACATGCTTTAATATTATCAAAAGCTACTTCAGGAAGAGAAAATTCGATAACAACATCAGGATTATTAAGATTTTCAGCAGTCGGAGTTTCTTTTAAACGGGCAACCACTTCATGACCTCTTTTTAAGGCAATTTCATCAATAATCTTCCCCATTCTCCCATATCCAACTAATGCTATTTTCATATGTAGATTTTATTTTTTATTTATAATATGGAATCCTTTAATTTTCATCGATTTTTACGTTTACAAATCAAGAAGGATTTCATATATAAATAGTTATTTCTCTTAATTATAATTTTAAAATTTAAAACTTAAAGCCAATCCGGTTTTTGGTGGACTTACATTGTAATCATCATAAATTACAGCCGGAGCAAATGTCAAGTCTGGATCTTTACGACCTTCATATAAATGTGCATCTACAACTGCATCTACAATTCCTAAAATGTAAATTAAACCTGTAATAGCAATTGCATAATCACGCTGTCTTTTCATTCTGTCTTGTGCATTTCCCAAAGCTGTTGCATCCAAAGTAGGATTTCGTTTTAGAAAATCATTGGGTGCGCCGTTCAATTTTGCAATGTAATATTCACGGTATTTTTCATATTGGTTTTGATTCCAGACAGCAATACCTGCTCCGGTTCCTACTGCTCCTAAAACAATTGGCACTTTCCAATATTTCTTGTTGTAAACCTGTCCTAAACCCGGTAAAACAGCAGAATATAAACCTGCTTTTGTAGGATTGAGTTTTTTAACCCTTAATTTTGCAGGAGCATTTGCTTTTTCAATTTCCTTTATCACTTCCGCTGAAGCTTGTGGTTTTGCAGCAGGAATACTGTCTGTAGCGTAATGCTCAAGTCTTACAGTATCTCTCGGGTTAGTTTGTGAAAAAGCCAATCCCGATAATAAAAGGAAAAAAGTGAAAAGTAAGTTTTTCATTTATTTAATATGAGATAAAATATATTCCAGCTCATCTTCATTTTTAAAATCTAAAACAATTTTCCCTTTTTTGCCGGTTCCAGTTGTTTTAATTTCAACTTTTACATCAAGAATATCTGCAATCGTTTTCTGTGCTCTTTTATAATTATTTGAAAGCTCAGCTTTTGCTCTTTTTGCAGCAGGAGATTTTGGATTTTTCAAAGCATTTGCAGCTTGTTCAGACTGACGAACATTCAGTTTTTCTTTGATAATTAAGTCAAATAAAATTTGCTGATGCTCTTCATTTTCAAGACTGATGATTGCTCTACCGTGTCCTGCAGAAATCTCCCCGCTTCTGATTGCGTTTTGAATATCCGGACTCAACCTCAACAATCTGATTGAGTTGGTAATTGTACTTCTGTCTTTCCCGATTCTTTGGCTCAAATTTTCCTGAGTAAGACCGATTTCTTCTAAAAGTCTGTGATACGTTAATGCAATCTCGATGGCATCAAGATCTTCACGCTGAATATTTTCCACAAGAGCCATTTCAAGAAGCTCCTGATCATTTACTAAACGAATGTATGCCGGAATTGAAGACAAACCAGCAATTTTACTTGCCCTGAAACGTCTTTCCCCAGAAATAATTTCAAACTTTTCGCCGTCTTTTCTTAGTGTAATAGGTTGAATTACACCCAAATTCGTAATCGACTGCGCTAATTCGTTTAATGCTTTTTCGTCAAAATAAGTTCTTGGCTGTGTAGGATTCGGGTAAATATCTTCCATGGAAACCTCCATGATATTCCCAACAAATTTATCTGCTCCTTCATCAGTTGCTGTGTTGACTGTAGCTTTGGATTCTGCACTTAGAATTGCTCCCAAACCACGTCCCATTGCTCTTTTTCTGTCCTTCATTTCTGTGTAAATGATTATTGATTAATGATAATTGATTAATTATTAAATACAAAAATCATTTTAATTTTTAACTAAATTTTCGTTCTTCAATAAAACCTCTTCTGCAAGCTGAATGTACTGAATAGCTCCTTTACTTTCAGCATCATAATTTAAGATACTTTCACCGAAACTTGGCGCTTCACTTAATCTTACATTTCTGCTGATAATCGTTTCGAAAACCATTTCCGGGAAATGAGAATTTACTTCTTCCACCACCTGATTTGAAAGTCTTAAACGGCTGTCGTACATTGTTAACAACAAACCTTCGATATCTAAATCTTTATTGTGAATTTTCTGAACGTTTTTTACTGTATTTAAAAGTTTACCAAGACCTTCTAATGCAAAATACTCACACTGAATTGGGATAATTACAGAATCTGCTGCCGTTAAAGCATTAATTGTAATTAAACCTAAACTCGGTGCACAATCGATAATAATATAGTCGTAATCGTCTCTTACTTCTTTCAATGCTTCTTTCAGCATATATTCACGTCTTTCTTTGTCTACCAATTCAATTTCGGCAGCAACCAAATCGATATGAGAAGGTACGATATCTAAATTCGGAGTTGTTGTTTTCTGAATACAGTTTCTTGTGGCAACGCTATGTTCCAAAAGATTATAAGTAGAATACTGCACTTCTTCCACACCCAAACCCGATGTTGCATTTGCCTGTGGATCTGCATCAATGATTAGGATTTTCTTTTCTAAAACACCTAATGCTGCAGCTAAATTTACAGCAGTAGTAGTTTTTCCTACTCCACCTTTCTGATTAGCGATACCTATAATTTTTGCCATTGCTCAAACTTTAAGCTTCAAAAATACACTTTTTTCTCTGCTATTGGAGAATGACTAAAACGAAAATTGAGTTAAAATATTGTTAACAAGCATTTTAGATATAAAAAAAATTATCCACAAAAATAAATCTTTGTGGATAACTGTTGAGATTTGTGTTTAAGATATTTAATTATCAAATTTCATTGAAATTGGAAACTTGAAATAGCTTCTTACAGACTCTCCTTTTTTATTTTTACCCGGAACCCATTTTCCCTTTACAGCTTTAATGGTTCTTACAGCTTCAGCATTAAATGAAGCATCTTTTCCGTTGGTTCTGATATCTGAAATTGTCCCGTCTCTTTCTACAATAAAAGTAACCGTTGTACTTACAACTTCTTGGTTATCAAAAGCAGAAACATCAAATTTATTCATTACTTTATTTCTAAAAGCATCAATCCCGCCTTCGAATTTTGCACCTTCACTTAATTCAGTTCCTCCAACAACAGCATTTGGATCTATTGGAACTACAGGAACAATTCTCGGAGGAACCACTGTTCCAGGTCCTGAAATGATTGTCGTTGGAGCATTAATACTTGGAGCAGATGGTGATACGAAATCATTCTTTACTCCTGCGATTGCATCCTTTGGAATTTCAGTTACAATATTACTTTCATCCGCATCCTTTGTAGGAGTTACAACCTGTGAGTCAAATTGTTTTACGCTTGGAGGAGGAGGTGTGGCTTTTTCAGGAATCGTCACTTTTTCAGGTGGTTTTACAGCCGGCTCATCAATAATAATTGGAGGAGGTAGCTCATAAATCTCTTTAGGCTTCTCTACTGTTTTAAATGCAGAAACTACGGTTGGAATAATAGAAACCGCAGCTAATAAACCGACACCTATAAAAAATGCTTTGGTTAAAATTCTGTCAGATTCTGCTCTTAATACATAAGCACCATAAGCTTTGTTACGGTTTTCGAAAAGGATTTCGTTCAGTCGAAATTCTTGATTTTGTTCTAGGTGTTTCATCACTACAAAAATTAAAATTGTTAATATATTATAGATTATCAGTTTTCAATATGTTTTGAAATAATCTTTGAAACAATATCAAAATATTTGCCAAATTATTAACAAAACATAAAACCTACAGCAAAAACTATGTTAAAGTGTAAAATTTAACTATTTACCGAATAAAAGTTTTGAAGTTGGAATATAATAGAAGCTGTAAATTTAGTTTCAGATTTAATGGAAAAAGAAATTTCAACTTTAGATAATGATAATTCAGAACTACAAAGAAAAAATTGTTAACATTAATTTAAAAATTATATATTTGGATTTAATAATAAACAAAAACATCAATTAATGAAAAAACAAGGTGTATCAAATGCGTTTGTAGCAGCTTCATGGGTTGCGTTGGGCGCAGGAATGGTAGGATTTATTGTAGGTCTTGCAAGAGCTGAAATGCAGCTAAATGAGAAGGGATATTATTTTACTATTCTACTTTACGGACTTTTCGCAGTAGTTTCTTTGCAAAAAGCTGTACGTGACCGATTAGAAAACATTAAAGTTACCGATATCTACTACGGAATCTGCTGGTTTGCGACATTATCATCAATCGTTTTACTAGCAATCGGATTGTGGAATGCTACAATTTTACCGAGTGAGAAAGGTTTTTATGGCTTTGCTTTTTTACTTGCTTTGTTCGGCGCCATCGCAGTTCAGAAGAATACCCGAGACAATATGACTCAGGAATAGAATAACTTAAGCTCACCAAATTTGGTGAGTTTTTTATTTTTGTATATCTTTATTTCACAAAATATTGATATGATAAAACAGCTTTTACTTTTTATTTCAGTTATTTTTTTTCAAATAACAAATGCTCAAAATGAGTTCATTACAGTTTGGCAACCAGGAATCGTATCAACACCTGCTGTAAGTGTAAATGCGCCATTTCAAGCCACCTCTAATCAAATTTGGTTTCCCGGTACAGGACAAAATTATACTATTAAGTGGGAAGAAATTGGCTTTCCTCAACATACCGGTATCATAGAGAATGTAACTTCAACAGGTCAGATTTTGATTGACTTTGGCACTCCTTCCAGAGAAGATGGCGCTAATACTACTTATCGCGTGAAAGTCTCGAACGGAAACGGTGTTTTTCAGCAGATAAAATTTGCAAAATATCAGATTCTTGGAAATGGTGATGCACTTTTACCAATATTAGAGATAAAGGGCAGCGCAGACAAACTTCTTACGATTGAACAATGGGGAAATATTGAATGGATCTCTATGAATTCAGCATTTGCAAATTGTCAGAGAGTAGATATTACGGCTACTGATTCACCAAATCTTAGCCAAGTTACTGATGCTTCACTAATGTTTTACAGAGCTAATTCTTTTTCGGGAGGTAATGCTATGCAAAACTGGGATACATCGACCATTCAAAATTTCAGTTTTATGTTCGCTTTGCAGCATGTTGGACAGATTTATTCTCCTAATCTGATTAATTTCAATCCACCTAACCTTAATAATTGGGATGTTTCTTCAGCAACCAGCCTAAGTTTCATGTTCGCAGGAAGGGGTGCTTTTAATCAAAATATCAACTCCTGGAATGTGGCTAATGTTAAAAATGCGGCGTGGATGTTTACTGCATGCGGCGTCTATAATCAACCTCTCAACAATTGGAATACATCTAATTTCGAAAATATAAACAATATGTTCTCGGCTACATCAGCTTTTAATCAGCCGCTAGATCATTGGGATACCTCTAAAGTAAATAATATGGCTGCAACTTTTTCTGCTACTCAAGCCTTTAATCAGCCTTTGGATATGTGGGATGTAAGCAATGTAAAAAAAATGGGGTCTATGTTCACTCAAGCTGAGTCTTTTAATCAATCTCTTGAGAATTGGAATCTTTCATCACTGGAATTGGCAGGCGGAATTTTCGGTGGAACAGCAATTAGTTGTGAAAACTACAGTAAAACGCTTAAAGGATGGGCGGAAAACCCCAACACTCCGAATAATATATCCGTTTCTAATTTGTACCCTATGAAATATGCAGCCAATGTTACTTCTAAAAGAGATTTTCTAATCAGCAAAGGCTGGACATTTTCCGGAGACGTTTTGGGAAGCTGCACATTAAAAATTAATGAAACAGCTTTTTCAAATCAGATAAACATTTATCCTAATCCTGCATCAGATGTTATTCATATAAAGAATGCAAAAGATGTAAAAAGTTACATAATAACAGATTTCAGCGGAAGAATTATATTGAAAGATTTTTTAGCTAAAGATTTTATTAACATCCAAAATCTTAGTACTGGAAATTATATTTTACAGCTTATAACAAGTAAAAATATTGAGAAATTTAAGTTTATTAAAAAATAATCTTTAAAAATTAAAAATATGCTGAAGAAAATATCTGTATCTATACTTTTGATTTTTTTATGTCAGTTTTTCAAAGCCCAGGAAGAATTTATAACGGTATGGAAACCCTCAACCCCCCAAACCTCTCCTGTAGTGAGTGGAACGCCATCATCCGACACACAGATCTGGCTACCTTTAAGAGGAAATAATTTCACCATTTATTGGGAAGAAATTGGCTATCCGCAACATAACTCCACATTAACAAATGTAACTTCAGCCTATCAAATTTTACTTGATTTTAATGAACCGCAAAATTCCAACGGAGCAACTTACAGGTTAAAAATCACCAATGGAAACGGAAACTTTCATGCCATCAGATTTGCAGACTCAACTTTATTTCCAAACGGAACTGGACTTGTAGGAGATACTGATAAACTTTTAACTATTGAACAATGGGGTACAACAGCTTGGTCTACGATGAAACAAGCTTTCTCAATGTGCAGAAATATGGATATTACTGCAACGGATATCCCCAATTTAGCAAATGTTACTTCGCTTGAAAATACGTTTACCTTTTGTAATAATTTGGCAGCAAATTCAAGTATTATTAATTGGGACATTTCTAATGTAACAAGTCTTAACGGAACTTTCGTAGCGTGTTTTCTTTTCAATCAGCCAATCGGAAGCTGGGATACTACCAACGTAAGCCTAATGTCAACCACTTTTTCAAGTGCAACATCATTTAATCAACCGCTTTCAAACTGGAATACTTCGAAAGTTGAAGATACCGCTTCAATGTTTCTTAATGCTACTGCTTTTAATCAACCTATCGGAAATTGGGATATGTCTAAAAACAAAAACATGGAGTTTATGTTTTATGGAACAAATTTCAACCTACCCTTAGCAAACTGGGACACTTCACAAGTTACCAAAATGTCTTACATGTTCAAAAACACTTCTTTATTCAATCAAAATATACAAAATTGGAATACTAATAATTTAGTGAATGCCGAATTTATGTTTGAAAATGCTACAAGTTTCAACCAAAATCTTGGAAACTGGAATTTACCATTACTTTCCACCGCAATGTTTATGCTTAATAATACAGGGTTAGATTGCATGAATTACAGTAGAACAATAAGAGGATGGTCATTAAACAGTACGACTCCGAACAATATTTATTTAGGAAATGTAAGTCCTTCAACTTATGCTTCAGACATCATAACTGATCGAAATAATCTTTTAGCGAAAGGGTGGATTTTTCAGGGAGACACTCTTGGATCATGTAGTATTTTGAGCACATCTGAAACTAATGCAAAAAACCAACTCACGATTTATCCAAATCCGGCTACAGATTTTATTTACATTAAAAACGAGAATGTTTCAAACAAAACCTATAAAATCATCGATACAAGCGGAAGAATTTTTGATCAAAATACCCTGAAAGAAAATATTGACGTGAGAAATATCATTTCCGGAAACTACATTTTACAAATCATTACAAATGATAAAATCCAATCTTTTAAATTCATCAAAAAATAAAGTATAATGCAGAAAATTTTATTAATATTGGTATTCATGCTACTCTTTCAATACGGAAAAGCACAGAATGAATTTATCACAACATGGAAACCCAGCAACGATTCTGCTCAGAATATATTGGGAGGAGTACCTTCTACCTCTACACAGATTTGGTTTCCGGGAATTGGTAATAATTTTAGTGTGTTTTGGGAAGAAGTAGGATACCCTTTACACAATGGCACATTATCGAATATTACCTCAACCGCAAATTTTTTAATTGATTTTGGAACTCCGCAAAATCCTGTTGCATCAAATGCTACTTATAAAGTAAAAATAAGTAATGGAAGTAGCAACTTTAGCACAGTAAAATTCCCTCATACCATTATAATATTTCCTTTTGACACTCCCCCATTTGTCAGCGAAAATAGTGGTGATACAAAAAAATAATCGATATATCTCAATGGGGAAATATCAAATGGAATACTATGGAATATGCTTTTTATCAATGTTCATATTTAAATGTTTCTGCAACAGATTTACCAGATCTATCTAACGTAAACACAACAGAAGCCATGTTTTTTTTTGACAGGATTAGTCGGCAATACCAGTTTTTCATCATGGAATACGTCTACAATTACCAATATGGCATATATGTTTGGTCATACACCTTTTAACCAACCAATAGGAAACTGGGATATTTCTAATGTAACAGATATTAAATGGATGTTCCACGGATGCAATCAATTTAATCAACCACTCAACAATTGGAATACCTCAAATATCATACGGATGGATCACGCTTTTCATTTTTGCAGTGCATTCAACCAGGATTTGTCAAATTGGAAAACTTCAAAAGTTACCAATTTAGATTTTCTTTTTGGTTCAGCAAATATTTTTAACCAAAACTTGGGCGATTGGGATCTATCTTCAGTAATCAATGGGCTACAAATGCTGAGCGGAACAAACTTAAATTGCAACAATTGGGATAAAACACTTTTTGGCTGGGCTAACAACCCAAATTCACCGTCAAATTTCACCTTGGGAAATGTGGCTACGGCTACTTATTCCCATCCTCTAGCTGTTACAGCAAGATATAAACTCATTACTATTAAAGGATGGACATTTAGTGGTGATATTTATGATCCGACCTGCGAATCTGTTTTATCGACTTCCGAAACCATTCTTAAAAGTAAAATTTCAATCTACCCCAATCCTGCGACAGATTTTATTTATTTAAAAAATCTTGAGCAATCTGCAGATTATATCATTCTCGACTTCAGTGGAAAAATTGTTTTACAGGGAAGTTTAAAAAACAAAGAAATCAACATTAAAAACCTAAGCAGAGGCAATTATATTTTACAAGTAAAAGCTAAAGATTGGATAGAAAATTTCAAATTCATCAAGAAATAAAAACAAAAGCCTCACCAATTGTGAGGCTTCGTTATATGTAAAAGATGATAAATCGATTATTTAATGAAATAAAATTCACAATTCACCACTTACTTTTTTCAACTATCATATTGGTTCGGATGTTTCGCTTTAATATCATCCACAGTTCCTAAAACCTTATCTTTTAAAGTATCCTGATAAACCTGAAGTTTCTCTGCAATTTCTTCGTTTCCGCTTCCTAAAATTTTTGCAGCTAAAATTCCCGCATTCAAAGCACCGTTTAGAGCAACAGTCGCCACGGGAATTCCGCCCGGCATTTGTAAAATTGATAAAACAGAATCCCATCCATCAATAGAATTACTAGATAAAATAGGAACTCCGATTACTGGTAAAGTTGTACAACTTGCAACCATTCCAGGAAGATGTGCTGCTCCACCCGCTCCTGCAACAATTACTTTTAAACCTCTTTCTTTAGCTGTTTTTGCGTAATCAAACATTCTTTCAGGCGTTCTGTGAGCAGAAACCACCGTCAATTCATACGGAATATCCAAAGATTTCAAAAAGTTTGCTGCCAATTCCATAATCGGTAAGTCGCTCTGACTTCCCATGATAATTCCTACCATTTCTTTCAATTTATTAGATTTCAAAGATAATAATTTTAAAAGTGAATTGTGAATCGTCAATTTGCTTCGCAGTTAATTTTTAAATTTAATTTAATACCATAGAATTTACGATTGACTTACGAAGCAAAATTGACCATTCACATCAAGAAAATCTTATCTTTACAATTCCATTTCTCTATACTTTGAAAAATTACAAACTTACTTTAGCCATTTTTACCGTTGCCATTGTTTGGGGAACAACATTTTTAGCAATTCGGGTTGCCGTAGAAACAATTCCTGGTTGGTTTGTTGCGGGAATCCGCCAGTTTTTAGCTGCAATAATTATGTTGATTATATTACTCTACAAAAATGAGTTTAAATGGATTGGTTGGAAAAATCTTGGCTACCAACTTATTTTTTCATCATTAATGCTTATCGTCGCAAACGGAATGACAACCGTCGCAGAAGAAGAAGTAACAAGTAGTTTAGCATCATTAATAAGTGCTTGTTCACCCATTGTTGTTTTTCTCGGAAGTGTAGCTATTGGATTACAGAAGTTTAGTTTGAAGGCTTTATTTGGACTTATTTTATGTTTCAGCGGAGTTCTTTTTATTTTTTGGGATGGTATTGAAGATCTCGCCAATCCCGATTATCGTTTGGGAGTCATTTTCCTTCTGATTGCTATTTTAGGTTGGGCTGCAGGAACTATTTTTACAAAAAAACTCAACATTCAAAGTAAAAACATTACCCTTAATCTTTTTTATCAGTTTATTTTTGCGGGTGTTATTCAGCTTTGTTTTGCTTTTTCATTTTCCGAAAACTATAATTTTGAAAACTGGAGTATAAAAAGTATTTCAGCAATGATTTATTTGGCTGTATTCGGTTCGGTTGCAGCATTTTTTGCATTTCATTATGCCCTGACAAAAATTTCACCGGTTCAAGTCTCTATTTTAGCTTATATCAATACGATTATTTCAATTTTCTTGAGTTGGTTGATTTTAGATGAAAAAATTTCGGCTAAATTTATCGTTGCAGCGGTGTTGATTATTGCAGGAGTTTTTATTATTAATTATAAACCAGAACTTTTTAAAAGGAAAAAGGTTGAGGAAAAGGCTTAAAATAAATAAATTACGACGAATAACATTTTATAAACTATGAAAAAAACACTCATAATCTCCATATCAGTAATCGTTTTAATAATTGTATCATTTACCATTTACTGGAACCTTCCCATCGAAATTACCAGAAAATCTGATATTAAAACAGGAAATGAAATCGTTGAAAACATCGAAAACTACCGTAAAAAGAGCTACAAACTTCCTGAGGTTAATGATTGGCAGACTTTGGAACAACTGGGATTACAAAAAGATCATCCCGAAAAACCAGTTTACACAAAAGATGAAACCGGAAATTATGAATTGGTATTTGACGACGGTTTAGGTGGTCCTTATTTATTATGGAATTCAAAAGAAAAAAAATGGACAATTGATTTGCCTAAAATAGCTCCTTAAATTACAGATCAAATAGACTTTAAGATTCAAATATGAAAAATACTTTATTGTTCATTTTCCTATGTTATTTTGGAATTGCAACATCGCAAACTATTCATGATAAAACATTTCATAATGTAATCATAATTGAAAATGATGATGTAATATCAAATGAGAAAGATTACATGCTTAGATTCCCGATCAAGACAACAAAAGGAACTTTGATAATCTTTAACAACTGTAGCTATCTTCCTGCAAAAACCTTTTTCAAAAAAGAATCATTTTTAGAAAAACAGAATAAAATTATCCTTATAACACCAGATTGGAATTATCTAAAAAGTATAAGAGACTCTGATAGAAAAACCGGATATCATTCTACTCCAGTTAGACAAAATAAGATGTATCAAATTGATCGAGTTAAAAATACGGTTGACAGTATAACAATTATAGAAGAATATTTAGAGAAACCAAATACTTACAATTTTGCAAAATCTTATTCAAAAGATTTTAAACCAATTTATATTGAAGAATGTTCTAATAAAAACGGCTTAGTAAATAATGTGAAAAATTTCGAAAAAGAAAATAACATTTCTGTTACAAGTTTGATAAATCAAAATTCTTCATCGAATAAAAAAAACAATTGTATGGTTTTAACCTTTGATTATAATAATTATGATTATCAACAAAGAGTAAATTTTATAAACTTACTAAGACATTTGAATGATGATAAAAATAAATATTATCCAAAAGTATTTTTACCAATAAAATTATCTGACGGAAATAAAGAGCGATTGTAAAATTCAAATATTTTTTGCTGATAATAAAAAAGACTGCTCAAAAGCAGTCTTTCTCAATATATTTTAAAAGCATTAAGCAATCACTCTCACCATTGCTTTTACCTGAATCAACTTCTCCATCAATTCTTCTCTAGAATCTGCCAAAACATTGATGTGTCCCATTTTTCTTCCGGGTTTGGTTTCTGTTTTTCCATAAAGATGAATGTAGGTTTCTGGTAATTTCAAAACCTCTTCCATTCCTTCATAAATTACCTTTCCTGAGAAACCTTCTGCACCTACCAAATTCAGCATTCCGCTGTAAATAATCGCATCTGTATCCGCTAAAGGTAAATTTTTCACCACACGATACATTTGTTCAAACTGAGAATTAGCGTTTCCTTCCTGACTTTGATGTCCAGAATTATGCAATCTTGGAGCTGTTTCATTTACCCAAACTTTGCCTTCTTTATCTAAGAACAGTTCAATCGCAAACAATCCCGGAGAATTGACTGCCGCAAGAAACTTATCTGTAATTGCATAAATTTGATTTTCAATATCCTCAGTCAAATGAACCGGACAAATATTAAAATCAAGTAAATTTAATTTCGGGTCTGCAACCATTTCCGTTACAGGGAAAGTTTGTGTTTCTCCGTTTTCGTTTTTAGCAACAATTACCGAAAGTTCTTTATCAATATCAACCAATTTTTCAAGAACTGAATCCTGAATCCAAAGGTTTTTCATATCTTCGTTGGTACGAATTACCTGAACTCCTTTTCCATCATAACCTCCAGTATTCATTTTTTGCACGAAAGGAAGTGGCATTTTTATTTCATCTGAGCTTCCGTCCATAATTTCAAATTCAGGACTTGGAATATTATTTTCTTCATAAAATTTCTTCTGAAGAATTTTTTGTTGGATAATTTTAATAATCTGAGAATTCGGAACTACTTTGATGCCCTGATTTTCAAGTTCAGCCAAAGCATCTGCGTTTACATGCTCAATTTCAATCGTCACAACATCTTTGCCCTGACCAAAATTTAAGACGGTTTCAAAATCATTAAAACTTCCTTGTGTAAAATGTGAAATATTGTGACAAGGCGCATCTGAAGCCGGATCTAGAGTGTAAAATTCATCATCGTATTTCAAGGCTTCCTGAATCAGCATTCGTCCCAACTGACCGCCTCCTAAAATTCCTATTTTCATTCTATTAGTAGATTTATTTTTAAAATTTATTTAATCTTATCAATCATAAGATAGCCAAGGAAAGTATAGTTTTCCTGATTTTCCTGCTCTGATTTTTTGATTTTTAGTGAATATTTTCCTTTCATTGATTCTGGTAGAATCTCAGTAACACTGAAGATATCGTCGATATCAACACCATATTTTTCATCAATATGACTTCCGGCTCCTTTAAAACCCATCGTCTGGTAAAACTCTGTAGCTTTTGATTTTTTAACAACTTCACCCAAAGTTTTTCCAACCATCAAATGCTGTTCGTGAAATTCTTTAAAATGCTCTGCTTTGTAACCGCCAAGATTTACAAAAAATAACTTTTCTTCGTTATCGGAAGATTGTTTTAGTTCAACAGAAATTTCATATCCATCTGCAAATTTCACTTCCTGATACGCATCAATATGAATTTTCCCTTTTGCTTCCGGCCAGAAATCTTTTAATACGGGAACAAGATCTTTTAGATTTTCTGCAATTCCGAAAAAGACATCATGCTGCTCAATATTTCTACCTTTCGGAGTCGCTCCGAGAATGATGTAAAACAGTTTTAAAGAAGTTTCCATGGTGCAAAAATACGGCAAAAAATAATCTTGAGTTAATGTTTGCCCGAAAACCGCAATAGTTTTATATTTGTAGCATGTCGGAGATTATTATTCTTTTTCTTGGCGCTATCTCGGCCGGACTTCTAGGTTCACTTACCGGTTTGGGAGGAGGAGTTATCATTATCCCTTTATTAACGCTTGGTTTCGGCGTTCCTATGCATTATGCAATTGGTGCGTCACTAATTTCGGTAATCGGAACTTCTTCCGGAGCAGCCGTAGCTTTTGTGAAAGAAGGTTTTACCAACATGAGAATCGGAATGTTTTTAGAAATTGCCACAACTTCCGGTGCGATTGCAGGAGCTTTGGTTTCAGGAATGCTAAATCCGAATACGATTGGAATTATTTTCGCAAGCATCCTTTTGCTTACTGTTATTTTAAACCTAAAAGGAAAACCCGATCATCAGGAATCTTTAATTAAAGGAAGTCTCGAAGATAAACTCAAATTATACGGAACTTTCCCCGATAAAGGTGTTGTGAAAAGCTACGCTGCGAGAAATACAGTCCCAGGATTTTTCATGATGATGTTTGCAGGTGCAATGTCCGGACTTTTGGGAATCGGTTCAGGTGCTTTGAAAGTTTTGGCAATGGATAATATGATGAGATTGCCTTTTAAAGTTTCTACAACGACCAGTAATTTCATGATTGGTGTAACTGCAGTAGCAAGTTCATTGATTTATTTCCAAAGAGGTGAAATTATTCCTGTAATTGTAGCACCTGTTTTAGTAGGTGTTGTTGTGGGAAGTTTTATAGGATCTAAAACTTTAATGGTTTCAAAAACCAAGAAACTGAAGACATTTTTCGCAATTGTGATTACGATTCTTTCAATTTATATGATGTATAACGGTATTAGCAGCAACTTCAAATGAGAAAAAATTTCACAGATGTTGATCTGAACCGTTCGGTAGGAAATCTTCTTCGCTTAGGCGTTATTTTATCGGTTATCACTTCATTGATTGGTTTTGTAAAACTTTTCTTGGAAGGTTTTGAAATGCCAAAAAAATACAGACTTCTCGACATGGGAACTTCTTCCGAAAAAGTTTGGAGTCATTTTTGGGAAACCCTTTGCAAAGGAGAAGGAATGGCAATCATCCAACTCGGAATTCTGATGTTGATTTTCACACCTTTGATGAGAATCATCTTTGCCTTGATCGGTTATTTGAAAGAGAAAGATTACGTTTATGTGATTATTTCTTCGATTGTTTTAGCAATTATGGCGGTGAGTTTCTTTACGGGTTATGCGCATTGATTATAATTGATAATCGATGATTGATAAATGATTTAAGATTCATAAAACTCCAATGGCAATTGATCAGGATCTTGCGTAAAGAAAAACTCTTTTCCGGTAAATTCATCGATACGAATTTCTTCACAGCTTAAACCTTTTTCAATTAATTCATCTCTTTTTTCATTAACGTTCTCTACGGAGAAAGCCAAATGTCTCAAACCACAAGATTCAGGTCTTGAAGGTCGTTCTGGAGGATTTGGAAATGAAAATAGTTCAATTACATAATGCTCTCCGATTGCTAAATCAAGTTTGTAAGACTGCCGTTCTTCACGATAGACTTCACGGATAATATTTAATTCTAAAACTTCGGTATAGAATTTTTTTGAAACTTCGTAATCTGAGCAAATAATTGCGATGTGATGAATTTTCATGTAGATTTTATTGTTTTTATAGGTCATATGCAATCGCGTCATTTTCATTGATGTTTCAGTCTGCAAATCATGGCGATTTCATTTAACTTATTTTTTACAGTTTTCCTTTCTTCTTGTATCGATTAAATATTGAATTTTCCAGATATTATTTTGTTTTACCAACTGAAAACTATTCGCACCACAATGTGAAAATTTTCCTTTAAAATAAAATTCATACGGTGTAAAAACACTGGCAAGATTTCCATCAATTTGAATGGAAACAAAATTTATTCTTTCGTCTAAATCATTTTTAGAAGAGTTTGATACAGAAGTGAAAAAAATTTTCAGATCATCCGTTTTAATCGTTCCATCTTTTGAAACAGTTTGTAGAATTGCATTTTCTGAAAATGCAGAGCTTAACATTTTAGCATCCGCATTTTTCATTCCTGTAAAGAGATTATTAATGGTTTCTTTTACTAGATTTTCTTCTAAATTCTGACCAAAACATAGACAATGTAGAAATAAAACGAGAACTAAAAACACTTTTTTCATTTGTCGGGGTATTGAAGTTTAAAATTAATGAATTTCAAGCTTGAATTTATATTAATAATTTAATTTAAAAAATATTTTCATGTAGATAAAGACAAAATATCTTAATTTTATCTCTTTATTGAACGTATATGCCGATCATTTACTATATTTTAATTTCTTTATTATTCATTTTCGCTGCTTTACCAAAAATCCCAAGTCAACACTGGATTTTCAGAGTTCCAGATTTTGGTAAAATTCAGGTAACATACATCAGTTTATTCACATTTGTTTTCGGATTTTTTATCAAAGATTCTATTGATTACTTTTGGTATTTTCAAGGTTTTTTACTGGCACTATTTGTTTATCACGGAATTATTTTGATTAAATACACTCCGCTTTATCCGGTAAAAAAACATGAGAGAAATTCTCATTCTTCAAAAAAAATTCATTTTATTTCGGCAAATATTTATCAGTTTAATAAAGAGTTTGACCGTTTTATTGATTTAATCAAACGAAACAAGCCAGAAATGTTTTTAACGATGGAAAGCGACAGTCATTGGGAAAAAGCATTGCAGGTTTTAGAAAAAGACTATCCGTATCATCATAAAGTGACTCTTGAAAACACGTACGGAATGCATTTTTATTCAAAAATAAAAATCGAAGACTCAAAAACTCATTATTTTGTAGCCGATGACATTCCTTCTATTGAAGCACATTTAAAGACAGAAGACGGTTTTGAGTTTGTATTTTTCGGAGTTCATCCGCCACCTCCAAGTCCGACAGAAGAAGAAACTTCGAAAGAGCGAGACGGCGACTTGTTAAGTACGGGAAAAAGAGTTATTGAAATTAAAAAACCCGTGATTGTTGTTGGAGATTTCAATAACGTCGCATGGTCTAAATCTTCCATTTTATTCAGAAAAACAAGCGAATTGATTGATCCTAGAATTGGTCGTGCATTTGTATCAACTTTTCATGCAAAATATAGGTTATTCAGATTTCCGATTGATTTGATGTTTCACAGTGAAGATGTTTTTATTGAGGAATTAAAAACGCTTGAAAACTTTGGCTCAGACCACCTTCCGGTTTATTGTGAGTTTTTTATCGATCATAAAAATGATGAACAGGAAGAGCGTATTGAAACAGCCGATTCTGAAGAAAAACAGGAAGCCGAGGAAATGATTGAGGAAGGAAAACAAGAAGACGGGGAACGAGATACTGTTGTGACAGAGGATTAATAATTAATTTACAAGAACTAAAAACAATATATTTATTTACATTGTGACCAACACCCCACTTTTACATTATATTCCATCCATCACTTGTCTAAAAAGACTTTTAATATGATCAATTTCTGCTTGATACATCGTTTTTTTTCTGCATCCGAAATACAAAGTATTTTCTAATTTTTTTTCACCTTCCCAAATCAATTTTACCTCACCGCTTTCCAACTCATCCTTACATAAAAAACCAGGAACTACCGCCAAACCGTTTCCGCCTTTCAAGCAACGAATAATAGAGTTGAGATTCGGAACAATATAATTCGGTCGAAAATTAGGTTTATGCCCGAAATTCTGAAGCCAAAATTGGAAAAGATGTTCCATATCTCCAGTTGTTCCATACCATTTATCTTGTTTTAGCCATTCTTCTATTTTTTGAAAGTCTTTAGTTTTTAAAACTTCTTTAAAATTATCTGTATCAACATTTTTTCCACCTACCAAAATAATTTGTTCAGATGAAAACGCTTCGTGTAAAATATTAGGAGAAGTTCCTTTTTTGGGTGTAATGATTAAATCTAAAATTCCTTTATCTAATTGATCTAGCATTTCAGGATATTCACCAAAATTAATAATCAGATTAAAGTCTAACGTTGAAACATACTGTTCTAAAGTGGTCTGAAAGGTTTCAAAACACATTCCTACACTAATTGTCGGAGTGGTTTTTTCGGTAGATTTCTGGAAGTTTTTTTCAACTTCTTCCAATTTAGTTAATGG
The DNA here is from genome assembly GCF_026460885.1 of Chryseobacterium formosum. GTDB lineage: Bacteria > Bacteroidota > Bacteroidia > Flavobacteriales > Weeksellaceae > Chryseobacterium > Chryseobacterium formosus. Next base: position 117,002 of record NZ_JAOVZW010000019.1, read on the forward strand.
TTCTAAAATCGCATTAAATAAAACCTTCCCCCTTTCTGTCGGAATCATTTTTCGCCCGGTTCTGTCGAATAATTTATACCCAACATAAGCTTCCAAAGAACCTAAATGCAGACTAACTCCTGGCTGTGAAATGAACAGAGAATCTGCCGCTCCTGTTAAAGTTCCAGTTTTATATATTGCTTTAAAAGTTCTGTACCATTCAAGATTTACCATAATTTTTGTATCAATTGTAAATTTGCTTTGCAGTCAATTTTCAATTCTCATAAATTCACAAGCGAAGTAAATTAACAATTCACTATTCACTTCTTGATTCATCAGAATTATAATACAAAGGTATAAATTATATTATTTTAATTATACAAAACTCCAACATAACTTTGCATCATAAATTTAAACAATCATACAACAATGAAAAAAGTATTAGTTATCAACGGTGCACAAAACTTTGGACATTCCGGAGGAAAATATAATCAGACTATTGCAGAAAATACACTTGAAGTTTTAAAAAACTTTGAAAATGTAGAAGTAAAAGTGACAACCGTAGATGAAGGTTTTGATAAAAATGCAGAAGTAGAAAAATTCGTTTGGGCAGATTTCATCATTTATCACACGCCAATCTGGTGGTTTCAATTGCCAAATGGTTTCAAAAAATATATTGATGAAGTTTTCACAGCAGGTCATGCAAAAGGAATTTATATGAGTGACGGCAGAAGTTCAGAAAATCCGAAAATCAACTACGGAACCGGCGGAATGTTGGGTGGAAGAAAATACATGGTTACCACAAGCTGGAATGCTCCAGAAACGGCTTTTACACTTCCGGGAGAATTTTTCAATGAAACAAGTGTTGATGAAGGAGCGTTATTTGGTTTTCACAGAATGAACGCCTTTGTTTCTTTAGAAAAAATGGAAAGTTTTCACTTTCATGACGTTGAAAAAAATGCAAATATTGAACGTGATATGAAATTGTATAGAGAACACGTTAAAACCGTTTTTGAAAATGAATTAAAACCACAATTAGTCTGATGAAAATTTATTTAACTGCCATTATCAAGTCAAAAGAAGAATACAGAAACGAAGTTTTGGAAGTTCTTCAAAATATGGTAACTGAAACCCGAAAAGAAGAAGCCAACGAATTGTACACGCTTCATCAGGGAATTGAAGATAAAAATCAATTCGTTTTCTACGAAATCTGGAAAAGTGAAGAAGGTTTAGCAGACCACAATCAACAATCTTACATTCAAGCTTTCGGAGCTTTGGTTGATGAAAAACTTCAGGAAAAACCTCAGATTTATTTAACTCAGATTATTTAAAATAAAAAATAGCTTCTCAGAATCTGAGAAGCTATTTTTTTCAAACCAATTATTCTATTATTTTGGCACTTGTAAATGTGTAGAAATTGCAATTCTATTCCACATATTGATCGTAATTACCGCCATAATGATAGTTCTTATTTGCTCTTCGTCAAAAAACTGAGTTGCCTTTTCGTACGTTTCATCAGTTAATCCCTTCTGGCTGATTAAAGTGATTTCTTCGGTCATTGCCAAAATTACTTTTTCTTCTTCCGTGAATAAATCTGTTTCTCTCCAAGCATTTAAAAGGAAAAGTCTTTGCGCTGTTTCACCATATTTTAAAGCATCTTTTGTGTGCATATCCAAACAAAATGCACATTGATTGATTTGTGATGCTCTCGTTTTGATTAATTCTTTTTGAATGTTGCTTAAAGAAGTGTTTTGTAAAGTCATTTCCAGATTCATCATTGCTTTGTAAGATTCTGAATTGGCATTTAAGATTTTAATACGTGTACTCATTACTGTCTGTTTTTGTTATATTACTAAATTTGTTATTCTGTGAAATCATGTTGCAGCCCGACTTGAACGGAAATCCTTTTTTTGATGGCTGAGCTTACCGAAGCCATCGAAAAAAGATTGGGAGTGGAAAGCATAAACGAGATGAAGCGAACGCTTTATCGAAGTTTACGAAAGAAGTTCTTTGCTGCCCAAAAAAATTAATTATTCTTCGCTAAAAGTTCATCAATACTGAATGAATATTTCTCCTGACCTGCCAATAAAAATGCAGCTGCACTTCCTATCCAGACTGAATAATCCAGAGGAGCTTTTACACCTAATGAAACGGTCATCGATAAAGCGAAAATCAGTAATAAAAATCCGATTCCATAAGAGGCAATTTTAGTTTTGAAACCTAAAATCAGCATGAATGGAAACAAAATTTCTAAAAAAGTAGCAGAGTACGCTGAAAAAACGCTTAAACTTTCAGGAAGAAAAAACGTGAGTTGCTTTGTATAATTCTCAAAGTTCTCCCAAGCAGAATTTTTTCCCCAAAATCCGAATCGATCTGCTACGGCGGAAAGCATTGCTACCGAGATAGCGAGTCTTAAAAATAATTGTGGATAATGAACTATTTTTGGCGTCATGATGTTTGCTTTAATTACATGACAAAGTTGCGACATAGGAACCGCAAAAATCTTAAACTGGTTTAAGAACGTAATTTTGCTCTGATTTCACTCAGATATTCCGGAGTAAAACCTAAAAAAGAGGCAATTAAATATTGTGGAATCCTCTGAATAAACCAAGGATATAACGTGCTGAAATGCACATACAATTCCTCTCTACTAAGTTCGTACAAATAACGGATGCGTCTTTCTGAAGCAGCATACGCTCTTTGGTAGATCATTCTGAAATAACGTTCCATCACGGGATGTTTTTTCAACAATTCTTCCTGAGTCTGAAGATTAATTTCAAGAATAACAGATTTCTCAACCGATTGAATGCAAAAGTTGGATTTAATTTGTCGTTCGTAAGCAAAAGTATCAGTCATCCACCAGTTTTCGATGGCAAATTCGGTGGTTCGTTCGACTCCTTTTTCATTGACAAAAAACTTTCTCAGACAACCTTTAACTACAAAATACATTGAGTGACAAATTTCGCCGTCATTCATTAAGATATGTTTCTTCTTAACTTCCACAACTTTGAAAAAAGAAAGAACAGAAGCAAATTCTTCGTCATTAATAGTAATAAATTTATCTAAATGTGCCTTGAAAGTTTCCATTTTTGAAATTGAATACTCAAACTTAACTTTATTTTTTTAGTTTTACAATGATAAAAATCGAATCATGGAAATTGTTGCTAAAATTCTTATTGCAGTTGTGGCTTTAGAGCATTTATATATTCTCTGGATGGAAATGTTTGCATGGGAAACCAAAGGAAAAGAAGTTTTCAAAGCTGCTTTACCCGCAGAAATGTTTAAACCTACAAAAGGTTTAGCTGCCAATCAAGGATTGTATAATGGTTTTTTGGCTGCAGGATTAATTTGGTCTTTTTTTATTGAAGACCCGAAATGGCAAACGAATATTGCTTTGTTTTTCTTGAGTTGTGTAGCGATTGCAGGAATTTATGGTGCAGTTTCAGCCACGAAAAAAATCTTTTTTGTACAGGCTTTACCTGCGATTTTGGGGATTGTTGCCGTTTTGTTAAAATAATTTTCTCTCACAGATTAGGTTGATTTTGCAGATTATTAAGTAATAAAAAACAGCCGTAAAATCTCCCGAATCTATGAGAAAACTCAATATAAGTTTGGAAATTAAAGCTGTCAATAATATAAAATTACAATTCAAAAATTTCTGTCAACTTTTCCTTTAATTTTTCAAGTTTAAATAGACCTTCGTGATAATAAATAAGATTCTGATCTTTATCTAAAATAATCCACAAAGGATAAATCGGTTGACTTTTTTTTTTAGATAAAGCCAAAGCAAGCTCATGAATTCCTGAATTTCCGTTTGGTAAATAATTAAATTCTTGCCCTTGAAAATTGATTTTCTCTTTTGTTTTTTCTGCTTCAAAATTGATAAAGTAAAAATTTTCATTCATTGTTTTAACCAAATCTTTATCTTTATTTAAGTTAAAAGACTCAATTTTACAAACTGAGCACCAACTCGTATAAATATGAATAATAATCGGCTTCGGATTATCATTTTGCTGAATTTCCAAATCCGAAAAAGTGCCTGTTTTCATCTGCGAAAGACAAAAACACGGCACAAACATTAAAAATAAAAATATCGTTAAGATTCTCATTTCATAAATTTTATGATTTTATTTTTACCGCAAAAGAGAAAAAAGATTTTCAAACCTTTCTAAGATATTTAAAAGTTGATAAAAGCATAATGTTTAAAATTTTGCATTTTGTAAGCTTTTGAATATCTATTTTTTCAATCATTTCTTTTACTTCTTTTGTGGTAAAATTTCATATATCATTATTTTAAAATATATTTAACACCCAGAAAACCTCGTATTTTTTGCATAGGAGCGTATCCGTAAGTTGTATCAAAAGTATAATAATTGGGATTATTAATCGGGTCATCAACATTTTTATCAAAAGGATCAAACGGTCGCATCAATGGATCTTTCGGTGTGAAATTGAACAGATTTTTAATTCCGCAATACACTTCAAATCCTGATTTGAAACTTTTCGAAACCTGAATATTGGCTAAATTATAAAATGGCGAATATCCGGGTCGATAATCATTCGGTAAAACAGGCAATCGCATCGGTCCGTAAAACTGTCCTGTAAAATCAATCGTCAAATTACTCGGAAATTTATAGGTTAAATTGTACGTTCCACTCCATTTTGGAGCATGAAGCTGTTGTGATTTTTGTCTGTCATCATCAAATCTTTGGTACACATCAAGATATGTTACACCCAAATTGATACTTAATGGAAAATTAAAAGTATAATCCAAATTCAAAGAAGCTCCTCTCGAAATCCCATAACCTTGAAGGTTATCGTAAATAATTTTCTGAGGATCTGTATCAAAATCACCAACAATTTTATTGCTGAAATAGGTATAAAATGCAGAAGCATCAAGATTAAGCAATTTGTCCCCAACAGGAATTTTCCAAATATAATTTAAATTTCCGTTGATCGATTTTTCAGGTTTTAAATTTGATTTAATAACAACATCACGTGAGCCTGTCAAAGCTGCATGATCTTCTGTAAACAAATTCACCACACGAAAGCCCGTTCCAAAATTGAATCTCAACGTATGATAAGGATTGGGCGAAAACTTCCAAGCAAAACGCGGTGAATGTACCGCATGATGAATTTTATCATAATCGAATCTGTAACCGATTAACAATGTATTTTTTTCGTTAATTTCCCACTGATCCTGAATAAATAGTCCGAAAATCGGGGATTTCATCGGTTCGTTTAGCAATCCGTCATTAGACAATGTTCCGGGCGTATTATCATCATAATAGGTTTTCTTAAAAGTAGCTCCTAAAATCAAATCATGATTTCCCAATTTCTTATCCCAATAGGTTTGCGTAAAAGCTACTTTTTGCGTCGCCAGAAAAGGGTTACTTCCGTAAAAAGAATTTTGATCATGAAAATTAAACGAAAACTGAGTCACAATATTTTCTTTCATTGGCCATTGATAGATTCCAAAAGCTTCGACTCGATTGGTATAAATACTTTCTCCGTAAATTTCATCACTTCCACGATAGGATTTATTCCACTGCATTTCTCCACCAAAACGGTCTTCATATAAATACCTCAACGCAAAACTTGCCAATCGATTTTCTTTTCGCTGGAAATTCCATTTATTAAAAATCGAAATTCTGTTTTGTAACGCTGCATCCGTAAAATTGTCATTATTTTCGTCAAATCTTTTGGTAGAATTAAAATAATTTAGGCTTAATAATGAAGCAATATTTTTATTTATGTTAAATTTCGTTGAAAAATCAACATTATTTTCTGCCCAGCTTGTTGTCATTACATCGACACTTAATTTCGGAGCTGTCAAAGCATTTTTTGTAATAATATTAATCACTCCGCCCATCGCTTCAGAGCCATACAATGACGAAGCCGGGCCTTTTACAACCTCAATTCTGTCCACCAAACTATTTGGAATTCCGCTTAACCCGTAGACTGTTGAAAGTGAACTTACAATCGGCATCCCATCAATCAAAATCATTGTATAAGGTCCTTCCAATCCGTTGATGTGAATGTCTCCCGTATTACAAACGGAGCAATTAAGCTGAGGTTTTACACCATTTACCATCGCAATCGCTTCAAAAATATTCGGAGTGGGATTTTTCTGGAAAAATTTTTGACTGTAAATTTCCACTGCAACCGGACTTTTTGATTTGCTGACAGGTTTCAAAGTTCCTGTAATCACAACATCATCAATATCTCTCGTCTTAATTTCTTTTTTAACAGGAGCTTTTATTGAATCTGTTTTTTTAGAAGGACTTACAGTTAAACTATATGTTTCCTGAGCGAAACAAAATGAGGATAAAAAAAGAGCAGAAAATAATATTCGTTGCATGAAATTAAAATTGTTAGACAAAACTAACATTTATTTTTAGAATACCAAAACTAATTTTATTAACCTTGGAGATTCATATCAAAAAAAACACAGTGAAAAATCTTTCAACACAATTCATTAAAAAATATTAAATTTGAGAGTCAACATATAAAAGTAAAATGAGATATCATCAGTCGGGAAATATCCCACAGAAAAGGCATACGATTTTCAAGTCTCTGGAAGATAAATTCTATTACGAACAACTTTTCGGAACCGAAGGTTTTCATGGAATTTCTTCGTTGTTATATCATATTCATCGTCCGACTCAAATCAAGTCAATTGGCGAAGCGAAAGATGTGACCCCAAAAATTGCGATTGATAAAAACGTGACTCCAAGAATGTTTAAGGGAATGAATGTAACTCCTGAAGACGATTTTATGGACAGCCGAAAGTTTTTGATGGTGAACAACGACCTGAAAATGGGATTATCGAAGCCTAGAAAATCGATGGATTATTTCTACAAAAATGCCGAGTGCGACGAACTTTTATACGCTCACAGCGGAAGCGGAATTCTAAAAACCTTTGTTGGAAATCTGGAATTTTCTGTTGGTGATTATTTAATTATTCCAAGAGGAACGATTTATCAGGTTGAATTACATTCTGACGATACTGTTTTCTTTGTGGTTGAAAGTCACTCTCCTATTTACACTCCAAAGCGTTACAGAAACGAATTTGGACAATTATTAGAGCATTCTCCATTCTGCGAAAGAGATATTATTACACCAACTTTTGTGGGACCAAAAGACGAAAAGGGAGAATTCTTAATTAAAGTAAAAAAAGAAAATCAGATTACTGATTTCATCTATGCAACACATCCGTTCGATGTTGTAGGTTGGGACGGATATTTTTATCCTTATAAATTTAATATTAAAAACTTCGAGCCGATTACGGGAAGAATTCACCAACCACCACCAATTCACCAGACTTTTGAAGCGCACAATTTTGTGGTTTGTTCGTTCTGTGCAAGAATGTATGATTATCATCCGTTGGCAATTCCAGCGCCTTACAATCACTCAAATATTGACTCTGATGAGGTTTTATTCTACACTGAAGGTGATTTTATGAGCCGAAACCATATCGATTTAATGGATTTCACGCTTCATCCAGGAGGAATCGTTCACGGACCTCATCCCGGAGCAATGGAACGCAGTATCGGAAAAAAATTCACTGAAGAATATGCAGTGATGGTTGACCCGTTCAGACCTTTAAAAATTACTGAAGAAGCTTTAAAAGTAGAAGATCCTTCTTACAAAACTTCTTGGCTGGAAAGTGAAGATCATAGTTTAGAAGACCGTTCGCAGGAATAATGCAGCTATATGTAATTAGCTTTTGGCTTTTAGCTTTAAATCTATTATAAAATATATTGAGGACTGAATTTAAAATTCAGTCCTTTTTCATTCAATTTTCACCAAAACATGATAAATATTTTCTCTTATTAATAGCCTGTAAAAATTAGATAAACTATCTTTAAAGGAAGAAAGAAATCGTAAAATCTATCCTTTAAAATTTTAGAAAATGTACAATTATATAAGTGCAGAAGAAGCTGTATATACCGTAAAAAGTGGAAATCGTGTGTTTTTTCATGGAAGTGCATGTACCCCAAATCATTTAATTGACGAATTGGCGAAACAATCTCACCGACTAGACAAAGTAGAAATTGTTTCCATCACACAACAAGGAAATGTGGAAGTTGCAAAACCAGAATATAAAGACAAGTTTTTCGTGAACTCATTATTTGTTTCAACACCTGTGCGAGATGCAGTGAATTCTGACCGTGGAGATTTCGTGCCCGTTTTTTTAAGTGAAATCCCTATTCTTTTCAGGAAAAACATTTTACCGCTTGATGTTGCCTTTATCACAGTTTCGCCGCCTGATAAACACGGTTTCTGTACATTGGGAACTTCTGTAGATGTTGCGAGAGCCGCTGTTGATACTGCTCAGACTATTGTTGCCATCGTTAATCCTTTAATGCCAAGAACACACGGTGACGGAATGATCCACATCAGCAAAATTCATAAATTGGTTTGGCATGAAGAAGAACTTCCAACTGTTGATTATGGTGCAAAAGTAGGTCCGGACGAAATGTTGGTCGGAAAAAACGTTGCCGAATTAATTGAAGATAGATCCACACTTCAAATGGGAATCGGAACTATTCCTGATGCAGTTTTAAAATGTTTGGGGAATCATAAAGATTTGGGAATTCATACCGAAATGTTGAGTGACGGAGTGATTGATTTGATTCAAAACGACGTCATTAACAATAAATACAAAGGTTACAATGATAATAAAACAATTACAAGTTTCTGTTTCGGAACAAGAAAATTATACGATTATGTAGATGATAACACCGTTTTCTCTTTTGACGATGTGAGCACAGTGAATTTCCCAATTAATATTATGAGAAACAATAAAATGGTTGCGATTAATTCTGCGATTGAAATAGATTTAACCGGACAAGTTTGCGCAGATTCCATCGGAACAATGCAATACAGCGGAATTGGCGGACAAATGGATTTTATGAGAGGAGCAGCTTTAAGCGAGGACGGAAAACCAATTATCGCCATCACATCAAGAACGAAAAGAGGAGTTTCCAGAATTGTTCCATTCCTGAAACAGGGAGCCGGAGTTGTAACAACAAGAGGTCATATTCATTGGGTTGTTACAGAATACGGAAGTGTGTATTTATATGGAAAAAATCTTCGCCAGAGAGCTCAGGAACTCATCAGTATTGCACATCCTGATGACAGAGAAATGTTGGAGAGAGCAGCTTATGAGAGATTTAAGCATTAGTTTTAGCGAATTAATAAAAACACCTAAAATGGACAAAAATTTATTAAATCTATTTCATGATTCGTTCAATCATTTTTTAGAATCAAATTTAGATAATATATTAAATGGAGTAGCAGAAAGAAATCTGTGTGCAAGACTTGGATTAAATTTTGAGTTTAATTTTCAAAAATATGGACTTGAAGGCTATTATGCAGATGCCGAGTACAATCGCAAACAAGGAGGAGAGGTAAAAACAATATTAGATAACGAAACTGAAATTATACCAATTCAATGTGATTTAATAATCCATAGTAGAGGTGGAATAATTTCGAATGATAACTTAATTGCAATTGAAATGAAAAAATCAGGTCGACCAGAAGAAGAAAAAATAAAAGATCGAAAAAGACTTCGTGCTCTCACTAAAGAAAGCTACGATGACATTTGGTCAAATGATGGAATTACTCTTCCGGAACAGGTATGTGGATATGATATTGGAATTTATTTAATTTTAAATATAACAAAGAGATATTTTGATATTGAATATTATTTTAAAGGGAAGTATATTACTAAAACGCAAAAGAATTTTTAATACAAGCACAATATTTCATTTGATTTTTTTATTAAAACTTTAACTAACAGTTGTTTGTTTCAATTTTAACATTATCGCAGAATTTTGTAATTTGCAACATCAATAAAAGTAAAAAACAGAAAATATGTCAACATTAACATTTGCCGAAAAAATTGCTCAGGCAGAGAATTTTTTGCCAATCAACGGTACAGATTATATCGAGTTTTATGTGGGGAATGCAAAGCAGGCAGCTCATTATTACAAGACTGCATTCGGTTTTCAGTCGGTTGCATATGCCGGTCCTGAAACGGGTGTAAGAGATCGTGCATCATACGTTCTTCAGCAGGGAAAAATCAGATTAATCCTTACTACAGGTTTAAAATCTGATTCTCCAGTTAGTGAGCATGTAAAAAAACACGGTGATGGTGTTAAAATTTTGGCACTTTGGGTAGATGATGCGTATTCAGCATTTGAAGAAACTACAAAAAGAGGTGGGAAACCATATTTAGAGCCTACAACTTTGACAGATGAGCACGGTGAAGTAAGAATGTCCGGAATTTATACTTACGGCGAAACGGTTCACATGTTCATCGAAAGAAAAAATTATACAGGAGCTTTCATGCCTGGTTACCAAAAATGGGAAAGTGATTACAAGCCTGAAGAAGCAGGACTTTTGTATGTTGACCACTGCGTAGGAAATGTAGACTGGGACAGAATGATTCCAACTGTTGAGTGGTACGAAAAAGTAATGGGATTTGTAAACATTCTTTCTTTTGACGACAAACAAATTAACACAGAATATTCTGCTTTGATGTCTAAAGTAATGTCAAACGGAAACGGTTTCGCAAAATTCCCGATCAACGAACCAGCAGAAGGTAAAAAGAAATCTCAGGTAGAAGAATATCTTGATTTCTATGAAGGTGAGGGTGTTCAGCACATTGCGGTTGCTACAAAAGACATTATTCACACTGTTACTGAGTTGAAAAAAAGAGGTGTAGAATTCCTTTCTGCTCCACCAGAAGCTTATTATGAATTGGTTCCTGAAAGAGTGGGTCACATTGATGAAGATCTTAAAAAACTTCAGAGTTTAGGAATTTTAATTGACCATGACGAAGAAGGTTATTTACTTCAGATCTTCACGAAACCAGTTGAAGACCGTCCTACTCTATTCTTCGAAATCATTGAAAGACATGGAGCTCAGAGTTTCGGAGCTGGTAATTTCAAAGCTTTATTTGAAGCTCTAGAAAGAGAACAGGAAAAAAGAGGGAATCTTTAATATTAAATAAATTACGAGATAAAATTTGAATCTTTAAACCATTAAGTGGAATTAATTAGTTAAGATTTTTTAAGGAAATTTCTAAAGATATTGATTGAGCAAAGTGCTTAATTTTAGATTTATCTAAATCTTAAAAATACTTAAAAACTAAAATATCTTAATGTTTTAAAATCAATTCATTTTAATTATCTAACATTAAACAACACAGTTTTTGTCAGGACAAAAAATCCTGACAAAACTTTTTATAAACACAGGATTATGACCAAATTTTTCAGCGGATTATTACTTATCGGAACCGTTTTTTTTGCCAATGCACAATACGGAACATTGAATGCTATTCTTACCAAATTGGAAGAAAGAAAAGGGATCAATCAAAATTTGAGTAATGTAAATATTGATGATAAAAAATTTGTTGTCATAAAAGATTTTCAGGATCACACTGAAAGAAATTTTATCGTTATAAAAGGTAAAAAAGCAACTTATGTTGAAGTATTCGACGATAAAGCGACAGGAGAAAGTACTTCAAACGTATTTTCAGGAGATATTGTTAGAAGCAGAAAAAACATTATTTCTCTAAGAGCCGATATGCTTGAAAATAAAAAAGTTCCTATTCCTGTAACCAAAACGCTTTTGCTGACAAGGCTTGATGACATTTTATATCTCATCGATATCAACAGCAAAGATCGATGGATTGATGAAACTTCTTTTTCAAAAATGAAAAATTCGTCTAAAAAATAGCTTTGTTTAAACACAAATAACACTGATATTTTTCACGAATAAACACAAGTTATTTATGACATCATTTGTAAACTTTGTGTTAAAAAAATCAAATTAAAAAATAAAAATTATGAAATCATTTGTAGAATATAATTCAGATTCAGACTTTTCCATTCATAATATTCCGTTTGGAGTAGCGGTTTTTAACAAAGAATTTATCGCTTGTTGCACGAGAATCGGAGATCAGATTATCGATTTGGCGACGTTGTATGATTTGGGCTTTTTTGAGGGAATAAAAGGTCTTGAAGACAACGTATTCGAAGCATACACTCTGAACGAATTTATAGAGCTTGAAAAACCAGTTACGAATGCAGTTCGTCTTAAACTTCAGGAATTACTTTTGGAAGGATCTATCTTGTCAAAAGATGAAAAAACCATTGAAGAAGCGTTCTACGATTTAGATCAGGTGAAAATGATGATGCCTGTTCATATCCCGAATTACACCGACTTCTACAGCAGCATCGAGCATGCAACCAATGTTGGAAAAATGTTCAGAGATCCTGCAAATGCTTTACTTCCCAACTGGAAACATTTACCGGTAGGATATCACGGTAGAGCTTCATCAATCGTAGTTTCGGGAACAGAAATTAACCGTCCAAAAGGTCAGACTAAACCTGCTGATGCAGACAAGCCACTTTTCGGTCCATCAAAGCAATTGGATTTCGAACTGGAAATGGCTTTCATTCTGAATAAAAACACAGAAATGGGCGAAAGTATTTCTACCAAAGACGCTGAAGACGCGATTTTCGGGATGGTGATTTTCAACGATTGGTCAGCTAGAGATATTCAAGCGTGGGAATACGTTCCGCTAGGACCATTTTTGGCAAAAAATTTCGGCTCGTCGGTTTCTCCGTGGGTGGTAACTCTTGAGGCTTTAGAACCATTTAAAACCGCTTCACCCACACAAGATCCTGAAGTTTTAGATTATCTAAAATTTGAAGGCGATAAAAATTACGATATCAATCTTGAAGTTTACTTGCAACCTGAAAACGGTGAAGAAAACCTAATTTCCGAAAGCAACTACAAACACATGTACTGGAACATGACTCAGCAATTAGCTCATCACACCGTAAATGGTTGCAATGTTGAAGCGGGAGATATGTATGCAAGTGGAACAATTTCAGGAAGTGACCCAAAATCTTTCGGTTCTATGCTTGAATTAACATGGAGAGGTCAAAACCCAATCACTTTAAGCAACGGACAGGAAAGAAAATTTATTGATGATAATGATACTGTGACAATGAAAGCCTGGGCTGAAAAAGATGGGGTGAGAGTAGGTTTCGGGGAAGTTTCCGGGAAAATTATTCCTGCTAAATAATGACTTAACCACAAAAGGCACAAAAGTTTTTTTTAAGAGTTTAAATTTAAAGCTTTTTAAAGTTCAAATAAGTTGTACGTAAATTATTAAAGAATTGTGATGATAACGCAATCATACTTAACAGATTTGACCTATAAAATTAATGGAGCCTGTATTGAAGTTCACAAGATTTTAGGTGCTGGTTTGCTTGAAAATGTTTATCATAAATGTTTGGAGGAAGAATTCAGATTAAGAAACATTAATTTTAAATCTGAATTAAAAGTTCCTGTTATTTATAAAGGAAAAGAAATTAGTTGCGACTTTTTTTGTGATTTTTTAATTGAAGAACAAATTATTCTAGAAATAAAATCCGTAACGGCAATCAATGAAATTCATCGTGCTCAAATCTTAAACTATATCAATTTAATGCAAAAACCCAAAGGCATTTTGGTCAATTTTAATGTGAAAAATTTATATCATCAAGGGCAGGAAACTTTTGTAAACAAACATTATGAGATGCTGTTATGATTACTAAAAATTTGGTATAGATGTTATTCACACCACCTTTTTTGAACTTTAATAAATTAAAAATTATAACTCATAAAAGCTTTTGTGACTTTTGTGGTAAAATATAAAACATGAAAACAGTAATCCCATCAGAAATAACTCCTGTACAACTACAAACAATAATGCAAACAGCCGTTTCACCACGACCTATTGCATTGGCTTCAACGGTTGATAAAGACGGAAACAGTAATTTATCTCCGTTCAGTTTTTTTAATATGTTTAGTACGGTGCCACCGATTTTGATTTTTTCACCATCCAGAAGAGTTCGGGATAATACAACGAAGCATACGTTGGAAAATGTTTTAGAAACTTCTGAAGTAGTAATCGGGACAGTCAATTTTCCGATTGTGCAGCAGATTTCTTTGGCTTCTACAGAATATGGCGACGGAGTGAATGAATTTATCAAATCTGGTTTAACGATGAAAGATGCTGATTTGGTTAAGCCTAAATTAATTGCAGAATGCCCTGTCAATTTCGAATGTAAAGTTTTGGAAGTAAAATCTTTAGGAGATCAAGGAGGTGCAGGAAACTTGGTTATCTGTGAAGTTCATAAAATTCACATCAGAGAAGAATATTTGAATTCTGATGGAAATTTAGACCAAGCAAAATTGGATATGGTTGCCAGATTAGGTGGAAATTATTATTCAAGAAGCAATGAGAACAGTCTTTTTGAAGTTCCAAAACCTTTGGTTACAAAAGGAATTGGCTTTGACCGACTTCCAGACGCTGTAAAACTCAGCAACGTCTTTACTGGAAACGATTTGGGAATGTTGGCAAATGTTGAGGTTTTGCCTTCAGAAGATTGTCATGATGATGAAAATATTCATTTGGAAGCTCAGAAGTTTTTGCTTGAAAGTAAAATTTCTGAAGCTTGGAAACTTCTGAGTAAATAAACCAAATTATATTAATAAAAGGAGTAAAAATTTTTCACTCCTTTTATTATTCGTTTACTATTTTTTCGGTAATAAATTCAATACATTTTTTTATCACTTCATCCAAATCTTTTGGCAATTCTTTCCCTTCCCAAGGCTCTTTTGCTCCGAAAGTATGATTAGCGTTTTCTACAAAATACAATTCAGTATTCGGATTTAAAAGATGAAGATGTTCTGCATTCTTTAAACTTACTGATTCATCATTTGTCCCGTGAATTATCAAAACATGAGCTTTAGCCATTTCCATCGAGCGCTCAACATCAAAACGATGATAATTGGTTTCAAAATCTTCAAAAAACTGGTAGTAGTGCGGCATCTGCTGTTTCGTCCTTCCGTTTTCGACATAATAAACTCCTTCATTTTTCCAGTTTTCAAAAGCTTCATTTTTCGGAAATCGTTCTAAAGAATCAACACTTGCTAAAGTAATCAAACCATTAATTCTGATGTCTTCGCAGGTTTTAACAATCGAAATTCCGCCACCTCTACTATGACATATTAAAATGATTTTATTTTCATCAACTTTTTCTTTTTTAGAAAAATGATCAATCACAACGTTTAAATCTGAAAGTTCTTTTGTGTAATTATTATTTCCGAAAGCTTCTAAATCCGCAAAATTATCCGGATCTTCAACTGTTGTTCCGTTGTGCGAAAAATTAAATTTAACAAAGAAAAAGCCAGCTTCGGCAAATTTTTCAGCCATTAAATTCCAAGCTCCCCAATCTTTGTAACCTTTGTAACCATGAACAAAAATGACTAAGGGAAGTTTATTTTCTGTTTCAGGGTAAAATGCATCGGCAAGAAAATCTTTCGTTTCAGAATTTGAAAGGATGATATTTTGATCTTTAATAATATTCATACTATCTTATTTAATTACCAGTTTATCGTTCGATTTCTTCCCCATGTTCCTACAGATGTACCTTTGCTATAAGTTGTATTCATGCAAAGAATCAAGATAAAACCTATTAATAAACTGATGAGTAAAATTCTTTTTTTGTTTTTCATTTTAAAACTTCGTCACATCTTTCACTACTCCATTTTTCTGAGTGTGCTGCAATAATTCAGTTTCGATAAACGATTTTATCTGCTCTTCAGAACCATCATTCGGGAACAATAAATGTACATTTGCTCCTGCATCCAAAGTGAAGAATAAAGGTAAATTTGTTTCTTTTCTGAAATCCCAAATCTTATTGATGACTTCCAAAGTGCCTGTTTTCATTAAAATAAAAGCAGGATCGCTCATCATCATCATGGCGTGAAGCGTTAAAGCTTCGTGTTCTACCAACTTGATAAATTCTTCCATATTTCCTGATTTCAGAATTTCTTTCATCGGAACAAAATTTTCTCTTGCCTCCTGAAATCTTCTTTCAGCATACGGATTTGTGTTCATTAAACCATGACCAACCGTTGAAGAAACGCTTTTTACACCTTCATGAATCAGCAAAACCCAATCATTAAAATCTTTAAAAACAGGATGAATTTCATCATCAGAATATTTTACGGCGAATAAATCTGAACTCCCTTCAACCTCATCAGATTTCCCCCAAACAACCAATCCATTGTACAAACTTCTACAAGCACTTCCGCTTCCTAATCTTGCCAGAAACGATGCTTTTCTTAATGATTCATCTTCTGAAGTCTTTCCTGAAAACTCTTCATCCAATGTCATCAGACATTTTGCAATTGCTCCGAAACCTGATGCAGAACTTGCAATTCCTGAGCTGTGAGGAAATGTATTTTCAGTTTTGATAACGTATTTTCCTTTTAATATCCACGGTAAGTACTGCTCGATATTCTTGAAGTATTTTTCGATTTTTTCAGCAAATTTCACTTCTTCATTTCCTGAAAGGAAAGTCTGTACAGAAAATGGCTCGTTTGCAAAAAACTCCATTTCTGTATTGGTTTTACAGTGATTTAAAGTAAAACTGATACTTGGATTTGCCGGAATCTGATCTTTGTATTTCCCCCAATATTTAATCAAAGCAATATTTGAGGGACAGCTTTCTGAAACTGTTTTATTTTGTATCGTAAAATTTTCTTTTCCTAAAAATTCGTTTGTTGTCATAGTTAGTTTCAAATATAAACCTATTTTTCAATCCTAATCATTTTAATAGTTTAAGATATACAATGTTTGTCATTCCGTAGGAATTTAAATTATTTTATCTTAAAACTGTTGAGATTCCTACGGAATGACAGACTAGTCGTGATTTATCTGAGATAATAAGTTCTAATTAGTACATCTTCTCAATAACGTCTGCATATTTTTTCAGCACAATATTTCTTTTAATCTTCAAAGTTGGCGTGATTTCTCCGCTGCTGATTTCAAATTCTGCAGGCATTAAAGTAAACTTTTTCACCTTCTCAAAATCTGAAAGATGCTTTTGAAATTCGTTGATTTTTTCTTTATAAAAATCGATGATTTCTTTCTTCTGAACTATTTCTTCCCAATTGGTAAACGGAATATTTCTCTTTTTTAAATAATCCGTCAGAAATTCAAAATTCGGAACAATTAAAGCCGAAACAAACTGTTTTCCTTCAGCAATCAAAACAATCTGTTGGATGAAATTATTGTTGGTCAGAAGATTTTCTATTATCTGCGGTGCAATATATTTCCCGTTGGAAGTTTTCATTAAATCTTTGATTCTGTCGGTAATAAAAAGATTTCCTTTGTCGTCAAACTTTCCTGCGTCACCGGTTTTAAACCAACCATCCTGCGTAAAAACTTTTTCGGTTTCTTCAGGTCGGTTGTAGTAGCCTTTCATAATGCCGTTTCCTTTTGCCTGAATTTCGTCGTTTTCGCCAATTCGGATTTCTACTCCCGGCAAAGGCTTTCCACAACTTCCGTGTTCAAAATTTGTTGGTGGAAATGCCGTTAAAGTTGCAGTCGTTTCTGTCAAACCGTAACCAACTGTAATATGAATATCAATTGACTCGAAAAACTGTGTTACTTCTGGTGACAAAGATGCTCCACCACAAGGAATAAACCACAATCTTCCGCCTAATTTTTCTTTTATTTTGCTGAAAACCAACAAATCGGCAACCGTTTCTTTACATTTTAAACCAAAAGGAATTGTCTGGTCTTTTCTTTTGAATTCTGCAGTTTGACTTCCAATTTCTAAAGCCCAATTGAAAATTTTCTTTTTTAATGATGAACCTTCTTCTGCTTTTTCTAAAACTCCTGCATACACTTTCTGCAAAAATCTCGGAACAACGCACATCATTGATGGTTTTACTTCCTCCAAAGCTTTGGCAATATCTTTCGGATCGTCCAGGAAATAAACTCTTGCTCCACCATATAAACACAGCAAGGTCCAGCTTCTTTCAAAAACGTGTGTTAATGGTAAAAATGCCAACGAAATCTCATCTTCAAAGTTTTTAAACCTAAAAAACTCAAAATGAGCATCGCAAAGTTTTACAAAATTTCCATGGGGAAGTATTACTCCTTTGGGATTTCCTGTTGTTCCTGATGTGTAAATAATCGTTGCTGTATCGTCTTCATTCTTTTCTGAAAAATCAAGTTTCGGTGACGATTTTGCAATAAAATCTTCCAAATAAAAACTGCTGAATTCTTTTTTAATCCAAACCGCTTTTTTAGAAATGATGATTGATTTTAAACCTGTGCTTTCTTTTTTTAAGATTTCCAGACAAGAATCGTATTGAGCCTGACTTCCCACTAAAACTGATTTTGCACCAGAATCATTAAGAATAAATTCCGCCTGTTCGGTATTATTGGTTGAATAAATCGGAACGGTAATCGCCCCAATCGACAATACAGCCAAATCAAAAATCATCCATTCTGCAGAATTATCGGCATAAATAGCGATTTTATCATTCACCTCAATCCCTGAATCTTTCAGTGCGTTGGCAGTTTTAAAAATAACTTCACTGAATTTTTGCCAGCTCAGTTCTTTCCAACCACCTTCTTTTTTCTTAAAGCCAATTGCTGATTTTAAAGGATGCTTTTCTACATTTTTTTTGATGATTGCCTCTGCAAGATTCATTACTTTTTATTCAGCTTTTTGTCGTTAATATAATTGTTGAGATGAAAGTCAATACTTTCTGACACGGGAGTAAATTGAAAATCTAATTTCTCTTTAATTTTTTGATTTGAAATCACATTTAAAGAAGAAACAGATTCAATATTCGATTTTGTCGCCATTTTGAGCTGAGGAATCATCCAACCCAAAAACACATTGGCTATTCTTCCCATTTGCAGCGCAGGTTTTGAAAGAATTTTAGCTTCTTTTAAACCTAATTTAGTTCTGATTTGCTTACCTAAATCAGCATATTTTTTGTTTTCGGAAACGATAATAAATCTTTCTCCGAACGCATTTTTTTCCATTAATTCAATAGAAATTCTGGCAACATCTCTAACGTCAACATAACTCGTTCCGCCAGAAAATGTGAAGCTGTTATTTTCAAAAGTCGGAAAAATATCGCCACTGCTTTTGCCCCAGTTTCCCGTTCCGATAATCATTCCGGGATTGATAATGATTGTATTTAAACCTTCTGCGGAAGCTCTCCAAACCTCCATTTCAGAAAGATGTTTTGAGATCGAATATGCAGAATGCTCGTCTTTAGGGTTGAAATCTGAACTTTCGTCAAGCTCTCCTTTTTCATTAAATAAATCTAAAACTGCAATCGAACTTACGTGAAGAAATTTTTCAACCTTAGAATTTTCGCAGGCAAAAAGAAGGTTTTCTGTCGCCTTGATATTGGTGTGATTCATTTCTTTTTCATCTTTCGGATGAAAACTGACTTTCGCAGCACAGTGATAGACTTCTGTAACGCCATTCAAAGCTGATTCAACTGCGTGAATGTCATCAAAATCCACATCAATCCATTCAATTTTATCAAAAAAAACACCGGAATTCTCTGTAAAATATTGATAGGAATGTTTTACTTCATTGATGTTGCTCGAAGGTCTTTTTGCAGCACGCACTTTTTTACCTTTTTTTAAAAGTTCGAGAACGATGATTCTGCCTAAAATTCCTGTTGCACCTGTTACGAAGACCATAGATTGAGATTGATTTTAATGGTTTTGCAAATTTGCATAAATATAACAGAAAAAGATGGATTTATTTTACTACAAAAGTCATAAAACATATTTTTCACCTAAATTTTAAACTGAAAATTAGATGGCATCAAAGAATACATTTGACTTAGCTTATAATCCTAAAAATTCTTTCACAACGATTGCAAAATCAACCGGATTATCTGCCTGAACCCAGTGTGCAGCATTTTTTATTTTTACAAATTGAGCTTTTGGAAACTGCTGCTTGATGGCAAACTCATCCTGTGGCAAAATATAATTTGATTTCTCACCTGAAATGAACAATGTTTCACCTTCAAAAACTCCAAATTTAATAGCATTTGATACAAACTGATTGTATTTTTCTGACAATGTTTTCAGATTAAATCTCCAGTTTAATTTTTTAAAATCCCCATTTTCTTCCCAATACAGATTTTTAGCTAAAAACTGAATGGTAGATTTTTCAGGAATGTATTGCGTTAAAACGGTTTCTACTTCACCTCGTGATTTTACCTCATCAAAGTTTACCGTTTCTAATGCTTTCATAATTCCCTGATGATGCGGAGGATATGCTTTTGGTCCAATGTCGACAACAGTTAGTTTATCAACTTTTTCAGGATAATTTATAGCGAATTGCATCACGGCTTTTCCACCTAAAGAATGCCCTAAAACATGGGCTTTTTCAATTCCATAATGATTCATGTAATTGGCAATATCATTAGCTAAATCATCGTGAGACATACTTTCAGAATGAAAACTTCTGCCATGATTACGTAAATCAATTAAATGAACGGGTAAAAATTCTCCCAATTCTTTTCCGAAACTTCCCCAATTATCAAGCATTCCAAACAAACCGTGAAATACTAAAAGCGGTGTTGACGATAAGTTTTCGCCGAATATTTTTGAATGTAAGATTTCCATATTTTTTTAAGATGTTAGAAATTAGATATTAGAAGTTAGTATGCAAACTCTCTTACTAACTTTTAATACCTTAACCTATAGTTTCTAATTCTACCATTTTGCCAATCTCTTCAAATACGCCTGAACTGTATTTTCCATTCCCATATACAACGCTTCAGAAATCAAAGCGTGACCGATGGAAACTTCCAAAAGATTTGGGATATTGTCTGCAAAATATTTTAAATTTTCTAAACTTAAATCGTGACCAGCATTGATTCCTAATCCGAATTTCTCAGCTTCAATAGCTGTTTCAATATAAGGTTTGATAGCTTCTTCTTTATTTGTTGAATAATTTGATGCATAAGCTTCAGTGTACAGTTCAATTCTGTCGGCTCCTGTTTCCGCAGCAAATTTTACCATTTCAGGATTGGGATCTAAGAAAATTGAAGTTCTGATTCCCGCATTTTTAAATTCTGTAATTACAGATTTTAGAAAATCCATATTTTTTTCACAATCCCAACCTGCATTTGATGTTATTGCATCATCGGCATCGGGAACCAAAGTCACTTGTTCAGGTTTTACTTCTAGAACCATATCGATAAAATCTCGGTGTGGATTTCCTTCTATATTATATTCGGTTGTTACCAATGGCTTTAAATCGTACACATCTTTTCTCGTAATGTGTCTTTCATCTGGTCTTGGATGAATGGTAATTCCATGAGCACCAAATTCCTGAATTTTGATTGCAGCTTCCGTCACACTTGGAGTTTCTCCTCCTCTAGCGTTTCTGATGGTTGCAATTTTATTAATGTTTACACTTAGTTTTGTCATTTAGAGAACAATTTTTGAAAAACGGTCTTAAAAGATATTGCATTGAGAGGAAATTCTGCTAAAACATGAATCATGCTCAATACGAAAAGAAACAACAAGCCCGTTTGATAATTTATAAGGTACAAAGCTATTGATAAAATCCAAATCCCTGCAACTAAAACCATCTTTTTTGGCTCCAAAGACCGACTCCATCCTATGACAGAAGTCTTGGAAAACCAATTCAGATAATGGTAAGTATAAGCAAAAGCTATAAAAATCTGTACTTTTATGATTAGTGCTGCAGTTTCTGTTTTACCAATAAAAAAAACCAACCATTGACTAATAGGTTTAAACCCGGTAAGATTAAATAAATTTTGTGCACTTGATCTCTCCAAAGCTAAATTTTCTACAGGAAGAAAATAAATAAAAAATGGCACAGCCAAAAGAATTACAATACTCAGTAAACCCAATCTATTGGGACTTGAAAGATATCCCATTATCATGAACATTGCTGTAAATACATAAACGTGAATAATTGTAGGCAGAAATAAACCAAAAAGAATGATGACACTGGGTTTAAAAAAGTAAAGAATTACACAAAACAATAAAGTTGCAATCATTAAGCTTTTAATCAATATTGATTTAGTTTTAAAAATAAAGTAAATACTTATAAGAAAAAACGCAGACAATAAAAACCCGACAAAAAAACCATTATTTATGCTGTATAAGTTGAAAATACTGATATAATTTAAAAATAAAAAAAGCGACAGTGCGACAAATAATAAGACAAAGATTTTTACTGTTTTTTTAGGAACAAAGAAATCTTTATTTTTTAACCAATGCAATTCTGTTAAATAATGTAATGGCCCCAAAACAGCGTAAGAAAATAAAAAAGTATCGAATGGAAGTACACAAGATATTAGTGCAGCCAACAAAAGCATGATGAAATTTAACTGTTCCGCATTTTGATGAGATACAATATTTTTCATGTTTTTACAAATGTGCTTTTAATACAGATTAGACTTTTAAGCCAATCTGCATAACCTGAAGATCAAATTCCTTTGAAGCAACCAACAAATGGTCAAAAATATCAGCCTGAATTTGTTCAAAACGCACCCATTTAGAATCATTTGCAAAACAATAGATTTCCATCGGAAGTCCTTGAGCTGTAATTTCCAGTTGACGAACCATTATTGGACTTTCTTTATCGATTTCGGGATCATTTTCAAGGTATTTTTGAGCGTAATGCCTGAAAACTCCGATATTGGTCAACTGTCTTCCGTTGATAATTTTATCTCGATGCTCAATTGAAGCTTTTTCCTGATTGATTTCTGAAATTTTTTGATTTAAATAATCCGAAATAAGATTAATGTCTTTTAGTTTTTCAATTTCTTCATCATTTAAAAATTTAAATGATGTAATGTTAAAAACTATTGATTTTTTTATTCTTCGGGTATTTGATTCCGACATTACCTGAAGATTTTTAATTTCAGTAGTCAGCAAATCATACGTTGGAATCGAAGAAATTGTTTTGTCAAAATTTGAAATTTTTGTGGTCAGCAAGCTTATATCTAAAATATTTCCTTCAATATTATATTTTGGAATTCCGATCCAATCACCAACTTTTAAACTTTTGGAAGTAGCAACGTGAATTCCGGTAACAAAACCTAAAATTGTATCTCTGAACACCAAAACCAAAACTGCTGTAATTGCTCCTAAACTCCCGACAATCGTTGTTCCTTTAATCCCAAAAATCACACAGATGCTTACTATAGTAAAAATGAAAATACCGAGAATTTTTACCGTTTCAGAAATCGCATTAATTGCCATCACTTTGTAATAATCTTGTTTTATCGTAAAATAGCTTCTAAAACCAGTTAAAGAACGATACAACATTCCTGCAAGAATCAGTACCAAACCTAGATTAACCGATCTGTGAATAAAAATAGTGGTATTTTTTAAAGCTCCCACAAAAATTGACTCATGCAAAGATCCTATCGTTGCCAATGCTACAAAATGAGCAAGGGAATTGGTAATCCTTGAATTGTAAATAGATTTTATAACGGGAAATTTTTCTTCGTTACGGAAAAACTTAAAAGTATAATTGATGATTATCTTGAAAATAAAATCAAGCAACAGGAAAATTCCAAGCAGCAATGCCATCTTCACGATGATATGAAAAACCCAGTCGAGCCCCGTAGGTGAAATTTTGCTTACATAAATGTAAAGCTGTTCACTCGTTTCCTGAAAAAAACTTTTGGTATCTTTTATTTCGTCTTTCATTAAAACAAATTTAATAAATTAAAATTCACCACAACCCTAATAAAATAAGAATTTTTCACAATACTCAAGATTAATAATTAACAAATATTTAAAATTAATTTAAAAATACAATCAAATCAATAATAATTTAATTAATTTAGTATTCTTAATTTAAAACCAAATTCTATGAAAAATCTCAACTTATTCTTTATTCTCATTCTGCTTTTATCACTTGGATCTTGTAGGTCTGATTCTGAAACTCCGGCAGAAATCACTGTTGACAACACTATAAAAACCGGTAAAATCTCCGGAAGAGTAATGTCGCAAAACGGGAGCAAATCTATCGGAGGTGCATCTGTTTTCACATTTGATGAAAAATACAAAATCTATTACACAACTTCTGATTCTGATGGAAATTTCACATTAGAAGCTCCTGTTGGAAATCACACAATTCACATTCAAACCGGAAATGGCAGTAATTTCCGTACCGAAATTTCAGCAACTATAAAAGACAACGAAACTTTAAGCTTAAATGCAAGTCAAACTAAACTAAATCAGGTTGCTAAAATTGCTTACGTAAAAGGAAACTATGATAAAATTGAGAATATTATTCAGAATTTAGGATACAATGCCACAGAAATTACCAATGCTGATCTTGCCAACATCACAGCAATTGCTCAATACGACATTATTTTTCTTAATTGCGGATCAAGAAATTACAATTCAAACCAATCACTTTACCCTGCAATTGACGCGAATTTGGCTATTTTTGTTGCTAATGGCGGAAGTATTTACGCATCAGATTGGGATGTTGCCTATTTAGTTGGTGGAACTGACAATACAACAAGCTGTTCACTTCCGGGTGGATTTGTTCCTGATACAAAATTATGCTCGACAAACACAGGAAGCTCTGGAATTATTCCGGCAACTGTAAGTAGTTCTGGATTATCTACTGCTTTAGGATTTAATACTCTTAATATTGATTTTGATTTAGGTTCATGGCAAAAAATTACCAACTATGATCCGACATATTGGGAAGTTTTAGTGAAAGAAACTTCATCAAACAATGCATTGATGATCAGAACCAATCATTTTACAGCAACAGGAATTCCTGCAACACCAATCGGAAATGCTCCGAATACAACATTTACAACAGTTTGTATTACACTTCCCGGAAATATACAAATCAGTCTTTCTGTTCCTACCGCTGCAGTTCCTTATCTGGTAGCTTTAGGCGCAACTGTGGGACCTTGTTCGGGATCTACAAACAGTGGATATATTTATTACACAAGTTTCCATAATCACGCTACAGGAAATATTGGAAATGCAGGAGTAATTCTACAGTATGTAATTTTAAATCTTTAAAAATCGGCTTAAAAATTGATAAACAAAAAGTGGCTTTTTAAAGTCACTTTTTTATTTAAATAAATATGGATCATTCAATAATTTCGCTTTTAAGTATCATTTTACTTATTCTGGGAATCTTGGGAACTTTTTTACCGGTTTTACCGGGATTGGTTTTAAGTCTTAGCGGGCTTTTAATTTATAAATATGGCACAGATGCTGATCTTTCAGTACTTTATATTTGGGCATTTGTAATTTTGACACTTGCTTCTGTGGTATTAAGCTACGTAATTCCAGCAAAAACCAACAAAAAATATGGGGGAACAAATTGGGGAAGCATCGGTTCGGTAATCGGAACAATTGTAGGACTGTTTTTACCAATTCCTTTAGGTTTTCTTGTAGGAATGTTTGCCGGAGTTTTTATAGGAGAACTTTTGCACGACAGCAAAGACATGAATAAAGCTTTAAAATCAACCAAAGGAGCGTTTATTGGATTCATTTATGGAACGGGATTCAGCTTAGTTGTTGGAATTGCAATGCTTATGGTTGTCGTTTTAGATATTTTTAATGTAATTTAATTGTAAAAATGTATAAACATATCATATTGAGTTTAAGTTTAATCAGCCTGATAAACTGCAAAGCTCAGAAAGAACTGAAAAATCAGGAAACAGCTCAAAATTCTACTGATGTACAAACCGAAACTTCTATGAAAAGCGAAGGAAATATTATTTATTTCAGTGAAGGAGAAAATAAATTTTTGAAAGAATTTCAAATGAATGTTACTTTTAAAAGTATGGCAGAAGACAGCCGCTGTCCGCAAGGAACACAATGTATTTGGGCTGGAGTTGCCGTTGCCAATGTAGAAGTTATGAGTACCACAAGCCGACCAATGACTTTACAATTTTCAACCACAGAAGTTAACGGGAAAGATTATCATACGACACAATCTTTTAACGGGTATAAAATTTCTTTAGTAAAAGTTACCCCTTATCCAACTGCAGAAAACGGAGCAAAATCACTTTCCGGAAAATACAAAATCGGAATATCGGTTACGAAAGAAGTCTATGAGACGAATTCTACCATGAAATAAGCTTCTTCCCTTTTGAAGCAAGATATTCATTAATTTTCGAGAAAGGTTTGCTGCCATAAAAACCTCTGTATACAGAAAAAGGTGATGGATGCGCAGATTTAATGATAAAATGTTTAGCCGGATTGATTAATTCGGCTTTTTTCTGTGCAAAAGCTCCCCACAAAACGAAAACCACATTTTCTTTTTTATCTGAAATTTCTTTAATTATAAAATCAGTGAATTTTTCCCAACCTAAATCTTTGTGAGAATTTGGCGAATGTGCACGAACTGTCAAAGTTGCATTCAATAATAAAACACCTTGTTTTGCCCAATCATCCAATTCTTTTGAAGTTCGCTCAACTCCAATATCATCTTTTAATTCTGTAAAAATATTTTTAAGTGAAGGTGGAGCTGCAACCTGCTCAGAAACTGAAAAGCACAAACCATTTGCCTGAAAATCATTATGATAAGGATCTTGACCAATAATCACGACTTCAACATCATCAAAAGCCGTTAATTCCAACGCTCTGAAAATCTGTTTTTTTGGAGGAAAAACTTTCGTTGTCGCATACTCCTGTTTTACTTTTTCCCAAAGATTGGTAAAGTAAGGTGTGCTTTTTATCGGGGCTAAAATTTCGGTCCAGGTCATTTAATTTATTGGTTTTAATTCTAAATATTGATCTTTTCCTAATGTAATATAAAATAATGCCAAGAAAGGATTTGTTCCGCTGAGATTATATCTTAATATTCCATCCTCATTAATACTCAGATTAATCAAATTTGAAGTGCACCAATCAATTTTTGCTTTTAAAGCATGATTTCCGGGAGGGATTTCAAATTCCTTTGATTCACCATCTTTTATTTCTCCTATTCTTTTGTTGTCAAGAAGAATTTCTATTAAACGCAATTTATTTGAAAATTCTGATGATCGATTAATAATTATTTTTGCCATATTTTGTTACCGTAATTCTAATATATTGTAGAGGTTTTTATTCGTCAAAAGGATAAGTAAGATATTACTTCTTCAAACTAAAAACCAAATTATCCGGAAAACCTTCATCTTCTCTCTCCTCTTCCAAGATAAAATTATGTTTTAAAAGAAGACCTTTTGAGTTTTCATTAAACTTATTGGTCATAGCCACAATTTCCTGCAAATTTAATTCATTAAAACCAAAATTTAAAACAGCCTGTAAAGTTTCAGACATAATTCCTTTTCTGTGATATTCCGGTAGTAATTCATAACCAACTTCTGCTTGTTTTCTGTCTTCCGAAAATTTCCAGAGACAAATTGTTCCGATAAGATTTGTTTGGTTTTTAAGTGAAATTCCCCAGTAAACAGTTTCATTATTTTCAATCCTTTTTTTGATGGTTAAAATGAAATCCAACGCATCATAATTTGTCTTCGGAGGAATTCTTTTCACAAATTGATTGACAACGTCATTGCCTCGAATTTTTAAAATATCCTCAACATGGCTTTCGTTAATGGGTTTTAAAATTAATCTTTCGGTTTCCAGTTTCATATCTCAAATATAATAAAACCTTATTGAAGTTATTTTATATTTAAATTGAACCATTAAGACCATTTAAGAAGTTAAATTTTAAGGAAAATCAAATAGATTTTTTTTGAATGCAGAAGGATAAAAGCGTAGCAGTGCTTAATATTCTTAAATCCTTCATAAAATCTTAATGTTTCAAAATTAAAAATACATTCTCAAATTATTTCATTTTCAAATTAATTATCTTTGCACTGTGTATATAAATAAAGAAGATTTAGACGAATTAGAGTTCCCGCAATTGCTCGCGGAAATTTCTCCTTTTGCGTACTCTCCGAAAACGAGAGATAAAATTCTTCAACTTCGTCCAATGGAAATTGACGAGGCAGAACTTTCCCTAAAAAAAACTTCCGAATATTTGTCGAGTTTTGAAAGTTCAAATGCTATTCCGTTTGATGAATATGAGGATATTGAAAGTGAGCTTAAATTAATGCTGATCGAAAATTATCGATTGGAGAACGTTGCTTTCATTAAAATAAAAACGCTTACGGAACAAATCGGGAAACTACAGAAGTTTTTCCCAACCATGCCCGAAACTTTTCCTACGTTGATAAAGGATGTTTCTGTGCTTGAATTTAAAAAGGAAATCATTGATAAAGTTGATAAAGTTTTCAACCGTTTTGGCGAAGTCAAAAGTGAAGCTTCTCCAGCTTTAAAAACGTTGAGAGCTGAAATTCAATTGGCTAAAAAAGCAATTCAGGAGAATTTCAACAGGGTTTTATTCAATTATGGACAAAGCGATTTCTTGGATGATATCCGGGAAAGTATTATTGAAGATCAAAGAGTTTTGGCTGTAAAATCGGCGTATAAAAAAAGAGTTCCGGGAAGAGTTTTAGGACTTTCAAAAACTGGTTCTATTACTTATATTCAGCCAGATTCTGTAGTAAAACATTATTTTAAACTGAAAGAAGATCAGGAAGAAGAAAAAAAGGAAATCGACAAAATCCTGAGAAAACTGACTGCAGAATTGGCAGTTTTCCAACCTCAGCTTTGGAGATATCAAATGTATATTTTCGATCTTGATTTAACAAGAGCCAAAGCAAAATTTGGAGAATTAATCAACGGAGTTTTACCTAAAATCAACCGTCACAGAACGCTGAAATTAAGAGAAGCATTCCATCCTTTGTTATTTTTAAGAAACAAAGCAGAGAATAAAACTATTTTCTCGCAAACTTTAAGCTTAACAGATGACAACAGAATTATCTGTATTTCCGGACCGAATGCGGGTGGGAAATCGATTACTTTAAAGACTGTAGGATTGCTTCAACTGATGATTCAGAGTGGAATTTTGGTTCCTACTCATCCAAAATCTGAAATGTTTTTCTTTGAGAAAATCATGACCGATATTGGGGATAATCAATCTATTGAAAATCATCTTTCGACATATTCTTCGAGATTAAAGAAAATGGGCGGAATCATTCGTGAAGCCGATGCCAATACGCTTTTATTGATTGACGAATTCGGAACTGGTTCTGATCCTGAATTAGGTGGCGCTTTAGCCGAAAGTTTCCTTGAGTTTTTCTACGACAAGAAAAGTTTTGCCATTATTACAACGCACTACACCAACATTAAACTGGTAGTAGAAGAACTTCCGAATGCGCAAAATGCAGCAATGCTTTTCAACGAAGAAACGCTCGAACCGATGTACAAATTGGAAATCGGACAAGCAGGAAGTTCATTTACCTTTGAAGTTGCTGAAAAAAATAAAATTCCAAGATTTATCATTCATTCTGCAAAGAAAAAAGTGGAACATGATATCGTGAATTTAGATAAAACGATTGTAAAGCTTCAACAGGAAAAATATGAAGTTGAAAAACTGAAAACTGATCTTGCCGAAAGAAAAGAATCTGTAGAAGACAAACGTGATAATCTACAAAAGCTAAATGATCAGCTTCAGCAAAAACTCTTCAATTTCCAGAAATTATATGAAGAAGAACATCGAAAACTTCAGTTTGGAGGTAAGATTGAATCTTTTATCGACAGTTATGTAAAAGGGAAATCGAGGAAAGATGTAGTGAAAGATTTTGTGAAGATTCTGGAGCAGGAAAAATTTAGAAAAATTGGAGCAGATAAAGATGAAACCAAACGTCTTCAAGTTGTGAAAAGAAAAATAACACAACAACTGAAGAAAGAAGATGTCATTGAAAAAATCAGCGAAACCAACGAAAAAATTGAAGAAAAACGTAAATCTGACCGTGAACTTTGGATGAAAATCGGGCAACGTGTTAGAATTACGGGAAGTACAAGTGTGGGAACAATTGAGAAGATTTCAAGAAATAAAGTGACTGTCAATTACGGAACCTTTAAAACATTGATTGATGCAGATGAATTGGAGAGAATTTAATGCTTAAAAATGACCGTAGAAACGCATATTACTTTTAAAGATTTCTTGAATTTCAATTTAAAAAATTCATTGCCAAGATTGATTATTTTTTCTTTAATCATTCTGGCTGTTTTGGGACTGAATTTATACAATACAGAAATCGATACGAAAGAAATTTTCAGGTCTGCAATGATTTGGTTTGCTGTTCTGTTTGTTTTTATTGTTGTTCGCTCCTATTTCAGATTGAAAAATACATTTTATTCGAATAAGAAAATTCAGGAAAAGATTGTTTATACTTTCACTAAAGAAAATATCCAAACGAAAGGCGAAACATTTGATGGAGATTTTACCTGGAAAACCGTTTATAAAGTAAAAGAAAACAAAGACTGGTTTTTGATTTATCAAAGTAAACTGACAATGAATATGGTTCCGAAAAAGTATTTTACGAAGGAACAGATTTTAGAACTTAGAAGCATAATCAAAAATAATAATGTGAAAGCCAAGCTTAGAACCACCTAAAATCAATAAAAAAATAAAAAAGGGAGTGTCTTAATTGATGCTCTCTTTCTTTTTATTGTTATTTTTGAAAAATGCTTATCAGTTTAAAAGTATTATGGATTTTTTACAGGAAACTTTTGATTCCGGGAATTTTGTTTTCTGTCTTGCTTTCTTTTTCTCTTGGTTTCACGATACAGAATGTCAGTTTGTGTTTTCTTCTGCTATTTCCTTTGCTGCATTATTTTATTTATGAATTGAGATTAAAAAATGAATATTTATTCTATGCGAACTTTGGGTTTTCGAGAATCCAACTTTGGAGCATTACTATTTCTTTTGGAATCATCTTAAAATTTGTGAGTGCATTTTTATGAGTAAACTTCACATTGACAGCATCACAAAATCTTTTGGCGAAAAAGATATTTTGAAAGACATTTATCTGCAGTTGGAAACTGGTAAAATTGCCGGACTTTTAGGTAGAAATGGTTGCGGAAAATCGACTTTATTTCATATTATTTTCGGAACAATTAAAGGTGATACACAATTTATTAAATTTAATAATGAAATTCTAAAAAATCAATCTGACAGAAGAAACAAAATTGCTTATTTGCCACAAAACACGTTTCTACCGAAAAATATCAAGATTAAAAATCTCATCAAGCTGTTTTGCAACAAGGAAAATGTTGATGCAATTTCAGAATTAAATCCAATTCAACCATTTTTAAATGAAACTCCAAAAACACTTTCAGGAGGAGAATTAAGAATTATAGAAACATTACTTATTATTTATTCAAAAGCAGAATTTATTTTGTTGGATGAACCTTTTCACAGTTTATCACCAAAAATAATTGCTGAATTAAAAACAATCATTAAACAACAAACTGAAAATAAAGGTTTTATCATTTCAGATCATCAATATCATGATGTATTGGATATTTCTGATGACATTTTTCTTCTTTCAGACGGTTATTTAAGACCTATTGAAGATTTAAAAGAATTGAAACGGTTTAATTATCTTCCGAAAAATATTTAATTTATATCTTTGAACTATAAATATTTTATAATGACTTTCATAAACAAAGCAATCTATTTATCGATATTCAGTATTTTTTCTTTTGCACTGATCAATGCACAGAATAAAGTTCCTTTTGGCGTTGTAAAAGCAGAAGACGGCTATGCGATGGTGCGTGTACACAAAGAAGATTACCGTAAAATCGTTGATAAAATCAGAATGAAAAAAGGTGATGTTTTTGTTTATGTAAAGCCGGCTCCTGGAGAAACCGAATGGATTTGGATTAAATATCCTGAAAAAGAAGAGCTTCCAAAACCATTTGTGAGATACGATAGTCTTAATAAAGAAGGAATGGTAAATAAAGGCCGTATTGCATTTATAGATCAGCTTCCAAAATTCACTCCGGTATTATCTAAAAACGGAAGATCAATTACTTTTACCGACAATAACAATCCTAAAATTCCTGCCAATCAAAGAACGAAAGTGGTAATTGATATTTATCCTTCCAACGCAAAATTCAAAAAGCAGGAAAAAGATGCAGAAGGAAACATCGTTAAAATCGACAAACAAAAACCTTGGGGAATCAGCAAAGAACTTCCTGAAGATTTAACGGAAATAAAATCTGTGCGTGTTCAACAACCGGGAAGAGGTTCAGTTTTCGTGAGAGAAGGAATTAAAAATATGTTCCAGCCTACAAAAGATTTTGAAAACATGGGCGTAACTTCAATGGATGATGACCATATTTTTCTTTATATGATTAATGGATCAGGTGAAAACAGATACACAACTTTCTGGACGATTAAAGAAGGTAAAGCAATCAGCCAGATCGTTTTCAGCAATCCTGAATAATTCTTAGAAAATATCCTTTATTATTAGTACTTTTGCAACCGAAAAGAATTAAGCTTTTAGGGAAAACCTTTTGCTTTTTACTTTTCAGGAAATTGGGTTTTGCTTAACGCAGATTAAAAGGGAATCGTGTGAAAATCACGTACTGTCGCGCAACTGTAAGTAACCAAAGTCTTTATAAAAAACCACTGTTTCGTATAAAAACGAAATGGGAAGGAATAAAGATGTTACAAGTCAGGAGACCTGCCTATTTCTTTAGACAAAAACTTTCGCGATTTGAAGTTTATTGATCTTATAGTTTTTCGGGAATTTATGTTCCTGAATTATTCTGTGGATTCATATAATATTTCATTTTCGCTTTAATTTAATAATGAAATATGACTACAGAAGAAAGAATTCAATCATCGGAAACCCGAATTTTCAAAGCCGTTTTCCCAAATACAACCAATCATTATGACACCCTTTTCGGAGGAACTGCGATGCAATTGATGGATGAGGTTGCGTTTATTACCGCTACAAGATTTGCTAGAAAACGCGTAGTAACTGTAAGCAGCGACAAAATTGATTTTAAAAAACCAATTCCTGCCGGAACGATTGTAGAATTAATCGGAAAAGTTTCTCACGTTGGAAATACAAGTATGAAAGTAAGCGTAGAAATCTACACCGAGCAAATGTATTCTTATGAAAGAGAAAAAGCGATTGTGGGAGATTTTACTTTTGTGGCAATTGATGAATTTAAGAAACCAATTCAAATTCTATAAATGAAAAAGTTTCGGAAACTTAGGTTTCCGAAACTCAATTTCAAATTATTTTTTTCGCAGTTTCGGTGGATTTTTCCATCGAAATTTTTATTTTTTAATAATTTTTTTGGTGGTAGAAAGCCCTTCTTTATAATTAATTTTAAGCATATAAACTCCAGAAGAAAGTTCTCTTATATCAATCTTATCATTATTTAATGAAAGATTATTTAAAACTTTTCTACCATTTAGATCCAATATATCAACAGAATCAATAGTTAATTTAGTTTTAATTGTTACAAAATCAGATGCAGGATTTGGAGTAATTGAAGCGTCTCCCACTGTTCTTGCATCAGCAACTCCCAAATTCTGAGCAATTAAAGTAAGAATAGCTTTGTATTTCTTTCCTTGAACTTCAGTTGTTGCAGTTGAGTTAGGACCTGTATAGTTTGTTGGTGGATTTAGCGGATCCGGATTAACGGTATCACTTCGATTAATTAATGTAACATCATTAGTATAATCAACAGTTTGATAGAAAGGATAAGTATTACCATTGTGTCCCGCAGCATTTTCATCAACTGTAATTACTAAATTCTGAGTTCCATTATAAGCAAATGGAGTCGCTAAAGTAATGGTAACTTCATTCCCCGTATAAGAAAGAGTTCCTGTCGTTAAAACTTTTTGCTGTTGTGAAACAGGAATCCATCCTGCTCCAGTTGTGCTTACTACATTTTGGAAACTAGTTGCATTTGTATGCCCAATCCAAACATCAACCTGCGCTGTATTGCTTAATGAAGTAATAGGATTTTGCACATAAAATTTTAACTGCTGAATATTCATTGCAGGTCCAATTTCACTTGCCAAATAAATCTGTTGAGACAAACTATATCCATAATAAATAGATATAGGAGTAGACAAACCAACATTCGAGTCCGTTCTGGTTCCCGAACCAATTGTTACTTGTGAATAAAACAAGTTTACCGCTAAAACGGCAATAGAAAGTAGAGTTTTTTTCATAAAATTTAATTAAAATAATTATTAAACAAATATATCAATTTAAAAATGATTAAAAATTAAATAAACAATAGAAGAAATAAATACAATACCATCACCAAATCACATAAAACAGTAAAGCTTTAATAATTCATTAATAAAAAAATTATCTCAAAACTTTCTCATTTTCCAAACTCAAATTCAGCAATGCCTGAAAAGCTTCTCCCATTTCATCGGAAGCTCGGCTGATTGCGTTTTCCAACATATTTCTGATTTGAAGTTCGGTCACTTTAGCTTCAGTCCAGCTTTTTCCGGAAGTGTGAGAATTTAAAATAAAAGGCATAATTCTATCAATTGCACAGGCAAAAATAGCATCAGGAGTTTGTTCTTCTTCAAATTCTAACCAAAGATTGAAAAACTCAGAGCGAAGCGGTTCATCTAAAATTCCGAAAATATTCTGAGCGGAAAGTTTTTCTCTTTCAAATTTCCCAACCATTGCAGCTTCATCGAAAAGGAAAGTATCTCCTGCTTCAATTTCCACCAAATCGTGAATAGAAAGCATTCTGATTACTCTTAACAAGTCGATATCGGCTCTATTTTTAGCGTAAGGAAAAAGAATTTGCGCCAAAATAATAATCTGCCAAGAATGTTCTGCCGTATTTTCTCTTCTGGAATCATCTGCATTATAATTTCTTCTCTGTACATTTTTCAGTGCATCAACTGCAACGATAAAATCGATTTCTTTCTGTATTTTCATTATTTTTCTTTAATATATAGTTCTTTGGGATAGGTTGTGGTTTTTGAAAACCATTTGTAATCTATAAATTCTCTTTTTACGGTAATAACTTTTTTAGGATCTCTTGTATCTTCTTCAAACTCCAAAACTTTAACTAAACCTTTCTTCGGGAAAAATTGATATTCTGAACTAAGATTCCAGCAACAACCATCTTCTTGGTAAGTAATAATTCTTTGACGCTCAGAATTTATTTTAAACATTCCTGGATTTGAACGAACCAAGCTTGTAAAGTCATCATTTAAAACAAATTGTTTCGCAGAATCATTAATATAGACTTCATAGAAAGGATTTTTATTATTGCTGTTTCCGTTTCTAACTGCAACATCATCAATTCCGTCAAAATTAAAATCATCAAAAATAATCGAGTTTTTTAATGAATCGAGAATAGGTTTTCTTATTTCATCAAAATCTAAATAAAAATCATTTGATGATAAAGTCTGATATTTCTTCATCGTCGTTTTATCATAAAGATCTATCGTCGTTTTTCCATTACATTTCTTTTCTCCACAACTTTCGATATTGGCAATCACATTGTATGTTTTGGAAACATTCGGCAGCTCAAAATAATTTTGGGCATTACAAAGCATTCCAAAACATACTAACATTAATAGTAGTTTTCCAGAATTCATTTCGAGTTAATTTAGGTTTTAGTTGATAACAAATATAGAAATTTAGACGTAAAAATTCATCATATTTCTAATATTTAATCAACGGCTAAAATTTAGAATAAAAATTATATACTTGATTTTCAATATTTTAAACTAACTTTAAAAATAATTTCACTACTTTGTATTGCATATTACCATTTTAATTACATATCTTTGTAATGTAAAATCGGAATAGGTTCAACTAGCTAGGAACCAAAACTGAAAATTTATATAACTAATTAACAAAACCCATTAAAGATGAATACCGAAAATACCAAAGCGCAAATGCGAAAAGGGATTCTGGAATTCTGTATTTTAAGCCTCATCAACAATAGAGAAATGTATGTTTCTGACTTGATTGATGAACTGAAAAAAGGAAAACTGGATGTAGTGGAAGGAACCCTCTACCCTCTTTTAACCAGACTGAAAAACGGAGAATTTCTCTCCTACAGATGGGAAGAATCTACAGGAGGACCGCCCAGAAAATATTATCAGATCACAGAAAAAGGCAAAACGTTTTTATCTGAATTACAAAACACCTGGAAAGAATTAACAGATTCTGTAACCCAAATTACTCAAAAACACTAAAAACAAAAGCTATGAACAAGACACTCTCAATAGGACTCGCAGGTTTTTCTTTTACAATAGAAGAACACGCATATATAAAGCTCAGCGACTATCTTAATGCTCTGAGAAATTCTATGGATGCTTCTGAAGCAGATGAGGTAATTCATGATATCGAGATCAGAATTGTTGAAATCTTCAGAGATACTTTAGGAAAACGTGAAGTGATAAATGATACCGATGTAGAAAGAGTAATGGCACAAATCGGTTCTCCAGAAAAAATCGAGGAGCAGGAAGAAGCTTATTATTCTGAAAAAAATACAAAAACAAATTTTTCAGGAACAAGATACAGCGACAAAAGACAATTGTTCCGTGATTCTGAAAGACAAAAAATCGCCGGAGTTTGTGCAGGTTTAGCAGCTTATTTCGGAATAGATATTACGGGAATGAGACTGATCTGGGTTGGAGCATTTATTATCTTATGTTTTGGCGCACCGGTAATGTTATTTATCCCTCTTCTTTATATCATTCTATGGGCAATTTTACCGATCGCTACTACCGCTTCAGATTTTTTGAAAATGAAAGGTAAACCTTTGAATTTTGATAATTTAAAGGAAGAATCTGGCAAAATTGTACAATTCGCCAATGAAACAACAACCAGAGCAGGAGAAATTTTCATTGAAAACAAACCTTATATTGACAATGCAGGAAGCGGAGTTTGGAATGTTTTAAAATATATTATCGGTGGATTCTTCGCATTCATGGCGGTAGGAAGCATTATAGGAGTATTTGTAGTATTCGGACTTTTTGGAATTGACTCAAATTTCCCTGGAGCTAACGAAATGAAGTTTTACTTTGATGACGACGGATTATATAATGTTTTGGCAGCGATCATTGTCGTAGGATCTTTAATTCCGGCTATACTTTTTAGCTTGTTGAGCATTAAAATTTTCTCACCAAAAACTAAATTGAGAAATATAGGTTGGGTTTTAGGCGCTTTATTTTTAACAGTAATTGGATTAGGAACATTCTTCGGATTGAGTATGGCAAAAAGAGAAATGTTTTTCAAAGGTCATAAAGAAGATGTAGAAGAAATTGCCATCAATACAACTTCAGACAGTCTTTATGTAGATGTAAAACAAATCACGATTCCTCAGAACTTTACAGGGTATGATGATGATATTTATTCTGACAAAAAATCGGTGTACGACAGAGATCATATCTATGTAGAAGTGACGAGAAAAGAAAATATTAAAACCCCTTATTTAATCATTAAAAAGGATGCAAAAGGTTATAATATTCCTCTTAACGTAAGTGTTCCGGTAGAGATTGTAGGCAATAAAATCTTACTTCCAAACTACATCAAATATCCTTATGATCACAGAAACAGAAATTATCACGTTGATTATGAATTGGTAATTCCTAAAACCTCAGTTGTGATTTCGTTAAAAGATGACATCAATATAGACGGCGATGCAGATGGAAACGGAATCAATGATAGCGATGAAGACAATTACAACGATGACGAAAACGGAAATATCAGCATTGAAAAAAATAAAATATCAATTAACGGTTCTACTATAGAATACAGCGATAACGATAGAGACAGTGTGATTATCAACGGAAAGAAATATCAAAAAGATGAAGCTAAAAAGATAATGGATACCATGAAGATGAATATTGATAAAATGAAAGATGTTGATATTAAAATAAAAGACGGAAAAAAAGAATTTTCTATTAAAACCAAATAATTAAACTTTAGAGAGTGCAGAAGGTGTGAGTGAATGACAACCGTTTGAAATTCACACTCTTCTTCTCTCAAAAATTTATAAAAAATTTCATTAGAAAGTGTTTTATATAACAAAATCTTTGTATATTCGTATAATCAAATTCCACAAAAAACAAACACAAAAAAATTAAACCATGGTACAAGTAGTTTTAGAAATTGCAGTAAAAATCGCAGATTTAATCAGCAGTTTATTTTAAGAGCGACAATATTTCAATATATTTGTAGAGTATAACCAAAGTTTGGTTATACTTTTTTTGTTTTAAATATAAAATACATGAAATCGCCATGATGAAAAAAAACAAATACTGATAAAGAGGACGCGATAACATATGACCTTTAAAAAACAATAAAATCTACATATGAAAAAACTGATAGGCAGTCTGATACTGAAAATTCTGGGTTGGAAAGTCGTTCTTCAAGGCGACGTTAAAAATCTCGACAGATGTATTCTTGTTGTAGCACCACATACTCACAATATGGAATATCTTTTGGGAAATTTAGCCTATTGGAAATTAGGAAAAAAACTGAAAATAATCATTAAAGATGCTCACACAAAAGCTTGGTACGGCGCAATCGTAAGAAGTTTAGGTGGAATAGGAATCGACAGAAGTCAGAAAAATGATTTGATTAATTTTGTGGCAAATGAATTTAAAAAAGAAGATTTCAGCTTGGTAATTACTCCGGAAGGAACCAGAAGCTGGGTTCCGAAATGGAGAAAAGGTTTTTATCACATGGCTTTGGCGGCAAAAGTTCCTATTGTTTTGGCTGCCGGAGATTTTAAAAGAAATATCGTTTATTTAGGCTACCAGATTCCTTACGAAAGATTAGAAACTGCAACTTTTGCAGAAGTAATGCAGGAAATTCAGGATTATTATATTAAAAACGACATCGGACCAAAAATTCCCGCCAATTGGAATCCCAATTTGATGGGAGAATCTGAAGAAGTTAGAAGTTAGAAGTTAGAAGTTAGAAGTTAGAAGTTAGAAGTTAGAAGCAAAATTACTTCTTACTTTTTATTTCAAAAAATCATTCATTACCAATTACTTATTACCCATAGAAATGTATATTAAAGATAAAACCA
>NZ_JAOVZW010000002.1 GCF_026460885.1 Chryseobacterium formosum
GGCGGCACCTTTGGTGCCGCCGAAACGTTATTTATTAGAGCATATCCAAAATTAAATTCCCAAACTTTCTCTCACTCTCTTAATGGTTTGTGTAGCAATTGCTCTTGTTTTTGCAGCTCCTTCCTGAAGTTTTGCTTCTAATTCATCAAGATTATTCATGTAGTAAGAAAATAATTCTCTTTCTTTTTCAAATCTTGTTAAAATTAAATCTAAAAGTTCTTTTTTAGCATGACCGTAACCGAAATTTCCGGCTACATATTTTGCTCTTAATTCTTCGGTTTGTTCGGGAGTTGCAATTAATTCGTAAATCGCAAACGTCTTATCTGTAGACGGATCTTTTGGCTCTTCTAAAGATTTAGAATCACTTTCGATGCTCATTACCTGTTTTTTCAATTCCTTTTCAGGTAAGAAAATATTGATGATATTTCCTCTGGATTTAGACATTTTGTGTCCATCAACTCCGGGAACATATTTTGTGTCTTCCTGCAATTCAGCTTGAGGTAAAACTAAAACTTCACCCATCTGATTATTGAATCTTGAGGCAACGTCACGGGCAATTTCCAAATGCTGAAGCTGATCTTTTCCTACAGGAACGATTTCAGCATCATACAATAAAATATCTGCAGCCATCAAAATTGGATAGGTAAACAAACCGGCATTCACATCCTGCAAACGGTCTGCTTTATCTTTAAATGAATGCGCTAAAGTCAATCTCTGATAAGGAAAAAAACATGATAAATGCCAAGAAAGTTCACAGGTTTCAGGGATGTCGCTCTGTCTGTAAAAAAAAGTTTTTTCGGTATCTAGTCCACAAGCAAGCCAAGCCGCAGCAATTTCGTAGGTGTTATTTTTAAGTTCTTTTGCGTCTTTAATCTGTGTAAGAGAATGAAGATTCGCAATGAATAAAAATGATTCATTTCCTGACTGCTTAGAAAGCTCTACTGCAGGAATAATTGCACCCAATAAGTTTCCAAGGTGCGGAGTTCCGGTGGCTTGAATGCCGGTAAGAATTCTTGACATTTGTTTAAGATTATTTTAAAAATTAATGAATTGCAAATTTACTGAAACTATTTAAGTTTGTTTATACAGAAAGTATATTTACTCTGTTTGTCATCCTGAAAGGATCTCAGCATTCTTTTAAACTTAAACTGTCTAGATTCTTTCAGAATGACAAAAGAGAGTTTAAAATTTTTAAGGAATCAAAATTTTCTCCCCACCAAACTTCGGTTCAACTCCAAAAATAAAATCCCAGAAAACCTTCGCTCTTGCTAGTTTCTCTCTTGCATTGGTTTTTATTCCGGCATATTTGTTTACATCTGCAGCATTGTAACCCCAAGCTTCAATTCCGTTTTTTCTTGCAAGGTAAACTGCTCTTTCATTATGAAATCTTTGAGAAATAATGATGTATGAATTTTGCCCAAATATTTCTTTGGCTCTTAAAACAGAATCCAAAGTTCTGAAACCTGCAAAATCTTCAAAAATTTTATCGGTAGGAACTCCGGCTTTGATGAGCTCGTTTTTCATTTCTTCAGGTTCATTGTAATCTTTGTTGGAATTATCTCCACTTACAATAATATTCTGAATTTTTCCTGATCTGAATAATTCTGCAGCTGCTTCAATTCTGTTAAAAAAATAAACATTTGGTGCTCCGTTTGA
Source organism: Chryseobacterium formosum (assembly GCF_026460885.1). Lineage (GTDB taxonomy): Bacteria > Bacteroidota > Bacteroidia > Flavobacteriales > Weeksellaceae > Chryseobacterium > Chryseobacterium formosus. The sequence continues at coordinate 1,657 of NZ_JAOVZW010000002.1, forward strand.
TAGAGTTTTGCTTGTTCCTAAAAGAAGTCCGGTTTTTTGGATCGGTAAAGTTGAAATATTAGAAGTTATGTAATCTTCCGATTGATCTTTAATGGTAAAGTTTGACCAAACGATAAAAATAATTCCTGCCACTAAAAGTAACAGGAAAATTTTGATTGTATTTTTTATAAATTTTCTCATACATTTAAAACCCTGAAGGTTTCATAAAAGTATGAAATATTTTAAAATTCAAGTCCGTTCGGGAAAGCTTTTTTTCTGAAAATTAATAACAAAGCTGCTCCAACTGTAATAGCAGAATCTGCTACATTAAAAATGTATTTAAAAAATTCAATATGTTTTCCACCAATCAAAGGCCAACTTTCAGGAACATACCAATCTACTAAAGGAAAATGAAGCATATCAACAACGCAGCCTTTCATAAAAGTAGAATAACCTTCACCGAAAGAAACAAGTTTAGAAACTCCGCCATAACCAATCCATTGGTTTACGCTTTCGTCATAGACCATTCCGCTGTCGAAAATTAATCCGTAAAACATTCCGTCAATTAAATTTCCAATCGCACCCGCAAAAATAATAGACATAGGGATAATCAGATAATTAGATTCGCCTCTTTTAAGCCATTTATTAAACAGGTAAATCATTCCTCCAATCAGGAAAATGCGAACGATAACCAAAAAATATTTACCAAGCATTCCGCCGAAATGAAAACCGTAAGCCATTCCAGGATTTTCAACAAATGTTAATTTAAATCCCGGAAAAACAGAAATACTGTCATTAAGATTGAAATTCGTTTTAATATAAATTTTTGATGCCTGATCAATCAATAAGATAAGAAAAGTGATAAGTACAATCTTCTTCATTACAAATTCGGCTTTGGTTTGTCTTTGAAATTTCTTGCAGGTTTTTCCTTATTTGCAGGAGTTCTAGGCTCGAAGGTTTGAGTTTTTGCGCCTCTAGTGTGAAATTTTTCGTAACGAATTCCCATGTCTTTCATTACACTTTTCAGTGCATTCAGCTCCATTTGATTTTTTGGGTGTACAATTAATGCTTCCATTATAGTTGGTTTGTAATCGAAGTTTTAACTTAATAAAGCTTTAACAACGATTTTATTTAAATTAATGTTTAGAAAGTTCGTCGAGTCTTTTTCTGTCTTTTGCAGACAAATCGTTGATTCCGTTTTTGCCCATTTTACTCAGGAGGTGATCGATTTCCTTTTCTCTTTCTCTCTTTTCTGAATTAAATTTATCGTCAATTGTATAGTTTTTTTCCTTTTCAGGAAAGAACTTCTGCTTTATTTTTTCTCTGTTGAAAAACCATAAAACAGCAAGTACAGTCACCGCTAAAATTAAAAATTCGGTCATAGATATAATTAAAAATTAGGTTTATAAAATGTCGTAAAACAAATTATAAACCCAATTAATTATTTACAAAAATAAGATAAAAATAATTATCTCTGCATATTTTTAGCTTCAATGCTCAAAGTAGCGTGCGGAACTGCCAAAAGTCTTTCTTTCGGGATCAGTTTTCCGGTTACTCTGCAAACACCGTAAGTTTTGTTTTCGATTCTGATTAAAGCATTTTTCAGATCTCTTACAAATTTCTCCTGTCTTCCTGCCAAAATAGAGTTTTGCTCTTTGCTCAGCGTTTCAGCACCTTCTTCAAAAGCTTTGAAAGTTGGTGATGTGTCGTCAGTTCCATTGTTTTGATCGTTGATGAAACTTTCTCTAATCAACTGCAGATCTTTCTCTGCTTTTTCTATTTTATCTTTGATTAACTTTTTAAATTCCTGTAAATCAGAGTCGTTATATCTTACCCTTTCGTCTTGCATTGTCTTTTTCTTTTTTAATAAATTTATGAAATGGAATTTGAAAAAACAACAACTATATGTTAATTTTTTTCAACATTTACTTTAAAATTAAGGTCATCGATGTCGATTTCATTAAAATTTGAAAGTGAAGATACAATTTCTATTTTATTTGACAAGACCTCAGATGAAATATATTCTTCATTTTGTTTGATTTGCTCCAAAAACGGGGAGTTTTCTTCCAAAATAATGCTTATTCTATCTGTTAATTCAAAATCTTTCTCTTTTCTAAGATTCTGGATCCTGTTAATAAACTCTCTTGCGATACCTTCAGATTTTAATTCTTCTGTTAGCGTCAAATCTAATGCCACAGTTGTTTTACCATCAGAAGTTACAGTCCATCCCGGAATATCTTTTGTAGAAATTTCTACATCGTTCATAGTAATTTCATATCCTTGAATTTCAATGCTTCCATTTTTCTCTAAAGAAGAAATCTGCTCTGTTGAAAAATTAGTAATTTCATTACCAACAACTTTCATGTCTTTTCCAAGTCTTGAACCTAAAGTTTTGAAGTTTGGCTTAATCTGTTTTACAATTAAATGAGAAGCTTCTTCAGCATTAATCAATTGTAATTCTTTAACATTAACTTCTTGTTTAATTAATTCTGCAACTGCTAAAATCTGCTCTTCAGTTTTAGAATCCAACACAGGGATTAAGACTTTTTGTAAAGGTTGACGCACTTTTATATTTTCTTTCTTTCTTAGAGAGAAAACCATACTTGTAATGTTTTGCGCTAAATGCGTTTTTTCAACCAAATCCTGATCGATCAAACTTTCGTCAGCAACCGGAAAGTCTGTTAAATGCACAGATTCTGCGCTGTCATTTCCTGTAACTTTGTTTAAATCCTGATATAATTGATCCATAAAGAACGGAGCAATTGGTGCAGATAATTTGGCAACAGTTTCAAGACAAGTATATAAAGTTTGGTAAGCAGAGATTTTGTCATCAGAATAATCTCCTTTCCAGAAACGTCTTCTGCATAATCTCACGTACCAGTTACTCAAATTGTCGTTCACAAAGGTGCTGATTGCTCTTGCAACTCTTGTTGGCTCGTAATCTTCGTAGAATGCTTTTACTTCTTTAATTAAAAGGTTTAATTCAGATAAAATCCATCGGTCGATTTCCGGTCTGTTTTCAACGTCTTTTTCAGAATAATTAAATCCGTCAACATTCGCATATAAAGTGAAGAAAGAATAGGTATTGTAAAGCGTTCCGAAGAATTTTCTTCTCACTTCGTCAATTCCATCTTTGTCGAATTTTAAATTTTCCCAAGGATTAGCATTTGAAATCATGTACCAACGCGTCGCATCCGGGCCGTAATCTGAAAGCGTTTCAAACGGATCAACCGCATTACCTTTGGATTTTGACATTTTTACCCCGTTTTTATCCAAAACAAGTCCGTTACTCATTACATTTTTATAAGCGACTGAATCAAAAACTGCTGTTCCAATTGCATGAAGTGTATAGAACCACCCACGAGTTTGGTCAACTCCTTCAGCAATGAAATCTGCCGGGAAAGCTTTATGATTATCTATTAATTCTTTATTTTCAAAAGGATAGTGCAACTGTGCATAAGGCATTGAACCTGAATCAAACCAAACATCAATCAAGTCACTTTCGCGGTTCATTGCCTGTCCTGAATCTGAAACTAAAACGATTTTGTCTACAATGTTTTTATGTAAATCAACCAAAGAATAGTTTTCTTCAGACATATTTCCGATTTCAAAACCTTTGAACGGATTTTCTTTCATCAATCCTGCTGCGATAGATTTCTCAATCTCATTGTATAATTCTTCTACAGAACCAATGATGATTTCTTCTTTTAAATCTTCTGTTCTCCAGATTGGCAACGGGATTCCCCAATATCTTGAACGGGAAAGATTCCAGTCGTTTACATTTTCAATCCAGTTGGCAAAGCGACCTTCACCTGTAGATTTTGGTTTCCAGTTAATTTCTTTATTTAATTGTACCAACCTGTCTTTTACAGCGGTCATTTTCACAAACCAAGAATCCAATGGATAGTATAAAACCGGCTTATCAGTTCTCCAACAATGAGGATAACTGTGAACATATTTCTCTACTTTGAAGGCTTTGTTTTCTGTTTTCAACAAAATTGCCAATTCTACATCCCAAGATTTTTCAGGTGCAGTTCCTTCGTCGTAATATTCGTTTTTAATATATTTTCCAGAGAATAATTCAGGAACATTATTTCCTTTGATAAATCTTCCTTGAAGATCAACAAGCGGAACTAAATTATCGTTCTCGTCTTTGATCAACATTGGTGGAATTTCATTTTCCTTCGCAACTCTCGCATCATCGGCACCAAAAGTTGGAGCAATATGAACGATACCTGTACCGTCTTCCGTAGTTACGAAATCTCCGATGATAACTCTGAATGCTTTCTCGGCATTTTCATTAGGAGTAAACCAAGGAATTAATTGTTCATATTGAGTTCCTGCTAATTTATCTCCAGTAAATTCTTTTACAATTTTAAAAGGGATCGTTTTACTGTCTGAAGTGTAGTTTGCTAAATCTTCATCAGTTCCTTCCACATATTTTTTACCGAAATTTTTCTCCAATAAAACTCTTGCCAAAACTACAGTTACAGGCTCAAAAGTATACTGGTTGAAAGTTTTTACTACATAATATTCAATATCTCTTCCAACCGCCAAAGCTGTATTTGAAGGCAAAGTCCAAGGAGTTGTCGTCCAGGCTAAAATGCTTACATCACCGTCAACATCGTTAAATAATTCTGAAGAATCTTTTTTAACTTTAAATTGAGCAACAATCGTTGTGTCGGTAACATCATGATAAGTTCCGGGCATGTTTAATTCCGCAGAAGAAAGTCCGGTTCCTGCTTTCGGAGAGTAAGGCTGGATTGTATAACCTTTATACAACAAATCTTTGCTGTACAATTGTTTCAACAACCACCAAACCGTTTCCATGTATTTTGATTTGTATGTGATATATGGATCTTCCAAATCTACCCAATATCCGATTTTTTCGGTAAGGTGATTCCAAACATCAGTATAACGCATTACCGCTTCACGGCAAGCTTTGTTGTAATCTTCAATCGAAATTTTTTTGCCAATATCTTCTTTAGTAATTCCGAGTTCTTTTTCTACACCCAGTTCTACAGGAAGACCATGTGTATCCCATCCTGCTTTACGAAAAACCTGCTTTCCATTCTGCGTCTGGTAACGACAGAAAATATCTTTCAACGCTCTCGCCATAACGTGATGAATTCCGGGCATTCCGTTTGCTGAAGGTGGTCCTTCGTAAAAAACAAACTCAGGTTTTCCCTGACGTGTTTCCACGCTTTTTGCGAAGGTGTTGTTAACTTTCCAGAATTCCGAAACTTGTCCGGCGATGTCGATAAGATTAAGGTTTTTATATTCTTTAAATTGGCTCATTGTAATTTCTCAATTTCGTTGATTAATCAAGTTGGCAAATTTAGTGATTTTTGTCGGTTTATAATATATGTTTTATTTCGATAACGTCTATGAAAAAGTTGTTTAAAACTTTAAGGCGGAAAATTGTGAATGGTCAATTGTGAAATGTGAATTTTACGATACATTTACGAAACAAAAACTGACTTGTTATTCAATAGAGATGAGCTTTAGCCCGGCTTCAATATGGTCTGTCTGAATTGGCTTTAGCTAAAACTTATTTTCCTCTCGCAGATCAGAATGACAAAATGAACTTTTGATAAAACTTAAACAGGCTCTTAATTTTAAATTAAATAAATTTGTCTTTTAAAAATAAACCTTTGGAACTTTATCCTTCAATCGAAAAATCTAGCATTCAGGAAATAAAAACTTTTCAGGAAGAAAAACTGAAAGAACTTTTGAAATACCTAGAAAATCATTCACCTTTCTATCAGAAATTATTTAAAGAAAATAATATTGATATTTCTGAGATTCAGACTCTGGAAGATTTGCAGAAAATTCCAACTACTGCAAAGAACGATATCCAACAGAATAATGATAGTTTCTTTTGTGTTCCAATGACCGAAATTGTTGATTTTAGCACAACTTCCGGAACTTTGGGTGATCCTGTAACTTTCGGACTTTCAGAAAAGGATATGGAAAGAATTGCGTACAATGAAGCAATTTCTCTTGCGTGTGCCGGAATTTCTAAAGGCGATGTTGTTCAAATGATTACAACGATTGATAAGCGCTTTATCGCTGGTTTGGCGTATTTGCTTGGATTAAGAAAAATTGGAGCCGGAGTCGTTAGAATGGGGCCCGGAATTCCGGAATTGCAATGGGATTCTATTTTTAGATATCAACCAAAATTTTTAATAACCGTTCCGTCGTTTTTGTTGAAAATGATTGATTACGCTGAGAAAAATAATTTAGATTATAAGAATTCGAGCGTAATTGGTGCGGTTTGCATCGGTGAAAGCATCAAAAATCAGGATTTTACGGATAATATCCTTTCACAGAAAATAAAAGAAAAGTGGAATATTGAATTATATTCTACTTACGCTTCCACCGAAATGAGCACAGCATTTACAGAATGTGAATTTCAAATTGGCGGACATCAACATCCAGAATTAATTATTACAGAAATTCTTGATGACGAAGGAAATCCAGTGAAAAGGGGTGAAAGTGGTGAATTAGCAATTACAACTTTAGGCGTTGAAGCAATTCCTTTGCTGAGATTTAAAACCGGTGACATTGTAAAAGCACATACCGAACCTTGCCAATGCGGGAGAAATACAATGAGATTAGGTCCGGTTATTGGCAGAAAACAGCAGATGATAAAATATAAAGGAACGACCTTGTATCCACCTGCAATGAACGATATTCTCAATGATTTTAATGGAATTTCATGTTATCAAATCGTTATTCAATCCAACGAAATTGGTTTGGACGAAATTATTATCAAGTTGAGCACAGAAAACAACGAAGAGAATTTTGTGAATGAAGTTCGAGATCATTTCCGCGCAAAATTGAGAGTCAGTCCGAAAATTGAGATTATAGATTTTGATGTCTTATCTAAAACAGTTTTTCATCCGAACAGCAGAAAACCGATTACTTTTATAGATTTAAGGTGAGTTTTATTCTATAAAGATGGAAATATTGTTATTTAATTATGCTGAATTTTCTTTTCTAATATTATCTTTGCGGAATTATAATTAAACTATGAAAAAAATATTTTTGCTTTTGTTCGTGGCAATTGCAACAGCAACTTTTGCTCAGAACCTTACGGTAACTTCTGGAAATCTTAGCTTTTTAAAAGGTCAATCGGAAGTTAATGTAGAGCGTAATTACGGAAGTCCGCTTTTTCAGGCTGAAAATTTTTCGGAAACCGAATATCTTGAAAGAAGACAGAAAGAAACAGTCGCTAAAAAAGGAGAAGCCTCTTGGAAAACCTGGATTGATACTTGGGAACAACATGTAGAAACAATTTGGACAGAAAAATTTATTGAAGGTTTAAATAAATCAAAGAAAATTAAATTTGCCCAAAATATTGAAGCTAAATATACTTTAATCATTCATCCAACATGGATGTATGCTGGCTGGAGCGGTTTTGTAACGCAACCTGGAAAATTGTCTGCAGAAATTACAATCGTGGAAACTGCAAATCCTTCAAATGTTTTAGCAACAATAAAAGGCGATAAAATTGAAGGAATAGGTAGTAAAGTTGATTACGGAATGGAATATGGCAGAATTGCTGCAGCTTATGAAAAAACAGGTAAAGAAGTAGGAAAGGAAATCAAAAAAGCTTTAAAATAAAACAAAAACGGTCTGAGAATTTTTCAGACCGTTTTTTTATGCTTGTTGTTTTTCTGTTTTGATGAAATTTGCCAGATTGACAATTGCCGTGTCGTGTATTCTTACAAATGTATTCTTTTTGTCCCAAACGTAACCTGCTAAAACTGCGCAGATTTTTCTTTTTACGTCAGGATTTTCGGGTTGATGGAAAAACAATTCCTGAAGATTTCCGGTGTACCATTCTTTTACATAAGTTGTGAAAACATTGACGCCGTATAGAATGTAATCTGCAAATTCTGTCTGCCAATCGACTTTTTCGCCATTTAATTGTCTTATTGCAAGCTTTGCGGCAGTCATTCCACCTTCGGTGGCAAACGCCATTCCGGAAGAAAAAACAGGGTCAAGAAATTCTGAAGCATTACCGGTCAAAGCAAATCCGTCTCCGTATAATTTTTTTACTGAACAGGAATAATCTTTCAGATGTTTTGGTTCAAATAAAAATTCAACATCTCCGAAACGTTTTACATAATAATCAGAAAGAGAAATTGCTTTTCTAAGAGCTTCTGTAGTGTCTCCATTTTCAGATAATTTGTCGATATATTCAGTCGGGCCAACAATTCCCACACTCGTATTTCCATTCGAAAAAGGGATTACCCAAAGCCAGACTTCTGTTTCAATAATATCAAAAGAAATTAAAGTTCCTTCTTCGCCTTCTTCTCTGTTAATGTCCTCAACATGAGCAAAAATCGCAGAATGCGGAGACAGTTTCGAAGGTTTTTCTAAATCTAAAAGTCTAGGCAAAACTCTTCCGTAGCCGCTAGAGTCGATTACAAATTTTGCATGGATTTCCTTTGTTTTTCCGTCTTTGTTTTTTACGGTTGTGACAGAATCTGTTCCGTTAAATTCAATGCCGATAACTTCGGTTTCAAATTCAAGGTCAATTCCTTTATTAATAACTTCCTGAGCCAAAGTATTGTCGAAATCAGCTCTCGGAACCTGCCACGTCCAGTCCCATCCTTCGCCAAATTTATTGCTGAAATCAAAAATACAAACTTCATTTCCTCGCATAAAACGAGCTCCCAATTTCTTTTCAAAGCCCATTTTATCTAAAGCAGGAAACAGTCCGGCTTCATTAAAATGATCCATCACTCTCGGAATCAAGCTTTCTCCGACGACAAGTCTAGGGAATTTTGTTTTTTCAACCACTTTCACATTGATGTTATTCTTCTTCAGATAAGCAGAAGATACGCATCCGGAAGGTCCAGCTCCAATTACTAAAACATCAACAATTTCTTTGTCCATTTGTTTAATAAAACTTTTTATCTTTGCGCAAAATTAGTGACAATTAATTATATCTTACAAAATTATATACTATTACTTTTAATTGATGAAAATAAATAACTTTTTAGAACTGAGAGATTTTCAGAGAATTATTATCGAAAATGAAAGCATAGAATTAGATCAATCACTTCTCCAGAGAGTGAATGAGAGTTTTTCTTTTCTGAAAGAATTTTCAAAAAATAAAGTAATTTATGGAGTAAATACGGGTTTCGGACCGATGGCTCAGTTTAAAATCAGTGATGAAGATACGCATCAACTTCAATATAATTTAATCAGAAGTCATTCTTCTGGGATTGGAAATCCGCTTCCTGAAGATGAAGTGAAAGCTTGTATGTTGGCAAGATTGAACACTTTGTCATTAGGAAATTCAGGAGTTCATGAATCTGTCGTGAATTTACTTAAAGAATTAATAAACAGAGATATTACGCCGTTGATTTTCGAACACGGAGGAGTAGGAGCAAGTGGCGATTTAGTTCAATTGGCACATTTAGCTTTGGTTTTAATCGGTGAAGGCGAAGTTTTCTATAAAGGAGACAGAAAATCTACGAAAGAAGTTTTCGAAACTGAAGGTTTAGAACCAATTCAGGTTGAAATTCGTGAAGGTTTAGCTTTAATGAACGGAACTTCTGTGATGTCAGGAATTGGAATTGTAAACGCATATAAAGCCAATCAGTTAACTGAAATTTCAATTAAATTATCGTGTGCAATTAACGAAATTGTTCAGGCTTACGATGATCATTTATCTGAAGCTTTAAATGGAACAAAACTTCACATTGGTCAGCAAAAAATTGCCGAGAAAATGCGTAATCATTTAGCCGACAGTAAATTAATCAGAAAAAGAGCCGACCATTTATATACTCATTTCGAAGAACAGGAAAAAGTTTTCAAGGAAAAAGTACAGGAATATTATTCTTTAAGATGTGTTCCTCAGATTTTAGGTCCGGTTTTAGATACTTTAGAATACACTGAGAAGGTTTTGGAAAACGAAATTAATTCAGCAAACGATAATCCGATTATCAACGTTGCAGATAAACACGTTTACCATGGCGGAAACTTCCACGGAGATTATATTTCTTTGGAAATGGATAAGCTTAAAATCGTTGTAACAAAGTTGACTATGTTGGCGGAGAGACAATTGAATTATCTTTTAAATTCGAAAATCAACGAAATTTTACCTCCTTTTGTCAATTTGGGTAAATTAGGATTTAATTTTGGGATGCAGGGTGTTCAGTTTACAGCGACTTCTACAACTGCGGAAAGCCAGATGTTGTCGAATCCAATGTATGTTCACAGTATACCTAATAATAATGATAATCAGGATATTGTAAGTATGGGAACAAATGCTGCTGTAATTTGCAGAAAAGTAATTGAAAATGCTTTCGAGGTTCTTTCGATTGAAGCGATTACGATTGTTCAGGCGATTGAATATCTTAGTTTTCAGGATAAAATTTCATCAAAAACAAAAGAATTGTATGATGAAATAAGAATGATTATTCCTACGTTTTCAAATGATATGGTGATGTATCCTTATTTGGAACAAGTGAAAAAATATTTAAAGACAACGTAATTATTGACTGCTTTGACTTGTCAATATATAAATAAACAAAACACATGAAATGTGCAATCATAACAGGTGGTTCAAGAGGAATCGGAAGAGCAATCTGTATAAAACTGGCTGAAGAAAAAAATTATCATATTTTAATTAATTATACTTCAAATGAAACTGCAGCAAAGGAAACTTTGGCTAAAGTTGAAGAGCTAGGCTCTACAGGAGAAATTTTGAAATTCGATGTAGGAAATGCTGAAGAAACTCAAAAAGTTTTAAGCGAATGGCAGGATAACAATCCAAAGGCTATCGTTGAGGTTATCGTCAACAATGCTGGAATTACAAGAGACGGATTATTCATGTGGATGCCAAGTGAAGACTGGAACTCTGTGATTAACACGAGTTTAAATGGTTTTTATAACGTGACCAATTTCTTCATTCAGAAATTGTTGAGAAACAAATACGGCAGAATCATCAATATGGTTTCAGTTTCTGGGGTGAAAGGAACAGCCGGACAAACCAATTATTCAGCTGCGAAAGGAGCTTTGGTCGGAGTTACAAAAGCTCTCGCTCAGGAAGTTGCCAAGAGAAATATCACAGTGAATGCAGTTGCACCAGGTTTCATTAAAACAGATATGACGCAGGATTTCAACGAAGATGAATTGAAAGCCATGATTCCGGCAAATAGATTTGGCGAAGCGGAAGAAGTGGCAGACTTGGTCGCATTTTTAGCATCAAAAAAATCTTCGTACATCACGGGAGAAATTATTAATATTAACGGAGGAATTTATTCATAAATCAGGTGGCAGGTAAAAGATAGCAGTTGTTAGCTGTAACCTAAAAATCTGCAACCTACAACCTAGAATTTTAAATGGAAAATAGGGTAGTCATTACCGGAATGGGAATTTATTCTTGCATCGGCACTTCTTTAGAAGAAGTGAAAGAATCCCTGTATCAAGGTAAATCTGGAATTGTTTTAGTCGATGAGAGAAAAGAATTTGGTTTCAGGTCTGGTCTTACAGGTGTAGTTCCGAAGCCCGATTTGAAAAATCTTTTGAATCGCAGGCAACGAGTAAGCATGGGCGAGGAGAGTGAATATGCTTACATCGCAACTTTGGATGCTTTAAAGCAGGCAAATATAGATCAGGATTTCTTAGATAATAACGAAGTTGGAATTTTATACGGAAACGACAGCGTGTCCAAAGCGGTAGTAGAATCTATTGACATCGCAAGAGAAAAGAAAGATACAACATTGATGGGTTCAGGAGCGATTTTTAAATCGATGAATTCTACCGTTACGATGAATCTTTCCACCATTTTTAAATTAAGAGGAATTAATTTAACCATCAGTGCAGCTTGTGCAAGCGGTTCTCATTCTTTGGGATTGGCTTATATGATGATAAAAAACGGTTTTCAAGACATCATCGTCTGCGGTGGCGCTCAGGAAACCAATAAATATTCAATGGCAAGTTTTGATGGATTAGGTGTTTTTTCCACAAGAGAAGACGAACCTCAGAAAGCTTCCAGACCATTTGATTCTGAAAGAGATGGCTTAATTCCAAGCGGTGGAGCAGCTTCTTTGATTGTTGAAAGTTTAGAATCTGCCCAAAAAAGAGGGGCGAATATTATTGCAGAAATCGTCGGTTACGGATTTTCTTCCAACGGAGGGCATATTTCAACCCCAAATGTTGACGGTCCGGCTTTGGCTATGAATCGAGCTTTGAAACAATCTGGTTTTGATGCAAAAGATATCGATTATATTAATGCTCATGCAACTTCTACTCCAATTGGTGATGCGAATGAAGCAAAAGCCATTCACGAGATTTTCGGAAGTGAAGTTCCTGTGAGTTCTACAAAATCGATGACGGGCCACGAATGTTGGATGGCAGGTGCGAGTGAAATTATTTACTCAATCTTGATGATGCAGAACGATTTTGTAGCTCCAAATATCAATTTAGAAAATCCTGATGAAGACGCAAAAAAGATAAATCTTATCGCTGAGACAAAAAATCAAAAAATTGACGTATTTTTGTCAAATTCTTTTGGATTTGGCGGAACCAATTCAGCATTAATAGTTAAAAAATTTGATTAAAAACATGGAAAGAGAGAAAATTATTACTATTGTTAATGATTTTTTGGTAAACGAATTTGAAGTTGATGGTGACGAAATCAGCAATGAAGCAAATTTTAAAACAACTCTGGGCTTAGACAGCTTAGACTATATTGATATGGTGGTTGTAATCGAATCTAATTTCGGAGTAAAATTAGGCGAAGCAGACTTCAAAAATATTATCACTTTCAATGACTTCTACTCAACCATCGAGAACAAAATCGCAGAAAAAATCGCATAATTATCGACTAAACTTTACTAATGTAACAATTTATCAATCTAGCAATGTATCAATATCTTTAAAATTGTTGCATTGCTAGATTGGCAAATTGGTAAATTGAATTTTATGAACAAATGGAAAGGTAAATCCAAAGGCACGATTCTGGGATACCAAATTTTCGTCTGGTGCATTAGAAATATCGGAATCCGAAGTTCTTATTTTGTCCTTTATTTTGTGGCTTTCTACTATTTTTTATTCGAAAAAAACAGCAATAAATATTACCGATATTACTTTCAAAAAAGACTCAATTATGGATTTTGGAAGACAAAACTTTCTCTATTTAAAAGTTACTTTACCTTTGGAACAATTCTGATTGATAAAACTGCCATTTCTGCAGGATTACGAAAAAAATACACCTACGAATTTGACGGAATCAAAAATCTCAGAAACCTTTTAGCTGAAAAAAAAGGAGGTGTTCTCATCAGTGCGCACATTGGAAATTTCGAAATTGCAGAACATTTTTTTGCTGACATCGATTTCGATTGTCAAATTAATTTAGTCACTACAGACCAGGAAGTTACCGTCATCAAAGAGTATCTGGAAAGTGTCTCTGTGAAAGCGACAAATATGAAATTCATTTATGTGAAAGACGATATGTCGCATATTTTCGAGATTAATGAAGCCTTGTCGAAGAACGAACTTATCTGTTTTACAGGCGACCGTTACTTCGAAGGTTCTAAATTCTTAGAAGGAGATTTGCTTGGGAAATCAGCGAAATTTCCGGCTGGACCATTTATGATTGCCTCAAGACTGGGCGTTCCAGTGGTGTATGTCTATGTGATGAAAGAAAAAAATCTTCATTATCATCTCTATGCAAGAGTTGCACAGCAAATCAAAAAACGAGATGCACAAGGGCTTTTGAATTCGTACACCCAAAATCTTGAATCGATGATTAAAAAATATCCGCTTCAGTGGTTCAATTATTTCGATTTTTGGGATGATGTAGACTGATTTTTCTTGGGCAGCTAAGAACTTCGTTCGTAAACTTCGACAAAGCTATGCTTTTTCTCATTTATGCCTTCCACTCCCGCTTTTTTGTTCCGCTTCGCTACACAAAAAGAGCTCCGTTCAAGTCGGGCTGCGTTTAAATGCTTGTCAGGTTTCAAGCCTTAACAAGGATAGGCAAGCTCATCTTTAAAAAGAAGTCTTTGCTGAGTGAAACGCTTTTGCGAACGAAAAATATTTTCACCCATTTTAAAGAAAAAACTTTGCGCCCTTTGCGTTTAAATTATGTAGTTTTTAATAGACATTTTTAGACGCATTTTTCTCAAACAATTTAATAAACTTTTGTACCTTTTGCCGTTGAAAACTGTAATCATAATTTGAAAAAACACTACGACATATTGGTTATCGGAAGCGGTCTTGGTGGTCTTGTTTCTGCACTTATTCTGGCAAAAGAAGGCTTAAAAGTCTGTGTGCTGGAAAAAAATAACCAATATGGAGGGAATCTTCAAACCTTTTCAAGAGATAAACTTATCTTCGATACCGGAGTTCACTACATTGGCGGACTTTCAGAGGGGCAAAATTTACATCATTTTTTCTCTTATTTAGAAATTATGAATGACCTCGAACTTCAGAAAATGGATGTCGATGGATATGATAAAATCACATTCGGTGAAGACTCTACAGAATATCCTCATGCTCAAGGTTACAAAAATTTTGTTGAACAATTGGTGCAGTTTTTCCCTGATGAAAGACAGAATTTAGAAATATATTGTCAGGAAATTCAGGAAATATGCAATCATTTTCCTAGATATAATGTTGTTGGAAAAGAAAATTACAACGAAGAAATTTTGCATTTAAATACCAAGCGATTTATAGAATCCATTACTTCAAACGAAAAACTTCAGGCAGTTTTATTGGGTTCAAATTTCTTGTATGCGGGAGATTCTGAAAATATTCCGTTCTACGTTCATGCTTTGACGGTGAATTCTTATATTCAAAGTGCTTACAAATGTTCAAAAGGCGGAAGTCAGATTTCAAAATTGTTGATTAGAAAACTGAGAGAATATGGAGCTGAGATTTTTAAGCATTCTGAAGTTTCTGAAATGATTTTTGATGAAAAAGATATTTTAAGAGGTGCGAAAATAACTTCTGGAAAAGAATTTCATGCAAATCTTTTTATTTCAAATATTGAAATCCGTTCAATGATTGAATTAATCGGAGAAAAGAGACTGAAAAAATCGTTTTTAAATAGAGTTTTAAGCTGGGAGCCGATTTCGTCATGTTTCAGTGTTTATTTGGTGTTAAAACCTAATGAAATTCTCAATCTTAATTATAATATTTACCATTATTCCTCAACAGATTTAGTTTGGAAAGCTTTTAAATACAAAAAAGAAAACTGGCCAGAAACGTATATGCTTTCGTCAACGCCATCAAAGAAAAATGCTGAATTTGCAGAAAGCTTAACGGCTATTTCCTACATGAGTTTTGAAGAAGTAAAAGAATGGGAAAAGACCTTCAATACGATTGCAGACGAACACGAAAGAGGAAAATTATACGAGAAATTTAAGCTTGAAAAAGCTGAAAAAATGATTGATGCTTTAGAAAAGAAATTTCCTGATTTAAGAACGTCAATTAAAAATATTTATACATCGTCTCCACTTTCATATCGTGATTATATTGGAAGTTTTGAAGGAAATATGTACGGCTATTCTAAAGTTTCTGAAAATCCTTTAAAAACGATGGTTTCTCCACGAACGAAGATTAATAACCTTTTTCTTACTGGACAATCCGTGAATATACATGGGATTTTGGGTTGCACAATTGGTGCTTTCAATACCTGTGCAGAAATTTTAGGAAAAGAACTTATTGATGAAAGATTAACACAATTGATTAATAAAAATAAAGGTGAAGAAGGGAAATAATATGCAGTTTTTTGTCATTTTGAATGAAACGAAGCATAATAAAGAATCTAAATTTTTGAGAATAAATTTCTCCTTCCGGCGAAATGACAGAGTTTTAATCTTAATCTTTCTTTGCTTTATCATCACATCTTGCGGAATTAGAAAATCCATCAAACATATTCCTGAGGTACAAAAATATTCGCTTGAAATACCAAAAGTTGACAAAATAAACGATTCTACTTTTAGTTTTAATCAAAATTATTTAACGAAAAATAAGCAGCAGCTTTGGGAATTGTATATCAAAGGAAATCCTTTACAATTAGGTTATAATAACGGAGCTTTGACGCAAAATTTAATGCAGAAACAGGAAGAGATTTTCTTTTCAAAAGTAGAAGGTTTTGTTCCGTCTAAGTTTAAGCAAAATCTGTTGAGAGGCTTCTTGAAGTGGTATAACCGAAAAATGTATCTGAATGTACGAGATGATTTTCAAGCCGAATTGTATGGATTGTCTCAATATTCTTCGGATAAATATAATTTTATAGCTCCAAAATTTCAAAGAGCTCTATACTTGCACGGCGCTCATGATATTGGTCATGCGATGCAGGATTTGATGATGGTAGGCTGCACGTCTTTGGCTGTGTGGAATGAAAATTCTGAAGACGGTGATTTGTTGATTGGTCGAAATTTCGATTTTTATGTCGGTGATGATTTTGCCAAAAACAAACTCATAGAATTTGTCGAACCTGAACAAGGAATTCCTTATTTATCTGTAAGTTGGCCCGGAATGATTGGGGTTGTTTCCGGGATGAATAAAGAAGGAATTACGGTAACAATTAATGCCGGAAAATCTAAAATCCCCTTGACCGCAAAAACACCAATTTCGCTTGTTACAAGAGAGATTTTGCAATACGCTAAAAATATTGATGAAGCGATTGATATTGCCAGAAAACGAAAGGTTTTTGTTTCAGAATCTATTTTGGTTGGGAGTGCAAATGATAAAAAAGCTGTGATTGTTGAAGTTTCACCTAAAAACCTCGGTGTTTATGATGTTGCTAATTCAAGCAGGGTTTTTTGTACGAATCATTTTCAGTCAGATGCTTATAAAAATGATAAAAAAAATCAGAAACATATTGTAGAAAGTCATTCTGAATACCGTTATGAAAAACTTCAAGAGCTTTTGCAGCAAAATAAAAAATTGAATCCTGAAAAAATGGCTTCAATTTTACGCGATAAATCAGGACTGAAAGGTGAAAAGATCGGTTACGGAAATGAGAAAGCAATCAATCAGCTTTTGGCACATCATGCTGTGATCTTTTCGCCTCAGAAAAGGTTGGTTTGGGTTTCTTCGAACCCTTATCAATTGGGAGAGTTTGTCTGTTATGATCTGAACGAAATTTTTTCTGATAAAAAATTAAAAGATGGTGACTTTGCAAAAACGGAATTCAATATTGCTAAAGATCCTTTTATTAAATCTAAAGAATTTGAGGATTATGAAGAATTTAAGTTTGCGAATGGAGAAGTTCAAAGTGCAATTGATGGCAATGATGTTCTTTTAACTGATGATTTTATTCCTCATTATCAATCGTTAAATCCTGATTTTTGGTTGGTGTATTATCAAGCAGGAAAATATTATTTTAAACAAAAAGAATATTCTAAAGCTAAAATTGAATTTGAAAAAGCGTTGAAGAAAGAAATTACAACAATTCCGGATAAAGAAAATGTTGAAAAATATTTGAAGAAAGTAAATAAATACTTGAAATAAACTTCCTCACAAACAAAATGAAAAACGGCTGTAAGATTTGATTTTTACAGCTATTTTTTTGTAAATCCTCTATTGTGTTTATTGAGTCATTGTATTTGTTTTATTAAATAATATTTTATAATCTGTATGTTTGGTTAAATTATTTTAGTTAAAATTATTTAATTGATATGAAATTGTTTGGGAGTGAATGATTTAAATATTTATATTCGTTTTTCCTAAACTAATGAATTAATGAAGAAAATATATTTTTTAATTTTATCTTCTTTTTTACTATTTACTTCCTGTAAAACCGATGAAAAAATTGAGGCTGTAGAAGCAGAAAGTCCGTTTGTGAACTTTAATATTGATGCAGTTCCTTATGCTAAACTTTCAACGTATTCTTTTTTTACGGGAGATCTAAAAAATCTTAATCCTTCCAAAAAGGTGATTCCTTACGAACCTGCAAGTTCACTTTTTACAGATTATGCTCTAAAAAAGAGATTTATTTGGATGCCAGAAGGTACAAAATCTGTCTATGACGGAGATGCCAAAACCCTGAATTTCCCTGTAGGAACTGTGCTGATAAAGAACTTTTATTACAATACGGTACAACCAAACAATACGACAAGAATTATTGAAACCCGCTTAATGATCAAAAAATCCAGCGGTTGGATTTTTGCTGAATATTTATGGAATGATGAGCAGACTGAAGCAAATTTGGTAACTGGGACAGATTTTACAAGTGGAAGCTCAAAAAGTATCACATTTAAGAAAAGTAACAATGATGTGATTACCACTGATTACAGAATTCCATCAGAATCCGAATGTTATGCGTGTCATAAACTGGATAATCAGCCAATTCCGATCGGCGTAAAACCGCAAAACCTTAATGTTTCTTATAATTATCCCAATGGCATGAAAAATCAGCTACAAAAACTTGTAGATGAAGGTTATTTACAGGGTTATCCTGCGAATATTGTTTCTACTGTTGATTATAGAGATACAAGTAAGCCTTTAGATTTACGATTTCGTTCTTATTTAGATGCTAATTGTGCGCATTGCCATCAAGATAATGCGCGTTGTGATTACCGTGCTATTCGATTAAATTTTAATCAAACCACCAATCTTGCAAATCTTGGAGTCTGCGTTACAGCAGATGAACCTGTAGATGCTTCTCTTCAGAAAATTATCAGTCCGGGAAATCACAATAAATCTGTAATGAATTATAGGCTGACTTCTGTAGACGAAAGTAACAGAATGCCTCTTTTGGGAAGAACGGTTGTACATGATGAGGGTGTTCAGCTTGTGCAGCAGTGGATCAATTCACTTACCCAACCATGTAACTAAACTAAACTAAAATCATGAATAAAAAAATTTCTTTTCTTATAATGCTGTTGAGTGCAACCTGGGCAATGGCTCAGTTAGCTTGCAGTACGGCAATTAATCTTTCGCTCGGAAGCCACAGTGCACCTGCAGTTACCGGAACGCCTCCAACCGCAGTTTGTGGATTGACGAGTGCAGCCGGAACAGCAGGATTATGGTATAAATATACTGCTGCTACAAATGGTAATATTACAGTTTCTACAGTAATTTCTGGGCAAAATGTTGATACAAGATTAATCGTTTATAAAGGAGTTTGTGGCGCACTTACTTGTGTAACATCTAATGATGATTTTTCAGGATATTCTTCTGAGGCTACCTTTGCTGTAACTGCAGGATCAACTTATTATATAGTTTTTGATAATAAATGGTCGAGTTCGGCTTTTAATTTTACAATAAATCAAGCAGTTGTATTGCCAAGCAGACTTTCGTTTACTAGTACACCGGTAAGTGTTGCAGGTAGTTTTAATCACTGTATTGTTGATATGAATGGTGATTATCGTGACGACATCGTATCTGTAGTAAGCGCAACACAAATCGTTATATCGTATCAACAACCGGGAGGAGGATTTACTAATGTAACATATACCATTCCTTCTACAACCATTACACCAAGTTGGAGTATCGCGGCTGGAGATTATGACAACAATGGTTTTAATGATTTAATTTACGGTTCAGGAAGCGGAATTGCCTTTGTAAAAGCTAATTCCACAGGAACGGGATACACTTCAGATAGAAAGACTCAGTCATTTTTAGTACAGCGAACCAATTTTATTGATATTAATAATGATGGAAAATTAGATGCTTTTGTATGTGATGACAATTCGCCTAATAGATTTTATTTGAATGACGGAACAAATATGAATCATAATCAGGGTGGATTGGGAGATTTCCCTTCTGGTGGAAATTACGGTTCTATCTGGATCGATTATGATAACGATGGTGATTTAGATTTATTTATTGCTAAATGTAGTGGCGGCGGTTCTGGTCCTGGCGGAAATATTGATGAACTTCATAGAAACAATGGAAACGGAACCTTTACCAATGTTGCAGCAACAGCAAATATGGCAAATCCGGTTCAGACATGGTCTTCTGCATGGGGAGATTTTAATAATGACGGATGGATGGATGCTGTTGTGGGAATCAATTCTACATCAAACGGATTAAGTAAAGTAATGAAAAATAACGGAAATGGAACGTTTACTGACGTTTCAGCAGGTTCTGGATACGATCTAACTTCGGCTTCGAGCAGAGAATATGTTGCTTATGATTTTGATAATGACGGATTTTTAGATGTTTTAGGCGCCGAGAACAATATTATGTTCGGTGACGGTACATTTAAATTTGTAAAAAACGCAAACAGTTACAATCTTTCGATATACGACAGACCAATTGGTGATTTAAATAATGATGGGTTTTTAGATATTCAGAACGGAAGCAATATCCTTATGAATAATGGAAATACAAACAAATGGTTAAAAGTTACTTTGCAGGGAACTTTGAGCAACAGAAATGGAATTGGGGCAAGAGTAGAAATCTACGGAAGTTGGGGAAAACAGATTCGTGATGTACAAAGTGGAGTAGGTTTTCAAAATATGAACACATTAAATACGCATTTCGGGATTGGTCAGGCAACAGCAATTACAAAAGTAGTGATAAAATGGCCTTCCGGATTGGTAGATACCATTAATAACGTGACACCAAATACAACTCTTCACGTTGTAGAAGGAACTTTTTTAGGAACCAAAGATGCAGAGAATGCTCAAGATTTATTTACAGTTTATCCAAACCCTGTTCTTGATGTTATTAATTTTAAATCTAATAAAAACTTTATTCCGGTTGACGCAAAAGTTTATGAACTTAGTGGAAGAATGGTTTTACAAACAAAAGTTGATAAAGAATCAGTTTCTGTTAAGCAATTAAATTCAGGCAATTATTTATTGATTTTAACCGATAAAAATGGGAAAATACATTCTCAAAAAATAATTAAAAAATAAGATTTCAATCGTATACCTAAATTAATCATGCAAAGTCGAAAGGCTTTGCATTTTTTATGGAGTTAATTTTTCTCCGGGATTTACTTTATTCAGAAATAAAAATGTTCCAATTCCTGCAATGACAGACATTGAACTTGCCAAAATCAAACTTCCAATCACATATTGCAGGACGTTATTTTTCACTAAATCAAAATTCCATTCCTGATTAAAAATATCGCTGTCACCTTGAACGAAAGGTGCTCCCAAAAATAGTGAAGCAACGATGATAAATGGAATGAAAGGCGGCAAACTTACATTTGATGCAATAAATGCCAAAACCTTATTCAGTTTAAATAACACAGATAATGAAATCACAAGCAAAGTATGATAGCCTCCGAAAGGTAAAAACCCGATAAATACACCTAAAGCAATTGAGAACGCTTTTATTCGGTTTGTGCCTTCACTTTCTAAAATATCTTCTTTAATGAATTTTTTAAAACTTTTTTTTTTGAAATTGAGCACAAAATTTCTCGGAATAATATAAACCAAAGCGATAAACACCAAAATCGTATTTAAAATACTGATTCTCGTAAAATCTTTAAAAGGTCTGAAGTGCGAAACTCTTTCCGCAGGATCATATAAAACCTTTATCGGAATATTTTTTACCGGAACGTGTCGCCAAGCTGTTCTTACAATAATTTCAATCTCAAATTCAAACTTGGGAGTATAATATTTTTTTGGAATTTTATGTAAAGGATACAATCGATAACCAGATTGTGTGTCTTCAAGTCTGATTCCTGTCTCAAACCAAAACCAAAAATTAGAAAAACGGTTTCCAAAACTACTCTTCTTGGGAATTCCGTCTTGTGACATATTTCGGTTCCCTATCAATAAAATATCTTCTTTCTCGTTAAGCAAAGCTTCCACAAAAACTGGAATATCATCAGGATAATGTTGCCCGTCAGAATCGATAGTTATTGAATAATTAAAACCAAGATCTTTTGCTTTTCTGAAGCCGATTTTCAGACCATTTCCTTTTCCTTTGTTTTCGGGAAGATTTAAAACGGTAATGTGAGTATAATTTTTTAGAATTTCTGAAGTAGAATCGGTAGAACCGTCATTTACAACAATAATATTTTCAGTGTATTCCAAAACACCGTCAATCACTCTTCTCAGTGTTTTTTCATTATTGTAAGTCGGAATTAAAATGCATATTTTCCTTTCAGAAATTGCATTTTGTACTTCAGAAAGCATCATTTTATTTCAATGAATTTTTTTCCGTTGCGGTCATTGTTTTAGACTGCATCGCAAATTTTTTGATGTATACTTTTAGCGCTGCATTTTGTTTCGTATAGTTGCTTAAAATATATGTTTTATCTTCTTTTAAATTTTTAGAATAGCCTACAATTTTCGGAATATTTTCCTGAACACTCATTCTGATTAATCTCAACTCAACGTTACTTGGATTAGCTTTAATAACACTCTCCAAACTCGATGCACCAGATTTTACAAAAGATTTTCTTTTGTTTTTTTCAGTCGTTACTTTGGCTTCCAAAATTTCTGCAGCAGCTTTATAACCTATAATAATCGGATCTGATGAAGATTTGTTATCAGCAACTTCAATGAAGTTTTTTGCTCCTTCATTTGATGAATTTGCTTTAGAATAAGCATTTCTCAAAACTTCTAAATCAGAAGATTGAAAAAAGAAAAATAGTCCAGCGAAAAGAGATAATATCAGTTTCATGCTATATTTTTGTATAATTAACTGACATTTTCAATGCAATAGTCTCGCCAAATGAAGTCACATTTTTTACTTTAACTTCAGTTTCATTTTCTGTAATATCAAGAATCATCGTCAATTCAGGCGTTTCAAAAGGATTGATAATCGCCATGAATTTTACGTTTGACGCTGTTTTTAAAAATAATTTTCGACCGATAAATTCTTCAGTAAGTTCTTTAATAATCTGCATCATACAAACTCCTGGTGTAACAGGATTTCCGGGGAAATGTCCTTTGAAAATATCATGATCTTTGTTCAACAGAATATTTGCCGAAAAACTTCCGTTATCTGCTTTTTCATATGATTGTAGAGTGTAAAAATCTGTAAGTATAGTTTGCATTTTATTCTGTTTCTTGTTCTGTTTCAGTGATTTGAAATAATTTAATATTGATTTTAAAATCTTTGTGTTGAATTTCAATCGTTTCAGCAAAAGTAGGTTTTTTAGCCTCAAATGTAAAATCGATTTTCTCTTTATTATTTTTGGTATAAACGATTTGTTTAAGTAAACTATTTTCTTTGTTAAAGCTTAGATAATATCCATCTTTATCAGTTTTTGAATAAAATATTTTTGTTGAATCATTTTCAAAGCTTTCATTCACAGCGTATTTTTGTTTTAAAAGTTTTTGAAAATCGTTCTTTAGAAAATTAATGACAATTTTTTTATCAAGATCAGGAAGAACATAATTCAACTTAAAATCATTTTCCGAGATTTCAAAATCAATTAATTTATTTCCAAAATCGGAAGTCATAACAACACGGTGCGTCGTTTCGTTGATTTTTTTAATAATTAAAATTCCGCTAATGTGATTTTTATAAATATCCATCTGACATTTATAAACATAATCTTCCTTCGAAGAAAAGTATAGATTTTCAACCGTTTTTTCAGTATTGGAAATCGGAGTCGCATCTATTAAATGATATGTTTTACACGAAACAAATGATAAAATAATCAGACTATAAAGAAAACTCAGAAGCAGGAATCGGCGCATTGATTTTGGTATTTTTGAAAACAATATTCGTCGTATCTCCCGAAGCTTCCGTCATGTTCACTTGAGAAACTGTAGATTGACTTTTCGGAAAGTGCAGTTCGATTTGCTTAATATATTTCAACAATTGAGCAGATTTAGGAGTGAATCTAGCAATATTTGAAGTTCCATTTTTAAAATAAGCTACAGAAAATTCAGGATCGTTAAACATCTGTCCGTTTGAACTTCCGACAATTAGTTTATTGATTTTCTCAAATGTTTTACTCTTTGCATCAACAGAAGATTTTTTTCCCTGATCGTTGATGAAGATTTTGTTTTCTTTAAAGACAATGCTGTACTGATAAGGTTTTGTGTACTTCCAGCTAAGCATATTCGGTGTTTTTAATGACATTTTACCAGATGTGATGATACTTTTATCCAAAAAATCCATTTTTTTGGTTTGGGTAAAATCGCTTTGTAATGTTTTTATTTCTTTAGTTTCCGATGAAACCTTAGCTACAAATGCTTTAGCTTCGGCTCCTGACATTGGCGTATTTTGCGCAAAAAAGAAGCTTGAAATTAGTAAAAATGCTCCGAAAGCAATATTTTTAATCATTTTTTTGATTTTTTATCATTGAATCAACCGTAAAAGTTGAATAATTTTTAGCATTCAAAAATACTAATAAATCTACCAACACATTATACGTTTTTTCTGAAGTATCGTGAAGAAGAATGATGCTTCCTTTTTTTAATCCTTTAGTAACTTTTCGGTAAATTTTTTTCTCATCGTCCGTAATTGTGTCTAACGAACGAACATTCCATCCGATGCTTTTTTTGTGAGTTTTTTTGATGGCTTTTGCGATATTCGGATTGGTAACTCCAAAAGGAGGACGGTATAAATTGGTTTTGATATTTCCAATTTTAGAAATTATTTCATCACATTTTTCAATTTCTTCAATCATTTTAGTAGTTGATAAAAATCCGGTGTTATTGGAATGGAAATAGGTATGATTTCCAATCGTATGTCCTTCTTCAATAATTCGTTGGAACGTTTCGGGATATTTTTCAATCTGTTTTCCGATGCAGAAAAACGTAGACTTTACGTTATTTTCTTTTAATATATCTAAAAATTTTGGAGTAAATTCAGTTGGTCCATCATCGAAAGTCAACGCAACTTCCTTGATTTTTGTTCTTTTGTGGGTAATACTGTTGACAAAATATCCAAGTTCAATATCAAACGAACCCCAAACTACAACAAAAGAAAATAGTAAAAAACAAAACAAATACACCCAAAAAGTCCCATGAAACGCATAAATAAAAACGTTACAGAAAAGATAAAATAGGATAAATGGGTAATGTTTCATCTTTTTATAGTTTTTGAATTTCGGGTTTAAAATTTCAGATTATTAGAGCATCAGACAGTATGTTTGTCATTCTGTAGGAATCTCGACAGCGTTTTAGATTGCTTAGATTCCACGCTCCACTTCGTTTCGCTCTGAATGACAAAGAGGCTGATTAACTAAAATTAGTTAAATAATTAAACTCTTTCTAACAAAACCAAACTATGATCATTTCCTCCTAAATGATTGTAAAGAAGGATATTTTTAATCTCTCCTTTTTTCAAATCATTAATCATCATCACATTCGGAATTTCTTGATTTTTAAGAATATGACAAGCCATAAATGTTGAAAAACCACTTGCTGTATTGAACTCTCCGCTTAAATGTTTGTAATATAATAAAGAAGAACTTGTAAATAATTCTGAAGCTTTTTGATAATAAACATCAGATTTTGCATCTCCGCTGAAACCTAACATTACAACATCAATATCATTAGTTTTCAAATTATTTTTAACTAAAAAATCTTCAATAAATTTTGAAGTTTCATCTAAATCTAATCTGTTAATGATTTGAATATCTTTCAATTGAGCATAAGCGCTTTCCGTTTTATCTTTTCCTAAGACAAAAAAACTGGCTCCTTCTCCCCAAATCGCACCATCTGTTGTTGAATTCAAATAATCAGCGGGAAGATTTTCTTCTTTTTTAATGGTTTCGTTTAATTTATACAATTCCATTGTTCGTTCGGTTTGTTCGTCTGTTGAACCTACCAGAACGTTTTCAGCATCACCATCATTAATCTGCAATTTTGCATCTAAAAATGAAAATTCCAGTGATGAAGAAGTATTCACATATGTGAAGTTATAACCGTGACATTGTAAACCGAGAGCGATTTGTCCTGCGACGGTATTATGCGTAGACTGAATAAAAAAGGTTGGAGTTAAAAACTCTTCATTATTATCCAATACATTTTTTAAGAATTTTTCAGAATCCTGAGAACAGCCTATTCCTGTTCCGACAATAATAGCGTCTGGTTTTTCAATTTCCGCTTCTTTTAAAGCCTGATTTGAGGCTACAGAACTCATTTTTACGGTTTTAGACATCCTTCTAATCATTGCAGGAGGAATGAATTCTTTGTAAATCGGTTCGATAGCTTTTAAAACTTGTGGTGAATAAACAGGTTGTAAATTTTGGAAAAATTGATCATTTAAAGTATCCTGAACTGAAATACAGGCTGCACTATTGATGTAAACTGCACTCATGATTTAGAAAAAATTAAAGTTGAACAATTTCCTCCAAAACCAAATGAATTGGAAAGAACGTGATTGATACTTTTCTCTTTAAGTTCAGTGACAGGAGTCAAATCAAATTCTTCCATCTTATTTTTAAAATTCAGATTAGGGAAAATAACATTATTTTGAATTGCTAATAACGAATATACGGCTTCAATTCCTGCTGCAGCAGCCAAAGTATGGCCTGTAAATGCCTTTGTAGAACTGAATTCAGGAACATTATTTTCGCCAAAAATCCTGATCATTGCAATTCCTTCTGATAAATCATTGTTCGGAGTAGCCGTTCCGTGAACATTGATGTAATCTATATTTTCTTTCTCTAAACCGGAAACCTTCAAAGCTTTTTCCATCGCTAAAAAAGCACCTTGTCCGTTTTCCGAAGAAGCGGTTTGGTGATGTGCATCATTTGCATTTCCGTATCCTGAAAGATAACCCAAAACTTTTTTGTTCTCTTTTTTCACGACCTCATCAGATTCCAAAACTATGAAAGCGGCTGCTTCACCTAAATTCAGCCCTTTTCTGTCGTTATCGAAAGGTGTATTGTAAGAATCGGTAAGAATCATCAGTGTATTGAAACCGTTCAATGTAAATTTTGAAAGAGAATCTGTTCCACCGACAATTACGCGATCTAAAACTCCATTTTTAATGAGTTTTGCGCCCATCATAATGGCATTTGCAGCAGATGAACAAGCTGTACTGATCGTAGAAACCATGCCTTTTAAGCCAAGATAATCCGCAATCAATAATGATGAATTTCCCGCATCGTGAGAGTCGATATATTTT
This sequence comes from Chryseobacterium formosum, assembly GCF_026460885.1. Taxonomy (GTDB): domain Bacteria; phylum Bacteroidota; class Bacteroidia; order Flavobacteriales; family Weeksellaceae; genus Chryseobacterium; species Chryseobacterium formosus. Next base: position 28,621 of record NZ_JAOVZW010000002.1, read on the forward strand.
TGCTTTTCAGGGAAATCTTCGTAGGTATAGAAATATTTTTCGGTGATATCCATTCCGCCAACGCTTGTTGAGGAAATCAGACCGGTTTTATATTCGTTAATATCCGAAATTCCGGCACTTTCTACAGCTTCTTTTGCAGCAATCATTCCTAATAAAGAGGTTCTTGTAGCTTTGTTGTCTTCATTTAACTGAAGTTTTTGTACAAGCTCTTCATTAGACAATTTTATCTCGCCCGTTTTGATATTTCCAGAGTGACGGGTTTCAAACAATTGAATGTCTGAAATTCCGTGTTTACCGGTCGTCAGCGAAATAAAATTTTCCTCGACATTGTTACCAATGGAGGAAATAATGCCCATTCCTGTAATGGCAATTTTTTGACCCATCTTTTAATAATGTACCAATATATCAATTTAACAACATTGGACATTGCTAAATTGATACATTGTTAGATTGAATTATTTTGTTCTGTTTTCTTCGATGAACTTTGCCATCACTACGATAGATTGGAAGATTTCTTTACCTTTTTTAGGGTCAGATAATTTGATTCCGTATTCTTTATCAAGAAGAACGATCAATTCCAAAGCATCAATAGAATCTAATCCAAGACCTCCTCCAAATAATGGATCTGTATCTTTGATTTCTTCTACTGCAACATCTTCAAGATTAAGGACTTCAATGATTTTTGTTTTTAATTCTAATTTTAAATCTTCCATATTTCTAAATTTACCAATGTATAGATATACCAGTTTATCAATTGAGACTGAACACTATCGTTACATCGTTACATTGTTGTACTGTTATATTGTTAAATTACCTAGTTAGCAAATATACAAAAGCTTTATAACTTTCCTGATATAGTTCGACCCAGCCACACAAGACTTTTTCAGCTTTTCCTGATTGCAGAATCTGTGCCGCGTATGAGTTTAAAAATTCTTCATCAAATTCGTCTAATACAAAAAACGCATTCTCAGTCTGCATTTTATGTTTAATACTGATTTCACCCACGCAAATATTGGGTAAAGTGTACACAAAAACAGCGGGACTCGGGAAATAATTTTCCTGAGAATTAATGCTTTCCTGATATTTAAAATCGGTGTCTAAACTAGATGATTTATTAGCAAAAACTAAGGCTGTTTTGCTGTGATCGTCATTTTTCAGAATCATTTCGGAAGCTAAAAAAGCCAATTTACTCAGATTATCCATTTTATGAAATTTAGGATAATTCAGTTCTAAACTTTTGTAGCCTTCTTTCGCAAAGTCTGAGAAATTTTCGGTTTGGGTTTCAAAAATAATTTTTTCGTTTAGGATTATTTTTGAGTTTTGTATAGTGCAGATGTGTGTTTTCTTCATTTACTGTTCTTTCTTAAAGAATAAAAGGCAATAGTTGTTTTTGAAAGTTGAAAGATTTACTATTGGAATAAGTTCAGAATAGCCTCTTAAGTCTTTTATCTACTATGAATAATCAATTTAAGAAATTCCAAAATAGATTATATAGGTGATGTCCCTTAGTTTTCGATATCACGGTAAAAAAATTATTGTTTGTCAATTAAGATTATTAGCACCTTAAAAGTTGAACTTCTTAATAAAAATCATATTCAAAAGTTGCTTTGCTTCCAAAATTCCCATTGTTTGAGTCAATTTTATTTGGAAGACCATTTAAGCTTGCGTCAGTTTCGTAATTAAAAGAATAGCTTGAAAATAATGATTCATTTACATGTGTTGTTATGCTATTTTTTGCATTTTTTGAAAAATAATCAGCATTATACTCGCTATTTTCAAGACTTGCTTGTGCCAAGTAAACTTGAAATTCGATTGGAAATGTTGAGTAAGGGTTAATTATCGAATTATTGTAAGTGTACAATCTTTTAAAATATGCGTAAGATTCAGCATTTATTACTCCTGTAGCTCTACTATATTGTCCTGTAATAAAACTTGCTTTGGTAACATTTTCATTGGAAAATTCTAATTCCGTTATATTACAGTTATTTAGAGTGTCATTTATATAATCCTGTGGAGTATTATAAGTGGTTCTAATAAGGCGATATATTTTAGAATTTTTATACTGAACAGTGTAACTTGTGTTTAGCAAGAAATTACCACTTGTATCTTTGTGTAGATATACAATTTCTGAAAGCAAATTGTTTTCATATTTAAATTGTGCTTCATAATAATTAATAGAGGAGGAATTAGAAATTGATATTTTATCAATTTTACCCATTGAATTATATGTTACCGAATGTATCACTGCATTGTAACTAGCATTGTAACTAGTATTCCATAAATTTACTTTGCCATTAGAACTTTGAAAATAGTGTGTAGGATTACTATAATTAAAAGATTTAATAAATTTCAATATTTTATTGGAATTTTGCGCAGGGTTCTGCAAACTAGTGTTGGTTGGAGTTGTTTGTACTTCATCTCCATTGGAACACGAATTGTTGAAAAAGAAAACAAAGGCCAATAACAAAAATGTAAGGATTTTAGAATTCATAGAAATTTTATTTACAAACAAATATATTTAAAAGTTTACTAAAACCCCATTAAAAAACTATAGTTTTCATTGATGTAGATAATTTAATGAATTTGAAATTGCTAATAATTCAGATTGCAAGAATTTATTATAAAAAATATTACTTAACACTTAACTGTTATAAATAAGCTTTTATAAATGTTCAAATTGTAATATAATCGCCGCATTACATCCACCAAAACCCGAAGCCGTTTTCAGAATATATTTAATTTCTGCAGATCGATTTTCCTTAATAATATTCAAAGGTTGGGAAATTCCCGTTTCTTCGAAGTTTTTTGATGTAATTAAAGTATTATTTAAAGCAGATTCCATAGAAATAATACTTTCCAATAATCCTGAAGCTCCTAAACAATGTCCGTAGTAAGCTTTCAAACTATTCAAAGGAATATTTTGCAAATCCATTCTGTTGAATGCGATCGCTTCCATTTCGTCATTATAAATTGTCGCCGTTCCGTGAGCCGAAATGAAATCAATTTGTTCTGATGAAATCTTAGCTTCCGTCATTGCATTTTTGATACTTGCAAATAATCCGTCACCAGTTCTTGATGGTCCGGAAATATGATTTGCATCGTTAATCGCTGAGTCGCCTAAAACTTTAAATTTGAATTTTTCGTTTTCTAATGGAGTAGAAGTTATATAAATTGCTGCGGTTGCTTCACCCAGATTAATTCCATTACGATTTTTGTCGTAAGGTTTGCAAGGTTCGCTTCCTATTGCCTGAAAAGAATTGAAACCTGAAATCACAAACTCTGAAATTTCGTCTCCGGCAACCACGAAAGCATCTTTATATTTTTCTGCCTGAATCATATTCTTTGCAACAGCAATTGCCATTACTCCGGAAACACAGGCATTAGAGACAACGATTGGTTTTGTTTTAAATCCAAAAAAATCAGCAATTTTTTGAACTAAATTGGAAAGGAAAACTCCTTCCGGTAAATCTGTTTTATTTTTTAATAAACTTATATTTCCTTTCGTTGTTGAAAGAATAAAAGCGGTTTCATCTGAAATGTGATGTCTTTCAACTAAAGGCTTTAAGCTCAACAAAAACATTTTCTCAAGTCTTGTAAAGTCTTGATTGTCGAAGAGCTTATTAAATTCCTCGTCCAATTTTTCAGAATTAATCTTAGAAACAAAAAAAGCTTCGTGATTATCGATAACTTTATGCAAAGCAACGCCAGATTTTCCTTCCAGAAGTGCTTTCCAGTTTGATTCCACATCAAAACCCAAAGGTGTGACGCAGTTGTAATCTGTAATATAAATTTCTTTCATCATAAACCCATTTTATCTTTCCAAGTTTGAAAAAACTCAGGATTGTACAGGCATAAATTATTTTCAGAATCCAGAAAAACCTGAATAGTTTCACCACTACAAACCAATTGATTATTCTGATTGAAAATCTCGTATTTATAAATCAATTTCGCAGAAACGGAATTTACGAAAGTAGTCACAATATTGAATGTTTCTCCATATTTTAAAGGAAGAAAATGTTCACAGGTACTTTTCACAATCGGTGTTACAAATCCTGCTTTCTGAATATCAAGATAAGTCAAACCGTGCTGTCTTCCGAAAGCTTCTCTTCCGTCTTCAAAATACACGATATAATGACCGTGCCAAACAATTCCGAGTGGGTCAGTTTCATTGAATCTTACACGAACTTCTTCGGTACAAGTTAAATCTTTAGACTGCATTTTGTTTTCTTTCATAAAATAATGAAATAGCTACCATTGCTACATAAAATAAAAATAGAAAAATCAATTCTTTGGCAATTTCGCCAATGCCGCTGTTTCTTAAAATAATATCGTAATACGCATTCAATCCCCAATTCATTGGAGAAAATGCTGCGATTTTCTGCATAAATTCAGGCATCAGAAAAACGGGAACCCAAATTCCGCCAATCGCTGCCAAAACCACCACGGAAGTTGCTCCAAACGGCGCCGACTGTTCCTGAGTGTCGGATACGGTGCCGATCAAAACACCAAATCCAATCGCTGCCAATCCTGCAAATAAAGTGACAATGAGAAGGTGGAACATTTTTCCTGTAACATTAAACTGAGGCAAATCCATTAGCGGGAAAAGCCAGATTCCTACGGCAACCATCAGCAAAAACTGGATGACGCAGATGATGAGATACGTGAATGTTTTTCCTAAAATGTGGATGTAGTACGGCGTCGGGCTCACGCGGACTCTCACGCTCGTTCCCTGACTTTTTTCTTTGACTAGATTAATCGACAACGGCACGACGATAAAGAAAATCGCAAACAGCGCCCACGCCGGAACGTTGTGCTGAACGGAATTTGGCATCAGTTCTTCTTTGCCTTTGTTCGGTGTGATTTCTTTGAAGGTAATCAGGCTTTTATTTTCAAGGTCTTCCGTCGTTCCGAGTTGGTCCTGGAAGGCTTTGTAGATTTTTTTATTTTCGATTTCAAAAACCATTTTGTTGATGGCATTCATCACAGAATTTTTGAAACCAGCGTTGGTTGCGGGGTCGAAATAGAGATGAATGTCTTTCGTTTTTGATGCTACAGCTTTTGTCGCCGTAGAGTCGATTTCCAAACCAAACGAACTTACGACGGTCTGAACTTTGGAATCAATATTTGAATTTAAATCTTTCGTTAAATTTTCCGGAATGACGATGGCCATCTGATAATCTCCCGTAAACACAGCTTTTTCAGCCGATTTTTCGTTGTAATCCGTGACGAGTTCAAATGTTTTGCTAGTTTCCAGTTCTTTTTTGATGACTTTAGAAACTTCAGATTTGTCGTTATCAATAAAAATAATCGGAATTTTTGAGCCTTCAAGATTTTTGAATGTCGAATCCTGAATTAAAGTGATGGTGATAATCAACAGCAAAGGCATCAGAAATATGATGACAATTCCGCCTGAATCGCGCTTCAATAACTGAATTTCCTTGATAAAACTTCTCCACAATTTATACAACATCTCTCAATTCTTTTCCGGTTAATGAAATGAAAACATCCTCCAGGTTTTCTGCATTGGCAACTCTTTCCACCAGTTCTTTCGGCGTTCCCGTTGCGTGGATTCTTCCGTGGTCGATAATAGCGATTTTTGTACAGAATTCCTCCGCTTCCGAAAGGTGATGCGAGGTGTAGATAATGCACGTTCCTTTTTTATTTAAATCTAAAAGATAATCGATTATGGCTTTTTTGGATTGAACATCTACGCCAACGGTCGGCTCGTCCAGAAACAAAACTTTCGGGTTGTGAAGTGTTCCGGCAATCAGATTGCAACGGCGTTTCATTCCGCCTGAAAACTGGTCGACTTTTTTGTTGGCAAATTTCGTCAAGCCCATCAATTCCAAGGCTTCGTCGATTTCTTTGTGAAGATTTTTATGTTTTAAACCATACAGACTTCCGAAGAACAACAAATTTTCTTTCGCCGTCAAAGTCGGGTAGAGCGCGTATTCCTGAGGTACAACACCAATGATTTGTTTGATTTTCGAATTGTCTTTTTTCGGCGACAATCCGTTGATGGTAAAACTTCCTGAGGTTGGTTTTATCAACCCTGAAAGCATAGAAATCAATGTGGTTTTCCCTGCCCCGTTGGGACCGAGAATTCCGTAGATTTCGTTTTTATCTATGTTCAAAGAAATATCATTAACCGAAAAATCTTCCGAGTTTTTGTATTTCTTGTAGAGGTTTTTTATTTCGATGATATTCTCCAAACTATATCGCTTTTCTCAATTTCTTATAAAAAGCTTCCTCCAAATCAGCAATATGCAACATTGATTTTGAAAGCTGATTGTAAATATCGTTTTTTGAATTTCTGTTTTTGTAAACCCTAGCAATATCCACAGCAAAATCTCTCCAAAGGTCTCCGATTGTGGTAATTTCTTTGGATAATTCCTTTAACTCTTCATTCTTAAGAATCAGTGAGGCTTCCTGTAAAAAAGCACCATAAATAAACCTGAATCCACCACCGCCGGTCCCGATTTCTTCCTGCATTCTAATCAATTGTCCTAGATAATGATTGGTCACTTTCGTACCTTTTTTTTCAGCCCATTTCGGGATGCTTTTCGCTACCCAACGCATCGCTTTTATTCCGATAATAGGAACTGGCGCCAGCATATTTTTGCAGGTATCTTTAATTCCTTTTTTGATAGCTTCTTCCAAATTGACATTTTCCGGAATATGTGTCGGGAAATACATATGACCTTTCGGAGCGAGTGCACCTTTTGCATAACGAACTTTTTCCAGTTCAGCTTCGGTCAAAGTTGTTGCAAAGTCCATCACGGGATCGCTGATAAGGAATTTTCCGTCTTCTTTTCCATAAACCACCAAATTGTGGGCGTTGAAATGAAATTTATATTCTTCAGGGAAATAAGTCAAGTTGAAAACACCTACCTGTAAACCTGTCGGGATATTTTGCTCTAAATTTTTCTCTAAAGCTTTTTGGGCTTCTTGAGGATTTGAAAATTTTTGTCTTTTGATTTTAATTCCCATTCTTTTTGCGGCTTTGCTGAAAATAGCACCCGGCATCGGACGGTAACTGAAGCCCGGCGCAAAATTTACTTTTAAGAAAGGCAAATACACGAAAAATAATCCCGAACCGATTCCAAAAATCATTGGTTCGCTAAGTTTTAAACCTCTGTTGAGAAGTAAATTGGAGGCAACACCGTTTTCGCAGTGAGCGGTTTGATGGTGTTCAAAATTGATCTTCATTGTTATTTTCCGTCGAAGTTTTTTAATTCATCTACTGAAATTCCGAATGCATCTGCATATTTTTTCAAGGTAGAATCGCTTAGTTTTTTAAAAATGTTGGGTTTTGCGTGTCTTTTCACAGTCCATTGCCATTTGTCAACATACGCTGCAAGAACCTGCAAATCCATTTTATTCAATTCCATAAAATAGATAATGGGACTTACCAAATTGTTTGCCACATTTTGTTTGGCTTCTTCAATACGTTCATTGATAAGCTGCATCGATTCTTCGAGAGCTGCTTTTTTAGCGTCCCAACCAATACTGTTTGCTGTGGTGTAATTGTCATTTTCATCAGTTACATACAACACTTCGGTCATATTTGCTGATTGTAAATTACTTTCGTCCTGTGGAAGGTCTTGCTTTTTCACCCGAAAATTCTTTTAATTATAAGTCTTAATAATCGGCTAAAATAATAAAAATGCAGGACATAGTATTAAAGTAATTTTTTTGAGTTATTCTAATGGAATGTGTCTGAATTGATATTTGAAACAAAAAAGCGCAAAGAAAATCTCTGCGCCTCATCTAACAATTAGTTAAGGAAATTTATTAATGTATTCTCTGAAGTTTTTTTGTCAATGTACTTGCTGAAAAATAAATAGTCGATGCAAATAAAAATATCATACCCATCATCGCAAAGAATTCTGTAAATCGCATTGCCATACTTGGTTCTTTTACATCTCCGTCCATTAGAAAACCGATTGTTGTAAGAATTGCAGAAAGTGAAATAATGTTTAAAAGTGTTCGTTTCATAGTTTTGTTTTTGAATTATATATCAAACGATCGTGAGCTTACTTTATTGTGCAATTTGATTTGTAACAAAGTTAAATTTATAAAGACTTATTTTAAAATAATCAATTTATATGAAGAAATTTTTTATCTCAGTTTCACTTTTTTGCACAATCATTGCAATGGCGCAGAAATTTGAGACACAAAAACAGACCGATGCGCAAGGATACAGCTTCGAGACTGTAAAAAATGATCAGGCGGGGGTAAGAGTTTACACCCTAAAAAACGGTTTGAAGGTATATCTTGCCAAAAACGATGATGCACCAAGAATTCAAACGTATATTCCGGTAAGAACAGGTTCTAATAACGATCCTAGTGATAATACAGGTCTTGCTCATTATTTGGAACACATGGTTTTCAAAGGAACTTCACATTTGGGAACTCAGGATTGGGCAAAAGAAAAAGCTTTATTGACTCAGATTTCAGATCTTTACGAGCAGCACAAAGCTGAAAAAGATCCAGAGAAGAAGAGAGCGCTTTATAAAAAAATTGACGAGGTATCTCAGGAAGCTTCAAAATATGCAATTGCAAACGAATATGACAAAGCGATTTCATCTTTGGGAGCAACAGGAACCAACGCTCACACTTGGTTAGACGAAACGGTTTACAAAAATAATATTCCTTCAAACGAGCTTGAAAAATGGCTAAAAGTTGAAAAAGAGCGTTTTTCTGAATTGGTTTTAAGACTTTTCCATACAGAATTGGAAGCGGTTTATGAGGAATTCAACAGAGCACAGGATAACGACGGACGTTTGGTGAATTATGCATTAATGGATGCGCTTTTCCCAAAACATCCGAATGGTCAACAAACGACAATCGGAACTTCTGAACATTTGAAGAGTCCTTCAATGGAGGCAATTCACAAGTATTTTGATACGTATTATGTTCCAAATAACATGGCGGTAGTTTTGGTTGGAGATTTAGATTTCGACAAAACAATTAAAATGGTAGATCAATATTTTGGTACATTTAAATATAAAGAATTACCAATGAAGAAAATGGTTTCGGAAGAGCCAATGACTTCTATTGTAACAAGAACGGTTAAAAGTCCGTCAACACCGAGAATGACCATGGCCTGGAGAACAGATTCAGACGGAACTCAGGAAGCAAGACTGGCGAACGTAGTGGCTGAAATTTTAAGCAACAATGGGGATGCAGGTTTAATTGACCTTAACATCAATCAAAGACAATCGACTTTGGGAGCAGGAGCTTATGCTTCGGCTTTGAAAACCTACGGTTCATTCAACATGTATGTTACTCCGAAAGAAGGGCAGAGCTTTGATTCAGCTAAAAAATTACTTTTAGACCAGATCGATTTAGTTAAAAAAGGTCAGTTCCCGGATTGGATGTTGAAAGCAATCGTTAACGATATGAAAGTTCAGCGTATGAAAGGTTGGGAAACTGCAGATGGTTTGGCAACCACGCTTTACAGTACTTATATTGGTGAAAGAACTTGGCAACAAGAGCTTGATGAGATTAATCAATACGAGAAAATCACAAAAGCTGATGTCGTAAAATTTGCAAATAATTTCTTTAAAGATAATTACGTTGTTATTTACAAAGAAAAAGGTGTAAATGATAAATTAGTACGTGTACAAAACCCAGGAATTACTCCAATTAAACTTAACAGAGAAGCACAATCGCCTTTCTTAAAAGATATTTTAAGCAATAAATCTGCTGAAATTAAACCTCAGTTTGTAGATTACAAAACGGCAATTGCTACGACTCAGATTAAAGATAAAAAAGTAAGTTTTGTAAACAATAAATACAATAAAGTTGCTCAGGTAAGTTATATTTTCCCATTTGGAACAGATAACGACAAAGAACTTTCTTTAGGAGTAAGTGTTCTTCAGTATTTAGGGACTGATAAATATACTCCGGAACAATTGAAAGAGGAATTCTACAAATTAGGAATTTCAAACAGCTTCAGAACTTCAAATGATCAGACTTTTATTACATTAAGTGGTCTTGAAGGAAACATGAAAAAAGGAGTTGAATTACTAAATCATTGGTTGAAAAACGTAAAAGCAGACCAAGAAATTTACAATCAAACGGTAAAAACAATTCTTGAATCGAGAGATGTTGCTAAAAAGGATAAAACCAGAATTATGGCGGCGCTTTCCAATTATGCTAAATACGGGAAAGACTCAAGAATGACGGATATTATTTCTAAGGAAAGACTTCAGAATATCAACGCTACAGAATTGATGTCTAAAATCAAGACTTTAAATAATTATCCTTACGAAATTTTCTTGTACGGAGAAAGCCAAAAGGATCTTGAAAAAGCAGTAAAACCATTTATTGCAAACGCAACGTTACAGCCTGCAAAAGCTAAAGAATACGCAGAGCCAAAAACAGGAGGAACTGTTTATTTCGCAAACTACGACATGGTGCAAATGGAAATGGCGAAAGTAGCGAAGGGAAGTGACGTAAATCTTGCGAACTTCGGGAAAATTAATGTCTTCAATGAATATTTCGGAAGAGGATTATCATCTATTGTTTTCCAGGAAATCAGAGAAAGTAAATCTTTGGCGTATTCTGCATACGTTTCTTACGCAACTGCGAATGAGAAAGGTCACGCAAACTATATTACCAATTACATCGGAACGCAATCAAACAAATTGTCTGCAGCTGTAAATGCTATGGATGAATTGATGATGCAGCTTCCGCAAATTCCTGCTCAGTTTGAAAACTCAAAAGGTTCGGCTTTAAAGCAGATTGCATCCAACAGAATCAACAGAACCAACATTTTCTACAATCAAATGTCATTGAAGAAATTGGGAGTTGATTATGATATCAGAAAAGATATTTATGCTGAAATTCAGAATTTGACTTTACCTCAGTTGACTAATTTCTACAACACAGAAATTAAGCCTGTACAATATAACACGGCAATCATTGGGAAAAGAGAAAACCTGAATATGGAATCTATCAATAAAATGGGAACTTTTAAAGAAGTGACTTTAGAAGAAATTTTCGGATATTAATTTTCATTGATATAAATTGTTTGAAGTGAGGCAGAAATGTCTCACTTTTTTTGTTTCGCACATTCTTTATTCATAAATATTTGTGTCTTACTAAAATCGTTAACATATTGGTTATTTATGAAATAAAGAGGAAATTCACGAATGATTGATTGTTTCCCTTTGGGAATGTCGCTAATATTTATTTTCTTTTCTTTAAAGTAAGTTTTGAAAAAATCTGTAATTAGTTTGTTTATTTCTCCTTGAAGGTCAAAGATTATTGTGTGACCTTTATAATCATAAGTTTTATACCTTATAGACAAGTTGTCGTTATAATTCATCGACGAAATTCCAAACAGATATTCTTTTTGACATTTTTTGATTAAATTGAGTTCAAGAAAAACAAATTTCTTTTCGGCAATAATATGATCTAAAAATTTATAGAACTCATCTTTTGTATTTGTTTGAGCTGAATATTCTGTGCTAATCAACATTAAAAATAAAATGGAAATAAGTTTTTTCATCTTCAAATTTTATTTCTCTTCCGCTCCAACTTTTCTAAGTTTACTTCTGAGGTAGATTTTAGTAAATATTATCTCCTCTTATATTTCAGCTGTATCAAAAGATAAATCTCGTTCTTTTCAAGATCATTATGCCAGGTTCTTTCAATAACTAAAGCGTTGTTGTATAAACCCAAATTTTCCATATTTTCATAGTATTCAATTCTTTCTGAAGTTTGATATTTAAAAAAAGAAATCAGGTTTACTTCGTCACCAACTTGAGGTGCAACAGGAAATTCTACAGATCTTTCAAACTCAAATTCAACATCGTAGGAATAGAACCTTACTTTTACGCTCATAATTTTATTTTCATCAAATATATCGAGAATTTAATCAATAAAAAAAGCCAACTGTAAAAGTTGACTTCCGTATCTTAAAATTAAATTTTCAATTACTTTACTTCCTGAATAAACAAACTTATTTCAGTACGAATCAGCAGTTTTTCATCTAAAAAAGTTTCACAAAAAATCTGACAGATATTTTCATACTTAGAAATTAATGAAGCTTTTGAAAAAATCTTATTTCCAGCTTCAGGCAAACCGAAAATTTCAATCTTTTTGATGTTTGTAATAAATCCAATTACTTTGGTATTTGATTCTGGGTTTGCAAAAAAACTTTGTCCGAGAATCGAAGATGAGGTTTGTGCAGAATGTTCGATCAAACCTGCTTCTACAAATTGATTGTTGTGAACAAAAATATTATCAGCTTTGATTTCAAAAGAAGTCACTACTTTTTCTGGAGTCAACTCCAGAATATAGTCAACCATCAACATTGGCTCCCGATGAGGTAAAAAATGATGAATGTTGATAAGGTTTTCTTCTTTTAATTCCATTGGCTTTTAATACTTTTTCCTTAATTCTTTTCTCTATTTTACCACAGTTTTCATCTGTGATTTTGCAATTATTTTATTGTTTAATTTGGTAATGATTTCTACTAAAGTTACACCCATCATTTCATTCAAAATAGAAACTTCGGTTTTTAAAACATCATTTACTTTAGGTAAATCTTCTGCTTCAAAAGATTTAATGGCACCAATATAACCTGTTGGAGCTTCTTTTCCTAAAAGATAAAATTTGTAACCGGTATGGAGAGCCACACTTTGAGCCTGATGTTCAATCAAACCTGAAGCCTGAAAAACTCCTTCATGTACAAAAATATTATCTTCTTTAATGGTAAAGCCAGAGATTAACTGACTTTCACTGTATTCTGCAAGTTCGCTCACCATGACAAAAGGAAATTTTTGTGGAATAAGACTTTCTACAAAATTTTTGTCTGATGTCGGTAAAGAAATTTCCATTAGCAAACCGTTAATAATGCACAAGAATAGGCAAATCTTCCGCTTTCAGGAACGCAAAGCATAAGTCTTTCTCCTTTTTTAAGTTTACCGGAATTCAGCAATTGTTCAACAGCAATAAAGATTGAACCAGCTCCGATATTTCCAACTTCAGAAAGGTTGTAAAACCATTTTTCCCAAGGGAAATCTAAGCCTACTTTAGCAAATTCCTCTTTTAGGCCTTCTTTAAAGTAGCCGGAAGAAATATGTGCTAAAACATGGTCGATAGAATCCGGATCAAGATCATGTTTAGTAAAAGAAGCTCTCAAACTTTCTGCACCTTTTACCAAAATATATTGATCTAGAATTTTAGTATCCTGTTTTAAAGCAAAAATAGATTGGTTCAGCCACTCTTCAGCAGGATATTCTGCCCAAGATTTTAAGCTTCCGTCTTCCTGCTTTTCACAACCAGAATACATACAAGCTTCAATTTCGTGTGCATAAGAATAGAAATCGATCCATTCTATTTTCAGAGACGTTTCATTTTCTCTCGGTTTATTTTCCAACAAAAAAGCTCCTGCTCCGTCAGAAAGCATCCATCTCAAAAATTCTCTTTTGAAAGCTACAATTGGTCTTTCTTCCAGAAGTTTTAAGTTTTCAGCTTCGTGATTAAATTTATCGGCAGTCATCCACGCAGACATTCTTTCAGAACCTACACAGACTGCATTATCTTTAATTCCGGCTTTTATATTTAAAAATCCATAATTTAAAGCATTCATTCCCGAATTACAAAGTCCGGTTGAGGTATTAATTTCAACAGACTTTCCGATGTTCAGTTCACCATGTACCATTGATGCATGTGAAGGCTGAATCTGGTCTGCAGAAGTTGTTCCACACGAAAGCAATTCCATATCTTCTTTTTTGAAATTTTCATCAAAGAGACCTTCAATTGCTTTTGCTGTAATCTGCGCATTGGTATGTGTAGATTTTCCGTTTTTATCTAAAGCGTAATATCTGGTTTTAATTTTATTATTTCTTAGAATCAGTGCTTTTGCTTTTGACGGTTTGTCATTTATATAGCCAAGATACGTTTCCATTTCGTCATTAGAAACCGGTTCATTAGGCAAGTATGTTGAAGCTTTTGTTATAAATACGTCGTACATTTCTATTTTAAATTAATTCCTTGTAAATATTTTCTCTGTTTTTGTCTTTTTGTCCATAGTATTGGAGCGAGCAAGATATGAAAAATCAACACAATTGGTGAAATGATCCAAATTGCTGCCATCAAATATACCTTAAAGAATTTTATCAGCAAAGGTCGTTTTTCTTTTTTCTTGATAATCAAATTAGACCAAATGGTGAAAATTTTATTCCCTACTTTTTCTACTCTTACTAAAAAAGCTCTTATTTCTACGGCTCCGTTTTTTACCAATTCAGGCTGAAGATTGGCTAAATCATTGTTTTCAAAATGTCTTTCAATAATTTTACCATATTTTCCGGCTCCATTAATTTCTTTATCTGAAACTCCGGCTGCAGGAAGAATTCCTGATTTTTCTTTTTGTCCGGTAGTCATCCACCGAAGAATCGTTAAAACACTTGTATAATTGTCTCTTCTGTCTACTAATGCAATGTTTCCAACCAGTTTAGCTTCGAAATTCTTTAAATAAACTTTCAGTTTTTCCTGTGAAAGCATCCACATATTTCTTGTTGCAGAAATGGTAACAACGGGCGTGTTTTTTAAAATGTCTGCTGCAAATCCACTTTTTAAGAAAGAAATAATTGGGATTGATGGCGTTAAATACCAAACCTGATAACCGAAAAGGATTAAATCAAATTTTGTATTGAGAACCTCTTCCGGTGGAGGAAGAATTTCACTCGGAATCTGTAAATAAGACTCGGGAAATGTGTTGAAGAAAACATCACTCGGCCACGGAAAAGGAAAATCTTTTTTAAGCTGAATGTTGTAGTAAGTTACTTTGTATTCGTCTTTTTTATCTTCAAACGGCTGTGCGATATTTTTAACAATATCTTCCAACTGTCCAGTTTGGGTATAATAAAGTACGAGTATATTTTTTTGCATTAATATTTTTTATGGATTACAAAAATAAGATATTCAATTTTATTATTTGTGCCTAAATATTTTTATTGAATCTGAAATTATTTCCTCTTTATAATTAGGATTTTCAAAATTTTGATTTTTAATATTCAGCAAAATAATGATCTCCGGAAAATCTTTTATATCATTAAGATTAAAATTTTCGTCAGAAATTAAAAACACATCTATCTTTTTATTAATTTGAGACTGATTTTCAATGTGGAAAATTTTTCTTCTTTGTACCAAATAGCTGTTTTTGGCAACCAATCTTTTTTCTTCATCATTGATTAAACTGAAAATTCTTCTCCCAGCTTGCTGAAGCGTTAGCAAAATATCTTTCTGCCCGAAATCATTCGCAATATGAAAAACAGTTGCATCTTTCGGAATGTGTTTATTTAGTTCAAAATAAACCGACTTATTTTTATTGAAATCTTCTTTTACCGGTTTGACAACTTCGTTTTCTTTGTATAAAAAGCTTAGAAATAATTTCTTTTTAAAATGATTTTCATCTTCAATTTCATTTCTCAGTTTAGCAAATTCTTCACGGAAATAAGCATTGATTTTCTTCGTTCTTTCAGAATAATCTTTACCAAAACTCAAATCTTCTTTATGAATTCGATCACCAACTTTTACTGTGATGCTTCCGTCATAAATAATAAAATCTCCTTTCGGCTGCACTTCAGAATTTCCATGAATATAAATCGGAACGATATCTAAATCAAATTGTTCGGCAATGTAAAATGCACCTTTATGAAATCTTTTTACGTCGTTTGTGTAAGAACGCTCAGATTCCGGGAAAACGACCAAAGAATATCCCTGTTCGATTTTTTCTTTCAATTGTTCCATTCCGTTTTCGATGCCCTGAGAAACCGGATAAAAACCTAAAGCTCTCACCAATTTACCAAAAACAGGAGAATTCCAAACCCAATCATTCACTAAATAAATTATTTTATGATTGACCATCGCCAAAGCCAAGGTGTCAAGAAAAGAAGTGTGATTTGCAATTATTACTGCAGGTTTGCTGAAATCTTCGTTAGGATTTGTGATGACTTTTTTCTTAACAAATGGTGTAAGATGTAAAACTGATTTTAGGAATAATGCTATCGCTTTTTTTATGTTATTCAAAGTTTTTCCCTGGGCTTTTCTTATGAAAAAATGTCCAAAAAAGGAGAAAAATAATCCACCTAAACCATAATAAATAAATGAGAAAACAGAACGTAAAAACAATCTCAAAGTAATTGGCGATAAACCTTTTTTCTGTCTGTTTATAATTAAAAATCTAAACCAAAACGGATACAAAGTCGAGGTAATCACAATCACAGAAAACATTCCGATCAAAGCGACCAAAGCTAAAGAATGTAAAGCCGGATGTTTTGCGAAAATCAAAGAACCGATGGATAAAATCGTTGTGAAAACAGCTAAAATAATAGAAATTCTATATGTTGGAAGTTCATTTTTTCCGGTTGTGTGTTCTTTCTGCATAGCTTTCGTCAGGAAAATACTGAAATCGTCACCAACTCCGAAAACCAAAGTACAGACAACGGTGCTGAAAATATTTAATTCCAAACCAAGAAAATATAAAATTCCTGCAGTCACAACTCCCGTTAAAACAATTGGGAACATCGTGAGAAGCGATAATTCGAAATTTCTGAAGAAAACGATAATGGTTAAGACAATTGCTAAAAGAGAATAATTAATCAACGTATTGAAATCATTTTTCAGTAAACCTAAAAAGTTCTCATTCATCTGTTGACGGTCGATTGCCAAAGCTTCGTGATTTTTTTCAACATCATTTATGAAAGCATCTCTTTTCTTTTCATCAACTTTTACAACATTTGAAACTGTATAAAAACCATTTTCGTTGCTCATAAATTCGGAAATTTGAAGCGCTTTTATTTTTTCGTAATCTTTTAAACTTAAAGTTGAGTAGGTTTTATTTAAATTTTCATTAAACTGATCAAATGCTGAAGAATTAAAACCAAATTTATTTCCGTTTTGAACCAATTCAGAAATTGTTTGATCTTTTTTGTTTTGATTCCAGAACTGATTCCATTTTTCAACCTTTTTTTGCTGGTCTTTTTTCGATAAAACAACATTTCCAATTGAATTGTAGCTTAAAATTTTACCTTCTTTTTTTTCTTTTTCTAAAAACTGACTCAATTGGGAGTTTCTTTCTAAAGCTTCATTTTCAGAATTTCCATAAGAAATGGTATAAATGGATTTCGAAGTGATGTCTGATAACTTTTCAAGCTTGGCCTCACTGATTTTTAAATCTTTCGGAATGTAATTTAAATCACCGATGTCTTCATTAAAACCAACGTGACGAAACCCAAAAAGACATGCAATAATCATAATTGAACAGACAATAATCAAAGGTTTGTTCTTTTCGTAAGGATAATTTCCAATTTTATCAATGAAATTCGTGCTTACTTTTCCCGATTTTTCTTTTGGGTGATATAATTGCGGAACAATAATTAAAGCTGCAAATGAGGAAAGGAAAACGGTAATCGCAGCAAAAAGCCCGAGATCTTTTAATGCTTCAGAACGGACGAAAACTAAACATAAAAATGAAACAGCCGTTGTTGCGCTACTCAAAATTATCGGTTGCGTAATC
The DNA here is from genome assembly GCF_026460885.1 of Chryseobacterium formosum. GTDB lineage: Bacteria > Bacteroidota > Bacteroidia > Flavobacteriales > Weeksellaceae > Chryseobacterium > Chryseobacterium formosus. The sequence goes on from NZ_JAOVZW010000002.1 coordinate 46,160, forward strand.
TCTTTGTAAAGCTCTTCAATATTGTTATTGTGTTTGTAATGCGTCAGAATATGGAGTGCATAATCGATCGTGATTCCGATGAGAATCGCACCAACGCTTAATGATATTGCCGAAATTTTATCTTTAATAAAGTATAAAATCATCAGTGAAATAAAAACGGCAAAAACGGTCGGTAAAAAAACAATGAGCGGCGTAAAGAAATTCCTGAAATAATACATTAGTAAAATCAACAAGACTGTCATCGAAATAATGACTGTATTCTGAATGTCTTTTTTGATCTGTTGAGCATTTGCAACCGCAATTACAGGCGAACCGAAATAACTGATTTCTGTTTTTCCTTTGAAGCTTTTGTTGATGTCGTCTTTGATTTCATTTAAATTGTTGACAAAAACTTCGTTGTTTTTGGTGTCGTTGCTTTTATTTTTCGGATCGATAAAAAGCAGAAGATTTTTTCCGTCTTTGGTAACGATGTAATTGTCTTCGAGTTTAAAATCTTTGCTGATATTTAAAGCATTCAGTTTCTTGATTCCGAGAAACGTAATTCCGAGCGGATCTTTTTTGATAAATTCTTTTGTAACTAGACTTGTCGGAGAAACTAGCGAGACGTAATTACTTTCAACCTGTTTTGCTATGCTGTCTTTATTGAGTTTTCTATCAATTTCTTTGTAATCGTTTTCATCCAAAAATAAAGGGAGATTCTGATTGACGAAATCAAAAGTCTCAGAAATTTCGTTGTCATTTACTTTCCCTTGAACCGAACCGATGTATTTTTGTAATGGTTCAATTTTATTTAAGAAAGTATCTGCAGTTTCCGAAAGCTGGAAATTGTCGTCTTTCGATTTGTTTTCAATGATGACGATAATTTTGTCTGAAAAATTGAGCTGCTTCAGAACTTTTGCCGTTAAATCAGACTTATCATTTTTCGGAATAATCTGATTAATGTCTTCCTCAAAATTAATTTTGGAAGCAAAAAATCCACAAATGACAAGAATTCCCAAAGCTGCTGCGATGGAAACAAGTCGGTTTTTAGAAATAAAATAATATAATTGGATGAAAAAGCGATGCATTGCCTTAATAAATCAAGTTGCAAATTTAAATTTTTAATGATTGGTTCAAAACAATAATGTGATAAGTTTTGTCTGAAAATCAATAAAATATTGATTATAAAATGAAAAAAACTTATACTTTTGCAAAAGTTCCCGATTCCCTTGTTCTATTTTTAGAACTGAAAAACGATTAACACGTTATATGTTGAAACCATTTGATGAAAAATTATCCGGATTTCTGTTTGTAGTAATTTTGCCGTTTCTGCTGTTTTTCATGTCATATTACGGCTTTGAATCTTCTTATGTGGGATTGAAATCAATGGAAAAACCACCCGATTTTATGTTCACTTCGGTGTATGCTTACAGGGTTATTCCAAATTTTTTGATGGTGGAAGTTTTTCATTTCTTTGAATTTTTTGTGAATAATTATTTACCATCAACTAAAGATTTTTTACTTAAAAACGGAACGTTATTTTATCATAGTATTTTTCTGATTAACGCTGTATTTTTTGTACTCTCTTCAATTATCCTAAATAAAATTCTCCATTTCAATACTTCACTTGCGAGTAAATATATCAGCAGGATTTTTCATTTATTAGCGATTTTTTTTATTGTTATTGTACAATATGTTCCGACTAACTGTGATTCTATAGCAGTGTTTTTTTATCTTTGGGGAGTTTGGTTTACATTTAAATATTTCGAAAACAGAAAAAACATTGATTTTATTTTTTTATGTGTGATAATCATTATTTCTACTTTTGTAAGGGAAACTTCATGTCTGAATATTGCTTTTTTTGCAGCACTTTTTGTTGATTTTAAAAAGATTAGAAATTTTATACATTTAAAAGAAATTTTAATATTGATTATTTCGTTTGTGTTGCCTTATTTGTCACTCAAGATTTTGATTCCGCAAAATGTTTCTTTTTTTGAAGGTGTTTATCTTATGAAAAATCTTACAAGTCCTTTCAATATCGCAGGTCTTTTGTTTGGTATTACCGGTTTTTATTTTGTTTTTTGGTTTGCGGAACCTCTTCAAAAAACATTTTTAAAGAAATATTTATTTTTTTCACTTCCATATTTGGTGATGATTGCTTTAGTTGGTCTTGTTTGGGAGACTAGACTTTTTTTACCTTTGATTCTCTCGGGAATTGTGGTGGTTTCTCATCAGTTTAAAAATATTCATACTGCTTAAATGAGTTTATTACATCCATATTATATTATTGCACTTGTTTTCATGCTTATCTTCAGCTTTCAGGAAGTGTATGGAAGGAAAGTGGAGAAGAAATGGCTATGGTTTTTAGCGGGTTATCTTATTATTCTTGCGGGTTTGAGAGATCAGGTAGGTCCAGATTATGGAAGTTATGTTGGGATTTACAATTATTCAGATACAAAAGATTATGTAAGTATTATTATGAAAGCTTTGTTTATGGAAGGGCCACAACCTGTGGAACTCGAATGGCTTTTCGTTTTGATTAATAAGCTTGTACTCAATATTTTTAATGCGCCGTTTTATATGTTAACACTTGTTGTAGCGGCGATAACTATTATTTTGAAAGTTAAATATATTGATGATAATACCTTCTATCCTTTTACCTTCATTCTGTTTATGTTTATACCCGGTTTCTTTATTGGGGAAAGTGGGCAGATCAGGCAATGTTTGGGATCATTTATCGTTTATTATGGAATTAGATTTATAAAAGAAGAAAAACTTATTCTGTATCTGCTGTGTATTTATCTGGGAGCAGGAATTCATAATGTTTGTTATGCGTTTTTACCTATGTATTGGATAGCACGGGTTCCGATAAATAAATTTTGGATGTTGCTTTTTATTATTGCATCAGTATTTGCATCACCATTTGAGGTTTATCGTATTTTGGGTACTTTTATGGATGGTATTGCTGGAGATAATATGCTTGTGGAAGGTTTTAATGGTTATGTAGATGAATCTATCCAGCGATTGAATGGAGGTTTCGGTATCCCTGAAGCAATGATGGCGATTCTCACGTTTTTCCTCTTCTATTTCGATACTCCGATGAAAGAAAAATTTCCATATTATGAGTATCACCGGAATTATGCAGTAATCGGAATTTGTTTTTATTTTATTTTTAGAAATAACCCTGTTTTTTCTTCGAGATTAGCAGGAGCGTTTATTGGTTTTTCTTATATCATTATTCCTAACGCAATGTATGTAGTTTCGGATGGAACCAAAAGATTGATTCATACTTTCATTATTGCACTTTTCTTCTTTAATTTTATCGTATTTGCAAGCTTTAGAAATATTGTAAACGGAAGATTTACTGCAGAAGCTTATAAAAATTATTTACTTCCATAAGTGATACGCTCTAAAAAGCCTTTAGATACTCATTATTTTCTTGTTATTTAAATTTTATTAATCATTAATGAAAATTAATTAAGACTCATACATTTTATGTGTCAAATATTGTATTTTTGCTTCCGAAATAATTTAAACGAAATTCTCACACATATTTGAATATATTTAGATATTTATCAAGATAATAGATTTATAATTTTTTATTTGATTGGTATTTTTGTTGTTTTGTTATGTTTGTGGAAATTTTGTTTGTGAATCACAAAAATCAAATCACAATATGAATAAAAAATACTTTTTTAGTATTGCAGCGCTATTCTGTTTATTTTCTGCTGATGCTTATTCTAAAAACGTTTTAGAATCAAAATTTAATTTTTCTAAAGTTCAATTTTCGGCATTGAAAATAAAAACAGACACTTTAGGCGATAAATTCCTTGATAAAAGTAATGGGAATGTAGAAAGAGTTGCTGTAAAAGATTGGATGAAGGCACCCAATAGCTATATTTTTGAGCCTTCACAAGCAAGTGATGGAATTTATATTCCTGTAAAAAAAGCTTATGCTATGTGGAGTGGCTATAAGTTTTTAGGCTATTCTAGTGTTCCAAGTGGTACTATTACAGCCGATGTTCTTTGGGAAGATAATCATGGATTGATAAAATCGGGTTCAAATTATGCTCTGGAAATTGTTAATTCAGGAGAAAGTGCCAAAATAAAAGTACCTATTAACAAAAGCAAAGAGGGAAATGCGGTTGTCGTTTTTAGAGTTAACGGAGAAATTTTTTGGTCATGGCATATTTGGGTAACCGATGATCCAACCAACGGATCGACTTATAAAAGTTTTGCCGGTGTAAAAAGAGAAAAAAGCGACGGAACAATAGAAGTAATTCCTGATGTAGAATGGAAGTGGATGGATCGGAATTTAGGCGCTTTAAGTAATTCAAATACTGCCAACGATTGGAATAAAAACGGTGGACTGCTTTATCAATGGGGTAGAAAAGATCCTATTCCGCCATTAGCCTATAAAGGAAATGATTTCTATGAGGTTTCCGGGTCTATCGGAAGAGTTCGCCATAGAGGTGCGAAAAATTTCACGAATGCTCAGAACTTCGATAATCTAAGACAATTTGTACCGCTTTCTAATGCGACAGTTGATAACAATATTAAGCTTTCAGTAAAAAATCCGTTAAGTCTTATTTATGTTAATAAAGATGACAATTCCGGACCTGCTTATTATAACAATAACGCCAACCTAATGGTTAACTGGTTTGGAAAAACCGTTTCTTTAATTGATAGTAGACTTACAGAACTGAATTTATGGTCAGATAATTCACGGGGAAGATTAAATACAGATTACAGCAGTGATGCAAGTACGGCTCCATATAAAGATAAATCGTCTTTTGACCCATGTCCGAATGGATGGAGAATTCCTTCCATGTTGGTGGCAAATCAGGCTTCGGGATCTTATGTAGATAATATAAGAGTAGATTTTTCTCCATTTGGAGTAAGAACAAATGTTGGAAAAACAGCTTTTGAATCAAGTGGATATCACATTATTAAACCTAATGATACGAATGTTCCTGCATTTATGACAGGTTTTAAGGTTTATCCGAATGTAGGTTTCGATTTATCTAATGTGGGTGGAAATAATATGGGAACTTTCCCGGGAACAGGTCAACTTGTTATTAATTCCCAAGCCGGGCAATACACAGATCAACATCAGGTTGGTTTATGGACGGCGACAATGACTCGTTTTTATGATACAACTCCCGCAGTTGGAGCGCGACTTTTATTTATGGTTCCTGATAAATATCAAAATGATACACCAGATTCTGCTTTTCCTGCAATTAAAGGAAGATATTGGTATTTGCCGTTATCGACTTCTAAGACTTCCGATGCAAATGCTTGTAGATGTATTAAAGATCCTTTAAACTTGCTAAATAATTATGATTTTCCAACTGAATATTTTGCTGAATCAGACGAATATACAGAAGGTTTAAATAATCCAAATACGTATCAAATTGTAAAAAGTGCAACTGCTACAACCTTAGAAATTCCTGTGAGTAAAGCTTTTTCGGTTCAAAGTCAATTATTAAATAATCCTGATATTTTAAATGCTTCCAATTTTAATGACTTAAAAGCAAACGTTTTATGGTCAACAAATACAGGTTTAATTAATACGGTAACAATAGCAAATCCTTCACCCGGATCAACTGCAGATCTAGCAAATTCTAAAATTGTTTTAAACCTAAATCCCAATCAAAGCGGAAATGCTGTCGTTACATTGCATAACGGAAGTGTTGATAATCCTGTATATTGGTCATGGCATATTTGGGTAACCGATACTCCGGTTCAATCTTACAATTATACCACAGAAATGCCCAATACAAATGCAACTAATTATGTAAATTATGTTCCGAAAGGTGATGTTCTCAAAACGGAATTTATGGATAGAAATTTGGGTGCAACAGATGCTTTTCCAATTGTAGCAAACCCTTTAACTCCCACTGCGGCTGAATATGCTAAAATCAGAGCTTCTACCGGATTGCAATATCAATGGGGAAGAAAAGATCCTATTCCTTCATTTCAATATGCAGATACGAGAGCTTCCTACAATGTCTTTTTAGGAAATGTAAATGCTAATGGAGCGGTAGCTTACACAACGCTTACTCCTGCAACTTATAATAATTTATCAGGAGAATATATTGTTCCTTATGATACTTATACTAATTCTTCTAATGCAAATGTCTTAACAACAGATAAAGTTTACGAGAAAGTAGCAAAAGTTTTATCGTATTCTGTTGAAAATCCATTGGTTTATATGATTCCAAGTTCGTTTGCGCCTTACAATTCTGCGGTTCCGAATTACACAAATGGAACAGATTGGTTATTAAATGAGCCAAATGTTGAACCTGAAAGATGGGGAAGAGGTGGTGAAAAATCAGCTTTCGATCCTTGTCCGGAAGGTTGGAGGATTCCTGATCTCACGGGAGTCGCAATTATTACCAACAGGGATTTTGGAATTTCACCTTGGTATAAAAAAGATAAAAATGTAGCAACAAGCTATAATTTAATTAATGAATATGCCGGTGTAAGAGTTAGAAATACAACAACGACGACAATCGGGTACACTTTTAACGATGCAAGTTATCCTGTAGGAAATTATCCTAATTCCGGATCGCGTGGTTTCAGAAGTGTTACGGCTAATCAAACTTCTGTCGGAACTTTTAATGTAAATAATTTCCAATTTCCGGGAGTTTGGACGGGTGCTTTAAATTCAAATTACATTGGAAGACCAATCAATATCTTATTTAATGCAGCTTCTACAGCCAATCAATTTATTGCTTTCCATGATAATAATGATCCTTATTTTGGGATGAATTGCCGTTGTGTGAAGGTTAAAACGAATCAAAACGGAGATGAAGAAGGTCCGATTCCTGCAATTCCTGTGACTCCTTCGGGATCTACAAAAGCTGCAAATGTTTTCACTAAAAATGAAATCGCAGATAAGGCAAAAGAAAATAAAATTGTTCTTTTTCCAAATCCTGTGAAAGATGTTTTATACATAAAAGCGACGGATAGTAAAGATTATTATTATCAGATTTACAATGCTTCAGGTCAAATGGTGAAATCCGGTAAATTTGAAAATACAAAGACTGATGTTTCGTCATTAGTTCAGGGAATTTATTTGGTAAGAGTTAATAATTCCGAAACAGTTGTAAAGATTGTGAAGAAATAATTTTTAAATCTTTTAAGCTTAAAATAATTAAACTTTAAAAGAGAAACAGAATAGCAAAAGAATCCTACAAATTTCATATTTTTGAGAAATTAAAAACTGAGTTTGTAGATTATTTAAAAGCTGTTTTGTTTCTCTTTTTTATTTGATACGCTCACAAACACATAAGGTTGAAAAAAGTTCTGTCTTATTTTAACATCAAGATTTTTATCTATCTTCTTATTGTTGCAACTGCTTTGTTTGCAATAGTTTTTACATATTTTCATAATGCAAATTCAGACGGCTATATTTTAGGTGATTGGTTGATTAATTATCAGGATGGCGGTTTCAAAAGACGCGGGCTTTCCGGAAGTTTCTTCTTTCTTTTACAAGATTTATCAGGAATTCCGCTTCATTATTTGGTTTATGCGTTTCAGGTAATTGTAATTTCCCTTTTCTTTTATTATTATTTTAAGCTGATTCAATATAAAGAAACAACATTTCTCTATCTGTCACTTTTATTGTCTTCAATAGGATTTGTCGGGCTTTTTAATTGTGTTGATTATGTTGGAAAAAAGGAATTTATCATCTTTTTTCTTTTTGCCTATTTCGTTTATCATTTAAATAAAAACTCACTCTCAAAGCGGAAAGAATATTTAATTTCTCTGGGACTTTTTGTTGCAATGTTTTTTCATGAAATCACGCTTTTTTTTGTACCCTATTTTCTCATTGCATTATATCTAAAGACTCATAAGCTTGAATTTAAACGATATTTAAAATATATTCTTGCTGTTTTTATTCCGGCTGTTTTAATTGTTTTGTTTGGTCATGAAATTAATGAAGGCCACTCTTTAGAAATATTAAAAAACCGTGGAGTTGTGTTAACGAAAGGAATTTTCTTTTGGAATATTAATGAAAGAATTTATATTAAAGAACATCTCAACCAATACTTATTATATATAATCAGCTTGGGAATTAGCGTTTTTCATCTGTGGTATTATTTAAAATATCAAACAGAGCGAAAGGTTTTGTCTATCTGGTTGATTCTTGCGTTTTTATTCTCATTACCACTATTTTATCTGGCAATCGATTGGGGAAGATGGATGTACATTCACATGATGTTTATTATCGTGCTTTTTGCCTTATTATTAAAGGATAGCGATTCTTATTTAGCTTCAGAAAAATTAGTTTTAAATCAAAAATTTTGGATTACTTTCTTCATCATAATCATTTCATTATGCTATAGAGTTGAGATGTCTGGAAGCGGTTTTACACTCGAAGGATTCTTCTACAGAACCCTAATTGCACCGTTTGAACTACTAAATAAAATTATTTAACAAATCCATCTAATAAAAAAGCTTTACTTTTGCAAAAATTTCAGGAATGTCGAAAAATTTAGTAATCGTTGAGTCCCCCGCAAAAGCAAAAACCATTCAGAAGTATTTAGGAAAGGATTTTGAAGTGAAATCCAGTTTCGGTCACATCCGAGATTTACCTAAAAAAGGAATGGGGATTGACTTGGAGACGTTCAGCCCCGATTACGAAGTTTCGGCCGACAAAAAGAAATTGGTGACAGAACTTAAAGCTTCTGTGAAAAAAGCCGAAATGGTTTGGCTGGCTTCCGATGAAGACCGCGAAGGTGAAGCGATTGCGTGGCATTTGGCAGAAGAATTAAAACTGAAACCTGAAAACCGAAAAAGAATCGTATTCCACGAGATTACTAAAAATGCAATTCTAAAAGCTATTGAAACGCCTAGAGATATTGACCAGAATTTGGTAAATGCACAACAGGCAAGAAGAGTTTTAGACAGAATTGTAGGTTTTGAAATGTCTCCGGTACTTTGGAAAAAAGTAAAACCGGGATTGTCTGCAGGAAGAGTGCAGTCGGTTGCAGTGAGATTGGTAGTAGAAAGAGAAAAAGAAATTCGTGCATTTACACCAAAAGCAAGCTTCAAACTTGATGGAATTTTCTTAAATAAAACTTCTCAGGAAATCGCAGCAAAGCTTAAAAAAGATTTCGAGAAAGAAGAAGATGCCGAAAAATTCTTAGAATTAGCAAAAACCGTTGAATTTAAAGTTTTAAATGTAGAAACAAAACCGGGAAGCCGTTCTGCATCTGCACCTTTTACAACCTCTACATTACAACAGGAAGCTTCTTCAAGATTGGGTTACAACGTGACCAACACGATGCGTCTTGCGCAGAGATTATACGAAGAAGGTTTCATTACGTATATGAGAACCGACTCGGTAAACCTTTCTCAGGAAGCCATTGAAGGTGCTAAAAATCAAATTACATCAGAATATGGAGCAGAATATTCTTCTCCTAGAAATTATACCACAAAATCATCTTCAGCGCAGGAAGCTCACGAAGCAATCCGCCCGACAGATTTTTCTGTAAAAACAATCGGTGATGCTCAATTGAGCAAATTATATCAGTTAATTTACAGAAGAACATTGGCTTCTCAGATGGCAAATGCTAAAATTGAGAAAACAGTAATCGAAATTGGTAACGCAAAACTTCCGCAACATTTTGAAGCGCAAGGTGAAGTTATCATTTTCGACGGTTTCCTTAAAGCTTACGGAATTGTAAAAACTGAAGACGAAGACGAAGAAAACAACGAAAAATTGTTGCCTAAAGTAACAGTTGGAGAAGTTTTAGACTATAAAAAAATTACCGCAACAGAAAAATTCACAAGACCAAGCGCAAGATACACCGAAGCAGGTTTGGTAAGAAAGCTTGAAGAATTGGGAATTGGTCGTCCGTCAACTTATGCACCGACGATTCAGACGATTCAGAATCGTGAATATGTTGATAAAAGAGAAATCGAGCCACAAACCAGAGAAGTGGTGAAGATGTCTTTAGTAAAAGATAAAATTAAAAAAGAAGTCCTTGATGATAAATTCGGGGGCGACAAAAATAAATTCGTTCCGACCGATATTGGTGAAGTTGTCAATGATTTCCTAACCGATAATTTCAGTGAAATTCTAGATTTCGGTTTTACTGCAAGAGTGGAAGAAAGTTTTGATGAAATTGCCAACGGTGGTCAGAAATGGAAAGAAATGATGACCGATTTCTATTCAAAATTCCATCCGAGAATTGCTGATGTAGAAGAAAATGCAGACCGTGCCAATGGAGAAAGACTTTTAGGAGTAGATCCTAAAAGCGGTAAAAATGTTCACGCAAGAATCGGAAGATACGGTGCGATGATCCAGATTGGAGAACAGGATGATGAAGAAAAACCAATTTTCGCATCATTATTGGCAGGACAAAACATTGCGACCATCAATTTGGATGATGCTTTAGAATTGTTTAAGCTACCTTTTGAATTAAATAATTTTGAAGATCAAACGGTTTCTGTTGGTGTTGGAAGATTTGGACCTTATGTGAAATGGGGCGAAACATACATCAGTATTCCAAAAGGTGAAGATCCGCTTTCTGTAGATCAAAAACGTGCTGAAGAAATTATTGCTGAAAAGAAATTGGCAGATGCGCCAATCGCAAACTATAAAGGAGAACCTATTACAAAAGGATCTGGAAGATTTGGTCCTTTTATAAAATATCAAAGCATATTCATTAATGTTCCGAAGAGATATGACTTCGAAAATCTATCTCAAAGTGACATCAACGAATTGGTTGAAGCTAAATTAGAGAAAGAGGCAAACCGTTACATCCAACATTGGGAAGCTGAGAAAATCTCAATTGAAAATGCAAGATGGGGCCCAATCGTAAAACACGGAAAGAATATTTATAAAATTCCAAAGAAGAAAGACGATACCAAATACGAAAACGATGACCTAAAAGAAGTCTCAATAGATGAGGTTAAAAAATGGATTACCGCTCAAGATCCAAAAGCTTTCGCAGAAAAGAAAAAGCCTGCAGCAAAGAAACCAGCCGCTAAAAAAACGACTACTGCTAAGAAAGCTCCTGCTAAAAAACCGGCAGCTAAAAAATAATTAGTTTTAATAAAATAGAAAGCACAGATTTTTGGTCTGTGCTTTTTATTGCTCTCCGATGTCTCCTGACTTCGGAGTTTATTTGTTTGTGGCACAAAGTCGGGAGACTTTGCGCAGCGGGGTATTGATCTTTTTCATAATTGTGTAAGTTTAAAGCCTCCGAAGAGGCATTTTTTATTGTCTTGTTAAAAATATTTCCTGCTGTTGAGGAAAAGTTGTTGTGAAACTACTTGGACACTCTCCGACAGCAATATCTCTATCAGAACTGTATATAATCCTCATCTGATTGGGAGTGCTTGGATTTATTTTCAGAAAAATAGAACCTGAATTCATACAACCTTTTGTATATGGACCTGAAAAAAGCAGTTCATAAGATTGTAAATTGCCGGTAAGACCAAATCCTGTAAAACGGGTTTTAGCATCATCCGGTTCATTGAAATTATCGAAAATAGTAAGAGGTAAGTTTCCTGTTGTGGTTAATCTTAATCTGCCTTTTATTATATCTCTTTTAAAACCTATAAAATCTTCATACAAATTTTTATTAAATTTCATCTCATAAACTCTACCGTTGTAAGTCCCTTTCCATGTACCTACATACTTATTTAATGTATTGTTGAGATCTTTTGTATAATTATAATCTCTTGGACAATTTGGATTATCTCGGCATTGAGCTGCTTGTTCTAAAGAAACAATTTGAGATTTACAAGAAATAGCCAAAAGAGCTACGAATAATGTGATTATATTTTTCATAATTATTTTTTGTTTTAGTTAGGACAGGTATTTTCTACGGTATCTGTTTTATCGGCATTCAGTTTTATTTCCGTTGTCGTTCCATCTGTATTCATCCGGTACAAAGTTATGCCATACAAAAGCATTTCTTTCTGAATGTATTTTAAAAATCTAAATTCAAGCTGTTTTGGATTATCAACATATTCTTTCACAGCTGCAATAAAAGGTTCCCGATGGTATTCCTTTTCCTGATCAGTAAAAGTTTTGATCTGAAATTTATTGCCGCTAAACCTTATTTGGTAGTTTCTGGTACTGGTTACCATTACAGCATATGGGTCACTTAGAGAGAATCCTCTGGTTTGTGCATTCTGTATCAAATCCATAAAATAGACTACATCGGCAGGAGAAAACATTTTTATGCCTTTGTTTTCACTATTGGGTACATCATCCACATGTGTATGCGAAAAGGCTTTTATATAATCATTGGATGAGACATCTGGTAAAGTAAGCGTATTGGAATTACTTGTAGCACCTGCGTTAGCTTTATATTCATAGCTTCCACCCCATTTTTGAATATAGCCTGTTTCTTTTGTCAATCCTGTTTTTCCTTTTAGCGTATCCATTCTTTTAGAGAATTCCTCATCTTCCCGTTGTTCTTTTATTTTTGTGCAAGGATTTTTTGGTCTTGTATCATTCGGCTGTGTAGCTCCACCAACATGGCAACCGTTTTCATTGATGATACCTACTTCCCCAGGATTATTGGCTACTGTAGTACATTCATCAGGACCATTTCCTGCGGGTCCGCCACCGCCACCTCCGCCGCCAACTCCGGGATCTGTAGGCATTAATGTTTCGTCTACCTGTTCCACACAGCTGTAGGTGCTTACAAGGTAAGGATAAGGTGGGAAACCGGGATTACCTGCGTTGTCTACGAAATCACCAACAAATTGACAAGAGCCATAATTAGACTCACCATGTCTTCCCTCTGAACAACGAGCCCAGTGTACACTATTGCTCCATCCGCATACCATTGTAGATTTTGCAAGCTGACCTGCGGAATTGAATGTTCCGTTTACCAGTTCGGTAATCGTTGTTTTTCCGTTGGTATTTACTGGCTCTCCGTTTCTTACTTTTTCCCTTTCCTGAGCACTAAGGTTGTAGGTTACCAAAAACTCTTTGTAGCTTCCGTCTGCGGTCGGCATAAGCAAAAGATTTTCCAGAGGTGTATTTTCTGGGGCATTCTCTCTTTTGATTTTAAAAGTATAGGTGTGAAAATTGGGTCCGTTCTCAATATAAATCATATCATCCGTATCTATAGAAACTCCGTTTCCGTAGTTGATTACCTTTCCGTTGATACTCGTTTTAGAATTTTTAAGCCCCTCTTCTGCCTTTTCGATTTCAGGAAGAAGTAGGCTTCTGTGTTTACTTTCATCCAGAGAAATTCTTTTAGATGTAAGCTGAAATTTTGAGCTGTTGTTGTACGTTTCCTGTTCCTGGAAATGGTCTGTCCTACAGGAATAGACGGTAAGTGTCACCATAAGAATCAGGCAGAGCCTGAGAAATAAATTTTTCTTCATAAATGTGTTAGTTTTTAATGGGTTAAATGTATGAAAAATTCTCATCCCGTAGAGAATTGTGACAAAACTAAAATAAAAAATCTAAAAATAAGTGCGAATTTTATTCGGGTTTTATTCGGGTTTATTCGCATAATGGTATATTTGTAAAAAATAACCCCGATGGTAAAAGAAAACTTGATACGAGTGCGAAAACAGAAGAAATTTTCTCAGCAGGATGTTGCCGAGCATCTGAATATCAGCCAGACGCACTATCAGAGAAAAGAAAAAGGTGAAGTAGGAATTACCGATAAAGAGTGGGAGCGTATTGCAAAGCTTTTGGAAGTAGATGTTGAAGAGATTAGAGAAAATTCAGAAGCAACTAATATGATTCAGAATTTTGATAACAGCTACGGAAATTATGTTGGAAATAATAATACATACTTTAATATTCCCGATTACGTCCTTGAAAATCAAAAAGATTACATTGCTCTTTTAAAAGAAGAAAACGAAAGACTAAAGAAAGAGAACAAAGGTTTGCAGGAAGAAAATAATCTTCTGAAGTCTCAAAAATAAATACTTAAACACAAAAAGCATCTCCCGAGATGCTTTTTGTGTGTATTGTAATGTAAAAAGAAACAAATGATATTCTTTCAGTATCTCCCGAGATGCAAAAAGACTCTCCCGAGATACTTTTTATCATTAATGAGATACTTTTAGTCATAAAAAAGACTCTTTCAGTTATTATAGAAATACCAAAAGAGTCAGATTTTCAATGTTGTCTTACCATTTACTTTTTCTCAGAGAAATTTTTGCTTCCACGTTTGCTAAACCTCTGGCTAAGGTCTTCATAGATAGGCTTTGCTGTAGCCACCCCTTTTGATGCCGCTTCTTTTGTAGTGCCGTAGTACAGCATAGATGCCATAAGAGCTTCACTGCCTGCAAGCGTAATGGTATCAGCAAGATCAGAAGCCAATTGGTCTACCAGATTAGAGATTGGGTTGAGCTCTGTTACCACGGCTTCATCTTTCAGGAATTCATCTTTATCCATATACACCGGTGCAAATTCCGGGTTGGTCTCCAGATAGCTTTTTACTTTCTGTACCGTTGCTACGGTTTTATCTCCCATTTTGAAGAGAGATTTTCGGTCATCTGCTGTTAGAGCTTTCAGATAAGGTGCAAGTAATGTTTTGCAGTCTTGTAATTTTTGATTTACCTCTGCAATTACGGTTGCAGGGATTTCTACACTGATTTGATTTTTTGTACTCATCGTTTGTGAATTTAATTTGTTATTCACTCAAAAATAATAAATTTTGAAATATCTGTGTGAAAATTTTCAATATTTTTCGGGTTGTAATGTGTTGATAGATAGTTATTATGGGTTGATGTATTTATTTAAATCATATTGATAAATGGTTGAATTTTTCAGATAAAAAACAAAACGATAATATGGTTTGATATCTAAAATTAATAATGCTGTTTTTTTAAATTTTATTAAATGCAATCTAAAATCGTAGATGAAAACTAATGACACTATTTACTCGTATGTTATTTTAAACCATAACTATGATTCGTTTCGTTCTCATTCTCATCCTGTTTATTCTTTCTCTTGTAAATTTCTTTTCTGTACCGAGTCAGAGTACATGGTATGTAGGGATTGCGGTTCCCGAATTTCCTTGGGTTTTCATGTTGGTTTCCATTGCTTTATTGATTTGGAGCTGGTATTCCAAAAAATTGAGAACAGTGTCAATTATTCTAAGTGTAATAACTTTTATAATTCTCACATCACCTATTGTGCGGGCATACAATGTTGGAAGCCATTTAGCAAAAGATCTCGAAAATTCTTTTGGTGTAAAAAAAGATGCCGATATGATTGGTTTTCATCAGAAAAACCCATTTAGTTTTTTTCAGATGTTTACAGGAAATGGTGCAGAGAAAATTCCCTTTAAAACGTATCATTTTGCAAAACCTTCTGGTGTAGATCTTACATTAAATTTCACTCCATCTTCAATTCCGGGTCTTCGTCCATGTTTAATTGTAGTTCATGGTGGCTCTTGGAAGCAGGGTGATAACAGCGAAATAGCTGCTGTAAATAATTATTTTGCCAATGCAGGTTATCAGGTTGCAACGATTAATTACAGATTGGCTCCCAAATTTCCCAGTCCGGCGCAACAGGAAGATTTACATTCTGCATTCAAATGGATTCGTCAGCATTCAACTGAACTGAAGGTTGATACTACAAATTTTGTTTTGATGGGAAGATCTGCAGGTGCATCAATTGTCTTAACGATGGCTTATACGGGTAAGGAAAATGGAGTAAAAGGTGTTGCTGCTTTTTACGGAGCAATCAATATGCCGTGGAGTTATAAAAATCCCGATAATCCTTTAATCATGGACTCCAGAGAAGTACAGAGAGATTTTTTAGGAGGAACACCCGAACAGGTTCCTGAAAAATATATTGCCGAATCACCGATTTATCATGTCAATGCAAAAACAACTCCAACCTTACTTGCTCATGGTTGTTTGGATGCTCACGTTTGGCATATTCAAAGTGAAATGCTGAAAAAAGAACTAGATAAACATCATGTGAAAAATTATCTCCTCACCATTCCCTGGGGAACGCATGGTTTTGAATATAACTTAAATGGTCCTGCAGGACAATTATCGATGTATTCTGTAGAGCGATTCTTTTATTCTGTGACGCAGATGAAAAGATAATAGGCAGAGTTTAAATATTATTTTTCTGGTGTAAATGTTTACTGCTGGGTCATAGTCTGATTTGAAAAGCAACCCTAAACCACAGGACAATATTTGTATTGCTTTCTTCTACATTAGCTGAAAATCAAATAGAATGAGCCCATCAAAATACACACGCAGAGATTTTTTGCAAACTTCAGCCTTGGGAATCGCTTCGGTGTTCTTCGGTTCCTCATTTACCAATGCATTTGATTTTTCTGAGAAACCTTATTTTAAACTAAAACCGATTGGCCGTTCATTAGAACTTGAAGGCTATTACATTTGGTGCTCTTCTCCTATTTGGGGAGAAGATGGAAAAGTTCATCTTTTTTATTCGCGCTGGAAAAAAGAAAAAGGAATGGGAGGTTGGCTCAATGGTTCTGAAATCTGTCGTGCAGAAGCCAATTCACCATTTGAAAAGTTTGAACATAAACAGATTATTCTCAGTCCGAGAGGCGAAGGTTTTTGGGATGCAACAACTTGCCACAATCCGTTAATTAAAAAAGTAGACGACCAATATTATCTGTTTTTTATGGGGAATTCCAACGGAAAAACCAATACAAAAAGAATAGGATTGGCTGTCTCTAAAAGTCTTGATGGAGAATGGACGAGACCTGAACAACCATTGCTTTTACCCGGGAAAGAAGGTTCGTGGGATGATCATTGTACTACAAATCCGGCTTTCGTAAAAGGAAACGACGGAAAATACTGGCTTTTTTATAAATCGTGGAATACCAAAGAATACGAAACTCAAAAAGGAACAGTCCGCGGAAATCGTAAATACGGTTTAGCAAAAGCTTTGAAACCTGAAGGTCCATATATTAAAGTTTCAGAAAATCCCGTGATTGATTTTTCAAGTCTTCCAAATAATGCTCAATTGGAAGATGCTTTTGTCTGGAAACAAAAAGGGAAATTCCACATGATTGCAAGAGATATGGGATTTTATAATCATGAGTACGGTTTGCATTTAACCTCAAAAGATGGCACAGAATGGACAAAACCCGAAGTCGCATATTTAGATTTAAAACAGTACATCACTGAAGCTGAACCTCCGAAACATTTAAAACGATTCGGAAGATTAGAACGACCAATGATTTTGTTTGATAAAGACGGTAAAACTCCAAAGTTTTTATTCGGAGCCACACAGGGTGGAAGTTTTGAAACTTCTACGACTTTTGTGTTTGAGATTTTAAATCGCTAGTTTTTTAATTCATATAGATTTTGTTTAAACCATCACGATTTTGTTGATGGTTTTTTATTTTAAAGATTTTTAATGCTATGCTCTCAAGGTTATATTAGATACGAATTTATATTTCCGTTCGCCAGTACACTTCGTTCAGCAATGGTTAAATCCTAACTTCGCTGAGTGAAGCGTCTTTGCGAACGTAAATGAAACAATTAAAAGTTCAAAAATCTTTGCGGACTTTGCGTTAAAGTTATACAGTGAAAAATCAAATTTATTTTAATATTTTTGAGCATTAATAAGTATTTGAGCACATGGATTTTGAAGATTTTATCATTTCACCCAGAAATTTCAGGACAGAAAACTGGCAAATCGGAAATAAAATTACCAAGGATATAAAAGAAGACAGCATTGTTTTGCTTTTCGTTTCCGATTACAGAGGTGCAAATGGCGATGCAGAAGTGCAGGATTTTACAGCGGTTAGAAAAGAATTTTACAAACTTTCACAGCTTGATTTTGAAATTCCGATTGTGGATTTGGGAGACTTGGTTTCCGGGAAATCGGTACAGGATTCTCATTATATTTTGCAGGAAGTTTTGTCGGCTTGCCATTCTAAAAGAGCAATTCCGGTGATTATTGGCGGCTCAAATGACTTTGCTTTTTCTTTATTTTCAGGATTAAATTATCACCAGCAAAATATTAATTATACTCAAATCAGCAATATTATTTCGCTAAAACAAGGTGAAACGATTGATGAGCATACTTTTTTAAGCAAAATTTTAGGTTCAAAAAATTTCTCAATTAAAAATTATCATCATTTAGGTTACCAAAAACATCTGAACGAACAGGATTCTGTGAAGCTCATCAAAGAAGTTGAGTTTGATATTATTCGCCTTGCCGAAATGATGAATTCTACAGAAAAAACCGAGCCGTTTTTCAGAAAGACAGATTTGGTAACAGTAAATTGTGATGCGATTGAAAGTTTTGGTGATGCTTTTTCTATGAATCCTCAGGTAAATGGCTTAAACCGAAGAGAAATTTGTGCTTATATGAAAGAAATTGGCTTAAGTGAAAACTTAAAGTCAGTAGGAATATTTAATTATAATATTTATTCTGAAAATCAATTGAATCATCAGCTTTTAGCACAAATGATTTGGTATCTGATTGAAGGAATCAACATCCAACATTCGCATCCTAAAGAAAGGCATTACGAAATGTTTTATGTTTTGATTGAGGACAGACAATATGCTTTTAAGCGTGATACATTCAGCAATCTTTGGTATTTTGGAGACGATGAAAATATTGAAAACTGTATTCCGTGTTCGAGAAAAGATTTTGATGAAGCCAAAAAAGGCTGGCTCAGCGCAAGATTTACAAAAAGCTAGACGATGAAGAACGTTCCCTCAAAAGTTTCTGTCATCGTTCCGGTTTATAATGTTGAAAATTATTTGGCTAAATGTCTTGATTCTTTGATGAATCAAACCTGTCAGAATATTGAAGTTTTGGTAGTAAATGACGGGAGTAAAGATTCTTCTGAGAGAATAATCCAAGATTACGCTCAAAGATTTCCCGAAAAAATTAAGGCTTTTAATAAAGAAAACGGAGGTTTAAGTGACGCCAGAAATTTTGGGATAGATCATGCAACCGGAGATTATTTTGGGTTTGTAGACAGTGATGATTATGTTTCTGAAACAATGTTTGAAGAAATGCTGAATCTAGCAAAAAAACACGAAGCGGAAATGGTGATTTGCAACATTCAAAAAGTGGATGAGCATGGAAATATTACTCAAAAGCTGACGCAAATTCCCAATATGCCTGAAAAAATTGATTTGGAAACAAATTTTTCTGTTTTTTCAGATTTAAGCTATTTTGCATGTAATAAACTATTCAGGAAAGAACTTTTTGAAAATAAAAGATTTAAAAAAGGGGTTCATTTCGAAGATATTCAGCTGATTCCGCAGCTTTTGTTGGAATGTAAAACCTTAGCACAAACTCAGAATTTTCATTATCAATATTTGGAACGAACAGATTCTATCTCTAAAACCCACAATGAAAAAGGTTTGGATATTTTGAAAGCAGTGGAAGATGTGGAAAAAACTTTTCAAACCTCAAAATATTCTTCAAAAGCTAATGAATTAAAAGGTTTTCAAATTTTAGAGGGTATTTATACTTTTTTGGCGTATTTGGCATTTGTGAAAAACGAGAGTCAATTTTATAAAATGTCTGAAGAACTTGAGGATTTTGTGAGAAAAAGGAATATTAAAATAAAAGATATATTGAATTACAGTCGTTTTGGTAAGAATTATATTTTATCTTTGCCACTGAAAAAAACTATATTTTATCTGCTTTTTTTTGCCGGACAAAAGAAACTGATAAGAAAACTGATATAAACACAACTGAAACTATCGTTATTTTGAATAGAGAATTCAAAGTAAGGATCTTTTTAAAACTTTGCTTTCATCCTTAACTGAAAGTGAAGAACTCAAAAAGCAAAAGATGAAAAATTTTGAATTGTTCTTGAATCAAACGGGGATTTCTATTTTTTATGTAAAAGTAGGGTTGGGTTTCCTGTCCTCTTTTCTAATTACTTTTTTCTCAATTCCCACCATTATTAAAATTTCAAAGCGTAAAAATCTGATGGATGAGCCAGGCGTAAGAAGCTCACACCTCAGAAAAATACCAAATTTGGGTGGAATTGCAATGTTTTATTCAATTGGGATTTGCACTTCTATTTTTGCTTATGAAATCTTTGATCTTTATAAATTTCTTTTTGCCTCATTGATAATCCTACTCTACGTAGGAATTATGGATGATATTGTAGTGATGAGAGCTTATAAAAAGCTTGTGGCACAGATTATTGTTTCGGCATTAATCGTGATTGGCTCTGATGTGAGAATTAGAAATTTATTTGGGATTTTTGGTGTTTATGAAATTCATTATTGGGTAAGTGTAATTTTTTCGATTATTACGTTTATTATTTTAATTAATGCATTTAATCTTATTGACGGGATTGATGGTCTTGCGGGAGGTTATTCTTTAATTTGCAGCGCTCTTTTTGGAATTAGCTATTTTCGATTGGGGGAGTATAATTTTCCTTTAGTGATTTTATCGGTTGTACTTATCGGTTCTGTATTGGCGTTTTTATATTATAATTTATCAAATTACCGGGTTACGAAAATCTTTATGGGAGATACAGGATCTATGCTTTTAGGATTTTTGTTGGCTTTTACATGTATTTGCTTTATTGATATTTTTATTGATAAACAGCTTACAAACGTTCCCCGATATCATTTAAAATCAGCACCTGTTATTGCGGTTGCTATTCTTATTCTGCCTATTGTGGATACTCTGAACGTGATTTTAGTTAGGTTTTGGAATAAGAAATCTCCTTTTGAAGCAGATAAAAACCACATTCATCATAAATTACTTAAATTAGATTTTACACACAGAAGATCTAGTTTCTATATTATTACGTATTATCTTTTAATTATTGTTGTTACTTATTATCTGAGGCATATTAATGTTAACTTATTGCTGTTTATTGTTTTGGCTTTAGGTTTTTTTGGAGCTTATATTCCGGATATTATCTATGTCTTGAGAAATAATAAATTAAAAAGTAATAATTAAATTTCTATTTTTGCAAACTACAAATAATGACGATGAAAATCTATAAGTACCTGTTTTTAATTTTACCTTTTTTATTAACCTCTTGTATTACATCAAAAGATGTGAAATATATGCAGCCTAGTGAAAGCTTGGTGATTAACGAAGAGGGGCTAATCCCTTACAATATTCCTATTTATAGAATTACAAAAAACGATATGTTGACGTTGGATATTGTAACAACTCCGAAAGGTGATGCTGCACAATTTTATTCTACGCTTAATGCTTCGGGCGGTTCTGGGGGAGTTACAATGGGTATGACAGGAGCTGGAGGAGCTGGAGGAACAGGAATTGGAGGAAATGCATTGATTTACTTAAGAGGATTAAAAGTTGATTCTAAAGGTGATATTTTTGTTTTTGGTATCGGATATGTAAAAGCAGAAGGAAGAACAATTGAAGATATTACAAAAGAATTACAGGAAAAAGTAAATGAAAATTTCCAAGAAGGTAAATCTGAAGTTCGACTGAATATTGATGGTATTACTTATTATGTTTTAGGTGATGTAGAAACTGTTGGAATGACTGGTGAAAAGAAAGCTCATAAAAATACGCTCACTTTAACTGAGGCAATTTCTATGAACGGAGGTTTAAACAGAACTGTAGATCGTAAAAATATTGTTGTTTACAGAAAATTTCCGGAAGGTATAAAAAAAGCTCAGATTGATCTTACAAGAGAAGATGTAATGAATTCGCCATATTATTATGTTCAGAACGGAGATGAAATATTCCTCACAACACAAAGAAGAGCTCTCAACGGATTTGGAAAAGATCCTATCCAAACTCTTATAAGCGGAGTTTCTGTTCTTACTACGGCATTATCTATTTATTTACTTATTAAAAATCTTTAATCTATGATTCCTGGAAAAGAAACTTTAGTAGGTAAAAGCGAGGTTCAAAAAGAAAAATATGGATCTTTTGCTTTATTTGATGTAGAACATTTTTTAAGGAGAGTTTTACGGAATTGGTACTGGTTTGTATTGATGTTGTCTATAGGATACGTTACTTCTTGGTTCTATGGCAAGTATTATGCGCAAAATATTTTCTCATCAAGTTTATCATTAAGTATTTCAAGTAATACGGCAAGTTACTTCACACCTAGTCAGTCAATTAATTTTATTTGGGGACAAAATGGAAATCAAGATGGTGTTTATCTGAAAAAAATGCTTTTGTCGAGATCTCACAATGAATTTTTGGTTAAAGAATTGAATCTTTTTACAAATTACCAGACAAAAGGGGTTATTAAGTCAACATTTTTAGATAAGGGTGATTCCCCAGTTTTTTTAGAGGTGGACAGAAAGCATTTGCAACAAGTTAACTATTCTATTACTCTTACTCCCAAAGGAAATAGTTCTTTTGAGGTTAGTTTGCCGGAAGAAGGAGAGTCTACAAGTCTTTATTCGTACGATTTTGAAGGTTTTCAAAATGTTGAACCCTTTAAGAGACCTGCTAATAAAATTATTAAAATTAATGAATGGTACACTTCTCCCAATCTTAGGTTTAAATTAGTTTCAAACCCTGTAAAGCCATCTATAAAATTAGAGAATATCATTGTTAATCTTTCGACTGTAAATGATGCTGTAAATGGAATTGTTTCAACAGTGGGTGTAGATTTCGATAAGGAAATTAATACTATAATGATTATTTCTAAAACAGGATATAATCTAAATAGTACTGTGAGTTTTCTTAATAAATCTGTAGGAGAATTACAGAAAAAAAGATTCATGGATAAAACCACTATTGATAAAAATACTAATGTCTATTTAAAAGAAAGTTTAGCAGATATTCGCAAAAAATTAGATTCAAGCGCGGCTTATTTAAATTATCTTAAGGTATCTGAAAAACTATATGATATTACCAATAGGGATGAAAAATCTTTAGAAAAGATTAAAAATTTTGAAGCTAAAAAAGCTGATATTCTTAGTAAGATGAATTCTCTAAGCAATATTCGAAATTCAGTAGAATCTCAAGGCTTTGATAAAATGATTAGTCCTTCTGCCGCAGGTTTTGATGATGGTCTTTTTACAGCTTCAGTTTCAGAATTGAAAGCACTTTATCTTAAAAAAAGAGAATTGTCTTCCATTTATACTCCTAATTCAGAGCCTATAAAGGAAATAAATAGACTCATTAGTGAAGCAAAGACGAATTCTACGGGTTCGTTAAGAAATGTTTACACAGTTTATACTACAGAGCTTAATAAGATTAATCAGCAAATTGCAGAAGCTAGCTCTGATCTTACAACGTATCCCGAGAAACAAAGAAAATACCTTGATGCTGAACGAGGATATAACATGATTGAAGCGACTTATAATAGTTTGCTCAACAGACAAAATGAAAGCCAAATGCGATTGGCGACCAATCAGTCTGATATTACAGTTATAGATCCGGCTAAAAATTTGGGACAAGGACCAATCGGACCAAATATTAAAGGAACTAAAATGGCAATTATTGGAGGTTGCTTGGCTCTTCCACTTATGTTAATTCTTTTAGGTAGTTTATTTGATAGCAAAATAAGGAATATTAAAGAATTAATAAGCGCTACAAGAATTCCTTTATTGGGTGTTATTGGGAATAATAACAATGAAAATATGCTTACCGTTTTAGATTCTCCAAAATCTTCTGTTGCAGAAGCATTTAGAGGGATTCGGGCAAATGTAAGATTCCTATCAGGAGAAGATAATAAGAGCAAAGTTATTGTAGTTACTTCATCTGTTGGAGGTGAGGGTAAAACTTATATTTCGATCAATTTAGCTTCAGTTTTAGGTTTAGGTGATAAAAAAACGATTTTATTGGGGATGGATTTAAGAAAACCAAAGATTTTTGGGGATTTTAATATCGATAATAAATTAGGGATTTCAAACTATCTTACAGGAGAAACAACAATTGATCAAATTATTAATAAAACAAATATTCCTAATCTTGATGTGGCTACTTCAGGACCAATTCCTCCTAATCCGTCTGAGCTTTTAATGAGTGAAAGAAATGTGAAATTTATTGAAGAATTAAGAGAACTATATGATTTTATTATCATAGATTCGCCGCCTGTAGGTCTTGTTGCGGATGCTTATGAATTAATGAAATATTCTGATGCAAACTTATACATTGTACGCCATGAGTATACTGAAAAGTATATGCTGAAAATGATTACCGAAAAATATCATAATAATGAAATTAAGCACTTAGGCTTAGTTTATAATGATTATGTTACAAAACAAGGTTATGGGTACGGCTATGGGTATGGTTACGGCTATGGATACGGTTATGGATATTTTGATGAAGACAAAAACTATAAAGAGCCTTTATTAATCAAAGTGCGAAACAAAATTAGGGCTATTTTCAATAGATAGATATATAAATATGCCCTCAATTATTGAGGGCATATTATTTAGAAATCTTGTAGAGAAGTATTAAAAAAAGAATAAATTTGCTACTTTGTCGTTTACTTTATAACAAATTATATTTTTTTGTTTATTTTTAACTAAACATTAAGATTATCATTAATATAAAAATGTTTTATATTTGCAAAAATTAATTTTTAAAATAACCATAAATCCATATTCTTTTATGAATAAAAAATTATTGTTTAGCTTCCTTGCCATCTTAGGAACTGTGGTAAGTATAAAAGCACAAAGAAATGAATTGGGAATTCGCTTAGGGATGAGTAATCTTGTGGGTGATATCGGAAAAACCAATTACATTTTACAGCAACCTTTGGATTTGGATAGAGCTTCAGAATGGGGTGTTCCTTTTTATGGTGGAATTTTATATAGATTTAATTTTAATCCTCATCAAACAGTTAGATTAGACTTAGGTTATAATCAAGTGCAATTTAGTGATAAGGCTGCTAAAGAAGAATATAGAAGAAACAGAAACTCATTTGGTAAGAATAATATTTATGAAGCGAGTGTAGTGTTTGAATATAATTTCTTCCCTGTAAATAATGAGCAACTTAGTATGGTAAGTCCATATATTTTTGCCGGTATTGGAGGTTTAGTATTTGATGCACCAAAAGCTACATTAAATCATGATTTCAAAAGAAATGCTGATGGTGTTGCACAGGCTCCTATCAATGAATTAGATTTTAATACAACAACTGAATATTCTATGGGAAGAAAGGCGGTAGCGCAGATTCCTTTTGGAGTAGGTTTGAAGTATAAATTCAATCATGGTTGGGCAATTTTTGCAGAAGCTACTTTTAGATATACATTAACGGATCAATTAGATCATAGCAAAATTCTTGCTAAAGATGTTGTTTCTAATTATAATGCAGATATTTTAAGTCCTACAACGGGAGGATCTTTATTGCAAACAGGAAGTTATTTTGCAGTATCTAAAGAAAGAGAAGCACAGTACATTAGAAATAGACAAGTTGGTGATGGAGATTCAAGAGATTGGATGAATACTTTCAGTTTAGGATTAACTTATTCTTTCGGAAGACCGCCTTGTTATTGTGATTAAGAAAATATGTCGTTGATAAAAGAACAAATAAATTCTGAGAATTTACCGCAACATGTAGCCATCATTATGGATGGGAACGGAAGATGGGCAAAATCTCGTGGCGAAGAAAGAACTTTTGGTCATAAGAATGCCATTAATGCTGTAAGAAATGCTATTAATGCATGTAATGAGATTAATATCCCATATCTTACGCTTTATACATTTTCCTCAGAAAACTGGAAAAGACCTACAGATGAAGTAAATACCTTAATGACTTTGCTTGCTGAAACACTTTTGCTAGAAGCTGAAGAGATTTTCACTAAAGGTTTAAGAATGCATGTCATTGGTAACTTAGATAAATTACCTGTTTTGGTAAAAGAACAACTCCTGAATGTAGTTGAACTTACAAAAGAAAACACAAAAGGGAATTTGGTTTTAGCAATCAGTTATGGTTCACAAAACGAAATACTAAATGCCGTAAAAAATATAAGCTCCGATGTAAAGGAAGGAAAAATAGAGGTGGAGAATATTGATGAAAAATTATTTGAAAACTATCTTTATACAAAAGATTTTCCACCCGTTGATCTGCTTATAAGAACAAGTGGTGAAACAAGAATAAGCAATTTTTTGCTTTGGCAGATTGCTTATGCAGAACTTCAATTTCTCAATGTTCTGTGGCCAGACTTTACAAAAGATATTTTCTTCCAATGTATTGTTGATTATCAAAATAAGGAAAGAAGATATGGTCTTACAGGCGACCAAATTCAAATTCAGTAAATTTTAAGAAAAGAAAGATTACGATAAAATGAAGTTTAGACTATTACCCATCATTATGTTTGCGGCTTCTGCACATTTTTATGGACAGGTTATTCCACAAGACAGCACAAAGGTAGAAAATACCTCTGTCTTAGCAGGAAATGAAGCAGGTGCTTATACGCTGAAAGACATTGTTGTTGATGGAGTGAAAAAATACACACCAGCTCAAATCTTCAGATTTACAGGCCTATCAAAAGGTGAAATTGTTGATATTCCAGGTCAGAAAGTAAGTAATGCAATCAAAAAACTTTGGGATTCTCAGTCTTTCTCTGAAGTTGAAGTGTATGTAGAAAGCATTGAAGGACAAACTGTTGTTTTGAAATTTTATCTTCAGGATCTTAAAGATCTTGGTGAGGTGAAATTTACAGGAAAAGGGATTGGTAAGTCTAAAAATGAAAAATTAGCTAAAGACAACAATTTAAAGCCGGGAACAAAGATTACTCAAAATCTTGTTTCAAGTCTTAAAACAAATATTCCTAAAGATTACGTTAAAAAAGGTTTTGCTGATGCAAAAATTACCATTCAGGATAAGGTAAACGCAAGTGATCCTAATCTTGTAGACTGGACAATTAATGTAGAAAAAGGAAAGAGAATAAAAATCAGCCACATCGAGTTTGAAGGTAACGAAACGGTTACAGATTCTAAACTTAGAAATAAAGCTTTCAAAGAAACCAAACAAAAAAGATTTGGTATTGGTGGAATCTTGAAATCTTCAAAATTTGTTGAAGAAAAATACCAGGAAGACAAG
This sequence comes from Chryseobacterium formosum, assembly GCF_026460885.1. Classification (GTDB taxonomy): domain Bacteria; phylum Bacteroidota; class Bacteroidia; order Flavobacteriales; family Weeksellaceae; genus Chryseobacterium; species Chryseobacterium formosus. The sequence continues at coordinate 73,063 of NZ_JAOVZW010000002.1, forward strand.
AAAAATCTAGTTAATTATTATAATTCATTAGGATATAGAGATGCAACAATTGTTTCTGATTCTGTTTGGAGAAATAAGAAAAATAATTACGAAATCAATGTTAAACTAAATGAAGGTAAAAAATATTACATCGGTGATATTACATTTACAGGAAATACAGTTTATGCTACGGAATATCTTCAGAGAATTTTAGGATATAAAAAAGGTGATATTTATGATGCGGTAGGTTTCAATAAAAAAGTAGGTGAAGACGGTGGAAAAGAAGACGATTCTGATATCAAATCGATATACATGAATAACGGTTACCTTTTCTCAAACGTTACTCCTGTTGAAAAATCTATAAACGGTGACGCTATTAATCTTGAAATCAGAATTAACGAAGGAGAACAGGCTACTTGGAATAAAGTAACCTGGAAAGGTAATACAACAACCCATGACCACGTTATTCTTAGAGCTTTAATGACTAAACCTGGAGAATTATTTAAAAAAACTGAAATCAAAAGAACGTATTTTGATTTAGCAGGAATGTCGTTCTTTGACCCTCAACAAATCGGTCAGGATATTCAGCCTAATCAACAGGATAATACGGTAGATATTGGTTGGTCATTAGTTGAAAAAGGTTCTTCACAAGTTCAATTACAGGCTGGTTACGGTGGTAATAGTTTCATCGGAACTCTAGGTCTTACTTTCAATAACTTCTCATTGAAAAACTTCCTGAAATTTAAAGATTTCAGACCGGTTCCTCAAGGTGATGGTCAAATATTATCGATTCAGGCACAGGCTGGACAATATTTTCAAAACTACGGAGTTTCATTTACAGAACCTTGGTTGTTTGGTACAAAACCAACTGCACTTTCTGTAAGTTTAAATAATTCAAGAGTTAATTATAGTCAATCTACGGGGCCAGATCAGAGATTAAATATTTTCTCAGCTACTGTAGGTTTAAACAGACGTTTGAAATGGCCGGATGATTATTTTTCATTGTACACAGGTATTCAGTATCAGAAATATAATTTTAGCAATTATCCATTTGAATTCGGAACTACAACAGAATTATATGGAAATGCTAATAACTTAAGTTTAAATATTGGATTAAGCCGAAACTCTGCGGGTATTGACCCAATTTTCCCGACAACTGGTTCAAATATTGAGCTTTCGGGTAAATTTACACCTCCATATTCATTGTTTAAGAATAAAGATTATTCAACAATGAGTGCTACAGATAAATATAAGTGGATGGAATTTTACAAAGTGAAGTTCAAAGCTGATGTTTATAATGAAGTTATTGGAAAATTAGTTTTAAGATCTTCTGCTGAAATGGGCTTTATGGACGGTTACAACAAAGACTTGGGTGCACCACCATTTGAAAGATTCTATGTAGGGGGTACTGGTCTTTTCGGAGGTAGATTTGATGGTAGAGAATTAATTCCTTTGAGGGGTTACGAAAATGCTTCTACTTATGGTGGTCAAGCTGAAGATATTACTCAAAGAGGTGGAGGTACTATTTATAACAGATTTACGTTAGAATTAAGATATCCGATTTCATTAAATCAAACTGCCAAAATTTATGCCCTTACTTTTGCTGAAGGTGGTAACGTTTGGAACTCATGGGGTAATTACAATCCTTTCCAGCTTAAAAGATCAGTTGGTGTAGGTGTAAGAGTTTATATGGGAGCGTTTGGTTTGATTGGGTTTGATTTCGCTTATGGATTTGACAAAACAATTAGTGGTGATGTTTCTGGAAGTAGAACTCACTTCTTAATGAACCAATCATTATAATTCACAACATGAAAAATTTTAAAACTCTTTTCGCTTTAGTTGCAATTTTGCTATTTAGTTTTAGTAATGCTCAAAAAGTTGGAGTAATCGATACTCAATATATTTTGGATAAAATGCCTGAATATAAAGAAGCCGAAGCAAGACTTAATTCTCAGATTGATACTTGGGAAAAAGATTTGCAAAGATTACAGTCTGAATATGAGCAAAAGAGATCAGCTTTTGAAAACGAAAGAGTTTTATTAATTGGAGATCAACTGAAACTTCGTGAAAAAGAAGTTTTAGATTTAGAAAAAAACATTAAAACGACAAGCAGTTTAAGATTTGGTAAAACTGGAGAGATTAATCAGCTAAGAGCGAATCTGGTTGAACCTTTTGAAGATCAGATTTGGACTGCAGTGAAGACAATGTCCGAGAAAAATGGCTTGGGCATAGTTCTTGATAAAACTGACAACAATATAATCTTTCTTCAAAAAAGAAATGATTATACTGACAAAGTTTTAGACGTTCTATTAAAAGGAACAGGAGACAAAAAAGAAAAGAAAACTAATAAAAAATAGGAAAAGTTTTTTCAATACTTAACTTTTACCTAAATTTAAAATCTAAAAACAAATTAATTATTTATTACCCGTTATGAAAAAATTAAGTGTATTATTTGCAGCAATTGTTATGTTTGTGTCTGTAGGTATGGCAAAAGCTCAAAAAATTGCTACTTTAGACTTAGTAAGCATACTTAATGCAATGCCAGAAAAGAAAAAAGCAGATACAGATTTGAAAGCTTTCCTTGATGTAAAAGAAGCAGAGATAAAAAAGAAAACTGATGCTATGCAGGCTAAGTATAAATTGTATACTGAAGAAGCTCCTAAAAAAACTGAAGCTGAAAATAAAAGTAGAGGAGACGAAATGCAAAAGTTACAAGCTGAAGCTCAACAAATGAGTGAAAGAGCACAGAAAGATCTTGCTGAAAAAGAAAAAGTAGCTTATGCTCCTATCGAAAAGAAAGTAATGGAAGCTGTAGGAAAAGTTGCGAAAGCAAACAGCTATGATTACGTAATGGATGTAAACTCTACAGGTCTTATCTATAAAGGTGGTCCTGATGCTACTGCAGCTGTTAAGAAAGAATTAAATCTTCAATAATTTAAATATTACAAAAGATTTATAAAAACTACCATCTCTTTTAGAGGTGGTTTTTTTATTTTTGCGCTATGGAAAGAGAAGTTTCAACAACCGTAAAAGTTAGATTCAGTGATTGTGATCCAATCGGACATTTAAATAATGTAAAGTATTTGGATTATATGTTCAATGCAAGAGAAGACCACGTAGAAACTTTTTACGGATTTACTTACGAAGAATACACAAAAAAAACTGGCTGTACTTGGATTGCGATTCAAAATGAAATTGCTTATTTAAAAGAAGTAAAATATAATACTCAGGTTGTCATCAGCAGTAAAACCATTGAAGTAGGAGAACGAACTGCTAAGGTGGAAATTTTAATGAAAAGTATAGACGAAAAAACAATTCATGCGGTTCTTTGGGTAACTGTAATTTATTTCAATGTTAAAACCAGGCGTTCCGAAGTCCATCCTGAAGATATAAAACAGACTTTCGGTAAATTCTTCGTTGATTTGGAGCAGAAAGATTTCCAGCCGAGGGTAAAGTTTTTAAGATCACAAAATGCTAAAAATTCATAAATTAATTAAATGAAAAAGATACTTGTAATAGGAAGTAATGGGCAGTTAGGAAATTGCATAAGAAAGATTGCTCCGGATTTCGAAGCTCAATATGAATTTATTTTTACAGATTCTCAAACTTTAGACATCACAAACGAGTCTCAGATAAATGAATTCTTTTACGATAATAAACCTGATTTCTGTATCAATGCTTCTGCTTACACTGCGGTTGATCTTGCTGAAAAAGAAGAAGACAAAGCTTTTGCTGTAAATGCAGAAGGAGTTGGGTATTTAGCGAAAGCTTGTGCTGATAACAAAACAGTGTTTATTCATGTTTCTACCGACTATGTTTTTGATGGAGAGACCAATTTAGATTATTCCGAAGATGATTTCACAAATCCATTAGGAATTTATGGTAAATCAAAATTAGTAGGTGAAGAATTAGCGTTGGAAAATAATCCTCAAACCATTATTTTGAGAACTTCCTGGTTATATTCCGAGTTCAACAAAAATTTTGTTAAAACAATGCTTAATTTATTTTCTCAGAAAGAAGAATTGGGAATTGTTGCTGATCAATTTGGTCAGCCAACAAACGCAAATGATTTATCCGAAGCAATAATGAACATTATTGAAAGTCCAAATAAAACATTTGGTATTTTTCACTTCTCCAATTATCCGGAAACGACTTGGTTTGAGTTTGCTCAAAAAATTGCAGACTTGTCAAAATCATCAGTAAAACTTAATGCATTAACAACCGAACAATATCCAACTCCGGCTAAAAGACCAAAACGTAGCACAATGTGTCTTGATAAGATAGAAAATGTGTACGGCATTGAGCCAAAACACTGGGAAAACAGTTTAGAAGATTGCGTTAAAATACTTTCAAATTAAAATGAATACTAAAAATATCACCACTTTTATTTTTGCTTTTTTCTTTGGCTTCATTAATGCACAGAATATTTACTTATCTAAAGTTGAAAAGGTCAACGATAATGCAGATAAATTTTTTATAAAAATTAATAAAGATATATCCGCAGAATATCTTGGGCAGATTGATGTTCAAGGATTTTCTTCCGATGATGAGGATGTTTTCTCTAAAATTTATAAAAAAGCAAAGGAAATTGGAGCCAACGCTTTTGCTTACCAACCATTTGATACGGTTGATGAAATAGAGCAACCTTTTAATCCTTCGAATTATAGAATTAAACTTTTTTATATCACAAAAGAAGAATTTTCTAAAAATTCGCAGCAACTTTATTTGTTTTCTTCCTCGGAAAAATCTCAAACCATTAGTATAAATAAAAAAGATTATGTGCTCGAACCGAGATCTTACCTCTCGTTAACAACTATTCGTGGAGATATTTATACAATTTCGACAAAAAAATTCCTCGGATCGGCAATTAAAGTCTCGAATACTGAAGGCGTTCCTAAATATTTTCAGGTATCCGCTCTTAAAGTCAGCTCAAACAAATCTGGAGATGCCGGAATAAATTTAAAATCCGGTGATATTACAGGAATCGATAGATCGTATGGAGATTTCCTCAGAATGATTTACAAAGAAGCTAAGTAATTTAAAAAACAATTTACCTCAGAAATTCTGGGGTGTTTATTATTTGTAGCTATTTCCCGCTCTGCACTATATCTTTTGCTCTTCGTTCCTCATCACAAAAGGATGCCGTTTCGATCGGGGCTATGGAGTTAGGTTTGCGACAGATTTTGTTGTTTCCGGTTAAGATAAGTGACTCCATTTTCTACACTTATAATATTGCATAGAATATTTCATAGCCAAGATTTGTGGCAGCATGAAACTTGTTATTAAGTGCTTTTTGTCATATATAGAAGTAATTATTAATTCAAAACAAATTATTACAAATACATTTCCAAACATTTTCCATCACCCAAAGCTCCTTCGGAGCTTGACCTTTGTAGTATAAAAAATGTATTTGAATCTATAGCTCCTTCGGAGCGATACTTCTGGCTAATAGGTTTTCCTTTCAATTGTTTTTGATTATTTCAAAACACATTAAATATCAAATCCCATTTATTCTAAAATCTCCAAACCAAATTTTCTTTTCCTGTTCACGTATTTTAAGTTGTTTCAAATTTTTCTAAACGATATTCCATCGTTGCATCATGTTGCGTATCAATAATTTTCCAAGCATTTTCCGCTCCTATGGCACTTGACCTTTGTAGTAAATAAATTCGAAAATGATTAAGCTCCCTCGGAGCGACACAACCTTTTGAATATTTCAAGGCACTATCTATATTTATGGATCGGTTTTCGAAACTTTTCCATTTTTTAGTTTTGTTAAGCAATATAATTGAATCTATAGCTCCTTAAGAGCGGCACAAAACCTTAGGCAATATTCCATTTAAAATGTTTGCTATCGTTTCAAATTGCATTGAATTCTCAACAAATAACATTTCCTTTCACCCAACTTCCCCTTTTCTTATTTCTTTTCAAACATTGGTTTAAATTTTCCTCTCAGTAAACCAGCGAGTTAAGTTTAAATATTAAATAAGTATAAATTTTATGTTAAATTAGTTTGTTTTGTATAGTTATAAATTTCTACTTTTGCCCCACTGAAAAACGAGAGTTTGTAGGTAGCGCAGAGGAGCTTTTAGATAAGCGGAGAACATTAAGAAATACTTTTATTAAGGGTGGGGTTGTCGAGAGATACTTCACGACTTAATAAAGATATGAATCGAAAAAAAAACTTTTAAATTTTTAGAGATAATAGTTGGGAAAGTTAAAAA
>NZ_JAOVZW010000020.1 GCF_026460885.1 Chryseobacterium formosum
CAAAATTACTTCTTACTTTTTATTTCAAAAAATCATTCATTACCAATTACTTATTACCCATAGAAATGTATATTAAAGATAAAACCAAAGCAGAAATATTAGAATTCATCAACAATTGGGGTGAAGAAACTTTTGCGAAAACAATTGGCATCAATTTCATTGATATTGATTTGGAAAATGAAACTCTTACTGCAACAATGCCGGTTACGCCAAATATTCATCAGCCTTTCGGAATTATGCATGGTGGAGCAAGTTGTGTTTTGGCCGAAACAATGGGCTCAAGTCTGTCTAATATTTTCATTGATGGAAGCAAATATTTTGGAGTAGGAACCAACATTAATTCCAATCATTTACGAAGCAAAAAAGACGGAATGGTAACTGCAGTCGCAAGATTCATCAGAAAAGGCAAAACAATGCATGTTTCTGAGATTGAAATTCGTGATGAAAAAGGTCAGTTGATTAATCATACTACAATGACGAATAATATTATCAACCGATAAGATTCAATTTAAATAAAACTTAAAGACTCAAAATTTTGAGTCTTTTTTTGTATTCCACTGCAACCTTTTTATTTTTTTTCATCTTATATAAAGAAACCCTTAAATTTATACATCATGAAAAAACATTTACTTCTTTTATTATGTTCTATCTTATTTATTTCGATTTCATGTCGTAATGAAGATGAAGAAAACATTGAAAGCAAAAAACAAATTAACTTTCAGCTGATTGGAAAAGGAAATTTTATGGGATCAGCTTACGCTACTCCACAAAATTCAGTGATTACAAATACAACACAGTGGAATAATTTTTTGAATCAAATTGACAGCCCGAATAATCATCCTTCTTCTGGTTTTACGGAAACCAATATTGATTTTAATCAGTTTATGGTTATTCTTGTCGTTGATGCAGTTTATCCAAACGGCGGACATTCCGTTGACATTATGACTGTTGATGAAAATCCACAAAATATTGAAGTTGATGTAGAAAAATTACTTCAAGGAAATGTGACAACAGTTATTACACAACCTTATCATATTGTAAAAATTCCTAAAATTGCAAAACCTGTATTATTTAACTAAAATCTACTGCAACCTTTTTATATTTTTTCATCTTTAAAGAAAAGAATAACCATGAGAAATTTAATTTTACCGTTCATTTTATTGTTGACATTTGTATTTTCTTGTAGGGAAAATGAAAGCGATGAAGGGCTTGAACAAAAAAACACAACTTACGATGTTTATGTTGCTGGATCAGATAATAATAAAGCGTGCTATTGGAAGAATAATGTATTAACTTATTTAACAAATGGAGATAACATTAAAGCTGAAAAAATAATTGTTGAAAATAACAATATTTATGTTTTTGCAGCAGAAAGTTTCTGGAAGAATAATGTAAAATCTGATTTATACACATACTTAGGCGTGCCTTCCAATAACAATCCATTGATTTCATTATTAGAAGTTAAAAGTTTTTATGTAAAAAACAATGATATTTATGTTGTAGGGAGCATTAGAGGTCCTGTCAATTTAGCTTCTGGAGTTGCAACATACACTATTGAACATTGTTACTGGAAAAATGGAGTAAAAAACGTGTTGTTTACAAATACTGGTTCAAACACTGGTGGATTTTTAAGCGACATAACTATTCATAATAACGATATCTATATTGCTGCAACTAAATTTATAACCTCTTCAAATTGGCAGCTTGGTTATTTTAAAAATGGAATTTATACTGCCGTAAATTCAGGATCTTTTTTAGGTATAAATTCTAATTCAAGTGGTGTATTTATAGGAATTTCTGATCAAAACAACTCTTATTATAAAAATCTACTTGTCAATACAGATCATTTTACTACAGCAAATGTAAAAGGAAAAGTGGTTTTAGATAATAATGACATATATTCTTTTAATCAAAACACTTATTACAAAAACGGAAATGCAATTACTATAAATAACCCTAATGGATATAATGATATAAAAGATTTAAAGGTGGTAAATAACAAGACTTACATGATTTGTGAAATGTTCCATCAAATGAATTCTTTAGATATTGCATATAAAGTTTTTATAAATGGAGTTGAAACTCAACAAATAACTCACACAGCGAATAATGTTAATCTTGGCGGTAGTTTCAATTCAATATTTGTAGTAGAGAATTAAATAAATGTCAAAAACAAAACTTAACTGGCAACAAATCTATCTCGACTATTCCCCAAAACTTTTGGGGATTTGTCGCAGATATATCGCAGACATTCAGACTGCGGAAGATATTGTGCAGGACAGTTTTATTGCGGCAATCCAGAAGAATCATCAGTTAAAAAACGAACAGGCAATTTTTGGCTGGCTTAAAAAAATTGTAGTCAATAACGCTTTACAATTCATCCGCAAAACCAGTAAAGACACTTTCATCACTACCGAACCATCAGAAATCCCAGATACATTGACCGAAATGACCACATCTGCAATGGACGAAAAAAAACACATTTTAGCATACGATTTCACAAAAGAAGAGCTGTTGAAATCTATCGACAGTTTGCCTTCTCATCACAAGTCGGTTTTCAATTTATACTATATCGAAAACTATTCTCATGCGGAAATTTCGGGTATTCTGGAGATTCCTGTGAATACTTCAAAATCACATTTGATGAGAGCAAAAAAATCAGTTCAAAACTATTTACTGACTCATTTTGTCAACAGCGAAACTTCAAAAAACAGAACTGTACAGGTTTTAATTTTCTTAGGATTCGGTAATTTATTATGGGCGCAAACTCTTCAGTCAAAATTTTTAAATTTTGAAATTCCCACAACACGAAATTTTGAAATTCCTTCAGATATAAATAGTAATACGATTGCATTTTCTTCAAACCAAAATCACTGGAAAGAGAAAGCAATTATTGGGACCACGTTTTTCATTATTATTGTCGGATCTATTTTGTTTTTTAATCCTAAAAATCATGTTTTTACAAAAGACAGTTTGAATTTTATTCCATCTGAATCCAAAAAAAATATGGTTTCAATTTCGCAAGATCAAGTCAATAATAATGACAAAACATCTTCAAAAATTTTGAAAAGGGAAGAGATTGCTCAAAACCCAAACATCGAAATCAAGGAAAATTTAAAAACAGAAAAAACTTCAATTGCATTAAAAAACTCAGTATCTTCAAAAAATAAAACCAATAAAGATTCTTCTGAAACAGCTTCTCACAAAGTAATTATTGTAAAGAAAATTATTCAGAGAGACACTGTTTTTATAGAAAGATAAAAGTTAATCAACTATGCTTTTAAAAAAAATCGTTTTCCTTATTTCTGTCATCTTTACAATTTCAATTTTTGCTCAGCGTAAAAAAACAGACACCGTTTACATTTATGAAAAAGTGATTGTTTATGATACTATTTATCTTGAAAAAGCAGTCAAATTAAAACCTGCAAATCTGATATTTTCTGATTTTAAAATTCTGGCAAAAGAAATAAACAGCGTTCAACAATACATCGACAAAGAAGAACTTCAAGAGCAATTAAAGAAACTTTCAACCAATAAATTTCAATTCGGAATTCAGGCAGAAATTGGTTTTAAAAAAGCAAGTTGGGCAGAAAATATCTCTGATAAAAATCAACAGTTTGGGCAAAACTTAGGAATCTGGATTTCTAAAAGTATTATAAATCCTAATTTTTCTTTAATGCTTTCCGCAAATATTTCTCGTTGGAATTCTACCTTCGATTTGGATGCCAATAAAGAAGAAACTTATCTCGACGGATTCTATTTTTCTGAAAACAATCAACCTTTACTTTTTCAAAGATTTAACAATAAACACTTTGAATATGTTTTGCAATTAAAAGCAATGTATGAATGGAAAAACTTTCGTCCATTTGTAGGGTTTTTAGCCAATAAAAATATTTATAAAATGCAGTTTTTAGTTCCTGAAAATAATGTTTTGAATAAATTAGATGATTTTAAAAGCAATCAAATCAATTTCGGGTTTTCTTTTGGTCTGCAATATCGAATGCTTAACCGATTTTTGATCGATTTAGAATATCAACACTACAAAATCAGCAATCTTTCACTAAAAAACTCTTCATTTGATTTTGACATTTTTAAGACTAACAATACCTTTGTTGAAAGGAAAATCAGTTTAGGAATTTCGTATTTTATTTCTAAATAATGGCTTTCTTAAAGCTCAAACATTATGATTTATTTCAAATTTCCATTTGACGAAAAACTCTATTCTACAGACGAAAATTCAAATATCAATTCTATCAATTTTCATTCATTTAATAACATTGAGAAACTTGAAATTAAAGGAGAAGTCATAGAAAAAAATCAATCGGAATTTGATCATTTAAAAATCAGTTCAGAAATTCTACCTGAAGATAAAACTCAGTTTGAAGCTGAAAATAAAGAAGAATATCTTCAAAAACTGGAAGAAGTTATTGAAATCATTAAAGAAAATAATCTTCCGAAACTGGTTCTTTCAAGGAGAAAAATAGTTAAAGATTTTACAGAAATTGATTTAAAAACCAGTTTTCTCAATCTTTGCAAAAACTATCCAAACGCATTTAAATATGTTTTTTTTGATGGAAAAACTTCATGGATGGGTGCTTTTTCTGAAGTTTTAGGAAAATTCAACAAATCCACTCATAAATTTGAAACAATGAGTTTAGCTGGAACAATTCCAGTATCTGAAGAATGGACGGAAAAAGAAATTGAAGAACAGAAACCGGTTTCGTCTTACATCAGAAATATATTACAGAAATTTGTCACTCCAAACGAAATCGAAGAGTCTGAAACTTACGATCATATTTCGGGGAATATCAAACATTTACGAACAGATTTTAAACTTAAAATAAATCCTGAAAATTTAGATACCATCATTCAAAAACTTCATCCAACTCCTGCAGTTTGTGGAATTCCTAAAGTTTTTTGCAAAGAAATTATTGAAAAAGTTGAAAAATTTCCGCGAGAATTGTATGCTGGTTATATCAAAATTGAAACGGATGATTACATTCAGTATTTTGTGAATCTTCGTTGTGCAAGATTATACAAAAATTCTGTACATCTTTTTGTTGGTGGCGGAATTACCTCTCAAAGCAATCCAGAAAAAGAATGGAATGAGACCGAACTGAAATCTGAAGCGGTTTTGAAAAATCTGGTTTTAAATCATAAATAAAAATTGGTGACATCAAATCTTCAGCTCATCATTTCAAATGCATATTTACATCAACAAAAAACCTCTTTCGTGTTGAAAGAGGTTTTTGATTTTATGTATGAAAGAATTACTTCTTTGCTCCAATTTTGCTCCAAGTGTTTAGGATGAAAAGTAAACCTACTCCTAAAAGTCCACAAGCGATTGAGATTAAAAACTTCACATTATCTTCAGACGTAATATCTGAATTCCAGTCGATTGCATACGTATTGATTGCGATAATTACTACAAATACGATTAAAAATACTTTATAAAATTTCTGCATGATTTAAAAATTTATATAATTCTGCACCAACTGCGCAAAATTTGCGGTAAATAATTTAATTGAAATTGCAAGTAGAATAATTCCGAAAACTTTCTGAAGAATTGCCAAAGACGCCTCTCCCATTTTCTTCTCAATCCACTTTGCTGATTTCAGCACCAAATATACGAAAATTGTATTGAGAATGATTCCACAAATAATGTTAATATCATGAAACTCCGCTCTTAAAGATAAAGTGGTCGTTAAAGTTCCCGCTCCTGCAACCAAAGGAAATGCAATCGGAACAATGGATGCAGATTTTGCTTCGGTCGTTTTATTGATTTCAATTCCTAAAATCATTTCGAGGGCGATGATAAAAATAACGAAAGCTCCGGCGATTGCAAATGAATTAACATCAACGCCAATGAATTTCAAGATTTTATTTCCCACAAAAAGAAATACAATCATGATTATTCCAGCTGTAATTGATGCTCTACCCGCTTCGATTTGTCCGAATTTCTGCTGTAAGCTTACTACAATCGGAACCGAACCAATAATATCGATCACCGCAAAAAGTACCATAAAACTGGTAATTACCTCCTTTAAAGAGAAACTATTGAAAACCTCCATATCTTACGATTATTAATTTCGCAAAATTATGAATAAAAAATGATTATTTACTAATTACAGAATATAATTTAACGATATCCGTCAATAAGTCATTTAAAGAATCTTCTGACGTAAGTGGAGAATATTTCTCCATTTGAACTTTATGTAAGAGCTCCTGGTAATTTTCGGCAACAGAACTGCCGTTATGTCTTTCCAGGAATTGTTTGAAATCTTCTTTAGAGCTTTGAAAATACTGCTTTCTTACTTCTAAATCCATCTCTTCAAAGGTTTCAAAAAACTTTGGATAATCTCCTGAAGTTTTAATATTTTCAAGATATGCAAAATAATCTGTGATGTCAGTTTTTAAACTTTCTCTGATCTCTCTTTCAGTTTCCGCTACAGAGCCTAAAGGTTTCGGAGTTGGCTTTTCTTTAATCATATTTCGATTTTTTTGCCAATATTTAAACACCATATAAGCGACAAACAATCCAAATAATATGGCAATATTGATAAAAAGCACATTCCAGTTGAACTTACTTTTTTCTTTTACTTTAAAAGAAGTGGTCTTTAAAACCGGACTATCAACAGTTTCAAGCAAAGTATTGGTATAATCGTTAACTTTTTCAACTGTAGATCTTGCTTCCAAAACCTCATCATGTGAAAATGCTGTTAAGTCTAATTTTTCCTGTCCAAGATTTACATATTCCTTTTCTGCAGGATTGAAAAAAGCAAAAGGTTCTGTTTTCACAATTAAATCTCCGGCTTTCTTCGGAATCAGAATATATTTAGCTAAAATCTCACCTTTCATTCCTGAAATTCCTGCACTTACATGAGAAGTAATTCTTGGTGCAAAGACATCATAATCAGGTGATTCTTCAATTTTAGGAAGACTCATATCGGCAAGATTACCTTCACCGGAAACTTTTACCGTTACATTAACCGGTTTTTTTGCTTCAACTTTATCTTTTGATGAATGAAAAACATCTACTTTGAAATTTCCAACCGCATTCTTGAAAGATTCGGGAGAGCCTTCAGGAAGTTTTTTTACGTTAAGCTTTACTTTGTTGGAGGCGATTTTATTTTTAACTGAAAAACTATTTACAGAAGCTGAAACTGCCGGAACTTCTACATAACCAGCTTCATTTGGAAACACCATAAACACCGCCAAAACCTGCGATGCCATATTTGCATATCCTGAAGGATCAATTTCTGATCGTTTAAAATTAACGGGATGTACATTGATGTTTTCCTGCTCAGGAAGTTTAATGTTTTTTACTTTTCTAAGATTGTCAATACTTCTAGAATAAACCCTTAAAACCGCTATTGTTGGTTGATCCTGATAAACTTCACGGTCTTCAATTTCCATGTTGAGATACACATCATTTGCAACATTTGCTAGCGGCTTTTTCTCAATATCTTTTATGAAAATATCGAAAGGCTCAGTTTTGTAAATTTTGTTATTTATCGTAACCAATACAGAACCTACTTTTATTTTACCTTTTTGTTTAGGCTCAAGTGCAATTCTGGTAACATACTGATCTACTGCAGTATTTGTTTCAGGATCTCTTACAGCTTGGCTGAAAGATCCATTTCCAATCATGTTAAACTTTGATAAATCTGGAAGTTGGAGTTTACTCTGCTGAATCAAATCTCCATTTAATTCTAAAACAATTGTAAGATTTACGATTTCTTTACCATTGTAATCGGTTTTATCCGATTTCATAGTAAATTGTACCTGTCCGTAAGAAATTACAGATACAAGAGTAAGCAAAACGTAAATAATTTTTTGTGTCATCACCAATCTTTCTCGTTGCTTTGCGGCTTTGAATAAGATCCTTTTATAATTCTTTTGGCAGTTTTCTTTTCTCTGCCTTCAATACTATCCAATATAGCTTTTTCAAATTCCTTTGGAAGTTTTCCACCTCCACCTTTTCCTTTAGACTTATCGTCTTGACCTTTGTCTTGCTGAGGACCATTTCCCTGATTCTTTTTTTCATTTTTAGAATCACCTTTCTCACCTTTATTTTGGTCTTCACCACCTCCGTTTTTACCGGATTGGTCATTTTGCTGGCTTTTATTTCTTTCTTTCTCCAACTGTTTCAACTTGGCAATTTCGTAATTTTTCCTTGTTGCCTCGTTGTAAGGATCTTGCTTGAGAGACTGTTTATAATAATCAGCCGCCTTCTCATGCTGATTCATCTGCATCATTGTATTTCCCAAATTGTGAAGCGCCGCAGCTTTATCTGGTAAAGTCTGAGAAAGTTTTTCTGCTTTTGCATACTCTTCTTTCGCATCCTGATACATTTTTCTTTTATACAAAGCGTTGCCCAAATTATAGTGCGCTGTAAAATCATTAGAATTAGATTTTATAGCTTCCATAAACTTTGAAGAAGCTCCATCGTAATCATTAGCATTAAATTTTTTGTTGCCTTCGTAGACCAAAGTCTTGTAGCTTTCCTGCCCAAATAGTGTACCTGAGAACGAAAAAATAAATATCAACGCTAAAAATACAATTTTAGTATTCATCTCTTGCAAAATTATCCCTTTATATGTTAATAAACAGCGTCTTATTTGTTAAAGTTGGGTTAAAGTCTGGAATGTTTAGAAATTCAGCAATCATAAGATTTTTAAACATTAAAATCTCTTTTAGGATTAAAAATAAAAATTAGCATAAAAAAGAATATAGAAATTGCCAAAAAATATTGGTAATAATGATTGGCATTCTGAGAATCTACTTTCGTATTTGTATCTGAAACTTTCTTGTTGATATCTTCAGCAATTCTTTTCGGTGCATCATTCATATTATTTCCGTCGATGTAAGTTCCACCGGTAGATTCTGCCATTTTTTTCAAGGCTTCAGTTTGTCTCTTAGAGACCACCGTTTCACCATTTTGATCAAAATGATACCCCATCAACTGCCCAACTTTATAAATAGGAATCGGCGCACCTTCGTCAGAACCAACTCCAACAGTCGTAATTGCTATACCTTCGCTATTCGCCAATCTGATGGCAGAATTATCATTCCCTTCATTATCTTCACCGTCGCTTATCAAAACAACTTTACGTGATCCTTTATTTACATTTTTAAATTTGGTGACCGCCACTTCCATTGCATGAAGAAAATCTGTCCCTTGTATTGTAATATCATCCGTCTGCAAATCTGAAATATAAGTTTCTACCGAACCGTAATCTGTTGTTAATGGCATGATGGAAACCGCTTCACCTGCAAAAATTACAATTCCTATTTTATCATTTTTAAGTTCGTGAATGGTATTAATAATTAAATTTTTCGCCTGAGTCAATCGATCCGGGTTGATATCTTCGGCATTCATAGAATTAGAAACGTCCATCACAAATATTACATTATTCATTTTTTGGTTGGTTTCTATTTTTTCAGAGCCATTCAAAAGATCAATGATGGAAAATATCAGAAAAAGAGTTGCTATAAAATAAAGCGCAGGAAATATTTTCAAAAATCCGGAATTCTTTTCAAATAAAATTTCATGGAATTTCGAGTCTGCAAAAAGTTCTCTTTTCTTCTTTCTCCAACGCAAAAAACGAATGAGAAAAAACGATAAAAGCGGCAAAAGCAGCAATAACAATAAATACCAGTTATTTCCTAAATACCAATCCATCAGCTTAAAAATTTATAAAGTACCCAACGCAAAATGGCATCAAAAACCAACATTCCTAAAGCAATCCAAAGAAAAATTTTAAAATATTCCTCGTAATTATACAGCTTTGAAACATTAAGATCTGTTTTTTCTAATTTATTAATTTCAGAATAAATTTCTTCTAATTTATCTTCAGAATCTGCTCTGTAATATTTCCCTCCTGTTGTCGCAGCAATTTCTTCGAGCATATTGGTATCAATTGAAACTGCTTGTTCGGCATAAATCAAACCAAATCTATCAGCATGTACCGGCATCAAAGCATATCCGTTGGTTCCAATACCAATACAATAAACCTTGATATTATTATCCTTTGCCAAAACTGCAGCCAATTGTGGTGGAAATAAACCATTTTCAAGACTATTCATTCCGTCGGTCATCAAAATCACAATTTTACTCTTTGCTTTGCTTTTCATTAAATGATTCACAGCAACTGCCAAACCGTCACCAACAGAAGTTCCGTCAATCATTTCACTTTGATTCAGATTCTCAATTTCATATTTTACGGCATCATGATCAAACGTTAAGGGAACTTTCAGAAAAGCCTCCCTTTTATAGTTTACCAATCCAAATCTGTCATTCGGGCGTTTATTAATAAAATCTAAAGCAATTTTTTGAAGAACAGAATATCGATCCGGTGTAAAATCTTTCGCAAACATACTGAGAGAAACATCTACAGTAAGCATAATATCAATACCTTTAGTTTCGTCTCTGTCTTGAGAAACCGAAAAAGTTCTCGGTCTTGCCATTGCAATAATCAGTGCAGAAAGAATAATATATTTTGAGATTTTCAATAAAAAAAGTACGGGCAAAATACCATTATTGCCATTCATATTATTCGTCGTCGGAACTTTGATACCTTTTCTTTTGCTTCTGCTAAAATCTCTTATCAAAAGCGGAATAAAAACCAAGAACAACAGAAAAAACCACGGACTGAAAAATTCAAAATCAAACATCTTTTCTCAGGTTTTCAAATTCTATATCCTTGGAAGAACGCTGCACGAAATCTCTTATTTCAGCAAAATCTTTTTCCATTAAATCTTTATCGGGGAAAGTTTTGGCAAATTTCACCAAATCTCCTCTTAAAAATACATCTTCCACAATTTTCTCGTTATCCTGAGAAATCGTGTTATTTTCTTTCATTAAAACAATTAAATCATCCGTCAACAAGACATCTGCAGGAATTCTATATTGCTTAGCGATAAATTTTCTTGAAATGTCAATTAGTTCAACATAAAATGAACGGTAATTTCCTTCTTCGATATACTTTTTCTTCTTTAATGAATCTAATTCCTTCAACGTCTGATTGGTTGCAACAACAGGTGAATCTTTGCTTTTGCGTCCGTATTTCAAAATCATTACAATCGTGATAACCAAGCAAACAAAAGCAATTACCGCCAAAAGATACCATTTGTAAAGCTGCCAATAATCAGTAACCTCCAAGTCAACTTCTTTATTCTTCATAATATCGTTGATCTGATCTTCCTTCGTAGCGGTGTTGATAACTTCAATCTCGTAAGGAATTGTTTTTAAGAGTTTTTGACCAACTTTAAATTCAAGTTCAGGAATTTTAAAAGTTCCTTCTTCATAAACTGCAAATTCTATTTTTCTTTCGTAAGTATTTGCATTGATACTTATGCTGTCTTTAATTTCTTCAAAATGAAAAGGCAACAACTCATTTTTCGGAGCTGTAATTACTGCGTTACTTTTTAGATTATCAATTTTAATAACCAAATGATCGACTTCTCCTAAGGCAAGAGTTTTTTTCTCAAGATTTGAAGAAAGAAGCTGCGAAAAAGCATTTACACAGATAAAAAAAGAAAGTAAAAGGAATATTTTTTTCAATTTAAATAATAAGTTTGGCTAAAACCTTTTATGTTTTATAATGTAAAGCGTACTAAAGTGCGCCTTATTGATTTTTTATTTTTTCTGAAAATAATTGTACAATAATCTTGAGTAATCTTCTCCTGTATTAATGTTCATAAACTCTGCGGAAGAATTGGCAAAATCTTCTTCCAGGTTTCTCTGTTTTTGTTTTTGAGCTTCCGCAAAAGTATATCTCCATCTTGCACTGGATGTATTTACCCAAATTTGTTTTCCCGTTTCAGCATCATTTAAAAGCGCATAACCTACATCAGGAATTTCATTATCTTTTTCATCATAAATTCGCATTCCGAGCAACTGATGTTTTTTTGAAGCTACTTTTAAAATTTTAGAATCATAATTATCTTCAAAATCTGAAAGTAAAAAAACAAGAGATTTTCTTTTGAAAATTCCCATCATATATTCTAATGCTTTGTCAATTTTTGAAACTGCTGGAATATAATCGGCTGTCAAAATCTGACTCACCATCGATAAAATATGTTTTCTCCCTTTTTGTGGTGGAATCACTTTATACACTTTATCAGCAAAAAGAATCAAGCCTACTTTGTCATTATTTCCAGCTGCTGAAAATCCTAAACTTGCGGCAATTTCGGCAACATACTCTCTTTTGAGCTGAGTTTTTGTTCCGTAATCCATCGAAGCGGAAATATCAACCAAAATCATCATCGTCAATTCACGCTCCTCTTCCATTACTTTTACGAAAGGTTCACGGAAACGCGCAGTTTTATTCCAGTCTATTCTTCGGATTTCGTCACCGAATTGATATGGACGAACTTCTGCAAAAGTCATTCCCTGTCCTTTAAAAGCACTGTGATATTGCCCCATTAAAGTAGCCTCCGTTTTCCTTCTGGTACGGATTTCTATTTGCTTGACTTTTTTTACAATATCTTTTATTTGCATGGTTTCAAATGTAACAATGTATCAGTTTATCAATGTAACAGTCTCAAAATAGGTAAACTGTTACATTGTTAAATTGCTACATTAATTAAGGTGCTTGAATTTTCGCTAAAATCCTGTTCACAATTTCTTCAGAAGTAATTTCCTCAGCTTCCGCCTCAAATGTCAATCCAATTCTATGTCTTAAAACATCTTGTGCTAAAGCTTTTACATCTTCAGGAATTACAAAAGCTCTGCCTTTCAAGAATGCATACGCTCTTGAAGCTATTGCTAAATTGATTGATGCTCTTGGAGAAGCTCCGAAACTGATATAATTTTTCAATTCAGAAAGTCCATATTTTTCAGGATAACGGGTTGCAAAAACCATATCCAGAATATATTTCTCAATTTTTTCATCCAGATAAATCTGATTGACGATTGCTTTTGCTTCAACAATATTTTGTAAAGAAATCACTTGTTTAATTTCCGGTTGATGTGAAGTAGAAACCATTCTCATCACCTTTCTCTCGTCTTCAAATTCAGGATAATCGATTTTACATTTCAACATAAAACGATCGCTTTGCGCTTCCGGTAAAAGATAAGTTCCTTCCTGATCGATTGGGTTTTGAGTTGCTAAAACCAAAAACGGTTTTGGTAAAGGCATCGTTTCATCACCAATTGTCACCTGCTTTTCCTGCATTACCTCCAAAAGAGCAGATTGTACTTTCGCCGGAGCTCGGTTAATCTCATCTGCTAAAACAAAATTCGCAAAAACAGGTCCTTTTTTTATGGAAAAATCGTTTTCTTTAATATTGTAAATCATTGTTCCCACAACATCTGCAGGAAGCAAATCTGGAGTAAACTGAATCCTTGAAAAATCACCATCAACAGCTTCTGCCAAAGTCTTTATCGCTAAAGTTTTTGCCAAGCCTGGAACACCTTCCAAAAGAACGTGACCATTTCCTAAAAGGCCGATCAAAAGCCGATCAATCATGTAATGTTGGCCGATAATCGCTTTATTGATTTCCTGCCTCAAAAGGTTGAAAAAATAATTCTGTTCTTTCACCTTTTCGGTAAGTTGACGGATATCTTCTGCTTGATATGAATCTGACATTAGTTTGAATTAAAATAATGGGTAAATTTCTGATAAATACTTGCACTAATCAACACAATTAATGCCATATTTGAGTTAAAGTTTGTTAAATATTATTCCTTAAATATAAAGCTATTAATCGATGTTTTAACAAATCTTGTCCAATGAAACCACTAATTTCATAAAAATCTATAAATTTTCATTCATTGATTGAATCAATAATTGTCATTTTCAGTTTATTAAACTATTTTTGAAGATTAAAATATTGCAAAATGAATTATCATTTTCAAGCTCACCGACAGGTTAGAAAAAACCTTTTAGATATTCTGCAAAACACTTCTCATGAAGATCTTTTGTTGATTCCTGATGGTTTTAATAACAATATTTATTGGAATATTGCACATACCGTTGCTACACAGCAATTGCTGCATTATTATTTAAGCGGAAACACGTTCAGAATTGATAAATATTGGATTGAAACCTACAAAAAAGGAACTTTACCCAATCTGAATGTTCAAAAATCTGAAGTAGAAGATCTGGAGTTTCTATTGACTGAAACATCAAAAACTTTAATGAAAGATTTTGACAGTGATTTTTTTTCTGATTACACACCTTACACAACAAGTTTTGGGATGGATTTGAAAAGCATTCAAGATGCAATTATTTTTAACAATATGCACGAAAGTCTGCACTACGGATATGCAATGGCGCAGAAAAGAGCAATTTTAGGAGAAAAAGGAAGATAGTTAGTTTGTAAATTTTACTTCGCAAGTCAAAATTTAATTGTGATTTTTTTCACACAAGTAAAATTGATTTCGAAGAAAATTGACGATTGACCATTCACCATATAATTTTATGACAAATCAATGAAAGACGATTTTATTTTTGGGCTTCGTCCCGTATTAGAAGCTATTGAAGCTGGAAAGACTATTGACAAAATTTTTGTACAAAATGCATTGCAAGGAGAAATCTATGCTGAACTGAAAGCTATTTTAGCAAAAAATAAAATACGTCCCAACTACGTTCCTGTAGAAAAACTTAACCGTTTTACCAGAAAAAATCACCAAGGTGTAGTTGCTTTTATTTCTGATGTTCCGTTTCACAGAATCGAAAATATTATTCCCGAATTATTTGAAGAAGGAAAAACACCTTTCATTTTAATTTTGGATAGATTAACAGATGTAAGAAACTTTGGAGCAATCTGCAGAACTGCAGAATGTGTAGGAATTCATGCTGTTGTAATTCCTGAAAAAGGAGGAGCACCGGTAAATTCTGATGCCATCAAAACTTCAGCAGGAGCGATGTACAATATCAAAATATGTAAAGAACCCAATTTGGCTCACGTTGTTGATTTCTTACAACAAAGCGGAATTTCTGTTTTTTCAGCAACTGAAAAGGCGCAAAAATTGATATACGATGTAAACTTTACAGAACCTTGCGCAATCGTAATGGGTAATGAAGAAACCGGAATTTCTAAAGAAGTTCTGCATCATTCGGATGAAAAAATAAAACTTCCGATAGAAGGAAAAACTCAGTCTCTGAATGTTTCTGTAGCTTGTGGAGCTATTTTATACGAAGCAATGAGACAGAAAATCACAAAAATTTAATTATTTATATTTAAAATTAATGGTTTCAGTTTTGCGCGATTCCAAAAAATTAGAAAATTTATTTATGAAAAATATAGCAGCTTTAGCGCTTATCTCAATAGCACTTGTTTCATGCAAAAAAGAAACAGCAACAGTAACTAAAATAGACCCTAAAACAGGAAAAACAATCACTGTAGAAGTTCCTGCAGATTCTGTAAAAGAAGTAAAAGCAGACGCTGCAATTAAAGATTCTTTGGGGGTTTTCAAACAAACTTTTAAACTTGAAAAAGGAAAAACTTATCCTTTGACAACTTATCAAAGAGATACAAAAACAATGACCGATCCACAAGGTAAAACCATGAACGGAACCAGCGAATCGACGGACGAAATGAGCTTTACCGTAAATGACATCAAAGGAAACATTTACGATATGACCATTAATCTGATTGGAAAAAGAAATTCTCAGTCTTCGCAAGGAAAAACGGTAATTGTAGATACAAAACTTCCGATTCCTAAAGAAGATGAGCTGAAAATGATCTGGAACGTAAATAAAGCACTTACCGGAAATAAGCTGAACATGAAGATGGATATGAAAGGAAATGTAGTTTCTATCACCGGATTTGATGCTATTTACACAAAAATATCAAATGCTTTGAAAGATATTGTAAAAGATGCAAACCAAAGAGCAAGTGTTGTAGCAAGTCTTAAGCAAACTTTCAACGAAAAAGTTTTGAAAGATCAGTTTGAAAAAAACCTTTCTGTACTTCCTAAAAAAGGAGCGAAAATCGGTGAAAAATGGAGCACTTCTGAAAATGCTGATGAAGCAGGAAAAATTAAAGTTACTTCACACTACACTTTGAAAAGTGCAGGAAACGGAATTGTAGAAATTTCGATTGCGGGAGGAATTCCTAAAAAAGAAGAGAAAAAATCTCAAGGAGAAATGACTCACAGCATGAGCAGTGAATTGGCTCAAAACGGAACCATCAAGTTTGACCAAAATACAGGTTGGATTAACAATCAGAATATCAGTGTGAAAACAACACAAGTAGAAACTATTTCAGACGGAAAACAATCGCAGTCTATGAAAAGTGTTTCTAATTCTTCTGTGATGGTAAACCCGTCTGCTAAATAAATTTTAAAAGTTTAAAGTTTGAGGAAGGAATTTTAAACTTCACCTTAAATTATAAAAACAAGTTATATGTCTTTTATCAAAGGAATTTTTGAGATCGTTCTCGCTACTATTGTTATTTTTTTTGTCTGGAATATTTTGAAAAGAATCTTTTTCAAAAAGTTTTATAATTTCATGGGATTCAAGCCAAATAACAATCAACAGCAGGAAACAAAAAGTTCAAAAACAAATATTGAGAAAAAAGTAAAATGGGACGCAGAAACTGTGGACTATGAAGAGGTAAAAGAGAAAAGGTAATTTTAAGCATTATCCAAAATCTTAAATACTCAAATTAAAAAATCTACTTAATAACCGAGATGGCAAAAAACAAAAACTTAATATACATTGCAGTTTCTTTAATTGCATTTTTAGTTTTAGCATTTTTATATTCTACTCCTGTTTTTACGGGAAAACAGCTTTTTCAGCACGATATTGTTCAATATCGAGGTGGTGCAAAAGAGCTTATTGATTATCGAGAAAACTTTGATAAAGAAACTTACTGGAGCGACTCTATGTTTGGCGGAATGCCGACTTACCAAATGGGAAGCCGTTTTGAAGGCGATATTATTAAAAAAGTTGACAGCTATCTGAATATTTTGCCAAGACCTGTTAATTATCTGTTCTTACTGTTTTCAGGATTTTTTCTTTTAGGAATGGTTGCCGTCCGAAACTGGAAATATGCACTTTTAGGAGCCACATTTTTCGGACTTTCCACTTATTTCTATATTATTATTGCGGCCGGACACAACGGAAAAGTGAACACTATAGAATATTTTGCGCCACTTTTAGCCGGAATTTTATTGGTTTATATAAGAAAAAAATATGTCATTGGTTTTATTGTAACTACTCTATTCTTCGGATTACAGGTTGCTGCAAACCACCCACAAATGACGTATTATCTGTTTTTAGGACTCGGATTTTTATTTATATCTGAATTAATAAGAGCAATCAAAAAGATGATTCCGATGAAACATTTTTTGATCTCATCAGGAATTATTGCAGGCGCTTTAATCATTGGAGTTGGGATGAATTCTCAGCGAATCATGGCAAATTCTGAATACATTAAAGAAACGGTAAGAGGAAAACAAATTCTGACAAACGACAGTCACAAAGCCGGAAATTCCGGGATGGATAAGGAAAGCATCCTGATGTGGAGCTATGGAAAACTGGAAACTTTAAACCTTTTCATTCCAAGATTAATGGGAGGCGGAAGTCAGGAACCAGAAGGTGCTGCAATGATGGAAAAAATGCAACAACTCGTTCAGGATAACGTAACTTCTCAAGCTGAATACGATAGAATTTCAAAAGGATTCGGGAGCTTAACGTATTGGGGAGATCAGCCCGGAACTTCAGGACCTGCTTATCAGGGAGCAATTGTTTGTTTCTTAGCACTTTTAGGATTCTTTTTTGCGCCAAAAAAATATCGTTATTGGATTTTAGGAGCTACAATTCTGACAATTTTATTAGCTTGGGGAAGCAACTTCATGTTCTTATCGGATTTGTTTATTGATTTTGTTCCATTCTACAGTAAATTCAGAGCGCCGTCTTCAATTTTGGTTGTGGTAGAATTATTATTCCCATTAATTGCAATTATCGGATTATATAGATTCTTTAAAAGTGAAAATCTAGATGAAGACTACAAAAAGAAAATCCTTACTTATGTAGGAGGAGGAACTTTAGGCTTAACATTAATTTTGATTGTTTTCGGAAAATCAATTTTAGGTTTTGCTACAGACAACGAACAATTATATTTACCACCTTTTTTATTGGATTATTTAGTTGATGAGCGTTTCAGTATGTTCCGAACAGATGCCATCAAAGCATTATTGTATGTGGGAATCACTGTAGCTGTTTTATTCTTTGCTTTAAAACAAAAATTAAATCAAAATATAGCTTTAATTGTTATCGGTCTGGTAAGTTTATTTGACCTTTGGACGGTTAATAAACGTTATTTAAACGATGATAATTATGTTGATAAAATCTTTGCTGAAAATCCTTTTCAAACTGAAGGTTCGGATTATTTAGCTGAGAAAGTAGGTGATAATGCTAATTTGCAATCCATTTTAGCAAGTATTCCGGTAAACAAAACATTGGAAACTATTGCTGAAAGAGATAAAAAACATTACAGAGTTTACAATCAGGTTTTAGGTACAACCAGCGAAACCAATACTTCTTATTTCAAATCATCAATCGGAGGTTATCACGCTGTGAAACTTAGAAGATATGACGATTTACTGAACGAATATATCGTACAACCCGACAGTGTAAAGACACCAAAAATTCTAAATTTGTTGAATACAAAATACATGATTTTTGGAAATCCACAAGAACCGCAAGTTGTTCCGAATCCAAAAGCTAATGGAAATGCTTGGTTTGTAAGTGATTTGAAATTTGTGAATACTCCGAATGAAGAAATCAAGTCTATCGGAGAAATCGACAGCAAAAAAACAGCGGTAATCAACGCTTCTGATAAGTCTTATTTCAGCAATAAGCCAGTTCAGGCAGATTCAACAGCGACAATTAATCTGACAAAATATGAAGCCAATGAACTGGAATTCAAATCTCAATCGAAAACACCGCAACTAGCAGTTTTCTCTGAAGTTTATTATCCTCATGGCTGGAAAATAATGATTGACGAAAAAGAAGTTCCTTACATTAAAGCAGATTATTTGCTTCGAGCAGTTCATGTTCCGGCAGGAAATCATAACATTAAAATGATTTTTGAGCCACAAGTTATAGAAACTGGGAAGTGGATTTCTCTTCTTTGCTTCGGATTATTCGTTATATTAAGTGCGTTTGGAATTTTCTATATTTACCGAAAAAGAGATAAAAAACAACTTGAAATCTCAATTGACAAATCTGTGTAAGTTTCTGTCATTCTGAACGAAGCATAGCGTAGTGAAGAATCTCATTTTAAGTAATGATTTTTCCTAACATCAGAAGGACAAAAGAAAAACAATCAATGAAAACTCTTGGAACTCATAATTACTATGTCTATATTTTAACCAATAAAATAAAGACTGTTTTATACACAGGAGTTACCAACGATTTGAAATCCCGATTGTATTGGCATCAGAATCCGGAAGCAATTGACAAGAGTTTCACCACAAAATATAAATGTTTCTATTTAATTTATTTTGAACAATTTGCTGATGTAGAAACTGCTATCAAAAGAGAAAAGCAGATAAAAGGTTGGACAAGAATTAAAAAAGAGAACTTAATTAAAGAATTTAATCCTACTTGGAAATTTTTGAATGATGACGTTTAATAAGATTCTTCATTACGCTTCGCTTCATTCAGAATGACAATCTGCAAAATATGGAACAAAAGAAAATCCTTATCATAACCTATTATTGGCCACCTGCAGGAGGACCAGGAGTTCAGCGATGGCTGAAATTCGCAAAATATCTTCCAGAATTTGGCTGGAAACCGATTATTTATACACCTGAAAACCCAAGCTATCCTTTATTGGACGAAAGTTTAATGAAAGATGTTCCTGAAGATTTGGAAATCGTAAGAACAAAGATCTGGGAGCCTTATCAATTGGCAGAAAAGCTTAATAAAAGCAATAAAAAATTCAAAGCGGGGCAATTTGATGTGGGCAATAATCAAAGCTGGAAATCTAAACTTTCGATTTGGGTAAGAGGTAATTTTTTCATTCCTGATGCTCGAGTTTTTTGGGTAAAACCTTCCACAGAATTTCTTGAAAAGTATTTGAAAGAAAACAAAATTGAAACGATTGTTACTTCGGGACCACCACATTCGATGCATCTAATTGGTTTAAATTTAAAAAAAATAATGCCCAATTTGAAATGGATTGCCGATTTCCGAGATCCATGGACAGAAATTTCCTATTACAAACATTTAAAACTGACTAACAGATCAGATAAAAAACACCGTTTTTTAGAAAGTGAAGTTTTCAAAAATGCCGATATTACTTTGGCAACAAGCTACACCGATGCAGAAAATTTTCGTAAAAATGGCGCCAATTCTTTTTGTATTACCAATGGGTTCGACGAATCAGATGCTTCGACTTCGCTCAACATGACACAGAAGTCCAATAAATTTACTTTAAGCTATATCGGTGTTTTGGAACAACTAAGAAACCCAGAAAACCTTTGGAAAGTATTGGATAATTTGGTTAAAACCAATTCAGATTTTGCAGAAAATTTCAGCTTAAAATTTGTCGGAAGAATCGATGACAAAATTTCAGAAACGCTTGAAAATTCAAATTTAAAAAATCACATTTTAAATCTTGGTTATGTTTCGCACGAAAAAGCTGTTAACGAAATGGCAAATTCTTCTGTATTACTAATTACAAATTTCCCAAATGATTCTTCAAAAGGAATTATTCCCGGAAAAATATTTGAATATTTAGCGACTGGAAAACAGATTATTTCTTTTGGACCAAATCAAGCCGATGTTTCAAAAATTTTAGACGAAACAAAAGCCGGAAAGCATTTTGGGTATAATGATTCCAAAGAAATTGAAGATTTTATTTTAGAGAAATTTGACCTTTGGAAAAATGGATATCTTTCAGAAAACACAGAAAATATTGAGCAATTTTCAAGAAGAAATTTAACGAAACAACTTTCGGAAATTTTATAAAATTATTCCCCATCTGTAAAAGAAGGGGAATTTTATTTATATCGTCCATTCATCATTGATAACCGCTACCACATAATATTTTCCATCAAATTCTTCAAAAACAAAACGAAGTGCATTCCAATCCATTCCGCCATTTTTTTCTGAACCGGCAATATAGTTTTCTGTAAAATTGGTATTGGGATACATTTCTTTCAGATTATTAAGAGAATTTCCACCACCAAGAAATTTATTGAATGAATATTCTGATTTAGTAAAATCTTTTTTAAACAACCACTTTTTCATGTATTGATCAACAGTTGCCTTATAAATTTCACCTGAACCGTCAAGAGATCCCCAAGTGAAAATAGTTTTTGTAGGAAAATATTTCTCAAAATCGGCTTTAGAAAAATGTTTATCCTCATTCTTGTTCACAAAAGCATACATCGAAAATCTGACGCCTTTTTGAGGATGAATATAATTCGCAAAAACATCGTAATAACTTACTTTCAAAGCTTGCAGCAACTCATCATTAGTCTTTTTGAGCGCAACTTCCGTTGAAAAAGAATCTTGTTCGGTTTCCGTTCTTTCATTGGTTCTTTTAAGATTATCTGTGGAGACAGTCGGGCTTTTATCTTGTTTCTTGTCACAAGACAAAACTGCTAAAATTAAAACCATTGCAAAAGCCTTTTTCATTATAAAAATTTTATGGAAAAGTTCAAAAGGAATGCCAGTTTTAAATTATCAATTTTAAGTTTATTTCAAATTTAATAGAGTTTGATGATTAAAACTATTGTTTTTTGTATAATCATTAAAGCTTAATCCTAAAGGCTTTTTAGTATTTTTGATGTATGGAAATTTTAGATATTCTCATTATCGGAGCGGGACCAATTGGTCTTAATTGTGCTCTCGAAGCTAAAAAAAATAATCTCAATTATTTGATTATAGAAAAAGGAACAATTGTCAATTCTTTGTACAATTATCCATTATACATGAAGTTTTTTTCTACAGCTGATAAACTTGAAATTGACGAGATTCCACTTATTACAACTGCTCCAAAACCCGGAAGACAGGACGCTTTAGAATATTATCAGGGAATTGCGAGACAGAAAAACATCAATATTAATCTTTACGAAAAAGTTTTAAAGGTTTCCAAAAACGGAGAAATTTTTGAGATTAAAACTTCAAAATCAAAATATTTTGCAAAAAACGTTATCATCTCAACCGGATTTTATGACATTCCGAATCTGATGAATATTCCGGGTGAAAATCTTGAGAAAGTTAAACATTATTACACCGAACCTTACCCTTTCGCTAAACAAAAAATTGTTGTAGTTGGCTCAAGCAATTCCTCTGTTGATGCCGCTTTGGAAACCTATAGAAAAGGTGCAGAAGTAACGATGATCATCCGTAATTCTGAAATTTCGCCTAACGTAAAATATTGGGTGAAACCTGATATTGAAAATAGAATTACAGAAAGAAATATTACTGCTCATTTTAATTCTGAACTGATTGAAATTAAAGAAAATTCTGTGATTTTCAAAGATGAAAACGGAAAAATTAATGAGATTGAAAATGATTTTGTTTTGGCAATGACTGGTTATCTTCCCGATTTTGATTTTCTTAAAAATTCCGGAATTGATTTACAAGGAGATTGCTTAAAACCATTTTATAATGAAGAAACTATGGAAACCAATGTTCCGGATTTATATTTGGCGGGGGTAGTTTGTGGTGGAAAAGACACCCATTTGTGGTTTATAGAAAATTCCAGAATTCATGCAGATATTATTATCAAAAATATTATTTCCAAAAAATAATTATTTAGGAAAAATTTAATCATAAAATAGTTTTATTTTTAGATACTTAAATTCTATCATGAAAAAGCTGATTATTTTTACTTTCATTACAACTTTTTTTTCAATTCAAACTTTTGCGCAATCAGATAGCATTAAAGTTTATGTCACTCAGGCATTAAAGATTATGAAAAATAAATCTGTCAATAAAGGTAAACTGAATTGGGAAGATATATTTGCTAAAACTTTAACCGAATCATCA
The DNA here is from genome assembly GCF_026460885.1 of Chryseobacterium formosum. Lineage (GTDB taxonomy): Bacteria > Bacteroidota > Bacteroidia > Flavobacteriales > Weeksellaceae > Chryseobacterium > Chryseobacterium formosus. Next base: position 22,968 of record NZ_JAOVZW010000020.1, read on the forward strand.
AAGGCAAAAACGATTAAAGAAACTTATCCTGCTATAAAAAATGCTTTAAGCTCTTTAAATGATTCACATTCTAATTTTTATCCTGAAAACGTGGTGAAAGCATATACTTTAGGTTATAAAGCTACCGGTCAGGAATTTCCTATAATTAAAAGTGAACTTCTTGAAAACCAATACGCATACATCAGTTTGCCAGATATCGGATCTTTCAACAAAGGTGACTGGAATTTATATATCAATACTTTTTATACAAAAGTTAATGACCTCCAAAAACGTAATCCCAAAGGTTGGATTATTGACTTGAGAGGAAACTTCGGAGGAATGCTTTACCCGATGTATGCTGCGATTGCACCATTTTTAGACACAAAAAATGTAGTGGGTACAAAAGATGCCGAAGGCAAAATCGAATATTACAATTACAAAAAAGGTAGATTTTATGAAGGTTCTACAGCAACGCAATTATTTCAGTTGACCCAAAAAGAACCCAAACCTATAAAAAAACCAGTTGCAATATTGGTGAATAAAGTAACTGGAAGTTCAGCTGAATTTATTGCCGCAGCATTCGTAGGGCAAAAAAATGCTAAAATAATCGGGACAAATACCCAAGGTTTAACATCCGGAAATCAGGAATATAAATTATCCGACGGATCTTTTCTTGTACTTACTATCGGAAATATCGTTGACAGAACCGGCAAAGAATACACAAAAATCGGTGAAGGAATTTCTCCGAATATCACCATCGAAAAAGCAACAGATGAGGCAAAAACTAATGAAACTTATCTGAAAAAAGCATTTGAGTCTATCGATAATAAATAGTAATAATTAAAAATCAACCTTCATTCCCAAAACGAAATTTCTCTTTGCTGCAGGATTGTAATATCGGTTTCCGAATGCATTGATGTCAAAGCCTAAAACATAATCTTCATTATATAAATTCTGAATTTGAAGATATAAATTGACTCTCGTTTTTTCAAAATCTACAGGAAATCTAAACTGAACATTTCCAATTAAATTCGGTTCCGACCAAACAGAATTAGCGTCATTCAAAGGCATTTTTGAAGTATAAAAATGAGAATAATCAACATTTAGCTTTTTGAAAAAAGTAAAATTCAGCAAGCTGTTTATTGTCGTTTTTGGAACTCCTGTTAAATCATTTCCCGAAAAATCATTTTCATTCTGTTGATAATTTTTAAATTTAAAATCATAAAAACTTCCTGAAAATCTGAATTTAAAATTACTGAAAAAATCATTTTTTAAATTGAAATTCTTAGATTCCAATAAAACTTCCAAACCTTTCTGAACTGTTTCACCAGAATTGACAAAATATTCTTGTCCGGCTTCATTTTGCCTTCTTACAATTGCATTTTTCATTCTGAAATCGAAATAGCTTCCTTCTACGAAAATAATATTTCCTAACTGTTTTCGGATTCCGATTTCTTTATTCCAGCCATATTCTGGACTTAAATCTTGGTTAAATTCCTGTGTTGAAGAACGGATTTCTTCACTCGTCGGTGCCGAATTTCCTTTTCCGATTTTTCCTCTTACAGAAAAACCTTTACCAAGAAGATAAGTCAAACCAAAATTGGGAAGCCATTGATTTTTAAACTGAATATTGCCGCTTTCATTTCTTGGATAAAGTCTTTCCCAGTCGTAAGAATTAGAATTTAAACTGATTGAAATATCGGTAAAAAGCTTTTCATCAAAATTCAATTTTTGGGAAAGAAAATAGAATCCTGAAACGTTTTTTAATCGATCAAAATTCTGCGGATTACCTTCAACTCCTCTATTATTATCGTAATTTTTAATTAAAATATCATTATTTCCACCCTCAAAACCAAATCTGTAAGCCAAAGAAATTTTATCCCAGCTTTTTTCATAATTAAAATGCGTTCTCAAAGCAAAATTCGTCTCAAAACGATTTTCAAAATTGGTGATAAATGGGTTTTCAAAGTCAACATAGGAACCTTGAACTAAAAGAAAATGCGAGAAGTTTTGATTAAATTGATATTCATTTGAAAGTCCTGCTAAAACCATTTTATTTCTGATTCCAGCATCCTGTTCTTGAGCTCCCAGAACTGTTGCTGTTTTTGGTCTCGCCTGTTTTCTATTGAAATTCATTTGCTCTAAAGTCAGTCCGCCCGGAGTTTGATAATCGAGATCAGAATACATCAACATTGCTTTCAATAATCCTTTTTCAGAATACTGAAAATTGTCTTTTAAGAAAATTTGTTTCCTCTGAACTTTTGACTGCTCACGGTAAGAATCCGTCTGATAATAATTTTGGAAAACTTCCAGAAAGTGTTTTCCCACTTGCTTTGAAAAATCAAAACTTTGGTTGAAAGTTCCATAACTTCCAACTGATAAATTCGCAGAAAGATTATCTGTACTCTTCGTTTTTAAAAGGACCGTTCCGCCTGTAACTGCTCCGTAATCTCCACTTTCAGGGCCTTTGTAAATTTCCATTCTGTCAATAAGTTCGGGAGAAATAACGTTGAAATAAGTATTTCCCGAAGCATCCGATAAAATAAAATCATCAAGATAAACTTTTACATTCCGAACGCCGAAAGGTGACCTTAAAGTACTACCACGAAGAGAAATCCTGTAACTTCCCGGTGAACGTTCTTCCATTCTTGCGCCTGCAATTTGGTTGATAGATTCGAGCATCCTTTCAGGAGTATTTTGATTCAGCAAATTTTTAGAAAGTACCGAAACTGATTTTGTGGAATTGATGAAAGCTGTCGGTTTTTTGTAGGCATCAATTCTTACTTCTGAAATTAAAGTTGCAGAATCTCTTTTTTGAGAAAATAAAAATGAAGCGGAAAATAATGAAAAGAATATGTATAATTTTGCCATTGATGTTGCTATGCAAAAATTGTACTTTCTTTATTCGCAACAAATTAAATTTTGTGAGTCTGTGAAATTTTAATAAAAAAAGAAAGCCGCAGATTTGCAGCTTTCTCTATAAATTTCAAGGGTTATTCAATTATTTTTTTTCTGTCTTTAATCATCCACGGAACGATAAAATAAAATGCAATTGCAATTGCAGTTGCAACAACTCCAGTTCCAATCCACAGTATTGTAAAACCTAATTTTTCTGCAATTAAAGTTCCCAAATAAGGCGTTACAATAAATGCGATGGAAAATGAAATTCCGTTCAAACCCATGTAAGCACCTTTGTTTTTTTTACCTGAGCGTAAAGCTGTAATGGTTGACATAAATGGCAATGCCCAAATTTCTCCAACAGAAAGCAAAGTCATCGAAAGTACTAATGTCAAAATGCTGTAATCGAAACCAAGCATCGCATACGAAAGTCCACAAATGAATGTTCCCAAAAACATGGTACGAGCGAGACTCAAATATTTTTCGGCAATCTGAACCAGTCCCATTTCGAGCAAAACCACGATGAATCCGCTGTATCCTAAAAGGTAACCGATATTTTGTTGACTTAAATGTGCAGTATCTTTATAAAAAATCGTTAACGTACTAAATAACTGGAAAAAACATATCGCAAACAACATGCATAAGAAACAGTAAATCAAAAATTTACCGTCCTGATACGGCGAGTTTTCTTTTTTTATTTCAATTACTTCAGCTACTTTTCTGGCTTTCAATTTGGCTAATTTATTTCGTTTTCTAAAAAAAATGATGTATAAAATTCCCGCTGCTAATGCCGCTAAAGCATTGGAGTAAAACAAAAAATCATAAGAAATCGCTGATAAAATTCCACCCAAAGCAGGACCTATGGAAAATCCTAAATTGACTGCCATTCGATTTAAAGAAAAAGCTCTTGTAATATTTTCAGGTTTTGCATATTTTGTAATCGCTACGGAATTTGCCGGACGAAACGCATCGCTTACAATACTTTGAAGTAAAATAATAGCAGCAACTCCAATCTCTGTTTTGAAAATTGGAATTAAACAAAATAATGGAACGCTCAATAATAAGCTGATATATTGAACTTTATATTCTCCGATTTTGTCAGTGATGAATCCACCAAGCCAAGAACCGATTACAGAACCAATTCCGAAAAAGCTTAAAACAATTCCTGTATTTTCTATGCTGAATTTTAAATGTGCAGTCATATAAACTCCCAAAAAAGGAAGTACCATCGAACCTGCACGGTTGATGAGCATTACCAATGCAAGCATCCAACTTTCTTTCGAAAGTCCTTTGAATGAGTTGGTATATAGATGTATAAGTTTCACAATTTCTGATTTTTAATAATTAACATCGTCACTTCGAATAGGTTTGAGAAACCGTATCGAGAAGTTGTTGAGTTTTATCCCAATTCGTTTTTCTATTCACTAGTTCTCGATACATTTTTCTTCATTTCATTTCGAAAAATACTCGAATTGACGAAAAAAAACAGGACTTAAAAAATTAAGCCCTGTTTCATTTATGTAGTATAAATAAATTTTTACTCTGGCTTATAAGAGTCTTTTAATGTTACGGTTCTGTTGAATACAAAATTTGTATCCGTAGAATCCTGATCTTTCGTAAAATAGCCAATTCTCTGGAATTGAAGAGGTTCTCCAACTGCCACGTCTTTTAAGCTAGGCTCACCAAATCCTTGAATAATGTTAACAGATTCAGGATTAATGAAATTTAAGAAATCTACATCTTTCTCAGCATCAGGTTGTTCCACAGTGAATAATTTCTCGTAATTTCTTACTTCCAAAGGAATTGCATGTTTCGCAGAAACCCAATGAATCGTACCTTTTATTTTTCTTAGACTTTCCTCAGTTCCGCTTCCTGACTTAGATTTCTCGTCATATGATGCGTAAATCGTAGTGATTTCTCCATTTTCATCCTTCTCTACTCTTTCACCTTTGATGATATAAGCAGATTTTAGACGAACTTCACCTCCTAATCTTAGTCTAAAGAATTTGTTACCAGCTTCTTCCTTGAAATCTTCACGCTCAATATATAATTCTCTTGAGAACGGAATTTCTCTTGTTCCTGCGTCTTCCTGTTCGTTATTATTTTCCGTGGTCAACCATTCTTCCTGTCCTTCCGGATAATTTTCAATAACCAATTTGATAGGATCTACAACCGCCATTACACGTTTTGCAATCTTATTTAAATCTTCACGAACGCAGAAATCTAATAATTGAATTTCAATTAAATTTTCTCTTTTTGCAACCCCAACTTTATCAATAAAATTCCTGATTGCATTCGCCGTGAAGCCTTTTCTCCTCATTCCGGAAATTGTAGGCATTCTCGGATCATCCCAACCATTTACTACATTTTCAGCAATCAGCCTTTGTAGTTTTCTTTTGGAAGTAATCATATAAGAAACGTTCATCCTTGCAAATTCTCTTTGCTTGTTTTTAACCCTTCCCTCTTCATAAACCTGATCTAAATACCAGTTGTAAAGCGGTCTGTGGTTTTCAAACTCTAAAGAGCAAAGCGAGTGCGAAATTTGTTCAATATAATCAGATTCACCATGAGCCCAGTCATACATCGGATAAATTTTCCAAGCTGTACCTGTTCTGTGGTGAGGTTTATTCAAAATTCTGTACATAACAGGGTCACGCATATTCATATTTGGCGAAACCATATCAATTTTTGCACGTAAAGACATTGAACCACTTTCGAATTCACCATTCTTCATCTTTTCGAATAAATCTAAAGACTCTTCAACAGGGCGATTTCTGAATGGAGATTCTATTCCCGGCTCTGCAGGATTTTTTCTTTGTTCAGTAATAACTTCAGACGGCTGCTCATCAACGTAAGCTTTCCCTTCTTTAATCAACTGAACTGCCCAATCGTAAAGCTGCTGGAAGTAATCGGATGCGTACAAAACTTTATCCCATTTGAAACCTAACCATTCAACGTCTTTCATGATAGAATCTACGAATTCCTGTTCTTCTTTTTCAGGATTCGTATCGTCGAAACGAAGGTTTACGGGAGCATTGTATTTTTCACCCAAACCGAAGTTGATGCAGATCGCTTTTGTATGACCTACATGCAGATAACCGTTTGGTTCAGGCGGAAAACGGAAACGGATTTGATCTTGAGTCATCCCGTTTGCCAAATCATCTTCTATAATTTGCTCAATAAAATTGAGTGATTTTTTTTCTTCTTCCATTAAAATTCGCTTTAAAATGTTGCGTTATACAACAATTTGCAAATTTAGGAAAATTTAAGATGGTATGAAAATGAATATTTAAGACTAAATTCACACAGAATTGAAAATAATTAACGATCTTTACTGTAGAAAAATTAGACATCAAATCACCATGAAACAGATTAAAAAACAGCTGTCTTATATTATTGAATATATTAAGAAAGCAATTTTCATTGACGGAATAATTTAATCGGACTAACTTTTGTAAAAAAGTTTCTCACCATTAAGTTCTAAAAAGCTATTGAAATTATTGGTAAACAAACTCCCAGTTCCCAAACCTTGAGGCATTTGATTTCTTTTTGTAAAGGTATATTGTGAAATTGCATTCAGACCGATATTGCTTTCCAAAGCAGATGTAATCCACCAACTAATGTTTTGCTGCTCAGCTTGAGATACCCACTCATCACAACCTGAAAAACCTCCAACCAAAGCTGGTTTCAAAATAATATATTGTGGTTTTATTGTTTCTAAAAGCTTTCTTTTTTCATTCAAATCAATAATTCCAATTAATTCTTCATCTAGAGCAATCGGAGTTGGAGTTTCGGCACATAATTCTGCGATATCGTTCCAATTTCCTGCTTTTATCGGTTGTTCGATTGAATGTATATCTAAATCTGCTAACTGCTGTAAAACAATTTTAGCTTCATCTTTAGTAAAACCTCCGTTTGCATCAACCCGAAGTTCGAGTTGATCTTTTGAAAATTTTTGTCTTAGTTTTTGAAGAATTTCATGTTCTGATTTCCAATCGACCCCTATTTTTAATTTAATGCAATGAAAACCCTGATCCAATTTATCCTGAATCTGTTCTTCCATAAAATCAATATCTCCCATCCAAATCAATCCATTAATGATGATCGGAGTTTTTCCTTCAGTAAATTCGCTTGGAAAATAAAGATTTCCACCATTTTTAAAATTTAAAACAGCCTGCTCACAACCAAACCAAATCGATGGAAATTCTTTTAATTCTTCTTTTAAATATTCTGAATCTTGAGTAATATTTTCACAAAGCCATTTTAATTTATCTTCATAGTCCGGTCTGTCATCAAAACTCAGTCCTCTGAAAATAGCACATTCCCCCACTCCTTTTTTATCGTCCTGAAAAACTTCAAGAATAAAAGTCTCTTTTTCAAGTAAAACGCCGCGAGATGTTCCACTCGGGCGTTTGAATTTTAATAAATATTTGTAATATTTTGCTGTCATTTATTTTACGCTGTCAATTCGCATAAATTCTTCAGCTTTTTCAACCATATCGATACTTCCTGCAAAAAATGGAATTCTCTGGTGAAGTTCTGTCGGCTCAACTTCCATAATTCTTCTGAATCCGTCTGTAGCTTTTCCACCAGCTTGCTCAGCCAAAAATGCCATTGGATTACATTCGTACAACAATCTCAATTTTCCGTTAGGAGACTGACCGTAAGATGGGTAAATATAAATACCTCCTTTTAACATATTTCTGTGGAAATCGGCAACTAACGAACCAATATATCTTGATGTATAAGGACGATCTCCTTCTTCCATCTGACAATATTTAAGATAATTTTTTACACCTTGAGGAAATTTAATATAATTTCCTTCATTGATTGAATAAATTTTCCCTGTTTTTGGGAAAGTCATATTCGGGTGAGAAAGATAATATGTTCCTAAAGACGGATCAAGTGTAAATCCGTTTACTCCGTTTCCGGTAGTGTAAACAATCATTGTAGAAGAACCGTAAATAACGTAACCTGCAGCAATTTGATTGATCCCTTTCTGTAAAAAATCTTCAAGTTGAACCGGAGTTCCTGGCTCTGTAACTCTTCTGTAAATTGAGAAAATTGTTCCTACTGAAACGTTGACATCAATGTTTGAAGAACCATCAAGTGGATCGATTAAAACCACATATTTACTCAAATGACCGTTTTCACCACATTTAATATCAATAAAATCGTCATTCTCTTCAGAAGCAATTCCGCAGACAACTTCTCTCTGAGATAGTGCTGTGATAAAAATATCATTTGCAATAACATCTAATTTCTGCTGTTCTTCACCTTGAATATTCTGGTTTCCTGCAGCGCCTGTAATATCTACAATCCCTGCTTTGTTCACTTCTCTGTTTACAACTTTTGAAGCTAATCTTATTGCACTAAGAAGACGTGAAAATTCACCTGTAGAATACTGGAAATCTTCCTGTTTATCGATAAGAAATTCTCCTAAAGTTTGTAATGACTGATCTGACATAATTTTCTTTTTACACTTTTCCCAAATTTCGTAAAATTTATCTTATTTAAAAAATAAATATTAAAATAGACTTTAACATCTGTATATCAAAACAATACAACCCAAAACAGTTTAAGCAATATGCAATTAGAGTATTTAAAAATCCCCAAATCATTACAGTAAATACACTATTTGGATACTAATTTTGATTTTAATAAAATCTTAATTATATCGCGCTCGCTGCCTATTTCATATCTCGGTGTAAATTTATAATTTTGACATCTTAAAATTTCGATAATCTAACAATTTTATTTTTAATACTTTAATGAAAATTTTTAAGTTTGGTGGGGCTTCTGTAAAAGATGCTGAAAGTGTAAAAAATGTTTCTATGGTTCTTCAAAGTCAAGGCTTTGAGAAATGTCTGCTTGTAATTTCGGCGATGGGTAAAACCACAAATGCGCTGGAAAAAGTAGTAGAAATGTATTTCAAGAAAGATAACTATCAAACAGAAATTGAAGAGATAAAACAGAAACATATCGAAATTGCTCAAGGACTTTTCGCTGAAGACCATGCGGTTTTCGCAGAAATCAATTTGTTTTTCGATGATATCGATTCATTTTTAAGAAGAAATAAATCTCCGAATTACAATTTTGTTTACGATCAGGTTGTAAGTTGTGGCGAAATGATTTCCACTAAAATTGTAAGCGAATATTTGAATGATATTCAGTTTAGCAATCAATGGTTAGACGCAAGAGATTATATAAAAACCGACGATTCTTACAGAGACGGAGTTGTAAATTGGCAAAAAACAGAAGAATTTATTTCAAATTTAAATCCTGCAATTTGTTATGTAACTCAAGGTTTTATCGGTTCGGATGATAATAATTTCACAGTTACTTTAGGAAGAGAAGGTTCGGATTATTCGGCGGCAATTTTTGCTTATTGCTTAAATGCAGAAGCGATGACCATCTGGAAAGACGTTCCCGGAGTAATGACCGGAGATCCAAGAAAATTCGATGATGTAAGTCTTCTTTCAAACATTTCTTATGAAGAAGCGATTGAGATGGCTTATTATGGAGCAAGTGTAATTCATCCAAAAACTTTACAGCCACTTCAACAAAAAAACATTCCTTTTTATGTAAAATCTTTCGTAGATCCAACTAAAGAAGGAACAAAAGTGGGTGCTTCAGAGAAAAATCAAAGTGAAGAATCTTATATTTTAAAAGAACATCAGACTTTGTTGAAAATTTCAACAAGAGATTTCTCGTTTATCGCAGAAGACCACATGAGTTTAATTTTCAACAATTTAGCTAAATATAAAATTAAAGTTTCTTTAATGCAAAATTCTGCGATTTCGTTGGAATTGTGTTTAGAAGATAAATTCAACAAGGTAGATGAATTGAATGATGAACTTCAAAAAGTTTTTAAGACCGATGTAATAAAAAATGTATCTTTATTTACGGTAAGGAATGCAAAAATGGAAAACATCGATAAATTTTACCAAGGAAAAAGTGTATTATTGGAGCAGATTGCAAAAAATACGCTGCAAATGGTAACACAATAAAACTAATTTCGACTAAAAACACATGAGCTTAATTTCGAAAAACGATTTAATCAGAGCTTCCGGCTTAAACAAAATAGGTTTCCTGAAAAATCCTGTTGCTTCTGCTGTGATGAGCGTCGCAAAAATCAATCAGGTCAACAGACTTTATGATAAATTAAAAGACAAGGAAGGTAAAGACTTTTTCGATTCATTTGTAAGAGAGCGAAACTTAAGTTACATCGCTTTTGAGGAAGATTTAGCAAAAATTCCGAAAACGGGGCCATTTATTTTGGTTTCTAATCATCCTCTTGGTGCGATTGACGGAATTTTAATGTGTAAAATTTTGTCTGAGGTGCGTCCTGATTTTAAGGTAATGGGAAATTTTCTTTTGGAAAAAATAAAACCTATGGAACCTTATGTCATTCCCGTAAATCCTTTCGAAGGAAGAAGAGAGGTTAGAAACAGCTCAACCGGAATGCGCGAAACTTTGAAACATTTGGAAAACGGTGGCTGTGTGGGAATTTTCCCTGCAGGGGAAGTTTCAAATAAAAATAATCCGTACAGTGAGATTTTAGATAAAGAATGGGAAAAACCAGCTTTAAAGCTTATTAAAATGGCTAAAGTTCCGGTGGTTCCGATGTATTTTCATGCTAAAAACAGCACTTTATTTTATCAGGTTGCAAAAATCCATCCTAATTTACAAACATTGATGCTTCCCGCAGAAATGATGAATGATAGGGAAAAACCAATCAGAATAAGAATTGGTAAACCTATCACTGTAAAAGTGATGGATGACATGGAAAACATTGAGGAATTGGGGGAATTTCTGAAACGTAAGGTTTACATGATGAAATCTTACTATGAAAAAAGAAAATCTCTTGCTCAAGCTATTAATCTGAAAAATCTTTCGGTAAAATTTCCACTATTAAAAGAAGAAAATATCGTTCAGAATATTATTGATGAAACCCCAAAAGAAGACCTTTTGAAGGACATCAGTAAAATAAAAGGAACCGATAGAATGTTGTTTAGCAACGGAAATTACGAGATCTATTTTACACCTTACGAAGAAATTCCTTCTATTATGAGGGAAATCGGAAGACAAAGAGAACTCACTTTCCGTGCGGTTGGAGAAGGAAGCAATCTTCCGTTTGACCTTGACGAATATGATAAGCATTATCATCATTTATTTCTTTGGGATAATGCTGCAGAAAAATTAGCCGGAGCTTACAGAATGGCTTTAGGTAAAGATATTATGAAAAAGTCTGGAATTAAAGGCTTTTACACAAGTTCTTTATTTGAATTCGAACAAGATATTCATCCGTTTTTCAAGAAAGTAATTGAAATGGGAAGAGCTTATATTTGTGAAGAATATCAGCAGAAACCACTTCCTTTATTCCTTTTATGGCGCGGAATTGTGCATGTTTGTTTAAGAAATCCTGACCATAAATTTTTAATGGGCGGTGTGAGTATTTCTAATAAGTTTTCGGAATTTTCGAAATCTTTGATGATTGAGTTTATGCGTTCTAATTATTACGACTCAGCTGTTGCTCAATACATTACACCACGAAATGACTATAAGGTTAAATTAAGAGAGCGTGACAAAAACTTATTCTTGAACGAAATGGAATCTGATTTAAATAAACTAGATAAAATCATCGATGATCTTGAACCGGAATTGAGAATGCCTGTTTTAATTAAAAAATATATAAAACAAAACGCAAAAGTAATTGCATTTAATGTTGATCCCAACTTTAATGATGCTATTGATGGCTTGATGTATATCAGAATTAGTGATCTTCCTGAAAGCACAATTAAGCCTGTTTTAGAGGAAATGAGCGAACAAATAAGAAAAGAGCAGGAAAATAATCCGTCTGAAAATCAGTAGGTTTTTGCTTAAATTGAAAAAACTTTGATTAATATTTGCTTCATATATCAAAAACTTCCTACTTTTGCATCACTTTAAAACAACGAAGTAAAAAGAACGGTTTCTTAGCTCAGTTGGTAGAGCAATGGATTGAAAATCCATGTGTCCCTGGTTCGAATCCTGGAGAAACCACCCCACCGCCTTTCATTAGGCGGTTTTCTTTTCAAAAGTTGAAAATTTAAAGTAACCTAAATGGTTTCTTAGCTCAGTTGGTAGAGCAATGGATTGAAAATCCATGTGTCCCTGGTTCGATTCCTGGAGAAACCACAAAACCGCCTTTCATTAGGCGGTTTTCTTTTCAAAAGTTGAAAATTTAAAGTAACCTAAATGGTTTCTTAGCTCAGTTGGTAGAGCAATGGATTGAAAATCCATGTGTCCCTGGTTCGATTCCTGGAGAAACCACAAAACCGCCTTTCATTAGGCGGTTTTCTTTTCAAAAGTTGAAAATTTAAAGTAACCTAAATGGTTTCTTAGCTCAGTTGGTAGAGCAATGGATTGAAAATCCATGTGTCCCTGGTTCGATTCCTGGAGAAACCACTTAAACCACTCTTTTTCAAGGGTGGTTTTTTGTTTTAAATCTTTTAAAGCGGTTTCATTATCCATATACAATCAAAAATAAGTATCTTAGCTTTCCAAAATTTATTTTAGAATGAAAAAGATTATCTCCGGATTATTTATTTTTATCAGCCTATTTATTTTCGCTCAGGAAGAAGGAATTAAGTTTGATCAAAGCAACTTTAAAGATCTTCTTGCAAGAGCAAAAAAAGAAAAAAAACTTGTTTTTATTGATGCTTATGCAGTTTGGTGTGGCCCGTGCAAAATGATGGACAAAAATGTTTTCACCCAAAAATCAGTAGGAGATTATTTCAATAAAAACTTTGTGAGTTCACGAATAGACATGGAAAAAGGCGAAGGAAGAGAGATTGCTCAAAAATTTTCTGTGCGCTCCTATCCTACTTTTCTTTTTCTAAATGGTGATGGCGAATTGATTTCTCAAAACTACGGTTACATGGAGCCAAGTCTTTTTCTTTCTATGGTACAAGATGTAAACGCTGTAAATTCTAAGGAAGGTTCGTCTAAAGAAAGATTTGCAAAAGGTGAAAAAAATCCTGAATTCTTAATAAATATCATGAAACTTAATTCAAATTCAGATTATGAATTTGCTAAGAAAGTTTCTGAAAGATATTTTGAAAACAAACCTAAAAATGAAGAGTTCACAAAAGATGATGTTGGACTTTTATTGTATTTTTTGAAGTCATCTGAGGATCCTAATTACAAAACTTTTGTTGCTCAAAAAGCTGAAATAATTAAATTTCTACCTGAAGAAAGCTATAATGAATTCAACAATCAAATGGTTTTAGGTAAAGTTGTTCAGGAAGCTATTGACGAAAAGAATAAGAAAATCAACGATGCATATTTTTTGAAAATAGCAGAACCGTTAGTTGGAAAAGAAGCAGCTATTACAAAACTTAATCAAACCAAATTAGCCTATTACGAACAAAACGCCGATTTTCCTGAGTATGAAAAAGCAGCGTTGGAATATTATAAAAATTCAGAAGCTTTTGAACCAAATGAACTTTTAAAAGTAGCTTGGATTTTTTCCGACAATATCAAAACCAAAACTTCTTTGAAAAGAGCAGCAGAATGGGCAGAGAAATCTGTAATGCGTGGTGAAACATCAGAAAATACATACATTTTAGCTAAAATATATTTTAATTTAGGAAGTAAAGATTTAGCTAAGAATTTTGCTGAACAATCAAAAAACATTGCCACTCAATCGGGTAAAGATGCAAGTTTAGCAGAGAAATTATTAAGTCAAATCAAATAAAAACTCATATTTTGAAATATAAAATTTTTATTGCAGCATTAAGTTTATTTTCAATAGTAAATATTAATGCTCAGGAAGTTAAGACTGAAGAGACAAAATCTGAAACAGAGAAAAAAGTTTACATTAAAGGTAATGCGCTTTTGATCCCAATTGGAGTAATTAATGTAGGAATAGAACATCAGGTAAGCAAAAAATTCACTTTACAAGGTGATGTTTTGATCTCTCCGTGGAAGTCTTTTGCAGGTCACGAAGCTCAGATTTATATGGGAACAATGGAGGGGAGATATTATTTTAAAGAAGCTTTCAAAGGATGGCATGTAGGAGCTAATGTTTCTGTTGGTGCATATATTTTACAAAAACCTACCTATTGGAATGACGAAATTTATTATGATCATCAAACACTACAACCTACAAAATATATACAATCACAACTATATCAAAAGGGATACTCTATTTTATTCGGTATAGAAGGTGGTTATCAATTTAGATTAGCTGAAAATTGGAATATGGATATTTTTGCTGGTGTAGGAAATTCACAAGATTTCTATAAAGGATATGTGCGTGGAACAGGGGAAAGATATGATGGCGCAGATGGCCACAACAGAAGTGGTGAAATAATCCCTTACAGAGGCGGTGTAATGATCTCTTACAGACTAAAATAATATGAAATTACTAGGAAGAAACCACATCATTATATCAATCATTACGTTTGCAATACTTTTCCTGATGAATTATTTGGGAAATGAAGAAGCAGATAAATTGGAACGTGCATTAATGACCGCTGTTGCAGGAGTAATTGGTTTATCAATCGGGCTTTTTATTTTGAATAAAGGTAAAAATGATAAAACACCACCGCAGAATTTTGATTAAAAAATAATTGCGAATTGCGAATAGTGAATAGTGAATAGTCAATTTAGCTTCGCCAGTCAATTTAAAGTCGAAAATTCACGACGTAGTTGATTGACAATTCACCATTAACTTTATTAATCTTTATAAATAATATATTTTTTTCGGATTTTCTCAAATTTATCTAAATCAGATTTCCAGGAAGACTTAATTTCTTTTTCGGATTTTCCTGCAACAATTTGTTTTCTGAGCTCATCGCTTCCCGCTAATTTATCAAAAAAAAGATTTTTCAGAAAGAAATCTTGCTCAGTATTTTTATAGTTTTTATAAGCTTTAATCAGCCATTCTAAATTTAATTCTCTTAAATCTTTAGAATAGTTTAAAAGATTTTCACCATAACATAATTTACCATTTAGGAACGGATCTTTAGCTCCGGGAGTGGGTTCTGGAGTAAACTGATAAGTCAAATTTTTCGTCCAAGGTGAGCCATAAACCTGAAACGGAATATCTGTTCCTCTTCCTACAGAAACCTGAGTTCCCTCAAAAAAACATAAGCTTGGATATAAGTTGATCGATTTATCATTCGGCAAATTCGGAGATGGCTTATCTAAAATTGAATATCGCTTTTTCTTGTGATAATTTTGCATTTCAATCAAAGTATATTTTGCCTGAACTCCATTTTTCAGCCATTTTTCTCCGTTTACCATTTTTCCGTATTCACCGATGGTTAGACCGTAAACAACAGGAACTTCGTGCATTCCGACAAAACTTTCCCATTTTTTCTTTAAAACAGGTCCGTCAATATATCCGTCGTGTGGATTTGGTCGGTCTAAAACCATAATTTCTACATTATTTTCAGCTCCAGCTTCCATTAGATAAGTTAAAGTTGAGATATATGTGTAAAATCTTACTCCAACATCCTGAATATCAAAAACAACAATATCAAGTCCTTTTAATTGTTCCGGTTTTGGTTTTTTATTTGATCCGTAAAGAGAGACAATAGGAATTCCGGTTTTTACATCTACTCCGTTTTTCACCTTTTCGCCTGCATCGGCATCACCTCTGAAACCATGTTCCGGAGCGAAAATTGTTTTAATTTTAATATTATTTTTTACTAAAAAATCGACAAGATGAGTTTTATCTTTCAATAATCCTGTTTGGTTGGTGACAATTCCGATCGTTTTGTTTTTAAGAAGCGGAAGATATAATTCCGCTCGGTCTGCACCGGTTTTAAAACCATCTTTATCTGAAATCTGAGAATAATATTGACTGAATACTCCTAAAAAAATTAGGCAAATAAGAACTAAAGTTCTAATTTTGAAATTTAAATTCATAAGCTTGAAATTTCCATTATATTTCTCCCGAAAAATAGCGTTTTCCAAAGATAACAAAAATAACCTTTCCCGGGTGATCGTCATCATCGGAAGACTTTCTGTGGCTTTGGGAATCATCGTTTCACTCATTACCGTTTCTACAGGATTGGGTTCAAAAAAGGCGATTAAAGAAAGATTAGGAGATTTTAGCGGACATATTACAGTAAGATCAACCAAGTCAAATTCGTCTAATAACACTTCGGTTCTTGATAAAGACGGTTTGGATGTTAAAAGTATAAAAACGCTTCCTGATGTTGCAGCAGTTCAGCAATATGCGATGGTAACGGGAATTATGCGTAACGAACATAACTTTGCAGGCGTTATCTTTAAGGGGGTAGATAAAGATTTTGACAGTTTACGATTTAAAAAATTTCTAATTGCCGGAAAAACTCCTTTTTTCAATGGAGAAGGTTATAATAACGGTGTTGCTATTTCTGAAAAAATTGCCAATGATCTTCATTTGAAAGTAAATGACAGCATTGTAACCGTATTTTCAAAAGCAGATCAGAAACCGATTTACAGAAATTTTGAAGTAGTCGGAATTTACAAAACCGACATTAAGATGATTGACGATCAGTTTGTGATTGGAGACATCAATCATGTAAGAAGAATTATGGATATGAGTCCTGATCAAATCGGTGGATTAGATATATTCTTTAAAAATATCAATGATGTTGATGAAGATTTCCCGCAAGTTGAAAAGTTTATCGGATATAAAAATTATGCTGAAAAAGCAAACGACAAATATCCGCAAATCAACGATTGGATCGGGCTTTTCGACACCAATATCGGAATTATTATTTCAATTATGCTTTTGGTAGTTATCATTAATATCATCATGGTTTTGTTGATTTTGATTATTGAAAGAACCAACTCAATAGGTTTGCTTAAAACTTTAGGTGCAACCAACGGACAGATTCGTGCAACGTTTATCAATTACACCTTAATTATCATGGTTCCCGGACTTTTATATGGAAACCTGATTGGTCTTGGACTTTTATTCATTCAAAAGTATACAGGAATTATTAAATTGAATCCTGCTAATTATTATGTGAGCGTTGTTCCGGTTGATTTGAACCCATTATTAATTATTTCAATTTCTGTAGGAATTTTGATTATTTCGGGAATGGCTTTGGTGATTCCGAGTTATCTGATCAGTAAGATTTCTCCCGTTAAAGCGATTAAGTATAATTAGTGAATGGTGAATCGTCAATTTGTTTCGCTTATGAATTTTCCGGTTGTTCCAAATTTTTGATTTATTACTAAATTTCTTAGCCCCGATTGAAACGACATCCTTTTTCTGAAATGGCTTTGGAAAAAAAGCGTTGGCGAAAAAGATATAGTGGAAAGCGGGAAAAAGCTCCCAAAAAAATCATTTTCCTAATAAACTGAATAAACATTTGCCGATTGTTTACTGACGTTTTTGGCGTATTACAAAATTCGCACATAAAGTAAATTACATCTAATCATTTACATAGATTCTGAATTATTCTGAAAAATGTATATTTGGGGCGCAGAAAAAAATAATAAAAGCGACATATGAAATACGCAGAAAATATTCTCGAAACCATAGGAAATACGCCACTTGTAAAGATTAATAATGTTTTAGGTGAAGATTTTCCGGCTTTGGTTTTGGCAAAAGTAGAAACTTTCAACCCTGGAAATTCGGTAAAAGACAGAATGGCTCTGAAAATGATTGAAGATGCCGAAAAAGACGGAAGATTAAAGCCAGGTGGAACCATCATCGAAGGAACTTCGGGAAATACAGGAATGGGATTAGCTTTGGCAGCAATCATCAAAGGATACAAGTGTATTTTTGTAACCAACGCTAAGCAATCTAAAGAAAAATGCGACATTCTTCGTGCTGTTGGAGCTGAAGTTATCGTTTGTCCAACAGACGTAAAACCTACAGATCCACGTTCTTACTATTCAGTTTCAAAGAGATTGGCTAAAGAAACAGAAAACGGATGGTACGTAAATCAATACGATAATTTATCAAACAGAGCGGCTCATTACGAGTCTACTGCACCTGAAATCTGGGAACAAACTGAAGGAAAACTGACTCACTTTTTAGTTGGAGCCGGAACTGGAGGTACCATTACAGGCTGCGGAATGTTTTTTAAAGAGAAAAATAAAGACATCAAAGTAATTGGAGTTGATACTTACGGATCTATTCTGAAAGAGATTCACGAGACTGGAGAAATCAATTTAGGAAATGCTTACACCTACATCACAGAAGGAATTGGCGAAGATATTCTTCCTGAAAACTACGATATGTCTGTGATCGATCATTTCGAAAAAGTGACTGATAAAGACGGAGCAATCTACGCAAGAAAACTGGCAAAAGAAGAAGGTATTTTCTGTGGATATTCTGCGGGAAGTGCGATGGCTGCTTTGGTTCAGATGAAAGATCAGTTTACGAAAGACGATGTGATTGTTGTGTTACTTCATGATCACGGTTCAAGATACGTTGGGAAAATCTACAACGACGAGTGGATGAAAGAAATGGGTTGGTTAGATTAATCAACACTCCTTATAAAAGCAAAAATCAGAGCGTTGGCTCTGATTTTTTTTATTTTAAAACATTTTTCTGTACCGCTTCTTTCAGCAATTCAAAATCTGCTTCTGGCATCGATTTTTTCGGAAACATATAATTGAATTTTCCTTCCAAGCCTATAAATTTATCGCTGATTTCAGCAGCTGTAAATTCTGTCCAAAGACTTGTTTCTTTATTATCATTAAGGTTTACTTTAAAAACTTTAGCATTAAACTGAATCTGATAAATATCCGTATTTTCAAGAGTTTTCAGATATTTCACAACTTCTTTTTTCCATTTTGAAACCTTGTTAATGGCTAAAGATAGGTACACTGCACAAAGCAGAAAAAGAAAACTCACAAAATATAAAATCCCGAATTTTTCTTTGCTTAGATCATCTTTAAAATAAAACAAAACCAACAAAATCACAGCAACTACAATTGTGGTAATAAGTTTTCCTTTTACCGTAGGCGACAAAAACAGACTTCCCTGATTTCCGTTGAGATAAATCTCTTCAAAATCTTTTTTGCTAATCTGTAAGTTGATGATCTTGTCGTCGTTTAGTCTTGCCATATATTGAGTTTTATAGTTTACAAAACTAAATTAAATATCCTCATATTTCCCACTAATTGCCGAAAGTTTATTCATCAGATCGCGATTTTTTTGATGTAAATCATCCATTTTACGAAGCATGTGATGAATGACTTCTAAACCGGGGAGATTTATTTCAAGATCATAATGCCAGTTTGCAAACTTTTCAAAAACCTGAAGATCTTCATAAATCAGATACCGAATGTTATCTTCAGTTTCTACTCTTAATAAGCCATAATCAACCAGTTCATCAAAAAAAGTAATTTCAATATTGTATATTTTTACGAGTTCTTCCCGTGATATTCTTTCGCTCATGATTAAGAATTTTTAAGTTGTTCAAAAAGTTCTTTCTGTTTTTCTGTAAGATTGGTGGGTAATTTCACATCATACGTCACAAACAGATCTCCAAACTCACCATCTTTTTTATAGACCGGAAAACCTTTTCCTTTTAATCTTACCGTTGTTCCGTTTTGAGTTTCTGGTTTTACTTTGAGATTAACGCTTCCTTCTAAAGTTTCCACTTTTACATCTCCACCCAAAACTGCGGTGTACAAATCAATGCTGATTTTAGATTTTAGATCATCACCTACCCTTTCAAAATTCGGATCTGGAGTAATATTAAATGTAATGTATAAATCTCCAGCAGGTCCACCATTGAAGCCAGGATTTCCGTGGCCTTTCAGTTTGATTTTTTGTCCATCAGAAACTCCCGCAGGAATTGTAATTCTAACTTTCTTACCATTGATGTCGAAAGTCTGCTGATGTGTTTTTGCAGCATCTTTTAAGTTTAAATTCAGTTCGGCCTGTACATCCTGACCTTTGAATTTTCCTGAAGCGCTTCCGCGTGAACTTCTGCCGAATCCGCCACCTTCACTGCCGAACATGCTTTGGAAAAAGTCTGAAAAATCTTCACCGCCTCCAAAATCAGCACCCGAAAAACCACCTTCGTAATTTCCGCCTCGGCTTTGATATTGCCTTTGTTGCTGTTGAGCTTGTTCGTACTGTTCGCCATGCTTCCAATTTTCACCATACTTATCGTATTTTGCACGGTTTTCGGGATTGCTGAGAACTTCATTGGCTTCATTCAGCTCTTTGAATTTTCTTTCAGCTTCTTTGTCGTTTGGGTTAAGGTCTGGGTGCAGTTTTCTTGCCTGCTTGCGGTACGCTTTTTTGATGTCGTCCTGCGTTGCGCTTTTGTCTACGCCTAAAATTTTGTAATAATCTATATAAGCCATAGAAACGAATGTTTACTCAAATTTAGAAAAATTAAGGCGAACAAACATCTAAGAAATTGTTAAAAATAAATCTATCTTTGATAAAAATCCGCAATGAAAGAGGTCTTAAAAAACTATTCAGGAATTCTGTTTCTCCTCGTAGGAATTACTTTGGGCAGCATTATCGGCATTGTTGCACCTGATATTGTTTCTTACATCAAACCTTTAGGTGATATTTTTCTGAATCTACTATTTGTAAGTGTAGTTCCATTGGTGTTTTTTGCAGTTGCCAATTCAATTGCCTCACTTGAGCAAGATTCTAAGTTTGGTAAGATTCTTCTTATCATGTCTTTTACCTTTCTATTATTTATATTAATTGCTGCGGTTTTCACGATTGGTGCTGTTTATCTCTTTCCTGTTTCATCTATTTCGGGAAGTAAGGAAATCATTGCTGAAGCAACTAAGGAAGAAAACTGGGGTGATCGAATTGTAAGTTTTTTCACTGTTGGAGAATTTACCGAGTTGTTTTCCCGAAGAAATATGCTGGCTCTACTCATCTTTGCTTTTCTCACCGGTTTTGCAACGAGAAAAGCTGGTGAAAATGGTAAACCTTTCCGAGTTTTTATCGCTTCAGGATATGAAGTAATGAAAGAATTGCTTTTAATGATTATGAAAATCGCTCCGATTGGTTTGGGAGCCTATTTTGCTTATCAAGTTGCAACTTTGGGACCTCAGCTTTTTGGATTTTATGCTAAACCTCTCGGTTTGTATTACATTGCAGGAATTATTTATTTCTTCGTATTTTTCACCCTCTACGCATTCATGGCAAACGGACAAAACGGAATTAAAAGTTTCTGGAAAAATGCAGTTTACTCTACTTTAACAGCTTTAAGTACATGCAGCAGTTTTGCAACGATGCCAGCCAATTTAGTAGCAGCTTCAAAGATTGGAATTTCCAATTCTGTTGCTAATCTTGTAATTCCTATTGGTACGACTTTGCATAAAAATGGCTCGTCGATGTCGTCGATTATAAAGATTTATGTGGCATTTCAAATTATAGGAAGAGATTTTTTTGAACCTTCCAATCTTCTTTTAGCTTTAGGAATTACCGTTTTTGTAAGCATCGTAGCAGGCGGAATTCCTAACGGAGGATATATCGGTGAGATGTTGATGATTTCTGTTTACAGCTTACCTCAGGAAGCAATTCCTGCCGTGATTATTATTGGAACATTGGTTGATCCTTTAGCGACAGTTTTAAATGCGGTTGGTGATATTGTGGCGGCGATGTTTGTGAATCGGTTTGTGAAAGTTTAATTTCAAAATACTAATGACATTAATATTTTTCACTAATTTCACTTAAAATTCAATACTAAAATATTAAAATCTGTAGGTAAATTATTCCCCAGATCAAGCAAATTTGCACGATGTTTATTCTCGCAGATTTTGTTGATGAAGCAGATTGATTCTAATACTAAGATTATATGACTTCTTTTTTCAAAAACATTGGACTTTATGATCATTTAAATTTCGAAATTGAAATGAATAAATCTGAATTTGTTGAGCACTTGAAAAAAATCACGTACAAAACAAACACTAGTTTTATATCATTCATTCCGGATCATGGAATCCCTACAAGATATGAATACAGAGGATTAATCAGTGCAGACAACTTTATTATAAAAAGAAGAAAACATTTATTTGATATTAATATTTATCGTTCTATTATCAAAGGAAATATTGTAGAAGAAAAGAATAAAACAGTCATTAAAATAGAATTTACTCCCTTCATTTATCCTCTTATAGCTTCTATAATAGGAATTTTTCTTTTCCTTTTTATCGCATCACAAGAAATTCAAAACAACGAAAATTATTTCTTAATTGTCATTCCAATATTGATAACAATCATTCAGTATTTTATTTTAAAAAGAAATATTAAGAGAGATAAATATGATTTTGAAAGAGAATTAAATTTTATTGCTTCGAAATATAATCAGTTTAAAAGTTATCAGTAAAATCATTCACTTCGTTTTACAGGCTCCAAATTTTTCAATTCTTCTGGTGTAAATAATCGGTAATGTACTTTAAAAGTTTTTCCTAAAGGTGTTTCCAGTGAAAATCCGCCTGGTCCGAAGCCTTCGAGAATATCTAATGTGAAATGGGAATATTGCCAATATTCGAATAAATCACGGTCAATCCAAAATTCATGTCCGTTGATGGTTCCGATCATGGCATCATTCATTCTTGGAAAATATCCGCCTTTCTCGAAACATTGGGGTTGTGTTCCTTCACAACATCCACCCGCCTGATAAAACATCAGGTCACCATGTTTTTTTTTAAGTTCCCATACTAC
The DNA here is from genome assembly GCF_026460885.1 of Chryseobacterium formosum. Lineage (GTDB taxonomy): Bacteria > Bacteroidota > Bacteroidia > Flavobacteriales > Weeksellaceae > Chryseobacterium > Chryseobacterium formosus. The sequence continues at coordinate 45,496 of NZ_JAOVZW010000020.1, forward strand.
TTCCAATGCTTTTTCTGTAACCGAGAGTCTTGATATTTTTTTTGTTTCCATTTTATTTTCTTTTTATTATTTAAAGCCAAATTTTCTCTGAGAATACTTTAATTATTGATAAAGTTAAAAAAACCTGACAATAAAAAAATTACGTCAGGTCTTAACAAGAATAATATAATCTAGCGTGTTTTTATAACTTTTTTTGCGTGAAGGATAGTAAGGGTATCGCCAAAGGCGAGAGTGCGGAGCGAAGCGGAGTACCGAAACGAAGTGCAGCCCTGGATAGCCTGACCGTCTTGCCTCGTTGCATAACGAGGCAAACGGACACGCCCCTAATATTTAAAAATTAAAAGAAACCTAATTTGTTTTTGTTGTAAGAAATCAACATGTTTTTCGTTTGACGGTAATGGTCGAGCATCATTTTGTGGTTTTCTCTACCGATTCCTGACTGCTTGTAACCTCCGAAAGGTGCTCCTGCCGGATATGAGTGATATTGGTTCACCCAAACTCTACCTGCTTCAATGTGGCGTGGAACATTGTATAACTGATGCGCATCTCTCGTCCAAACTCCCGCTCCAAGACCGTAAATTGTATCGTTTGCAATTTTTAACGCTTCTGCTTCATCCTTGAAAGTAGTGAACGCTAAAACTGGTCCAAAAATCTCTTCCTGGAAGATTCTCATTCTGTTATTTCCTTTGAAAATAGTTGGCTGAATGTAATATCCTTCTTCCAAACCTTCACCTACATTGTTCACATCACCTCCTACAAGAACTTCTGCGCCTTCTTCTTTTCCTAATTTGATGTAAGAAAGAATCTTGTCTTTCTGAATCTTAGAAGCTTGGGCTCCCATCATTACGGTTTTATCTAAAGGATTTCCGACTTTGATTGCTTTCACTCTTTCGATTACTTTAGCGATGAATGCATCTGCAATATCTTCCTGAACCAATAATCTTGATGGACAAGTACAGATTTCACCCTGATTTAAGGCAAATAAAACCGCTCCTTCAATAGCTTTATCTAAAAATTCATCATCTGCATCCATTACCGAATTGAAGAATACGTTGGGTGATTTCCCACCTAGCTCCAGCGTTACCGGAATGATATTTTCTGTTGCGTACTGCATTACCAAGCGACCAGTTGCCGTAGAACCTGTGAAAGCTGCCTTGTTCACTTTTGGATTGGTAACCAAAGCTCTTCCTAATTCCGCTCCGAAACCATTCACAATATTTACAACTCCCGCTGGAAGCAAATCGCCAATTAATTCCATCAAAACTAAAATAGAAACTGGAGTGCTTTCTGCCGGTTTCAAGACAACACAGTTTCCTGCAGCCAAAGCCGGAGCTAATTTCCAAACAGCCATTAGAATCGGAAAGTTCCAAGGAATAATTTGAGCAATAACTCCAAGAGGTTCGTGAACGATAAGTGAAACCGTATCTTTATCTAATTCATTATGAGAACCTTCTTCAGCTCTGATAACCGAAGCAAAATATCTGAAATGATCAATCGCCAAAGGAATATCCGCAGCTAAAGTTTCTCTCACTGCTTTACCGTTATCAATAGTTTCTACCGTTGCGATATACTCTAAATTCTGCTCGATTCTGTCGGCAATTTTATTTAAAATAACACTTCTTTCCGTTGAGGAAGTGTTTTTCCATGTTTTGAATGCTTCAGTTGCTGCATTTACAGCCAATTCTAAATCTTCTTTCGACGAATGTGCTGCCTGTGTGAAGACTTTTCCGTCAACAGGAGAAACAACATCGAAATATTGCCCGTTAACCGGTGCAGTAAACTGTCCGTTAATATAATTATTATACTGATTTTTAAACTCAGGTCTTTGTAGTAAAGTGCCTGATTCTTGTTGTGTTGCTGTGCTCATTTTAGTTTGTTTTAATTTTTCTGTTAAGCCAAGTTACATAGCCATAAAACATTTGAATAGCATAATCCTACAAAAGAATACTAAAATAGTACAACCGTCTAATTTTATATTTTTATTAACAAGTGAATCGCCAATTAATTTCTATATTTGGAATAAGAGGTCTTGAAAAATGTTTAGAAATGAATGATAACAAGTTTTTATTAAATACTCCTGAATTAAAGAAGGAAAATCAGCTTTTAAACTTAGTTGAAAATCAGACATTATTCAACCTGAACAATTGTGAATTCAGTATTTATGAAACACATAAGGCTGCTTACGATGTAAAACTGCATTTTGATAATATTGCTTTTACCGCAATGCTTCGAGGAAAAAAGCACATGAAGCTCGAAAACAAAACCAATTATTTTGATTATCATCCCGGGGAAAGCGTTTTGGTTGCTCCCGGAGAAACAATGGTGATTGATTTCCCTGATGCAGATGAAACTCCATCACAATGTATTTCATTAAGCTTAAACCCTGAATTTATCGAAAACTCTCTGAATCATCTCAATTATCACCTCCCGAAAGTTGACGAAACTTCAACTTGGAATATACAATTAGATGAATATTTTCTGTTTAACAATAAATCTTTAGCTTCGGCCACCAATAATATTATGAGAATTGCAATGGATGATAATTCGCAAAAAGATATTATGGCAGATTTCGCTTTAAAGGAATTATTAATCAGATTAATGCAAACTCAGGCAAGAACAATGGTAGAGAAAAATGTAGCTAAAAATAAATCAAGAATCGGTTTTGCAGTAGATTATATTAAAAACAATCTTCATCAAAAACTTTCTATTGACAGTATTGCGAAACTGGCTTATGTGAGTAAATCTAATTTCTTTAAAATGTTCAAAGACGAATTAGGGACTTCACCTAATGATTTTATTCTGCAGGAAAGAATTGGCAGAGCTAAAGAATTGTTAGCTTTAAATAACAGCATCAAAGAAACTGCTTTTCAGACCGGTTTTTCTGACACGAATTACTTTACGAGAGTTTTTAAGCAGTTGGTTGGTGTGACGCCGAAGAGTTTTCAGAATAAGGTGATTATCTAAATGATAAAAGCACCTCAATTGAGATGCTTTCATTTTATTTATTATTTAAAACCGTAATATCTCGCTCCTTTCAGCACAGGATTTTCCATTTCTACAGATTCCAAACCAAATCCGTTATAATCAGGATTTACAGAATGTTCAAGCTGTTTTCTGTGTAGTTTTTCGTAAGTATCAAAATCAATAGCTAAACGGTTATTCAAGTTTTCGAATAAATTCCATTTTGCGACTATGTTTTTCCAGTTTTCCGAAATTTTTCCGGCAAAAACTTTTGATTTTGAACCACTTCCATAACCAACGAATCCTATTTCTTTTCCATTTAATTCTTCATTTTCATCAAAAGAAGTTTGCAATCCTGAAAGTAATGCCATAAAAATTGAAGCGGTGTACATATTTCCAATCTCCGAAGATGCTCGTTGCGTTTTCTCAATTTTATTATTAATAAACTGAATATAGTTTTCAGATTTAGCAACTGCTTTTTGTTCTTCAGCATTTGAATAAGGAAGATTGTTTTCTAAGCTGTAAATTTCTGTAAAAACTCTTTTCCCATGAAATGCATACGGAAGATGGAAAATAAGATATTTCCAGTTTTCAGAAGGTTTTGTTTTACCAGAAACTTCTTCATAATGCTGATAAGCTTCCCTGATTCTATCCTGATAACATTGGTTGGAATATTGTCCGTCAAAAACTGGTTCGTCGGTGAAGACTTCAATCTTATCGGGAAAGTTTTCGGGAGCATTCGTTAAATCTTCTTTTTTGAAATGTCTTCTTGGTTTAAAAAAGTCAAAAACAGATTCTGTAGCGACTCCCCAATTATTTTCAATTTCAATTAAATCTGGGTTTGCAGAGATCAAAAGTGAAACTGCTCCTCCACCTTGAGTATATTCGCCGGAAGAAGCCAATTCGTATTTTGCATAATCACTTGCAATGACCACTGCTTTTTTATCAGGATTTACTCTTACAAAATCTAATGAATTGTGAAGCGCATCTACGGCGCCGATACACGCAAAAGTCATATCAACCACATCACAGTTTTTGAAGCACCTTTCGCCAAACTCGGCTTCCAAAACTTTTTCTACCATTTGCATTACATAGGAAGCAGTCGGTTTTGCGGCATCGATTGCACTTTCAGTACCTAAATAAATACGGGAAATTTCTTTTGGATTGATTTGATAATCTTTGATTAATTTTAGCAAAGCTTCTGCAGCAAATGTTGCAGCATCTTCATGAACATCAGGAAGCCCCATTTTGTGTAAACCTAAACCTTTCTCTAGTTTTGCAGGTTCGATTCCTCTTTTTTCTGCTAAATCTTTAATTTCCAAGTACAAAGAAGGCACATAATAACTCGCTGCCTCAATTCCAAAACCCATAATCGTTAAATTTTAAACTAATTTATGAAAGATGTTGCAAAAAAGACTGGATAATCGTCTAAATTTTTAACGAATAAACAAAAAAGCATCTCTATGGAGATGCTTTGAAATTATATACAAATAAATTAAACTTATAATTTATTTTTTAATCATTTTAAATGTTTCTATTCCTAATTTTGTTTCACCGGTTACAATATATGTTCCGCTTGGTAATGCAGAAACATCTAATCTACCTTGATTTGAATCTGTTTTGTGATGTTGAATTTTTTGACCTACACTGTTATACACTGTAATCTGATTCACTTTTTCGCTGCTCTTATAATTTAATACATTTTCCGCAGGATTTGGATAGTAACTGATTGATGATTTTACAGTTTTTTTAACATCATTTACACTTAAATTTGCTCCTGAAACCACAACCGCATCCACTAATGTAGAATATCCGTAATCTGTTTCACATTCAATAGCAATTTGATAAGTATTTGATGGAATACCAATGGCTCCCGAAGAAGTCCATGCTGTAATGTTAGAATGAAATTCAGCAAGCTGAACCCAAGCGGAAGTTGCTGAAGTTCTAAAGAAAACTCTTAGCCAGTTTTGATCGGGATTCCAATAAGGATTTATATAATAAAAACTCACCGTTGGATTAGTAACCGCAGATAAATTTAAAACAGGACTCACCAATTTTGTTTTATCAAAGTTATGTGAAGTCCCAGGATAATTTGCAAATTTAGTTCCATCATATGCTGTAACTCCCGAACTTCCTGTACTTGCTGTAGAAGCAAAAGTCCAAGACATATTATTTACTTCATAAATTTGAGTCCAGCTTGCTCTTGTAGGGGAACTGTCTTCAAAAGTTTCGGTCCACGGAAATGTGGTAATTTGAGCATTTACTCCGATTAATGAGAGAACTGCAATCGCAAAACTCAATCGTTTTGTTAAAAATCCAGAAAGTAATTTTGTTTTCATAATATCTATATTTTACGTTAGTTTAATACCAAATATACAATTTAAATTTAAAAAAATTAACAAATAAACAAAATAATATTCAAAAAACTAATAAAACAATCACTCATATAACAAAAAAACCACTATCAATTATAGTGGTTTAAAATTTTTCTAAAGAAATTTACTTAAAATTTTCAATTGCCTTATTAATAGCATCAATCTGAGGATTAATGCTTGAAGCTTTTTGCGGATTTTGTTTAAGAAGTTCCATTTTCTTGTTTAAACCGTCTTTCAACATTTGGCTGATCATCATTTTTACTTGCGGATTATCTCCCATTTGTCCTTTAGCCTGATCTAAAATCTTAGTAATATTTTCAGTAGCTTTCAAATTATCCGAAGACATAATCCAATTGTATCCTTCTTCTGCAACTTTCCCTAATTCAGGATTTTGAAATTTGATGAAAGGGTAAAAAGCAGCAACCGGAGTAATATTTGCCATTTGTGAAGTCACTTTATTTTTAACCACAATGGGTAACAACTGATTCAACATTTCTTCAGAAGCTCCTTCCAAATCAATTTTATCAGCTAGAGCATTTGCTTTTGTTGGATCAACGGTAATAATTGACGCTAATGAATTTGTTTTTACCGAATTGGATACTGCATTGATTCCTTTTTCAAAAATCGGAACGTATTTTTTATCTTTAGTTTTTGCTAATGCAGCAATTGCAGCACCCTGAACTAAAGTTTTGGGATCATTTGAAGCTAATTTTTCGACTTCACTTCCCAAAGTTTTCATTTGCTCAGGAATACTTAAATCTATTAATTCCAAAGCTTTAATTCTGATTCTGAAGAAAGGATCTTTTAAAGCTGCAGCCAATAATTTTGTAGCCGCAGGATTTTTTCCAACCTGATCTTTAATACCGTTTAAGGCAATATATTTACTTTTAAATTCTTTCGAACCTGTAAATTGCAATAAATTCTGCTCCGGAGTTTTAGAATCTGTAACATCAGCAAGTAAGACTCCATCTGAATTGATATTAACTAAATCAGGATTTTTAGATGAATCAAAAGTGAAAGTATTTTTTGCCGTTGCGTTTGCCCAAACATTATATCTTTTAGGTTTTCCGTTATCGTAAACATCGATTGCCAAAGGAAATTCGAACGGTAAATCTTGTGATTGACTCAAAGTAACCGTAACCTGTTTTTTTACGGGTTCATAAGAAGTTGTATAGCTCAATTTCGGATTTCCGCTTCCAAAATACCACTGATTAAAGAACCAGTTTAAATCTTTACCGGAAACTTTTTCGAATGATAATCTTAATTGATGCGCTTCCGCATTTTTAAATTCGTTGGTTTTAAGATAATCTGTAATTCCTGCAAAAAAGGCATCATCGCCAAGATAATTTCTCAACATGTGAAGAATTCCGCCACCTTTTTGATAAGTAACCAGATCGAAAACATCTTCACGAGAACCATAATCAAATCTCACTAAATTTTTCTTAAAATCAGAAGGATTGTGAATGTAATGATTCACATCTTCCATTTGATGATAATCTGCCTGATCTTTTCCGTATTTAAACTCGTTCCAAAGATATTCTGAATAGTTGGCGAAAGATTCGTTAACCGTTAAGTTACTCCAGCTTTCAGCAGTTACCAAATCTCCAAACCAATGGTGAAACAATTCGTGAGCAATCGTATCTTCCCATTTATTTTCATCGATTAGTTGTCCCGGTTTTTGAAGAATATCACTTCCGTGAAGTGTTGCAGTGGTATTTTCCATTGCGCCACTTACATAATCTCTACCAGAAATTTGTGCATATTTAGCCCAAGGATAATCGTAACCCAGTTTTTTAGAGAAAAAATCGATCATTTCCGGAGTGTTTCCGTAAATCTGTTTTGCGTACGGCTCGTATTCTTTTTCTATATAATAATCTACGGGAATATTTTTCCATTTATCTTTTACAACAGCATATTCACCAACTCCCATAAAGAAAAGATATGTTGAATGTCTTTTATCCATTACCCAATGATCGGTTCTTTCACCGTTGGATTCTTTTTTTGATTCTTTTAAAATCCCGTTAGAAAGTGTAACGTATTTATCAGGAACCGTCATGAAAATTTCCTGAGTTGTCTTCTGATTAGGTTTATCGATTGTCGGGAACCAAGCGGAAGATGATTCAGTTTCACCTTGAGTCCAGATTTGAGTTGGTTTATCCGCGTCTTTACCTTGAGCATTGATGAAATACAGACCTTTTGCATCATTAATTGCAGCACTTCCTTGTTGTTTCACCTCATTCGGACGAGAAGTGTATTTAATATAAACCGTGTAGTCCTGATTTTTCGTGTACGTTTTATCTAAATTAATCTTTAAAACATCATTTTTGTAATCATATTTCAAAGGAGATTTTTTGCCGTTATTATCCAATGCCACTTCATGAATTAACATTCCTTTCGCATCAAGAATCAACTCGTTCGAAGCATAAAAATAGGGAGAAGCCGTTAACCATTCTTCACCATTCATCTGCTCCTTCTGATAATCAAAATTGACTTTTAGTTTGGTGTGTTTAAGTTCTGTAACTTTGGTATGAGTTGCTCTGTAGACTTTTTCTCTTCCTGAAGTTTCCGTTTGTGCAGATACATTTGCGGAAAATAAAACTCCAAGTATTGCAATCGATAAAATGGCCTTTTTCATTATTATTTATTTAAAAAGCATTCAGAATATGAATGTTCTGAAGCTTACTTTGTTATTTTTTTAGATTATTTCTTGATCAGAATGTCAAAAATATCGCTGACTAATGTTTCGTAATCACCTTTTTTCAACTGTTCTTTTGTTTTTGCAAAAGCTTTCTTCAATTCACTTTCAGGATTTTCATCGTCGATAATTTCAATTTCATTTATTCCTTTTACCTGCAGCAAAAGTTCCTTTAATTTTTCGACATCCGTATTTTCTTCAATATTGATTTTAAGTGATTTCATAGTGAATAAGTTGAATTTTTGTGCTGAAAGTTACAAAAAAAGTGAAGCTTTGTACTTCACTTTACATTTTTAGGTTATATTGCCACCGGCGCTTTAATCCCTGGATGCGGGTCATAATTTTCCAAAGTAAAATCTTCAAAATCAAAATTAAAAATATCTTTGATTTCAGGATTCAGTTTCATTGTTGGTAAAGGTCTGGTTTCTCGGGAAAGCTGTCTGTTGACTTGCTCAAAGTGATTGTTATAAATATGAACATCACCAAAAGTATGAACGTAGTCGCCAACTTTCAATCCAGTAACCTGCGCGACCATCATCAATAAAAGCGCATAACTTGCAATATTGAAAGGAACTCCCAAGAAAACATCCGCACTTCTTTGGTACAACTGAAGTGATAATTTTCCATCAGCTACATAAAACTGAAACAATGCGTGACAAGGTGCCAAAGCCATATTCGGAATTTCGGCAGCGTTCCAAGCGGAAACAATTAATCTACGGGAATCTGGATTTTTTTTGATTTGCTCGATAACTTCAGAAAACTGGTCAACTACTTTTCCATCTGCGCCGTTCCAGCTTCTCCATTGTGCGCCGTAGACAGGACCTAAATCTCCATTTTCATCAGCCCATTCATTCCAAATGGAAACGCCGTTGTCAGTCAGATATTTGGTATTTGTATCACCTTTGATGAACCAAAGCAACTCATAAATAATTGACTTTAAATGAACCTTTTTGGTCGTAACCAAAGGAAATCCTTTCGACAAATCATAACGCAGTTGGTAACCGAAAACGCTTCGTGTTCCCGTTCCCGTTCTGTCGGTTTTATCGGTTCCGTTGTCTAAAATATGCTGAAGTAAATCTAGGTAGTTTTGCATTGCGAAAAATTATCAGCTTCAAATTTAAAAAAAACTAAGTTCAAAATCTTCATTTCAAACTTAAAGTTATCCATATCAATACGATTTCGATTTTCTATCATAAAAAAAGCATTCACAAAAACTGAATGCTTCAAATAATTTTATTTTCTAAATATTAAACCGCCGTATAACCACCATCAACAAGATAATAACCGCCAGTCATAAAAGAAGATTTATCAGAACTTAGGAAAAGAACCAATTCCGCAACTTCCTCAGGTCTTCCTAATCTTCCCATTGGATGTTTGGCTATTAATGCTTCTTTCATATCGCCACTTGCACTTTCCAAAAGTGGCGTTTCGATATAAGCTGGACCAACTGCGTTACAACGGATATTTTTCTCTCCGTATTCTGCACCGATATTTTTGGTTAATCCGACAACTGCGTGTTTTGAAGTCGTGTAAGCCGAAGAAAGTGGCGCTGCAACAGTTCCGTGGATTGATGCGATGTTGACGATAACGCCGCCTCCATTTTTCTCCATTTGAGTTAATTCATATTTACAGCCATAGAAAACACCATCAAGATTCACATCAAGAACTTTTTTCCAGCTGTCGATGCTGTAATCTCCTGTTAATTTTTGTTCGCCACCAATTCCCGCATTGTTGCAGGCAATATCCAATCTTCCGTAAGCTTCTACAGTCGCGTTAACAAGAGCTTCAACCTGTTCAGGATTTGAAGTGTCAGCTTTTACAAAAGTCGCTTCTCCGCCTTTGGATTTGATTTCTTCAACAGCTGATTTTCCGTGTTCTTCATTGATGTCGGAAACCACAACTTTTGCGCCTTCATTAGCGTATAATTTTGCGATGGCAAGTCCAATTCCTGAACCTGCACCTGTAACCAAAGCTACTTTATTGTCTAGAATTTTCATAATAAATGAAATTTTAATTTGTTTATTGATGCTCTATTTAAAGCAAAAATGATGCAAAGCAAACGGGTCTTACAGTTAATTATTTCTTAAATGTTTCATACTGAATCAATGGTTAAATTTCTCATCGAAACAATTCTAACTTTCTTCTATGAAATCCCTCGGTTCGTCTATTAGATTTGATATTATTTTCTATATGAAACAACTTTGTTCCCGTAAAACAGACGAACAATGCGAAAATATATCATCATATTGCTTTTCATCGGAATCCTTGCGCCGGCTCAAAAAGTCTGGACGCTTGAAGATTGTCTTGATTACGCTGTACAAAATAACATTACCGTTAAAAAAACGGTTTTGGACAAGACGACCGCTTCCTTGAATTATCAACAGCAGAAAAATAACAAGCTTCCGACAATCTACGGGACAACTTCTTTAGGTTTGACGAATGGTTCCAGCATCGACCCGATTACGAGTTCATTTACGAATCAGAATATTTTGTCAAATAGTTTTGGTTTGAGTGGAAATATGACGATTTATCAAGGGAACAAATTGAATCTTCAAATCGAACAGAACAAAATGATTCTCGACCAGTCTTCATTATATCAGAAACAAGCTGAAAACAGTATCGTTTTGAACGTTCTGAATGCGTATTTGCAGGCTTTATATTATTATGAAGGAATCGAAAGTGCAAAATACACAGCCAGTTCTTCCGCGCAGGAATTGAAATTGACTCAGACTAAATTTAAAAACGGAGCGATTTCAAAATTGGATTTGGCGGATGTCGAAACTCAGGATGCGCAGAATCAATACACGGTTGTGAACAGCGAAAATCTCTACAATCAACAGGTTTTAAAATTAAAACAATTATTGGAGCTTGACCCAAGCGTTGATTTTCAAATCGAAAAAATAAAACTGACAGATTTAATGGAATCCATTCCGGATAAGCAACAGGTTTTTGCTCAAGCGATAGAAAACCTTCCGGATTTGAAGATTTATGATTCTCAAAACGAGATTCTTGCAAAAGCACTTGAAATTACAAAAGCTGGTTACAAACCGACACTTTCGGCAACTGCTGGTTTGAATACTGGTTACACAAGTACACAGGATTACAGCTATTTCAATCAGTTTAAAAACAATTTCAACAAGTCGGTTGGCTTATCTCTGAATGTCCCAATTTTCTCGAAAAAGCAAAATGATACAAATGTCAAACTAGCTCAAATCGATATCGAACAGAATAAACTGGATAAAATAAGCGCAAGTAAGAGTTTGTATTCATCCATCGAGACAGCTTGGCAAAATGTAATTGCGAATCAAGCTCAGCAAAAATCTTCGAAAGTGGCAAGAGACAATGCGAAACTCGCTTATGATTTGGCCAGTAAAAAATATGAGTTCGGAGGTTTGACAACAACGGAATTGGCTGTAAGCAGAAACACTTATTTGACGAATGAACAAACTTATCTTCAGTCAAAATATATGTCGGTTTTGTACACTCAACTACTGAATTTCTATCAAGGAAAAGCATTAACTGTCAATTAAAAATAACAGGAAAAACATCAAGATTATGAATCCAAAATATAAAAAATACTTCAAAAATTCCATTATCGTTCTTGTTTCGGCGATTGTTATTTTCTTCGTTTATAAATATTTTACAACAGAAAAAACGAGCAATATTGAGGTTCAAACTGTAAAATTAACGAAGCAGAATGTTACAACTTCGGTTACTGCGACCGGAACTGTAGAACCTGTTGACCAGGTAGATGTGGGAACACAGGTTTCAGGAATCATCAATAACATTTATGTTGATTATAATTCTCAGGTTAAAAAAGGTCAGCTTTTGGCAGAATTGGACAAAACCAATCTTCAGGAATCTGTGAACAATGCTTTAGCGCAATACAATGCATCGCTCAACGAACTGAATTATTACCAGCAAAACTTTAATCGTCAAAGTAATATGTTCAAATCCGGCGTCATCAGCAAAGCAGATTACGAGCAGGCTTCTTATCAGGTTAAAAATTCTCAAGAAACCGTAAGTCAGAGAAAAACAGCTTTGGCGCAGGCGAGAACCAATTTGAGTTATGCCAATATTTACGCTCCGATTGACGGCATTATTTTGAGCAGAGAAGTGGAAGAAGGACAAACTGTACAGGCAAGTATGACAACGCCAACGCTTTTTACCATCGCAAAAGATATTACCAAAATGCAGGTGGAAGCGGATGTGGATGAAGCCGATATAGGCGGAGTGGAAGTTGGTCAGCGCGTAAGTTTCACGGTGGATGCTTACCCTCAGGAAGATTTCAGCGGTCGTGTTCGTCAGGTTCGTTTGTCGGCAACTACAGAATCCAATGTTGTGACTTACACCGTAATCATCGATGCAGATAATCCTGAACAAAAATTGAAACCAGGTTTGACAGCTACCATCACGATTTTCACTCAGGAATTAAAAGATACCAATACAGTTCCGGCTTCGGCAATTGCTTTCAGTCTTGATACGGAAACTTTGCAGAAATATTATCAGCAAAATCAAATGACGGCGAAAATTCCCGAAATCAAAACAGGAAAAAACAAGGAAAAATATATTTGGATTAAAAATAATGACGGAAGCCTTTCCCAGAAACAAATCACAATCGGAATCAATGACGGAATCAATATTCAGGTTGTCAACGGACTTTCAGGAAATGAACAAATCGTAACCTCACTTGACGAACAATCAGAACCTGTAGCAAAATCGAGCGGAGACGGAAGCAGTCCATTTATGCCGAAAAGACCTAGCAATAACAACAAAAAATCAAGTTCCAACCAAGGTCCACCGAATTAATTGAGTTGAGAGTTGTCGGTTGATAGTTGACAGAAACTTCAAACTTCAAATCTCAAACTTAAATAAATCTAACAACCATCAACTGTAAACCAACAACTACAATGAAACCCATCATCAAAATAGAAAACCTGAAACGCGAATTCAGAATGGGCGACGAAATCGTTCACGCTTTGAAAGGCATCGATTTGACCATCAACGAAGGCGAATTTGTGACGATTATGGGAACCAGCGGTTCGGGAAAATCAACGTTCCTCAATGTTTTGGGATGTCTCGACCAGCCGACTTCGGGAACTTACGAACTGGACGGCGTTTTGGTCAAAGATTTAAACAAAAACCAACTGGCAGAAATCAGGAATACCAAAATCGGATTCATATTTCAATCCTACAATTTATTGGCTAGAACCAGTGCGCTGGAAAACGTAGAATTGCCTTTGCTCTACAATTCCAAAGTGTCGGCGGAAGAGAGAAGGGAGCGCGCTGTGAAAGCTTTGAAACAGGTCGGTTTGGAAAGCAGAATGGGACACGTTCCGAGTCAGCTTTCAGGCGGACAACAACAGAGAGTTGCGATTGCGAGAGCCTTGGTCAATCATCCGATAATCCTTTTGGCAGATGAGGCAACCGGAAATCTCGATACCAGAACGTCTTACGAAGTGATGAATCTTTTTCAGGAACTCAACGACCAAGGAATCACGATTGGATTTGTAACACACGAGGACGATATTGCCAAATTCAGCAAACGAACTGTGATTTTGAGAGACGGAATCATCAAAGAAGACAAACAAGTAGAAAACCGACTGATTGCCAAAGACGAATTAGTAAAACTTCCAAAAGCAGAATAAATTTTTGATTCCGTCGAACCACTTTGTTAGGTTTGGGTAGCTAATCCGCCTTCCGCTCCCAATCTTTTTTGCAGACGATTTCGGTCTAAATAGAACTTTAAGGTTGGCAAAAAAGGATTTCCGCTCAAGTCGGGCTACGAGTGATTCAACGTTTAAATGCGACGTTTGTCATTCTGAACGAAGCAAAGCGCAGTGAAGAATCTCAAAATAAAATGACAATGAAATAATAAACTTGTACAGATATATTTAGAAATCAATGAAGATGAATTAATGAAGTAAACTTTTGTAAACCTAAAATGCAGACAGAAATGCAGGTGCAATGAAAAAGTAAGATGAACCCGACAATGAAAAAGACAATGAAGAGGCTGGTTTACAAAAGTTTTATAAAAAGATTCAAGCTTAGAGAAGCCGAAGGCTTCAAGATGAGTAGCCTCGGGTAAAACCCGTGGATTGAAAAAAACAAATTCAAAGAACCCGAAGGGTTCAATATCAATAGCCGTAGTTTTCAACCTATGGAAAAAAAATGAAGAGGAATTAATGTTGTGAACTTTTTGCAAACCTACAATGCAGACGAAAATGTAGAAGTAATGAAGCTGAAAAAATGAACCCGACAATGAAAAGAATAATGAAGAAGTCAGGTTTGCAAAAAGTTTTTTAAAAGAAGTCATAGACTTCAATTTGAGTAGCCGTAGGTGAAACCTATGGAATCCAATATAAAAATCACGAATATAAAACGTGAAAAAAATAATCAAAATGAATTTCACTAATTTATTAAAAATAGCATGGAAAGCCATTCTCCTCAACAAAACCAGAGCAATGCTGACAATGCTCGGAATCATCATTGGTGTGGCTTCCGTGATTGCGATGTTGGCGATTGGAGAAGGTTCCAAAGAAAGCATCAAGAAAAATATTTCCAGTATGGGCGCGAACCTCATCACGATTCGTCCAGGAGCGGGAATGATGGGCGGAGTTCGTTCTGACCCTTCCGCGATGCAGACTTTGACTTTGGCAGATTACAATGTTCTTAAATCTCAAGCTAAACTCATCAAAGAAATTTCGCCTTTGGTCAACGGAAGCGGACAAAGTATCGCAGGTTCCAACAACTGGCCAACTTCGATTTATGGTGCTTCTCCGGAATATTTGAAAATTCGAGATTGGGGCGTAGATGAAGGTTCTATGTTCACAGAAGACGACATCGAATCTTATGCAAAAGTTGCCGTTATCGGGAAAACCGTTCAGGAAAATCTTTTTCCGAATGAAAATCCGATTGGAAAAATGATTCGTTTCAAAAATATTCCGTTTAAAGTGATAGGTATTTTAAAGGAAAAGGGCGAAAATACATTCGGACAAGACCAAGACGACATTATCATTGCGCCTTACACTGCGGTTCAGAAAAGGATTTTGGCTCAGACTTATCTTCAGTCGATTGTTGCTTCTTCTCAAAGCGAGGAAGATTCTGACAACGCAGTGAATGAAATTAAATCCATAATGGAAAATCAGCACAAGATAAAACCTAATGAAGACAACGATTTCAATGTATCTTCACAACAGGAGATTATCTCGATGTTCAGTTCAACCAGCGAAATGTTGACGATTCTTCTCGTTGCGATTGCAAGTATTTCCTTACTCGTCGGCGGAATCGGAATTATGAATATTATGTACGTTTCCGTAAAAGAAAGAACTAAAGAAATCGGTCTGAGAATGGCGATTGGTGCGAAAGGAAATGACATCTTGATGCAGTTTTTGATAGAATCGGTTTTGATTTCCATTACAGGCGGAGTTCTCGGTGTTTTGATTGGCTTGATTTCTACATTTTGTATTCAGCAATTTGCAGGCTGGCCGGTAAGTGTTACAGCGAGTTCAATTGTGATTTCTTTTGTGGTTTGTACAATTACAGGTGTATTTTTCGGTTGGTATCCTGCGAGAAAAGCGGCGCAGAGTGACCCGATTAATGCATTGAGATACGAATAATCGTTGATGGTTTTTTGGTTGATAGTTGTTAGTAATTTTAAAAATGAAAAAGAATTATGCTGGAAAAAATCTTAAATTCACTTCTGGAAAACTTTCACAAATCCAATATTTTTAAGGGTTTGAATAAATTCAAGTTTTAAAACAAGATGAGAAGTTGCTAATCTTTTAATCTTCTCAATCATTTAATTTTTTAATCTAAAAATGATAAACCTAAAAAATAAAAACCTCGAAATCAGCCTTCATCTTTTGATTTGGCTGGTTTTGTTCTTTCTTCCAGCGGCGTTTACAATTGGTTCGGAGACGGATTGGAGTGCGATTTTCAGACACTTTTGGTTGCAGTTGTTTTTTCTTGCGATTATATTTTATCTTAATTATTTTATCATCGTCAAATGGCTTTTTGAAGATAAAAGATTGTGGTTTTTCACATCCAATTTTTTACTGCTTGTCATACTTATCGTTGTCAAAAGTCAAATTTTTGAACTGCTTGAGCCAGACCGACCAAAAATGTTGGGAAAACGTCCGCCAGAAGGAATGCGTTATTTTTTCGACTTCCTGATTTATCTGATTCCTGTCGCATTCTCGATTGCTATTAATGCCAGCAAAAAAATGCAGAAAGCGGAAGAAATGAAAATCGAGGCTGATAATATCAAACTGCAGTCTGAACTTAAACATCTGAAATATCAATTACAACCGCACTTTTTCTTCAATTCGCTTAATAATATTTATTCATTGATTGATTTTGATTCGGAGAAAGCGAAACAAAGTGTTCACAGTTTGAGTAAACTGATGCGACATCTTTTGTACAAAACCGATGTCGATAAAATCAGTCTTTCGGAAGAAATTGATTTTTTAAATAAATACATTGATTTGATGTCATTAAGACTGAATGACAAAACAAAAGTTTACACCAATTTTCCAAAGAAAATTCCGAATTTGGAAGTTGCACCATTGTTGTTTATTTCGATTGTGGAAAATGCTTTTAAACACGGCGTTTCTGCCACACAACATTCGGATATCAGTTTTAAAATGGAAATTGTTGAAGACGAAATTCACTTCACAGCTTCCAATTCCAATTTTCCAAAAACGGATACGGACAAAAGCGGTTCAGGAATTGGCGTCGAGAATTTACAAAAAAGGCTTAACTTGCTTTATCACGAAAAGCACGAGTTTCATTCTTGTTTGAATGACGGAATGTACATTGCGGAAGTGAAATTGAAAACGAAATAACAATGAAAAAAATAACCTGCCTAATTGCCGACGACGAACCAATGGCGTTGAACTTAATCGAAAGTTATGTTCTGAAAACGCCTTTTCTTGAACTGAAAAACAAAAGCAACAGTGCAATCGAAGCAATGCAGGTTTTGGAAGAACAAAAAGACATCGATTTATTTTTCTTAGATATTCAAATGCCGGATTTGACGGGTTTGGAATTTTCAAAACTTCTTCCGCAAAACAGCCGAGTGATTTTCACAACTGCTTTTGACCAATATGCAATTGATGGTTATAAAGTCAACGCTTTGGATTATTTATTAAAACCATTTGATTATAATGAATTTCTGAGCGCAGCTTCAAAAGCCAGAAATTATTTCGAATCGCAGCAATCTGCTTCTGTATCAAAACCGGAAAGAAAACAAGAATTTTTCTTCGTAAAATCTGAATACAAGCAAATCAAAATCAACTTTTCCGAAATCCTGTACATTGAAGGTTTGAAAGATTATGTGAAAATTTATTTGAAAGACAATCCAAAACCAATTCTTACTTTGATGAGTCTGAGAAAGCTGGAAGAAGAATTACCTTCTGCTCAATTTATGAGAATTCATCGTTCTTATATCATTGGTTTGGATAAAATTGAAGCGATTGAAAGAAATCACATCGTCATAGGAAAAGAACAAATCGCCATTGCGCCAAATTACAAAGATTCGCTGATGGAATATATTGGTGGGAAGAGTTTGTAATTACTGAATATCTACGATTTTCTGATTCATATTATTCAAAGAAAAAACCTCATTTTTCTGTTTTCCATTCATTGCTTTTGCCAATGGAGATTCTGGCGAAATACAAATGATTTTCTCATTCTCAACTTTGATTTCGCCTAAAGAAACAGAGATAAAAAATAATCCTTTTTCAGTTTTCACAATGGCTCCTTTTTCAGCTTTATCAGAAGCTTTTGGTAAGACAGTTTTGAGGAAATCCTTTTGTTTAAGAATTTCATTCAGCTGAATTTGGAGATTGTTTATTTCCTGCTGAAGCATTTCTCTTCCCGTTTCATATTTGTCGCCCATCGAACTTTTGGTGTCGTTGCTGGAAGCACGGGTTTCTGAAATCAGTTTCTCGAAATTCTGGATTTTCTCGGAGAGTTTTAGTTTAATACTATCGATAAGTGAAGATTTGTTCATATTAAGTTTGGCTAAAGCCTTTGTCAAATTAATTTAAAAGCGGACTAAAGTCCGCTCCTATTGATCATTTTAAAGTTATATATTTTGATTTAATCTTAGAAGATTTTTTCACATAACTTTTTTTAATTTATTTTTCAAAAACGGCATAATCAGAAACTCTAAAATTGAATTTTTTATTATTGCTGAAATCTCTTTTCGTTTTATCAAAAACGTTTTTAAAAACTCCTGATAAATTTTCATCTTCAATAGTAAATTCAACATCTTCTTTTGAGAAATTTAGGACTACTAAAACTTCATTCCATTTATTTTTTCTGATATAAGCAAAAATTTTATCGTTTGAAGAAGTATTTAAAAGATAAGTGACAACATTTGAATCTCCGCCTCTTAAAGCCGGGTTTGAAGATTTTAAATCCAATAAAGTTTTATAAAAATCGGCCATCTCGTAATTATTTGTCCATTGTATTGGATCTCTTTCGAAAAATTCTAATCTTTTTACATTGGGTAGTTCCTGACCTGAATACAATAATGGAATTCCGTTCCAAGTTGTGGAAAATATTGCCATCGGTTTTGTGATGTCACCGTATTTTTCAAACTCGGTTCCGTTCCATGAATTTTCGTCATGATTGGTTGTAAACCAAGCTCTCATTGATGAATCTCCAATTTGAGAATATTTTTTGAGTAAGTCGATAAGTTCGCTTATTGGTTCGTTATTTTTATAAAAGTCAGCAGATTTGTGCATCCATTTCCAAGAATAACTTGCATCGAAAACTTTCCCGTATTCCGGACTTTCCAATTCATCAAATTCACCAATCCAAAAAAGAGGTTTTATTTTTTCAACTTCAGGTCTTGCTTCCTTCCAAAAATCAACTTCAACCCAAGAAGCCAAATCACATCTGAAACCGTCGATATCTGTTTCTTCAATCCAAAATTTCATCGCATCAATCATTTTTTGACGCATTTCTTTATTTTGATAATCCAGCTCAATGATGTCATCCATTCCGGAAGCCATCTTGAAAGTGCCGTTTTCTTTTAAATAAAATTCAGGGCTGGTTTTCGTCCAAACATGATCCCAACCTGTGTGATTGGCAACCCAATCAATAATTACTTTTAAACCTAACCGATGCGCTTTATTGACCAAATGTATAAAATCATCCATGGTTCCGAATTCAGGATTGATCGATGTAAAATCCGAAGACGCATAAGGGCTTCCCAGGCTTCCTTTTTTATTTTGCTGAGCAATCGGAGTAATTGGCATAAACCACAAGGTTTTTATTCCCATATTTTTTAGTCGTGGCATTTCTTTTTCAAATGCTCTGAAGGTGCCTTCTTTGGTATATTGTCTTACGTTGACTTCGTATATATTGGTGGTGTGTTTCCAGTCTTGAGGTAAATCCATATTCATTTCCATTTTAAAATTTAAGAAACATGTTCTGTTTGATAAATCTTTTTTAAGTTTTATAATTTAAATCAAATATAAGTTCTCGCTGATTGTGCAGATTTAGCAGATTGTGATATAAAAATCAGCCTAATCCGGAAAATCTGCGAGAGATAATCTTTTTACAAAAATAAGGAATTGAGTTTTAAATTTAATCGAAACAAAAAACCCTGAACTAATATTCAGGGTTATATTTTAATTTTTATCTTTCATTGTCATCGTCTTCATCATCGAAAACGTCATCGTTATAGTCATCTTCCTCCTCGTCATCAAAATCATCATCTTCATCTACAAAAGTGCTGCTTACTCCAAAATCATCTTCAAAAGTGAAATCGTCATCCATCAAAGGCATTGCCGATTTTTTGTTTTTTGATCCTGCAGCGCTTCCGCTTTTGCTTGGAGCTTTTAGTGGTGCGTTTCCGAATCTGTATGCAGTAAGTGGATAATTCACACCTTTTGTTTCTTCTACCACTTCTACAAGCTCGCAGAAAAATTCCCAAAGATCAAGCAACCCATATTGGAATTGAGCTTTGTCACCCGCAGATTCGAAGGCTTCATCGATGTAAACATCTGACATAATTTCGCCATCACCATCATCACTCATATCTTCAAGAGGTACGCTTTTTACGACAGTACCATCCTCTTCAAGAAGATTAAAAGTAGACAACTCATCTCCACTAAGATTGAATGCACTTTTAATTCCCAAATGTAAGTTCCAGAGTGTTTGTTTTCCTTTGATTTCTACATCTCGGAAAATATCTTCTTTAGTATCTAATATTACACGGATCTTATAAACCATATCAGTTTTTCAATTACTTTTTGCCTTTATTTATTATGATAAATTCTTGATGCAAATATATAATAAATGAGATTTCACAAAAAAATATTTAATGATTTTTTAGAAACTTTTTTTTCCTTACATTCCGCAAAATCATTTACTTTTTTCGAGCATAAAACTGAATTTTGTTCCTTCAAGGTATACACTTTCTACAGTAATATTTTCGTTATGTGCTTCCAGAATGTGCTTTACAATGGCAAGTCCCAAACCTGAACCACCTTGTCTTCGGCTTCTGCTTGTTTCTACACGATAAAATCTTTCAAAAATCCTTGGTAGAAGTTCGGCTTTTATTCCCATTCCGTTATCGATAACTTCAATAAGGACTTTATTTCTTAGAACACTTGTCTTCACCACCACTTTTGCCTCCTGTCTGTTGGCGTAATGAATAGCATTTGAAATTAAATTAATAAAAACCTGAGAAACTTTCTGTTTATCTGCTTCCACAAAAATCTGACTGTGTAAAGTCTGAAGTTGAAGAACCGTATTGTTTTTTTCAGCTTCCAAATCGAGAAGATCAAATATTTCTTTAATTAAAATATTAACATCAAACTTTGAAACCGTAAGATTAATTTCTCCTGCTTCCAAACGGTTGATCATATCGAGATCATTTACGATGGCAATCAATCTTTCAACAGAAATTCCGATTCGCTCTAAATATTTATCACGAATCGTCATATTGTCTACTCCACCATCAACCAAAGTTTCAACATATCCCTGAATAGAAAAAAGCGGAGTTTTGAGCTCATGTGAAACGTTTCCGATATATTCTTTACGGTAACTTTCCATTTCTTTCATCATATCCATCTCTGTCACTTGCTGCTGATTGAAATCTGAAAATCTTTCACCTAATTCTTTCAGCGTAATATTATTTTGATCGCTGTAAACAATTTCTTCGGGAAGAATTTTTGAGATTTTAATAACTTGTTTTTTAGCATAATAATTAAACAGCAGTTCTAAAACCACATAATTAATGATAAAAATAAAAACAATACATAGAAAAAGACCAATCTTAAATTGAGAGGAGTTGTAATATATATCTTTTAGCGAATCAAAAATAATCACTAAAACGAGCATCACCAAAGTAAGCAAACATGATGAAACTAAAGTAAGTCTGTAAAATTTCAATTTTACAAAATTTTGGGGTTGAATGTAAAGTTAGGAATTCTAAAATTAAACAATCAGTTTATATCCGATTCCTTTTAAAGTCTGAATAGTATTGATTCCAAGTTTTTCTCTCAGTCTACGGATGTGCACATCAATTGTTCTTTCACCAACAATTACGTCATTTCCCCAAACTTTTTCAAGAATTTCTTCTCTTTTGAAAACTTTTTCAGTGTTTGAAGCTAAAAGATACAATAAATCGAACTCTTTTTTAGGCAACAAAAACTGTTGACCGCTTTTTGAAACTCGGAAGTTATCTTTATCGATCACCAAATCTCCGATTTCAATCAATTTAGCATTATCAGAAACCTGAGAAGTCAGCTGAAGCAATGCGTTTACTTTAGAAATAAGAATTTTCGGTTTAATCAGTTTCACAATGTAATCGTTTGCTCCTGCTTGAAAACCAGCCAGCTGAGAAAACTCTTCACTTCTTGCAGAAAGAAAAACAATAAGAGATTTTTGCAATTCTTTTATTTTTCTAAGCTCCTGACAAGTTTCGATACCGTCTTTTTCGGGCATCATGACATCTAATAAAATTAAATCTGGAATAATTTCTTTGGCTTTATCTATACCTTCGTTACCATTTGTAGCGGTATAAATGTCGTAACCTTCTTTTTCCAGATTGTAAGACAGAATCTCTAAGATATCGAGTTCGTCGTCTATTAGAAGAATTTTCTTTTGGTTCATTTTCAATTTTTACGGTTCAAAGTTAACAATTTTTGAATGATGGATTAACACAAAGGTTATCGTTCACATAAAGTTAACAATAATTCCCATTTCGTAATATTTAGTTAAGAAAAATTTAAATTTCCCTAAACCATTTACACGACTAAACTTTTCTTCCTTTGCACCGAAAGTAATTAGTAAAAAAGAAATGAATTTTAGAAAACTGAGTATTGCTGCATTATTCCTTACAACATCTGGAACTTTAATGTACGCTCAAGAAAAAAACGACACCTTAAAAAGCGAAAAGAAAATTGAGGGAGTTGTGATTCAAGGAACTACAAAAAAAGGTAGCGAATCTAATATCATCAGTGTACAGAGAAAGTCTGTTGAGGTAATCGAAAGAGTTGGTTCTGTACAGCTTGAAAAACAAGGTGTAGGTGACGTATCTGTTGCCGTAACCAAAGCAACCGGATCACAAAAGCAAGAAGGAAGCGGACAAATTTTCATCCGTGGACTAGGTGACCGTAACAACTCTACAACCATTAACGGACTTCAGGTTCCAT
The DNA here is from genome assembly GCF_026460885.1 of Chryseobacterium formosum. Lineage (GTDB taxonomy): Bacteria > Bacteroidota > Bacteroidia > Flavobacteriales > Weeksellaceae > Chryseobacterium > Chryseobacterium formosus. The sequence continues at coordinate 68,205 of NZ_JAOVZW010000020.1, forward strand.
CAAACGATCCTTTATACAAAAACATAGATTTAAGTATCATCAAAACTGATATGATCGATTTCATTGGTTTGGAGAAGGTATACAACCCAAAACTTTGGGGAGATATGTCTGGAGCAAACGTTGATATTGTAACTAAAGTTTACACAGGGAAGCCTTATTTTAAAATTAATTTAGGATCTTCTGTAAACTTTAATGCAGTTCAGAAGAATAATTATTTCTTGCAGGACGGACCAAGTTATTTTGGTTTTGCTAAATTAGAACAGCCTTCTAAAAATGCCGTTGCAAATAAAGGATATGTTTTTAATACGTCTTGGAAGGATCAGGAAGTAAACAATCCTTTCAACTCTAACTTGAGTTTTGACTTTGGAACCAATTTCAAAGTTGGAAGCCAAGGAAAGCTAAGTATTTTCGGATATGGAGGTTTTGATAACAGCTACGAATATTTCAATGGAATCACGGGAGGTACATATAGTGCACAAGATGATGCTCTTAGAATATACACTCAAGCAGAAGAATTTAAATATACTACTAATACAACTGGCTTAGTAAATATTAATTACAAGATTAATCCTAATCATCAAATTAATCTATCATCAAATTATATCCACACTTCTGAGCAGAAATTAGGAAATTTCTCAGGATATAACAGAGATTATTATGACAATGATGTTAACCAGTTAAGATATACAACTCAGCTAAGAAGGGCTACAACTCGTATCAACGATTTATTGGTGAACCAATTACGAGGTGAGCATACTTTATCTGAGCCATTGAAATTATCTTGGAATGTTGGATATAACAGATTAGACAGCAGAAGACCAGACAGACAACAGAATGTAACTGTTTTTGATAAACAGCAAAACTATAGTTTCTTCGCAAGTAGTAATCCTGGAGCAAACAACAGATATTATGATCAGCTTTTAGAGAATGATTTTGTAGGTGATATTCATGCAGATTACAAATTAGGAGAAAACGCAAAGATTACATTAGGATATAGTGGAAGATATAAAGACAGTGATTTCAAAGCAACACAGTACAACTTTAGAATTTTACCGGTACAGGGAAGTTACTTCGTTGATCCTAAAAACTATGACACATTCTTTAACCTTGCCAATTATCAGTCGGGAGTTTTCTTTGATGTTGTAACATTTAGAGGTGATGTGAAATATTCTCCGGAACAAGCATTAGTTCCACAAACATTTACTTCTGAAATGACTAATAATGCAGGTTATGTAAATGTAGATTACAAATTCAGCGAAAAGTTTACAGCACAGGTTGGAGTACGATACGAAAATCTAATGCAGAAACTTAAATACAATACTGCAATTCAGGAAGGAAAACAAGACAGAGATTACAATAAGATTTTACCAGCTTTCAACTTGAAATATAGCTTGAATGATAAGCATAATTTAAGATTAGCCGGATCTAAAACTTACACTTCTCCATTATTACTAGAAATTGCTCCTTTCGAATATGAAGATATTGAAGAAAGCACATTAGGTAACCAATCAAACTACCTTGCAGACAACTACAATGTAGATTTGAAATGGGAATGGTTTCCAAGTAAAAATGAGTTGGTATCATTAGCAGCATTTGGAAAATACATCCAAAATCCTCTTGCAAGAGTAACCATCAATTCATCATCTAACTCTACTTCTGTAATGAACGTGGGAGACACAGGAAGAGTATATGGAGTGGAAGCAGAAATCAGAAAAGACATCTACAGTGCAGGAAACACAAGATTATACGCATTCTTGAACGGTACTTATTTGAATACTGAACAAGAACTTGACAACGACAAAGTTGCTAAAGAAAATTCAGGACCTGGACAATCTAACTACTCTACTAACTTCAATGTTACAAAAGATAAAATGCAAGGTGCTTCAGATTTCTTAGCCAATGCAAATATTGGTTTAGAGCAGAAATGGGGTAATAAAAATTCGATGGACTTAGTTGTTTCATACTCTTATATCTCAGATAATATTTACTCTTTAGGTACACAAAATAGAGGGAATATGGTAGATAAGGCATTCAGCACATTAGATGCTACTTTGAAATTTAAATTATCAAACGGAATGGGCTTCTCTTTCACTGGAAGAAACCTAATTAATCCTTATTTCACAAGAGTTCAAGACAATCTATTAACAGGAAACGAACTTGCAGCAAAAAAATACAAAAGAGGAACAGCTGTAGGAGCAAGCATTTCTTACGAATTCTAAATAAAAAATAAATATAAAAATATTGTAAAATGAAAAAGAACACTTTAAAATTATTAGCTGCTGCATTCATTATGTCGACAACAGCTGTAGTATTCCAATCTTGTAGTGATAATGATGATGAAGAAATCATCGCTACAGGTATTGCTTCTGATCCTAATAACTTCAAGGGAGAAGTAAAATCTGGTGAAACAGTAACTTTAGATGCAACAAAAGTTTATAAACTTACAGGTGCCGTTGCTGTAAAAGCTGGTGGTACATTAGTAATTCCTGCAGGAACAAGAATTGAAGCTTCAGGTGGTACTTCTGCTTATATTACAGTAGAGCAAGATGGTAAAATCTACGCAAACGGTACAGCTTCTTCTCCAATTGTAATGACTTCACCAAACCCTACGCCAGGAAGTTGGGGAGGTTTAGTAATCTGTGGTAAAGCTCCTATCAATAAAGGAACTACTGCAACTGCTGAAGTTGGTAATGCAACATACGGAGGAACGAATGTTTCTGATAATTCTGGAATCTTAAAATTCGTAAGAATTGAATATGCAGGTGCAATCTTTACAGGTGATAAAGAATTCAACGGTCTTTCTCTTTTCGGAGTTGGTAACGGAACTACAATTGATAACGTTTCTTTAATCAACGGATCTGATGACGGTATCGAATTTTTCGGTGGAACAGTAAACGTATCAAACATCGTTTCTGTTGCTAACGAAGATGACGCTTTCGACTGGACTGAAGGTTGGAACGGAACTGCAACAAACATTTATACAAAAAGAAGAGCAAACGGTGTTGGTAACAGAGGTATTGAAGCTGATAACAACTCTTTGGATAACAACGCAAACCCAAGATCTAACCCTACTATTAAAAATGCAACTTTCATCGGAGGTACAACAGGTGAAGCTGATGCATTAAAATTAAGAGTTGGTACTTATGGTACTTTTGATAACTTAGTATTATCTAACTGGACTACTGGTATCAATGTAGAGCATGATGCTTCTGTAGCTTATTTCAACGGTGGTAACAAGATTACTAACGTTAAATTTGATACAAATGTTGCTACTAAAGCTTCTGCTAAAAATACAGCAGGTGCAGCCGTAACAATCTTAGCAAACACTTATTCAGAAAATGCTTCTGCAACTGGTGCAGGAAATGGAATAAACACTCCAACTTGGGCTACAGGTTGGGCTGGATTATAAGAATTTAAGTAATTAGTTTCTTCATATCAAATTGAAAACCACGCTCAGAAATAATTTCCGAGCGTGGTTCTTTTTACAGACATTTAATGTTAAATATTAATTCATCTGATTCTGAATTGGGAAACTAAGCAGAAAAATGGTAATTTGGTCTTCTCATTCAAAATAGATCAATAAAAATACCGTTGAAAGAGAATAATCCGACAATTATGAAGAAAAATCACTTTAAAATAATCATTGCGGCTTTTATTATAGGTGCGTCATTCACTATTTATTCTTGCAGTGAAGATGAGGACACATTTACAACCATTACACCTACAGGAATTGCTGTCGATCCTAATAATTTTAAAGGTGATGTGTCCAACGGGCAAGTTGTAACGCTTGATCCCATGAAATTATATAAACTTAATGGTGTTGTTACAGTTAAAAATGGCGGAACTTTAGTCATTCCTGCAGGTACAAAAATTACCGCAACCGCAGGTGCTGCATCTTATGTTTTAGTTGAACAAGGAGGGAAAATTTACGCCAATGGAACTGCAGGTTCTCCCATTTTATTTACTTCAGAAACAACTGTAGCAGGAAATTGGGGAGGAATTGTAATTTGTGGAAAAGCTCCAATTAACACAGGGAGTTCTAGTTTATCAGAAATCGGAAATTCACCTTATGGAGGAACTGATGAAGCTGATAATTCTGGTGCTCTAAATTATGTAAGAATCCAATATGCAGGAGCTAATTTCGGAACCCAAAAGTTTAACGGAGCATCTTTATTTGGTGTAGGAAATGCCACGAGAGTGGAAAGTGTTGCTTTATTAAATTCAGGAGATGACGGAATTGAAATTTATGGAGGAACAGTAAACATTTCTAATATTGTTTCGATTGGAAATGCAAACAACGCCCTCAGTTTTAAAGATGGATGGATTGGAGCTGCAACAGGAATTTATACCAAAAGAAAAGCAGATGGCACAGGAAACAACGCAATAAAGGGCATCAACAACGCAACAAACCCTACAGCTACTCCACAAACAAATGTTATCATCAAAAATGTAACTATAATTGGCGGAAATAATACTGGAGAATCAAACGGAATTCGGCTGTCTTCAGGAGCGCACGCAACAATTGAAAACGCAGTGATTTCAAGCTGGACAAATGGAATTAATCTTGAAAGCGATGCAACTGTAAGTCATTTTGATGGTCAAAGCAAGATAAAAGATATTTTATTTCAATCAACGGTTACCAATAAAGTTTCAGCAAAATCTAGCGCCGGAACTGCCGTTACTCTTTCAGCCAATACTTTTAATGAAATTACTTCTGCAACAGGAGCCGGAAACATAGAAGCTACACCAACATGGGCAATCGGATGGTCTGGATTGTAAGATAAAATTTAAATAATAAAGTTCCTTAGAAATATTTTCTGAGGAATTTTTGTTTGAATAAATTATTCTTTGAATTGAGAAGGGGTCATCCCCGTTTGAGATTTGAAGAATTTTGAAAAACTTGCCTGATCGTAAAACCCTAAATCAAAAACAATATCTTTCACCGACATTTTTGAAACTTTTAAAAGACGTTTTGCTTCCAATAAAATTCTGTCCTGAATCAATGATGAAGCTGAGGAATTGATACTTTTTTTACAGATAATATTTAAATAATTTGGAGAAATATTGAGTTTTTCAGCATAAAAAGAAACCGAACGTTCTTCTTTAAAATGTTCATCAATAAGATTTAAATATTTTGAAAATACCGGATTAGAATGATACTGTTCGTCATTATTAAATATAAATTCAACCGCTTTACTGATTAATAACCCAATAACTTCGCTTCTTTTTAAAATAATTTCCCAAAAGATGTTTTCGTCTTTTAAAGTTTCTTGAATTGCTTTAAATTCATACATAACAGAATTGAAACTCTTTTCCGAAAGATCAATAACTGGATGATTTTGATAAAATGACTGTGAAAACATTAAAGTAGGGACTAAAATCTCAAACCAATTTCTGCTAATCATCAATTGATAACCTAAAGTTCCTTTCTGAATATCCCATTGATGAACCTGATCAGGAAAAACCAAATGAATCTGATGACTTTTCACTTCATAATCTACAAAATCGATGGTGTGACTGCCTTTTCCCTGTTCAAAAATATTAATTATAAAAAAATCGTGCTTATGAGGATGGTCAATTGTACGCTCACCAAAAAGTTCGTTGAACAATAAATTACTGCCCAGTGATCGGTCTTTGCGAAAATCCTGAATTCCCAAAACCGGAAAGTGATCAGACTGCTGATTCATCACCAATGATTTTCCTCTAAAATTAATAAAATTTAATATAGAAAATCATTTTTCAGAAACAACTTTTGTCTCTTTACGACTCTAATATTTTAACAATTTCATCAAAACCCAATAACCTTGCGTGTTGCAAAGTTGTAACTCCATCTTTATCGGCGATATCTTTTGCGCCTCTGCTTTTTAATAGCTTAACAATTTGCTGATACTTAAAACTTCCGTCACCGAGAATTACAGCTTCCATTAAAGCCGTCCAACCCAACCGATTTACATGATTAATCGGAAAACCTAATATATTGGTTAAAACTTTCACAGTTTCCACATGACCTCTTTCACAAGCCGGAATCAAAGCTGTTCCATTGTATCGGTTGAAAACGTCAAATTTTGCTCCATTTTTTAGAAATAATTTCACCAATTCTGTTTGTCCGTTTGCTCCAGCGTACAAAAACGGACTGTCCAATTGCTGATCCTGCAAATTCACATCAGCACCAAATTCTACTAAAAGCTTGGCAATTTTTATCTTTTTTCCGACTGCAGCAAGAAGCAACAAAGACCGCCCTCTCGAATCTTTTGCATTTACATCGGCTCCGTTTTCCAAAGCCATTCTTACACCTTCCACATCATTGCTTTTTACAAGCTCAATTACATTTTTATCTAAAACCATATTTTCTTTTGCAGGTTGAGTTGAGTTTTTTCCGCATGTATTTAAACTGATTAAAAACAAAATAAATACTAAAACTTTCATCACCTGATTTTTTAATTAAAACACTACATTTCCTTTATAAACGAGAGACTCCACATTTGAAATTCTCGAAACGGCTTCTGCTGAACAACTTGCATTCAACAAAACCAAATCTGCATCATCACCAATTTTAGGCCATTGTTGAATTCCTTTATCATCCAAAGGAAGTAAATTTGCTGTCGCCATTTTTAAACTTCTTGAAAGTAAAAACTCAGTTGATTGACCGTACAGTTGAGCATAAAGATTGGCTTTTTCCAAAACACTTCCCGTTCCGTACGTATTCCAGTGATCGACAATGCTGTCATTTCCAGTGTAAACCGTAACGTTATGTTTTTGCAAAGTCGGAAGAGGCATAATTAGATTTCCAAAAGGAATGGTCGAAACAATTCCGACTTGTGCATTCCTTAATTTTTCTGCAATTTCTTCCTGTTTTGTTTTATCTAATTTGCCCAAAACAAAACAATGGCTCAAAAACGTTTTTCCTTTCAGAGAAGGATTTTCGTTGACTTTATCAATTAAATATTCTACAGTTTTTAAACCCGATTCGCCAGTTTCATGCAAGTGAATATCAATTCCTTTTTGATGGTCTAAAGCCAACTGAACCGTGAAATCCATCGTTTTTTCAATCGCTCCATCAATTGAAAAAGGATCTACTCCACCGATGAAATCAATATTCATCTTAGCTGCTTCTTTCAGGTAAGGAACAGAGTTTTTGTAAAAAACACCGTGTTGCGGAAAAGCAACGATTTCAGCACCAAAACTTTTATTTTTATTCTCTAAAGCTTTCTGAAGATTTTTCAGAGAACCTAATTTGGAAGTCGGCTCAATATTCACATGACTCCTTGCAAAAGCTGTTCCTTTTGACTGAAGCAACTCAATCATTTTTTCGGCTTTAAAAGTTGAGTTTTTAAGAACTTCAGGCATGATTTGTTCTTCCAAAGCAATCATTCCTTTTACTCCACCTTTTCTTTTTCTTACAGCTTGCCATTTGTCACCGTAAAAAGTTTTATCCAAATGAATATGCATGTCTTTAAAAGCCGGAAGCATCAAAAATCCTTTTGCGTCAACGGCTTTCGCTTTTGAATTATTTGGAGCTATTTTCGAAATTTTTCCGTTTTCGATTTCTATTAAAAACAAATCTGTTTTTGTTGAAACCACTTCGTCTTCTTCATATTCAAAACCGGTTTCAAGACGGACATTTTTTAAAATTAATTTTCCGTTTTCTGATAAAAATTTATCTTCAGAAACCGTATTTGCGTTCATCATTGCGGGCGTTAAAGAAATTCCAGCCATTGCTAAAGCAGAGTTTTTAAGAAAATCTTTTCGTGAGATATTATTTAGCCTTTCCATAATCAATTTCTATGGTACAAAATTAATAAGAAGGAAAATCTTAGAATTGTATGGTTTATTACATTGCTTGTATAAATTATGTTCTTTTCTTTTGGTTTGAAGGAAAAAAACAAAAGTTAAAACGCTGGTATTTGAGTTTATTTGGGAAAAATATTTGTGAAATTTGTGTTTAATTAAAACAAAAAAGGATGAAGTTTAAACCTCATCCTTTTTGATATTTCTCCAGTTAATCTATTTTCGTACTTATAATTTTCTGGCATTTTCACTTTTAAGATTATAAAAATTGTATCCTAAAAAAGACAGCAACTCCAAATGCTCATTATCAATCAAATGAACGCCTTTTTCTTTTTTTTATTATAATACACAACAGGTTATATATACTTTTGTTTTCATAATGTTAACCACTTCTACTATTTTATCATTATAATATTATTTTAAAAATTAATAAGGGGGGGGGGCATTTTTATCTATCCAAATCTTTAAGCTCAAGTTGTGCTTTTTCTAAAATCATTTCGGAAGTTGTAAAAAAGTAACCATATAGTGGGCTCATGCTGCGACCAAATACATCTTTCTTATATCTTCCCTTTTTATATTTTATACTAACAAACTCTGCATCCATAGGACCAATTTGTAGGGTCCAAATACCATTTGAATCTGTGCTGGTCTTGGGAAATCTCATTAGTTCTTCATCAATATTTTCAAAGCATTCTATAATTTTAAAATAATCATGTTTAGGATATATTTTTCTAAATCTTACTTTTTTATTACTTATAATTTTTATAGAAGAATTCTGTCTTCGTTCTATAATCGGAGCATGGTAAACTGCCTTTACAATCATTCTATTTTTGCATGGGACAATCTTTATTTTTAGCTCATTGTCATATATCTTGACAGCATTTCTTGATCTGAGCTCAATATGTTCGCTTCTGCAACTATTTAATATGGTTACAATTAGCATTAATACTATAATTATTCTTCTCATTACTACTGCTTCGTCAACACAATATCCTTCGGAAAGTTAATCGGAAAATCACCGTGCTGCTGTATATAAGCATTATGCTCACAACTTGGATCATAGCGACTGGCTTCATACTCAAAATGTAAGGTCATTTTGGGTATTGGTAAA